>NZ_CP035283.1:0-1200000 GCF_004103755.1 Caproiciproducens sp. NJN-50 | reverse complement strand
AAGGTTAAGGCTCAACCTTGGTGTAGAAGGTTTCCTTGCCGCCGTCCGTCTTGATGATGACCGCCGATTTGACTGCGTCGCGGCTTTCATTGAACTTGATATGGCCGGAAACGACGGTGCCGTCATAGGCTTTGAGCGCTCCCTGGATCGCCGCCGCATCCGTGGAGCCGGCCTTTTGGATGGACTGGATCAGGACCTTGCCCGCGTCGTAGTTCAGGGCAGCCATGGCGTCCGGAACCTCATTGCTGTACTTTGCCTTGAATTCCTTGATGAACTGGACCACCTCATCCGCCGTATCGTCCGGAGAATAGTGGTTGGAGAAATAAGCCCCGTCGACCGCGTCGCCGCCGATGGAGAACAGGTCCGCGGAATCCCAGCCGTCGCCGCCGAGGAAGGTCGCCCTGATGCCCGCGCTGCGAGCCTGTTTCGCAATCACCGCGACCGTGGAGTAATAATCCGGCAGGAACATCACGTCTGGATTTTTCGCCGCGATGTTGGTCAGCTGGGCATTAAAGTCCTTGTCGCCGGTCAGATAGGTTTCAGAACCGACGACCTTGCCGCCGGCCGCTTCAAAGCTTTTCTGGAAATTTTTCGCAAGGCCCTTGGAATAGTCGTTGCCGTTGTCGTACAGCATCGCGGCGGTTTTCGCTTTCAGGTCCGTGCTGGCAAGTTTCGCGACAACCTGGCCCTGGAACGGATCGATAAAGCAGGTGCGGAAAATGAAATCGCCGACCTGCGTCACCGCCTCATTCGTGCCGGTGCCGGTCGCCATCGGAACTTTGTACTGCTGGCAGATCGGCGCAAGAGATAAGCAACAGTTGCTGGTCAGGGGACCGACGATGGCAACGACCTTGTCGCTGTTGATCAGCTTCTGCCCGACGGTTACTGCGGTGGCCGGTTTCCCCTCGTCGTCGGAAAAAATGAACTTTACGTTCTGCCCGCCGATTCCGCCCGAACTGTTGACCTGCTCCTCCAGAAGCTGAAGCCCTTTCTGGCCGGACTGGCCGAATGCCGCAACGGAGCCGGTCAGCGGAAGGACCACGCCGATTTTAATTTCGCCGGATGCGGCGGCGCTGCCCGTGCCGGACGATTCCGCGGCGGCGGACGGCGCCGCCGAGCCCGCCGCGGAGGAGCCGCCCGATCCGGACTGGCATCCGGTCAGGGAAGCGATCATCGCAGCGCTCAATGCAAGTGCAATTAGCCTTTTGTTCATAACACGACCTCCTGATTTTTGAATATAAAACAAGGGCGTCTAAAACTCAGCACGAAAATGCATTGTTTAAACGCCCTTGTTAAAGCCAATTTATTTAATTTTTTAAGGAGCCATCGAAAATTTTGCTTCTTCTCTTTTCTTTATCATACACGATTTTTTCTAGTTGTCAATTCCATATGATAAAAAATTTAATATAATTAAGTATTTATATTGATTGCGTTAAATAATTAAAGTGAATTTTTTATTTTTGATTATGCAAATTTTCTCAAAGTCATACAATGCGTTTCTTTGTCTATAGCAAAAATCGGGCTTTCTGAATGGAAGGCCCGATTTCATAATGGTCAATAAAAGATCGTCACAAATTTGATATTAAAGAAATCGCAGGTCAGGATATCGTCCGTCGATGCTTCGCGGAGCAGAATATAGTTTGCTCCCACCCCGATCAGCAAGCCCGACTTATCGGTAAACGTATTTGTGCCGATCAGAAACTCGACCCGCACTCTTCTTCCGATTTGCGTTCTCAAAAAGCCGTTCAGGAATTCAAGGCTGTCCGCCGTCATCGGCGCGGGCTGCGACGTGTCCGTGATGGGCATCAGCTGAGCGGTAGCCGGAGTTCCCTGAGCCGCAGGAGCTGACGTCTGACCCGACATGTCGGTGCCGAGCGCCATGCTCTGAATTCCGGGCTGCTGCACCGCCGACGGGATGACGTTCATCGGCATGCCTCCCGAAAGGCTCCCACTTTGCTGGGCGCTCCCCATGGACGAGGAATCCGACTTTGTATATCCGGGCATCTGTAAGGTCATTGCATTATTGTACATGCCCGCCTGCTGACAGGGTACGCAGGGGCCGGGCATCGAATAGTTTGCGCTAAAACCAGGAATCTGTTGATTCATTTGTTTTCACCTCTTTTATGTTTTTGCGTACTTTTGAGTCGGTGCGTAAAAGCAATGATGGTTGATCCTCGTGTAAATAATGCCGACTCCGCCAGGCGGAAAATAGCTGGCACACGTAGGATTGTACGGATTATAATAAAAAAGAGAATTTCCGACGCCGTTGAACGTATTGTTGGCAAGCGCCCAGTCCGCTATTTCATAATGAATTTCTTCCGGATCCATATTATAAACGTTTTGAGTGTTATAGGCTCCGCCAACGCTCGTCTTCATGCAGGTAAACTGACCGGGCTGTTCCATAATCGCCCGGATGTCTCCCCCATTGCTGATACGGAAAAACTCTCCGTACGGGACGTTTCTGCGGTTCACAAGGATGGAAGCCATGCCGTACATTCCATTGTCTCCCTCACCGCCGGCTTCGCATTGGATCAGTCTTGCAAGCAATTCTTTATCATTATATGGCATAATAATCCCCATTTCTTTTTTCGCATTGATTTATTATCATAATATGAGATAAGATTTCTCCGGACACAAATAATTCGTACAACACCGGCTCGCTCCGTTCCACAAACGTAAAAAAAAACGGCCCTTGAATTTATTCCGGGCAGCAAATATAATAAAATGGATTTATCCGGATCATTCAGCGAATTCAATTCTATCATTTAGATATAAACAGCCGCCCTCTCCTACCTGCACAGAAAAGGGCGGTATTGCTCAGAAAATTCCCGGGAGGAATCTTCTAATACCAATTTTAGCATCCTGGAGAAATATGTCAATTATTGGAGGGCAAAAAATGAAAAAAGCAAAAATTCTTTCTCTGGCATTCGCTCTTTCCCTTTCGATCGCGTGTTTGGGAGCGCCCGTTTCCGCCACATCCTCGCCTTACGTGCAAAGTGACACCACAGTGCCATTCACGCGCATGCAGGGCGAAACCTATCAGGTAAAATTTACGGTCCGGGGCACACATGCCGATCCCAAAATAGCAGCGGGAGACGGGAGCGTATTGCAAACGCTGAACGTTGCCAAGACCAAAGATTCCAGTGGAAACGATGTGTACTATTTTAAAGTAAAAGCAACCGGAGCGCCCGGAACATCTTCGGCGATTTACACGACTTTACCCGGCCAGTCCGCCGTGAGGCATTTCGTCATTACCGTGAGTAAGCCTTTGACTGCGCAAGAGATTGCTGATAATTTAAAAGAAGGCGGACTTCCCATCGGCAATATTATCGTTTACACTGCGGAAACAGACGACAATCAGCTGCTTGGAAGACCAAATCAGTATATCAGCAGAGTCAGATTTGCGGATAATACGGTGGATCAAAGCGACAGCAATGATCCTGTCGGCGGCAGCATTGAAACATTCAATAACTCCTCCGACCTCGAGGTCCGCAAAGAGTACTGTGAAGCAATTTCAAAATCAATTCCTATATTTGCGCAATATTATTATGTAAACGGCAATTATTTGCTTCGCATAGACAATGCAGTCACACTTGAAAACGCAAAAAAATATGAAGAAGCATTTGCAAAAATAAAGTAAAATGAAAAAGATTCTCTCCTCCCGGCTTCAACTACGAAGAGCGGTCGCCATCAGCGGGACCGGCGGGCCGAATAGATCAAGATTCTCCGGGTTACGCCGGCAGGTTTACGCTGCCACATGTTAAAAGCAACAGCCCGGTCTTCTGACCGGGCTGTTGCTTTTAGAAAAATCAGTTCATAAAAGATGCAGAAAGCTGGATCTTGACAGTACCGCAAAATACTGATAAAATGAAGTAAACCATTAGTTTACTTCATTTTACTCCAGTGAATATTTGAAGGAGGGGGTACCTGCATGGGTTCTGAGGAACGCAAGCGCCTGGAGAAGAAAATTAAAAAAAAGGATATTATCGACGCAGCCGAAAAGGTTTTCTTTTCAAAAGGTTATGAGAACGCTTCGATGGACGAAGTGGCCAAAGAAGCGGAATACAGCAAACGGACCGTTTACATTTATTTCAACAGCAAGGAGCAAATTTATTTTGAAATTATGATCAGAGGTTATCGTCTGCTGATTGAAATGATGAAGAAGACTCTGCAAGAGAAAGCGCCGCAAGATGCCGTTGAAGAATTGCGTTTAATCTTTCTCACTTTTTTTCAGTTTAGCGTCGAGCACAAAGATTATTTTAAAGCCATTATGGAGTACGAGACCAAGGAACCTGATGAAGAGGCAGGTATAGAAAATGAAGCGAAGGACGAGTGCTATCGACTCGGCGAGCAGATTTTCGGCATCCTCGTCCATGCTCTGCAACGTGGTGTAACGGAGGGCAGCCTGCGCGTCGGACTCGGGATTGAAAAAACCGCTTTAATCCTGTGGGCCTGCACGGTCGGCACCTTTATAACAGGGGAAAAGAAAAGCCGATATCTGATGGATTATCATAAGACGAAATCGGACGATTTTCTTTCTGATGCCTTCGAGTTGATCATAGGCTCGATACGTGGGGCAGGTGCGACATTGGGATGAACGGAAAAGTGGTGTTGAAAAGAATGGGCTTTGTCATCGCGGGTATCGCCGGCTTATGTCTTGTCGTCATTGCGATGCTTTTTATCGCCAGCGGTTTTTTCATGCCGAAAAAGTATATGGAACCGTGGGCCAGGAACTACGCCTCGCAGTTTTCCGACCCGCGGGTGCGTCTCACGGCCGATGGGCTGCTTGCGGCGAGCAACCATAACATGCAGCCCTGGACGATCAGGCTCGACAAAACAAATCCAATGGTGTTCTATCTCTACGCCGACAGCGCGCGAAGGACCGATCAGGTTGACCCATATTCCCGGCAGCTTATGATCTCACAAGGCACCTTTTTGGAATACGTCCGGGTAGCCGGCGACAAGGGCGGTTGGCACACCGACATGGAACTTTTCCCGGACGGTAACTATGATGAGGAAAATCTTGTCCACAGCATGGACACAAAGCCGGTTGCCAGGATCACTCTCACAAAAGCGCAGCCTCAAAATGATCCGCTCTACGAGGAGATGTATCTGCCCGATACCAGCCGGGAAGCCTATGGGCCGGAAAAACTCACTGCCGCACAGGTGAACGCCCTTACGTCTCTTCCGACGCAAAGCGGATTGTCGATAAAGATCTATCAGGACGAGTCCGATCTTTCCAAAATCGGAGGATTCGCCGTCCGGAGCGCGACGATTGAAGCGGGCGTCACCCGTGTGATGGATGAATCAAACGCTATCTTCAGGCCCAACGAGTACGAAAAGAATAAATACCGTTACGGTTACTCGGTGGAAGGACAGGGCGTAACGGGCTTTATGAAAAATATCACGCAGGGACTGGTCACTTTCTTTCCTTTGCTGAATACCGGAAAGGACGCATCACAGAATTTCATTAACTATACCCGCACTTCGGTCGATCACACTCCCGCTTATGCAATGATCATAACGGCCGACAATAGCCGGATCACACAGGTAAAGAGCGGGATGCTGTACAGCGGGCTTGTGCTGAAGGGACACACGCTCGGGCTCGCCATGCAGCCGCTCAGCCAGGCTCTGGAGGAATATCCGGAGATGGAAGGCCCCTACAACGGCCTCAAACAAGCTTATGCGCCGGACAATGGTACCGTCCAGATGCTTTTCCGCGTGGGCAAGCCCCCAAAAAGCACGCCGCTGAGCATGCGGCGGGATGTAAAAGATCTGCTGATGAATGATTAAACCATATAATAGCGAGAAGCCGACTTCTTTTTACAGAAATCGGCTTCTCGCTATATGGTCGGAGTGAAATTATAGGACTTGGAAAAGTTCAGTAACACCAATGGTTTACAGGCATTCTGCAAGTAGCATTTACACTTACACCTCGGCTATATTGTTCTGTCAATTACCATCACTTGCGTAATCACATCCCGCAGCCTGTTTTTACCGACCATGTATTCCAGGGCATCATCTGCGGTGCTAAAATATCTCGTCGTATCAGGCTGGTTGTAAAGATAGATGATGATCTTTCCTTTCATATGAGAAACACCGTATTTTTGACCAGCCCAATCAAATTCCACTTCGCCGCCGCAACTCATACACCACTTGAAATCACTGATACTGACAAAGCGATTCTGTTCCGGTGTGCTCCCCTGAATGATCTTTCCGCCCATATAAAAATAACCTCCGTATTTTTTGAATTCCGGAGCGCCGTCCGGGTAATTGATCTGGGCACTGAAATTCGGATGATTGTTTTCCCACGTTATGATATGATCGTGAGGATTCGTATGGGCTTTGGGGTTGCCGTGATCTGTATTATGGCGTTCTCTGTCGCCTAACCCATTATCACCTATATGTGTCTCCCTGTATCCATCTTTATTTTTGTCACCCGGATTGCCGACAAGGCGTTGATTGCCCGGCTTGTTTGGGTCCGGTCTCCATTTTCCCCCGTAGGCGCTGCCCATTCCAGTCTGAATAATACTATTATAGTGCTCATCATTCTTACTTACAACATATCCGCTTTTGATAATGAGATTGCTCCCTGCCAGAAGCAGTTCCTCCCCGCAGATGTATTCCGCGTATTTGGACGGTACATACGGATCGTCGTTCATGTATTTCCACGAGCTCAGCTCATAGTCGACAAACACAATATTGCCCTGCATTTCAGGGAACGGTTCGTTATAACAGATGATTTTCTCCGGTTCGATCCGGCGGAGCATCTCGTTATAACCCTTGAGGAAGAACTCTTTCTGATCTTGCCGGTTGTCATGCGCCGACACCATATAGGTTGACACCGCAACTACGGAACCTTTTTCGATCCCGTCAAAGCAGAACTCAAACGTGTTCTCACTTCCCCAGTTGACGGTCGGCACGACGCGAATTCCCTTTGACGCAAAATAGGCGCCGCACCAGCGGTTCCGAAAGGTATTATAAAGCTGCAAAACAGGCGCCATTTCGACGTACATGCTGAAATCGGGGGAAAGCACTGCGCGATAGCGTTTCAGCTTTTCCAAATCGGTATCGGGATTCTTCCAGACACGCTCAAATTTATAGTCATATAGAAAAAAATGAACCATGCGGTCAAGGTGACTGGTGTTCTCCAGTTTTGTTTTATCGAAGCCGATCAGCCTCAAATTATCAAAGTCGTCTTTCTGAGCCTGAAATTTTGGAATAACGGGAATTTGGAGCTTGTTTTTCCCCATAAATTGATTCCGCAGCAGGAACAGACTGGTGCGATATTGGTAATTTTCTTCCGTCATTTTACATGTCCCTTTCTATGATAAGGATTGTCATCCTTTCACTGAACGAGGCTTTTGTTACAGGAATTGCCTTCCAGAGGGCAACTTTTGCAAAATTCAAAATATTATAAAAAAATCAAAAACTGCCGCATCAAAAGATATGACAGCTCTTGATAAATTTCTGGTCGGAGTGAAATTATAGGACTTTGCAGACGGTTGGCAAACAGTATTTATATTTTTTCATATAAATATATTTTATAGATATTAGTCTTCAATTATTTTTGCACGATACATACCTTGCTTTTTTAATATATCTGCCACATTATAGGCGTCAAGGCCCTCAATACAGATTCTGCGACATTCACCAGGATAATCTTTTGAAAAAGTATCCCAGGCAGTTATCAAATGGTCAGTTTTGTGTAAACCATATTTTGTTAGCAGGACGGCATACCTTTCTGGCGTCTCCGAATAAATAGAGACCACTTTGTATTTCTGAATAAAAATCTCTTCGTGGCTTTGATGAGATGCAATAGCAAATTGAGATAATCCGTCACTTAATAATAGCTGACCGTATGAAGTCATTATTGTATCGATTTGACTTTGTGTTTGCCCGTCAAGATACAGTACTTCTTGGTGAAGGATTTCCTCAAATCCCATTTTGTTTTCTTCATCAATTGACAGCGGCAATTGCATCACCAAAAACAATGGCTCAGGAAGTGCTTGATAAAAATTGGTGACTAAAGCTGATAGTTTTTCATAGCTAACATTAGCGCAAATGGATTCTCCTTCAAATATCTGATATTCTTCCAAAATCTTATTGGAGAATGGAATTGTCACTCCAGGAGCAGTTTGAAACATGACATCCACCTTTCATACAGATTAGAAAATATACTTTTATTGTAACAGGACAACAAAAGAAAGTCTATAAAAAGATGTGAAGACAATAGCAGGAGTGTCCTTATAGGACTTGCTATCTACAACCCCACATGAACTAGATATTTCACGATATCGTTGTTTTTGGGATGGGTTCTCGCATTCAAGATAATATTTGGCATGTCGATCACTCCGAATACTATTTTCTTCAATAGCAACCAAATGTGGATAGATAATAGATTTGTCCTCGCCAGATTTTTTGTCAGTAATAAATAAAAGCAGGTTTATGCCATTAATGTCGCGTTCAAACTGGACTTCTCGGAATATATAATGGGTTTCATCATCTGGTATGTTAGGAAATTCGGAAAAACAGATGTCTGCCGAGTTGTACAGGTCGTTGATTAACTCCAAAACATCAAACAGTTTTGCTTCAGGATATTGTGCTATCCAGTCAAATACTGTTTTAGTTACAATAGTCGGAAAAGATTTTTCCACACCCAAGCTATCTAATAGGGTGTCAAAGTCTAGCCCTTCTTCATTCATACGGTTATCTCGTTTTATGAAATCAATAAACGCACCAATGAAATTACAGGCTATTCCAGTGTCAATAATCTCCTGTTGAAAGAGGCATGAATCCATTTGTAGAATTTCTTGGTACTTTTTTTGCCAATAATCGATCAGCTCCTTTTTATCATTGATGCTGAATAATCGTGTGCCATTTTTGAGAATAATTAGAACTTTTCCTTGCATGTCCCTTGTGAGGCTTCATACATACAGTTAACTGATCGCAAATAGGAATCACTTACGTATAATATTAGTTTATCGTGCTTTCTTATGCCATCCATAAAATTATGGATATTAGCATTGTATTTTAAATCACGGATGTCTCGCGTCAGATGGATCTGGAATCGGGAAAATAAATTATCAAGACGATTTACGTCCTTAGTGTCATTCCAGTTGTAAGAAAGGAAAATACGTTTTTCCATCGCACTGCCACTTCCTAATATCTTAAAATTTTTAGTAAGCAATAAACATCACTTACAGAACAAGCATTTCATTAATCATACAACCTGTAATTAATTCTTTTTATAATAATTATACCATTGTTAATAAATCCTGTCACTCAATTTTACTTCCGAGTGTAATTATAGGACTTGGATAAGTCCAGCAATACCAATGGTTTGCAGGCAGTCGACAAGCGGTACTTACAAAAATATAGAATTTATTAACTTATTTTCTTTATTCAGGTTGTGATATAATAGAATAAACTGAATCTAGGACCCCTAGATGTAAGGAGAAGACATATGATTTTTACACTTGATGCAAGAGGAAATGTTCTACTTCCTGTCATAGTTAATACTTTTAATCTAACTAATGATCAATGTGCCAAGGTCATTCTTAGCGAATTTGTAGAACTGAAGAAGAAGTTGCAGGCCAAAGGAATAGAATATTCGAAATTAAAATTAGCGTTAACTCCCGTGCATAAGGATAAAAAAGAAGTGGCTTTCATTTTCGACAGTACTTTAATTCAAAGCAATTGGTATGGGAATGTGGCCTTTCAAAGTATATTGCCAGCATTAAACAAGGAAAGTACATATAGTGTTCTTTGTGGAGATATTATAGCAGACACAATTCCATTAGGAATCAGTGAAGAAATTGTCTTTGAAAACTTAGTACAATTCCATTCCACTATTTTTAAGCATCCTACTCAATACTATGTAATTTACATCAATAACTTGTCAAATGCACAATTCGAAGCCATTATTGATGCGTTGAGTAATTTAGCTTTTTTTGTGGGATATGTTAATATGACCTTTTCTAGCAGATTGAAAACAATTTTGGCATACTCTTTGGTTAATCTAGGAATTAAGTATAAAGATACAATGATACTTCAACATGAAGCTGATAGAGACGATGCAGAAAACGTAAATAATTGCGGTTACGATTTTGAAGACTTTGGATTCTCCGTAAAAAGTATAAATGATATGTATTTCGGGCTCTTTCTATCGTATAAAATTGAAGCGCTCTTCGCAGACCCGGAGGATTTGAAATATTCAATGAATGCTATATATTCTAATATAACTTCGGCCTTTGAGCTGCCTGTATCAGCCTTGAGAAGAAGTTGCTATATTTAAAAGAAAAGAAAGCAGCTATTATGGAGAAATTGGGCCTTCAAGATTATTCCACAGAAGAATTGGCACATTTGATAAAGAATTGCATCCGAAAGAGCTATTTTTACAACCTAGAGTATTTAGAGGAATATAATGTTCCCAAATTCAATATCTCTCTGGAATTAAAAACATTGGAAGGCAAAATGCGTAAAGTATTAGTTGCATTAAAGTACTCCCCAACCAATATGGGGCTAGAACTAATAACTATGTATTAGAATTTTACATTTCACGCATCGTTAATTATATCATCTAGCATAGTCCTGTCACTCAATTTTGCTTTCGAGTGTAATTATAGGACTTTAGACGTGCGCAAAGCCCTCAATCCCGCATGAATACAGACAAAACGAAAGACCGACGATTCAAAATCGTCGGTCTTTCGATGTCTAATAACGGTAATATCGAGGCAATTTCACATTCGTTTCTAATCAACAGCGAATGGGTGCCTCTTTGATTTCAATGGGTGCAATTGCCAAAGGGGTGCACACTTTTAATTAAATGGCCTGATATAGACTGTCTTAGTGTAAATGTTCTAAACTATAAAAAGTCCAATAATAGTCATCAATACGAACAAAGTGAAACTCGATAATGATGTAGTTAAACCCGCCTTATAAAACATGAATTTTCTTTTGCAAATCAAGGAACAGATATATATTTGAGAGGTTATATCATCATTCAATTCCGTAGTATCATATTTGTTGAGCTTCTGCCTATAGTCGTTATAGGATTTAAACTGGGCGATTGTTGAAAAATAAATAAGAGAATCCGCTTTTATTCCCTTATTCGAAAACTCATTCGGGTTAATTTTGGAAATCAAAACATAAATCAGAAACACACATCCTACCAAAATACCGAATATAGAGAAAAGCCAAACTATAAGGTAAAGCACGGTCCAAAATCCTGTATTGTCAACCATATATTTATTTATCTCTTTAAATTTGCCTATATAATCGGATGCCAGCAAGATTCCGACAATGACACCTATCCCACCTAAAATGATGGAAGTTTTTGAATCGCAATTTTCAATCCATGCAGTGTTGCGATCAAGTACCTCATTCAGTTCTTCTCGACTTCGTTTGTTTTCCATCCTTAATACCCCATTGATTTAAGTTTCTGTAAAGCTTCTTGATAATCTTTTCTTTCATAAACACGTTTTTCAAAGATTTCCTTCAATTTCGCCCAGTGTTCTGATTTGCGTACAACATTTTCAACAACAGATGAGTTTAACCAACTTGAATATTCTGCTTGAATGCAAAGGGCTTCATACGCTTCTTCGTACATGTCAAAGCACATATATATGTCAACTAAATAACAGTACAAATCAATTTTTACTTGAAGCTGCGATTTACCTATATTACTTCCCAATGCATACATTTTTTCAATAAGTTCAGTCCAATAGTCTTTTCCGACCGCTTTGATTATTCCATCCTTACAATAAGTTTTCGCAAATAAATTGTAAAATATTTTGTATTCATTTTGCTTGTTGTCAGTTTCCTTTTCGTCCACGGCGACTTGCTTAGCATCCAAACGTTGCTGCCACTGTTGTAGACGATCACGCTCTTGAGATAGAATTTTTTCACTACTTGAAACTTGACTCTCACGCTTTTTCAGATTCTCCAATGCTACTGACAGTTCTGCGGACTTTTTACTGATTTCGTCTACTAGTAATAAAGCCTTTTCTTGCGTCTCATCAAAAATATTCTGTATAAACGTACTTTCAGGATCCAGCTGTTCTTCTGACTTTACAGCTTCTTGCGCAATATCTTCTGATAATTCCAAATAATATTCGGTTACGGCGTATCCAGTAAAAGCTTTATTCCCCTTTGCACGGCAAATCTTGTTCCAAATCTCTTTTTTTTCGATACCGTTGTATGTTTTTTCATCTATAAAAATTTCACGAGGTTTAGCTAGGCTACAGTAACGACTTGCGTAATTGGTAGTTGACCCAACCCAGACAATCCCTGTCTCATTCTCTTCTGTATCATTTGATTCTTTTCCACGCATACCAACTTTGGTAATCATGATATTCCCGGTGCATATGCCTATTCCGCAACCAATACAAATATCACCAAATTTCCGTTTTAGTGCAGGATTCAAGCAATAATCAATTAATGTTTGTATGTATCTCGCTGCATTAACAGCTTTTTGAGACGAATTCAAAAGTGATTTTTCATCTATACTATCTTGAAAAACGCCCATGATCCCATCGCCCGCAAACTGTCGCGTAAACCCACCGGAATAACGGATTGCTTGAATAGCCATGCGAATAAAAGCACGATAAACCTTGACCATCCGTTTTGCTTTCAATTCATCGGTTAAATCCGTGGATTTTCTCATATCAACAAAAAGGATAGATAACTTCCCTTTAAACACTTTATTTGAGTCGGATACATCAGAGGCAGGGGGATCATATCTGTTAAATCTATATCTTCTACAGGTTCATTTAATATACTCTCAAGTGCATGATTTGCAGAATCAAATTCGGATTTAGGCAAATATTTTCCATCCATTGATATCCTCCCTTTACGTAATAGACATATCATTCTGATTTTATGGCCACTATTTAGTAATCGAGGCGAGAAACGACATCTTTGATCCTTTATCTGTATAACTTAAAATACACTTTCACGAAACTCTTGTAGCATTTGATTTAAGGTAACCCCTGTCGCAATTTCCTTTACTAATGCACTTTGAGCAGGCTCTTTTTCGCCTCTCACATGCCATGCACATTCTTTTTGATTATCTGCGACACGGGACAAAAATGATGGCTTATTATTGTCAACATAGTAACGGAAGTCTTCTTTCTCCTTCTCTGAATGAAAGATGAGCACGACTTCTAAAAACTTTCTTCGAGCAGAACAAGCTTCTTCGCTTTCGTCATCTAGCAAATATAAGTGTAGAAGATAAGATATGGATCCTTCAATAAAATACTTGAACGCTAAATGATTGTGATGATAACTATCAAGCGCAATATGATCCCAAGTCGGAGTAGTTGTCAGATATCTTCCACCGTCTACCGTTCTTGGTATTCATCCTGATCCATTGCGGAATGGGCGTTTTCTTCCACACATTTGCGGATTAGTTCCATGACGACCGCGCATTCATCCCGCAATCTCACGCTTTCCTTATCGAGCGCGGTGGTATCCACCAGAACTGCAATAATCGAATCAAAATCCTCGACGATCTGGTCTTTGTTTTCAATAACCCGGTTGAACGCCTCGACAAACGCCCGCTGCAACAGTTCCTCCGACAGATACGGCGTGCTGCAGCAAGTCCCATTTGCAAATATGGAGCGGCTTATACTCAGGCATTTTACTCCACCTCCGCGCATTGTCCGGTGAAGTGCCGGATCGGCATGCCGCGCTGCTTAGGCTTACTTTCCACGCTGAAAGAGTTTTGCGAGAAACACCGATATTGTGAGCGATCTGCTCATCGGTAAGACCATCACGGACCCATGCTTTTAGAAGTGTAAGGCCATCCGGCGTCAGCCACTTCTGATACTTTCCTTTCGCCACATCGCCCACCACCTCGCAATCTATTTTCCCAATATCGATCCGCTCTTGCCTCAGCCGGCCCGTAGACGCGGGCATTGAAAGCCGGCCGGTAATGATATTTCATGGGTATCTCCCCGCTTTTAGGCATGAAAAAGGATGATTTACAATAAATTGCAACCATCCATTCTTAATTGGCATATAGTAAATTAGCCTTATGAAAGCGGTGAGAATAATGAACGGAACTTATAACGTCACTTTGGTTACTCCGTTTGGACCCAAAAAGGGAACCGTGGTTTTTACGGATCGCAACGGAGTCTTAAACGGGTCTATACATGCAATGGGAGATACAAGCAATTTCAGAAATGGAAAAGCAGATGGAGATGCCTTTAAATTCTCGGGAGTCTTCAATGCAGGGTTCTTCAACGTCCAGTACACAGCCAAAGGAGCCATAGAGGGAAACGCCTTGAAAGGAACCGTCAATACAAACCTAGGGACGTTCGAAATGTACGGGGTAAAGGCATGAAAATGGACGGCCCGAAGGTCGTCCCAACAGAAAAGGCACCCGCTTAAATGCGGATGCCCAATAATATTTTGTCCCGCGTAACGCCCGGGTAATCGACTGCTATACCTGCTTTTGTTCCGACCAATAGAAACAGCTCAGAATGGTCTTAACACCGAATAAACGCCTTCGGCTTAGCATGAAAAGATAGGCTTGTTGGATACTTCCAACTTGGTAATAATAACACATTCCGGCGTATCTGTCAAATAAGGCAACTAAAAAGCGCACCGCCGAAGCGAAACGCTGAAATATTCAAGCGCGCCCGCCGGAACCGTGCGCCTCGGGTGGATCGATACAGCCTGACAAGCCGTCCGGAGAGCATGTAGTGCGCCACCGCGGATTTGAACCGCGCCACACACCAGCCTTTCGTCAGTATTCCGACGCTGCTGGTGTAATGTTCCCCAAGTCACATCAAAGTGTGGCGCATATCTGCGCCGCCCGTTGGCATAGGCGACGCTTTGAGAGGGAAGTGAAATATGGATTCCTCTTATACTCAATTTCGCTGATTATATCTTAGCACAATAAAAGCGATGGGAAACGCTGGTTTCCGCTGGAAACCGCCGGAAAGCGCCGGTTTTTCAGCGTATCATGCCTGGAAGAACGATTTGATCGGCCTGTATCATCAGTTTCAGAAGGGCAATCCGCACGCGCTCCCGCGTCTGGCTTTCACTGAGTTCTACTTTATCCGCAATTTCTTTCCATTCCGGCCGGCGGCGATATTTCCGGTTCTTCGGATCGCCCATGTACCGCAGTTCCAATATGTATCGGTCTGTCTGGTCCAGCTTCCCCAGGGCGACGCCGAGCCAATTTCTTGCATCTCTCAGCTCCGCGATGCGGCGGGAGCAGGCTTTGATCTCTTCATCATAATAGCGTTCTTGGTTCGCCAGCGCCATGGAGGCCGTGCGGTCTCCGGTCAAGCCTTTGCCGCCCGGCAGCCCCGAGAGATTGACGGACGGCAGCGAGATTCCATTTTTTTCCGTTTCACAGTTGCGGATGGTGGCGAACTCGGCGGAAATCATAGCCGGGATGTCGTAGTAGATCTTCAGCAGATTCTTCACTTCGTTGGCCGTCATGGTACCATCATCCTTTCGTGTAAATCGATCATTCCGGGTCATACTATCCCGGTAACAGATATTGATACAATCTGAGGTGAAATGCAATGAAAAACGAAAAGAAAAAGGTTGATCCAAAGAGCAACGCCGAAGGCACCGAGAACCCAAAGCAGCAATCATCTCATGTGAGAAATCAAAACGACAGTCACAACGTCAGAAAAGTCTCCCTTGGCCCTAATACGAAGCGTTAAAGCGAGAAGCGGAAAGTGCATTCTGCTTTCCGCTTTTTCATTAAGCGACATCACAGTTCCAGAGCCTTTGCTTTCCTTTTGCGGGGATCGGTTTTGGAAGCATGTGTACGTTTGCAATCTCCCAAGCATACCGTCCCGGAGTCCAGTCGCCGAAAAGCAGTTCCTGATCTATCGGTTCATAAATGCCGCGATCCGTTTCGAGCCATCCTGGGTCATCCTCTGATATTCCGCGCCCTCCATGACATACAATCCTATGGCATGCTACCAATTCGCCCGTTGCTATGACTGCGCCCAGTGGAAGTGCATCCATAGGCATCAGGAGGGTGTTTCCGACCGCATTCAAAAATCTTGTTTTTGCTTCATGGTCAGGCGAATAATCCCACTCTCCAAGGGGAAAAAGCTGCTTGAGGACGTGCGGAATACTGATTTCTGCCGCGTGAATTGCGATTGGTCCACGGTATGACGTTGCCCAGCCTCGGGTTTCAAACTGCTTTGCGCCGCAGGCCAACAATGAGGCCCACGGCTGCCAGATTGTAATAGCTTTCATTTCCTTGCTCCTCTCACCGCCGCGAACACGATCATTGCGACAAGTTCGACTACGACCGTCACCAGAACTCCCATCCAGAACGGATTTACGTACATAGTTTCACGCCCCTTTACATAAATTGCAATTTTCCGAGAAGGCTATTTTAGGGTGATTGCTGATGGGGATATTACATAATGTAATTGAATATTTTCAGAGAAATTCCGATTTGCTTTTGAATAATACAATTCCAAGCTTAACCGTCCAAATTATTCTTTTAATTTTGAAGCGTTGTTCAAAGAAAGAAAAAACAGATAAGCATGATATTGAAAATAAAAAAAACACATTGATGTTGAGGGCCTGAAGTACATAATGAGATAAAAGTAAATTTGTTTTCGCATCAAAACCGTTTGAATTAATTTCAAGCGGCTTTCATTTTATTTGGAGAACGCCATAGATCCGCATCAGTACTGGTTTTTTCGCGTCTATTTAATTATTTCAAACTGGTTTATAATTAAATAGCAGCAGGCTATTCAGTTAATTATTTTTCAAAATAGAAATTATTTGTCCACCTTCTCGTAATTCTCGCGGTCAAACGGCATTTTCATTTCGTCGATCACAGCGTCGTCAATGTGCTTCCAGAAGATTTCGTCTTTTTCCGCCGCCTCGGCCGCCGCCGAAATTGCTCCGAGAAAATCGGCTACCCGGTCATGCCCAAAGCCAAATTTTGTATGCAGCACTACGGCGGAAAGCTTTATGTAGCGGGTAAAATTCTCGTTCTGGGTGTTTGAATCGTACTCACGGACGATTTGTTTCTGGCGGCGTGTCAGGTATGCTGCAGCCGGGATATGGGCTTTCATGGTGCTATCACACCTCCCACAGGCTGACATCCGTCCGCGGCTCGTCGGTATATTCCTTCGCCACCTGCGCCAGGACAACCTGGGCATCGTCCTTGTAGGCGAATCCGTTCAGCGCGTCGCAGACGATTTTCACGATGTTGTCGCAGTCCGGCTTCTTCGCCGGCTTGATCTGTCCTGCCAGCATTGCGAACCGCACCTTTTTGCTCTTGCTGGCCGGAATCGGGAATCGGGCCGTAATTTGGACGACCACCTGCGCATCATCCGGAAATCGGAATCCCTGCGCCGCGGCCTTATAGCGGATCCGCACGAGGCTGCGGCACACCTACGGAACATTGCTTTACAAGGCCGGGACGGACATCTATACTATTTCAAAATTGATGGGTCATGCCAATGTCTTAATTACAACAAAGATTTATGTGGAAAATGATACCGAGACAATCAAAAAATCGATGAAGATGGACTGGTGACAGCCTTTATTTTTTGCGATAGTCGTACGACGTTTTTACGACACTTTTCTGTGTTTATATGTACTTTAATGTACTTAACAGAAAATCAAGGCAAAAAGAAAAGCCGCACTCGATAACCGATTTTTGGCTATCTCATGCGGTTTTTTACTGGTCGGAGTGAAATTATAGGACTTGGAGAAATCCAGTAATATCAACGGTTTGCGGGCAATCTGCAAGGAGTATTTACACCAAAAAGCACACATAAAGCTGCGCGAAGGTCATTTCTACATATATACTGAAATTCGGAATAGCGGCGCGACAATGGTTCATCTTTTCCAGATAGGAAACTGTCATAATGTCCTGTCAATAATTTCTGCCTGCGTAATAATATCCCGCAAACGGTCGCCGCCCACTTTATATTCCAAAAGTTCATCGATGGTATCGTAAACTGTACAGTCTTTTTCTACGCGGGTACACGGACCAGCCGAAAATTTCATTTTTCCGTTCGGCCAGACGGAACTGATGGTGTAGTCAGTTCCTTTCCACTCAAACTTCACGTCTCCGCCTCTTGACATACTGCTTTTAAATTCACTCAGAGTTTTGAACTGATAGGCATCTCCGTTAACCGTCAACTTCATAGGCATCTCTCCTTTATATTTATAAAATTTAAATTCAGGCGCTCCGTTCGGATATTTTTTCGGCGGATAGTTAATATCATCATTTGAGAAATCCGGTCTTCCATTGTTTGAATCCCATTTCATAATTTTATCATGAGGGTCCGTATGAGCCCAAAGATGCTCCGCCTAAATTGTTCGGGCTAAAACATTAATTTGTGTAATAATATCCCTCAGACGAATTCCATCAACCAAATATTCCATAA
Source organism: Caproiciproducens sp. NJN-50 (assembly GCF_004103755.1). NCBI lineage: Bacteria > Bacillati > Bacillota > Clostridia > Eubacteriales > Acutalibacteraceae > Caproiciproducens > Caproiciproducens sp. NJN-50. The sequence continues at coordinate 1,181,605 of NZ_CP035283.1, read as the reverse complement.
CCTCATCTGCATCAGAACATATTTTTTCAGTTTCTTGCTTGTTGGCTTCGGAAATACTAATTCCGTTTTTCGGTTGGGTAATGGTATATATTTTGCTGTGGAAGGAAAACTCTACCTCCCCGCCATCTTGCAGACACCATTTGAATTCACTGATGGTATGAAACTTATATTCTTCAGGAGAGCTTTTTAAAGTATCATATGTCTCTGTCATAACATATCCTCTCACAAATTCTTTAAATTCCGGAGCACCATTAGGGAAATCTTCCGGTTTATAATTAATAGCAGGTTTTACAAAAATTGGAGAGCCGCGCTTACCATCCCACCGAATAATATGATCGTGGGGATTGGTATGCGCCCACGATTGGTCGTGATCAGTATAATGTCTCTCTTTCACTGCTCTTCCATCCTCGCCTATTTTAACATCTACACGGTATCCATAAATAGTTACCCGCTTAATTTCTCCAGGCTTTCCCCATAGTCTTTTATCTTCTTCTTTTTTCGGAAACCATTTTCCACCGTAGGCGCTGCCCATTCCAGTCTGAATAATGTTATTATAGTACTCATCATTCTCACTTACAACATATCCGCTTTTAATAATGAGATTGCTTCCTGCAGGAAGGGGTGCCTCCCCGCAGATGTATTTCGCATATATGGACGGCGTGTACGGGTCGTCGCCCATATATCTCCACGAGCTTAGTTCATAGTCGACAAACACAATATCGCCCTGCATCTCGGGGAATGGCGTATTGTAGCAGATTATTTTTTCCAGTTCGATCCGGCGGAGCATCTCGTTATAGCCCTTTAGGAAAAACTCTTTCTGGTCCTGGCGGTTGTCGTGTTCCGACACCATATAAGTGGACACCGCTACCGTTGAGCTTTTTCGATTCCGTCGAAGCAGAACTCAAACGTATTCTCGTCTCCCCAGCTAACGGTTGGAACGACGCGGATTCCCTTTGACGCAAAGTAAGCGCCACACCAGCGATTCCGGAACATATTGTAAAGCTGCAAAACGGGTGCCATTTCGACATACATACTGAAATCAGGAGAGAGCACCGCACGATAGTGTTTTAGCTTTTCCAGATCGGTATCGGGATTTTTCCAGACACGCTCAAATTTATAATCATACAGGAAGAAATGAACCATTCGGCTGAAATGCTTTGTATAATTTGTGCTGATTTTATCAAATCCAATAAGAAGCAAATCGTTGACATCGTCTGATCGAATTTGAAATTTAGGAATAACCGGAATTTGCAGTTTCCCTTTCCCTTTGAACTGATCGCGAAGGAAAAGAGGACTTGTTCGATACTTATAATTTTCTTCCGTCATTGAACTACCTCCTAAAAACATCTTCTACTTATAGGCGGTATTCAGTCAGATATTTCCCTATTTAATGCAACTATTCACAAAGTTTTAAAATATTTTTATGTAAATGGCTTCGAGTGTTCTTACAGCATTTATTTATCAAATAAGGCAGCTTTAGCGAGTAAGCCGAAGAAAATCCGAGAAATCAAAACCACGCGTTGAACGCGTGGTATGCACAAGCCCTGAAAGGGCATAGTACTGGCGCGCGTCTCAAGACGCACTGAAATAGGTTACCAACCGCATTACTTTTACAGGCCGCCGCTAAAGCGGCCTTCTTTTATGCCTTTGATTCCTTGCTACCCGTAAACGGGTCAATATACTCTTTGAAACTTATTTGATCTGAGGCAATATCTTCCTGCAATTGATTTTTGATATATTCTTCAATTGCTTTCTTGTTACGACCCACTGTGTCTACAAAATAGCCACGGCACCAAAAATGTCGCGTTCCATACTTATACTTCAAATTTGCATGCCTATCGAATATCATCAGGCTGCTCTTCCCTTTGAGATAGCCCATGAATTGTGCCACACTGAGATTCGGCGGAATGCTTACCAGCATGTGAATGTGGTCTGGACACGCCTCAGCTTCGATGATTTCCACTCCCTTCTGCTCACACAGCTTCCTTAAAATCTTGCCTATATCTGCTTTTATCTGCCCATATATTTCTCTTCTGCGATATTTTGGAGCAAATACAATATGATACTGGCATCTCCACTTTGAATGTGATAAACTTTGTATGTCTTTCATGACAAAATCTCCTTTTGTTGGTAATGCGGTTGGCAAACCTGCATCTATTCTAACAAAAGGAGATTTTCTTGTATCTAAAGATTCTTATCCCACCAGCAAAGCTGGTGGTTCTTTGCGCTGAAGCTGCAAAAGAAAATAGAGCCGTCAAATTCGACGACTCTGATAGTGGTCCGAGTGACAAGACTTGAACTTGCGGCCTCTAGACCCCCAGTCTAGCGCGCTACCAACTGCGCCACACCCGGAAACAACAGTATTTATTTTAGCACATCCGTCCTGGAAATGCAAGGGGAAAAATGCACCTCCAGTGTTCGGCACAACACCGTCCGCCCTGAAAAACCGGCGGACGGTCTTCTTTTTTACTTTCAAACAGATCTAATCATTGTCCTCTCCCTCGCTGAAAAAGCGGTCATGGATCGCCGCTACCGCCTTATCCGCATCCGCCCGGTCGATCAGGACGGAGATCTTGATTTCACTGGTGGAAATCATATGGATGTTGATATCCGCCGCATACAGCGCCTCAAACATGCTGGCGGCCGTACCGGAGTGCGTCTCCATCCCGGCTCCGACGATAGAAACCTTGGCAACATCCTCATCATAGACAACCGACGTCGCTCCGATCAGTTCCACATAAGCGTTTAGAATCGCAACGGTTTCCTTTAAGTCCGCGCGGTGGACCGTAAAAGTGATATCCTTGGTCCCGTTCCGGCCAACCGACTGGAGAATAATATCGATATTGATGTTTTTCGCAGCAATCTTAGAAAAGATTTTAAAGGCGAGACCAGGTCTGTCCGGTACTCCTATAATAGACACGCGGGCGACATCCTCGTCCTTCGCGACACCGGTAATCAACATTTTCTCCACTTTCGTAGCCTCCTTAACAATTGTACCGGGCTTTCTTGTCATACTGGAAAGCACTTCAAGTTCAATCCCGTAGCGCTTTGCCATTTCAACGGAGCGGTTGTTCAGCACCTGCGCGCCAAGCGACGCGAGCTCCAGCATTTCGTCGTAGGAAATCACGTCGAGTTTTCTCGCGTTTTTCACCTTGCGGGGATCCGCGGTAAACACACCTTCAACATCCGTATAAATCTGGCACAGGTCCGCGTTCATCGCCGCCGCGATGGCGACCGCGCTTGTGTCTGAACCGCCGCGGCCCAGCGTCGTCATATCGTTGTAGCGATTGATTCCCTGAAAGCCGGTCACAACGACGATATTTTTTTTATCCAGCTCCTTCTGGATTCTTACGGGAATAATCCTCTTAATCCTCGCGCTTCCATAAGCGGCGCTGGTGCGGAATCCGGCCTGCCACCCCAAGAGGGAAACCACCGGATAACCAAGTTTTTCAATCGCCATCGCCATCAGCGACGCCGACATCTGCTCGCCGGTCGTCAACAGCACATCCATCTCGCGCCGTGAGGCATTCGGATTGATTTCATGCGCTTTTCCGATCAAATCATCCGTGGTGTCCCCCTGAGCGGAAACCACAACGATCACATCGTTCCCTTTCGCATAGGTTTTGGTCACAATGTCAGCCACATTGAAAACCCGCTCCGCGTTTGCAACTGAGCTGCCGCCGAATTTCTGGACAATCAGACTCATAAGGCTCCGTCCTCCTAATAAGCATGTTATTCGATTGAAATCATCGCGCCCTGCGGGTCAGTCGTCAGGATCTGAACCTGCCAGCCGTCAATCTCTTTTTCCTGAAGCCGCGCAAGGGCATATTTGGAAAAGGCGTCGGCCCCGTCCGCCGGAATCATCGAGATAATGGTGGGGCCCGCGCCGCTGATATAGGTCCCGAGAGAACCGAGCTCATAGCTCAGGCGGAACACGTCGTCGAGATGTTCGATCAGGCCGGAGCGGTAGGGCTGGTGGATTTTGTCCTGGACGGCGACGCGCAGATTCTCCAGACGGCCGGAGAACAGGGACGCCGCCATCAGCGCGGAACGGGACAGGTTGTATACCGCGTCGCTTCTGGAATATTCCGCCGGCAGTACGGAACGCGCCATTTCCGTCTTGAGTTCAAACGGCGGTATAAACAGCGCAAAGCGGATCTTTTCGGAAACCGGAACGCTCACGCTGTAAACGCGTCCGGCCTCAATCGCCGAGGCCGCCAGCCCGCCCTCGATCGCCGGCGTGGTATTGTCGGGATGGCCTTCAATCTGAGCGGCCAGATTAATCAGGTCCTGACGGCCCAGCGGGCTGCCGAGCATGCGGTTTGCCCCCAGGATTCCCGCCACAATACAGGCGGAACTGCTGCCGAGCCCGCGCGCCATCGGGATATTATTCAACTGGATAATTCTCATTCCGGGCAGCTTGTGGCCGCACAGATCGTACAGGCGTTTCGCAGCCCAGTAAATCAGGTTCGTCTCGTCAGTCGGAACAACAACGTCATCCTTGCATGAAATATCAATCGCATCCGATTCTTCCATCCAGACCTGATTATACATCGTCAAAGCAATGCCAAGGGAATCAAAGCCGGAGCCAAGGTTGGCGCTTGTCGCCGGAACCTGTATGCGTATCATATCATAACAACCTCACATTTTTTACAGTTCGCCGATCCGGACCACATTTTGTATCTGGACTCCCAATCCGGACAGGTCCCGGAGACCCTGCCGTATTTCTCTTTCCGGAGCCTTTCTTGTCACAAAAGCAATTTCTCCCGGTTCCCGCGCTCCGCGGAACAAGCGGGTTACCGGACCAAGTTTGTTTTCAACATTCTGAAACGCCAGTGTTTCGTGGTCCGTCGAAGCACGCACAAACAGAGACACGCGGTTGTCGAGATAGCTCTCCACATAATCCGGAGAACCGTCGTCCCAGAAAAGATATTTCCGTGCCTTAAAATGCTTGACGCAATCGATCACATCGGCGACAACCGCGCTGGCGGTTGGGAACTTGCCGGCGCCTTTCCCATAGAAGACCACATCCCCGGTGGAATCGCCGCGCACCAGGATGCCGTTGAAAACATCGTCCACGTTGGCAAGCTGACTGTCCCTCGACAGAAACATCGGGCAGACAATAATCTGTATTTTCCCGTTTTCCATCATTCTGACCTGCCCGATCAGCTTGATGACGCCGCCCCAGGCGGCGGCGTACTCAATATCCTCGAGACGGATTCCTGAAATTCCCTCCGTATGTACCTGTTCCGGATAAACATGTTTCCCATAGGCAAGAGATGCCAGAATGCATATTTTTCTGCAGGCGTCCAGCCCCTCGATGTCGGCGGCGGGATTGCGCTCCGCATAACCCAGTCTCTGCGCAAGTGCGAGCGTGTCGGCCAAAGTGGTTTTTTCCCGGATCATTTTGGTCAGAATAAAATTGGTGGTCCCGTTCAGAATTCCCGCAATCTCGACCACCTCGTTCGCCGCAAGGCATTGGCTGATCGGGCGGATGATCGGGATACCGCCGCCGACGCTGGCCTCAAACAAAAAGTTCAGATTGTTTTTCTGCGCGATTTTCAGCAGCTCCGCTCCCTTTGCGGCAACCAGTTCCTTATTGGAAGTCACAACGCTCTTTCCATTTTCAAGGCAGGCCTTCACATAATCAAAGGCCGGATGCAACCCGCCCAGGACCTCTACTACAATTTTGACATTGGAATCATTTAAAATTTGATCAAATGATTTCACAAATTTCTGCTCATAGGGACTTCCCGGAAAATCCCTCAAATCAAGAATATATTTTACATGGATCTGTTCCTTGGCGCGCCCGGCGATGCTTTCCGCGTGTTTATCCAGCACCTCTACAACGCCGGAACCTACGGTGCCATAACCCATAACCGCTATTTCCACCATTTCCAGCACCCCTTCAATTCTCTGTTTACCTATATTAGCCGCAAGGAAATTCTCATCCGCTTCTGTTTGCGGCTCGAAAAATGAATTCCCTTCACCGCGCGGATGCATAAAACTTACTGTCTAGTTTAACATGAAACGGCCTGTGTTTCAACCGGACTGTTATAAAAATTCATCCTCCGGGCGTAATGCTGTCCTGACGCCATTGTTGATTTTCCGGCTTCGAAGTATTCTTCCGCGGATGCGACTCCGAAGCTTTTGAAGAAACGTCTCCGCTCTCCGGGGCGGATGATTCCCACTGTGAATTTCCTCCCGAAGACCCCGGCGACGCCGTCCCCGAAGAGGAACTCTCCGGTTCCGAACCGGCTGTTCCGTGATCCAGGCTGCATATTGCAGGGAGATTGTTTTTATCATACCAGCCTGTTTTCGTCTCGGTACAAACTCCCGGATTTGCCAAAAGCCCGCTTTCCACGCAGAATTTATAGGGAATCACATTTTGATCCAGGTCGAAGCTCTTCTTCTCCCTGTCTTTGAGGTACTGCGTCATAATCGCTTTCCAGACGGCTTTCGCCACCGGCGTTTCATACTTGCTGTTCAGCACTTTCGGCGTTCTGTATCCCGTCCACACTCCGGCAACCGCATAGGAGGTTCCGCCGACAAACCAGCTGTCTTTGTTATCATTGGTTGTTCCCGTTTTGCCGAAAACATCCCATCCGCTGATATTGGCGGTAATGCCCGTCCCATGCTGCATCACGTTATTCAGCAGCTTGTGAACGATCGTCGAAGCCACGGAGGAGATTGCCTGCGTCGGCACTTCGTCCCGGTTATCAACGATCACGTTGCCGTCATGGTCCTCAATATAATAAAACGTATAAGGCTTGTAATATTTCCCTCCGTTTCCAAACATCTGAAAGCCGGCGGTCATCTCCTCGACCGTAATGCCCTGCGTCATCCCGCCGACGGCCATGGCCGCAAGCGTATTGTCCGCAGGCTCCAGCGACGTGAACCCCAGCTTTTCCCTGAGGAAATTAAAACTGATATTTGGGGTCAAGAGCTTGTCGACCTGGACGGACGCGGCATTATAAGATTGTTCCAGCGCTTTTTCCACCGTAATGATTCCGTGATACTTGTTGTCCCAGTTGGCAGGCCCCGACTTCCCGTCTTTCCAGTTCGGGACCGGCTCGTCGTTGACCAGGGAAGAATAATTGATGAGACCCGCGTTGATCGCAGGGCCGTAAACGGCCAGCGGCTTAATCGAGGATCCCGGCTGGCGCTTGGCATCGGTTGCCATATTGAACAGGCGGTTGCTTTCCTTTTTCCCCCTGGCACCCACAACCGAGAGAACGCGGCCGCTGTAGTCCATCGCCACATAGCCGCCCTGAAGATTCGGATAAGCGGCGGGAAAAGCCTTCGAGCCATTGAATACCCCTTCCGCAATGCTTTGAAGATCCGAATCCATCGCGGAATAAATTTTAAGCCCGCCGTGGTAGATCATATCGACCGCTTTGTCCGAAGAACAGCTGTAGGTCTCCATCAGGCTGGTCTTGACATCCTCAAACATCGCTTCCGTATACCAGTTCCAGACCGAGTTCTCGTCAACGACGTCCTCGGTCTTTTTCCCGACGAATTTCATGTTTTCGGATTCCTTCATGGCCGCCTGGTACTCGTCATCCGTGATCTTCTTCTGGTCGTGCATGGCCGTGAGAACCGTCTGCTGGCGCTCCCTGTTCTTATCAGGGTGAGTCAGCGGCGAATAGGCCGTGGGATTTTGAGTGATACCCGCAATTGCCGCGCATTGGGCGATGTCGCAGTCCTGAATATTTTTGCCGAAATAAAGGTTGGCCGCTGTTTGGACTCCGTTGCACCCGCTGCCGAAAGGAACGACATTTAAATAAGCCCCGAGGATTTCTTCTTTGGAATATTTTTTCTCAAGGTTCATTGCACGGAAAATTTCCTTCACTTTACGCGTCAGGCTGACTTCATTTTCACCTGTAACATTCTTAATCAGCTGCTGCGTGATCGTCGAACCGCCGTAGCTGCTGCCGTCCGATTGAAAAAAATTGAAAAGATTGACCACCGCGCTGAAGGTTCTTTTCCAGTCGACCCCCTTATGTTCCCAATAGCGCTTGTCCTCAATCGCGACGATCGCATCCTTCATGGCCTTCGGAATCTTGTCGTAATCAACCCAAATGCGGTTCTCGCTGCTGTACAGACTCTGGTATTTCACCGGGTTGGACGCGTCGTCTCCCGATCCGTTCACATAGATAAAACTGGTATAGTTGAGCTGCAGCTTGTGCAGATCATAATCCACCGATTCATTTTTTAAACCGTAAATGTAAGAAAACAGGGAAACCGAGACAATCGTCCCAGAGACGGCAAGTACTGCAAGCACTGTCGCAATCCCCCGAAGAATCATTTTAAAAACAGATTTAGCGGTTGAAACGTCCTTCTTGCCAACGCTCTGACCGCCGGCATACTGACTGATGTCGGTTTTTCTCATCCATACCACCTCCCTCGGATATAATATTGGCTGATTTTTCAACAGAATGAATAAGTTTCCAAAATTTTCAAATAATATTCACAGAGGTGATTTATTTGAAAAAGACATCCATGCTCCTGCTCTGTGTGATTGCCCTGCTGGCCGTCCTGGTTGTTTTGGGACTTCCGCACAGCAACCGGCAAGCCGGGACAAGTTCCACTTCGGACAAAATTGTGTCAAGTAATTTTACCTCAATTGCGCCGTCAAGTCAAGAAAGCAGCGCCATTCATGCCGCGGCCAGCAAGCAGAACGACAGCTTATATATTGTGAAAGAATATAATGGACACATCGGTGTATTTCGTGACGGGGACAAGCTTCCTTTTGAAGAAATCGACATCGACGTCAGTATCTTCCCCGAGGAAGACCAAAAGCTTCTGCGTGACGGAATTCAAGCCAGAGGCACTGCGGAATTGACCCGCGTGATTGAGGATTACGAGGGCTGAGGGAGAAAGAAAAAGAAAAAACGGGTTCCGCCTTCTTGCGGCGGAACCCGTTTTTTCTTCCGTTTGTCAGATGGAAACCCGGTGTGCGACTTCGTACAGATTCATATCGAACTCGCGCTTCATTGCCAGCGCCTCCGTGATATCCAGGTCGACGATCTGGCCGCCCCGCATTACAATCACGCGGTTGCCCTTGCCCTTGTACAGCAGGGTGGCAGCAAGGGAACCCATCGCGCTGCCGACCACGCGGTCGCGCAGAGTCGGGGAGCCGCCGCGCTGAACGTGGCCCAGGATGGTTGCCCTGGATTCAATGCCGGTCGCCTCCTGAATGTCCCGCGCCAGCTTTTCCACGCCGCCGACGCCTTCCGCGACGATAATAATGAAATGCTTCTTCCCGGTTTTCTGGGTAAAGCGCATGCGGTCGATAATGTCCTTCTGAAAATCGTACGGGACTTCCGGGACCAGAATGCTGGTGGCGCCGACCGCAATGCCCGTCTGCAGCGCGATATCTCCGCAGCGGCGGCCCATCACCTGCACAACGCTGCAGCGATCGTGGGATTCCATTGTATCCCTGAGCCGGTCCACCATTTGAACCGCGGTATTCATGGCTGTGTCGAACCCGATGGTGTACTCACTGGACGCGATGTCATTGTCGATGGTTCCCGGAATGCCGATACAGCGGATTCCTGATTCCGTCAGGTCCCTCGCACCCCGGAAGGAACCGTCGCCGCCGATCACCACCACGCCGTCGATCCCCAGGCTGCGGCAGGTGGAAGCCGCCTGCTGAACGCCCGCGGGCGTATTGAACTCCGGGCTGCGCGCCGTATATAAAATCGTACCGCCTCGGTGAATGATGTCCGACACGCTTCTCAGATTCATTTCAACGACTTCTCCGCTGAGCAGACCGTTGAACCCGCGCTGAATCCCCATGACCCTCACACCGTAGAACAATCCGGTGCGGACCACCGCACGCACGGCGGCGTTCATGCCGGGTGCGTCGCCACCGCTGGTCAAAACGGCAATCGCCTTCGAAGACATATTCTAATCCCTCCAAATAAACTTAAGCTGCAACACTGTTGCCTTCCCTATCAATATTATAATCGAAAGGCTCCGCCGTTATCAACCGAAAGTTATGGACAGAAGTTTCCGTTATATGGATTATTGTTCCCAATCGCCCACAATGGCAACATTCTTCCCGCCCAGCAGCTTCCGCAGCTCCCGGATCAGAACGTCATTCAGGGCAACCCGCATCGCAATCGGCGCGTGATACAGCCGGCGGGAATCCGCAAAAAAGACATAAAGCGGCGTGGAACCGTCAAATACGGCCAGATATTTTTTCGCCTTCTCATACTGCGGGCTGGTTTCCGACGACACCTTCAGATAAAGGCCGGGAGGGCATTGTTTCCCGCCGGACTGCCGCGTCGGTTCGCCGGAAGCCGGCGGCGCGGGTCTGACGGACTCGCAGATCAGCTTTGTCTCTTCGTCCTCGCGGACGCTGACGGTCGCCTCGATCAGCAAAATTTTTCCCTCCGCGATCCATTCCGCATATTCGGAAAGCGTCCTTGGAAAAACCAGCATCTCCATGGAACCGAACATATCCTCCACCATGGCAAAAGCCATGGTGCTGTTGCTTTTCGTCACCTTCATCCGGACTTTTGTCAGGATGCCGAGCACCGTGACCCTGTCCCCGTCCTTGACGGCGCCTCCCCCGTCCTGCGCGCTCTCCCGCACTTCACTGAGCCTTACGGCATGCAGGGTTTCATAAGCGTCGGCGTACTCCGCCATCGGATGCCCGGAAAGATACAGCCCTGTGACTTCCTTCTCCATTGCCAGCTTGTCGGAAGGAGGGAGATCCGGCAGATCTTCAAGCCGGAATTCCTCCGTTCCGGATTGTTCGGCGGAATCAAAGAATCCGATCTGCCCCTCCACATTGCGTTTTTTGTCGGCGTCAAGAAAATCGAGCGCGGCGTCCGAGCCGGAGAGCATCTGGCGCCGGTTGGCGCCGAGGCCGTCCAGCGCACCGCATTTGATCAGGCTTTCCAGAGTCCTGCGGTTGATCCCGTCGTACACGCGGCGCACAAAGTCAAAGAAGGAACGGTATTTCCCGTTTTGTTCCCGTTCTTTCACCAGGCCGTCGATGAACCCGCGCCCCAGATTGCGCACCGCGACCAACCCGAAACGGATATCCGGACCGGAAACGGTAAAACCCGCGGCGCTCTCGTTGACGTGCGGCGGCAGCACGCGGATCTTCAGCCGCAGACATTCCGCAATATAGGCGGACAGCTTATTGTTGTTGTCCAGCACGCTGGTCATCAGCGCCGCCATGTACTGCTTCGGGTAGTGGCACTTGAGCCACGCGGTCTGGTAACTCAGCAGCGCGTAAGCGGCCGCGTGGGATTTGTTGAACGCGTAGGAAGCGAAGCTCTCCATCTCCCCGAAGATTGCCGCCGCCGTCTGCTCATCCACGCCGCGGCGCGCGCACCCTTCCACCTCGACGTTGCCGTTTTCGTCCGTAAGGCCGTGCAGGAAGATTTCGCGTTCGCGCTCCATGACGTCCTTTTTCTTCTTGCTCATCGCGCGGCGCACGATGTCCGCCCGGCCGAGCGAATACCCTGCCAGCGTGCGGAAAACCTGCATCACCTGTTCCTGATAGACGATACAGCCGTAGGTGACGTCGAGGATCCCCTTTAAAAGCGGGTGGCGGTAGGTCACCTTCGCGGGATTGTGCCTGTTTTCAATATACCGGGGGATCGACTCCATCGGGCCGGGGCGATAAAGAGAGATCACCGCGATCAGATCCTCGATCTTTTCCGGTCCAAGCTGTGCGATCACATTGCGCATTCCGCCGGATTCGAACTGGAACACGCCGTCCGTCTTCCCCTCGGACAGCATCCGGTAAACCGCCGGGTCGTCGATCGGAATGTCCTCGATTTTGAACCCCGGCTGCTTTTCCGCGATCATTTCCTCCGCGTCGCGGATCACCGACAGATTGCGCAGACCGAGAAAGTCCATCTTCAGAAGGCCGAGCTCCTCCAGAGTCGTCATGGTGTACTGCGTGACGACGGCGTCCCCGTTTTTCGCGAGCGGCACATACTCCGCCACCGGCTTGTCCGTGATGACCACGCCCGCGGCGTGCGTTGAGGCGTTGCGCGGCATTCCTTCCAGCTGGCGCGCCATGTCGATCAGCGCGCGGACCTGTGGGTCCGTGTCGTACTTCTGCCGGAATTCCGAAGAAACCTGAAGCGCCTTGTCCAGCGTGATATTCAGCTCCGACGGGACCAGCTTGGCAACGGCGTCCACCTGCGCGTAGGGAATCGCCATCGCGCGCCCCACATCGCGGATGGAGCCCCTCGCCGCCATGGTGCCGAACGTGACGATCTGGGCGACGTGGTCGGCGCCGTATTTGTTTACGACATAGTCGATCATCTCCGAGCGGCGCTCGTCCGAAAAATCGATGTCGAAGTCCGGCATGGAAACCCGTTCCGGGTTCAGAAACCGCTCAAACAGCAGATCGTATTTGATCGGGTCGATGCCGGTGATGCCGATGCAGTAGGCCGCCAGGCTTCCCGCGCCCGAGCCTCTGCCCGGGCCGACGGGAATCCCGGTCTCCTTCGCGTGGCGGACGAAATCGTGAACGATCAGATAGTAGTTGACATAACCCATCTTCTCGATGGTCTCAAGCTCGTACTCCAGACGGTCGGAGACGCTCTTTTCCGGATGCTCCCCATAATGCCTGTGAAGCCCCTCCCGGCATTTTTCCCGGAAATAGACCACATTGTCCTGCCCGTCCGGCGTTTCGAACCGCGGCAGCTTTGTTTTGCCGAACTCGAATTCCACATTGCAGCGCTCCGCGATTTTGACAGTGTTGTCCGCCGCCTCGGGGCAGTCGGGAAACAGCGAGCGCATTTCCTCTTCCGTCTTGAAATAGAACTGGTCGCTGCCGAACTCCATGCCGTCCTTGTCCTCGACGGTGTGATTGGTCTGGATGCAGAGCAGGATGCGGTGCATCTCACTGTCCTGAGGGCGGATGTAATGGCAGTCGTTGGTCAGGATCAGCGGAATTCCCGTTTCCCTGGAAATCTGCCGGATTGACGGGTTGATGAGCTTCTGCTCGCGAAGGCCGTGATCCTGCAGCTCCAGATAAAAATTCCCATGCCCGAAAATCTCTTCGTAGCGCAGGGCGGCGGCCTTCGCCGCGTCGTAATCCCCCGCCGTCAGATCGCGCGGAATTTCACCCGCGAGACAGGCGGAAAGGGCAATCAATCCCTCGTGATACTGCCGGAGCAAATCAAGATCGACGCGGGGCTTGGAGTAGAAGCCCTCCGTCCAGGAGCGGGACACCAGCGCGATCAGGTTCTGGTATCCTATATTGTTTTCGCAGAGCAGAACGAGATGCCTGTGCTCGGAGTCCAGACCGTGAACCCGGTCAAACCGCGTGCGCTGAGCGACATAGACCTCGCAGCCGATGATCGGTTTGATCCCCCGTTTTTTCGCCGCCTTATAAAAATCGACCGCGCCGTACATCACGCCGTGGTCCGTCACCGCCACCGCCGGAGCTCCCCGCTCCGCCGCTGTTTCCACCAGCTTTTCGATGCGGCAGGCCCCGTCCAGCAGGCTGTATTCACTGTGAACATGAAGATGGACAAACAAAACGCAGCCCTCCCTTCCCTTTGATGAGCTTTGACCTACATGGTCCCAAATCAGGCGCCCCCGGCCGGGTGATTCTCCTCCGCCGTCGCTCCGCCCGCTTTTTGGGGCAGGCGGTCCGCAAGCTCCAGAATGCGGCGCAGCCTGTGGTTGACTCCGGACCGGCTGAGCGGCGGATTCAGGCTCCGCCCAAGCTCCCGCAGGGACAGGTCCGGATTCCGGTAGCGCAGAAGGGCCAGGTCCCGCAGCTCTTCCGGCAGCGCCGACATGCCGCCGCAGGCGAAGATCTTCTCCAAAGCCATCATCTGGCTGGCGGCGGCAGACGCGGTTTTCGAAAGATTCGCGGCCTCGAAATTCGTCTTTCGGTTCACGTCGTTGCGGACTTCCTTCAGCATGCGGACCTGGATCAGCTCCATCGCGGCCCCTCCGGCTCCGAGAAAGGTCAGCAGGTCGGCGACATGTTCGCCGCCCTTCAGATAAACGACAAGCGAGCCCTTCCGGCTAATCACGCCGGGGGTCGCGTCCAGTTCGAAAATATCCTTTAAAAACGCCGTGAGGTCCCGGGCAAGATTCCGATAGGGCACCACAAATTCCAGCCGGTAGTCCCTGGAAGGGTCGGTCACCGTGCCGCAGGAGAGGAACACCCCGCGGAGAAAAGCGGAGCGGCAGCAGTCGTTTTCCAGATTGGCAAGGTTGATCCGAAGATTGATTTCGCGGCCCGTGTGGCCGAATTGATGAAGCACCTGCTCAATCTGATTTTCCCCCGGCACCGAAACCGTATAGGAGCTCCGCCTGTCCCCGCGCCGCGGGGAAGAAACGGATATGTCCGCACAGACGCCGGCTGTGCGGGCGACAAGTTCCGCCGCCCGTTCGGCCGTTTCCCTGCTTTCCGTCGTCAGCGAGACGGAAAGCGGAGAAAAGCTTCTGCCGAACAGCAGGATCCCGTAGCTTTCCGCCTTTTGGCAGCAATCCGCCGCCTCAATGCGGCAAAGCTCTCTTTTTGTCTCCGAAGAAAAAGACATGGCTTTCTTCAAACCTCACTGTTTCTGAATATCCCTGTGGTTGACGCTTGTCCGCAGATTCTGCTGCAGCAGGTGATTGTACAGAAGCTCCGTGAGCGTGACGGAGCGGTGATGCCCGCCGGTGCAGCCGACGGCGATGACAAGCTGGCTTTTGCCCTCGCCGCAGTAGAGCGGGATCATGTAGTCGATCAGGTCCAGAAACCGGCGGACAAAGCCTTTGGTCTGGTCCCATTTCATCACGTAACTGCGCACCGGCTCGTCCAGACCCGTCAGATTTTTCAGTTCCTCCACATAATACGGGTTGGGAAGGCACCGCACGTCGAAAACAAGGTCCGCCTCCGCCGGAACGCCGTATTTGAATCCGAACGAGATACAATGGATCATCAGGGCATCGGAAGCGTCCCCCAGGAACAGCCCGGAAATCCGCTTTTTCAGCTGCGCCGGGGAAAGCAGCGAGGTATCGATGACATAATCGGCGCGCTCTTTCACGGGGCGAAGCACGTCGCGTTCCAGCCGGACCGCCTGCTCCAGCGAACCGAGGCAGTTGTCCGCCAGCGGGTGCTTGCGCCTCGTCTCTTTAAAGCGATTGACCAGAACGTAATCGTTCGCATCCAAGAACAGCAGCTTATATTCCTTGCTGTCCGATTTCATCTGATCCAGCGTTTCCAGCAGGCTGGAGAACATGTCTCCGCCCCGGATATCCGTCACGACCGCCACGTGCGACAGGGATCCTTTCGCCTGCCGGGAAAGCTCGTAAAAGGTCGGGATCAGCTTTGGGGGAATATTGTCCGCGCAGTAGAAACCGATGTCCTCCAGCGCGTCCATCGCGCGGGATTTCCCAGCCCCGGACAGTCCGGTCACGATCAAAAATTCCATAGAATCCTCCGGGATGTCATCCAATCTGTTTCACTTCGCATTCCAGCCGGACTCCGGTTTCCCGAAATACGGTTTCCTGAATGATCCCAATCAGCCGCAGCACGTCGCCGCAGGTGGCGCCCCCCGCGTTGACGATGAAGCCGGCGTGCTTTTCGCTGACCATCGCCCCTCCGACGCGCCGGCCTTTCAGGCCGCACTGCTCGATCAGGGTGCCCGCATAGTGTCCGGGCGGCCGCTTGAATATGCTGCCGGCGCTGGGCATTTCAAGCGGCTGTTTGGATTTTCTCCGCTGGTACAGCTCCTGCATCTCGGAGGAAATCCGCTCCGGATCACCCGGCCTCAGCCTCAGGCGGACGGACGTGATGATACAGCCATTGCCCGTATAGGCGCTTTGGCGATAGCCAAAGCAAAGGTCTTCTCCCTTTAAAATTCCCGCCGTTCCCTGCGGGGAAACATGGCTGCACGCGCTGATCGCCTCCGACACGGAATGCTCATAGGCACCGGCGTTCATAAAGGCGGCTCCGCCCACAGAGCCCGGGATTCCCCAGGCAAACTCCATCCCGCTCAGGGAATGGCGCTGCGCAAATTTGCACAGCCCGCCCAGCGAGACCCCGGCCCCGCACTCCAGTTCATGTCCCTCGCACGGTTCAATCTTCTGGAATCCACTTCCGAGGGAAACGACGGCTCCCCGGATTCCGGCGTCGCTGACAAGCAGATTGGAGCCGTTTCCGAGCGGAAAGAGGCCTATCTCCAGTTCCCGCGCCTTCCGGCAGACTTCACGAAGCGCCTGCCTGTCGTTCACGACAAGGAACAGGTCCGCCGGGCCGCCGATCCGGAAGGTCGTATGACGGCTCATCGGCTCGTCCCGATAGGTTTCGCATTCCAGTTTTCTCGCCGACTGTTCCAGTTCTTCCAAAAGATTCAATGGCTTGCCCTCCGTCCCTTTCAATCGGAATTTGAAAACGCGCCGGTGTATTGCTTTAAATAGGCGGAAAAGCGCTGTACGCTTGAATTTACAACCAGTTCCTCCGGAAAATCGATCTCCTCCAACAATTGCAAAGACCGTTCGAAACATCCGACCTGGGATGAAAAATGCGCGTCGGAATTGACAATGATCGGCACGCCGTGTTTTTTGCAGAGCCTCATAATCCGCGTACAGTTTGGAATCGACTCGGTTCTGCCTGTGAAGGAGGCCTCGTTCAGCTCCACCAGCTTCCCGTTTTGCGCGAATACCGGAAGAACTCTTTCATAGTCGTAGCGGTACAGTTCAGAGCCGCTGTGGCCGATGACTCGGACCAGAGGATTCTCCGCAATTGCCAGCCAGGCTTTCGTCACTTTCTCCTCGGTCGGGGCCTTGTCCCGCATCGTCACCTCATGAATGGAGGCAACGACCCAGTCCAGGCAGGACGCGTCCTCCCGGGTGAGGTCCGTCCGGCCCTCAAAATCGATCACATTCGTCTCTTCTCCCCGGAGGACAAGAACATTCTCCAGCCTCCTGGGAACCGCTTTCAGATTATGAAAATACCACCGTCCCGGCGCACCGGGCATATCCGGTCCGTGATCGGTGACCGCAATTGCAAACAGCCCCCGGCCGGCCGCCGCGTGAACCATTTCCGTCAGCGTGCAGTAAGCATGTGTGGAAGCGATGGTATGGGTGTGGGTATCCGCAATCAGGTTCATGGTATTTTGCCTTTCTACAAATCGAGATCCAGCTTTTTTTCCGTTTCCTGCATGGCCGAAAGGTCCATCCCCAAATTGGAGAGCAGCTCTTCCGCAGCGTTGTAACCCATCTTTTTCTGGCGGTTGTTCATGGCCGCGACCTCGATGATGATCGCCAGGTTTCTGCCCGGCTTGACGGGGATCGTCAGGACAGGCACCTTGATTCCCAGGATCTCGGTATATTCGCTGTCAATTCCCATCCGGTCGTAGATCTTCTGATTGTCCCAAAGCTCAAGGTTGATGACCATGTCGATTTTTTCCGACACCTTGACGGCCCCCATGCCGAAAATCCTTCTCGCGTTGATAATACCTATGCCCCTGAGCTCGATAAAATGCTTGATGTTGTCCGGCGCTTCGCCGACCAGCGATTTTGCGGAAACACGCTTGATCGTCACGGCGTCGTCGGCAATCAGCCGGTGTCCGCGCTTGATCAGCTCGATCGCGGTCTCGCTTTTGCCCACCCCGCTGTCGCCGACGAGCAGGATCCCTTCGCCGTAAACCTCAACCAGAACTCCATGCCGGGTGATGCGCGGCGCCAGTTCCACATTCATGAAGGAAACGAGCGCGGCCACCAGGCTCGAGGTTGTCTCCGGCGTGCTGAGCAGAGGCACGCCGTTTTCTTTGGTAGCCTCCAAAAGCTCCGGCACCGGCTTCAGGTTTCGGGCGATGATCGCCGCCGGCGGTTTTTGAGAAAACATCGCCCCAAGCACGATTTCTCTTTTTTGCGCGGAGATTGAATCCAGGAAGGCCGACTCCGCATTGCCGAAAATCACGATCCGGCTGGTGTCGTAATAATCATAAAAGCCGTTCAGTTCCAAACCGGGCCTGTTGACATCCATGGAGGAAATCTGGATCTCGTCCGGTTCGCATGGCATGCTGATGACATTCAGGGACAGCTCTTTCATAACTCTTGAGAGCGGCACGGTGTATTTTGCAGACATGCTACTACCTGCTTTCCAGTTTGTTTAGGATTATTATAGCTCAAAAGCGGAAAACTTTAAAGCAATTCGCGAAAAAACAGCCGGCGCGCTTTCAGCGCGCCGGCTTATCCGACTTCTAACGTTTTCTTTTCTTTCCTCTGGGTTTAGGGTTCTGCTTGGTTTTGGGAGACTGTTTGGGTTTGCCCGGCTGCGCGGAAGCTCCGGACTTTCCTTCCGGATTTTCATTGGGGACCTGTGCCGCGGGCACCGGCTCGGAAGCCTTCGGCCCCGCCGGCCCTGCCGCCAGTCTGGCAGCTTTTGATCTCACTTTGCGCTGTTCCCACATGACATAAAGCGGCCCGGCGATGCAGATGGAGGAATAGGCCCCGCTCACCACGCCGATCATCATCGGCAGGGCAAACGTGGTGACGCTGGTCAGATGATAGAAACTGGCGACTACAAACACCACCGCGACGGACATAAACGTGGTGGCCGCCGTGTAAACCGAGCGGGTAAAGGTCTGGTTGATGCTGGTGTCAACCAGCGTGCCGTAGCCCGCCTTCAGGCCGAGCAGCCTGCGGTTTTCACGGATTCGGTCATACACGACAATCGTATCGTTCAGCGAATAGCCCAAGATGGTCAGGACCACAGCGATAAAGTTGGCATCCAGGGCAATCCTGAAAATGACAAATGTGAAATAGACCATCGCCACGTCGTGCAGCAAAGCCACAATGGCGAAAACCGCAGCCGCCGTCCCGCCGATTTTGCGGAAACGGACCGCAATATAAAAATCCAGCAGAAGGAACGCGAGCAAAACCGCGACCAGGCATTTCAGGAAGAAGCTCCGGCCCATGGTTGGGTTCACCGAGTTCGATTCGACAATCTGGAAGTTCGCGTTCGGATATTCCTTGTTCAGGGCTGTCTGAATTGCCTTTTGATTGTCGACCGTCAGAGAATCCGTGCCAGCAAACGTAAGGGTCACATTATTCAGCGTCTGGTCGCCGGAAGCGGACTTAATATCCTGACTGATCCCCGTGGAAACGCTGCGGTTCACCGTTTTTTCAACGACGCCCGTGACCGTCGACGCGTCGATACTTCCGGAATAGGAGTACTTGATCATGGCGCCGCCCTTAAAATTGATGTCCAGCTTGACGCCGAAAATAATGTTGAAGAGGAGGCCGATTGCCATAATGCCAAGGGAAATCGCAAAGAAAATCTTTCGATTTTCATAAAATTTAATTTGAAAAGTTCTCATTCCTTCGGCCCTCCATACAACCATTTACTCCGGGCAAAACCAAATCCGGAAAGGGATTTCGACATCATTCTCGTCGTAAACACGCCGAACACAAAGTTGGCAATGATGCCGATCAGCAGCGTGTAGCCGAAAGAGTAGATCGTGCCTGTGGTCGACACGCCGAAAATCATGGAAAGGATGTTGGTCGGGCCAAAGACCAGCATCAGAATGACCGCCACGATCGCCGTGGTGATGTTTCCGTCGAAGATCGCGGAGAAGCTGTTTTTATCGCCGCTCGCAATCGCCATCCCCAGCGTCTTGCCGGCCCAAAGCTCTTCCTTGATGCGCGTCGCCGTAATGATGTTCGCGTCGACGCCCATGCCGATGGAAAGGATGATGCCGGCGATGCCCGGCAGGGTCATGGTGAAGCTGTTGATAAACGGAAAATATCCGGAAACCGCAGCAAACATCAGCGCAACCTGCCCGAGCAGGGAGATCACCGCGACAAATCCCTGCAGGCGGAAAACGAAAACCATGAACAGGGCGATCAGCGCGAAAGCAATCACCAGCGCAAGCTCCATGGCATTCAGGGAGGACTTGCCAAGAGTCGGGTTGATGGTATTCAGGCCGGTTGTTGTCAGCTTGAACGGAAGCGCGCCCGCGTTGATCTTGTTGGCCAGAGAGGAGGCCTCCGCCGCGGTAAAGCCGTTGGGCGAATTGATGACGCAGTTGCCGTCCGGGATCTCTTCGTCAACCGTAGGCGCGGAGATTCTCACATCGTCCATCCAGATCGAAATCGTCTGGCCTTTCAGGCGTTTGGTCGCCTCGGCAAATTTCTCGGTCCCGCTGTCGCTCAGCTTCAGTGCGATCTGA
The DNA here is from genome assembly GCF_004103755.1 of Caproiciproducens sp. NJN-50. Taxonomy (NCBI): domain Bacteria; kingdom Bacillati; phylum Bacillota; class Clostridia; order Eubacteriales; family Acutalibacteraceae; genus Caproiciproducens; species Caproiciproducens sp. NJN-50. The sequence continues at coordinate 1,161,443 of NZ_CP035283.1, read as the reverse complement.
TAGGTGGACTGCCCGGTCGTGCTGTTCTGGGTCAGCTCCGGCTTGGCGCTCACCACATCGCTGCCCTGCAGGATGATGCTGGAAGCGGTCGTGCCCTTCGGCGTTTTATAGACAGGTTGTCCATCCGAGCCGGTTGTCTCGGTGGTATATTCCCCTCCTTCGCGGAAGGTTACAAGCGCGGTGGCGGAAAGCTCGTCGATGGCACTCTGCGGGTCAAAAGTCTTTTCGTCGCTTTTCCACGGAAAACGAACGATGATCCGGTCATGGTTATAATCGGTGTAAACCTCATAGTCGGTGATATTGTTGTTCACCAGCCTGAGCTTAATGATCGATTCCGCCGAATCCATTTGTTCTTTTGTTGCTTTTGTCTTTGTGGCCGGCGAGAATGTCGCCTCCACACCGCCGTTAATATCGATTCCCCATCTGATATCTCCGACCCCTTTAATATAGGTGGTCGTGTTATCCCCGTTTTTTCCCTTGATGCCAAAAATGGAAGTGTAGGTTAAAAGCAGGATGAGGAGGGCGACGATGAAAAACACCGGTTTTGGTACTCGCTTCATGCGTGAATCCTCCAATATGTTGGTTTTCCGCGAATTTCGCAGACGTACAACCCTAATTATATTGTTGTAACTCTAAAATGTCAATTGGTTTCGCGCCATATTCGAATGCCGTCCCGCATAAAAAAGCCGTCGCTGCCGACTCCGGAGTACGGAAGGAAGGCATTTCCTTCCGGGACGTTTCCGAAAGTGCTGTACCCGGAATACACGGTCTTCAAATCCGGCGGAACAAACGGGGCGCGGACGTCTTCAGCCGCCCGCGACCGGGCGGCTGAATTTTGCTTATTTACAAGCTGTCCGAAATTCGGTATACTCCTGATATGTCCCACAATCATAGGCTAATCATAGGCTGAAGGAACGGAGCGATCTTTTTGAAGGAACATCATCAGCGCGGGCACGGACGGAAAAAATGGCCTCGATTCATCATTTTGGCTTTTGCTCTGGCCGCCGGCTGTACCAGCTATTTTACTTTCTGCCGTATTCATACGAAAACAGCGAACGTTCCCCGTGAAAAAAGTGCCGCGGTTACGGCGTCCAAACCGGCATCGGCAAGCGAAAGCCAAAAACCCGCGAATCCCGGCCGGACCCTTATCAGCGTGCCTCATCTCAGTCAGGAAGGAGTCCTGCCCACCGGGTGCGAACTGGTCAGCGCCATGATGCTTCTGAATTACTATGGATGCAGTACCACGGCGGACGAAATCATAAAGCGCACGCCGAAATCCTCCCTTCTCAGCGACGGCAACGCCGTATACGGCATGAGCCCGAACCAGGCGTTTATCGGCGATCCGCGGTCCGGGGACGGCTTAGGCTGTTACGCTCCGGTTCTCACAGCCGTCGTCGACTCCTATTTTTGGGAAGGCGGAAAAAAAGAAGCCGCCAATTTGACCGGAACGGATCTGGACGCACTGGCGCGGGATTATATTGCAAAGGGATCGCCCGTCCTGATCTGGGCTACCGTGGATATGGGAGAGCCCGGCATTGGAAAAAGCTGGACCCTTGCGGATACCGGCGGGAATTTTCAATGGATCGCGGGGGAACACTGCCTTTTAATGGTCGGCTTCGACTCGGAAAAATACTATTTCAACGACCCCCTTGATTCCGGCGGCGCGGTGAGCTATCGCAAGTCTTTGGTGGAAGACCGATACCGCGCTCTGGGAAAACAGGCGGTCACGGTCCGTTCCGTTTCCCGCACCTCAACCTGAGTTTCGGAATTTTTCACGCTTATTAGCCTTGCGGTTTGGAAAATATTGATATAAAATAAGGACAGTTATCGGTTTTAGGGAGGATCAGAAAATTTGAACAAGACAGATATTGCCGAAATATATCAAAAGGCGGAGACGCTGAAAGGGAAATCCGTAACGGTGCGGGGCTGGGTCCGCACGATCCGCGATTCCAAGACTCTCGGATTTATCGACCTGAACGACGGCAGCGGATTCAAAGGCATTCAAATCGTCTTTGAAGACGGAAAAGTTAATAATTACAAAGACGTCGCCAAGCTGAACGTAGGAACCGCGATTTCCGTAACGGGAACCGTGGCACTTACTCCCCAGGCGAAACAGCCCTTGGAAATCCACGCGGCGGAAGTGAGGGTGGAGGGCGCTTCCACCCCCGACTATCCGCTTCAGAAAAAGAGGCACTCCCTCGAGTACCTTCGCACCGTGGCCCATCTCCGCCCGCGCACCAACACGTTCAGCGCCGCGTTCCGGATCCGCTCGGCGGCGGCTTACGCGATCCACCGCTTTTTTCAGGAGCGCGGCTTTCTGTATGTGAATACGCCGCTGATCACCGGCAGCGACGCGGAAGGCGCCGGCGAAATGTTCACCGTAACGTCCTTTGACCTGGACCGTCTGCCGTTGAGCGAAGCGGGAAAAGTGGATTTTTCCCAGGACTTTTTCGGCGGTCACACGTCCCTGACGGTCTCCGGCCAGTTGGAGGCGGAATGCATGGCAATGGCCTTCGGCAAGGTCTACACGTTCGGCCCGACGTTCCGCGCGGAGCGGTCCAACACGCAGCGTCATGCGGCAGAATTCTGGATGATCGAGCCGGAGATTGCTTTCGCCGACCTGGACGACGACATGGAGCTGGCGCAGGACATGATCCGCGATGTGATCCGCTCCGTCATGGAGCGCTGCCCCGATGATCTCGCCTTCTGCGGGCAGTTCATCGACAAGGGCCTGATCGACCGGCTGAATCACGTGGCGAATTCCGATTTTGCGCGCGTCACCTACACCGATGCGGTCGAAATCCTGAAAAAGGAAAACAGCCGCTTTGAATACCCTGTGGAATGGGGGACTGACCTTCAGACGGAGCACGAGCGCTTCCTGACCGAGCAGGTCTTTCAAAAGCCGCTGTTTGTAACGGATTACCCAAAAGAAATCAAGGCGTTCTACATGCGCCGGAACGACGACGGAAAAACCGTGGCTGCCGTTGATCTTCTCGTGCCCGGCATCGGCGAAATCATCGGCGGAAGCCAGCGCGAAGAGCGGCTGGACCTTCTGGAGCAGCGGATGAAGGAAACCGGCATGAACGAAGACGCCTATCGCTGGTACCTCGACCTCCGGCGCTACGGCGGCGCAAAGCATGCCGGCTACGGCCTCGGCTTTGAGCGCCTCGTTATGTATCTGACCGGCATTTCCAATATCCGCGACGTGATTCCGTTCCCGCGCACAACGGGCTCGGCTGAATTTTAAGGAAAACGGATCAACTTTTTAGGAGGTATGCCACCATGATGTGGAATGATAATCTGAAAATCGGCGTTTCTCTGATCGACAGCGAGCACAAAGAGCTCTGTGACCGGATCGACAGGCTTCTGGCCGCCTGCAGCCAGGGGCGCGGCAAGGATGAGCTGGTCGGCACGATTGAATTTCTTGAAAGCTATACCATCAAGCATTTCAGCGACGAAGAAAAGCTTCAGCGTGCCAGCGCATATCCCAAGGTGGCGGAGCACAAAAAGCTGCATGAGTTCTTTACCGGCAAAATTGCGGAACTGAAAAACGATGTGCAGAATAACGGCGCCAATATCGCCACGATCTCCAAAACCAACTACTTTTTAATGGACTGGCTGCTGAACCACATTCAAAAAGTGGATTCTGAGCTGGCCCAATACATAAAGCAATAATATAGAAAGACTCCGGTTCGGATGGAAAAACCGCTCCGGCAAAATGCAGGAGCGATAATTTTACTTGCAATATTTACTGTCACATACTAAAATAAAGGATGTTTCGAATCGATATTCTGCATTTTATTGAAGGAGATGCGCATTTTGGACTTTTTGTCAATGCCGAAACAGGAGTTGGAACACACTTACGCGGAACTGTTGGAACGCTACCGACGCTTTCAGGAACAAAAGCTCAATCTGAATATGGCCCGCGGCAAACCCAGCGGGGACCAGTTGGAATTGTCCTCGGAAATGCTCGATCTTGTCAGTTCTTCCTCGGCATTGTACTCTGAAAGCGGGGAAGACTGCCGAAACTACGGCGTTCCGCTCGGCCTGACCGAAATGCGCCGTCTGATGGCCGATCTGATGGAAGTGCCGGCGGATCATGTCATCATCGGCGGGAATTCCAGCCTCAACATGATGTTTGATGCGGTCGCCTGCGGAATGACGCACGGTTTTTCCGGCTGTGCGCCTTGGGGCCGTCAGAAGAATGTGAAATTCCTGTGTCCGTCGCCCGGGTACGACAGACACTTCGCGATAACGGAATACTTTGGCTTTGATCTTATCATCGTTCCGATGACGCCGGATGGCCCCGATATGGATGCCGTGGAAAAACTGGTCCAGGACCCTTCCGTGAAAGGGATCTGGTGCGTGCCGAAGTACCAGAATCCGACCGGCATCACTTTTTCGGACGAAACCGTGCGCCGTTTCGCGGGGCTGAAGCCGGCGGCAAAGGACTTCCGGATTTTCTGGGATAACGCCTACTGCGTCCACGACCTGACGGAAACGCCAGACAGCCTGCTGAATCTCTGGAAGGAATGCGAACGGCGCGGAAATCCCAACCTCGCGTTCTTCTTCTCTTCCACGAGCAAAATCACTTATCCCGGCGCCGGCATTGCCGCCATGGCGGCCGGCAGTTCCGATTTTGAAGCGTTGAAAAAGCGCTATTCCTACCAGACGATCAGCGCGGATAAATTGAACCAGCTCCGCCACGCACGGTTTTTGAAAGACCTTGACGGGGTCCGCGCCCATATGGCCCGCCACCGCGCACTGCTGGCGCCCAAGTTCAAGACGGTGCTGAATAAGCTGGAAACAGAGCTCGCAGGAAAAGGCGTGGCGTCCTGGACGGAGCCAAACGGCGGATATTTCATCAGTGTGGACGTTCTGGAAGGCTGCGCAAAGCGGGTCGTTGCGCTCTGCGCCGAGGCCGGAGTAAAGCTGACCGGCGCGGGGGCAACCTATCCGTACGGCAGGGATCCAAGGGACAGCAATATCCGCGTCGCGCCCACCTTTCCCCCCGTTGAGGAGCTGAGACAGGCGATCGATCTATTCTGCATCTGCGTTCAGTTGGCCGCGGCGGAAAAGCTGCTCAAAACCTGAAAACCTGTCCCATGGAGCCGAATCATTCCGCCGGAATGGAATAGCGGCAGGATAGGGCGGCAAACAGGGCTTTTCACATACTCCAATAGCGCGGGCATGGCGAATAAAAAGCCGCTCTCCCCTACCCGCCGTAGGAAAGAGCGGGAAAAGCGAAAATTCCCGGTAGGAATCCTCCAAAAGCATTGTAGCATATCAGGCCAATATGTCAACAAAATGGAGGAAGAAAAATGAGAAAAATGAGAATTCTGTCATTAGCGATCACTTTGGCAGTCGCTTTTACAGGGGTTCCGGTGTTTGCCGCTTCTGCTCCCTACGTAGAAAGTGATACTACAACGTCTTTTACCCGCACGCAGGGAGAAACCTATCAGGTGAAGTTTACCGTTCACGGCACCCACGCAAACCCGAATATTGTGGCCGGGGACGGAACCGTCCTGCAAACGCTGAACACAGTTAAATCGAAAGATTCCAACGGAAACGATGTTTACTATTTCAAAGTAAAAGCGATCGGCAATGTTGGAACTACATCCGCAATTTACACAACGCTGCCGGGGCAGTCTGCAACACGACATTTTGTTATTACTGTTGTAAAAAAATATCCAGAAGGGATGTACAAAGTAGGATCCGACATTCCTGCCGGTGAATATGTTATGATTTCAAATAGTAAATCTATTGATTTTGGATATTTCCAAGTTGCGAAGGATTCGTCAGGAACATTGGACTCTATCGTTGCAAATGACAATTTTGAAAATCGGAGTATTATAACTGTCAGCGATGGAGAATACATTACAGTACAATATGCAGACATATACGCGATCAATGATGCACCGGCAATCAGTCAAACGGCGGGAAAAATATCTTCCGGAATGTATAAAGTTGGGAAAGACCTGAAAGCGGGCGAATATAAAGTCCATGCGACTGACAGCTCCGCTTATGTTGAAGTTTCAAGCGATAGTTCTCATTTGTTAACATCCATAATTTCCAACGATAATTTTTCAGGAGATAAATATATCTCGGTGGAAAACGGGCAGTATATTAAAATCCAAAATGCAGAAATTAGTCTAAGCTGAAAATAAAATACCCGCCCCTCCCCGGCTGGGTATCCGGGAAAAGCGGCTCACCATCAGCAGGGCTGACAGTACGTTGAACACGCAATTACCGTTTCAGCCCGGAATAATCCATATCCCGCGTATTTTTGCCGGTTGCCGGCGCGTCGGCGCCGGAAAGCGGGCATAAGAACCCAAATACGAATTCCCGATAAAATAAAAATCCCGGAAGCCGCATTACTGCTGACTTTCGGGATTTTATTATTCCTCAGCTTCTTCCGCGAAGAGGTCGCAACTTGGACCGTGCGGCACTGGGCCGCGTCCCGCCATCAAAAAAGGCACCCTCTCGCGAGGGTGCCTTTTTTGATGGCGGAGAGGACGTGACTCGAACACGCAACACCTTGCGGTGCACCACATTTCCAATGTGGCTCCTTACCAATTAGAATACCTCTCCAACTGGCGCATCGGACGGATCCATTCCCGACCGACTTAACTATTATATCGGACCTTATCTGAAAAATCAAGCCTTTTCCATATAAAATTCGGATTTTTGTCACCGACTCCAAAGACATCCGCCGTATCTTTGCCGAAAACACCTTTCTCACTGCAAATCCAGATGTTTCAGGGCGGGCAGCGTGATTTTTAAAAGCGCGGACGTTGCCGATCCGGCGATTACAGCCGAAAAAAGCAGAACGGGGAAATACGTCCAGAGCAGAAGATTGGTGTATAACAGGGATATCGCGGCAATCTGTCCGGTGTTATGGAAAACTGCCCCGACAATGCTGACCATCAGATAAGAAATCTTTTCCCTGAAAATCAGCATGCATAGAATCATCGCAGCAATGGACAGAACCCCGCCGCACAAACTTAAAAACGCGGCAACCGCTCCCCGGGTCAAAAAAACAAACAGGGATTTCAAAATTGCCAAAGTGAAAGCGTCTTTTTTCTTCAGAAAAAAGAGAGAGTACATCACAACGATATTTGAAAGTCCGAACTTGATCCCGGGAGCCGGCATGGGAATCGGGACCTGGTACTCGACTACGGTCAAAACCAGCGCCGCCGCGAACAGCAGTGCCGTAATAACCATTCTTCTGATTTCAACAGAACTCATCCAGCGATCTTTTCGGGGGCTGGTCCGCCGTTTTCCCTGATGCAGCATATCCACACCCTAACCGATGACCATATCCGGGCCATCCGTCTTTCCGCCGTCCCTCGCCACGATCTTCAGCACGATCCGGTTCGGCAGGCAGGCTGCGCTCTGACCGACAGTTTTCAGCCTGCCGGATTTAATGCAGATTTTATCCGGACAGTTGGATTCCTCAAAGCAAATGCTCCCGTCGCCATACTGGTGGAATATCACATGCTTGTTTTGTGGAATCGAAAATCTCCGGTCAATCCCCTTTGTCAGGTCAACGGTTTCAACCAGCTCCGATTCATAATAAATCTCGGCAACCGCAGCCTTCGAGCCATACTCTTTCTGGTAAAACAGCCATCCCGACGAACAGACGACCAATAGAACCAAAAGAATGATAAAGTCCGTCTTTTTTATAAACTTCATAATGTCTCCACACAGATTACAGAAAGCCCTTCCCCGATGCGTTTTCAAAGGCCGCCACACAGGAATTCTCAATCGTCGGCCTGAAAGGCTCCCGGTAAGAGTACGGCAAATATATGACAACAGTCAAGAAATGCCCATACCATATTCACCAAACAGATAATTATTATAGGATTTGTGAAAACAAAAGTCAAGGATGGTCAATGCGCTTTTCAAGAAAGGGCGCATTGCGAATGTATATGCGCCGGACGTGAAATCCGGTGGAAATATCGCAATAAATGTCCGTGAAACGCTGGCTTTTTTGCCGTGAAATGGTAGAATAGAAGCAGTCTGCGAAAATTTTTGACCCTGCAGCGGATCATTTGGAAAAAGCGGCAGGAAAAATCCGGCGGCTGAATGAAGCAGGACGATGCGCCATCGTTAGAGCACGCACTGCCAGAGGCCGGACAGCCGCCGGGTTCAATGTGAAAAGGAGAGACTTTGGTTATGGAATACAGGACGGAACACGATTCGATGGGAGAAATACAGGTTCCCGCGGACCGTCTGTGGGGAGCCCAGACGCAGCGGAGCTTCCAGAACTTCCGGATCGGGACGGAGCGGATGCCGGACGAGATCATCCGCGCGTTCGGGATCCTGAAAAAAGCGGCGGCGCTTGCCAACCGCCAGCTTGGCAAGCTGGACGGCGAGCGGTGCGATTTGATCTGCCGGGTCTGCGACCGGATCGCCGCGGGAGAGCTGAGCGAAGAATTCCCGCTGGTCGTCTGGCAGACCGGCAGCGGCACGCAGTCGAACATGAATGTCAACGAAGTCATTGCAAACTGCGGAAATCAAATGGCGGGCAAAAGGCTGCTTCACCCCAACGACCATGTAAACATGTCGCAGAGCTCCAACGACACCTTCCCGACCGCCATGCACATCGCGGCGGCGCTCGCCATAGAGGACCGGCTGATTCCGGAGATCCATGCGCTGACCGCGGAATTCCGGCGGCTGGAGCGGGAAAACGAGGGGGTCGCCACGACGGGGAGAACCCACCTGCAGGACGCGACGCCGATCCGGTTCTCGCAGGAAATCAGCGGATGGCGCGGCATGATGGAAAAATCTCTCTCGATGATCGAAGCCGCCCTCCCGCAGGTGAAGGAGCTGGCCCTGGGCGGCACGGCGGTCGGGACCGGCCTGAACGCGCCCGAGGGCTTCGCCGAAGAGGTTGCCCGGCAGGTCAGCGGCCTGACCGGAAAAGAATTCGTCACGGCGGAAAACAAGTTCCACTCGCTGACGGCCAAAGACGAGCTCGTCTTTGCTCACGGGGCATTGAAGGCGCTCGCGGCCGACCTGATGAAAATCGCCAATGACGTGCGCTGGCTGGCGAGCGGGCCCCGCTGCGGGCTCGGCGAAATCTCGATTCCCGCGAATGAGCCGGGAAGCTCCATCATGCCCGGCAAGGTCAACCCGACGCAGTGCGAGGCGGTGACGATGGTCGCGGTCCAGGTCATGGCCAACGACGCGGCGGTCGCCATGGCAGCCTCCCAGGGCAATTTCCAGCTCAACGTGTTCATGCCGGTGTGCATCTACAATTTTCTGCAGTCGGTGCGCCTGCTCGGCGACTGCATCCGCTCCTTCCGCAAAAACTGCGTCTGCGGCATCGCTGCGAACAAAGAAAAAATGAGGTACAATCTCACTCATTCTCTCATGCTGGCGACCGCGCTGAACCCCTATATCGGCTACGACAACGCGGCGAAAACGGTGAAGAAAGCATTCCAGGAAAATCTGTCGCTAAAGGAAGCGGCCGTCTCGCTGGGATTCATCACCGCAGAAAAGTTTGACGAAGTCTTTCATCCCGAAGATATGACCTGAAAGGAATTAAAACAATGAACATATACGACGAATCCTTAAAAGCGCACGAAAAATGGAATGGAAAGATCGAGGTGATGTCCCGCTGCCCGATCCGGACGCGGGAGGACCTCTCCCTCGCCTATACGCCGGGAGTGGCGGAGCCGTGCCGGGAAATTGCGAAGGACTACGGCAGATCGTGGGATCTGACGCGCAGGGGAAACCTGATCGCCGTCGTTACGGACGGCTCGGCGGTGCTCGGGCTGGGAAACATCGGCCCAGCCGCGGCGATGCCGGTCATGGAGGGAAAATGCGCCCTGTTCAAGGAGTTCGGGGACGTGGACGCCTTCCCGATCTGCGTCGACACGCAGGACACGGACAAGCTGGTCGATACCATTCACCTGATCTCCAAGAGCTTCGGCGGGATCAATCTGGAGGATATCGCCGCTCCCCGGTGCTTTGAGGTGGAAAAAAGGCTGAAACAGCTCTGCGATATTCCGGTCTTCCACGACGACCAGCACGGCACCGCCATTGTCGTCGCCGCCGCCCTGATCAACGCCTTCAAGGTGACCGGCAAGAAAATGGGTGAAGCAAAGATCGTCATCAACGGCGCCGGTGCCGCCGGCATCGCGATCGGCAGCCTTCTGCTGGACATGGGATTCGGCAATGTCATTCTGTGCGACCTTCACGGGGCCATCTGCAAAGGGGACGGAGAACTGACCCCCGCGCAGGAGAGAATTTCCCTGAGAAGCAACGTCGGCAAAGAGCACGGGTCACTTTCCGACGTTCTGCGCGGCGCGGACGTCTTCATCGGGGTCTCCCGCCCCGATCTGGTCACGGCGGAGATGGTTTCAACCATGAACAAACCGATCGTCTTCGCCCTGGCGAACCCCACGCCGGAGATCATGCCGGACGAAGCCAAAAAGGGCGGTGCCCTCGTCATCGGCACCGGCCGTTCCGACTTCCCGAATCAGATCAACAACGTCCTCGTTTTCCCCGGCATCTTCAAGGGCGCGCTGGAAGCCCGCGCGGCGGAAATCACGGAGTCCATGAAACACTGCGCCGCGAAGGCGATTGCGGGCCTGATCCCCGAGGACAAGCTCGGTCCGGAATACATTATCCCTTCCGCCTTTGACAAAACCGTCGCGGATGCCGTTGCGGATGCCGTCGTGCGGGAGTGGTCAGCCCGGCGGTAAAAAAAGATGAATTGCCGCTTGGGCCCGAATCATCCAAAAGCCCCGTCGCGGATAATCTGCGGCAGGGCTTTTCATCGGAAGGAAGAAACACTCAGCTCCCGAAATGAAACAGCACCCCGATGACGGCGGAAATGCCGATAAATACCACCGGATGCCATTTGATTTTCTTCATTGCAAAGAACAGAGCGACAGCAAGTGCAAGAGCCCTCCAATTTACCAGATAAAGCGGATTCCCGGTCTGCGAAAACCGATCCACCGTCAGAATGGCAATGACGACAACACCCATGCCAGCCGCGGCGATCAGACCGGTGGATGCCGGACGCAGCCCGTAAAAGGCATCCTGAACGTAATGATTCTGCTGAAAGCGTTTTAACATACGCGCAATGATAATGATGATGACGATAGACGGCGTGATCAATCCCAGCGTTGCGAGAACCGCCCCGGGAATCGAAGCGACTCGGAAACCCACATAGGTCGCCATGTTGATGCCGATCGCTCCTGGGGTGGATTCCGAAATTGCAAGCATGTTGGCAAGGTCAGCCTGGGTAAACCACCCCGTAGCGTTGCCGAGATCCGTCAGAAACGGCAGCGTCGCAAGGCCGCCTCCGATGGCAAAAAGGCCGACCTTTGCGAATTCAAAAAATAATCTGAGGTAAATCATGCGCGCCTTCCGCCTTTCATCAGAATACCCGCCGCTGCGGCAAGCACCACCCACAGAACCGGCGAAAGGTCTGTAAAAAAGGCGAGCAGGGCAATGCAGAAAAAGATGCCGAAGGTAAATTTATCCTTTATAGAGCTCTTGCCCAGCTTGATCACAGCATTCAGGATCAGGACACAAACGCAGACACGCACGGCGGCAAAAGCATCATTCACCACCTGCAGATCCGCGAAATTCTGCAGAAAAGCCGCGATCACTGTAATAATGATCAGAGCCGGAAAAACGAACCCCAGCGTTGCGACAATACCGCCGGCCACCCCTTTCCTTTTGTAGCCGATAAAGGTAGCAGTATTGATTGCAATAATCCCCGGCGTGCACTGCCCGATTGCGTAGTAGTCCGCCAGCTCGTTGTCCTCAGCCCACTTTTTATTCTCCACAATTTCCCTCTGCAGGATTGGAAGCATCGCATATCCGCCTCCGAACGTGAGAGCTCCAACTTTAGAAAAAGTAAAGAAAAGGTCAATAAATTCAGTCATCGGCAAAATCCTTTCCATGACATGAGACTGCTGGAATTTCATCCCAAGTCTCCGAGAAACCGGCATTTTTCAGTCTCTTTTTAATGACAATATGGCGGTATCGTATTTTTTCCATATTTTTCATCATTATATCATAGAAGTGTGGCAATATCTACGTCTGGCAATTTTTCCAGAGATTATCATCGGGGGAGAATTCTTAAATTCACCGCGCAGCGACGAAAGGCAACCGCATTGGACAAAAAATGAGGATATCGAAAAATATCCTCACTCAAAAGCCTTAATACATGAAAAAAGTTTAAAAATACAAGGGGAGAGACTGCCCTATGATCTCCGATCCTTGTCATATTTTACCGTTTTTGAATTTTTGATAAATTATCTTTCACAATCACAGCAAATAATAATTTACTTATTGAAAAAAGCGAATCTCAAAACAGACCCAGGCGGATAGAAAACCGTATGGGATGAAAAAACCACGGAATAAAGTAACCTTTCCGTTTAATAAAAAACAAACAAAACCAGTTTTTATAAAAAATCCATATTGTTTTGAAAAAAATTGTTTGACCTTTGGACACTTTCGCCATATAATAGATTTGGATTTCTGGACGGGAGAAATTCATACCTACACTAAAAGAGGGGGAGTGGAATGCCAAGTAAGAAAATTGAAGACATACCTGGTCTCAAAAAATGCTGTGAATCCCGGATCCGTGCAAGAAAGAGAAAACATCACCGAGGACGAGAATCATAAATCCCAAGACGTAAAAATGATTCAATTCATGGTCACACATTCCTTTCTTCAAGGAATCGTCCGCTGTTACAGGATGTGCAACGGCGCATCATCCCCGTTGTGATGCGCGGAGGCGGAAGCAGCCCGGCAGGCGGCAAAAGCAGTGAAAGAATCATGCCGGACGAAACATCCGCAACATTCATGGCAAATCTCTGCTGTTTATTACCTGATACACACTTGGAAAGGAGATTTAGCGCATTTTCCTTAAACGGTAAAGGGCAGTGAAAGGTTGAGGCAGAGATTCCATCATTTTAACCACGCCGGCTGGCTGAAAATTGTTCCAAAGGGGAAAAACAGCGCAATACGCGGCAGCTGATCCCCTCGGCAGGACGATTATAAACTGGCTGACGGCAAAAACGCGGCTATTACAGTCGACCATATTCAGATCTGTGCCCAAGCCGGAACACACCGCCAACGATGCTTAGGGTCTGAGGCAGAATTCCTGGACGGGCGCAAGTGTTTCCTTGCATATCGTCTGCGCCGCTTACATAGCGAATGCGATTCATTAATGAAAACCAAATGTCGGTGGCCGTCTTAACGAATGCAATTTTTAAGACCGCGCACCGCGCCGGCTGCAACTTTATGTTGGGTTCTGCATGGCTGAACCGGTTCGCACTGATATTCATTGTGTTTTTATATCGGCGTACCGTTCGGTTGAGACCCGCATCAGCGTGTCAAAAACATGACGGCGATGGGAATGCCGTGGAAATTCTGGCACGTCAGATTCACGAGGTAGAACACTGAAATGGACCGGCTGAGACGACCTTCTTTTTTCTCTGATACATTATAATTCATTCTCTAGCAACCATCATTCAAAAAGGCTGCGAAAGTGTCCAAGGCGCTTTTCAGCGAGTTTTACGCGTACGCTCGGGGACAAACCCATTCAGGGGGCTGGTTCTTGGAATCCGGCGCACATCTTGAAATCTGATGTGCCGTCTGATTGCGCACTCTGAAAAAAGCGGACTGCGGAAAACAGAAAGATGAAATACGCGCTTCCCAAACAATTGCAATGGCGAAGAATCGCAAGGGACAAGGGCATCGTCGCGTCCAAAACGGTCATCCCAGCGGCATTGCGGTCATCGTGAATCAAGGTTCGCACTGATAAAAATGAAAAAAGTATTGGGAGGAGAATGTCTATGTATGCACTGATAGCGTGTATTCCTATCGTGGTAGTGATTATTCTCATGGTGGCAATGAACTGGCCCGCAAAGCGCGCGCTTCCTCTCGCGTGGATTCTGGCCTGCATCTTTGCCCTGGCCATCTGGAAGATGAGCTTTCAGGGTGTCGCCGCCTATACGGTTGCCGGCTTCCTGAGCGCTCTTGAAGTCCTGTTCATCATCTTCGGCGCCATTCTGATCATGAACACCCTGAAGCACTCCGGAGCCATGTCGGCCATCAACCGCATGTTCAACGGGCTGACTCCCGACGCCCGCGTTCAGGCCGTCATCATCGGCTTCGTCTTCGGCGCGTTCATCGAGGGCGCCGCCGGATTCGGCACCCCGGCCGCCCTGGCCGGCCCGCTGCTGATCAGCGTCGGCTTCCCCCCGCTGGCGGCCGCCATTACGGCCCTGATCTATAACAGCACGCCTGTCAGCTACGGCGCTGTTGGAACCCCGACAAACACTGCTTTCAGCTGTGTGAAAGACGTTGTCGCTTCAAGGGGCGGGGACCCGGAGGCCTGGAAGATGGCTCTTTCCAAATGGACCGCGATTCCTCACGCCATCGGCGGTATGTTCATCATCTTCATCGGCGTGTGTATTCTGGTAAAGCTGTTTGGCAAGAACAAATCCTTCAAGGAAGCTTTGCCGGTTCTCCCGTTCTGCCTCTTCACCGGGGCTGAGTTCTGTATCATCTATGTGATCATTGCCACCTTTATCGGCCCGGAGCTGACTTCCCTCGTGGCTGCTATCATCACCCTGTTTACAATTCTGGCCATCACCAGAAAGGGCTTCCTGCAGCCGAAAAAAGTCTGGAGGTTCGCCGACCAGAGCGAATGGGATAAGAGCTGGCTCTCCACCGTCGAGATTCCTGAGACGAAAGTCAGCGACATGCCGCTGCTCAAAGCCTGGACCCCTTACCTTATCATCGCCCTCTGGCTGGTGCTCACCCGCATCCCCGCAATCGGCCTGAAGGCCGTCCTGAACAACGCGCCATTTATTCTTTCCATCAAGAACATCCTCGGCGTCAAAGACCTCAACTGGGATTTCAAATATTTATACAACCCGGGCATCGCCCCCTTTATTATCGTGGCACTGCTCACCATTGCTCTCCACGGCATGAAGGGCGACGAGGTCAAGAAAGCCTGGTCTGAATCCTTCACCCAGTGCAAAGGCGCGGCGATCGCCCTCTTCTTCGGCGTAGCGATGGTCTATGTGTTCCGCTATTCCAACGTCAACGCAAGCGGTTTGGATTCCATGCTCTTCCTCATGGCGAAGGGTCTTGCGGACATCGCCGGCAAAGCGTTTGTGGTTGTTTCTCCTCTGATCGGCGTTCTCGGTGCGTTCATGTCCGGTTCCAATACCGTTTCCAACACCCTGTTTGCTGGTCTGCAGTTTGAGACGGCCTCCATTCTGCTGATGCCCGAAGTGCTGATTGTGGCCCTGCAGAACATGGGCGGCGCCATCGGCAACATGATCTGCGTGAATAACGTGGTCGCTGCCTGCGCCACCACCGGAACCAACGGCAACGAAGGAAGAATCATCCGCACCAATATCTGGCCCTGCCTGATTTACTGCGCCATCGTCGTTATCATTGTCGGTGCCATGATTGCCTCCGGATTCAATCCTTATCCGCTCGCTGCGGCAAAATAACCCCGCAGGACGGAAATGAATTTTCAGGGAGCCTGGCTTTCCGCTGAAGCGGAAAGCCAGGCTTTTCTCTTTTCTTCAGACAATGTGAAACAGGTAGACGCCGGCATAGCTGACTACGGAAAGGAAAAGCAAAAATATAATGCAATATACAATGGCCTTGCGGATAATGGTGGCATCCTCTCCGACACAGCCGGTAGCTGCGGCAGCCATGGCAATGGACTGAGGGGAAATAATCTTGCCCACGGTGGCACCTGCTCCGTTTGCCGCGATGAGCCAGCTTTGGCTGATGCCAAGGGCAGAGCCGGTCTGGGCCTGAAGGCTGCTGAACAGAACGCACGCGGAGGTAACACTGCCCGTAATAAAAGTGCCGATTCCCCCGATGATGGGTGCGAAGAACGGGTACATGGGGCCGGTGATGGCAACCAATCCCAGTGCGATCGCGCTGATCATACCGCTGTAGCCCATGACCTTGGCAATGGCGATAATCGATACGATGGTGATAACGGCTTTGTACATCTGTTTAATGGAAGCAACAAACACGCTCCCAATATCGGAAAGCTTTGCACCTTGGACAAATCCGCCGATGATGCCCGCGATAATGATGATGACTCCGGGGGTGCCGATCCAAGTAAAGGTGTATAAGCTGTCTGCCTGACCGGTGTAAATATGTACGGGCGTTTTGATGGCAGCAATTGCCTTATTAATGGGCGGAAACAGATTAGAAGTGACAATCAGAAGCAGGAAAATCAGCAGGAAAGGGAACCAGGCCCGAAATATCTTTTTCCTGGAAAGTTCCTTCATCTTGGCCCGGGCATCTGAAACTCCGTCAAGGAAATACTCTGGATTGGTATCCTTATACATAAACTTGGCCATCAGAACAGTGACGATCAAGGAGCAGACGGCACCAAACAATGTAGGCAGTTCCGGGCCCACGGAGGCACCGATGATGTAAGAAGGAATGGCAAAGGCGATGCCGGATACAAGCGTGATGAGAAGCACGCCCTTGATTTTGCCGGATACCCGCACCATAAAGAGGGGGCAGACAACGGTCAGCACCGCAAGCTGCAGAGCGATGTAAGCGGCAAGCTGGGTAGCGGGGGCGTTTGTGAGGGAGGCGGCAGTGAGCACCGGGATTCCAATACAGCCGAACACTGCCACGGGCGCGTTGGAGATCAGGCAGATCAGGCAGGATTCAATCGGATGGAAGCCCAATCCGACCAGAATGGCGGCTGGGATCGCTACGGAAGTACCGAAGCCGGCCACGCCCTCCAGAAAGCCGCCGAAGCCCCAGGCAACGATAAGGACCTGGATGCGCCGGTCGGCGGAAATAGAGGACAGAGTCGTTTTTATGACTTCCATGCCCCCTGTCCTGACAGACAGGTTATATACAAAGATAGCCGCAATGACAATAATGCCAATGGGCCAAACGGCCATAGCCACGCCTTCCAGCGCGGCGGTAAAGGTATTCAGCAGGGACGTATGCCAACAAGCCATTGCGAGGATTGCGGAAATTGCAAGACCGATGGGACAACAGATATGGCCGGGTAACTTCAGAACGATAAAGCCTATGATAAGCCAGACAAGGGTAATAAGCGCAATCAGAAAATCGAATGTCATACTCTCTCCCCTTTTTATTGATTTAAACAGTGCCGGACTGGGACAAAGTATGCTTTTGCGGCATACAGAGCGAAAGATTTTCCGGCCGCGGTCCGGAAAATCGGCGCTGCGCCTCACCCGGCACTGTTTAACCAGTAACAGTTAAACCAGATGGAAAGAAATAAATATGGATTCATCGCGGGAATGCCGGGCACGATCGGTACTCTTTCCTTTCGTGTGCCGGATATCTGCTTCCCTCCTCTCCCCCGCTGCTGAAGGAACGAATTGCCTTGATTTATTTTCATTACAAGTATATACTAATCCTAAGAATAATTAAAACGAATCTTTCTTATATTTGAATTAGAAATGCTTATTCGAGAGGGTGGGAAAACGATGGAACGATATCTGGCGCTGATGAAAATTGTGGAAACCGGAAGCTTTACCAGCGCCGCCAACGATCTGGGGTATACACAGTCCGCAGTCAGCCAAATGATTCAGTCCCTGGAATCGGAGCTTTCCCTCCAGCTGCTGCACCGCTCCCGATCCGGTGTCAAGCTGACCCCGGAGGGAAAGGAACTATACCCCTACATTCAAAGCGCGGTGAATCATTACTGTGCTATGATAGAAAAGACAAAAGAAATGAAAGGCCTGGAGAGCGGCCTTATTCGGATGGGTACGTTTTCCAGCTATTCCAGCCAGTGGCTGCCTGCCGTCATCAAACAATTTCTGACTCTCTATCCCAATGTGCGTTTTCTGCTCCATCAGGGCGACTATACAACGATTCCGCAGTGGGTGCATGCGGGGGAAATCGATTTCGGCTTTATCAATCCGGACGCCGTCAGCGACCTAGAGACCATTTCCATAACCACCGGCGGCCATAAAGCCATTGTTCACCCCAGTCACCCTCTGGCCGCTCAAAAGGAGGTTACGCTGGAGCAGCTTGCAAAGGAACCGTTTATTCTGCTGGAAATGGGCTGTCTGAGCGAGCCGCTGGAGGCTTTCCACAAACTGGGTCTGGAACCGCATGTGAAGCTGCGGATGCATGACAACTTTTCCGTTTGCTCCATGGTGGAAGCCAATGTGGGCGTCAGCATCCTGCCCGATCTGGCACTCAAGAAGATGAACTTCAACATCGTCAGCCTTCCCACCGTTCCGCCCATTACCAGAAAAGTCGGTTTTGTCATGAAGAACCGGAACATTCTTCCCATTGCCAGTAAATATTTCATCGATTTCTTTCTCAAACATGCGCATGATTCTCTTCATGGAGCCGGCTCTTCCACGGACTTGTAAAATTGTAACGATGCATGAGAATTTTTTAAAAACAAAGACGGCTTTCACCGGATCTTCGGGAAAGCCGTCTTTGTTTTGTCTGCCGGGCCAATGTTATACCAATCTAAAAGCGCTCGTTCCGGTCAAATTCCGAAACGGGCGTCCGCTATTCCAGAATTTCAAATCCATAGTCCCGTATCAGCTTTTTTAAATGGAAGATATAACTTTCCGCCGCACTGCTTAAAACCGCTTTTGAGTTTACAATCCAGCCGATTTTCATTTTTTCTTCAGAAGCTGTTACAAGCGGAACGGACACGATATTCTCCCCATTCAGATCGGAGCTGAGAACCCCCGTGCAGATCGTGTAGCCGTTGAGCCCGATCAACAGATTGAAAAGCGTCGCGCGGTCGCTGACGTGGATCCTTTTCTTATGATAAATCGTGCTTAAAATCTCCTCTGAAAAATAAAAGGAATTGTACTCCCCCTGTTCAAAAGAGAGGCAGGGCAGATCTTCCAGGTCCTCTAAAGTAACAAACTTTCTTGCCGACAAAGGATTTGACGCGCTGACAAACACATGGGGAGCCGCCTCGAACAGGAGGTGAAATTCAAGCCGATTTTCCTTCAGCAGTTTGGAGATCACCTTTTCATTGAAATCGCTGAGATACAAAATCCCGATCTCGCTCCGCATGTTGATAACATCCTGGATAATATCATAAGTTCGGGTCTCGCGGAGGATGAACTCATATTCATCCGCATTGCTCTCTTTAACAAGTTCCACAAAGGCATTCACTGAAAACGCGTAATGCTGCGTTGATACAGAACATAGCTGGCGGGAAGGTTTTTTCCCCATGTACCGCTGTTCAAGAAGCTCCGTTTGTTCCACAACCTGCCGGGCATAAGACAAAAATTCCGCGCCGTCAATCGTGAGAGCGATCCCTTTTGCCGAACGGCTGAATATTTCAAAGCCAAGCTCACTTTCAAGCTCTCTCACCGCATTCGAGAGGCTGGGCTGTGTAATATAAAGCTGTTTGGCCGCCTCCGTAATAGAACCGTACTCCACAGCTTTTATGACATATTTCAACTGTTGAAGAGTCATATCCATCCGCCTCCAAACCCATGCCATGATTATACAATGATTTCAAAAAAATAGCAAAGAGCCGGAGCCAGAGCTTCCAACGGCTGATTTCAGGTTTGCGGCGGATTGATCGGCGTCCGAGGGTCAGGAAAGGTTTCCCCCCGCAAGCGCGGTCCTATTCCCAACTCCTTGTCCAAAAATACGAATGCCATCGCACAGGCCGCTTCAAATGCTTCCTCTTCCGTCAAAGAAAGGCTCATCAGCGGGATACGGCTTTTTAGGAATTGCACCTTCCTGTAAAAGTTCCCGGCAATGAAAAGGCCGCTGTCCGTCAGATGAATTTTTCCATACAGTTCTTTTGTCACCAGTTTTTTTTGAATCAGGACACCGAGCATTCTGGCGACGGAGGGGCGGGTTACCTGCATCCGTTCGGCAACGCTGGCGGACCTGACATCTGAAGCCGCCAGTGAAATTTCATAAATGGTATACAGATACCGCAGATGTGTGCTCGACAGCTCCACTTCGGATTCTCCTTAAGTATTGGGCACAGACGGAGTCTGTGCCCAGCTTTTATTTTGAACGGCTTTCTGCTCCGCAGTGCGGACAGCCGCCGCACTCCCCGCCGCAGGAGTTCCCGCGGCAGCTTTTCGCGTCACTGCACGCAGAGCAGGCGCCGTTCCTCGCAAGATAACGAACTGCCAGCCCAAGCAGCACGGCGATGACTGCCGTTACTAAAATCGTACCGAGACTCATAAAATCCGCCTCCTTCTACAAATGACTGCTTCCAATCCGCTTATGCATGCACCTTGGTCTCCAGGTATTGCGTGCTGTCCTTGCGGGCCGGACGGGCGATCAGGTAAATCACCGCTGCCGCGACGAGAACGGCGACAATCTGGCCGAATCCAAACGATGCGCCGAAGAACAGGCTTCCAAGCTGGTAGCTGACGAAAGCGAGAAGATAGCCGACCAGCGCCTGATAGCCGATGGCGATCCAGCCCCATTTTTTACTGCCCATCTCACGCATGGTCGTCGACATCGCGACAATGCAGGGAGGATCGAAAATATTGAGGAGCATGAACGAGAACGCGCCCATCGTTGTGAACATGGAAGCGATCCCCTGCGAAACCAGCGCGTCGTTTTCCGCGTCCGCGACCCCGTTCAGGACCGCCAGCGTGCTGATCGCCTGTTCCTTCGCCATCTCCGCGCTGATCGTCGCCACCGCGCCTTTCCAGCTGCCGAAGCCGAGCGGCGCGAAGAACCACGCGATCGCGTTGCCGATGTTGGCCAGAATGCTCTGCTCAATATCGACCATCCGCATGCTCCAGCTGAAATTGGAAAGGAACCAAATGATCACACAGGCGGTGAAAATAATGGTGCCCGCCTTAATGATGAAGGCGCGGGAACGTTCCCACATGTGAATGAGCACGCCCTTGAACGACGGGATATGGTAGGCGGGAAGCTCCATGACGAACGGAGCCGGGTCCCCTCCGAAATAGCTCGTCTTTTTCAGCGCGATGCCCGAGAGCACAATGATGGCGATGCCGAGAAAATACATGGCCGGCGCGATCAGCACCGAGCGCGGGAAAAACGTCGAGACGATCATGCCGATGATGACGGTCTTCGCCGTGCACGGGATGAAGGTGGAAAGCAAGATGGTCATGCGGCGGTCCTTTTCATTCTCGATCGTCCGGGCGGCCATGATCGCCGGCACGCCGCAGCCCGTCCCGATCAGCATCGGGATGAAGGATTTTCCCGAAAGCCCGAACCGGCGGAAAATACGGTCCATGATGAACGCGACCCGCGCCATGTACCCCGAATCCTCCAGAACGGAAAGAAAGAAGAAAATCAGCAGCATCTGCGGCACGAAGCCCAGCACGGTCCCCACGCCGCCGATGATGCCGTCGATGACCAGCCCCTGCAGCCAGTCCGCCGCGCCGATCGCCTGCAAGCCCGACGTCACCGCGTTCGGGATCCAGTCCCCGAACAGCGTGTCGTTGACCCAGTCGGTCGCCATGCCGCCGATCGTCGTGATCGAGATATAGTACATCAGGATCATGACGGCGGCGAAAATCGGGAGCGCCAGAAACCGGTTGGTCACGACCCGGTCGATCCGGTCGGAGGTCGAAAGGGCTCTCTGCTTTTTGTGCAGGCAGTTCGCCGTCAGCCTGGAGATGTATTCGTAACGCGCATTGGTGATGATCGTCTCGCTGTCGTCATCCAGCTCCTTTTCCGCCTCGCTTACGACTTTTTCCAGCCGCCCGCGTTTTTCCTTCGTCATGGAGAGCTCCGCGAGCACCTTTTCATCCCGCTCGAACAGCTTGACCTCATACCACCTCGCGCGCGGGGCCTCAAGAGTCCCCTCAAAAAGCTCGGAGAGCTTTTTCAGCGCGTCTTCGATCTTCGCGCTGAATTCGCACTGGAAATGAAATTCTTTCTTCTCCCGCGCAAGGCGGATCGCCTTTTCGGTGACCTCCCGCAAGCCGGTCCCTTTCAGAGCGGAGGTTTCGACAATTTCGCATCCCAGCGCCGCGCCAAGCTTCTCCGTGTCGATCCGGTCTTTGGATTTCTTGACCACGTCCATCATGTTCAGGGCAATCACAACGGGGATCCCAAGCTCAAGAATCTGCGTCGTCAGGTACAGGTTGCGTTCCAGATTCGTCGCGTCGACCAGATCGATGATGGCGTCCGGCCTTTCATTGATCAGATAGTTGCGGCTGACGACTTCCTCGAGCGTGTAGGGCGAAAGAGAATAGATCCCCGGCAGGTCGGTGATGACCACATCCTTATTCCCTTTCAGCTTTCCCTCCTTCTTTTCGACCGTGACCCCCGGCCAGTTCCCGACATATTGGCTGCTTCCCGTCAGGCCGTTGAACATGGTCGTTTTGCCGCAGTTCGGGTTGCCGGCAAGCGCTATTTTTATCCCCATCTGTGAAAAACCCTCCTTCAATTAATTAGCCTCTGCTAACTTCCCCGCAGAAAAATTTACGCTACTTCGATATGCTCTGCCTCATTCTTCCGGATGGACAGCTCATATCCGCGGACCGTGATTTCGATCGGGTCCCCCAGCGGCGCCACCTTGCGGACCGAGATCGCCGTCCCCTTCGTGATGCCCATATCCATGATACGCCGCCGCAGGGGGCCGGTCGCGGTAAGCGTCTTGACTGCAACGGTTTCTCCCGGTTTTACTTCTTTCAGTGTTTTCATAGCATTGATCGCTCTCCTCTTTCAAATCATGATCCGGTTCGCCATGCTTCTGTCCAGCGCGATGCGGCTTTCCTTCACCTGAAGGATGAGATTCCCCGCCAGCTCGCTGACCACCGTCACCAGGCCGCATTCCACAAAACCCATCGCGGCCAGATGCTGCCGTGTCTCGTCCTTTCCGTTGATCTTCCGGATCGTCACCGTATCCCCGGCTCTCGCCATCGTCAGAGGCATCATATCCTTTTCCTCCTTTAAGTTAGCATCGGTTAACTCTTGCCCTTTTTACAAGAGGTTAGGTCTCGCTAACCTCTTTCCTGATTTTAGTTTACCACCGCTAACCATGCCTGTCAAGCGTTTCTACAGACTTTCTTGCCAAAGTGGTCGATTTATGCTAACCTAAAGTAACACGGATGAAACATTTAAAAAATGAATGATCAAAATCTGCAAATTCATTTATTGTTTTCATAAACCCGAGCAAGACAGACATTCGCCATACCATTTTTTCACCGGGAGGAAGCCATGATTTTATCCGCAAGCAGAAGAACCGATCTTCCCGCTTTCTACTCCGACTGGCTCTTTCGCCGGCTGGTGGAAGGCTATGCTTTGGTCCGCAACCCAATCAACCTCAGGCAGGTGTCGCGCATCGCGCTCTCACCGGATACGGTCGACTGCATCGTGTTCTGGACCAAAAACCCCGCGCCTATGATGGACAAACTGGATGCAATCCGCAGAATGGGTTATGAATTCTACTTTCAGTTGACGCTGAATCCCTATAACGGAAAAATAGAGCGGTTCCTGCCCGAGAAAAACCTTTTGCTAAAAGCTTTTCGCAGGCTCAGCCGGGAAATCGGCCGGGAGCGCATCGTCTGGCGGTATGATCCCGTCATCCTGACCGGCGAGCTGACGCCTGAATGGCACCGCAGGGCATTTCGCCGACTCTGTGAACAAATCGGGGATTCGACGGAAGAATGCATTTTCAGTTTTGTGGACCGGTACAGAAAAAACGGCGGCCGTGCCTCCGAGCTGACACGTGAAATCACGCCTGAAAAAATGGAAGAGGTCGCTTCGGGATTTGCCGAGACGGCGCTCCGGCATGGTATTGCACTGAAAACCTGTTGTGAAGCAATTGATCTTTCCCGGTATGGAATCGGGCGCGCCCGCTGCATCGACCAAAACCGGATCGAACGTTTGGCCTGCTGCCCGATTCAAGGGGCAAAGGACCGGAATCAGCGCCCCGGGTGCGGCTGCATCCAGAGCATCGACATCGGCGCCTACGACACCTGCCGCCACGGCTGTCTTTACTGCTACGCCTGCGCCGGGGACGAAGCGGTGCGGAAACGCGTTGAAAATCACGACCCGCTCTCCCCTCTGCTGACGGGCCCTCTGCTTGAATCGGACCGGGTAACCAACCGAAAAACCGCCTCGCTGAAAAAAGAACAGCTCACTCTCCTATGATCTTCACCAGGGCGTGTTTATCTCTTTTGCCGTCAAATTCAAAATAGAAAATCTGTTCCCAGGTGCCAAAATCCAGTTTCCCGTCCGTGACCGCCACAACCGCTTCCCGACCCATAATCGTGCGCTTCAGATGCGCGTCCGCATTGTCCTCATAACCGTTGTGGCGGTAGCGGCTGTACGGCTTTTCCGGCGCAAGCTTTTCCAGCCAGTCCTCAAAATCCTGGTGGAGCCCGCTTTCGTCGTCATTGATAAATACGCTCGCGGTAATGTTCATCGCATTGACCAGCACAAGGCCTTCCCGAATACCGCTCTCCTTCAGGGCGTTTTCCACCTGCGGGGTGATGTTGACGATCCCCCTCCGGGTGGGGAGATGGAAAAAAAGTTCTTTCCGGAATGATTTCATTTTGAATTCTCCATTCTAAGCTCCATAACGATGGATGATTTCGGTTTCTATAAATTGTTCGAACTTTTTTAATTGTACTTCTCACCCTGCCCGTCCGCAAGAGGAAAAAACGGGGCGATCCGAAGGGAACCTTCCGCCAAAACAGGGCGGGAAGGGACACAGGGCCCGTAAGAGGTCCCTCACACCAACGAATCGAATCATTTCCTTGAAAATAAACGGTGTCGGTGCTATGATAATTGCATGGCTTTCTGCCCGGCAGAAATTGCCGCGGACGCCGCGTCCGTGTTGCGTGGGAGGCCTTTCAAACGGGAGGAGAATTTCATTATGCCGGACCTTTCGATCGCCGCGTCCGCTCTGATTGTCGCGGTGTTGTCCTATCTTCTTGGAAGCATCAGCTTTTCCATCATTTTCACGAGAAGGCTTTACAATAACACAGACATCCGAACGCTCGGCAGCGGAAACGCGGGCCTGACCAATGTGCTGCGCTCCGTCGGGGTCAAGGCCGGAATTCTGACGCTGATTTTCGACTTTGGCAAGGGTGCCGCTTCCGTCTGCGCCGGCCGGCTGATTTTTCTGCACATCGGAGCCCTTTCCGGGATGCCTCCTTATTTTGCCCAGTACGGAGCTTATCTCGCCGGCCTTTTCTGCATGATCGGCCATATTTATCCCGTTTACTTTGGTTTCCGGGGCGGAAAGGGCGTCCTTTCCTCCGCGGCAATGCTGCTGCTGCTGGACTGGCGGCTTTTCACCGTCGCCATCAGCATTTTCATCCTGGTATTCGCGATTTCTCAAATCGTATCCCTCGGTTCCATTCTGGCAGCCGTTTCCTTTCCGATTTCCAACTTCCTGTTTCTCTACTTTCAGGATTACATCGCTTGGGCGGCCGTGCCTCAGTCCTATGTCTGGATCACGACGATTTTTGCTTTTTTGATTTCTTCCCTGCTGATTTGGAAGCATCGGGAAAACATCAAAAGGCTGAGAAACGGAACGGAAAAGAAGCTTAAAATCCACAGATGAACGGCAAACCGCCTTTCTCCCGCCCTTTGTCCTTCGGGGTGGGATTTTTTGACCCCGTCGGTTCAGAATCGCAAAACTCCGTCATGCAGTTCCAGTAGCGTTTTGGCATGTGGCTCCTGCGGCAGACCGGATTGTGCCTCCCCTCGACCTCCACAGTCCGGTAATAGAGCCGCCACAGGGCCCGCGTTTCCCTCTCCCGCTCATCCGGGTCCGGCAGTTCCAGACCTTCGACCGGAAGGATCGCCGCCCGATGAGGCTGACAGACCAGCGCCGCTCCGTGCGCGCGGTCAAAAATCAGGAACCGTTCCTCCGGAAATCTTGCGCGGAAATGCGGCGCAAGCAGTGGAAGAACAAAATTTTTCGGCTCGATTTCGGCCGCGAGTGCGCCGTTAAACTCCGAAAACCGGATAAAGCCCTTCAGCAGATGCGATTCGCGGTCCAGAAATTCAACCGCACGGCTCAGCGTGTGGACCGTTTCATTTGTCAGCAGATTCATCACCTGCGGACCATACCGATATCCAAGGCGCAGAAAGAGCAGGATTTCACGTTCCTTCCCCGGCAGGCAGGTCAGAAAAGCGCGCCGGACAAAACCGGGAGCCCCCGCCCCGATTTTCCTCGGGATGGACGCGGCGACCCGCGCGGCTTTCGCGGCGTCGGCGACGATTTCCCGCTCCGGAATCAGCGTCGTCTGGACGTCGTCGGGAGAAAGAACGGCCGCCGGGATTTCCCTGCGGTCATAGCTCTCAAACACGCAGCACAGGAGTCCCTCAAAGCTGCCGTCGTAGCGGTAGATCACGTCGCGAGCCATTTCCTCACCTCCTCCCGCTCCGGTCCGGGCCCGCCGAAAAACGACAGCTGCTGCGGCGCGTCCTCCCAGGGCAGGTCGCGGCTGTAGAGATCCAGCTCGCGCGCGGACAGAAGCGCCCGAAGGATCGAATCCCGCGTCAGCCTCAGGCCGGGCACGGATCTTCCGTTACAGGTGATGAAATACTGCGCCCTTTTCAACACAACGCCCAGCTTTTTCAGGTCCTCCGGCCTCAGGGAAGCGGTCCGTCTGGCTGTCAAAATCCGTTTCGCGCCCGTCACGCCGATCCCGGGAACGCGGAGCAGCAGTTCCCTCGGCGCGCGGTTGACCTCCACCGGGAACGCCTCCATATGATTGAGGGCCCAATTGCATTTCGGGTCCACATAGGGGTTGAACGTCTGATGCTGCGGGTCGAGAAGCTCATCCGCGGAAAAGCCGTAATAGCGGAGGAGCCAGTCCGCCTGATACAGGCGGTGTTCCCGCAGAAGCGGGGGCTTTGTCCCAACGGCGGGCAACAGGCTGTTTTCCACAACCGGAAGATAGGCGGAGTAAAAAACGCGTTTCAGGCCGTAGTTCCTGTAAAGCCCCTGCGCCAGATTCAGAATGCGGTAATCGGTGTCGGGAGTCGCACCGACAATCATCTGCGTGCTCTGCCCCGCCGGCGCGAATTTCGGAGCGTGCCGGTACCGCACCAGTTCCGTCCTGTTCTGCCGGATGCCGTCCCGAATCCCGCCCATCGGCCCCAGAATGGAAACCTTGCTCTTGTCCGGCGCCAGCAGCGACAGGCTCTGATGCGACGGAAGCTCAATATTGACGCTCATCCGGTCCGCGAGCAGTCCGAGCCGCTCGATCAGCGACCGGTCCGCCCCGGGAATCGCTTTCGCATGGATATATCCGCAGAAGCGATAATCCTCTCTCAGGATCCGCAGTGTTTCAATCATCCGCTCACAGGTGTAATCCGGATTTCTCAGCACGCCGGAACTCAAAAACAACCCTTCGATATAATTGCGCCGGTAAAAGCCGATCGTCAGGTCGGCCAGCTCCCGGGGAGAAAACTCGGTTCGCGGCGTTTCATGGGAGCGCCGATTGACGCAGTACCGGCAGTCGTAGACGCACTTGTTGGTCATGAGGACCTTCAGCAAGGACACGCAGCGCCCGTCCGCCGCAAAGGTGTGGCAGATCCCGCAGGCTTCCGCGCTCCCGATCCCCCCGCGTCCGGCGGCCCGGTCCACACCGCTTGAAGTACAGGCCACGTCGTATTTCGCTGCGTCGGTCAGTATTTTCAGTTTATCGAACAGGTCCATGCCGTTTCCTCCCGCGTGCTCTTTTCCTCCATCATATCACAGAACATACGTTCTTGTAAAGGGGAAAATAAAAAATCGGTGCGGATTCACGTACCGATTTCAGAAAGAAATAAAGGCACTCCAGAAACAAATCTTCTGAAACGCCTTTGTTTTATGTGGTTGCCCATTTCATTCATAGCGCCATGCATCACAACTAAACTATGTTAGATAGTATAACATAATCTTCCAGTTTAGTCAAGACATTTTTTCCCGGTTCAGAAGAGATCGATCCTGTCCCCCACCGAGCTCAGAACGCAGCGGTCTCCTAAGACCTGCTTCAGACGCGCGGCCGCCGGAATCCCGGTGCAGTGCAGCGGAACGATTTTTTCCAGATCGGACCCGGCAAAGTACTCCGCGGTTTTCCGAATCCGGTCTTCTCCTTCGCCGCTTAAATGCATTCCCGCCACTAAAAACCGGATTTTCTTTCCGGGGAAACAGCTGCGAACGTGTTCCACGCAGTTGACGGCTCCCCGGTGGCTGCACCCCGAGAAAACCGCGAGTTCGTCTCCTTCCTTCGCCACAAGAATCTGTTCGTCGTCCATCCGGTCCGGGACCCTTTCCCCATCCTTCTCCGTAAAGAAACAGTCCTGCACCGGCTCGAAGGAATTATAGCTTCCGACATTTCCCAAGGTCCAGACTCCGGGAAGGATCTCCGTTTTGCCCTCCGTGCTGGCAATGCGGCCTTCCGATTCCGGCGTGTCTCCCGGCTTCCACTGCATTCCGACATCACGGTACGCGCCCCTCCCGTCGAGCGCCAGCTTTTTCTGAAACGCCTGAGGGGTGACATAAACCATCGCTTCGCTGTCTCGGAACGGAAAGAATTCAAGCCCTCCGCAGTGATCATAATGCCCATGGCTCAAAACGACCGCAGAGGCGGTTTCCGGTTGCAGACCGAGGATCCGGGCATTTTTCAGCCACACGTCCGTCTGTCCCGCATCGAACAGAATTCCCGTCCCGTTTCTCTCAATCCAGAGGGAAAGCCCGTGTTCCGCGAGCAGACGGGCCCGGCGCACATAATTATCGCAAAGAACGATCAGCCGCAGCATAGCCGAACCTCCGTTTCATTCCTTTTCCAGCGCCCCAGGCAGAGACAGATCCATCGGCGCATCACCGTGCCGGACCGCATCCCGGCATAAAGCGTTCCTTAGAACAGATGAACTCTTTTTCATTATACCTCGGAACTTCCGCAGATTCCACGCAATTTCACTCAAACGGACCGTTTTTTATCCCTTTTACCGGCAGCAAAGCCGCGAATTGCCTTTCCGAGACAGGAGGCGAAAAATAGTAGCCCTGTACCGCCATGCAGCGGATCTTTTTCAGAAATTCCATCTGTTCTCTTGTTTCCACGCCCTCCGCCACAACCGACATATGCAGTTGTTCCGCCAGACCGATGACAGAGGAAACAACCGCTTCCCCGCGCTCCCCGAAACCCAGTCCGTTTAAAAAATCCCGGTCCAGCTTGATCGTCTGCGCCGGAACATCGTACAGCATTTTCAGCGAGGAGTACTCGGAGCCAAAATCGTCAACGGAAAGTGAAAAGCCGGCGGCGCTCAGTCTTCTCATAGATTTTTCGAGGACCGCCGCATCCTGCGCGAACGCGCTCTCCGTCACTTCCAGCTCCAACAGACCCGACGGTACGTCCAATTTTGCCGCCTCCCCGCGGTATTCACCCGCAACGGAAGGATTCAGCAGGCTGACGCGGGACAGATTGACGGAAACCGGCACCGCCTCCTTTCCCTCGTCCAGCCACCTCCGAAGATCACGGCAAACCTGCCGGAACACGTAGCGGTCCAGCTCCGCGATTTTTCCGCTCCGCTCAAATACGGGAATAAACTCGCCCGGCGGCACGAGGGTATTCGGATCCGTGCGCCAGCGCACCAGAGCCTCGGCGCCGAACAGCGTCTCGCCAGCAGTGGAATATTTCGGCTGATAGTACACCACAAATTCGTGGTTTTCCAAGGCCGGCACCAGGCGGTCCGCCATATTTTTCAGCGTCATGCGGCCGATCCGCATCCGGTCCTCATAAAAGGCGCAGGGCGGGCAGTCCGGAAAATGATCGGCCTTCAGGGACATTACGGCGCGGCTGATCAGCTCCTGCACATCTTCCGCAGCACCGACCGGGCATTCGCAGACTCCGAACGCCGGAGACAGTTCATAGTGGATCCCGTAAAACTCAATGGTATTTTTCAGGTCCGCGCAAATCCGATTCAGTCTTTCCGTCAAACCGGCTCTGTCCCGGCATGCCAGCAAAAGCAAAAATCGGTCGGCATAAACATGTGCGCTCAGCTCGTCTTTTCCAAGATTCTTAACAAATACCCAATGGATTCCCTGAAGTACCCTCGTTCCGTTGCGATAGCCGAAAATCTCGTTAATTACTCCGAATCCCCTCACATGAAAGGCAATCAGCGCATATTTTTTCCTGTCCGCCGGCCTGAGAAGTCGCCGCGCCTCCTCCACGAATTTTTTTTCATTCGCTCCGCCGGTCAGCGGATCTTCATACGACAGCCTCTCCTGCCGGGAGAGCAGGAGCTTCCGGTTCTCCTGCATTTTGAGCAAAGCGAGAATCCACGCAGCCAGCAAAACCGGCCGCGCCGCGCTGCGGCGACGCTTCGGCTTCATTGTTCCTTCACCGTCCTTTCTTGTTAATTTCCGCCGGTATTCCGTTTTTTATACATTTATAACGTAAACGCGGTTACATCGAAGTTCGGGTCAGCCGGCTTCCCCAGCGCGCAATCCGGCGTCTTCCTTACGGACAGGAAATAATAGTAGCACTTTCAGTAAAGGAACCATATATTAGCCTAGTGAAACAAAATAAAAGGCCTCTATCGGGCCGCCGCATGGAATATCGACCATGTGGATGCGCCCAACTTTTTTGCAATGATATATTCCTAAACAGAACCATATTAGGAGGGAACCACATTGGGATTGACAGGAGAATCGACAGGCGCCGGGGTTTTATGCAGCTGCGGCGGCGTACTGCAAATCGAACGGGAAACCGCGGACGATAAAGTGGTGGCGCTGGCCGGGAACCCGAACGTCGGAAAAAGCACGGTGTTCAACAGCCTGACGGGAATGAATCAGCACACGGGAAACTGGCCGGGGAAAACCGTGGCCAACGCGCAGGGCAGATACAGGCATCAGGATACGAACTTTGTCCTTGTCGATATTCCGGGCACTTATTCCCTGATGGCAAATTCGGAAGAAGAGGAAATCGCGCGCGACTTTATCTGCTTCGGAGCCCCGGACGCCGTAGTGGTCGTCGCCGACGCCACCTGTCTGGAGCGCAACCTGAATCTTGTCCTTCAGACCATGGAGATTTCAAAACGGGTCATACTGTGCGTCAACCTGCTCGACGAGGCGAAAAAGAAAAAGATCAGGGTGAATCTGGAACGGCTGTCTCAAAAGCTGGGAATCCCCGTTGTGGGAACCAGCGCCCGGAGCGGAAAGGGGCTGAACCGCCTGACGGATGCCGTGGCGGACTTAACCCGGGACAGCAGTGAAATCCAACCGCTTACCATCGCATATGGGGATGAAATCGAACGGGCGATTTCCATGCTCCAGCCGGTTTTGGAAGATTCACTGGACGGAAAGCTGAACAGCCGCTGGGTGGCGCTCAAGCTGCTGGACGGCGATGAAAGCCTGCTGCGTTCCATGCGAAATTATCTGGGAAAAGACATTCTTGCGGAAAAATCTGTTTCAGAGCGGCTCCGGGAAGCAAAAGAGCAGCTGAGACAGGGAGGCATTACAGGCGATTCATTCCGTGACTGCGTCGTTACAAAGATCGTTGAACTCTGCGAAGCAATTGGGCGCGAAACCATTGTCTATGAAAAGAAAGAGTATGCGGAGCGAGATCGGAAAATCGATAAAATACTTACTTCCAAAGCCACCGGAATCCCGGTCATGATTTTACTGCTGCTCGGAATCTTCTGGATTACGATCACGGGGGCAAATGTGCCGTCTGAGCTGATCGCCGACGGACTGTTCTGGGTGGAAGACCGCCTGCTGGACTTTTTCCATTGGATTTCCGCCCCCGAATGGGTCACAGGGCCGCTGGTCGAAGGGATGTACCGGACCCTGGCCTGGGTTGTTTCCGTCATGCTTCCTCCCATGGCGATCTTCTTTCCTTTGTTTACTTTGCTGGAAGATTTGGGATACCTGCCGCGCGTCGCATTCAACCTGGATAACTTTTTCCGCAAGGCGTCCGCGCACGGAAAGCAATCCTTAACCATGTGCATGGGTTTCGGCTGCAACGCCTGCGGCGTAATCGGCTGCCGGATCATCGATTCCCCAAGAGAACGGCTGATTGCTATCCTGACCAACAACTTCGTTCCGTGCAACGGAAGGTTCCCCACGCTGATCACTGTCATCACCATGTTTTTCGCGGCCGCGGCGGCCGGGCCGTTCCAGTCGGCCGTCTCCGCGCTGACTTTGACCTCCGTTATTATTTTCGGGGTCTTCATGACCATGATGATCTCGAAATTTCTCTCCAAAACAATTCTGAAAGGGATGCCGTCCTCCTTCAATCTGGAGCTCCCCCCCTATCGCCGCCCGCAGATCGGACGGGTGATCGTCCGTTCCATTTTTGACCGGACGCTGTTCGTGCTGCGGCGCGCCGTTGTTGTCGCGGCTCCGGCCGGGCTCGTCATCTGGCTTCTCGCCAACATTCATGTCGGAGGCGCCAGCCTTCTAGCACAGTGCGCCGGGTTTCTGGACCCCTTCGCCAAGCTGTTGGGACTGGACGGTTATATCCTGATGGCGTTTATCCTCGGTTTCCCCGCGAACGAAATCGTCGTGCCGATTATTATCATGAGCTATATGGCGGCCGGGACCCTGACGGATTACCAAAGCCTCGCGCAGCTCCATACTCTTTTCGTCAGTCATGGCTGGACCTGGTTGACCGCCGTGTGCGTCATGCTCTTTTCCCTTCTGCACTGGCCTTGCGGCACGACCTGCCTGACCATCCGGAAAGAAACGCAGAGTGCAAAGTGGACCGCTCTCGGCTTCACCATTCCAACGGTTACGGGGATTGTCGTCTGCTTCCTGGTTGCCAATACAGCCCGGCTTTTAGGACTTGTATGAATCGCCCCGTCGATCCATGCCTCTGGCACTGCAAGGCGTGGACCGGCCGCCGTCCGAAAGGATCGGACCGCTCGCCGGATTTATCAATAAATTTTCGTATAAAAGGCAGAATAGGAAACAAAATATAACAAGAAATTCATACAGAAAGGATTGTTTTCATGTCTCAGTTAAATCAGACGGAATTGCAAAATTTGCGGCATATGCTGGGGGCTCACGATACTGCATATGAAAAAATGCAGACTTACGCTCAGCAGGCCACGGACCCGCAGGTCAAATCATTTTTTGAAAAATCTGCTCAGGATGCCAAGAGTACAAAACAGCAGCTCATGACTTTTTTACAGTAGGAGATGGTAACAATGCAAGAAAAAGCAATGGTGAATGATGCCCTTTCTATGGAGAAAAGCAGCCTGACTTTTTATGCCAACGCAATTTCGGAATGCGAAAACCAGAATCTGCGGTCCACGCTCCAGCAAATCCGCAATAAATGTGAAACGTCGCAGTATGAACTTTTTAAGCTTGCGGAATCGAAGGGTTATTATAAACCCGCCGCGCAGGCGAACGATCAGGAGATTCAGCAGATTAAAACTCAAATGCAAGGCTGACTCTTCAAGGACCCGGCCGTTGGTAATTCTATATCAGATGGAAGTACAATCCCTCGCTCCTTTATAAAAAGAGCGAGGGATTTTTTTTATATCTTCCGCTGCTTGAACCTATTATTAAGACCGTGATATTAACAAGCTTCAACGTCTGCGCCGTTTCCCTGTAGAAACCTCTGTGCGTACCGCTATGATTGCTGTTTACCGCACGCTTCTCCTTAACAAGCCAATCATCATGCCACCCCAAACATCATAGTCAACATAGTTTTCACTGCCGCACGCGCGATAGGCAGCCGTTTCCACGCGCGCACGGACCACACAATCCAGCGCGCCCTTATCCACAGCGGTAACAGTTACGCTGTCGATGCCAAGCCGCGTCAGGGTATCCTGAATCACATTCCGGATCTCCTGCCCGAACTGCTTTTCCACCGTGCTGTTCAATTCGATTTGAATACCGCCATTGTTGGGAGCAACGGTGACCATGATATCGCTCGATTCCATCGTACCGGCCACTGCGCTTCGTTTTATCTTCATCTGAAACCCTTCTTTCCAAAAACAAGTTGCTCTTTCAAAAACGCAGTCTGAAAGAGCAACTTAAAAACTTGCGATCAACCTAACTTAGACAATGTCTCCAGCAGATAATCGGTGAATTCCCTGGCGGAGGCGTCCTCTTTCCGGGTGGTTACGACGATCCGGCGCTCGGTAACCGTGCAGATATCCATGGCGTCATCCAGCTTCTTTTTGAGGCCGGTGTAACCGATATGACCAAGCATCATACCGACCGCGCGGATCAGACTGCTCGGGTCAGCATATTCGCTCCTCCCCGAAGCGACCAGATCTGGAGCCGCGCCGTGGATGGCCTCGAACATCGCATACCGGCTGCCAAGATTGGAGGAGGATGCTGTTCCCAGCCCGCCCTGGTTCTCGGCGGCGATGTCGGTGATGATGTCCCCATAGAGGTTGGGCAGTACAAAGACTTCCAATCCTCTGCTAAATTCCGGGTTCATCATTTTGGCGGCCATCGCATCTACCAATCGTTCCTCTACTTCTATCCCCGGATATTCCTTTCCTACCTCCCGGACGGCTTTTACAAAATTACCGTCCGTCAGCTTAATAATATTTGCTTTGGTAATCACCGTCACGTTCTTTTTTCCGTTATTCTTGGCAAATTCAAAAGCCGCGCGGGCTATCCGTTCGCTACCCTGTTTCGTTTGAACCCTAAAATCCACCGCGAGATCCTCGTTTACCTGAATCCCTTTGTCGCTCCAGATATATTCCCCTTCGATATTCTCCCGAAAAAAAGTCCAGTCGATCCCTTTTGAGGGGATTCGAATCGGGCGGACCGAGGCAAAAAGATCGAGACCTCTGCGCAGAAGGCTGTTTGCACTTACAAGATTGGGCCACGGATCCGAGGCACGCGGCGTAACCATCGGCCCTTTTAGAATAACGTTACATTTTTTAATTTTTTCGAAGATGTCAGCAGGCAGAGATTCCCTTCTTTCTGCGCGCTTCTCGATCGTCATCCCCTCGATGATCCGTATTTCAATCCGTCCCCTGTCAAGTTCGTTTTGAATCAGGCTCCGCAGGACGCGCAGGGCCTGTTCCATGAGGACAGGCCCTATGCCGTCGCCCGGCAGGACACCGATCACAATTCTATCGAGTGCTTTAAAATCTGTAAATTCATCCGCTTCCTTCATTCGGGAAACCCGCTCCAGATCTTGTTCAATCAGCGTGCCAAATTTTTTTACAGCGCTATTGACAGCTTCCAATTTGTAACCCTCCTATACAGACTCCGTCATCGTTACCCAAATCCACCATTACTTAAAAATACACGACTTTAATATCGACTCCAGAATTTTGTAATTTTAAAAATTGGGCACAATTCACTGAAGTCATCTTAGCTGAAAAACGACTTTAAGTAAAATGCTTATTTTAATATGGACACTATAAACAAAAGTGCATAAGGCTTTTTCCCGTTTTTCAGCTTGTTGACAGAATGAAACGGATGTGGTAATTTGCTTAGGGAGGTATGTAAAATGGATATGCAGCAGTTGGTCTACATCTGCACTGTCGCAGAGTGTCAAAGCATCACGAAAGCCGCAAATTCGCTCTATATTTCGCAGCCCGCCTTGAGCCATTTTATCTCCAAAGTGGAGGATCAATTGGGAGTAAAACTCTTCGATCGCTCCACATCACCGCTCTCCCTTACATTTGCCGGCGAGCGATATATAGAGTATGCCCGGCAGATTTTGATGATGGAAAACAATATGTCCAAAGAGCTGGGTGACATTTCAAAAAACAGGAAAGGACGAATACGGGTTGGCTTTCCGTTCGAACGTTGTTCCTATATGTTACCTCTGATTCTGCCTCGCTACCGAAAGAAATTCCCCGGGATTGACGTGCAGATATTTTCATCCAAGGGAGATATTCTTATGGACCGTATTTTAAAAGGCCAGTTGGATTTTGCGATTCTTCCCTTTCAAAATAATGATAATGACGGAAAAGATAAAAATCTGGAAGCGAAGCTTATCTACAGCGAAGAGCTATTTCTTGTCACCGCCAAGAATGTGGTAGGCCCGGAATATTATGTGGATAATTGCCCTTATGCAGTTGATTTGAATAAAATGAAGGATCTTCCATTCATTTTTCTAAAGAAAGGACATGCACTCCGGACTTTTCTGGATTTGCTGTTTGGCTCCTATAAAATCAAGCCTAATATTTTTATGGAAATAGACAGCAATACCTGTGCTTGCCGCTTGGCATCTGCAAATATGGGCGTGACGATCGTGCCCGCCATGACTATTGAACTGGCGAAATGTGAAACTGAAGTAGATATTTATTCCCTCACTAAGCATCCCGTCAGATGGGAAATCCTAGCTCTTTATCGTAAGGACGCTTATCTCAGCGAAGCGGAAAAGTCATTCTTTGAAATTGCAGGGGAGGTATTCTCAAAGAGATCATTCATCCAGCATTACAGGGCGGACAACCGGCCGGACTCCGGAACGGGTCGCCCGGGATAGCCAATTAGGCGTCCTTCCGGAAAACGGATGGAGGAATGGGCGGGGCGGACTCCAAATTTGGAGCCCGCCCCGCCCATTCCTTTTGTGCATCTGTTTTGGCAGCAATAGAGACGCTTCCAACATGATTTTTTCATTATGGGCGTTATGAGTAACATTGCATATGAAACCCAAATGCTTGTGCATTTCGCATATATAAGCCTTTTTGATTTTACCCTTTCTGACGGATGTAAGTACCCTTCAGGCGCCATCATACAGTTTTGTCTATATTGACCATATACATATTGGCATTTTACAAGGGCCATGGGAATGTTTATGATAATTTCAGTCGTTCAAATCGCACAATCTTGGGCACTTTTCACGAATGATCCACTTATCGGCAAATCCGAGTTGTCTGTGAGATCCTGCAAAATTTTATTAACGGAGGGAACTGCTTTTTATGCCAGAAAATCTGATTCGAAAAATCATCCGCAACCATCTGACCTCGTCGGCAAAACTGATTCCAGGAGAAGAAATCTATATCAAAATAGATCAGACGCTGACACATGACATCACAGGCGTGATGTCATACCTTGCATTTGAAGCACTCAATCTTCCCCGCGTCCGAACGGAATGCTCCGTAAGCTACTTGGACCACAATCTCCTATATGTCGACAATAAAACACCGGACGATCATATTTTTCTGCAGTCCATCGCCAAAAAATACGGGCTGTACCTTTCGCGTCCCGGCAACGGCATCTGCCATTCGGTCCACTATTCCCGCTTTGGCATTCCCGGCAAAACATTGCTTGGTACCGACAGCCATACGCCGACAAGCGGCGCGATCGGCATGTTGGCAATCGGCGCGGGCGGAATGGATGTGGCGGTCGCCATGGCAGGCTTTCCCATGCGCCTCAAAATGCCGGCAGTCGTGCGGGTCAATCTGATCAACCGACTGAGGCCCGGCTGTTCTGCCAAGGACGTTGCGCTCGAAATGCTGCGGCGTTTCACGGTCAAAGGCGGGCTTGGCAAGGCCTTCGAATATACCGGCGAAGGGGTCAAAACGCTAGAAGTACCGGAACGCGGGACGATTGCTAACATGGGAGCGGAAATGGGGGCGACCACATCCATTTTCCCTGCGGATGAGGTGGTGCGCAGGTTCTTTGCGGCACAGGGCCGCGAGAAGGATTTCGTGCCGCTGAGCGCCGACGAAGGCTGTGGATATGACGAGGAAATCACGCTGGATCTTTCGAAAATCGAACCGTTGGTCGCCTGCCCCGACATGCCCGACAACGTCAAAACGATCCGGGAAGTTCACGATATTCCGGTACAGCAGGTCTATATCGGGAGTTGCACCAATGCGTCTTACGCCGATATTAAAAAGGCTGCCGTGATCCTAAAAGGCAGGACGGTAAATGAAAATGTCAGCTTAACGGTTTCGGTAGCTACGCGCCAGACCTTCCGGCAACTTTTGAAAGAGGGCATCATCACCGATCTGGTCGATTCGGGTGCCCGTATCACCGAGATTGCCTGCGGCGCATGCCCCGGCATCGGGCAGGCACCGCCGACAGGCGGTGTTTCAGTGCGCACCTCCAATCGGAATTTCAGGGGCAGAGGCGGGACGGCCGATGCGAAACTGTTTCTGGTGAGTCCGGAGGTCGCCGCAGCCACCGCCATCACAGGTTTCATCACCGATCCCGTGGATATCCTAGGTGATCTCTCCGGGCTTGGCGAGATCAGGGAACCGGCGAATTATCCGATTGACGACACGATGATCATCGCGCCCCCCGCCGACTCCAGCAGCGTTGAAATCATCCGCGGGCCGAACATCAAACCACTGCCGGTCAATACGCCGCCCGCGGAAACCATCAAGGCGAAAATCAGCCTGAAAGCAGGCGACAACATTTCCACGGACGATATCACCCCGGGCAGCGCGCAGTTTTCTTCCATGCGCTCGAACATTCCGCTGATTGCCCAGTATGCCTTCAACCGTTACGACCCGAGCTTCGTGGCCCGTGCCAAGGAATTTGGAACCAGCATCATTGTCGGCGGAGAGAACTACGGACAGGGTTCCAGTCGTGAGCATGCGGCGATCTGCCCGATGTTCTTGGGCGTAAAGGCAATCGTCGCCAAATCCATGGCTCGCATTCATAAAAACAACCTGATCAATCACGGCGTAATCCCACTTCTGTTCCAAAATCCTGCCGATTATGATGGGCTCTCCCTCGGGGATGAACTTGAAATTGACGACTCGGCCAATCAGATCAGGGGCAGAAAGGTCATCGTCCGCAACCTGACGAAAGGAACAGCCTTCGAGGCAAGGCTTGACCTCTCCGATGTTGAAATTGAAATCGTTCTCAGCGGCGGGCAGCTCTCTTACATAAAAAATCGAAAGGGGGCATAAAGTTGTCCCCGGTTTCTCTACAGAATCTGAATATCCGTCTTTTGTAACCAAAGCGGCACAGGACTCTACCATCGGAGAAAAACTTTACAGTTCATGGATTCGGGAGTAGTCAATAATATTTGGGAGGAGTAATCGAATGGGAGAAAGTTTAGGTCTTATATCCTTGATCGCACTTTTAGTGGCAATCGTAATCGGCTTTGTCTGGAAAGCTAACGTTGGTATCGTCTCTATCGCTCTTGCCCTAATCATCGGTCGAATTTACGGAATCGCCGAGAAAACAATCATAGCGGGGTTCAGCAGTTCCTTGTTTATTACGATGGTGGGTGTTACATATCTCCTGGGAATTCTGATGCAGAACAAGACACTGGATAATATTGCGAACCTTTTCGTTTCGTCGGTTAAGCGCCACGTCTGGCTCATCCCCATCGTCTTTTACTGCCTCGGTTTTATTCTATCCGCAATCGGGCCCGGTTCCATTCCTATTTTGGCAATTATCCCGGTGCTGGCCGTACCGATTGCGCTGTCCGCGGGCTACAATCCAATTATGCTGGCAATTATGGGCGAATGTGGATGCTTTGGCGGCAGGATGACCCCGATCACACCGGAAGGCGTTGTGGTTATGAACCTAATGGGCAAACAGGGAATCAACACCAATCTGTTTCCCATTTGGGCCAGCCTGTTTGTCGCTTCGCTGGTTCTTGCCGCCGTTGTCTACATCGTTTATAAAGGCTGGAAAGTCAAATACAGCGAGGCAAACCTGCCGGATGAAAAAATCCGGTTCAACAAAAACCAAGTGATTTCACTGGCCGGACTGCTCGTCATGATCGTCTGCACCCTCGCTTTCAAGGTGAATGTAGGCCTGATTTCATTCCTTGTGGGCACGGTTATTCTGCTCTTTGGTGTTGGGAATGAGGGTGCGAGCATTAAAAGCATCCCATGGAACGTACTGCTGATGGTCGTAGGCGTAGGTATGCTGATGAATATCGTTGTACAGTCCGATGGCATCACACTACTGTCAAATGCGCTGAGCTCCATCATGACACCATTTACCGGCACTGCGATCATGGGTGTTACCGGAGGTATCATGTCGTTCTTCAGTTCGGGCCTCGGCGTCGTTTTCCCGACATTGATTCCCACCGTCGGCGGTATCGCTTCTCATTTCAACGGTGCCGTTTCCCCGGTCGAACTGGCGGCCGCTGTCGTCATCGGCGGAACTATCACAGGCGTAAGCCCGATTTCCACCACCGGCGGATTAATTATGGCGGCGATTTCCTCCCAACCGGATGCAGAGAAAAAATACGACATCAATAAAATATTTCTGAAGCTCTGGGGATGGGCTTTTGTCGCTCTCGCCGTCACGTTCATTTTAGCAATCACCGGCGTATTCCATTTAATCTGCATGGGATAAATGGCCTGGAAGTTCCAAGTTACGATGATCCATTTCGGCCTGAAATCGTTGAAATTTTCGATCGTAACTACATGGTCTATAATGGTTTGGGCAAATAAGAGCAATTCTCGGCAGGATTGTTACGCTTGTCCATTCCATATAGGCCATCAATATTTCAGAGACAATTGTCTCCTTGGAGCAAGAGGAATTCCGCGGTGTGAAGTTGCGGGGCCGACCGTAATTCCTGATATGCTTCCCCGCAAAATAAACTTATAAAGGAAGGTTTGGAATGAGTTTCGCATATGTTGGCTGCAGGACCACAAGAGAAAGAAACGCGCGCGGCAAGGGATTGAAGGTATACCGGGTCGACCATAAAACGATCGAGTGGCAGGAAATCCAGCTTGTCGGAAATATTGAGAACCCGTCCTATCAGTGCTTTGACCGGAACGGCGATTTTCTGTATACGGTACATGGCGATAAGGATTTCGTCAGTGCCTATAAAATTGACAAGACGACCGGAAAACTGAAATTTCTAAATTCCGCCAAAGCAGGCGGAAAAAATCCTGTCTTCGTCTCGGTGGATGCGACGAACCGGTACTGTTTTGTCGCAACCCTGCAAGGAGGGAAAATTTCCACCCTTGCAAGAAGCGCCGACGGAAGTCTAACCGACCCCATTCACGAAGCTATCATTCCCGGACATGGAGAAGGCACCGTCTCCCTTCCTCACCAGTGTATTTTAGACCAGAGTAAATCCTACCTTTTTGCGCCTGCCCAAGGCCGTACAACCGGTTTCGGACAGACAAACGTCTTCCGGATTGAGAAGGACGGATCCCTCACATTGACATGCCGGGTCGCTTCCCGTAAGCTTGACGAACCGCGTCACATCGCATCCCATGCAAACAATCACTATGTTTACCAGGTCAACGAAAAGGGAAACAATATTACTTTCAGCTATTTTGACGAGAAGGCAGGGATCCTCGAGCCAAAACAGATTCTTCCCTCCCTTCCCGATACCTACACCGGAGAGGGGCAGGCGAGCGAGGTGATTGTACATCCCAGTAACCGGTTCGTTTATTGTTCCAACCGCATCCACGACAGTATTGCGACCTATTCCAT
Organism: Caproiciproducens sp. NJN-50; assembly: GCF_004103755.1. Classification (NCBI taxonomy): domain Bacteria; kingdom Bacillati; phylum Bacillota; class Clostridia; order Eubacteriales; family Acutalibacteraceae; genus Caproiciproducens; species Caproiciproducens sp. NJN-50. The sequence goes on along the minus strand of NZ_CP035283.1, from coordinate 1,120,198 downwards.
CGACCCGTTCACAGGATACCTGCACTGTATGGGGTTCACCGAAACTCAAGGAGAAACGCCGCGATTTGTCACAACGGACCCCGCCGGGGAACTTCTCTATGTTGCGAATGAAGACAGCGATACGATTACCGTTTTCCGTATTGATCCCACAACGGGCATCCCGCACTACACAGGCCGGAAGATCGAGACGGAAAGTCCGGTTTGCATTATATTTTCAAAGTAAAAACCATATTTTTTCCTGTCAAGGAAGCAATCGGCAAGGAGAACTCTTTTTATGCTTCAGCAGAATGGCAATGATGAAAAATCCATTTCATCGCAATCTTTCAACACAGCGGAAATGCTGGTAAAATGCCTGGAACAAGAAGGAGTGGAATACATTTTCGGTATTCCGGGCGAAGAAAATCTCGCACTGATTGACGCCATACATAAATCTTCGATTCGTTTCATCACGGTGCGCCATGAACAGGGCGCGGCCTTTATGGCAGATGTCTACGGGAGGCTGACCGGGAAAGCCGGCGTTTGTCTTTCCACCCTCGGTCCCGGCGCCACCAACCTGGTCACCGGCGTCGCAGATGCCAACGAGGATGGTGCTCCGCTGATAGCCATCACCGGCCAAGTCGGCACCGAACGGATGCATTTGACTTCCCATCAGTATCTTGATCTGTGCAAGATGTTTGAGCCCATCACCAAACGGAGCAAACAGATTGTTCGGCCGGATACGGTAAGTGAAATCACCCGGATAGCCTTTAAATATGCTGAAAGTGAAAAGCCTGGTGCCTGCCATATCGACCTTCCCGTCAACATTTCAAAAATGCCAGTTGGTTTGGATGAGGAGCCGCTCGAGAGAAAGATTCCTCCAAAAGAGTATGCTGAAAGCAGTTTGATTGAAAGCGCCGCCGATGAGATTTCCGCGGCGAAATTTCCCGTCATCCTCGCTGGCAGCAGCGCGGTCCGTTCCAACGCAGCAGAAGCCCTGACGGTGTTCGCGGAAAAGCTGAAAATCCCCGTTGTTCATACGATGATGGCGAAAGGAATCATCCCGTTCGACAGCCGATATTCCCTCTGGACCATTGGAATCCCGGAAACGGATTACGAGAATAAGGTCCTGGAGAAGTCCGATCTCGTCATTGCAGTCGGATACGACATCGTGGAATACGCCCCATCCAAATGGAACAGCGACCGATGCCGCAAAATTATCCATATCGATCCAAGGCCCGCCCACATTAACAAACTGTTCCAGCCGATGATAGAGGTTATCGGGGATATCTCTGATTCGCTCTTCCGGATTCTTAATCAAGCTAGCCGAAATTCCGAGCCGGAATTTGCCTTGCAGATCAAGCAGAAAATGGAGGAGGAGGCAAACGCCTATGAAAATGATAGGAGTTTTCCGATGAAACCTCAGAAAATCCTTTCCGATATCCGGAAAGTTCTGGATCCAGACGATATCCTCGTTTCCGATGTGGGCGCACACAAAATCTGGATCGCGCGGCAATACCATTGCTACAAACCCAAGACCTGTATCATATCGAACGGCTTTGCCGCAATGGGAATCGCGCTGCCCGGGGCCGTTGCGGCAAAGCTGATAAATCCGGACAAAAAGGTTATCGCCGTGACCGGCGACGGGGGATTCCTGATGAACTGCCAGGAGCTTGAAACAGCCGTGCGGATCGGTACTCCGTTCGTCACTCTGATTTTCAATGACCGCCACTACGGCCTGATTCAATGGAAGCAAATGAATCAGTACGGGAAAAGCTACTACGTCGATTTCACCAACCCGGATTTCGTCAAATTTGCAGAAAGCTTTGGTATCAGAGGCTATCGGATAGAAAAAGCGGACGACCTGATTCCAACGTTGGAAAATGCCTTCCGCCAGCCCTTCCCAAGCATCATCGACTGCCCGGTTGATTACGGCGAAAATATGAAACTGACAAAGCATCTTCACGAAATTTAGCGGTCCGGTGGTGGCCGCTTTTAAGACAAGGCCAGCCTGCATTGAACTGCACCCCATTTGTTAGACAGTATGGTATACTGAAAAACAAATGGGGTGTTTTTATGCCAAAAGGAGTACCGAACCAAAGATATACAGGAGAATTCAAGCAACATGTGGTGGAGACCATGCGTCAAGAGGGGTTAAGCTGCCGAGAGACAGCCCAGCGATTTGGCATCGGCAATAAAAGTCATGTATCACGCTGGGAACGCATCTATCTGGAAGAGGGTCCAGAAGGATTGTACATCGAGCGGCGTGGGCGAGCCAACGCAGCCAGCGGTACTCAGAAAGGGTGCAAACCGAAGCTTGATAAAAAGGTCGAGAAAGATTTGGTAGCAGAAAATCAGCGGCTACGAGCGGAACTTGACTACTTAAAAAACTTGAATGCCTTAGTTTTAAAAAGGGAACAGCAAGAGAAAAAGCACAGGCAATCTCGAAGCTAAGGCATAAGCATAAGCTGTCCCTGCTATTAGATGTTTCCGTTTTGCCGCGTGCGACCTACTACTACCACGCCAAACGGCAGGCCGAATCGGAAATCCTCTCCAGCCAACATGAGAAGAACATCGAACCAAAGTCAAAGTACGAGATAGCAAAAGCGCATTTGCAGGATAAACAGAAAGAGCTTGACAATTACAAAAATGAGACTCTTAAAGTCATTCACAGTCAGAACAAAATGAGCATCGACCTACTCAATACGCTGGTCGCAGAAACCGGAGCACAAATTAAAGATGCCTAGTCCACCTTGGATGCGGCAGACCTGGAATTGAAAACCTTGCCTGAAACCTCGAAAAGCCAAAAGCGCAAGTATGACCGGCTGCTGAGTTGGGCGGACCTATACAACATAAGCTCCTTCATGGCAAAGGAAGTGATCGTGTCGCAGTTTATCAAAGCCGTCCGAGTCGGCAGGAATTATAACATCGGAGTAGACTTCAACGTCACCTTTGACGGGTTCAAAAGTTACCGTGGCGTAAAATCCAAGGAAAGCGTGAAGGCCGAAGATGCGGCGCTTGTACGCACGGCATGAGAGCAAAAAAATACGAGAAAATCCTTTTCAGACTTTCCCGTACAAATTGGTGGAGATGACGAGAGTCGAACTCGTGTCCGAAGATTGCTTGCCATGGCTTTCTACGAGTGTAGCCGATCATTTAAAATTCCCTCAGCACGCCGCCAATCGGCAGGCTTCGCGCCTTGGTAGCCTTTCGTCCGTGACCGGGGTAAAGGCGTTCCCCGGTTCACGTTCACCGCTAATCGACGCCTTTATCCGGGCCGCGGTACTCCCGGTAAAGACGGCAGTCTAATTAGGCTGCGTACGCCATCCCATAATTGTAGTTATAGTTAGCGTTTTCAGTTTTGTCATTTATTTTTCTTTGAAGAAATAAAGCGTTCTGCGGCGCTACTCGCTTACCATGGTTGACAGTCCCCGTCGAAGCCTTTACATCCCCATGTGTGATTTCACTGGTTGCGCTCCTTCATCGCGCGCTCCATGTCGCGCTTCGCGGCCCTTGCCGCCAGGTCGGCCCGCTTGTCGTACAGCTTTTTGCCCTTGCAAAGTCCCACCTGAACCTTGACGAGCGAACCTTTCAGATAAACCGAAAGCGGAATCAGCGCATAGCCGTCCTGCTTAACCAGCCCGAACAGTCTCAGGATCTCCTTTTTATGCATCAGAAGCCGGCGGACGCGCATCGGGTCCTGATTGAAAATGTTGCCGTGTTCATACGGGCTGACGTGCATTCCCCTGATCTGCAGTTCTCCGTTGTCGATTGCGCACCACGCATCTTTCAGGTTCACCTGACCGCTGCGGATGGATTTCACTTCCGTCCCGCAGAGCTCGATGCCGGCCTCCATGCTTTCTTCCACAAAATAGTCGTGATAGGCCTTTTTATTTTTCGCAATCGTTTTGAAAGAATCCTTCTGCATAAAAAGCCCCTTCTTTTCGGGAATTAAAGAGTACCATATTTCCCGCCGGTTGTCAAGAGTTATGTAAACCGGAGGAACTCAAATCTCGCTTCGGCCCTCCAGCGCGCGGGTCAGCGTGAATTCGTCGGCGTATTCGAGCTCTCCGCCGACGGGAATTCCGTAGGCCAGGCGCGTGACTTTTACGCCGAGCGGCTTTAAAAGGCGCGAAAGATACATGGCGGTCGCCTCGCCCTCGACCGTGGGATTCGTCGCCATGATGACCTCCGCGATCTTCTGATCCTTATTTCCGATCCGGGCGAGCAGTTCCTTGATGCAGAGCTGGTCCGGACCGATCCCGTTCAGCGGGGAAATGACCCCGTGAAGGACATGGTAGACCGCGTTGAACTCATGCGTGCGCTCCAGCGCGATGACGTCGCGCGGATCCTCGACCACGCAGATGACGGAATGGTCGCGCGCGGGATTGCGGCAGATCGGGCACAGCTCCTCGTCCGTCAGATTGCAACAGACCTTACAGTAATGAATTTTTTTATGAGCGTCCAGAATCGCGTCGGACAGCTCCTTCACCCCGTCCTCGGAAAGGCCGAGCACATAATAGGCCAGGCGCTGGGCGCTTTTGCCGCCGATTCCCGGCAGCCGTTCAAACTGGTCGATCAGGCGGGACAGAGGGGGAATATGATAGCCGGCCATCGCTTATAAAAACCCCGGCACGTTCAGCCCGCCCGAAATTTTCTCCATGCGTTCCGTCTTATCGTTCGCCGCCGCGCGCAGGGCCTCGTTGACCGCCGCGATGACCAGGTCGGACAGCATTTCCACATCTTCCGGATCGACGACCTCGGGCTTGATCTCCATCGATTTTAGTTCCATCTTCCCGGTTACTGTGGCGCGGACTGCATCCCCGCCGGAAGAGGCCGTATATTCCTTTTCCTCCAGTTCCTGCGTCGTCTGCGCCATCTGTTCCTGGAGCTTCTGAGCCTGCCGCGCGATCTGCTGCAGATTGGACGCGCCGCCTCCGCCGTATCCCTGGGGCAGTCTTGCTTTCATAAAAAATTCCTCCCGTTATTTTGTTTCCACCGGAATCCCCTGGTCTTCCGCCTTTCGCGCCAATTGGGCAAGCGGGTCGTCCTCAGGGCGGCTTTCTTTCGGTTTCCGATAAGGGCCGAGGCTGTAGGTCCGCCCTGTCACCTGCTGAATCGCCTTGCGCATGTTCTCACGCTGATCGGGTTTTCTCAGCAGCTTGAATGCAATTTCGTTCGGGGCGTCGATCAGGACGTAGTCGCCGCTGACATAGGCGGTCGAGCCGTTGAACGCCGCCGCGACCGTATGGGAATAATTTTTCAGCGTCTGGACAATTTCGGGCCATTCGGCCAGTTTCTCCGCATTGGTCTTCAGTTCTCCGATGATCTGCTCCGGCTCCGCCGGAACCGCACTTTCAGCAGGAACGTCTGATTCCTCTCCGCCCTCCGCCGTCTTCCCTTCCTGTTCCGGCAGATCGGGACGGTCCGGTACCTGAGCAGCGGCAGGCTTTCGGGACGGCTCCGCCGTCCCGGGCCTCGTGGCGCCCTGCTCCAGGGCCTCGACGCGCCTCAGGAGCGCCTGCGGAGAGGAATCCAGCTGCGGGGAGCAGAGCCGGAGCATTGCAAGTTCAAATTCGATCCGCCGGTCCCCGCCCCGGTACATCTTCTCCAGCGTGGCCTGAAGCGTATCGATCGCGTGCAGAACCGCCGCCATCGGAATTTCGCCGGCCTGCCGGGACAGCTCGCTGTATTCCGCGTCGGTCACCGACAAAAGGGGACGCGGATTTTTCATCGTCTTGATCAGCATCAGGCTGCGGAAGTGGGAGGAAAGCTCCCCGCACAGCCTCGCCATGTCCTTGGAAGCGGAGTGCAGGCGGTCTACGATTTCGAGTGCGGCGGCGCTGTCCTGCCGGCCGACCGCATCCGCCAGCTGGAACAGGTGTTCCCGCCCGGCCAGCCCGGCCGTCTCCACGACGACCTCTTCCGTCACGTTCCTGGAACGCCCGAAGCACTGGTCCAAAATGGAGAGCGCATCGCGGAGCGCGCCGTCCGCCAGCCGGGCGATCAGCAGCGCGGCCGCCTGGTCGATCGAGGCGCCTTCTTTCTCCGCGATATAGGCAAGGCGCCCGGCGATCTCCTCCGGGGGAATGCGGTGAAAGTCAAACCGCTGGCAGCGCGACAGAATCGTCGCGGGCAGCTTGTGCACCTCCGTAGTGGCGAGGATAAAGATCACATGCGCGGGCGGTTCCTCCAGCGTCTTGAGCAGCGCGTTGAACGCCCCGATGGAAAGCATGTGGACTTCATCGATGATATAGACCCGGTATTTCGCGGCAGCCGGCGTAAAGTTCGCCTCTTCCCGCAGAGTGCGGATGCTGTCCACCCCGTTGTTGGATGCCGCGTCGATTTCGACGATATCCATCACCGATCCGTCCTCGATCCCGCGGCAGATCTCACACTCTCCGCAGGGGTCCCCGTCCACCGGATTCAGGCAGTTTACCGCCTTTGCAAGGATTTTGGCACAGGTGGTCTTTCCCGTTCCGCGGGAACCTGTGAACAGATACGCGTGCGCCACGCGGCCGGATTCAAGTTCATTTTTCAACGTCCGGGTGACCTGCGGCTGCCCCACCACGTCGGAGAAAGTTTTCGGCCTCCATTTTCTGTAAAGTACCTGATACGTGCCAACTCACCCCCCAGAAAAGCGGAAAGCAAGACAGGCCGTGATGCCACGGCATTCATGCGATTGGATATGCGGACGAACAGACCGGCTGCGTCGCACGGAGCAACTCCGCTTAATGCTGCTCGGTTCCCCGCCTGACATGGTTCGCGGCGCTCCGCCGCACAGAGCCCGCCCGGCCGCATATCCCATCGCACGCATCTCTGCCTTGCTTGACCTTCGAGTATAAAAGTCATGGAAGTTATTATACCCTATTTCTTTGAAAAAGACAACCCGTATTTCGGTTTTCAAGCCGCCGGAATTCGATTAAACGGCGAAAAAAAGGAAATATTTTTCGATTGACAGCAGGGCTCGAATGCGCTATTCTTTTATTTAGATAGATATCTAAATAACGGATGTGAGAAAATGCCTCTGGCGTTCACTTTTAAAGCCCTTTCCGATCCGACGCGGCGGGAAATATTAAACCTTCTGCGGGAGCGTCCGCTCCCCGCGGGGGAGATTGCGGCACATTTTTCCATGACCGGGGCGACGGTTTCTCACCATCTTGCAATTTTAAGGGAAGCCGGCCTGATTTCGGACCGGCATGAAGGGAAATTCATTTATTACGAACTGGACCTTTCGGTCTTTGAAGACGTTCTCAATTGGTTCCAGCAATTTCTGAACAAAAAAGAGGAATCGGATCATGAAATTTAAAAAGGGTGACGTTCTCTACTGGTTTTTTGCTGTTTTGCCGTTTTTGATTTCCGCAGCGTTTTATTCCCGGGTACCGGACCGGATCGCAGTTCACTGGGACGGCGCGGGAACCGCGAACGGCTACGGCTCCAAGGCGTTCGGGCTGTTCGCCCTCCCGGCAATCATGCTCGCAGCCTCCGTTCTGGTCAGCGTCATGCTGAAGCTCGACCCGCGCAGCCAGAATATCAACCGCTCTCCGCAAATGAAGAGCATTTCTTTGTGGTTCATCGTCATCCTCGCGAACGCAATGGACGTTCTGATCATCCTGAACGCCTTAAACGTCCGGTTCAACATGAGCATGATCGTCATGGCCCTGGTCGGGGTCGGCATTGCCGTCATAGGGAACTACCTTCCGAAGTGCAAATTTAATTACACAATGGGAATCCGGGTGCCGTGGACGCTGGCGAGCGAGGAAAACTGGCGGAAAACGCACCGCATGGCCGGGCCTCTCTGGGTCGCCGGCGGAATCCTGATTGCGCTTTCCGGTTTGCTGAGCCTGATGTGGCTGCTGTACGCGGCTCTGATTCTTCTGACTGTCATCCCGATTGTCTACTCCTACGTCATTTCCGTCCGAGAAAATCAGTAGGAATTTTCAGCATGGTTTCCGTTCTCTTTTCTTCCGGCAGCCGCCGCTGTCAGCCCGTGATGAATCCACGGAAACATCTTGACAAGGGTCTTTCATGAGTTCTCTTCCTATGTTATAATAACAGAGAACATTGGGCCATGGCCGAAAGCTGACCGCGCGTTTTACGGTTTCGCGGTCCATGGTATCATGAGAACAGGATTCGACAGAAAAGGCGGCGATCTCTTGTATCAGACGTGGGAAGAACTGGAACATGCGTGCCTGAACTGCACCAACTGCGGATTATGCGAAGGGCGCACAAATGTCGTATTCGGCATGGGGAACCGGAAAGCGAAGGTTCTCTTTGTCGGCGAAGGACCCGGCGAACAGGAAGATCTGCAGGGCAAGCCGTTCGTCGGGCGCAGCGGGCAGCTTCTGGATAAGATGCTGGACGCGGTGGACCTCAACCGCGAGAAGAACATCTATATCGGCAACATCGTGAAATGCAGGCCGCCGAAAAACCGCGACCCCCAGCCGGAGGAACAGGAGCAGTGCATCGGATGGCTCCGCAACCAGGTCGCGCTGATGCACCCAAAAATCATCGTCTGCCTCGGGCGCATCGCAGCCGCGAAACTGATCCGCCCGGATTTCAAAATCATGAAGGAACACGGGATGTTTACCGAAAAAAGCGGCGTTTTCATGATGGGGACCCTCCACCCCGCGGCACTGCTGAGAAACCCGCATAACAAACCGGGGGCGTTTGAGGATTTTCTCAGGCTGCGGGACAAGATGAACGAACTGGGAATTGAATAGACCCGCCTTTATGTAACAAGCGTCGCTTGGAACCAAATCCAAACGGCGCTTTTGCTATTCCGCGTTTTTAATTTCTTCCCGAAGGTCCTCAATGTATGGTTCCAGCTTGTCCTTGCGTTCCTGGTCGTTTTCTTTTTCCGCCAATCGATAGTAAGCCAGGTAAACCATCAGCTTGCTCTGCAGCGCGGTTTTCGCGTTTGAATTCATTTTAGACCTCCTGTATCCTTATTTTGTTTACATAATACCATGAAAATATGAACTCATTGTGAACGCGCTCCTTGGGTTCAGCCTCCGAGCGTCACATCGCAGCCCTGATACCAGCGGAGCGCATCGAGAAAATGCGAGGGCCGAAAGTCCGGCCAGAAATCGTCGACAACGTAAAAATCGGCGTACACCGACTGCGCCGGCAGGAAGCCGCTCAAGCGCCTTCTCCCTCCCCATCGGATGATCAGGTCTATCCTGGATATCTTGGACGACCTCAGACGGCCGTTTTCCCTCAGCCCATCCAGATCCCATTCCCAGTCATAGTTTACCAGAAAATTCAAATTGATCCTGCCCTGCCCGAAGCAGACGCGTTGGTTCGCATACTTCTGCAATTCTCCCGGAAAAGCCGGCGACCCGGTATTTCCGACGACGAACAGATTGGCGTCTTTCCCGCTCAGGAGCTCGACGGCATCCACACACGCCTTCGTAAAAGCCTCGCGCTGCTTTTGAACCCTCTTGTTATTGTCTTTTGTAAAACCGTAAAAGGTCGCTTCCCGAATTCCATACTCTAACAGCATTTCATACAGCTGGAACCCGGGTTCGATCCCATGCCCGTATCCGTCTTCCTTTTGCAGTCCGTTTTGCTGGGCCCACCTTCTGTTGCCGTCCGGAATGATGCCGATATGCGCGGGGATTCTTTTAAACTGTTCCATAATCAATCCTCATGAGGGAAAGCGATTTATGTTCCATCGAAACACAGGCTTTATTATTTCCCGATAATTCCTTATCACTGAAAACGGTTTTTAGAAAATGATAGAATGAGATAAAAATGGGGAGATGATGTATTTGATCAAGCAGATGCAGGATGGGAAAATCGACCTAAAGGCACTTGAAATCACAGATATTGTGGACATGGGGCTGCTGCAGAAATTTCAGGACAATTTCGCCACAGGAATGAACTGCGCCAGCATCACGGTCGACCGCCGCGGAAATCCGATCACCGAACCCAGTTCATACACGAAGTTCTGTACCGAATGGATCCATAAAACAGAGGCGGGAGACGCCCGCTGCGCGGAGTCACACCATCGGATGGGGCTGGAGGCGGCCAGAACCGGACGGCCGTATATCGGGAACTGTCACGCCGGGCTGATCGATTTCGCGGCTCCCGTCGTCGTTGACGGCGAGCTTCTCGGCACCGTTCTTGGGGGCCAATGCCTTGCGGACAAACCCGAAGAAAATGCTTTCCGTAAAACCGCCGAGGAGATCGGGCTCAGTGAGACAGGGCTCCTGGCTGCCGCGCGAGAGATCGATATAACAAAAAAGGAAAATATCGCGGCGGCCGCCGAAGTGCTCTTCATCGTCGTAAACGCGTTCGCCCAAAGCGGTTACGCAAAACTGCATCTGGAAATCATCGCGAAAAAGCTCGCGGGCAAGTTTGTGGAGGTTTCCGCGACACTGGAAGAGCTTGCCTCTTCTTCCCAAAGTATTATGGGCGAACAGCAGAGTTTAAATCATGAAATTTCACAGATCGGAAAATTTAATGAAGAAATCGGCAATATTCTGGCCATGATCAACAAAATAGCTATGAATACGAAGATCCTCGGCCTGAATTCCTCCATTGAGGCGGCCCACGCGGGGGAATTCGGCGCCGGCTTTTCGGTTGTCGCCAAAGAGATCAAGGATCTTTCGGATCACTCAAAAGAGACGGTAAATGAAATCTCCCTCCTGACAGAAAAGATCAAGAAGTCCATCAGCGAAACGGTAACCCACTCTGAAGCTACTCTCAGCACCTCTCTGGAACAGACGAAAGCACTGGAAGACGTGGCAAACGCGGTCCAGCAGATCGTACACCTGGCGGATGAACTGGACAGCATGCTGAAAGGCAGAGAAGAATTCTGACCATGTCCTCAGTCAGCAGGACGCCGCGCGGCTCTCTGGCCGCGCGGCGTTTTATCCGAATCAGCTCCCCTGAACAATTTTCTCAAGACAATGAATCAGGTCCTGCAGATTGTGAATCTGAACATTCTGTTTCATAATTTCCGCTTTTAAATCCGGCGAAAGAGAATTAAACCGATCCTTCATTTTCGGATCAATTTCTGTCATGCAAGATCACCCCGCGGATTAGCATTTCCCTTTCTTCAGAAAAAAAACATTCTTCCGCGATGATTGAAAGAAGCTCAGATCCCGTGTTTGACCCTGTCCCGCTCCTCGGCACGTTTGGCATCGTTCCAGCGGTCCATCGTCCCGACCAGATATCCCGTGATCCTGCGGATCCGCTCAAACGGAACGGGTTCCAGCTCATAGGACAGATTCACGTACCCGCCATCCGGCTCGATCCGCAGGGAGCTGATCGCCCTGCCCGGATTTTTTTGATTGACATACTGAATATAATTTTTTACCTCGGATTCTGCAATTGTGTTCCCAACAACCGTCACATTCGTCTGCATCCTTTTCAGCCTCCTTTATTGCTGTTTGCATTATACAACATATGGAAACAATAGTCAACAGTCAAGCTATATATAGTTTAACTGTAAAAAGGGATGCCGCATAGGCTCCAGCGCATGCCGATCAATCAGGACGGAATTCGCATAAAATTTACGAAAACGTAACGCAGTGCGGTAAGATCTGTGGTATGATAACAATTAAATAAAAAAGGGATGCCTCAAATTATACAGCGGAGAGTATATCGTATGATTAGTCCAACTTATGGTAACTGCAACGACGATCAGATGATCGGCATCATAACAAATTACATCAAGTCAAATTATAAAACATCGGAAGGTTTCAACCTTGTCGTCGGGACGGACAGTCAGAACTATTCCGATACGAAAATGGTTGTGGTCATCGCGGTCCAGAACGTGGGCCACGGCGGTATTTTTTTCTACGATATTCTTCGGATCAAAAGAATCGACAATATGAGGCAGAAACTTTTTTACGAGACAAGTTTAAGCCTGAAATACGCTGACAAACTGATCGCCGAAATTGAAAATTATTGTAAAAAAATTAATTTCGATTTCAACAATGTCAGCTTTTGCATTCATGTGGATGTCGGGAAAAAGGGGAAAACCAGCAAGTTAATTCCGGAACTTGTCTCATGGGTCAAAGCCTGCGGCTATGACTGCAAAATAAAACCGGATTCCTTTGCGGCAAGCAGCATTGCGGATAAGATCAGCAAATAGTCCTTTCCGGTGTTGATAAACGAAGGCTTTTCCCGTCACTGCCTCACGATCATTCCTGTTCGATTGCTCTGACGGCTGAAGCAGCGGCCTCAAAGGAGGACCAAATGAACACAGATGAACTTCCCGGCGTCGTTATCGCGGGCGCCGGCACCATGGGAACCGCACTTGCACAGATCTTTGCTCAGCATGGATTGTCAGTTACATTATGGAACCGCAGCGAGAAGGGAATCGACCGGGCAAAAGCCGTCATTCAGAAAAACCAGATCTCAATGGTGGATTCAGGGCGAATCACCGGCGCGGAATCGGCAAAATTGACGGAGCGGATCGACGCAGTGACCGGCGAAGCCTGCTTCTCTTCCGCCCGCTTCGTTCTGGAAAGCATTGCCGAAGATTTAGAAATCAAACAGGATTTTTTCCGCCGTATCAGCGCGACGGTACCGAAGGACTGTATCATCGCAACCAATACCTCCGGTCTGTCCATCACTCTGCTGGGAACGGCGGTCCTGCATGCAGGGCGGTTCGTCGGAATGCACTGGATCAATCCGCCGTACCTGATTCCGCTGGTAGAAATAATCCGGGGCGGAAAAACCTCGGAAGATACCTTAAATTTTGTTTATGACCTGGCCGTGCGGCTTGGCAAAAAGCCGATCCGCGCGAAAGATGTGCCGGGTTTCGTTCTGAACCGGCTTCAGTTTGCCGTTCTGCGGGAAGCCCTTTCCCTGGCGGAAAGCGGCGCTGCAAGCCCCGAGGATATCGACAGAGCCATGAAGTATGGGCTTGGCCTCCGTTACGCTTGTCTCGGTCCGTTTGAGACCGCGGATCTCGCCGGCCTTGATGTTTTTACTCACATTGCCGATTATCTGTTTGCCGATCTCGACAACAGCGCCGAAGTGCCGAAGACGCTGAAAGCTCTTTACGACAGGGGTGACTGGGGCGTAAAAAGCGGACGCGGTTTTTACAACTACACCGGCGGTAAAGCAGCCAAGGCTGTAGAAAAGCGGGACCAAAATCTCATCAAAATTACCGGCGCTTTGGGCCGCGGCAAAATCTGACGAGGCCGGACGGAAACCGGAAAAACGCTTTGGCTTGTCGAAAAACATGCGGGCCGGATCCATTTTTACGGATCCGGCCCGCATGTTTTATCCTTGTGAAAAAATCAGTCTTTTGATTTAGAGGCAACCTCTTCGGAGGCCTTCTTAACAAATTCAGAGAGGCTCATGGTGCCGAGGTCCCCGTTTTTGCGGCTGCGCACGGAAATTTCCCCGCTCTGCGCTTCCATCTCCCCGATCACAATCATATAAGGGATTTTCTGAAGCTGCGCTTCACGGATCTTGTAGCCGATTTTTTCATTCCGCGAGTCAAGCTCCACGCGCAGGCCCGCGGCGGCGAGCTCATCCGCCACCTTGCCGGCATAGCCCTGCGTACTTTCGGAAATCGGAAGGACCTTGACCTGGACCGGAGCCAGCCACAGCGGGAAAGCGCCCGCGTAGTGCTCCGTCAGAATGCCGATGAACCGCTCGATACTTCCGAAAATCACGCGGTGGATCATGACCGGCCGGTGCTTCTCGCCGTCCGCGCCGGTATAGGTCAGGTCGAAGCGCTCCGGCATCTGAAAGTCGAGCTGAATCGTGCCGCACTGCCATGTCCGGCCGATCGAGTCGCGCAGGTGGAAGTCGATCTTCGGGCCGTAGAACGCACCGTCGCCCTCGTTGATCACATAGGGTTTGCCATTCGCTTTCAGCGCGTGAATCAGCGCGTTCGTCGCCGTCTTCCACTGCTCGTCGGTGCCCATGGAGTCTTTCGGACGGGTGGACAGCTCCAGGCTGTATTCAAAGCCGAACACCTTATAAAAGCTGTCGATCAGGTTCATTACGCCGAGGATCTCGCTTTCGATCTGATCCGGCGTCATGAAGATGTGGGCGTCGTCCTGGGTGAAGCAGCGCACGCGCATCAGGCCGTGCAGCGCGCCGGACAGCTCGTGCCGGTGCACCAGCCCCAGCTCCGCCACGCGCTCCGGGAGATCCCGGTAAGAGTGCAGCTTGCGTTTGTAGACCAGCATCCCTCCGGGGCAGTTCATCGGCTTAATGCAGTAGTCTTCGTCGTCGATCTTCGTCGTGTACATGTTGTCCTTGTAGTGGTCCCAGTGCCCCGAACGGAGCCAGAGGTCTTTGCTCAGGATGATCGGAGTACGGATTTCCTCATAGCCGTGCTTCGCGTGTTCCTCGCGCCAAAAATTTTCGAGCACGTTCCGCAGAACCATGCCCTTCGGGAGGAAGAACGGGAAACCGGGCCCTTCGTCGTAGATATCGAAGAGGTCGAGGTCGCGGCCGAGCTTGCGGTGGTCGCGTTTTTTCGCCTCTTCCATCATCGTCAGGTAAGCGTCGAGCTCCGAGGCTTTCGGGAACGAAATGCCGTAGACGCGCTGCAGCATTTTATTGTTCTTGTCCGCGCGCCAATAGGCGCCGGTGCAGTTGGTCAGCTTGACCGCCCTCACCTGCCCGGTGGTCATCAGATGCGGGCCGGCGCACAGGTCGACATAGTCTCCCTGCTTGTAAAAGCTGATCTTCTCCCCTTTGCCGGAGTGCTCTTTGATCAGCTCCACCTTGTAGATCTGATGCTCTTTTTCCATCAGGGCAACGGCGTCCTTCGGGTCGAGCTCAAAGCGCTCCAGCGGAAGGTCCTGCTTGATGATCTTCTTCATTTCGGCTTCGATGGCGGAAAGGTCCTCCGGCGTCAGCGTGCGGGGAAGATCGAAGTCGTAATAAAAACCGTTTTCTATCGCGGGGCCGATGGCGAATCCGGCATCCGGGAACAGGTGCTTGACAGCCTGCGCCATGATGTGGGAGGTCGTATGCCAGTAGGCGTGCTTTCCTTCCGCGTCGTCAAAAGTCAGGATCTGAAGCTCGCAGTCCTCGGTCAGCGCCGTGCGCAGGTCCACCGTTTTTCCGTTGATTTTTCCGGCGCATGCGGCTTTGTAAAGCCCTGCGCCGATCGATTTCGCAACCTCCGCGACGGTTGTGCCGCTTTCATAATCGCGGACATCGCCCTTTAAGCTGACATGAATCATCCTAAACTACACTCCTTTGAAAAATAAAAAACCCCGCCCCAAAACATGGGGCGGGGAATTGATCCCGCGGTTCCACCCAATTGCGGCAAAAGCGGTGCTTCTGCCCTCATTGCGGTCCGATAACGGAGACATCCCGGCGCGCCTTTCGCAGTTCCGCTTCGGCGCACACTCAGAGGCGGTAGCCGCCGTCCGTCCTGCTGCGCGCGCTTTCAGCTTACAGCGCGCGCTCTCTGAAGCGGAGCTCTGACGCGGCTTCCTCGTCAACATTTTAGAGAATAAATTTTCCATGAACATTAAAAAGCATGACCACTGCTGTATTTTATATATGATAGCACCGTCTCCCCCGATTGTCAAGATCCGCGTAACCTTCGCAGGCCTCTCTCTCCGGTCATGCCTGAAATAAGCAAAATCCCTTCCGGATTTCTATGTAAATTTCTTGACAGACCGGCACAAAAAGTAATACAATTATTTTTATAATGCAATATTTTGCATTGATGGGTTAACGCACCCATGATACCCATTTTTATAATTTTAATTTTTGAAATTTTTTCTAGTAAAAGGAAAAGGAGGTGCCAACATTTGACTGTCGATATCACCACCTGCATCATCATTACCGCTGTCTTTACAGTGGCTGCGGCGGTTATTGCGTTCCTTGCGGGAATTGTCCACCGCAAAAAGACCGCCGAATATACCATTGGTTCTGCCGAGCAGGAAGCAAAGCGGATTGTAAGCGACGCGATCAAGACGGCGGAAGCGAAAAAGAAGGAAGCCATTCTGGAGGGAAAAGACGAAATCCACCGCCAGAGAACGGAGTCCGAAAAGGAACTGAACGACCGCCGGAAAGAAATTCAGCGGCAGGAACGCCGCATTCAGCAAAAGGAAGAAACGCTCGACAAAAAGACGGAAAGCCTGGAAGCCAAAGACGAGATCCTGAACAATAAGATCAAGCACGCGGACGAACGGCTCGGCGAAGCGGAAGCTCTGAAAAAGAACCAGTTTGAAATGCTTGAGCGTATTTCCGGTTTTACAAAGGATCAGGCCAAGGACTACCTGCTGAATAATCTTGAAAACGAGCTGACCCATGAAAAGGCCGTCAAATTGATGGAGTTTGAACAGCAGACGCGGGAAGAAGCCGAAAAAAGCGCGCGCGAAATTATTTCCACCGCAATCCAGCGCTGTGCCGCCGACCACGTTGCGGAAGCCACGATCTCCGTTGTGCCGCTGCCCAACGACGAGATGAAGGGCAGAATTATCGGCCGCGAGGGAAGGAACATCCGGGCGATCGAGACTATGACCGGAGTCGACCTGATTATTGACGACACGCCGGAGGCAATCACTCTCTCCTGTTTCGAGCCGGTGCGCCGCGAGGTGGCGCGCATCGCTCTGGAGCATCTGATTGCCGATGGGAGAATTCATCCTGCGAGAATTGAGGAGACCATTGAAAAAGCCCGGCGGGAAGTGGACGCCACCATTAAACAGGAAGGAGAACACGCCGTGATCGAAGCCGGCGTGAACGGCGTCCATCCGGAACTGGTCAAGCTGCTGGGACGGCTGCGTTACCGCACCAGTTATGGCCAAAACGTGCTGAACCACTCTCTGGAAGTCGCCTACCTTGCCGGCATGATGGCAAGCGAGCTTGGACTGGACCCCACGATTGCGCGCAGGGCAGGCCTGCTGCATGACATCGGGAAAGCGCTGGACCACGAAATCGAAGGTTCCCATGTCGACATCGGAGTCGACATGGCCCGCAAATATAAAGAAAGTGACGCTGTGGTGCACGCGATTCAGGCTCACCACGGGGACGTGGAAGCAAAAACCATCGTCGCCTGCCTGGTTCAGGCAGCCGATGCGATCAGCGCGGCCCGCCCGGGAGCAAGGCGCGAGAATCTGGAAAATTACATCAAGCGCCTGGAAAAACTGGAAGCTGTTGCCTCGTCGTTTGACGGAGTGGACCGCAGTTATGCCATTCAGGCTGGCCGCGAAATCCGGATCATGGTGAAACCCGAGTCCGTCGGCGACGACAAAATGGCGCTTTTGGCTCGTGACATTTGCAAAAAAATTGAAAGCGATCTGGAATATCCGGGTCAAATCAAGGTTACCATAATCCGTGAGAGCAGAGCAATCGAATATGCAAAGTGAGGGAAGGCATCACGCCTGACATGGGGGGAACAGGGGCTGTTCCCCCCTCTTTGTTTGCATTTTCTGTCTGAAGGAGGATTCAATGATGAACATTCTGGCAATTGGTGATGTGGTCGGCAGTATCGGCTGTAATTTTCTCCGCAGACACCTGCCCTCCGTCAAAAAGCTGAAGGGAATCGACCTGGTCATTGCGAATGGAGAAAACTCCGCAGACGGGAACGGCCTGACCCCCGCGTCCGCCCGCCATCTGTTCGACAGCGGCGTAGATGTCATCACTTCCGGAAATCACAGCTTCCGGCGCAGGGAAAGTTATGATTTTTATGATTCCTGCCCCGCTTTGCTGCGCCCTGCCAACTTTCCTTCCGCGGCGCCCGGCAAAGGATTTGAGATCATCGACCTCGGCCGGGTCCAGGTCGGCGTTTTAAACCTGATCGGAGTCGTTTATATGGAGAGCATGGAATCCCCTTTTGACGCGGCGGACCGAATTCTTTCGGCGGGCACGCCGAAAATCACGCTCGTGGATTTTCACGCGGAGGCAACCGGGGAAAAACGCTCGCTCGCCTACTACCTGGACGGACGCGTCTCAGCCGTTTTCGGCACCCACACCCATGTTCAGACCGCGGATGAAACCATCCTTCCGAAAGGCACGGGGTATCTGTCCGACCTGGGCATGACGGGGCCCGTTCAGTCCGTTCTGGGGGTCAAGCCCGAACTGGTGATCCAGAAAATGAGGACCAAAATGCCGGTCCGTTTCGACCTGGCGGACGGCGACTGCCGGATGGACGGAGCCGTTTTATCCGTGGATGAAAAATCAGGCAGAACCGTTTCCATTGAAAGAATACAAATACTCTAATTTGCTTTGGCTATTCTGCTAATAATTTTTAGATATAGCAATTATTTTTTATTAAAATAACTTGCAAAAACTGTTTTTTCGATTTATGATGTATCTATAAATATAAGTTGGGGGATAGCTTATGGAAATCTTAAAAGTGTCGTCAAAATCGGCGCCTAATTCCGTTGCCGGCGCGGTTGCGGGTGTCATCCGGGAATCCGGCTCGGTCGAGATTCAGGCCGTCGGCGCCGGCGCTACCAATCAGGCTATCAAAGCCATAGCTATCGCGCGCGGTTATCTTGCTCCGTCGGGAATCGATGCCGTCTGCACGCCTGCATTTGCAAGCGTAACGATCGACGGAGAGGAGCGAACCGCAATCAAGCTCATTGTGGAACCCCGGTAGAGCAAACCGATATCCTCACCTTGAGTGAGGATATTTTCATTCCAGGCCTAAAGCCCCGGCTTATTTTTAACGATTGAATCCATTGGAAGTGTATGGTATAATAACCTCACGGTGTAAACGGAGGCAAAGCTTCCGACGCCTGAGAGTACACTGAACCATGAATCGTGGCTGACCGCGCGTTTCGCGGCTTCGCGGTTCATGGTATCATAGCCGGGACGGAGCTCGCAGGTCCGGCTTCCAACCGCTGTTTGAATTGAGGGAGTGCTGACAAAGTGATGAACGGGATCGATCTGAAAAATGCTATCATATCCGGTGCCAATAATATAGTCCGATATAAAACATCTGTTGATGAACTCAACATTTTTCCCGTTCCGGATGGAGACACGGGAACCAATATGTCCATGACCATGGGATCGGCCGCCGCAGAACTGGTGAAGACAAGTTCAAATTCCGCCGGAGAGGTCGCGAAGATCGCTTCGGGCGCCCTCCTCCGCGGGGCGAGAGGCAATTCAGGGGTCATCCTTTCCCTTTTGTTCCGAGGATTTGCGAAAGGCCTGGAGGGGATGGATGAGGTCGGGGGCTCCGACCTCGCCGCCGCGCTCGGCATCGGAGTGGAGGCCGCCTACAAAGCGGTCATGAAGCCGACCGAGGGAACCATTCTGACCGTGTCCCGCATCGCCTGTGAAGCAGGCAAGGCGGCCGCGCAGGACGACGACAATCCGGTCGTCGTCTGGGAAGCCATCTGCAAGGGAGCAGAGGAGGCCCTCGCCAGAACCCCGGAGCTTCTCCCCGTCCTCAAACGGGCCGGCGTTGTCGACGCCGGGGGCAAAGGGCTGTGCTATATTTTCGACGGGATGCTGAGCGTCTTCCGCGACCACACGATCCTCTCCGGCGAAACGGCGGAAGCCGGCGGCGGTTCCGGAAACGACAGAACGCTGAACAGCGACTTTTTCCGCAACGCGGCCGCGGAATTCGACGAAGTCATCAATTTTACCTACTGCACCGAATTCATCATCGGGCGGAATCCGGAGTGCGGGAAAGACCCGCAGGACCTTCGCACTTACCTTGAAAGCATGGGCGACTGCGTCCTGGTCGTGGACGACGATGAAATCATCAAAGTCCACGTGCATACGGAGGACCCCGGCAACGCGCTGGAGGCGGGCCTCGCCTATGGTCAGCTCCTGACCGTGAAGGTCGACAATATGAAGGAGCAGCACCGGAAAAACGCCGAGGAAAACGAAGCCGCCAAGGCGAAATCCGCCGCGCCGCCGGAACCGGCGGAACCGGTGGAGGAAATCGGTTTCGTCGCGGTCGCCGCGGGCGAAGGACTCAAAACGCTGTTTACGGATCTTGGCTGCGCACAGGTCGTCAGCGGCGGGCAGACCATGAATCCCAGCACCGAGGAGCTAATGGCCGCTGCCCTCGCAACGCCGGCGAAGACCGTCATCATTATGCCGAACAATAAAAATATCATTCTGGCGGCGGAACAGACCATCCCCCTGATCCAGGACCGCAAGGTGATCGTGCTGCCGACCCGCACCATTCCGCAGGGCCTTTCCGCCCTTCTGGCCTACAACCCGGACGCGAGCGTGGAAGTCAACACCGTCGGCATGATGGAAGCCGCTTCCGGCGTGCAGACCGGCACCGTCACATTTGCGGCAAGGGACTCCGAGTTCGGCGGAAAGCGGATCCGCGAGGGGGATACACTTGGACTGGTCAACGGGAAACTGAGTGTCATCGAAAAGAACAGGGACGCGGTCCATGTCTGCTCCAAGCTGACCCGGTCCATGGTCGGACGCGGCACCTCGTTCATCACCCTGATCTACGGTGCGGACGTGACCGAGGAAATGGCCAACGATGCGTGCAGCCGCATCAAATCCAAGGTCAGCAGCGATATTGAGATCACCCTTGTCAACGGCGGACAGCCGGTTTATTATTTTATCATTTCAGTGGAATAACGCCATGCCCGCCTGAAAAAACAAAACACAGTTTGCAGGTGGTAGAATGGCCAGCTTATTCAAACAGGATATCCAGACCCTGAAAGGCGTCGGCAGGCGGCGCGCGGAGCTGTTCCGAAAGCTCGGCGCGCCGTCGGTCGGCGCCTTGCTGCGTCTGTACCCCCGTGCTTACGAGGACCTGAGCCGCCCGTTTCCGGTCCGCACCGCCCCCCTGGGAACGGTCTGCGCCGTGCGGGCCGCCGTTGAAAAAGCGCCAACGGAGACCCGCATCCGCGGCGGAATGACGCTTTATAAGACCCGCGCCTTTGATGGCGAAAGCACCCTGGAACTGACTTTCTTCAACAACCGCTATGTGATGAACCTGCTGCATCCGGGCGAAGAATATCTGTTTTACGGCAAAGTCACCGCCAATTTCCTGAAACGGGAAATGATTTCTCCGGAATTTTATCCGGCGGCGTCCTGCCCCCCTGTTCTGCCGGTCTATCGCCAGACCAGCGGGCTTTCCAGCCGCTTGATCGGAAACGCGGTGCGCGAGGCGCTCCGGCTGCTGCCGGACCCGATGGCGGACCCACTTCCCCCGATGCTTCGAAAAGAGCAAACTCTCAGCAGCCTGGATTTCGCCTTGAAGAACATTCATTTCCCGGACGATATGGAATCGCTGAAATCGGCCCGCGAGCGGCTGATCTTTGAAGAATTTCTGGTGCTGCAGCTCGGCCTACTGAGAATTGGGGGCCGTACCCGAGCCAGGAGCCGGTTTCAGCTTCAAAGCGACCGGACCGGTGAATTTTACCGTCTGCTGCCGTTTCAGCCCACAGAGGCCCAGAAAAGGGCGGTGCGCGAATCGATGGCGGACATGCTCGGCGGTTTCCCGATGAACCGCCTGATTCAGGGGGATGTGGGGTCGGGAAAGACGGCAGTCGCGGCAGCCCTGTGCCATTCGGCGATCAAGAACGGAATGCAGGCCGCCCTGATGGCTCCGACGGAAATCCTGGCAAGGCAGCACGCGCGGACGCTTTCCGCCCTGCTGTCGCCGACGGGGATCCGGATCGGCCTTCTGACCGGTTCCCTGCCCGCCGCTGAAAAGCGGAAGCTGCGCGGCGCCCTGGCCGACGGGGAGATCGACCTGCTGGTCGGCACCCACGCGCTGATTTCGGACGGCGTGAGCTTCAAACGGCTCGGCCTGGTCGTCACGGACGAACAGCACCGGTTCGGCGTGGCCCAACGGGCGGCGCTCGCCGCAAAAGGGGACCGTCCCCATACGCTGGTCATGAGCGCGACGCCGATCCCGCGCACGCTCGCCCTGATGATCTACGGCGATCTGGATCTTTCCATTCTCGACGAACTGCCGCCCGGAAGAAAGGAAACAAAAACCTATGCCGTGACGCCGGACGTCCGGCCGCGCGTTTTCGCTTTTGTGCGCAGGTACGTGCGGGAAAGCCGGCAGTGCTATATCATCTGCCCGATGATCGACGAAAGCGGGAGCGATATGGAAAGCGTGAATTCCTACGCGCAGCGCCTGAAAAGCAAATGGCTGCCCGACTGCCGGATCGGCACCCTGCACGGAAAAATGAAGCCGAAGGAAAAAGAAGCGGTCATGAACCGCTTTTCAGCGGGGGAAATCGACGTTCTGGTCTCCACCACCGTCGTGGAGGTCGGCGTGGACGTGCCGAACGCGACCGTCATGCTGATCGAGAACGCGGAGCGGTACGGCCTTTCCCAACTGCACCAGCTCCGGGGCCGGATCGGGCGGGGAACCTGCGCCTCGACCTGTATCCTGATCTCAGCCGCGCGGAACGAGGAGGCGCTCGCCCGGCTGAAAATCCTGTGCTCCACCTCCGACGGCTTTCAAATCGCGGACGAGGACCTAAAGCTGCGGGGACCCGGCGATTTCTTCGGAGACCGGCAGCACGGCCTTCCGGACCTGAAAATCGCGGATATGACGACAAACATGGAATCTCTGCGGAAAGCGCAGGAAACCGCCCAAAAAATTTTCCGAGCGGACCCGGAGCTGTCCCTTCCGGAGCACCGGGGCCTGCGCGCCGAGGTCAGACAGCTCTTTCAAAACTGGACGGACTGATCTTTCAAAGGACCGCATTGAAAAAATGCGGTCCTTTTTGATAGATTTCCTTGCACGCCCGCGAATATTTAAGGTGAGCGCGCAAATATGCAGGGAACGGCAGAAAAGGAGAAAACATGTTTGATGCTAAAAAGATAGACGGCAATAATTTTATCGGGCGGCTGAAAGCGCGGGACGAACGGGCGCTGGATTATGTGATCGATTCCTACGGGGGAATGATCCGGTCCATCGTGCGCCGGCGCCTTTCCTCGCTTCCGGACCAATGGGAGGAATGCGAGGACGACATCCTTCTCGCTGTCTGGAACGAAATTGAGCATTTTGACAGTACGAAAAGCAGCTTTTCAGGCTGGCTGTCGGCGGTCTGCCGGTACAAGGCCATCGACCGTCTGCGCCGGTCTTCCCGGTTTCAAAGCGAGCTTCCGCTCCCCTCGGAGGGCGAGGAAGAAGCCCTCTGCACTGCGGAAAACGAATCCGCATGCGAAGCCAGGGAAGCGGTCCGGGATTTGCTTCGGGACCTGCCGGAAGAAGACCGCAAGCTGTTCTGGGACTGCTACGTCCGCGAAAAGCCGGCCGAACAGCTCGCGCGGGAACGGAATATCAGGGTATCGGCGCTGTACAACCGCCTTTCCCGCGGAAGAAAAAAACTGAGACAATGCAGGGAGGTTAAGCCATGAAAAACATCTACGACTTGCTAAACGATGTTCAGGAAAAATCTGAGGACACCGGGAATCCGGTCTTAAACCGTTCGGAACGCGCAAAAATGAAGCGCGAATTCCGGCGCGCCGCCGGCCTGAACAAAAAATCCACCGTCCGCTGGACGACCGCGGCGGCCTGCCTGGTCTGCCTGGTCGGCTTCTCCCAAACGGCGTTCGCAAAAACGGCGATCGACGGAATCCTTCAGACCATCAGTCTGGGGCACAACACCGTTCTGGTGGAGGACCCGAACGCAGCGCCCTCAAAGCCGGAGGTTTACGATAAGGACGGAAATCCGATCACCAGCATGCCGGGAGGCAAAGACATTGACATCTACGACAAGAATGGCAAGAAACTCGGCACCATCGCGAACGGAGACCATTCGGACAATCGCGTCACTGAAAAGGAATTGAGCAAGGCCGTTGCTCAGCTTACCTTCCAGCCCCTGCTTCCCGCATCGATGCCTTCCGGCTATGCGTTCGACTGCGCAAAGCTCTATCCGGACGACAATGGAAAAATAGACGGAGATTATGCCGACTTCTATTTTACCAACGGCGATAAGAAAATTTTTGTCCAGGAAAGACGGAACACATCGGAAGCCGCGACGGAAACCGGCGGTACCGATGTGAAAGTGCTGAATATCAATGGGCATAAAGCCGCGCTGATCGACGGCGACACGCTCGAGTGGGAAACAGACAAAGTAAGCGTTTATATCGCGGCCCAAAAGAACCTTTCCGAACAGGAGCTGATCTCGTTCGCGAAGTCCTTTCAGGTGTCAAAGTAATTCTCAATATTTGATGGACGCAGGATAAGCTGCTGATAAATGCTCCGGCTCTGCACACGCAGCAGCCGGAGCATTTGTTACTTTTTGAAGTGGTGTTTCGACGGAATCTCCCAGGCCGGGAGAACCCCCTCAAACACCGCGTAGTTTTTATAGGTGACCTTTCGGTCGATATGCAGGGAGCCGAAAAACCACTTTTCATAGCTGACCTGCTTCGTGATCTGCTCAAAGAACGCTTCCAGCTGATTTTTCCCATCCGTCCCAGGTTCGGACGGTCCGGGTCCCATTTTCGGCGGCGGCGTGTGGGTGACGATATAATCCACCTGTCTTCCCACGGCTTTCAAATTCTCGGCGCCCTCGCGCATCTCCTCCATGGTGGGCATTTCCCGTTCCCACCATTTCCCGGCCTCCATGCGCAGCTGCTTTTCGCTGCTTTCACCGCCGCCGAAGGCAAAAATTTTCTTTCCCTCGATTTCATAAACCTGACCGCGCATCAAATGATACAGATTGCCGCTGATCTGCCGCACCTTGCCGCCGTTCCACTGGGAGGCGGGGTATTTCTCCAACAGATCATAATTTTCATGCGCCCCGTCCAGAAACAGAATTCCGTATTTTTTTTTGCCCAGCTTTTTCAGGATCTTTTCCTCCGCCGGGCCTCCGTCCCAGATAAATCCGAAATCCCCGCAGACAATCAGCGTGTCCCCCGCTTTCAGCCTGCGCATCTGAGGAGAATCAAATCGGCGCAGCTCCCCATGCGTATCGGCAGTCAGATAGATCATACCGGTTTCCTCCAGTCAGCTCGATTCCGAAGCCGTTCCCAGTGATACAAATCAATCATATGAAACGTTTTTCCGGCATAGTCCTTTATCTTTTCGGAAATGGCTGTTATACTATGTATCAGATAGGTTGATTTTACATAAAACGCCTGCTTCGGCCGGCTTTACTATCATATCACATCGGAGGCAAAATTTCCATGAAAAAAAGGCTAGCGTTCCTGTTTTCCGTCCTGACGGCCTGCTGCATCCTGATCTCTTCCGTCCCCGCACGGGCCGCCAACTTCTCTATCGGTTTCGAGCCTTCCTGCGCGGCGGTCGAGCTGGTCAACCTGGACACCGGAACCGTTGTTTACCAGAAAAATCCGGACGAAAAAAGGGAACCGGCTTCCCTGACCAAAATCATGACCTACATCATCGTCAGCGAACAGGTCAAAGACCTGCAGGGAACCCAGGTGACGATCTCCAAGGATGTGGTCGACCGCCTTCTCGGGACGGGCAGTTCCATGTCGAACATCCGGACGGGCGACGTGTTGACGGTCTATCAGCTCCTGAACTGCATGATGGTTCCGTCCGGGAACGACGCGGCGATGGTTCTGGCCGACTACGTCGGGGGCGGAAGCGTGGACAAATTCGTCGAGATGATGAACGAAAAGGCGAAGGCGCTGGGCTGTACGGGAACGAACTTCACAAACCCGCACGGACTGCACGACGACAATCACTACACCACCGCCGCGGACCTGGTGAAAATCACGCGGTGCGCGATGAGCCTGCCCTATTTCATGCAGGTCTGCTCCCAGACGCGGTACTCCTACAAACCCGTCGGAGGGCCGAATGCGGGAAAACAGATGCCGACGCTCTCCACGACAAACCTGCTGATTGACAAAAATGCGCTCGGGGGAGAATATTATTACCTGTATGCCAAAGGCATTAAAACCGGCCACACGGACGAAGCGGGCTATTGCCTGATTTCCACCGCGTCCGCGGACGGGTACAGCTATCTGTGCGTGGCGCTCGGCGCCCCCTCGGTGGACGCAAACGGCAAAGCGGTCAAAACGCGCGGCGAAATGGTGGACAGCGCAAACCTTTACCGCTGGGCGCTAAAGAATCTGGAACTGAAAAAAGTAGTCGGCACCGACCAGACCCTGGGAGAGGTCAAACTGAACTACGCCTGGCAAAAGGACAGCCTGCTGCTCACCGCAGAGAAAAGCTATTCCGCGATTCTGCCAAAGGACGTCTCTCAGAGCAGCGTCATCATCAACAAGACCATTCCGGACCATGTGGACGCGCCGATTAAAAAGGGACAGGTGATCGGCAAAGCGACGCTGAAGTACGCCGACCAGACGCTGGCGACCATCAATCTCGTCGCCTCCGAGTCCGTCGAGCGCAGCGAGCTGCTGCATATGACCGACGTGATCAAGTCGATTTTCACTTCAGGCTGGTTTCTGGCAATCGCCGCGCTGATTATTCTTCTCGTTGTGATTTATATTGTCCTCACGCTGGTCTATAACCGAAAGAAAAAGAACATGCGCAAAGTGAAAAAATATAGAAAAATGTAAAATAACTTCTCTGAAAAAGGGAGCCGGAAGCCGTGGGCGCGTCATTTTCGCACCCCGGCCTCCGGCTCCTTTTCTTCTTTCCCCTCTGTTCTTTCCTCTTTCGCCGCAGGCAGCACAAGGGAAATTCTGCTCCCGATCGCCTCGCGGCTCAGCACCTCCATATGCCCCCCGTGGCGTTCGGCAATCCACCTTGCGATGGAAAGGCCAAGGCCCGCCCCGCCCGTCGCGCGGGCACGGGAAGCGTCGGTGCGGAAAAAGCGGTCGAAAACTCTGGGGAGCGCTTCGGCGGGAATGCCGATCCCGTCGTCCTGAACGGTCACCCGAACCTCTTCCCCGCTGCTGACCGCTGAGATCCGGATGGTCCCGCCCGCGGGCGTATATTTTACCGCGTTGTCCACCAGGATCCGCATGGCCTGCTTGATCAGCGCCTCGTCCGCGTCGATCAGGGCCGGTTCCGCCCTCAAAAAATAGCCGTGCCCCCCGTCGATCATTTTGGTCTCGCGGTAGACCTGCTGGGCAAGAGCCGAAACGTCGAACCGCTCTTTCTGCAGGATCATGGTGTTGTTGTCCCCACGGGCCAGAAACAGCAGCTGCTCCACCAGCTGCTTCATATTATCCGTTTCGCTCTTAATGGCCTCAATCGACTCCTGGAGAGCCTTTTCGTCATGTTTCCCCCAGCGGTCCAGCAGGCTGACATAGCCCTGGATGACGGCGATCGGGGTGCGCAGCTCATGGGAGGCATCCGACACAAAGCGGACCTGAGCGCGGTAGGACTCGTTGATCCGGTCGAGCATCGAATTGATCGCGGCGGCAAGATTCCTGAGTTCCTCCTGCGTGCCGCTGACCGCGATTCTCGTATCCAGACGGGACGCGTTGATCCCATTGATCTTTCCGGCAAGGGCCTCGATTTCCTCCGGCGTAAACGGCCTCGACTGGTTCAGCCTGCGCGCCGTCTCGGCAAGTTCCGCAATCGGCCTCAGTGTCTTCCGGATCCTGCGCGACCGTTTCCTCACGCCGAAAAGGAGCATCATCAGCTCCGCGGCCAGAAAAATGATCAGGATGGTCTCGCCGAGCCCGATTTCTTTGCTCAGGTCTACGGAAACGACGTCGCCCGTGCTTTGATACAACCGGTAAACCAATCCATCGAGTTTTCTGAAAAGAGGAGAAGTTCTGGGAACCGCAAAATACCTTTCCCCTGAGAGGGATTCATCAAAAAATAATCTGCCGGCCAGCGCAGGGACACGAAGGCCCTCCGGAGCAGCTCCGCTTTTCTCCAACGTCACCCCGCCTTCTGAAAAAATCACCGGTCCGTCCGAATCCCGAAGTCCCTCCTGTTCCACGGCGTAAACGGCAAGGCCGGCGGCACGCTCCGCATGACCGGCCGCAGCAATCAGCAGCGATGCGCCGAACAGAAGGTCCAAAACCAGAAAAATCCCGAGGAGCTCAAAGAAAAAGACGGTGTTCAGCCGGAAGACGATCGAGGGCTTTGTGTGATCCTCCGGCGCGGGGTTTCCGCGACCCTGCGTTTCACTCCTCATCTTTGATCACATAGCCGACGCCGCGGACCGTGGTGATCAGTTTGATTCCGTATACATCGTCGATTTTCGAACGAAGAAAACGGACAAAAACATCCACGGCGTTGGTCTCCCCTTCGAATTCATAACCCCAGACATTCTCAAGCAGAACTTCCCGCGACAGAACCATTCCCTTATTTTTCATCAGATAGCAAAGCAAATCGAATTCCCGTTTCGTCAGTGACACAGGGTGCCCATTCACGGACACCGTCCGCCGGGCCGGGTCCAACACAACGCCGAAGGCGGAAAGCTGTTCGCTTTCCGCCGGCGCGCTTTTTCTCAGGGCGTTTCGGATGCGGGCGAGGAGTTCCTCGGTCGCAAACGGCTTTGTCATATAGTCGTCCGCGCCTCCGTCGAGACCGGAGACCTTGTCCATCGTGCTGTCCCGCGCCGTCAGAACGATGACCGGAACATCGGAAGATCGTCGGATCCGCCTCAGGACTTCCATGCCGCTCATTCCGGGAAGCATCAGGTCCAGCAGGATCAGGTCGAATGCGCCCGTGCGGGCAAGTTCAAGCCCCGTTTGTCCGTCGGCCGCTTTCTCCGTCGCGTATCCCTCGTAGTTCAGCTCCATTTCAATAAAGCGCGCAATTTTCTGTTCATCCTCGACAATCAGAATCTTTCTGCCCAACCGTTGTCACCGCCCCGCGTCCTCAAATCATTTTTTGTCGTCACAAAAGGATTTCTTCACATCATCCGTGGCATCCGCCACCGTATCCATCGCTTTGTTCACCGAGTCCTTCCCGAGGTCCGGCCCCTGAAAGCGATAGCGCAGCCCAAAGAATAGGCCGACGATCATCAGCGGAAGAGTCACCCAGAAAGCGAAGAGCAGGAGAAGCACCAGCACCGTCACCGGAATGGAAGCCTTGCATTCGCTCCCCTTCAGCACCTCGAACGTATTTCTGTTTCCTTTCTGAAGCAGACGCAGGCAGAATTTTCCGAACCGTTTTAGAAGCCCAGAGAAGCTCTCTCCCCGCTGCGCCGCCTTTTCCTCCCTGTACGTATATTCTTTGCCATACTGCGGAGTCTCGCCCTTACTGCTGTAAAAGCCGTTGCCTTCCGGCGCTTTCGTTTTGCCCTGTTTTTCCAGATAGATCAGGGCTTCCAAAAGATCGCCGCCCGTCGCCTCCAGCGCCGCTTTCGCCTCATCGTAACTTACATTTGCGCGTTCCTTCAATTTTTCAACCTGTTCCAATGTAACCATTTTTTATCTGATCCTCCTTCGTTTCTGTTACCACCACTTTAGCAGAAGCGACTTTAAGAAAAATTTGCGGCAAATTAAAATAGCATTAAGAATATTGTATTCAAATTTTTATGTTTTACAAGAGAAGGCAAAAAGATCCGTCCCAAGCAACCCGACGGATTGTATGGGACGGACCTTTTTCCCGTTTTACGGGGCAGGAAAACAACAGAGGAACGAAAATTACTTGATTTCGACTTCCGCGCCCGCGGCCTTGAGTTTTTCCTCCATCGCTGCAGCGTCGTCCTTGGAAACGCCTTCCTTGACCGGCTTCGGAGCGCCGTCGACAAGGTCCTTCGCTTCCTTCAGGCCCAGGCCGGTGATCTCGCGGACCGCCTTGATGACCTGAATCTTCTGCTGGCCGATCGCTTTCAGGATGACGTCGAATTCCGTCTTCTCCTCTGCGGGAGCGGCGGCGGCAGCCGGAGCGGCGGCAACCGCGACCGGAGCGGCGGCGGATACGCCGAATTCCTCTTCAAGAGCTTTGACGAGCTCGGAGAGCTCAAGAACCGTAAGAGCTTTTACATCTTCAATGAGCTTTGCAACTTTATCAGACATAAGATTGAAACCTCCAAATTAATATTATTTTTATAAACTCAAGCGGATGCCTGCTGTTTTTCGGCAATTGCGTTCAGGGCAACCACCAATCCCTTGATCGTTCCGCTGAGAACGGTGACAAAACCGGTAATCGGCGCGTTCAGGCCGCTGAGAGCCTGTGCGACCAGCTGCTCCTTCGGGGGCAGGGACGCAAGAGTCTTGATCTCGTCCGCGGTTGCGGCTTTTCCGTCAATAAAGCCCGCCTTGATCTGAAAGGTTTCGCTTTTATCGGCACTGGCATATCCCGCAAGAATCTTGGCAGGAGCGACATAATCGTCCGGATCGACGGCCAGAGCGGTCGTCCCCTCCAGGACATCGTCGAGCCCCGCTATTCCCGCGTCCTTCAGCGCCAGACGCAAAAGGGTGTTTTTCACAACCTTGTACTGGCAGCCGGATTCGCGCAGTTCCTTGCGGAGCTTCGTATCGGCCTCCACCGTGATTCCTTTATAGCTGACGATCACGCCCGTCCGGGCCGCTTTCAGGCTGTCGGAAAGCTGAGCCACAGCCTTCTTCTTTTCTTCAAGAATCTTTTCACTTGGCAAACAAATTCACCTCCGTTTGGTTCAGTTTCCGCGCAGAACGTAAAAAGCCTTTTCCGCTGCCGCAGAAAAGGCTTTCAACACACAAATGCATATCGAACCTTATTCTCGGCAGGCTGGAAAATCCATTAAGCGTACAGCGCCTGCTGTCTTTGAATAAAGAAAAACTATTGTTTTGATTATTATAACAGAAAAAGCAGTAAATGTCAACTAAATTAAGCGCCGAATTTGTTCGGGTTAATCTTGACGCCGGGTCCCATCGTGGACGCGACAACGCAGGACCTGATATACTGCCCTTTTGCCGCGGCCGGCTTTGCCTTGACGATCGCGCCGAGCAGAGCATCGAAGTTTTCGCGCAGCTTATCCCCGCCGAACGAAACCTTGCCGATGACACAGTGAATAATATTGGATTTGTCGAGGCGGTACTCGATCTTGCCGGCTTTGGCCTCATTGATGGCCTTGCCGATTTCGCGCGTCACGGTGCCTGCCTTCGGGTTCGGCATCAGGCCGCGCGGGCCGAGAATTTTACCAAGGCGGCCGACCTGACCCATCATATCGGGCGTAGTGACCAGAACGTCGAAATCCATCCAGTTCTCACTCTGGATTTTCTGAACATATTCCTCCGCGCCGACGTAATCGGCCCCGGCCGCTTCGGCCTCCTTCGCCGCGTCGCCTTTGCACAGCGCGAGAACGCGGACGGTCTTGCCTGTTCCGTTCGGAAGGACGATGGCGCCGCGGACCTGCTGGTCCGCATGGCGGCTGTCCACGCCGAGCTTGACGTGGACTTCGACGCTTTCATCGAATTTCGCCGTGCCGGTCTTGACGCAAAGATCAAGAGCCTCGGCGGTTTCGTAAAGGCTGGAACGGTCAATCAGCTTTGCGCTGTTGTTGTATTTTTTTCCGTGTTTCATTGGTTATCCTCCCTGTGAAGTGGTAAAATCGGATTCCTGTTTCCTCCCACCCGGGCTTTCATTCAGTCCGCGACTTCCACGCCCATGCTGCGCGCGGTTCCGGCGACCATGCTCATGGCCGTTTCAATGGAAGCCGCGTTCAGGTCGGGCATTTTGGTTTCAGCGATCTTGCGGATCTGTTCACGGGTAATTTTCGCCACCTTGGTTTTGTTCGGCTGACCGGAAGCCTTTTCAATTCCGCATGCCTTTTTGATCAGGACCGCGGCCGGCGGCGTTTTAGTGATAAACGTAAACGAGCGGTCGGCGTACACCGTGATAATCACGGGAATAATCATTCCCGCCTCGCCTTTGGTACGCTCGTTGAATTCCTTCGTAAACGCCATGATGTTGACGCCGTGCTGACCGAGCGCGGGTCCCACCGGCGGCGCCGGCGTAGCTTTGCCGGCAGGTATCTGGAGCTTGATAAAGCCCGTAACCTTCTGAGCCATTTTACTGCACCTCCAAAATTCGTGGTCGATGGCGGAACGGCTCTGCCGTCCCTCCCACAGGGGCGCTGCCCCCTCATAACAGCGGATTCCTCCGCTTATTACCCAAATAAAATCATTCCATGGCCTGGGCCTGATTCAGCTCAAGCTCGACCGGCGTTTCGCGTCCGAACATTGAAACCGTGACGCGGACCCGGTTCTTTTCCTTGTCGACCTCTTCCACAACGCCGACAAACCCTTCGAGGGGCCCGTCGATAATCTGGACGGAATCGCCGACATCGTAAGAAACCTCAATCTCTTTCTTTTCAACGCCAAGCCTCGCCACTTCCTCGTCCGTCAGAGGAATCGGTTTGGAGGAGGGCCCCACGAATCCCGTGCAGCCGCGGATATTCCGCACCACATACCAGGATTCATCGGTTAAGATCATCTTCACAAGGACGTAGCCCGGGAAGATCTTCCGCTCCACATCGCGCTTTTTGTCATCCTTGATTTCGGTGACGGTTTCGGTCGGGACCAGAATCTGCTGGATCAGGTCGTGAAGCTGGCGGTTCTCCACCGTTTTTTCAAGATTGGAGGCTACCTTGTTTTCATAGCCGGAATAAGTATGAACCACATACCACTTAGCTTCCTCTGGCAAAGAAAACCCCTCCGCTTCTTTTCATTACTTTTACTTTGCGACGTCCTTCCATCAGCCCGCGACATTCATAATCAGCCCGAGCAGGTTGACCAGCAGCGTATCCAGCCCGAAAACAAACAGTCCAATGACGATAATGGTGGCCAGAACGACGCCGGTGTTCTTGAATACGGAGCGAGGAGTGGGCCAGACCATCTTCTTGGCTTCGCTTTTCGTTTCGCGAAAGAATTTGGAGACGCTTTTCCCTGTTCTGGCAAAAAAGTTTTCTTTCTTTTCACTTTTATCGGCCATAATTTCTTTTGTCCCTCCGTCCGGATTACTTCGTTTCTCTGTGAAGCGTATGTTTCCTGCAGAACCTGCAGTACTTGGTCATCTCAAGCCTGTCCGGATCATTTTTCTTGTTCTTCATGGTGTTGTAATTGCGCTGTTTGCATTCTGTGCAGGCTAACGTTACCTTGGTCCTCATGACGGCACCTCCCGCTGTACGGAAAAAATTTTTCAGCCCTATGAAAAGGGCTTCGGCCTCCCTCAAAATAAACGGGCACAAAAAAATAACCCCTTTATCGAGGTATAAACATCATAGCACACAGTCGTTTCCCTGTCAAGTTTTTTCGCAGGATTTTCTTGATTTAACGGAATTTTCCTGTCAGGGCCCGCAGGACGCCTGTAAAAAGCGCCCTGTGGAAACAAGTCAGCGGTTGAGCAGAGTATCCGCCATAAACTTTTTCTTTTTCTGCTTTTTCTCCGGTTTTACTTTTTTGCCCTTCATCTTCAGGCCCGCCTTATAGCTTTTCAGCAGGTCTTCTCCCAGTTGGGAACGGACGGTTTCGACGGCCGACCCGCCTTCGATTCCGTTCAGGATCACAATGGTAATGATGGAGCGGACGTCCATATCCCCGGCGAGATAAAGGTCGTTCAGCAGCTGGCAGCATCGTGCGGTCCGGTCCTTTTCAGCCGGGTTGTTCACAAGGGCATTGATTTTCGGCAGGAGCCGCTCCCTGGCAAACGTGACCGCGCGGACATCACCGTAAACCGATCGTTCCGCGTTCAGCTCCTCCTTCAGTTCCGGAAACAGGCCGACAAAACGGTTGAAAAAGAATACAGGGTCGGCGTTATTGTCGTCGTCCTTCTTGCGTTTCTTACGCGCCTTGGCCGCCGCCGTCTGTTTCGGCCCGGTCAGAGTCTCAGTAAAATCATCGGCAATGCTCTGCGCCTGAGCCGGAGTATCGGTATCCGGGTCATAAAGCCATGTGGAAAGGGATTTCCACTTGCCGTCCGGCTCTTCGCCGTCCATTTCGCAGGTCCGGAGAACAAAGCGTTTGGCGCTTTCCTGGTACAGGACGCTGTAGGCAACCGATTCCCCAAGAAGATAAACTTCCCGCCCGTCTTCCTGCGCCTTGTTTTCCGCCCGGCGGTATCCCTGCCCGTTCAGCGCGGCTTCCACGCCGCCCGCCACCATTTCAAATACTTTCTGATCCATCATGGTTCACTCCCGAATCTTAAAACGTTCCGTTCCATTTTCTGTCTAAAGACAGTAATTATACTAGATTATACTACATAAACATTTTTTTGTCACCATACAATTTTACGGGCCGAAGATTTCCCCAAATAGGCAATTGCGTGCGGAGCGGCGTTGTGCTATCATATGTATTTGTAGTATTCTGTTTTCAAAAAGCCCGCTTCCATTACGCTGCTCCGCACTTCCACAAGCGGACGCTGCAAGGAGGTTAACAATGAATCGAAAAAAAATCGCCGTCCTGTTCGGCGGCTGTTCCCCAGAACACGAGGTATCCCGCGTTTCCGCGTATTCCGTTATAAACAATCTTTCCGAGGACAGATATGAGATTTACCGCATCGGAATTACCAAAGACGGGCGGTGGTTCCTGTACGAAGGTCCGACGGATTCCATCCCGGACGGCAAATGGGAAAAAGACGAACGGAATCGTCCCGCTTTTCTGTCCCCGGACCGGAGCGTCGGCGGGATCGTCGTCGTCGGCAGGGATCAGACTGAAATTTTGCCGGTCGACTGCGTTTTCCCGGTGCTTCACGGCAAAAATGGAGAAGACGGCACCATACAGGGCCTTCTGCAGCTCTCCGGCCTGCCGTTCGTCGGCTGCGGGACCCTGAGTTCCGCCCTCTGCATGGATAAGGCGGTCACCCACACGCTTCTGGCCGGCGTCGGCATCAGGCAGGCACAGTATCTCTGGTTCTATTATCCGCGCTATCTGGAACATCCTGAAAAGGTCCGCATCAAAATCGGGGCGAGGCTCGGATATCCGGTCTTTGTCAAGCCGGCCGGCTCCGGGTCTTCCGTGGGCGTCAGCCGCGTCAGCAGCGAAGAGGAACTGGACGCCGCCATCCGGCTTGCAGCCACCGAAGGGGAAAAGATCCTGGTGGAGGAAGCCGTGATCGGCCAGGAGGTCGAATGCGCGGTCCTGGGCAACGACGCGGCCGAGGCCGCTCCCA
This sequence comes from Caproiciproducens sp. NJN-50, assembly GCF_004103755.1. NCBI lineage: Bacteria > Bacillati > Bacillota > Clostridia > Eubacteriales > Acutalibacteraceae > Caproiciproducens > Caproiciproducens sp. NJN-50. Next base: position 1,085,388 of record NZ_CP035283.1, on the reverse strand, counting down.
TGGTGGGAGAAATCGCCGCGTCAGCCGCGTTTTACGATTACGACGACAAATACAAGTCCGGCAAATCGAAGCTGTACATTCCGGCACACCTGTCCGAAGAGGTTTCGGAGGAAATGCGCTCCATCGCCGTCAGAGCTTACCGCACGCTGGGCTGCCGCGGATTCGCCCGCGTGGACTTTTTTGTGCGCAACCATACGGAGATCCTTCTCAATGAGCTGAACACCATTCCCGGCTTTACTCCGATCAGCATGTACCCAAAGCTCTGGGAGGCCTCCGGCCTTCCCTACGGCGGGCTGTTGGACCGACTGATCGACCTGGCTCTGGAAAAAGCTTAATTCCACTTGTTATCCGGCGCCGCCTCCCGGAATCCGCGCCGGAAGCATATCACAACATATTTATTAGGAGTGCTGGAATGCAGGAGAATTATCTGATCTCGATCAAAGGCCGCCAGAGAGTGGACGATGAAACGGGCGAAGTGGAGCTGACAACCTTCGGCACCTATGTCCGGAGGGGCGACAGCCGGTATATTGTCTACAAAGAATATACTTCGGAGGACAAAAACAGGACGCGCACCTCCATTCTGAAAATTGACGGGGGAAACAAAGTGACGCTGATGCGCGGCGGCGAGGACAGCACCCGCCTGATCCTGGAGCGCGGCAAGCGCCACCTGTGCCAGTACGACACTGAATTCGGCAACATGATGATCGGCGTCTTCACCAGCCGGGTTCAGTCCGAACTCAACGACCTGGGCGGGAAACTGGAGGTCAGCTACACGCTGGACATCAATTCCAGCCTTTCGAGTCAGAACGAGATTTTCATCACCATCAAGGAGGCAAACAACAAGGATGTCCAAATTAGCGCTGCAGGCAACTGAACAACTGAGAGACGCGATCCGGACCGCTATGGAGAAAGCGGTCAAAGACGGCTCCCTGCCGGAAGCTCCCCTGCCGGAATTTACCGTCGAGGTCCCGGCCGACCGCGCGCACGGCGACTGGGCGACCAACGCCGCCATGGCCGGCGCGAAAAGTTTTCACTTGCCCCCGCGGAAAATCGCCCAAACCATCGCGGAAAAGATCGATCTTTCCGGCACTTATTTCGGCCGCTCCGAAATTGCGGGGCCCGGTTTTCTGAATTTCTTTTTCCGGCCCGGCTTCTACACCGACGTGCTGAAGGACGTGATCGCCTGCGGAGACAGCTATGGCCGCAGTGATTTCGGGAAAAAAGAAAAGATCATGGTGGAGTTTGTTTCCGCCAATCCGACCGGGCCGATGCACATGGGCAACGCCCGCGGCGGCGCGCTGGGCGACTGCCTCGCCTCCGTCCTGGATGCGGCCGGATACGACGTCACGCGCGAATTTTACGTCAACGACGCGGGAAACCAGATCGACAAATTCGGCGCTTCGCTGGAAGCGCGTTATCTGCAGATTTATCTCGGCGAAGACGCCGTTGAATTTCCGGAGGACGGCTACCAGGGCGACGACATCCGCGACCGCGCGCAGCAGTTCGCCGAACAAAACGGGGACCGCTACGTGAAATCGGACTCCGCCGAGCGCCGCATGGCGCTGGTCGGCTTTGCCCTGCCGAAAAACATCGACAAGATGAAGACCGACCTGGAAAAATACCGCATCCTTTATGACGTCTGGTTCCGCGAAAGCACCATCCACGAGGACGGCGAGCTCACGGAAACCATCGACATCCTGAAAGAACGCGGCATGACCTACGAAAAGGACGGCGCGCTCTGGTACCGTGCGACCGCGCTCGGCGCGGAAAAGGATGAGGTCCTGGTCCGCCAGAACGGAAACCCGACCTATTTCGCCGCCGACATCGCCTACCACCGCAATAAGTTTGCGAAGCGCGGCTTTTCCCGCGTCATCGACGTGTGGGGCGCGGACCATCACGGCCACGTCGCCCGGATGAAGGGCGCGATGGACGCCATCGGGCTCGACGGGAGCAAGCTGGACGTCGTCCTGATCCAGTTGGTCCGGCTGGTCCGCGGCGGCGAGGTCGTGCGCATGAGCAAGCGCACCGGCAAGGCCATCGGACTCGCCGATCTTCTGGACGAAGTTCCCGTGGACGCGGCCCGGTTCTACTTCAATCTGCGCGAGGCCACCTCCCAGATGGAATTCGATTTGGACCTCGCCGTGCAGCAGGATTCCCAGAACCCGGTTTATTACGTTCAGTACGCACACGCGCGGATCTGCAGCATTCTGAAAAATCTTGCTGCGGAGGGCATTTTCCCCCGCGACTGCACGGAGGAGGAGCTGGCTCTGCTCAATTCCCCTGAGGAAATCGAGCTGATCCGCCATATCGCCTCCTTCACCTCGGAAATCATCGCCGCCGCACAGAACTACGATCCCGCTCGGATCACGAGATACGTGATCGAGCTTGCGACGCTGTTCCACAAATTTTATAACGCCCGCAGAGTCAAGGGCGAGGCGGAGAGCCTGACTGCGGCGCGGCTCCTTCTGTGCCGCGCGACCGCCACGGTTCTGCGCAACGTGCTCTCGATGTTTAAAATCACGGCTCCCGAAAGCATGTGAGCCGTTTGGAAATGCAGGTGTAAACAAACAAGAATGGACTACCTTGACCGGCTCCCGCTTCTTCTGGACCCGATTCCCGATTTTCACGCCGCCGGGCTGCCGTCCGGCGCGGAGCCCGAATTGTGGCTCGCCGAACACCCCGGTCCGGCCGGGAACCTGCTGCGCAGGTCCCTTTCCGCCGGGGTCCGGACTCTCTGCGCGCCGACGCTCTGTGCGAATCGCTTCTGTCTGCCGCACCGCGACATTCCAGGGCTGAACCGGCAGCTTGTCAAAATTGCGAAAGACGCCGCCGGAACCGTGGGAATTCCCGTCGGCGGAGCGGTAGGCCCCAGCGGCCTTTTCGTCCCGCCGCACGGCGAAGCCGACTTCGACGACATCTACGACGGCTACCGGGAACAGATCCGGTCTCTGGACGAAGCCGGCGCCGATTTTCTTCTTCTGGACGGTCTGCACTCCCTTTCGGACCTGCGGGCCGCCCTGCTCGCCGCACGCACAACCGGGCTTCCCGTCATCGTGCTGATCTCCGTCGACTCCGACGGTCGGACGATGACCGGCGGAAGCCTTCTGCCGGCGCTGATCACCCTGCAGGCCATGGGAGCGGACGCGGTGGGCCTCAGCTGCGCCGCGGAACCGGAGCTGGCGGAGGAGTTCCGGCGGGCACGGCAGCACGCCGCAGTCCCGTTCGCCGTCCGGCTGAGACCCGACGATCTGACCCCGGTGGAACTGGCCGGAGCCGCCGTTCCGTTTCTGGAGGCCGGCGTGAGAATTCTGGGCACGGGCATCGGCGCCGGACCGGAGCATGTGAAAGCCCTGGCGGAGGTCATGAAAAAGTTCGGCCCTCCGGTTCTGCCGGAAGAGCCGGACTGCGATGCCGCAGCCATTGAGCAGGAAGCTTTTTTCCTCGGCGACGATATTGTTCTCAGCGAACCGATCCGCTGCACAAGTTCTCTCGCCGACGACCTGATCGATCTGGACGACGAGCAGGTCACCGCCGCGCTGGTCGACGTGACCGGGATGGATGACGCGGCTCTGCTCGGCGAGGCCGGGGGCATGACCAGGCTGCCGATCGCGGTCCACGCCGACAGCCCGACCGTCCTGGACGCCGCCCTGCGGTATTTTCAAGGGCGGCTGATCATTGACTCCAACTGCCAAATCGAGCGGGAAACTCTCGAACCGCTGGCGGCAAAATACGGCGCAATTCTTTACTGATCGTCAGCAGCGTACCGCTGCACCTTCGTCCCGCCATCCGGCTCCGGAGCGAAACCGCAGACGCGAACCATGCTTAAAGCGAATGAGGAAAAGGATCATCCCGGCTGTCGGCCATGTCCGTTTCAGCCGCGTCCCGCCCGGAGGGTTGCAGGGATGTCCCGTCCGAATGCTCCGGACGCATCCAGTCGTCCCAGTTTAAAAAGCCGAGGCAAAGCGAAGCAATCCCAAAAAAGCAGGCGACGACCCCGGTGGTCAACGCCCAGTTTGTGATTCCAAACGGCCCGATGACCATGGAGATCATCGCGAGGACAAGCCCGATATCAAAAAACAGCATGGCGAGTCTTTCATTGCTCATTTTTCAGTTTCTCCAGTCTGTTGGACAATTCGGCAAACTGCCCGATGGAAAGCTGTTCCGCCCTCGCGCTCGGCGCAACGGCGGCGCGCTCAAGCGCTGTGAGTATTTCGCTTTTTTCGAGTCCAAGCCCGGATGAAATGGAGTTTAAAACCGTTTTGCGCCGTTTGCCGAACGCCGCGCGCACAAGCGCAAAAAATGCTTTTTCATTTTTGACCCTGACGGAAGGCTCCGGAAGCACGTCCAGCCGGATGACCGCCGAATCCACATTCGGCTGCGGATAGAACGAGGTCCGCGGCACCTCGAACAGGATCTTCGGCCTTGCGTAATAGCTGACCGCGACGCTCACCGCTCCGCAGTCCCTGCTGCCCGGCGGCGCGCACAGGCGCCGCGCCGCCTCCTTCTGCACCATGAGGGTCAAGGAAGCGACCGGCAGCCGCTCCTCCAGAAAGCGCATCAAAACAGGCGACGTGATGTAATACGGCAGATTTGCGCAAACCGCGGTTTCCATTCCGCCGAATTTCTCTTTCAGCAGCCCCGCAAGATCCAGCTTCAGGACATCTCCGGGGACGACTTCCACATTCCGGCAGGAGTCCAGCGTTTCCCCGAGGACGGGCAGCAGGCTTTCGTCCAGTTCCACCGCGACGACCCTGCCGGCCCGCTCGGAAAGCTCCTTGGTCAGCACGCCGAACCCAGGGCCGATTTCCAGCACTCCCTTTGACTCGTCCGCGCCGCATGCAAGCGCCATGCGCGGGCAGACGGAGGGGTCGGTCAGAAAATTCTGCCCCAGGGATTTAGAAAAGCGGAAGCCATGCCGTTTCAAGACGGCCCGGATGGTTGCAAGGTCCGTCAGTTCCATGATTGTCGATCCTCCAATTGCTTTTTTCAGGCGTTGCCGTTACCCGCCTGATTCGATAAAATGCATTCCCGTGACTGATTGGGAGGTTTATTTGATGAAACGCACCGACAAGGCAAATTACTATCTTGATATCGCGGAAACCGTTCTGGAACGGGGAACCTGCCTGAGGCGCAACTTTGGAGCAATTATCGTCAAGAACGACGAGATTGTTTCCACCGGATACACCGGCGCGCCGCGCGGACGGAAGAACTGCATCGACCTCGGCGTCTGCGTAAGGGAATCGCTGAAAGTCCCGCGCGGCGAACGCTATGAGCTCTGCCGTTCCGTCCACGCGGAAATGAACGCGATCATCAGCGCGCCGCGCAGGGACATGATCGGCGCCACGCTGTACCTGGTCGGCCGGGAGGCCGGTTCCGGTTCCTACGTGCCTGACCCGGCCCCCTGCTCGCTGTGCAAGCGGATGATCATCAATGCGGGTATCACCCGGATCGTCGCAAGAAACAATCCCACTGATTTTACCGTGACGGACGTCCAGGACTGGGTGGAAAAAGACGAATCTCTCTCAGGTAAATTCGGATACTGAAGCAAGACAAAACCGGGCCCGCGCCGCATTCAAAAGGCGCCGGGCTCTCTTTTTTGCCCTGCGGCGCCTGATCTTATTTTCTGAACGGGGGCATCTGTGCCAGCTCGGAATACATTCTGCTGTAAACGTCCGGCCTAAAGTCCGTCTCCCCCGCCCCGTTTTCCTGCACGAGGAACCGTGTCGCGAGGCTGAGATCGATCGTAGCGGTGTACATTGCCTCCTCGTCGCAGCCGTCTTCATAAAATGGGATTCCCGCATAGTAATGCGGCTCTCTTTTGTTTCTGGAAGGACCGACGATACTGCTTCCTCCCCAGAACCAGTTCGTCAGGTCCGGCCCGCCAAGATTCGATGAGGCGATGAAGATTCCATTCACCACGGAACCAACCTCCAGCGAAGCCTTTGCCAGATAACGTCCATGGCAGTGGGCGTGGGCCGTGCAGTTGACGACCAGTCTTGCTCCCTTTGCAACATAATAGCGCATCAGTTCCGGAAAGTAATAAGAATCGTAGCAGATGGAAACACCGACCGGACCCCAGGGCGTTTCCACCAGCACCGGCTTTTCGCCCCGCAGGGCCCAGTTCGGTTCCGGCGGCGGGAGATGCATTTTTCGATAGACGGCGCACAGCCCCTCCGGTGAAAAAACCGCCATGGAGTTGTAAAGTCCCTCCGGCGCGCATTCCGGCATTCCAAGGAATGCGTAGATTCCATATCGCTTTGTCAGCTCCGCGATTTCGTCCGTTGCCGGTCCCGGAATCGTTTCCGCCAGACGAGCCTGCATTTTTTGGTCGATCGGTGTCTCCGGCACGTCGTCATACCCCGTCAGCGCCATCTCCGGCAGAACGATCAGATCGGAGCCGCGCTTGCCTGCGCACTCGATATACCCCTTGATCCGATTCAAATTGCGAACTTTGTCTCCCCACGCCGCGTTCATCGTAACAACGGATACGGTCAGCACGTCACGGTTCATTTTGGTTCCCTCCCGTTCCCGGCTCCGCCTGTTTTCCTCTCCTTTTCGCCGAACGCGCGGTCTGCCGCCTCCCGTGCAAGGTCGATCAGAATTCTTTCGCCGCCTTCCCCGTCCTGTTTGGGACGGACCGGAATCTCCGAAAAGACTTCCCCGACTCTGGACCGCATCCAAAGGCCCGGAATGATCCTCATTGAATACCCGCATCCCGGCTCGGACATCCAGTCGTAGAATTTCGCCCGCGGCAGACCGTAGGCGGCGAGAATGGACATGACCACCCCGCCGTGCGTGACAATCACCGTGGAGGTTGTCCCGGAGCGCATCAGGTCCTCTACAATCTTCTCAAACGCCGCGCAGACCCGCTGCGCAAAAGCGGAGCCATCCTCCCCGTTCGGCGGCGTGACCGGCTCTCCGTCCCCGGCGATCCACCTGCGGAAACGGCCGTCCTCCCCGGCAATTTCTCCGGCTGTCTTTCCTTCCCAGTCGCCGAAGTCACACTCCCGCAGACCGGAAATCAGAGTCGGTTTGGCTTCCGGATATAAAATGCCCATGGTTTCCGTGCAGCGGCGCATCGGGCTGCAAAGATACACCTGAGCCGTCGGATAGGAATGCTTTTTCCCCAGCGCGTGCAAATGTTCCGCGCCCCCCGGGGAAAGCGCGAGGTCCGTCGAGCCGATATAACGGCCCTGTTCGTTGCCTTCTGTCGTCCCGTGACGGATGAAATGAACGGTGTAGGATTTCATAAAATACTCCTTTGGAACTTTCCAGCCGCGTTCGCCCAAGATACGGAACGGTTCGTCCGGCCTGGCACGATATCTAGCGGCTTTACAAAATGTTATATCTATTGTATACTTTACTTTGCGTTTATTAAACAGGATTCGACAGGGGATAATCAAATGAACAACAATTTTGCAAGAATTATCACCTTGCTTCGCAAGGAACGCGGCTACAGCCAGAAAAAGGCCGCCGGGGACCTCGGCGTTTCCCAGGCGCTGCTCTCCCATTATGAAAAGGGAATCCGGGAATGCGGCCTCGATTTTGTCGTTCGCGCGGCCGACTACTACAACGTATCCTGCGACTATCTGCTGGGCCGGACTCCGCACCGCAGCGGCGCTACGATCTCGGTGGAAGATATTCCCGAACCGGACGCGGCGGGCAAGGAGAACACCATGCGCGGAAGCCTGCTGCCCGTTTTGAATAAAAAGCTGATCGCCAATTCTCTGAACGTCATTTTCGGCATTCTTCAGAAATGTGGAAACAAGGCGCTGACAACGGAAATCTCCGCTTTTCTCAGCCTTTCCGTATACAAAATTTTCCGCATGCTTTATTCCGCCAATTCCAAGAATCCCCAGGGGCTTTTCTCCGTCCCTCTGAAACTCAGCTCCGGCCGCTCCGCCGCGGCGCAGCAGATCTCTCTTTCCAACGCGGAATGCCTGATTTCAGGAAACAGGGTCGAATCCATGGAGGGCGTCGACAAGAACGCGCTGCCCTCCCTTTCCCCCGAAAAACTGTCTATGGAATACCCGCTGTTCGCCTCTTCGCTCTTCAACCTGATCCAGAACTCAGAACTGCGGATGGGAGTAAAAAAGCAGTCTAAATAAGATTATAACACGGCAAGAGCCGTTTGCAAATGAAAAAAAGTCAGATTAGGAATCGAATCGGCCGGAGTGGGTTACACTCCGGCCGATTCGATTTCCGGCGCTTTTCTCAGGACAGCAGACCCATGCTGTACTTCCAGGCAAGAATGCGCCGCACGGATTCGTCCAGCCGCTCCGCGCTGACCGTTCCGTTCTCCACAGCCGCGTACAGAGCGTTGAAGCTGTCTTTGAAATCCGGTGTCAGCAGGAGGTCGTTTCCCGCCCCAAAAGCGGCCACAGCCGCATTCTTCCCGTTTAGGAAGTCGGCGACTCCTTTCATGGAGAGATCGTCCGTCATCACGACGCCGGAAAAGCCGAGCGTGTCTCTCAGAATCCGGTGGACCTGCGGCGAAAGCGACGCGGGATTCGTGGAATCCATGCACTCGACGATATTGTGGGAGACCATCACGCAGGGGGCGCCCGCCTGAATCCCGGCCTGGAACGGGAGGAAATCATACTGCTGGAAGGTCTGATAGCCGCGCTTGTCCCTCGCGACTCCGGTGTGGGTGTCCGCGTTGTTGCCATACCCCGGAAAGTGCTTGAGCGCACAGGAAAGGCTCTGCTCCCCGTAAGCCTTGACCGAAGCGGTGACAAATTCCGCCGTCTGTTCCGCGCTCCGGCCGAACGACCGCGCGTATATAAAGTCGGAAGGGTTGACGGAAACGTCACAGACCGGCGCCAGATTCATGTTCAGGCCCAAAGATTTCATCATCTGAGCCTTTTTAACGGTATCCTGCGCGATCCCATTCATGCCGCCCTGACGGAAGACATCCTGCGGAGAACGGAACTTCTGCGCGGAAAGAGCGGGATATTTGCTGATGCGCACGACCGTTCCGCCCTCTTCGTCACAGCACAGGATCATTTTGATTTTGCTGGAGTTCTGGTAGGAAGCGAGCGTTTTACGGACCTGACCGGCGGTTTTCCCCTCAAAGTCCCTGGCGGTCAGGCAATATCCGCACGGCTGGTAATCGTCGATTGTTTTGACCGCCGCGGTCGCGGGGCAGGTAAGCAGAAACACCTGCCCCACCTTTTCCCTCGTCGTCATCCTGTCAAGGCGTCGCTGCGCCGCTGCGCCGTAACCTTCAAACAGTCCCTCCACCGGCTTGTAGGCTTCCGGCCCGGACGAGGAAGACAGCACTGCGGAAATTTGCGGGGACTCCGGTGACAAATCGGCATAAGAACTGGACGCCGCGATCTCTCCGGCCGGGGGAAACATTTGGTCCAGGACTTTGTCGGCGATCCGGTAAAATCCGAACGCCGCGGCGCCCGCACAAAGAAAAAGCAGCAGAAAAAGAGCGGTTTTCTTCAGCATGCCGCGGTTATTTTTCGGTGGACCCCCCATTGCTTTCCCCTCCCGCCGCTGGATAAATCAGCCGTTTTTCAACAGACTGCGGTACAGCCGGATATATTCATTCGCGGAGTGGCCCCAGCTGTAATCGCATTCCATCCCTCGGCGCACCAGGATCTCCCAGCCTTCGCGGTTCCTGTACCCCTGAACCGCGCGGCCTAAGGCATGGAGCATGTCTTCCCCGTCGTAATTCTGAAAGGTAAAGCCGTTGCCCTCCCCGTCTCCGCTGTCGGTGACGGAATCCTTCAGGCCGCCGGTCTCCCTGACCACCGGAACCGACCCGTAACGCAGCGCGATCATCTGGGAAAGGCCGCAGGGCTCGCTCCTGGACGGCATCAGGAAAATGTCGCTCGCCGCGTAGATCTTGTGGGAAAGTTCCGGCACAAAGCCAAAGCAGGCGCACACACGGCCGGAGAAACGCCCCTGGAGCTCCCGGAAAAACGTTTCGTACTCCCAGTCGCCGGAGCCGAGAATGACAAACTGGCAGTCCGTTGAATTCAGCAGACTGTCCAACGAGTCGCGGACCAGGTCCAACCCCTTGTGGGAGACCATGCGGGTCACCATCCCAATCAGCGGCGTCTCCCCTGAAACCGCAAGATTCAGCCGCTTTTGCAGTTCCGTCTTGTTTTCCGCTTTGCCCGACGGATCGCCCGCCGAATAATTCGAATAGATGTCCGGGTCCGTCTCCGGATTGTAAACCGCGGTGTCGATCCCGTTCAGTATGCCGGAGAGCTTCCACTTGCGCTCCCTCAGGATACTGTCCAGCCCATGGGAATACCACGGGTCGAGGATTTCCGAGGCGTAGGTCGGGCTGACGGTCGTCACGCGGTTGGCGCATTCAATGGCGCCTTTGAGGAAATTGACGCATTCGCCGAACTGGAGAACCGGCAGACTGCTCTTCGGCAGGCCGAGGACATCCTCCAGCAGCTCTTCTCCGTATTTTCCCTGATACTGGATATTGTGGATGGTCAGAACCGTTTTGATCCCCCGGAACCAGTCGGCGTCCGCGTAAAACGTGCTGTAATAAACCGGAACCAGAGCCGTCTGCCAGTCGTTCACGTGAATGACATCCGGCTTAAAATCGAGATACGGCAGCATCTCCAGCACGGCGCGGGAAAAAAACGCGAAGCGCTCCGCGTCGTCAAAGTGCCCGTAAAGGCCGTGCCGCTTGAAATAATACTGGTTGTCGATCAGGTAAAAGATCACGCCTCCGACATGCGTTTCAAAAACGCCACAGTATTGTCTCCTCCAAGCGACCGGCACGGACAGGCTGGTGAGAAATTTCATACCGTCGCGAAGTTCTTTCGGAACGTCCTCATACAGAGGCATCACCACGCGGCAGCCGATCAGGCGGAGCCTCAGCGCCTGCGGCAGCGAACCGGCGACCTCCGCCAGCCCGCCCGTCGAAGCAAACGGGATTGCTTCGCTCGTACAGTACAGTACCTTCATTGAAATACCCCCTTGCGTGAAATCGTGACTCTGAAAGCGTCACACGACGCTGCCCTTGCTGATAAAAATCGGGTAGGACTCGAATCCGAGCAGAGAGCGGTCATTCTGAATCAGGACATCTTTGTCCGTAATGACATATTTCAGCCTGCATCCCGGACGAATCCGTGCATCCTGAAGGATCACGCAGTTCTCCACAACGGCGCCCTTGCCGACCCGCACGCCCCGGAAGAGAACGCTGTCGCGCACCTCGCCGTCGATGACGCAGCCGTCGGCAATCAGGGAATTGGAGACTTCGGACCCAAGGCCGTACCTCGCCGGCATGTCGTCGCGCACCTTGGTGTAAACCGGGCGGTCCGGGTTGAAAAGCTGCGCCCGGACATCCGGCTGCATCAGTTCCATATTGGCCGCAAAATAGGAGACGGGCGAGCAGATCATCTGCGCATATCCCCGGAATGCATAGGAATACATCCGCAGCGAGCCGAGATTCCTCTGAAGCAGGTCCCGTTTGAAGCTGTACAGATTCCGGCTGACGCAGTCGTCCACCAGGCGGATCAGGAGCTCGCGCCCGAGCAGGATCATTCCCATTCCGTAACAGCATTCCCCGTCCGTGCGCGGGCCGATCAGAAGGTCGACGACGCGGCCTTCCGGATCGGCCGTAAGGACGACGGGCTCGGCGGTCTTCTGAGGCAGTGGCCCAAAGCGGCAGACCATCGTGATGTCGGCGTCCTTCTGGAGATGGAGGGAAACCACGTCGGAATAGTCGATATTACAGATCACGTCGCAGTCGGAAATCAGGACCAGGTCCTCTTTGGAATTAGTCAGGAATCTCTTGATGGAAGCCAGCGATTCGATCCTGTTGTTGGCCATGCGCGTGTCTTCGAACGGCGGCAGGATATACAGGCCCTCCCTCTTCCGGGAAAGGTCCCACGCCTTTCCCGAACCGAGATGGTCCATCAGGGACTGGTAGTTGCTTTTGGTGATGACGCCGACCTTGTTGATCCCGGAATTAACCATGTTGGAGAGGGGAAAGTCGATCATGCGGTACCTCCCCCCAAACGGCACGGAGCCCATGGTGCGGAGCTCGGTCAGGTCGCGGAGCTGCTCTTCGTGAATGTTGGAAAAAATCAGGCCAAGCACATTATTTCCGCGCATTCTTTCCCGCCTCCTCCGTGAATGTCTCGGGGTCGACCATAGCCTTCGGCGCAATCACGGCGCCCGGCGGAATAGCGCACCCGTTGCCGACGACTGCAACGCCCCATTCGTCCTTATCGACGATATCTTCCGGTCGGACCCCGATCCTGGCCCCGCGGCCGATCACGCAGTCTTCTGCGACAATGGCATACTGAACGACGGCCCCCTCCTCCACGCGGGTGTTCGGCATGATGATCGAGTCGCGGACCACCGCGCCCGGAGCGATCGTAACACCGGAAAAAAGGACGGCGAAGTCGATCTCCCCATAGACGCTTCCGCCTTCCGCCACAAGCGAGTTCTGCACGCGGGCGCCCTTCGCGATATAGTGGGGCGGCATGACGGGGTTGCGGGTGTAGATCTTCCAGCTTTCCTCGTTCAGGTCCAGCGGGATGTTCGGGTCCAGCAGATCCATGTTGGACTCCCAAAGGCTTTCGATGGTCCCGACATCCTTCCAGTACCCTTCGAACCGGTAGGCAAAGATGCGTTCGCCCGCGCCGAGCATGGCGGGCAGCACGTCCTTTCCGAAATCATTCGAAGATTTCGGGTCCGCTTCGTCCGCTTCCAGGTAATTTCTGAGCTTGCCCCAGTTGAACACATAAATGCCCATGGAAGCCTGATTGCTCTTCGGATTCTTCGGCTTTTCGTCGAATTCATAGACGGAGCCGTCCGGGTTCGTATTGAGAATGCCGAACCGGGAAGCCTCCTCCATGGGAACTTCTATCGTGGCGATCGTGCAGTCCGCTTCTTTCTCTTTGTGGAAGGCGATCATCCGGGAATAATCCATTTTGTAGATGTGATCGCCGGAAAGGACCACCACATAATCGGGATGGTAGCGCTCGATAAACGGAATATTCTGATAGATCGCGTTTGCGGTCCCTTTATACCAGTCGGACCTGCGGCTGCGCTGGAACGGCGGAAGCACATGGACTCCCGCGTTCATGCTGTCCAGATCCCACGGCTGCCCGCTGCCTATGTATTCGTTCAGGATCATCGGCTGGTACTGCGTCAGAACGCCGACGGTCTCGATCCCGGAATTGACGCAGTTGGACAAGGGAAAATCGATGATCCGGTATTTCCCTCCGTATGGAACGGCGGGTTTCGCCAGATTCCTTGTCAGCACTCCAAGCCTGCTTCCCTGGCCGCCCGCCAGCAGCATGGCCACAACCTGTTGCTTCGGCAACATGTCAGTTCTCCTCCTTGATTCCGGCCGTAGACCCGCCGGTTTTCCGATTTCCCCCGCTCTCAAGCGGACCGGATGAGCCGCTTGAGGATTTCGCTCTGCGCCGCTTGCATTTCAGATAAATGACGGAAAGCGGCGGCAGCGTCAGGCTGATCGACTGCTCGCAGCCGTGCATCGGCGTTTTCACGCTCCTGATGGAGGAACCGTTGCTGATGCCGCTGCCTCCGTACTTGAGCGCGTCGGAGGAAAACACTTCCTCGTAAACGCCGGGAACCGGTGCGCCGATGCAGTAATCGTCCCGCCGGACCGGCTGAAAATTGCAGACCGCAATCAGTTCCTTTCCCGATTTGTCGATCCTGCGGAACGCGATCACGCTCTGCGTGTAGTCGTCATTGGAAATCCACGAAAAACCCTCCCAGGAAAAATCTATTTCCCAAAGGGCGGGCGTATTCAGATAAAAATGGTTCAGATCCCGAAAAAAATTCTGCTGCCTGCGGTGCTGCTCGTAATCCAGCAGCACCCAGTCCAACTGCTGCTTATAGTTCCACTCAATGAACTGGCTGAACTCGGTCCCCATGAAAATCAGCTTTTTGCCGGGGTGCGCCATCATGTAGCACAGGAACGCCCGCACTCCCGCGAATTTCTGTTCATAGGACCCGGGCATCTTCTCAATCAGAGACTTTTTCCCATGCACGACTTCGTCGTGGGAAACAGGGAGAATAAAGTTCTCCGAAAAAGCGTAGAAAAAAGAGAATGTGAGATTATCATGATTGAAAGGGCGGTAAACCGGATCCAGCGTGAGGTAGTGCAGCATGTCGTTCATCCAGCCCATGTTCCATTTGTAGTTGAAGCCGAGGCCTCCGGAGTAGGTCGGCCTGGATACCATCGGCCACGCGGTCGATTCCTCCGCAATCATCATCACGCTGGGAAACAGGGCGAATACGACTTCATTCAGCTTTTGCAGGAATGCGACGGCCTCCAGATTTTCCCTTCCTCCGTTTTGGTTCGGGATCCATTCCCCCTCTTTCCGGCTGTAGTCCAGATAAAGCATTGACGCGACCGCGTCCACCCGGATGCCGTCTACATGATATTTCTCCAGCCAGAAAACCGCGCTCGAAATCAGGAAACTGACGACCTCCCTGCGGCCATAGTCAAAGACAAGAGTCCCCCAATCCTTATGTTCTCCCTTTCGGGGATCCGCATATTCATAACAGGGCGTCCCGTCGAACCGCGCCAGCCCGAATTCATCCTTCGGGAAATGGCCGGGAACCCAGTCAAGGATCACCCCGATGCCGGCCTCGTGGCATTTTTCCACAAAGCTCATGAACTGCTTCGGCTCTCCGTACCGGCAGGTCGGAGCAAAATACCCGGTCACCTGATATCCCCACGAACCTTCAAAGGGATACTCGGTCACCGGCATAAGCTCCACATGCGTGTAGCCCATATTCTTCAGGTAAGGCACCAGCTTGTCCGCCAGCTCGTCATAGGAAAGGACCCCGCCCGCAGCGTTTCTCTTCCAGGAGCCCGGATGGATTTCATAGACATTGACGGGCTGTTCGTAATGCGGTTTTGCCGTTTTGTGCCGCATCCATGCGCCGTCTTTCCATGGAAATCCCTCGATATCGTAATATTTGGAAGCTTTGCCTTCCCCGGACTCGAAATGATACGCATAGGGATCGCTTTTGTAAAGCTTCCGGCCGTCCGATGTGACAATGCAGAACTTATAGGAATCGAACCGATTCCACACCCCGGTCAGGAAGCACTCCCACACTCCCCCGCCGACAGGCTCCATCGGATCGTGCCCGGACTGCCAGCGGTCGAAATCACCGACAATGGAGACTTCCATCGCATTCGGCGCCCAAACGCGGCACAGCATCCCTTTCCGGCCGCCGCGGCTGGACTGATGCACCCCCATGTAATCAAAAACTCTGAAGTTTGTCCCTTCCAGGAACCCAGTCAGAGACGGGTCCATGCCTTCCTGCATCTTTGTCTTCTGCATGGTGCTTGGCCCCCTTTACTTTTGTCTTTATCATAACACAATCCGGAAAAATATCAAGTTGCATTTGGTAATTATTAAAGTTATTTTTATATATTTTTTTATTTTTTTGTTTGTTTTGTTATAAAATTCCCTGATTATTTTTTGTAACAGCGAATCTGTTTTTATCTTAGCACAGTCCGCCTGTCGATTTCTGTTTGATCCCCGCTTTTCTCTCCGCCACATTTTACTTTTCATGCTCCAGCCGCCAAAGCATCGGCTTTTTCAGACTGCCCTCAAAGAACTATTTTTACGCTGTTTTTGATATAGACAAAAAGACTGCCTTAGACAGCCATCTTCTGCTGCCTAAGGCGATACTGCTCTGTATACGCTTCAAATATAAAATCGTATCCAAAATTGGAACCACCTATTTTCCGCATTCCATACTATTCGTCAACCGCCGGTCCGAGCCTGAAGAAACAGGAGCTCCGTGTCCGCAGACAGGGAATACGGCTCCTCCCCGCAGAGCGGTACGGCATCGCCG
Source organism: Caproiciproducens sp. NJN-50 (assembly GCF_004103755.1). Classification (NCBI taxonomy): domain Bacteria; kingdom Bacillati; phylum Bacillota; class Clostridia; order Eubacteriales; family Acutalibacteraceae; genus Caproiciproducens; species Caproiciproducens sp. NJN-50. The sequence goes on along the minus strand of NZ_CP035283.1, from coordinate 1,069,557 downwards.
GCCCGCAGCCTCCGTTCCGTTTCACCGCATACCAATCTTCCGCTTCCTGAAAGAACCGTCCAGACTTCGCCCAGCCCTTCCCGGCATTTGGGTCCGAATTTCTGTCCTGCATGCACTCGAACCCGGCGAACCAGGTAACCGTTTTCTCCGGGTCGGTAGTCCAGCACCACAGCGGCTCCCCAGTAACTCTCTTCCAGTCCGGGCCGGGGCGGCAGGTTGGAAACAATCTGCTTGAGACGCGAACTGTGGTTTTTGTCCGTCACCAGAATCCCGTCATAGCTTGCGACCACCATCTGATCTTTCAGGCCGAGCGCCACCACGGGGATTTGCGTTTCGTTGACGACCCGCGCCCCGCTGCAGGAGGAATCGATGAAACACTCTCCCCGCGCAGGCTGTTCCATGATTTCAGCGAAGGCGCCCCATGTGCCGAGGTCCTTCCACATACCGTCGAACGGCACCGCCACAAGATCCTTTGATTTTTCCAAAATCTCATAATCGAAGCTGACGGCGGGCAGCTTTTCGTATACCCGGTACAACTCGTCGTAATCCCCGGGCAGACCCAATCCGGCGAGCTTTTTCAGGACCGTTCCTATCTTCAGGCAGAACACGCCGCAGTTCCAGAGCGCCCCCCGCGCAATCAGATCCCGGGCCTGTTCCTCCCCCGGTTTTTCCTGAAAACACCGTACACGGAAATACCCGTCCCCATACAGCAGCGGGACGATATAGCCGTATTTGCCGGAGGGGGAGGAGGGCCTTACGCCCATCAGCACAATGGAAGCGCCGCTGCTTTCCAGCACGGACGGCAGGAGTTTCAGGGACTCGAAAAACGCCTGCTCCGCATATGGGTCGACTGGCAAAATGCAGGCGATGTCGTCGTCTTTCGCGTGCAGCCTGCTTTTCAGGTACGCGCAGGAAAGAGCCACCGCAGGAAAGGTGTCGCGCCCCTCCGGCTCCTCCGAAATCCGGACGCCGCCAAGCTGTTTGCGGAGAAGCTCTTTCTGCGTTCTGTCCGCGCAAACGATACAGTTCCCTGCAAGATTTGCCTTTTCAAGCTGGGCCCATACGCGCTGGACCATCGAACAGGGTTCGCCGGTCCGGCTGTCTTTCAGAAACATCAAATATTGTTTGGACCGCATAGGACCGGAAATGGGCCACAGCCTTTTCCCGGAACCGCCGGAAAGCAGGACGGTATACATCATCTCTCCCCTATCTGTTCTCATATTCGGGTCTCATCATCTAAAATGGTTCGGGCCCTTTTTCCCCTTTTCCTGTTCCTCTGCCGGTGCATCCGGAAGGTCCGGCAAGCGGTCCGCAGGGGGAGCTGACACGTCCTCCGCGGACGAATCCTTCTCAATGCTCTTGCGCATTTTCTCCGCATTTTTCTGAAACCGCTTTTTATTTCTGGACAGCCGGATCAAAAGGATCAGGCAGATCACGACAAGCAGAAGGATAACGGCCATGGCCCAGAGTGGGATCCCGGTCCACTTTTCGACCAGATATTTCGCCCGCTCCCAGGAAAGCGGGACCCCTGAGGACACGCCCGTATCGGCACCAAGCGGGTAGCTCGTTACTTCGCCGTCCGCATTGACTACGCTGATCTCATCAGAAAGCTGACCGGAAAGCGTTTTGTCACTCAAAAATGCGATCAGGTTTTTCTGCATGGATTTGTCATATGTGACAACATAAATTTTCTTGTAAAAGTTCCAGGGGGAGCGGATTACCTGGATCAAAGTCTTGTTCTGAAGCGTTTCCGGGGTAATGGGCAGATCTTTGGAGATTCGGAACGTGTCTCCCCCTTCGGGCGCCACGCCCAGTGCCGAGGAGACCTCCTGAGGCAGTTTCAGCTGATCGTAGGAACCGACGAGAATCATATTTTTCTTCCGATCCTGGTCGGTCAGCTTGTCGAAAGAATCACTTACCGAAAAATTGAATACGTTTCCGCTGTTCTGTCCGGCTTTTCCGGAGAGCAGGCTCATGAGAGAAAGCATTTCCGTATTGGAATATCCCGGCGCAATCATCATGATTCCCGTTGCGTCATCCGTTGTAAACATGCTGAAGGTCGGGAAATTGGCAAGCGTCGGCGCAACACCGTTGTTGCCAGGTTCAAAATAGACCTCGCTGGCCTTGTCGATCACCGTCCAGGCCGTGTCGTACCAATCCTTTGAACAGTCGATCTTCCCGAGGTAGTTGTAGACGTCGATTTTCAAGCTGATTGCTTCCTGCTGCAGCACATCGTCCGGAATCTTGATCTTGATCGAGCCTCCGTCCGCATTTGAGCTGTTGAGTCTGGCGCTGCCGTAGGCCACGTCGTTCAGGTAGACCGTCAGCAACGACGCATCGGTGGAAAGAGCCTTTGAATGGCGGAATTTCACGTTGACATAAGAGGCCGTTCCGCTTTTCACCCCGCTTGGCTGCGTCAGCGTCAAAGTCGTACTCTGATGGAACGCCCCGGCCAGATTGATGTCGCTGTAGCCGAAATCTTTCAGCGTATAGTAGCCGGTGTCGTTCGGTTTGAGCTGCACGGAGGAATTCGGAATCTCCGATTTGACAACCAGGCTTTTTGCATCAATCCTGTTGAGATAAGCGGAACCCGAGAAAAAATCCGCTGCTTTCTGCAGTCCGGTCTCACTTCGCCCGGTAATCAGCGCGCTGTTTCCTTTGACCGAAAGAAAGCCCTCCTCCTCGGCAAGCGCGCCCGGCAGAGTCAGATTCCCGTTCCCCGTCCAATTCTGCACCAGGCCGAGATAGATTTTATTACGGATCGACGAGTCGGACGGAGATAATTCCGACACCTTGAAATTCAGAAGATTTTTCCACCGGCTGTTTGCACCGATCGCGGAAGAAACCTTGAGCATCTTTGAAATCACGGCAGCATCCGGGGACCGCGGAAGAATGAATTCGTTCTGAATGCCGTTGCTGTCGTCCAGATTGTCGTAGAAATAAGAGTAGAGATTCCCGAGGGACGGTTCCGCATAGCTCCCGACGGCAAGATGTAAGTAGGAGTCCGGGTCGAATCTTACCCAGTTCGAAGGATTGTCGATGTCCGCGCAGTCGCCCTCAATGGAGCGCTGCGTCGTGGTAATCGTCAGATCGTTGGCGCTGCCGTCCGTCTTCAGCAGGCTGACGGGCACATTTACCTTCCACCATGCGGTCTGGTTTTTCACGACGTCATAAATCCATTTTGTCTCAAGCGTTGTACCGTTGACCGCCAGAGAGATACTGGAACGGTTATCGATCAGCGTGGTGGAAATCGTGACGTCAAGATTCAGCGAACAGCCGTCTTTTAACGACGTCCCCTTCGGAATGCTAAACCAGAAGGAAGCCGTGTTTTTCGGCATGCTCAGGTGTACGGTTTGTGCAAAGAGTTGAACATCGACATAGTCGCTGTTCAGACGATTCAGTTTTCCCTCGGCAACAAGCTGATCCGCTTTCCGTTTTGCAGCGTCCGCAGCCGTAGTCAGGCGTTCCTGCTCCTGTTTCTGAGCCGCCGCCTGCCGGTCCGCCTCGGACATGGAAGAAGCCGATTTCAGTGGCTCCTGGGACGCCGCAAAAACATCCTGCGCGGGCCCGGCGGCCAGAACCGAAAACAACAGAAATAGAGCAACCAGGATTTTAACGTGAGACCTCTTCTTCACTATTTTGCGCACCTTTCAACTCCTCCAGACTTTCAGTAACTTGTTGTTCCGACCAGCGTTCCACCCTGAATCGGCCGCCTTTCCGCGCTCTTGTCAGGAGTGAAACCAGCTGCCCGATATATTCCAGCGTGACCTTCAGTGATATTTTCGACGTTCCGCTGTTCCGTTTCTGAAACACATACGGAATTTCTATGATTTTTTCACAGGGGCAAACTGCGGCGACTTCCGCCAGGATCTTCCAGCCAATCGGCTTCAACCCCGCCCCTTCCAGCAGCGGCCTTCTTACCATGAACAGCCCGCCGGTCGGGTCCGAAAGCGGGCGGAGCCTGGCGACCATGACCTTTCCCATCCATGCCGCCGTCGAGGAGACAAACTTTCGAGAGCCCTTAAGCCCAGGGTCCCCTCCGCCGGGTATCCGCCTGCTGGGCAGGCAGAGATCGGCGCCGTGAAGCATGGCACAGTACATGCTCCGCAGCATTGTGGGAGGGTGTTGCAGATCGGCGTCCATCACGGCGACAAAATCGCCCTCGGCCAGTTCGAATCCCCGCAGCACGGCGGAAGAAAGGCCGCTTTGTCCCTCCCTGTGTTCCATTCGCACGGGCGCCCGGCTCCGCATCGCCTCTTTTTGGATGATTTCGGGTGTACCGTCCGTGCTGTCATCTACAAAAATAACTTCAAAAGAAATACCCTCGAGCGCTTTGGAGATCTCACTCAGCAACGGAGCGATATTCTCCGCCTCATTGCGGACCGGCACAACAACGGAAATCCGCACGCTTTTTTCTCCCCTTTCCCCTCTTTTCAAAAATCCTCAAGCTGCCTCAGCCGGAATCCATCGTTTCTTCCTCGTCGTCCAGCCCGTGAACCGTCTTTTCCCAATAAAAGGGTTTCTTCAGCAGCTGGAACAGCGCCTTGTACGCCGCTACGCTCATCAGGACCCAGTAAGCCGGTGTCAAGAGGGCATATTTAATCAGCGCGTAGGAAAAGATCGGCTTGTTTTTCAGGTTGCAGTCCCGAATCACAGAATACATGCCGATCAGATTAATGTAGGTAAACATGAAATTGCCGAACAGGAGCTGAATCATGGCGATATAATAGAGAAATCCGGGAAACAGGTACTGAATCCACCAGGCTTTCGTTGCGAACCAGAGGATCATCATCAGCCAAAGGAGCGGATTGATGAGCGGAAGCGCGGGGGTGCCGAGAACCATCGCGTGATATCCGATGTAGCCCCTCAGCCCGAGGTCTCGGTACAGTTTGACCGGATGCCGCATATGCACAAGCCAGGTCTGCATATATCCCTTGATCCACCGGGAACGCTGCCGGATCCAGCCTCTGACGGTGGAATTCGCCTCCTCCCACGTGCGGGAGTCCAGAACCACCGTCTTGTACCGGAATTTGAACAGCCTTACCCCGAGGTCCGCGTCCTCCGTGACATTGAAAGGGTCCCAGCCCCCTACCTCACGCAGAAAGCTCATTTTGAAATGATTCGAGGTGCCGCCGAGCGGAACCGGAATGTCCATTGACATGACGCCGACCAGAAGGTTTTCAAACCACATGCTGTATTCCTGTGTAAAAAGCCTTGTCAGAAAGTTTTGCTCGCTGTTGTAATAGTTTAGTTTTGCCTGTACGCACACAAATTCCTGCGGCAGCGTCTGAAAGGACAGAAACACCTTTTTCAGCTGATCGGGTTCCGGCCGGTCCTCCGCATCGTAGATGACGACATACTCGCCGCGCGCCTGCAAAAGCCCGTAATTACAGGCCTTCGGCTTTGTCTGCGGCTGAGATTTCGGCACTATGATCGGAACAAAATCAATCGGCAGACGGCCGGATTTCAGAAGCGAGGAAACGGCTTCGATGGTCTCCTGGTCGTCCTCTTCCAGCAGAATCCGCACATCCAGCTTGTATTTCGGATAATCCATTCCCGCGATGTGCCTGAGCAGAGTCTCGATCACCGCAGCTTCGTGATAGACGGGAACCAGGATGGTGTAGACCGGCAGTTCCTTTTCATCGATCCCGGCAACCTCTTCGTCCGAAAACCGAAGCTGGTATTCTTCATCTTCCCCCTTCAGGACAAGATACAGTTTGAGAAACGTCATAACGGCATATACGATCTGGACTACCAGATTGACAATAAACAGAGTGGAAAGCCAATCCACAATAAAGCCCGTCAATATGAGGATGCCGACTGCAATCAGAACGATCAGCTGAGGCGTGCTGAACGTCACAATGGCGGAATTTTCCGGCTGTGTGTCATAAAGGTCGAAAATGCTTTTATGGCGCTGGACTTTTTGAAAATGCTGTTGCCACCAACGATTCATTTCCTCCGGCGTCGCCAGAACCTGTTCCACCGGCTTGCCCAGATATTCCTCGATCGCCCGGACCGCCTTGTCGTCCAGGCGGTTCCTCACGGCGAGAAGATCCCTGTCGTCCCGTTCGGAAACAACGATCGCCTGATATCGGTTCGCCATCGCATAGGGCAGGTTTTTCCCCTTTTCTACCTCCACCTCTTCCCCGACACGGCCAAGCTCGAACTGCTTGGCGAGCTCCCGGCAGAGAGTTTCCTGATCGATCGCATGCAGAAACAGCAGAATTTCGCCAAGCTGTCCGCCGCTCTTCTGCTGCATCTCGATCGCCCTGTCCAGTTGTTCCTGCGTCAGGACTCCGTCACGCAGCAGGATTTCGCCCAGCCTCCCCTTGCTGCGGCTGTGCCCCCGCAGCGTCTGCTCCAGCTCTTTCTCCGTCAGAAAGCCGAGATGCACACAGATGCTCCCGATCCTTCCGCCGTACTGTTTCTGGTATTCCAGCGCCTGCCTCAGCTGCTCCCGGTCGATCCTGCCGTCCTGAATCAGCAGCTCTCCCAACTTTGAAAACTGGTTCTGGTAAATAAAATCGGAAAGCTGATAAGGAGAAAGATATCCGTACCGGACCAGGCAGTCGCCAATCAGCCCACCGTCACGCTGCTGCATGGCGACGGCTTCCTCAAGCTGTTTTTCCGTAATGTAGCCGGCCTCAAGAAGTTTTTCCCCGAGCCGCTTTTCTGTTTTCTCCATCGTTTTCCTTTCCGCTATCCGGTGATGCGAAAGAGTTTAAAATCTCCAAAGTCCTTTTCTTCCGCACACCAGTCCGCACCGTTCACGTAAAGGCCCGGGTAAGCAAGATTGATCGCGTCATTGTTGCTGATCCCCATCGGATTGGGAATCAGCAGATAATTGATGCCGTTACCGACCGGGTCGGCGACACATTGTTTGAAATTGAGGCTGCTGCTGACAACAAGATTGTCAAAATGATCGACGTTCATGGCGACATTATAGGTAGTAAAGACATCGGTGAGTACAATTTTGTCCGGCAGGTGATTATTAATGTAATCCGCAACCTGAAGGTTTTCCTGAAACGCGCTCGCGCCGCCCTCTTGGTCCGCAATCACGTAGTCCGACATTACAATTTGCACCAGAAAGACGGAAACAATAAGGGAGACAGGTATTAGGACCTTAAAAAAATTCAGCATTACGTTTTTTGTCCGTATTACGGGCGAGGAAAGAGCCGGTGTCCGGAAATGAGCAGGCTCAGACTCTTGATACGTCGACAGTTCATAGGGCAGCCAGGCGATGCAGATGGGAAGGCTATAACAAAAGAAGCGCAGCCAACCGAACGAGGAGCCCCGCCAGTACAACAGGATATGAAAACCGAGAAGTGACAGCACAAGGGCAAGAAGGCAGAGAAAATCGGCCTTGAATAAGCTCTTGCGGACGATGCGCATAAGAACAATTGCAAAAAACGGCGGAAGAAACGGTATGGCGCGGCGGGAAATATAGCTCACCAGCACCGGAAGGGAACTTGCCCCGTCGGCGAAAGCGCTTTGCCCGGAATTCGAGTAATTGGAGTTCAGAAAATAGAAGGGATTCCCCGTTATGACCCAGCAGAGCAAAATCCAGACAATTCCTGCATAAACGGCCGGAGTATACAGCATGACCAGCGTTCCCTCAATATAACGATACCGCTCCCTTTTCCGGTTTCCGGCAGACCAGTATTTTTTCTCCTTCGGGTTATACAGGATGTTCAGAACCACGCAGAAACCAATTCCCATAGCAAACGGTATCGTCTCATAGCGGGTAAGGAAGCCCCCGACAAGGCCGAAAGCTATTTTTACAATGTAACTGGAACTCCCTTCCCGAAACCATAAGATCAAATTGCAGATACAGTAAATAATAAAGAAGAAAAACATGGCCTCGCTCATGCCATTCGCTCCGTAGCGAAAAATATAAGGATGCAAAGCAAAAAAAAGCGCGATAAGGAATGAATAAAATTTGGAAATACAAAATCTTGAAAAAGTTTTGAGAAGGACTCCCACAGAAAGGGCGGAAAACAGAGCGGTAATGATACTCCCGGAAATCCCGCGGGAAATCAGTGGCTTCCATAGCGGAGACAAGGCGACCAACGGAAGCTCCATCAGACTCGGGAGCGGATTCCAGATCAGCCCGATGGAGCTCAGCCGAACCGGTTTTACGGCAAGGACATAATAGGCGTTGGCCACCCGGCTGATTGCGTCTCCGGGCATCATTTCCTGCACGATTCCGATATAGAGCCCGTAAAGAACTTCTGCCGCAAACAGGGCAATGGCAACACACACGATCGTTTTCCGGCTCAGATGATCCGGCTTCATGTGTTTTGGCAAAGCCACTGACATTTTATATCCCTCCAGAAACGTACCTGCCGGATCAGAATTCACCGGAAGGGGCATCCGTTTTCAGCCGGTCACCTGAAACAGTTTATAGCCTGAAAAATCACGGACTTCGACGCACCAATCCGTTCCCTGATTGTACAGATTCGGATAAGCCAGATTAATGGCATCGCTCGGCGCATCCTTCGGGTCCGGTACGAGTACGTACTCCACCCCGTTCCCAACAGGATCCGCGATACATGCATTGAAATTTGTACTGCTGCTGACCACAAGTTTCTGAAAATGATCCACATTGAGAGCTATGTTATATGTCGTAAAAACATCGGTCAGGATCGTCCTGTCCGGCAGCTTATCATTGATATAATCCGCAATACGATATTCCTCGTCATGAGTGCTTCCCTCATAGTCCGGGATCTTCCTGCCCTGCATGACGTTGTTCAGCAGAATAACGGATACGACCAGAGCGGCCGACAGCAACACGGCGAAAAATTTCTGCGAAACGGGTACTTTGCTCCCAGGCCCAAGGCGCTTCTCCCGCCTTCCCGCATAGTGCTTTCCCGCCCGGCCGAGTTTGAAGTATCCGTCCCGGCAGGCGGCACTCTCATAGGGAAGAAAGGCAGCGCAAACCGGAAGACTGTAGCAGAAAAAACGCAGCCACCCGAAGGAGCTTCCATTCCAGTACATGAGGATATGGAACAAAAGGAGCGACAGGACCAGACAGACAAGGCAAAGAAAATCATACCGGAAAACCGCACGGCCGATAAAACGCATTGCGATGATTGCGAAAAACACCATTAAAAAGGGCATGGCGCGGAAAGAAACATACTGGATCAGTCCCGGAACCGTAGAAACCTGAACGGCGCTTTCGCTCTGCGCCATGTTGGAATAATTGGAATTGAAAAAATAGAGGGGATTCCCGGTTATCACCCAGCAGATCAGAACCCATACCAAAGCGGTATAAACAGCCGGCGTATAAAGCATCACCAGCGTACCTTCCATATAGCGAAACTATTCGAACCGTCGTCCACCCGCCGCCCAGTAGGAGCTTTCTCTAGTATTAAACAGAATATTGAGGATGATGCAAACACCGATTCCTACTGCAAAAGGTATGGTTTCATATCTTACCAGAAAACCACCCGCAAGGCCAAAAGCTATTCTGATCAAATAACTGCCGCTGCCGCATGCGAACCAAAGAGTTAAGTTGCAGATACAGTAGATAATGAAGAAAAAAAAGATCGATTCGCTCATTCCATTGGAGCCGTAATAGAAAATGTAGGGGTGCAGAATATAAAGGAATGTGAAAAACAATGCGTAAGTTTTCGATATCTGGAATTTTAAGAAAGCACTCAGTAATACGTACGCCGTCAAAGCAGAAAACGCCGCCGTGACCAAACAACTGACAAGTCCGCGGGAAACAAGCGGTTTCCAAAGTGGAGCAAGTGCCACAAAAGGAAGTTCCAGCAAACTTGGAAGTGGATTCCAGATCAGACCGATCGAGCTTAGCCGGGGAGGCTGCACTGCAACCACATAATAGGCATTTGCCACGCGGCTGATGGCATCGGCGGGAAGGACCTGCAGGATAAGTCCCTGATAGAACCCATAAGCGGATTCCGCCAAAAAAAGAAGCAGCGCAAATGAAATGATCCACCGTCTATCGGCCAAATATGTGAGCTTGGGTTTGATCGGAAGTTCGTCATCCATGTACGGGCCTCCCACTTTTAGATAAAAACTTTAGAATTCCAAGGGTCCCGGTTTCGTTAAAACGATTTCAGGAAAGCGTCTAGAACGGCTGACTGTTTCGATTAAATTTTCCAAAAGTGGTATGTCTCCTATTATATCTGATTTTGGACTAAAGCATGCATGAATCCGATTTCGATATTCACCGTACAATTAAATGCTTACTTTTTTCGACAATAAATTTCAGCTCCAACGTATTATAACATCAGCTATCATAGCAGATTCTTCCTTATTTGTCACTCAGTTTATTTTTAGAAATTTCCCGATTGTGAAACAGGACGCACAGGAACCTGCACCTCTCTTGAAGAGCAGATTCTTTTCCATCCCATCCGCCTCTGACGGCGCAATGTCAAATCGTGTCTGATTTCGTCGCACAGCAGGCAGATTCCCACCTGGAATCACAATAAAGTGCCAAAATGCCCGCTCAGAATTTTTGCAGAACCTTAGCACAGGAATACTCCATCAGCTTAGTTTCGGTCTCGTTCAAGGATCCCAGCGGAACCTTTATATACTTCTTTTATTCGTGAATAATTATAAATGAACTGCAACCACATGTAAAGAAAAAAATTTTCTGAAAACAAAAAATTATTTGCATATTTTAAAACAGTATCAGCGACATATGGAGAGCGCATTTATGATGGAAACAACGACTGAATTTAACAGAAGTAAGAACCATACAGTTTTTTTAGTATAACACATCATTTCGGAAGCGAAAAGAATTGATTTGTAAAATCTTTCTTTACCTGCCTCAAATGACAGCAACATAGAAAGGCCCTTTACCGGAGCACGAAGCATACTTCGGTAAAGGGCCTCAATCACAGTAGAAAATTATTCATGGTCGACTTTGAACATGTGCTTGATGAGCTCCAGAACCTTGTTGCTGTAGCCCCATTCATTATCGTACCAGGAAACCAGTTTGACAAAATGGTCATTCAGCATAATACCGGCCTTGGCATCAAAAATGGAGGTACGGGCATCGCCGAGGAAATCGGAAGAAACAACCATATCCTCCGTATACCCCAGAATTCCTTTCATATCGCCTTCGGAAGCTTCCTTCATTGCATCGCAGATGGCTTCATAGGTAGTGGGTTTCGCGAGGCTGACGGTCAGATCGACGACGGAAACATCCAGGGTCGGTACGCGCATGGACATGCCGGTCAGCTTGCCTTTCACGGATGGAATCACGAGCGCACAGGCTTTGGCGGCGCCGGTCGTGGACGGAATGATATTGCCCGCTGCCGCGCGGCCGCCGCGCCAGTCCTTCTTTGAAGGACCATCGACGGTTTTCTGGGTCGCCGTGGTGGAATGCACCGTGGTCATCAGACCTTCCACGATCCCAAATTTGTCATTGACAACCTTTACGATCGGAGCAAGGCAGTTTGTTGTGCAGGAAGCATTGGAAACAACCTTCATATCCTTTTTATACATGTCAAGATTCACACCGCAGACAAAAGTCGGCGTGTCGTCTTTCGCAGGCGCCGATATAACGACTTTTTTCGCGCCGGCAGCGATATGGGCAGAAGCCTTTTCAGTGCTGGGGAATACGCCCGTGGACTCCACCACATATTCGGCGCCTACTTTCCCCCACGGAATCTGGGAAGGATCCTTCTCCGCATAAACAGAAATGGCTTTGCCGTTCACAATCAGTTTTCCATCTTCCGATTTGACTTCACCCTGGAAATGACCGTGCATGGTATCGTATTTCACCATGTACACCATGTAATCCGGGTCGATAAAGGGATCATTAATACCGACGACCTCAAAAGTCTCGGGCTGTGCGGCCGCCGCACGGAACACGAGACGCCCGATACGGCCAAAACCATTGATACCAATCTTGATGGACATAAACTGCTACCTCCTAATCTTTTCGGTCCATTCTTTCCTATTTATTTTATTACATCAGGAATACTTTTACAAGCTTTTTGATAATATTTTAACTAGCTTTCTTCCGCTATGGATTCCTCCGGGGTGTAGAACGGACTGACGCCGGCTTCTATGAACTTTTCTCCGCTTCCACAAACCTTGGCCAGAAACCCGGCATACACGGCGATGGAATTTTCCTCGACTTCCGGCTTGTCCCCATCTTCAGCAGATTTTCCCGGCTGCCGGGACGGAGCGAAGGTCATATCCGTCTTGGCCGGACAAAGCGAAGGGCGCAGCGCGAGAAGAAAAGCGATAATATAAAACGCCAGCATGATGTTCGCCATATGCAGGCCAATGGAAATAAAGCCGGCGGTTTCCCCTGTCCCAAAGTACTGGATGCAGCTCGGCACGCCCGTCACCAGCGAAAGCAGCGCCGCGGGAAAGCCTGTCACATAAATCATTTTTCCGGTTTTCGCACTTTCTATACCCGTGAGCAGTTTTGCCTGTGTAAACAGGAATAAAAGCAGAAAAACAACCGTAAATGTATGATAGACATCCTCTACGAGATTGACGGCCGCCGAGTAAGTGATAAACAGAACAACCAGGAAAAAGCAGCCCCAGACGGAAGGGATCAGCGCGAGGATCGGACGGCTTCCAACCGTGCGCAGACCGGCCGCGAAACCATAGGCTGTCATCAGCAGCACGCCGCCGGCCAGAATTCCCAGATAGGAATAGATCTGGTAAAAGATTTGCCCCTCCCCCAAAAAGCCGGTGCCGATCCCGACAACGGACTGAACCACCACAAAAATTCCCGCAAACGCTCCTAAAACGGCAGCGGGGATATTCTTCAATGGTTCAGTTCCAAACTCTCCCACCGCGGCCCGTCCGGCAAAAAACACGGTCAGAAAAATGCCCGCAATCAGCAAGGCGGAAGCCGCGCCAACCACTCTGCCGCCATCCGAGTAAAATCCGGTCTGCGGATTCAGATACCGGAGCATTGCAAAAATTCTGATCGGAAGAACCAACCCCAGAGTCACCCAAAAGGAGATCCAAGCCCGTTTCATATCAACTTCCCCCATATATATCACATTCTTTGGTCAATTGGCAGATAAGGAACATTTTTGGAAAGCGAGCGGTACGCCGGGCGCATGATCCGTCCGCACGTTTCCATTTCCTCAATGCGATGGGCGCACCACCCGGCTATCCTTGAAACAGCAAAAAGCGGTGTGTACAAGTCGCTCGGAATGCCCAGCATCTCATAAATCAGGCCGGAATAAAAGTCGACGTTCGCGCACATCACTTTCGGATTTCCCGTCACTTTTGCAAACACTCCCGGCGCGAGCTGTTCCACCCGCTCAAACAGTTCCAGCTTTTCCAGCATTCCGCGTTCCTCCGCAAGTCTGCGTGCCTGTTTTTTCAGAATGACGGCACGCGGATCGGAGAGCGTGTAAACCGCATGGCCGATCCCATAGATCAGCCCGGAGTGGTCCGGCACTTTTTTACGCAGTATTTTTTCCAGGTAACCGGATATTTCATCGTCGTCTTTCCAGTCCTTCACGCTTTCCATCAGGCCGTTCATCATCGTCATAACCCGGTGATTCGCTCCGCCGTGCCTCGGTCCCTTCAGCGACCCGATCGCGGCGCTGATCGCCGAATAGATGTCAGTCCCCGTCGAAGAAAGCACCCGGGCGGTAAACGTAGAGTTATTTCCGCCTCCGTGCTCCGCATGGATCATCATGCAGATATCAAGCAGTTTCGCCTCCTCGTCCGTAAATGAGCGGTCCGGACGAATCGCATTCAGGATGGACTCCGCAGTGGACTGGCTGGGATCCAGGGGATGAAAATACATGCTCTTCTTATCGAAGCGCCGGCGTTTGACCTGATAGGCGTAAGTCATGATGGTGGGCAGACGGGCAATCAGCTGAATCGCCTGGCGCATGTTGTTCTCCAGGGACGGGTTGTCAGGGTCTTCGTCATAGGAATAAAGCGCCAGAACGGACCGGGCCAGCTTGTTCATTACATTTTTGGAAGGAGCTTTGATAATCATGTCTTCCGCGAAATACTCCGGCAGTTCCCGGAAACCGCTGAGCACCATTTTAAACTGCTCCAGTTGGCCGGCTGTAGGTTGCTTTCCGAATAAAAGAAGCCACGCGACCTCTTCAAATCCGAACCGGTTTTCCGATGTGCATCCATCCACGATATCATTCAGATCAATGCCGCGGTAAGTCAATTTCCCTACGTCCGGGATCAGTTCACCATCCGCAATCAGATACCCGTGAACATTGCAGATCAAAGTGAGCCCCGCCATGACACCCGTGCCATCCGGATTCCGCAATCCGCGCTTCACCTGATAAAGATCGAATTTTTCCGGGGCAATTCGATTATTGGCGCGGAACTCGCCGCAAAGGTTCTCCAGTTCCGGGCTGTGGTTTTCCAGATTGATTTCCGCCATCCTAGCACCTTTCCTTTCATGATAAAAAATAAAGCCGCTGCTCCGAGCGGAAAACAACGCGGCCCGACCCTAACTTTATTTTAAATGTATTTTATCCCACCAGGCAATTAAAGTCAAGTGACTCTCTGCCCACTTTGGCGTCTGTTTTTGCAATATAATTTGTTAAATATTTCATTTTATTGCGTGTTTATTCTTTATAGATACTATATAAGTGGTCGGCTGAATCATTTAAAATGAAAAATGTATGAATGGTAAAGGAGGAATATGGAATGCAGCATCGCAGGGGAGAAATCCTTCTGGGTCTTATCCTTTTTCTAGCCATGTTTTTCATCCCATTTGCCGCAATCGGCAGCTCCGCGGCAAGCAAAGACGGCTCTCAGGCAGGAAAAAATCCAAGCTCCGAACCGGCGATCACCGGCAGCTCTTTTCACATCATGGACTCAGGCACCAAGCAAATCCTGACGGTCGGTGACCGCGAATTTATGACCGGAGGCGTCGCGGCCGAAATGTCGCCCAGCGCGGAAACGGAAGCCCTGAAAGCGCAGGCGGTAGCCTGTTATACCTATTACAGCCGGCTGCGTGAAATTCAAAAAAAGACGCCTGACGCATCGCTGAACGGAGCGGATTTTTCCGCCGACCTCCAAAACGGACAGATCTACCTGACCGACGATCTGCGCAGAAAACGCTGGGGCAGCCACTATGACGAATACGCACAGGCGCTCAAGACGGCGATCGACCCTGTCTTCGGGCAGACCCTGCGCAGCAGCGGCGAATTGATCGAAGCCACCTACTATGCCATTTCATCGGGGAATACGGAATCTTCCGCAGACGTCTGGGGGGGAGCGCGTCCCTATCTGGTTTCCGTCGCGAGTCCCGGCGACCGCTTCGCGGGCGGATACCAGACCACCGTCACCCTGCCCACAGACAAAATGAAAACGGCTATTCTTGCCGCGGCGCCGGATGCAAATCTTTCAGGCGACCCCTCCGGCTGGGTCGGCACCGCTGAACGCACCGCCGCCGGCTCGGTCAAAAACATCCCGCTGGGCGGCAAAAGCATCACCGGGAACGCGGCCCGCGCGGCCTTTGGGCTGCGCTCCGCTAACTTCACTGTGAATTACTCCAACGGTCAGTTCACCTTTCTCGTGCTCGGTTATGGCCACGATGTCGGCATGAGCCAAACCGGCGCACAATACATGGCAAAAGAAGGGGCGAATTACCGGCAGATCCTTTCCTGGTACTATCCATCCACCACGCTCGAAACATAAAAAGGCCGGCCCAAACCATCCAAGGGGATTTTTCGTCTTACCGCCTCAGCTTATTCGCGATGGAAACGTCACAAAGCTGTTTCATGCTATAAACGGCCGCAACCTGTTTTATTCCATTCTGTGTAATATATTCATAAATATCCTTATTGTAATATCTAAGGTCAACCAAGTGAATCTCCGAAAAATTCTGTGAAAGATAAGGAATCATGGAATTTGCATAGGAATCCTTCAGCAAAAGGAGTTTTCCTCCCTGCGCGTCCGGATTTTTCACTACCGTCAATGACGGATTCCCGCCGAGATAGACTGAATATTTGTCTTTTTTATCGAGATATTCCTCCCAGTATATTCCCCGGTGTATTTTCCCCGCCGTTACCTGGACGACAGACGAATTCCCTTTCACGAAGGGGAGGACCAATGCGTCCGGCTTCTGCCATGTGTTGACGGCTTTGGAATAAAGCATACCATAAAAAGGCTGTGCCACTGCCCTGTAGGCAAACGCGCTTTGCTTCACGCAGGGGAACCCCATTGCCTCGGAAAGCGCCGCATAGCCGATATAAGCCCCGTAGGCATTCCAATGGTGATCGGTCTTGAAATAATAATCGCCGCCCGTTTTCAGGCTGAGCTTATCGAACAGATCGACCACCACCGCCTTTCGCCCTACCGCCTGCTCCAGCTCCTTATACTCCTGCCGCTGGTCATGGTTCGGCGCGGAATAAGGAAGGTTCTCCGGCTGTTCCTGAGAGCCGGAAGGCACCGGCAAAATGGTCAGCGAAACGCCGGACTTTTCCGCAAAATCCGCCAGAGCGGAGGCATTGTTCCGGAAAATCCCGGTTTTGTCCGGCAGGAGCACTTCGTAAATATGATCGTCTTTGCCGAAGTAAACGCCGCCCTCCGCGGGCACAGTGCTGTAATCCGCCGCAAGATCCCTTTTGCCAAGCAAAATCTGTTCCGCGGTATTCAATGAGACAAAAGGGTCGCGCAGCGGGAAATGATCGACGACATAATTTTCCGCCGATTTCATAAAGCTGCCGCTCAATATGGAGTCAACAGACGGAACCGGCGCGGGTTCCAGAACTCTGTTCTCATTCTCGGAAAAAGCCTGTTTCGGCGCCGCCGCAAGCCAAATCAACCCCGTCAGGACCGACCCGGCAAGCAGCAATGCCGCCGAAGACGCGGCCGGCCGGCAACCGGCCCACTTTTTTAATCGGAGCATCTTTTTCCCCCTGTCAATCAACATTTCCCGTCAGAAACGAAAATACAAAAACGGGTTATAGGAATTGTCAACAAGCGCGGCAATCGAAAATAGAAAGAGTATTGTCATGCCGGCGCAGCGGACCACAAGCCCGCCTCTCCCCTTTTGGTCGAGCCACCGGATCAGCTTTGCCGGATAAGGCGTGCAGAACAGCGCGGCAAGCAGCAGAATCGGCATACCGGTCATCAGCGTGTAGACTCCCAGGGCGTCGGAACCGCCGGAAAACCCAAACATCGCGGCCACAACGCCACAGGCTTTCTGAATATCCGTATAGGAAAAAAACACCCAGCCGACAACCGCGGCCAAAAACGCGTACAGCCAGCGAAAGAATACCGGGATCCGGTCCAGCCACTTCTGCAAAAATAATTTCTCACAGATAATCAGGAAGCCCCAGTATGCGCCCCAAACCGCGAAATTCCAACTGGAGCCGTGCCAAAAGCCCGTCAGCACCCAGACAACCGCCAGGTTGCGGACAAGCCTGACAGTGGAGCACCGATTGCCGCCGAGCGGAATATACAAATAGTCGCGAAACCAGCGGCCCAGCGTCATATGCCAACGCCGCCAGAAATCGGAGGCGCTCTGCGCGCTGTAAGGCATGTTGAAATTTTCCGGCAGGACAAAACCGAACATCCGGCCAAGCCCGATCGCCATATCGGTATAGCCGGAAAAATCAAAGTAAATCTGAAAAGTGAAGGCAAGCGCGCCAAGCCATGCGCTCAGCGCCGTGGGATTGCCGAAATACTGCACTTTGTCCGCGATGAGCGCAAGATTGTTCGCAAGCAGCACTTTTTTGAACAGGCCGTGAAGAAAGCGCAGCGCGCCTTCCGTCACATGCTCCATCGATTCCGCCCTTCCCCGCAGCTGGGCCCGCATCTCTTTATACTGGATGATCGGCCCGGAAATCAGATGGGGAAAAAATGAAATATAAGTGCCGAAGTCGACCAGGTTCCCCTGCGCGCGCGCCTCGCCGCGGTAAATGTCGACGGAATAAGAAATGGACTCAAAGGTATAGAACGAAATGCCGATCGGCAGCGCGGCGGCGGGAACCGGCAGCGACAGGGAAAAAATCGAGTTGGCCGTGGAAACAAACAGCGCCGCGTATTTAAACCAGGCCAGCATCCCCAGGTTCACGCAAATGCCGAAAACCAGCACGGCGCGGCGCAGGGCCGGCCGGCCGGAAAAGCGCTCCAGCAGCGCCCCGACCGCGTAATCGAAGACGGCGGTAAACAGCATCAGGAACACATAAACCGGCTCGCCCCAGGCGTAGAAGACAAGGCTGAAAGCAAAAAGGCAGAGGTTTCTCCACTTGCGCGGCAGCAGATAATACGCCGCCAGCGAAACCGGAAGAAAGATAAAAATAAAAAAGAGGCTGCTGAATATCATATGTTTCCTGGTCCTTTCCCCCGATTATTCTTCCGATTCCTATTGTAAAAGAATGGACGAAAAAAAGCAAGAGAACGCAAAGATGTTTCTTTGCGTTCTCCCGCATCAGCCGCCCGGTGCATCCCTTTCAAAATGCGCTGCCGGGGACCCGGCGGCCCTTTTCAACTACTCTTCCCATATGATTCGCACAAAGCGGCGGCCTGAGTTCTCACCCAAACCGCCGCCACGCAAATACAACTTACTAATTTGTTGAGTCAGTAATTGTTTTGTCTAGGGGGTTTCGCTTAACCAACCTTAGCAACGTTAACCTTCTGGCCATTGACATAGACACCGGTGGAAGCACCGGCAGCGCCGACAGCCGTAACTTTGTAGAAGTAATTGTTGCCGCTGTGGCTTACCAGCTGAGAAGTAAACACGCCGGCAGTGCCAAAGCCAAAGGTCGGAGCAGCGGAAGCTGTAACTTTATACTGATAGGAAGCACCCTTCTTCACAGTGATGTCCGTTGTGGTGTCGCAAACAACTCCGCCAACCGTAATCACGAGAAGTTTTGTGCCGTTTACATAGATACCAGTCTTTGCGTTAGCCGCACCCTTCGCGGTAACCTTGATGAAGTAGTCGTTGCCGGACTTGCCAACATTGGCAATGTCAACAACACCAGCGGTACCGGCGGTCATAACCGGAGCAGCGGACGCATCCGTAATCTTGAACTGGTAAGTCGCGCCAGAAGCAAGGGTAAAGTCATTGTTGGTATCGGAAGTGAAGGTCTTTTCCGGGGTCTTCAGAGCGGTCAGGTTGCATTCAGCCATGCCGTAATCTTCGTCCTCGTCGCCGTCTTCGTCAACCACATAAGCCTCAAGGGTCGCTTTGTTTTCGTCGGAGAACACATCGTCGAAATCAACACACTTTACAGTCGCGGTGCCGTTGCCGTTATCGGTCAGCTCAAACACGCCGCTGTTGTCGTCAATGTCAAATTCAATGCTGTAGCCTTCCGGCAGAGAGGTGCCAGGAGCATAAGCGGTAGCCGTGTAGGTCGCGCTCTCGTTCAGAACGATCTTGTCGGAAGTCTTGTTCATCGCAAGGCCAGCAAACTGGAGCTGGTCAACCACAAACGTATCCGTGGATTTGCCTTCGTTGCATTTAACGGTGAAACCGTAGAAGTCGAGGTCATCATCATCAACCGTATCGGTAGCCGCAGTAAAGATCGTGCTGCCAGCCGTAATCGTATTGTCTGTAACCTTAACCAGGACACCGGAAGCATCGTCGCCCACATAGAGCTTGTTCGCGCCGATGTACATTGTACCGGAACCGTCGAGATCATCAACACTAAGCTTGCCGTTAAACACGACCTTGCTGTCGTCTTCAATCGTCACCGCATTGATGTCAACATCGCCGGTGAAAGTGATATCGTCGTCCTCGTCGGTTGTCTCAAAGATCGCGTCGTCAGCCGTCGCATTCTCAGGAGCAGGAATCTCGCCCTGGAAATCCTCAGCCTGCATGTCGACACCGTAGCCGGCAAAATCAATCGCTTTAATGGTCGACTGATCGCCGAACAGTTCGATCGTGCATCCGCCCTCGTCATCGGTCGGCGCGGAGGAAACAATGCTGTTTACGGTAACAGCGCCGTCGTCGCTGTCAATGGAAATCTTCTGGGCCTTAACCGTACCGACAGAAATCGGCTCGTCGTCTTCCGTGCCCTCAAGATCAACCGTACCTTTGCTTGTAATGCTTGTTGCGGAGCCGGACGTCATACTTACGCTGCTGTCGCCCGCATCATCGTCTTTAATTGTAATCGCACCCACATCGTTGTCCGCGTCAATCGAAACTACCGCGTTATTCTTTGTGGTAATGCTGTCAACCTTGACATCGGAATCCTCGACGCTGACATCGCCCTTTTTCAGGTCAACCGTACCGACCTTCTTCGCGTCATCAATCGTCAGCTTGCCGACATACCCCTTAATACCGTCAAGACTTGCGTCATCGTTGACAGTAACATCCGGAAGATCAAAGTTGCCATTGTCTGTAACGAATTTCACAACGAAGCCGCTGTCAATTTCCGTTGTAGCCGCGGCAGTGCTGGAATCCGCTTTGTAAGAAAGCTGGTAGTCGTTATCGCTGTCTTTGTAAATGGTATAAGACGCGTCGTCGGAAGCAAGAGTATCGTTTGCGTAAGCTTTCTTTTCGATCTTCACCTTGGATTTAATGTCATCGTCATCGGCAACATTGTCTTCCTGAGCGTCGGTCACTTTACCCTTCAGGGTGATGTTCGCGGTGCCCGCGTCATTTTTCACCGTCGCGTAAACAAACTGCGAGAAACCAGTATCACCTGCGGTAGCGGCCGCATTGTAGGTATACGTAACTAGGGGAGTAGGCGTAGAAGTCCACGTGACATCAGCAGCTGCTAAAATAAACAACTTATCGCCATCATCCATTGTAGAAGTTGTTGTATCATCGCTTACCGCAATTGATCCTGTCGCATTACCACTTGCAGGCAACGCATCGCCTATATAGTAGTTATAAGCTGTTGTCGAACTAGCATTTGTAAATGTGGCTGTCGTTGAAATTGCACCCAACGTCAAGTCACTCGGAAGGGTTCCACTATCGCTGTCAAGAGAGGCAGACGTAGCGACAGACGTCAGCGGTGCTCTGTAAACATAAGTAGCCACCAGATTTTCGCAGGCACTGTCAGAGTAAACCTTAACCGAATCGCCAATATTTGAAACAGTTACCATTCCCGATCCTGCCGTTGTACCAGCCTTAGCAGTAATCGTTGTTGCACTCGATGCGCCTGCTTCTTTGGCATAATAGGTGTTGGAAGTGTCGTTCGTAAAATCGACTACCTTACTTGATGTCGTAGCCGAAGCAGTCAAGCCGCTCTTTCCGCCGTCAATCAGGCTTACGCCGTTGGAAGTAACATCAAGATCATCATCATTGCTGGACTCCAAAACATAATAAATGTCATTGGGGCTCTGATCTATGAAGTCATCTTCATCTTCGAGAGCATTTTCGGAAACCGTCGGAACAGCTTTCCACTGAGCCAAACAACTGTCAGCATTTTTTTCCGCTTTAAAAACGGAAACAGCTTTGTAGTCGTTGGCGGCCGTGGCGATCTCCGCGAAGTTGTCGTCATCGTCATCGTCGCCGTCAAGTTCAGGCGAATCCGTGCCGACTACCATAGCGCCATCATCAGCGAAATAATCTCCATCCATGTCACCGGCATCGCCAATCACCGTGGAATTCTCATCCACCGCGTGAATCGTGATCTGCGTGCTGGCCGTCACAGAAACTTCGTTGTCGTCGTCGTCCGTATAAGTACCCTTGTACAGAACCGCGATGACTTCGTCACCCTCGGAATCGCTCTTGCGAAGGCTCAGCTTTACCTCGCCGCTGTCGTCATCATCATCGTCGTCACCGATATCCCAGGAAACCAGCTTGTCGCCGGAAACATGGGAGATCGAATAAACTTCCGGATCATCCACATCCTGATGATCGGCGGTCTCCAGCGGAGCGGCACCGTTCACATAAATGTAGTCCTGGAAATTCGTGACGCTTCTCTCGTCTTTGTCTCCGCCGTTGACCAGCCAGAACTCGTCGTTATCCGGGTCGTCGGTCAGAACGCCGGTCGCATGCTTCGTGGAAGCGGATGCGAGGGTGACCGGAAAGCTGGAAGCAATCAGTGCTAATGAAAGCAGAGCTGCCAGAGCTTTTCCTCTGAATTTTTTCATCCTTTTTGTCCTCCTTAAAATAGTTCGTTGTGCATTTGCGTGTGCTATGAGAATTTTAACATACATCTTGGCCGAAGGGTGCAAGTCCTCCGGCTGAAAACGACGCCCGCGCCCCCGCGCCCCACAGCGCGCCTGAACGCAGCGGTTGCGGACACCGCTCATATGTTTAATTGGATTATAAGATATTTGGCACTTAATGTCAAGTACATTGTGGATATATTTTTGAATAAAATTTGCCCATGAACGATAATTTTTACAGATTTCAAGCCAAATTCTTCAATTTCTTCGGAAGAATTTGGAAAGGCCGCGGCGGGATCTTCCAGCTATGGGAAACAAGCGGTCCCAGCAAGTCCCGAAAGAGGAAATTTATTCCGTATTTCATATCAAAATTCAGCCGGAGCCATAAAATTTTTTGATCGGACGGCATCGCAGAGGCAGGAGGCGTTTTTCTTCCCGGAAAGGACGCGGACGCGGCAGGGAGCCGCCGCGCCGGAACGGGACGCCGCGGGGCACCGGACGGGCAGGACCGCCCCGCCGGAGGGCAGCCCGCACAGGGCCAGACGGTTGCAGCAGGAGCCGTGCTCTTTCAAATAGGAACAGGCCGCGTTCCCCGTGCAGTGGCGCACGGCGGGCAGCTCCGCGTAGCGGGAGGCGATTTCGCCGCCGCCCTGATACGGGCCGTTGCTGATGAGAATATGGTCCGCCGCGACCTCAAGCGGAAAGAAATACCCCGCCGTGCCGTGATGCGGGGCTTTCAGCACGGCGTACCCGTCGTACATCCGCGCGGAGGCCGCAAGGAGGCTTTCCGGCGTCGCGTCCCCCGTCATCAGGATGTCGTCCTGCCCCGGCCCGCCCCGACGCACGTTCTGAAACACCGCGCACGCGGCGTTCAGCGCCCCGGAGTACGCCTCCCGCGTTTTTCCGGCGGCCAGCAGGTCCGCCGCCGCCCCCGCGCACGGCAGCAGAAGGAGGTCCGGGACCAGCGCCCGGATCCGCTCGTACAGTTCCCGCGTCTCCTCGGCTTCCTCCTCCCGCACGGGAGCGGAGGAGACCATCAGCCGGTAGGCGGCGCAGAATCGCTCCCGCAGCCCCAGGAACTCCCGCGCGCACGGCGGAAGGAGCGGGGCGGAGAGCATCGCGTCGATCTCCTCCACGGCGGCGGAAAGCTCCCCCGGATAGGGAAAGCCGGTCTCCGGCGGCCAGATCACCTCGTACTCCGTCCCGTCGAAAAGGAATCCGTCCCCCTCCCGCACCGGGAAGACGGCCCCGGCCCCCGCAAGCCGCGCGGCGCGCGTAAAAAGGGTCAGAACGGCCGCATTGACCTGCGCGTAACCGGTCAGGCGGCTCAAGAACACGGAGACGTCGAGGGCGAATTCCAGCAGAAGAGGCCGCCCGTCTTCGCCGCACGGAGGGACCGGAAGATACAGCGAGCCGAAATAGCCCGGCGCTGTTTCCAGAATCCGCCACAGGCCGCACAGGTGGTCGCGGTGGCAGTGGGTCAGAAAAAAGGACCGGTTCTCCGCTTCAAAATACCGGGGGATGATCGAATCCGTCACATATTCGTAGAATCCCGGCCCGTCCTCGCCCAGCCGGAGGTTGCTGCTGCCGCAGTCCACCATCAGGATGCCGCCCCGGTCCCCGCCCAGAACGATGCATTCCCCCCAGCCGACGTCGTGCAGGTCAATCCACCGCACCCGTTTGCTCCTCTCCGGGGGAATCCGGTTCCCTGCGGCTCCATCCGGAATCGAACCTGCCGCCGCGCCACTGTCCGGAGCGCACGACCTGCCCGCCCCGGTACTCGGTCCCTGTTCCATGGGGTTTCCCGTCCTTCCACTCGCCGGTGTAGAGCAGGTTGCCGTCCATGTCGAACGCGGAGCCGCGTCCCGTGGGGATGCCGTCCTTCCAGCGGCCGATGAAGACGGAGCCGTCCGAGGAGCCGAACGCGACGCCCATGCCGTCGCGCAGATTCCGTTTCCAATTCCCGGCGTAGCACAGCTTTCCGGATTGATAATAATACACGCCGAAGCCGTCGCGCTTGTCGCCGAGGTATCCGCCCTCGTAGGCGGTATGGCCGTTTTCCATCTGCGTGCGGCCCTGCCCCTGCCTCAGGCCGCCGATCAGCGAACCGAAATACAGATAGCTCTCCTCTTCGCTGACGACGATGCGCTTTGCGGGGATGAGGCCCTCGCCGAACAGCGGCTCGATGCGGGCGGATTTGCGGTCCAGCTCCCTTGCGTGGATCACTTTTCCGCCGAGGCCCTTGGCGGCCACGCTGTATTTGACGGGCGCGGGACTCGGGGCCGGGGCCGGATTCGGGATGGGGCCGGGCTTCGGCGCCGGAACGGGATTCGGGATCGGCCGGGGATCGGCCGGCTCGACGGAAAAGATCTCCCGGTCGACCGCGTAATCCGACGAATCCAGGTCCTCCGAAGCCCGCACGGACGCGCCGAGGACCGCGCCCGCCGCAAAGGCGGGGACAGCCTCCGGTTCTTCCTTCCCGGCTTCCTGCCGCCGGGATTCGGAGCCGTCGTTGCGTATGTAGGAAAATTCGAGCCGCGCGTCCCCTCCGGTATCCGTCCAGTCCGGGTCCGGGACGCCCCCGTTCTCCTCCAGCCGGCGGAAAAGGGCAAGGCGCTTCTCCCGCTCCGCGGGCCCACAGTAACAGAAAAGGCCCCCGCCGGTGCGCGCCAGCACCCTCGGCTCGCCTCCGGCCGCGCTGTTGACATAGCTCTGCGCCGCCGTTCCGGGCCGCACCGGGCAGGAAAGCAGCTTTTCCCTGCGATAGCGGCCTGTTCCGGCGTCGAATTCCAGCAGCTCAAGCCCGTCTCCGTCCGGACGCAGAAGCACCTCCGGGCGGCCCGTGTCCGCCGTGAAATACGCGGAGCGCAGCCAGCCGAGGTCCCTGCCGTAGGCCGCCTCGGACAGGATCGCGCCAGACAGGTTCCGGGTAATCAGCCGGAAGCCGTCCGGACGCCGGAAGGATTCCTGAACCACCGTCCTGCCGGAGGTTTTGCGCCAGCGGAACTCCCCGCCGCCGATCTTGTAACGGGCCCGGACGACGCGGCCGTTTTCGACCCCGCGGGCCAGGCCCTTCGCCAGGCCGTCGGAAAACGCCTTTTCCAGCGCGCCGGACAGCAGGACATCCCCTTCCCCGCCGCCGTCGAACGGGCGGCAGGACACCGAGTGGAAAACCGTTTGCGAAGATTGTTCCGGCATGGGCCAAGAACTCCTTTCCCGAGGAAACTCTTCCCTTTTTCTTTTCTTGTTCTATCCTACCCTAATTTTATTAAATTTTCAAGAATTCCACAGAATTCTTTCGCTGGTACAATTATGTAACAAAATTAACAATTTTTCGGCAGAAAAGAATCTGCTAACTATTATATATAGTATAGGGAGCTTGCGGAAGGATCCGCCGCATCCTGAAAACAGTTGCGAAAAGAAAGAGGGACGGGCTATAATAGTTCCGTCCCTCGGAGTTTTCACTCTCACTTAAACATATACTGCATGCTGTCCATCAATTCCCCGACGGTATGCAAAGTCTTGTTCGCGCGTTTGCGGAAGCTGCGGTTGTTCTTCATCATCTGGGTGCCAACCGTGGCAAGAGCCATCCCGGCAACAAGGCCGGTCCCGATCCCGCGCACAAAATTCATCGTCTGCTTGTACATTCTACAATACCTCCAAACGCAGAAAAAAATATGAATGAAATTTCCTTTCATTATTTTGCCTCTTTCCCTTCGGATTATTGAAGTGAAATGCTGGAAAACCGCCTTAAAAATTACATTTTTAAAATAGAAAAGGAGAATACTATGCCGGAACTCAACATTGTCATGGTGGAGCCGGAAATCCCGCAGAACACCGGGAACGTGGCGCGTACCTGCGCCGCGACGGGAGCGCGGCTTCACCTGGTCGGCCCGCTCGGATTTGAAATCGACGACAGGAGGCTCAAACGGGCGGGCCTGGATTACTGGCACCTTCTTGATATCACCTGTTACAAAAGTCTTTCCGAATTTTTCGACCAAAATACCGGGAATTTTTTCTATTTCTCCACGAAGGCGCGGCATGTTTACACCGAGCCGGCCTATCCGGACGGCAGTTACCTCGTTTTCGGAAAAGAGACGGCCGGTCTGCCGGAAAAACTTCTTTACGAAAATCCGGATTCGTGCGTCCGCATCCCGATGAGAAACGACCCTTCCGCGCGCAGCCTGAACCTTTCCAATTCGGTGGCCGTCGGCGTATTTGAGGTGCTGCGCCAGTGGAAGTTTCCCGGAATGCTTTGCAGCGGCCAGCTTCGGCAGTATCACTGGTAATCGGTCTCTTTTCCCGATAAAATTCGTATCAGCGGCGGGCCGCAGAACCTTGAAAATGCCATTCATTGGTTGTATAATAAAAAAAGTTTGTCAGAAAGGTAACAATATGGAAACGATCTCCCAAAATTCTTCCTATGGAAAAGGAGAGGTACTTGATGAACGCTTTGAACAAAAAGACCGTAGAGGATATCGACGTGAAGGGCAAGCGGGTCCTGGTCCGGTGCGATTTCAACGTCCCGTTTGATTCGGACGGAAACATCTCCGACCCGAAGCGGATCGACGAGGCCATGAAAACGATTTGCTATCTAAGGGATCACGGGGCAAAAGTGATTCTCTGTTCCCACCTGGGCCGCCCGAAGGGCGAATTCAACCCCAAATACTCTCTCGCGCCGGTGGGTGACTATCTGTCCAAAAAGCTGGGGACGGAAGTCAGAATGGCAAAGGATGTCATCGGCGAAAGCGCGAAAAGCATTGCCGCGAATCTGAAGGACGGCGAAGTGGAGCTGCTTGAGAACGTCCGCTTCCATAAGGAAGAGGAGAAAACGACCCCGCTTTTGCGAAAGAGCTTGCTTCTCTCGCGGAGATTTACGTCAACGACGCATTCGGGACCGCGCACCGGGCGCACGCTTCCACCGCGGGCGTGGCGGATTACCTGCCCGCCGTATGCGGATACCTGATCCAGAAAGAGATCACTGTCATGGGCGGCGCTCTTGCCAATCCGAAGCGTCCGTTCGTCGCGATCCTCGGCGGCGCGAAGGTCTCGGACAAGATCGGCGTCATCACGAATCTTCTGGATAAGGTGGACACGCTGATTGTCGGGGGCGGCATGGCCTACACTTTTACGAAGGCGCTCGGCTACTCCATCGGCTCCTCCCTGGATGCAAGAAGACAAAGTCGGCCTTGCCGCGGACCTGATGGCCAAGGCAAAGGAAAAGGACGTGCGTTTCCTGCTCCCTTTGGACAATGTCGTGGCGGACGAGTACGACAAGGACGCGCAGTATAAAACCGTCGATTCCGACAAAATTCCGGACGGCTGGATGGGCCTGGATATCGGCGAAAAAACCCGCAAGCTGTTCGCCGAAGCGATCCGCGGGGCCGGCACCGTCGTGTGGAACGGCCCGATGGGCGTAAGCGAATGGGAAAACTTCGCGGGCGGCACCGTCGCCGTCGCCAGGCGGTCGCGGAAAGCGGGGCTGTTTCGATCATCGGAGGCGGCGACTCGGCTGCAGCCATCGAGAAACTGGGTTTTGCGGATAAAATGACCCATATCTCCACCGGCGGCGGCGCTTCCCTCGAGTTCCTGGAGGGCAAGGAACTGCCCGGAATCGCCTGCCTGAACGATAATAAATCGGAAGGGGCGGAATTCCGCCCCTTCCTTTTCCTTCCCATACCATATCATACAGGAGGTCACCGTTATGAATAAAAAGCTGAGAAAAGCCGTAATTGCGGGCAACTGGAAAATGAATCAGACGCCAGAGGAAGCAAAGGCGCTGGCAAGCGCGATCCTGCCAGCCGCGCAGGACGCCGGCTGCGAAGTCGTGGTCTGCGTTCCGTTTGTGGACCTTTTCCCTGTTCTGGAAACCGCAAAGGGATCCCGCGTCGGTGTCGGCGCGCAGAACTGCCACTGGGCGCCCTCCGGCGCGTTTACGGGCGAGATTTCCGCTCCGATGCTGTCTTCCATGGGCGTGCAGTACGTCATTATCGGACACAGCGAGCGCCGCACCTATTTCGGCGAGACGGACAAGACCGTGAATCAGCGCATCCGCGCGGCGCTTGACAGCGGGCTCAGCGTCATTCTCTGCGTCGGCGAATCTTTGGAACAGCGCGAACAGGGGATCACCTCTGAATTGGTCTCCATGCAGACGAAAATCGCGCTGCGCGGCGTTTCTGACGAGGAGTTAAAACGGATCATCATCGCCTATGAGCCGATTTGGGCGATCGGGACCGGCAAAACCGCGACCGCCGGACAGGCAAACGAGGTCTGCGCGACCATCCGGTCGACGGTCGCTTCTTTGTATGGTTCCGCGGCGGCCGACGCTCTGACCATTCAGTACGGAGGCTCCATGAACGCGAAAAATGCGGACGAGCTTCTGGCTCAGCCCGACGTGGACGGTGGCCTGATCGGCGGGGCCTCCCTAAAGCCGGACGACTTTGCCCGGATCATTCAGGCGGCAAGCAAATAATCCCGGAAGGAGTACAGGAATGAAAAAACCTCTGATCCTTATGATATTGGACGGATTCGGCATCGGGCCGCAGGAGGGAAACGCCGTCAAAGCGGCGTCGAAACCGAATCTTGACCGTCTTTTTTCTGAAAATCCCCTGACACAGATCGGGGCTTCCGGAATGGACGTCGGCCTTCCCGACGGGCAGATGGGAAATTCCGAAGTCGGACATACGAATATCGGCGCCGGCCGCATCGTTTACCAGGAACTGACGCGGATCACAAAATCGATCGAAGACGGTGACTTCTTTGAAAACCCGGCTCTGCTCGGCGCGGTCGATGCGGCGGCATCTTCAGGCCGTGCGCTGCATCTGATGGGCCTTCTTTCCAACGGGGGCGTGCACAGCCACAATCAGCATCTTTACGCGCTCCTGAAACTTGCAAAGCAGCGCGGCTGCGGCAGAGTCTTCGTACATGCGTTTCTGGACGGCCGCGACGTCCCCCCGGCCTCCGGGAGGGATTTTGTCCTCGACTGCCAAAAGCAGATGGCGGAAATCGGCGTCGGCAAAATCGCGACCGTAATGGGACGCTATTATGCGATGGACCGCGACCACAGATGGGAACGGGTCGAAAAGGCTTACGACGCGATGGTCCTCGGCAGAGGCATTCAGAACGGCGATCCCGCCGCCGCGGTGGAGGAATCCTACCGGAACGGCGTGACGGACGAATTCGTCCTCCCCGCAGTCTGCGACCCGGAAGGCCGCGTCGCTTCCGGCGACTCGGTGATCTTCTTTAATTTCCGTCCGGACCGCGCCCGCCAGATCACCCGCACCTTTGTCGATCCGGAATTCGACGGTTTCGAACGGGCCGGCGGTTTTTTCCCTCTCCGCTTTGTCTGCATGACGCAGTACGACGCGACGCTGCCGAACGTCGACATCGCCTTCCGCCCCCAGCAGCTGAAAAACACGCTGGCGGAAGTGATCTCCAAAAACGGAATGACACAACTGCGCATTGCCGAAACGGAAAAATACGCGCACGTTACTTTTTTCTTTAACGGCGGCGTGGAAACCGTCTACCCCGGCGAGGACCGCGCGCTGATCAACTCGCCGAAAGTCGCCACTTACGACCTCAAGCCGGAAATGAGCGCCTACGAGGTGACGGACGCGCTGGTGGAGCGGATCCGCAGCGGCAAATACGACGTAATTATTTTGAATTTCGCGAACTGCGATATGGTTGGCCACACCGGGATCTTCGACGCCGCAAAGGCCGCCGTGGAAGCTGTGGACGCCTGCGTCGGCCGTGTGACCGACGCGATCCGCGAAACAGGCGGAATTGCGCTGATTACGGCGGACCACGGGAACGCCGAGCAGATGACGGAGCCGGACGGCTCGCCGTTTACCGCGCACACGACAAATCCCGTTCCGTTCTGCGTGATCGGATATCCCTGCACTCTGCGCTCCGGCGGGAAGCTGGCGGATATCGCCCCCACAATGCTGAAAATCCTCGGCCTTCCCCAGCCTTCGGAAATGACCGGGAAAAGCATCATAAAATAAGATCAACAGTAAAAAGGGCTGTCTCCGGCTTTTCATTGCCGGAAGACAGCCCTTTTTAACGTCTCCTTAAAGTAACTTGTTCAGAGCATTTACAATTCGACGATGTGCCGCAATGCAGTCGCTGAAGACGGAAGGCGCATCCGCTCCGCTCTTTTCTTTGATAAAATCGGCCTCCTGTTCTTCCTGAGACAATACCTGTTGAAAATAATCCGCATAAGATTTCAGAGAGCCTGATCCTGACGGAAAGTGGGACGGCGGTGTTGAACTGCTGGTGACGATAACCATTCCCTCAGGTGGCGTTGGCCGTGCATACATCATCCCGCAGTCCTGAGACGACAAAACACCCATATCCACTAAATCAGAAAGTACAGATTGAAAATCGGAATTGGACAAATTAGTAAAATCATATTTTTTCTGAAGATCCTGTTCCCGCACATCGGTCAGCGCATTGTCTTCTTCGGGGCCCTGTGATCCCAAAGGAGATAACTGAATGGTATCAAGATTGTTTTTTAAACTCTGAGATGCTTCTTGTAATGTATCATCAAACGATGTGCTGCTTTTTACGTTTCCGCTCCATGAATGGTAGTTTAAGTTGCCGGTAAAATTTGACTGCAAGGAAGAAATTCTGTTACTCACCATTTTTAATCACCTTCATTATAGAGAATTCCTGTGCTGATCAATCTCTTATTATCGCTGGTATACTGTACGCAGCCTTTTAAAGAACTGTTATCGGATTCCGTGTAATAGGAAACTGTTTGATACTTATTTCTAACAAGAATCGGACTCATGGTCTTTCCATCGTGGCTCAAATACAGTGTGGCGGGAATTCCAGACGCCGTCTCCACCAAAAAAGTTATTTTAACTTCCCACCCCGTCGGATCTATACCTGTTAATTTTTTATATTTTGTTATTAAATCATCTTTCACAGCTTTCGTTAAATGATATGTAGTAGTCGAATTACTAACCGGATAGTATGCTTCTGCCGATATGCTCGTATAATATTTTTCCCCCGCAGGATAAATAGAAATGGAATAAACACGTGTCCCGTTTCTGCCGCTGGATAACATTTGCTTGGTGTTGCTGATTTTATCTGCATCGTTAACAGATTTAATTTGCGCTGCACTTGCCGCGATATTTCCAATTGAAAAGATCATGCCTAAAACGATTGCAAACATCACAAAAATATTTAGTTTACTTTTTCTCATTTTTCCGCTCCTTTCGAAAGTAGACTGCCAAACTCAAAAATTCTCATCCTCCTCTCATTTAATTTATTTTAAAATAACATATTTTCCATTTTTTGTCAAGTTTAATGCTCTTTTATGTATATACGCTTGCGATTTTTATGTATATAATAAAAATTTAATATTAATTACAGTTGATAATAACCTTATTAAAAAAATTCGAGTAGGTAATTTTTTCTTTTACAAATATAGTAAGATATAGAAAATCATTCTTTTTTTATCGGTGTCCGGCTAATTATTTTCGGATTCCTTTCCTTTGTATTGACTTAAAAGAATTGAAAGATATAATATAGATAAATAAAGTCAATCCAAAAAACAAAATGAAGATAAGGGGATGAGGTTACGAAAAAGATAGAAATGATTATTCGCCCGGAAAAACTGGAAGAGGTAAAGAGCGTCCTCAACAGCCTTTCCATCAACGGCCTGACGGTGACTCCGGTTTCCGGCTGCGGAAATCAGAAAGGCCTGAAAGAGGTTTACCATGGAACCGTATACAATCTGAATCTGCTTCCGAAAGTAAAGGTGGAAACGGTTGTACACGACGAGGTCGTAACCGATCTGATCTCAAAAGTCTGCGAAGCGGTCAAAACAGGTGAAATCGGGGACGGAAAAATTTTCGTTTATAATGTGGAGCAGGCAGTCCGCATTCGGACGGGAGAACAGGGGAAAGACGCGATCTAATAAGCCGTCTTCATCATAATCCATTCAAGTAAAAAACTTTTATGGTACGGGATCTTTTTCTTAAGATCCCGTACCATTTTTGTGTTCAGGAATATCGGGGGTGCAAAATTTTCCCTGCTGAAAATAGAAGATTTCATTCCGGGCCGCGATTGAATTTGTCTCTGAAAAATGATAAGATAAAATAAAATAACGGTATGCCAACCGCCGGGAGGGGTCTCCATTGCTATTCAGGAAAATGATTGCCGTTTTCCTTGTTTTTGCCGTTCTTCCGTTTGTCCTGACAGGATGTAAAAGCGGCAGGCCGTCAAACGCCGATAAAACCATCGCTTATGGGCTGACGGATGAGCCGAAGACCCTGGACCCTCAGATCGCCTCCGATTCCTCTTCCATAATCGCGATCCAGGCGCTCTTTGAAGGACTTGCCAGGCTGGATGCCAAAGGGAACGCGGTTCCCGGGGCAGCCGAGCGCTGGCAGGCAAATTCGGACAGCACGGAATTCACCTTTTCCCTTCGCAGCACAGCGAAATGGAGCGATCAAAAGCCCGTCACCGCGGATGATTTCGTCTACGCATTCCGCCGGGCCGTTTCTCCGCAGACCAATTCTCCCGTCTGTTCGCAGATGTTCTGCCTGAAAAATGCCAGGCAGATCAACGCCGGAAAACTGGCGCCGGAAAAACTGGGAGTTTCCGCAGCGGACAGCCATACATTGAAAGTGGACCTGGAATATTCCTACCCGGATTTTCCGAAGCTGACCGCAAATTCCGTTTTCATGCCCTGCAACCAGGCGTTTTTTGAATCCACTTCCGGGCGCTACGGCCTGGATTCCTCCTTTGTGCTCGGAAACGGCCCGTTCCGCATCGACGGAAAATACGGATGGGCCCACGACCAATATCTGAATCTGAAACGTTCCTCCTCCTATTCCGGCGGCCAGGCTCCGCTGCCGTCCAACGTGAACTTTCGCGTGAACGGTGAAGACACCGATCTGAGCGACCCTGTCGCCGCCCTGAAAAACGGGACCGTCGACGCCGTTTCCGTTTCCCACGCACAGGCCCTGGAGGCGCAAACCGACGGATGCACCATCGCCTCATTTCAGGACAGCACCTGGGGCCTCTGCTTTAACACCTCGTCGGATCTGATGAAAAACGTGAACGTCCGCAAAGCCTTTTTGCAGGCGCTGGACCGGAAGAAGGTCCTAGCCCATCTGCCGCGGGACGCCTCGGCGGCGGACGCCATCTTTCTTCCGGGCACCACCTTGCTGGGGGAAAATTACCGAAAACTCGCGGGCTCTCCATTCCTGCTTTCCCAGGACGCAAAAGCCGCGCAGACGCTCGCTTCAGGCCTTTCTGAGCTCGGAATTTCCGGAAGCGGCAAAATGGGATCCGTAAATGTCCTGTGTCCGGATGACGAAAATGTTAAGCTAATGCTCAACGAGATGATTATTTCCTGGAATACGCAGTTCCATAATTACTTTAATCTGGAGGCAATGGACGAAAGCTCCCTTCTTTCCAAAGTCGAGTCGGGAAACTATGTGGCCGCCCTCTACCCCGTCAGGCCGGACGGAGACGGCCCCGCCCAGGTTCTGTCCCTGTTCCGCAGCAAGGATAAGGGGAATTTCACCGGATACAGCAACGCCGCTTATGATTCCCTCCTGGCAAAAGCGGAAAACGGGACAGGAACGGAAGCCGCCACGGATTACGCCGCGGCGGAAGAATACCTGAACCGGCAGGCTGTTTTTTACCCGTTGTATTATGGGAAGCGATACTACGCCATGGCAAAAGGCGTATCCGGAATTTCGTTTCACCCGTATCAGGGTGGCGTGGACTTTATCAACGCGGGCAAGGAATAGCAGCAGCAGGAATCCGATCACTACCGCCATCCGGAAACTCCCCGGACGGCGGTTCCTTTTTTCTGTCCCTGCCGGAAGGAAACAAAATCCATTTTTTTGATAAAATGGATTAGACACAAAAACGATCGGCGAAAGAAGGAATCCGTATGTATACCGATCCCCGTTTAACCGCCGGAACGCTGGAGCAGATCCGGCGCGTCCGCGGTACCGGCGCCTGCCAGAGGCGCTTTCAGGAAATCATCCGGCAGCAGAAGGAAGGCGCGGCAAAGCTGCTGAACGGCGGAGGACTGCGCTTTGCAACCCTGTTCGCGCTCAAGCCCCAAATCGAAGAGGCCGGGCTGGAACCCAAACTCAGCGGAAAAATGCAAGCCGCGCTGCAGATTTGCAACAAAGTGCTGGAAGAAAAAAAATCTCTGCCAGGCGGCGGGATCCCCTATTCGGATGAAAATGTCCGCAACGCTTTTCAATGGATTTTCCAGACAGGGGCTCGCGACGACGGCCTGAGCAACGAGTACGATGAAATTCTGGATCTGTGTGCCGGCGTGCTGACGCGCAGATACCGCGAAAAAAATATTCTGTCCGGACTTACGGAACTGATCTTCCGCCGCAATCGGAAAAAAGGGTATCTCCACGATCTGATCTGGGCCTTTTTCCAGATTCACGACCCTGGTTCCCTTCGGTACATCGCCCCGTATCTGCGATCTTCCAATACGAGGGACAGGGAACTTGCCCATCTGCTGCTGCATCTTCCGGAAGGCGGCGACGTGCGCAAACGGGAGGAACAGTACCGGAATTTCATGAGCTGGCTTCAGGAAAACAGCGCCTACCTTTATTATACGGGAGAAAGCCTGCAAAGCTCCAACCAGCCGGAAATCTGCAGTCTTGACCGCGAAGCGAAATATCTCGGAAAACAGATTTCCCCGCGCAAACGAACGCCGGTCGATCCCCTGACCCAGGAGGAAGAGGAATCCCTGAGCTGCTTCGCGCAGGCGGAAGAAAATGAAAAAGCCGTCCTCTCCGATTATTCCGGAAAGCTTCACGCGCGCAATCCGGAACTCTGGAACCAGTGGATTCATTCTCCGGTTTCCGAACAGATTCGCGTCGCAAAAGGCGGGACGGGGAGGCGTTTGGTATGATTTTCATCGCGGGCGACAAGATTGAGCCGGAGTCAATTCCCGGCGTTGCACAGGGCAGTGTGGAAAGCTCAGTTCTCACGCAGCTTGCTTCCTCAAGCGAGAAGCTCGATTACGACTCCCGGGAGCAATTGTTGTTTGAACTGCACGTGCGCAGCCAGACCGTAGCCGCCGCCAGAGAATTGGACCGCAGCGGCATGGATTTCGCGATTTTCAGGAAATCCAGATGCAACCCGAACTTCTGGGACCGCACGGCGGAAGGCGGATTCCGGCTGAAAAGCGGCGCCAAGCCCAGCGAGGCGATTCAGGATATTTTTGAGCACGGGCGCAAGTACGCGACGGAATGCGCGACCGCCATGGTCATCGTCTACTACCGCGCACTTCTCGCCGTTTGGGGACCCGAAACGTTCGACCGGGTCTTTCCGAAGATCGAACTGATGAACTGGCACCACCTCGACTGGCTTCTCCGCGAAATCGGCCTGATGAAAAAATATCCATTCTATCTTCCCGGCGACCGCCGCTACTTTGCAAACCCGGACGTCGACCCGCTGACGCCGGAATGGCAGGGGGAAAACGTCATCGATCTGAACGGAAAGCTGTACTACGGACACGGCATCGGAATCCACGACGCGGATTTCATCATTCGGTCCCTGAACGGAAACAGAATTGAGGACGCGGATGAATCCGCCTATCTGATGGATTCCGCAGGCCGCCCGAACTACAAAAACCTGTTTAAGGTCTCTCAGAACCGCTGAGCGCGCTTCTCACCATACTCCACCCGGTTCCCTCCCCGCTTTTTTCCCTCATACATCCTGTCGTCCGCTTCATGAATCAGGGAATCCAGCGTGGAGTTCTCCTCCATCTGCGCGACGCCAAAGCTGCACGTGATTTTTATTTCCCGGGTGAAACACTTCTTTTCAACCGCGGAACGGACCGTTTCAAGAATCCGCACAGCCTCTTCCAGGCTCGTTGCGGGCAGCAGGACCACAAACTCGTCTCCTCCCCAACGGACCAATAAATTTGAATCGGGCAAGATCGCCCGGATCATGCCGGCCAGTTCGACAAGGACATGGTCGGCAACCGTATGCCCGAACCGATCGTTGACGGATTTGAACTGGTCGATGTCGAACAGGGAGAGGGAAAGCGGTTCCCGCTGCCTGCGGCAGATTTTTTGCCATCTCGCGAACTCCGAAAAAAGCCTGTTGCGGCTGGAGGCTTTAGTCAGCTGATCGGTATAGCTCATTTCGAGCAACCGGGTCTTTGTAAGGAATTCCCTGTATTGCTGCTTGTTGCGGCCGAGCGCAAAAATGGAGCAGATCAGAACGGTGGCCGAAAAATAGATGATGCTGGCCGTCATTTCGTTCGGGTCCAGCCGGCCAAGTTTCCTCCAGGAAAAAAACAGGAAGCCGGAGATCCCCAAGACCGATACCAAAAGCATGTTCCGGTATCGGTTTGGAAAAAGAAAAACCGCCAGTACGATAATGTACAGCCCCGACGCCTGAATCATAAAGTCCGGAGGATCGTATTGAACCATCACAAACAGAAAAAGCGCAACCGCGAGCAGTTCGGCGGCTGTCGTCATGCGGTAAAAGGACCGGAACCCCCTGTTGCCGGAATAATACATGGAAAACAGGATAAGAAGGGCGGTAAAAACAGTGCGGAATAAAACGATGAGCGTTCTGCCGGTTCCGCTGGCAATAAAAAGGAGATCGGGGATCAACAAAAGCTCATTGAATATTCCAACCGCAAGGCAGATCTTATTCATATACCGGCGGCAGGACAAAAGCTGATAATTAAAATACGCCTGACCGCGCTCCGATTTGCCGTTATGGTCCGCGGATAACAGCCTGACGTGTCCAAATGCGGTTTTTTTCATTTTTGACACATCCTGTCCCAAGTAAGGCACGATTCACGGTTTGCTGCGTGCTGTTACTGATAATTATAATATTGAACCAATCCGCCGTAAAGGCTTCGCACCCCCATCCCCGAAAAAAAGGTTGACAAAATCTATATCGAAGAATAGAATAAGGAAAGATTACAGCCGGTAAATGCGGAATTCGGCCTGCTGCGCAAAATTTAAAATATTATGGAAGCCGTACGCCAATGGTGGCATGGCAATCAACCATATAGTGATGATTCAGAAGTCATTTAACTCGCTGTTTAGGTTAAGTGGCTTCTTTCTTTTTTGAAGCGCACCGCTTTAGCGCATTAGCGGCCCAATCCGCAGCCGGAAATAACAGTTTGTGGAGGTACCTGCAGCATGATGAAAAACATTGGGTATTACAATGGAAAAACCGGCCCGATTGAGGAAATGACCATCCCCATGAACGACCGCGCGGTCTATTTCGGCGACGGAGTGTACGACGCAACTTATGCGGTAAATCATATTATTTATGCGCTGGAAGACCATATTGCACGTTTTTACCGCAGTTTTTCCAAACTGGAAATCCCATTTGCCATGTCGAAGGAAGAACTTGCGAAGACCCTGCAGGAGCTGGTGGAGCAGGTGGATAATTCCGAAAGCCTGATGGTCTACTGGCAGACCACCCGCGGAACCGGGATGCGCAACCATGCTTTTTCGGAGGGCCCGGCAAATCTTTTGGTTGCGATCCGGCCGATTCCGCTGACGCCGATCGACAGGACCCTGAAGCTGATTACAGTGGAAGACACGCGGTTCCTGCACTGCGATATCAAGACGCTGAACCTGATTCCGAGCGTGATGGCGGCTCAGCGCGCCAAGGAAGCCGGCTGCCAGGAAGCGGTGTTCCACCGCGGCGAAACAGTCACCGAATGCGCGCACAGCAATGTTTCCATTATCAAGGACGGCACTTTCCGCACCGCGCCGCTGAACAACCTGATCCTTCCCGGCACCGCCAGAAAGCATCTGGTCGCGCTCGCCGAAGAGGCCGGTCTGAAAGTCTGCGAAAAGCCGTTCACCGTAACGGAACTGATGGATGCCGACGAGGTCATTGTCCACAGCTCCGGCACCCTGTGCAACGCCGCTGTTGAGATCGACGGCAAAAAGGTGGGCGGCAAAGCTCCCGAACTGCTGAAAAAGCTGCAGAACGCCGCTGTGAAACGGTTTGAGGATTACACGAAATCGAAATTCGCGGACTATGCAAAATAACGGCGAAAGGATTGTCACGACTGAAATGGATCAGGAAGCATTGACCGAACTGAACGTCGGACAGAATCTCGACGACCTGATGAATCTGGACCCCCGCGGATACGGGGTCTGCCGGATTCTTTACGAAGGATCGCGGAAGCTGGCCGGCGAACCGCTTACGATCCACGCGGCAAAAAAGCTGATGGAAACCGTCAGGGAAGGCGACGAAGTTTTAATCCTGACCGGTTTTGTCCTGACTCCTTCTCTCTGCGCGGAAACGGACGGAATTATCGGCGCCATGCTGTTTGCAAGGGCGGTTCAAAAGGCGTTTCGCGCAGTGCCGGTCCTCGTCTGCCCGGAAGAAAACGTACCGGCGGTCAGGGGAATCGCTCCGCTGATCGGACTCCATCTGTACGAATCAGTGAAGGAAGCCAAGCGTTTTCCCTTCTCCATGGCATGTCTGACTTTTCCAAAGGACGCGGAAAAAGCTGCAGCGCGCGCGGAAGAAATTATCGCACAGGGTCTCCCCTCCGTTGCGGTCACCATTGAATTTCCGGGCGCAAACGCGAAAGGCGAATATCATAACGCCGTCGGCAAAAGCGTTACCGCTCTGGAAGCCAAAGCGGACATTCTGTTTGAAAGACTTCAGGAAAAGGGAGTCCCTACCATCTCTATCGGAGATTTGGGCAATGAAATGGGCCTCGGTACGCTCGGCGGCCATTTAAACCGCTATATCCCCTACGCCGCGCCGGGAGCTTGCTCCTGCGGCTGCGGCTGCGGAATCGCCGTTGCAACCAGAGCGGAAACCGTCCTGACCGCAACCGTTTCCAACTGGGGCAGCGACGGAATGATTGCGGCGCTCGCATTCCTGAAAAAGGACCCGGAAATTCTGCACGACGGAGAACTGCTTGCAGAAGTCATTAAAACCGCCTCCCGGTGCGGAATGGTCAACATGGACGGTTCCCTGACCCCGGCGGTGGACGGCTTCGGTCTGAAAATGAACGTGCTGATTCTGGAACTGATGCGCGAATGTGTCACATACGCTTTGGACTACGCAAATTACGAACCGGGCAGAACCTGGTTTCAAAAAGTATTGGAACTTGGATTTTTTCAGCATAAGGAGTGATGACGAAAGTGCCTCAGGCGAGAATCCTGACCGCGGGCGACAGCGCCCTGACGGTAGAATTCGGCAATGAAATCAGCGAGGAGATCAACGGCAAGGTCCTCGCGCTGGACAACGCCATTCAAAAGGAAGGCATTGTCGGCATTACCGAAACCATCCCGACTTACCGTTCTTTGCTGATCTGCTACGACCCGTGCGCCATCCGGTATGCGGCCTTGAAGCGCAGGGTGTCACGGCTGGCGGAGCGGCTCGGCGCCGCCTCCTCCGGCGCGGGCCGGATCGTCGAAATTCCCGTCTGCTACGGTGGGGAATTCGGGGAGGACCTGCCGGACGTGGCGGCTCACGCGGGGCTTTCGGAAGAAGAAGTCGTCCGGATCCACTCCTCAAAGGATTACCTGATTTACATGCTGGGCTTTCTGCCCGGTTTCGCGTATCTGGGCGGCATGGATTCGAGGATTGCGACTCCCCGCCTGAAAACGCCGCGCGTCAAGATCCCGGCCGGCTCGGTCGCCATCGGCGGCGAACAGACCGGAATCTACCCGATCGCCTCCCCCGGCGGCTGGCGGCTGATCGGCAGCACGCCGGTCAGGCCCTATGACCCGGACCGGGAAGACCCGATTCTGTACCGCGCGGGGGACCGAATCCGTTTCGTCCCCGTTTCGGCGGAGGAATACAGAAAAATTCAGGCTCTTGCGGATCAGGGAACCTATCCGTGTACCGTTCGGGAAGGGGGAACCGGCAATGGGATTTGAAGTTCTGAAGCCGGGTCTTTTGACAACGGTACAGGATTTTGGGCGCACCGGGTATCAAAAGCTCGGCATCTCTCCTTCCGGGGCGCTGGACCGCAGAGCAATGACTCTCGCAAATCTTCTGGTCTGCAATCCCGCCGCAGAAGCCCTCTTGGAGCTGACTTTCACGGGTCCGGAACTGCGGTTTACCGCGGATAACTTCATCGCGGTCACCGGCGGAGACCTCTCCCCCGCCCTGAACGGAAAACCGATTGCCCGCTATGCGGCCCACCCGGTCAAGGCCGGAGACATTCTTTCCTTCGGTCAGGCGAAAAGCGGCTGCCGCGCTTATCTGGCGTTTGCCGGGGGACTCGGCCTTCCGGCTGTTATGGACAGCAAATCAACCAATTTGAAATGCGGCTTCGGCGGATATCAGGGCCGCAAACTGCTGGCGGGCGACACGATCGGCTTTGCGTCTCCCAAAAAGGAGCTTCCGTTTTTTCCTCTCCGCACGCTGGAATCTCCCACTTTCGGTGGAGAAGTCAGCCTTCGCGTGATTTTAGGCCCGCAGGAAGACGCGTTCACCGAGGGCGGAATCCGCACCTTTTTTGGGGAATCCTATGAGGTGACCCCCCGCTTTGACCGAATGGGCTGCGCCTTGGAAGGGCCGACGGTCGAATGCAGAGAGAAGGCCGATATTATTTCCGACGGAATCCCCGACGGGGCGGTCCAGATTCCGTCAAGCGGCAAGCCGATCATCATGCTGGCCGACCACCAGACAACGGGCGGATACACAAAAATCGGAACCGTGGCTTCTGTCGATCTTCCGCTGCTGGCTCAGTGCAAGCCAGGCGATTCCGTGCGGTTTGAACGGATTTCCGTCGCGGATGCCCAAAAGCTCCTGCGGAAAGAGGCTAAAAAGCTCCGGAAGCTGAACCGGTATCTCAACGAATAACATCTT
Organism: Caproiciproducens sp. NJN-50; assembly: GCF_004103755.1. Lineage (NCBI taxonomy): Bacteria > Bacillati > Bacillota > Clostridia > Eubacteriales > Acutalibacteraceae > Caproiciproducens > Caproiciproducens sp. NJN-50. Next base: position 1,028,730 of record NZ_CP035283.1, on the reverse strand, counting down.
ATCAAAGCAGCTGCCGCGCCGCCCTTCGGACGGCGCGTCCGGCAGCGGAAACGGAGGTCGATTGAATGGATCTTACAACGATGGCACCTTCCGAGGTTCGGAAATTGATCCGCAAGGGGGAAATCACCGGCCCGACCGCCGGCCTGTGCGCCGGGTACGCGCAGGCGAACCTCGCCGTTCTTCCAAAAGAGCTGGCTTATGACTTTCTGCTGTTTTGCCAGAGGAACCCGAAATCCTGCCCGCTGCTGGAAGTCTCCGATGTGGGCAGCCGGGAACTGCACACCATTGCGAAAAATTCGGATATCGCCACGGACATTCCAAAATACCGCGTCTATGAAAACGGCACGATGGTGGAGGAATGTACCGACGTTTCCCATCTCTGGCGCGACGATTTCGTCAGCTTTTTGATCGGGTGCAGCTTCTCGTTTGAATCGGAACTGTTGGAGTCCGGCGTTACGGTAAGGCATATTGAGGAAAACCGCAACGTGCCGATGTACCTCACCAACATCGACTGCGAACCCGCGGGGATTTTCAGCGGGAAGATGGTTGTGTCCATGCGCCCCCTTCCCCACGGCCAGGTGGTCCGCGCCGTGCTGATCACAGGCGGAATGCCCCGCGTCCACGGCGCGCCGATTCACATCGGTTCCCCGGAAGCGATCGGAATCCGGGATATCCATCATCCGGATTTCGGCGACAGCGTCACCATCCGCGACGGCGAAGTGCCCGTGTTCTGGCCCTGCGGCGTCACGCCCCAGTCGGTCATCATGAATGTGAAACCCAAGATCGCCATTACGCACTCGCCGGGGCACATGCTGATTACAGACGTGAAAAACGTACAGCTGAAGTATTGAGGAAAGGGGAACAGGCATGAATCAAATAGACTTGAACTGCGATTTGGGGGAAAGCTTCGGCACCTACAAACTGGGAATGGATGAAGAGGTCATCCCGTTTGTCTCCTCCGCCAACGTCGCCTGCGGTTTTCACGCTTCCGATCCCGTGGTGATGCGCAAGACCGTGGAACTGGCCGGGAAAAACGGCGTCTGCATCGGCGCTCACCCGGGCTTTCCGGACCTGATGGGGTTTGGCCGCAGAAATATGAAGGTTTCCCCGCTGGAAGCTAAGGCATACGTTCAGTACCAGATCGGCGCGCTCGATGCTTTCTGCCGGGCCTTCGGCGTCAAGCTGGTGCATGTCAAGCCGCACGGCGCCCTGTACAACATGGCGGGCAAAGACTACGACCTTGCCAGAGCCATCTGCGAAGGAATCGCGGAAATCGACGGCAGCCTGATTCTGCTCGCCCTTTCCGGCAGCGAAATGATCCGCGCCGCAAAGGATACGGGCCTGCGCGCCGCCAGCGAGGTGTTTGCCGACCGCGCTTACGAAGAGGACGGTTCTCTGGTTGCCCGAACCAAGCCGAATTCCATGATTACGGATGAGAACGAGGCGATCCGCCGCGTGGTCCGCATGGCGAAAGAGGGAACCGTGACGGCGGTCACCGGAAAAGAGATCCCGATTCAGGCGGATTCCGTCTGCGTCCACGGAGACAACGCCAAGGCGCTGGATTTTGTACAGAAGATCCGCTCCGCGCTTACGGCGGAGGGAATCAAAATTACGCCGCTTCCAACAATCTGTCTTAAAGGGCCTCGTTAAAAATTTGCTCCGTTTCCTGTAAATTAACTGGAAAGCCTTGACTGTTTTCCGCTGGTCTTTTATAATGGAACATGTTTGAATCAGGGTTCGTTTCTTCCTGCATTTTACCGGCTTTCAAAGGGAAGGAAATGTTCGGTCCCTCAGAAACTGAATATTCGGTTGAAGATTCCGGGAGAGACCGCCCGCCGCGGCGGCGCCGAAGGGGAATGCAAAAACTCTCAGGCAAAAAAACCGGGATCCGACGAAACTCCGGAAAGCCCTTTGGGCACCGAAGAGGCAATTCCCTGTTTGGGGAAGAATCTTTCAGGTTATGAAACGGAGGCATACGGCAGAAGTATCTGCCGTATGCCTCCGTATTTTTTATGATTCCACTTTGGAAAGAAGAGAAGACTAATGGAACTCAAAACCCCTCTTTACAGCCGACATGTCTCCGCAGGCGGAAAGATCGTTCCGTTCGCGGGATATCTGCTTCCCGTTCAGTACCCCTCCGGCGTGATCGCCGAGCACATGGCGGTCCGCACCGCCGCCGGCCTGTTCGACATCTCCCACATGGGTGAGATCATCCTTGAGGGCAAAGATGCGCTTGCAAACCTGCACCACCTGCTGACGAACGATTTTACCAGCATGTACGACGGACGCGTGCGCTACACCCTGATGTGTTACGAGGACGGCGGAGTGGTGGACGATCTGGTCGTATGCCGGATCAGCGAGACAAAGTACCTGCTGGTCGTCAACGCCGCAAACCGCAGGAAAGACGCGGAGTGGATCAGAACCCACCTGACAGGAGAAGTCCGCTTTGAGGACGTCTCCGACCGCGTCGCCCAGATCGCCCTGCAAGGCCCGAAGGCACCTGAAATCCTGAAAAAGCTCGCGGAGGAATCCTCCATTCCGCAGAAATACTACACTTTTGTGGAAAAAGGGACCGTGGGCGGCGTTTCCTGTCTGGTCTCCCGCACCGGCTACACCGGCGAACTCGGCTATGAATTTTACTGCGCGCCGCAGGATGCGGAACGGCTTTGGGACCTTCTTCTGGAAGCCGGAAAGGAGTATGGCCTGATTCCCTGCGGGCTCGGCGCGCGCGACACGCTCCGGCTGGAGGCGGCCATGCCTCTCTACGGCCATGAAATGGATGAAACCGTCAATCCGTTTGAGGCGGGCCTTTCCTTCGGCGTCAAAATGGACTCCCATGATTTTATCGGAAAAGAAGTCCTTTCCAAAAAGATGAACCCTTCCCGTGTGCGGATCGGCCTGACGGTGACCGGGCGCGGCATCGCGCGCGGCGGCGAACCCGTGCTGACCAATGGATCTGAAATCGGAAAAACCACCTCCGGCACCTTCTGCCCTTATCTGAAAGAGGCGGTCGCCATGGCCCTGGTCGACAGTTCCCAAACGAAGGTTGGAGCCGAAGTGGAACTGGAAATCCGCGGCCGCTGTGTCGCCGCAAAGATCACGGCTCTTCCATTTTATAAAAGATCCTGAAAAGCAGTTTGCAAAATGATCCATTGAGCTTTCTTACATTATGTTTCTAAAGCCCAGAGACTTTAACGGTTGAATTTAAGGAGGAACAGTCATGAATCTGCCAGAGGAACTGAAATACACAAAATCCCACGAATGGGTCGCCCACCAGCCGGACGGCAGCGCCAGGATCGGCCTGACCGACTTCGCTCAAAAGGAACTCGGCGATATCGTTTTTATCAACCTTCCGCAGGAGGGTGACTCTGTGGATTCCGGAGCGGCGTTTGCGGACGTGGAATCCGTCAAAGCCGTTTCCGACGTTTACAGCCCCGTGACCGGAACCGTTCAGGCGGTCAACGAGGAACTTCTCGACGCACCCGAGCAGCTGAACAAAGCTCCCTACGATTCCTGGATGGTGCAGGTCGGCGAAATCTCCGCCACGGAAGAATTGCTATCCGCCTCCGAATATCTTACCTTCCTGTCCGGAAAAGAAGGAGACTGAGTCATGGGGTCTTATATTCCATCCACCGAGGAAGAACAGAACCAAATGCTTTCCTCCGCAGGGTTTGACTCGTTTGACGGTCTTTTCTCCCAAATTCCAGAATCGGTCCGTCTGAACCGTCTGCTCGATCTGCCCCAGGGCCTTTCCGAACTGGAGGTCCGCCGCAAAATGGGCGGGATCGCTGCGGAAAACAAGGTGTTCCCCACCGTCTTCCGGGGCGCGGGCGCGTATCGCCATTACATCCCCGCCGCCGTCACCCGCATTACGGCAAAAGAAAATTTTCTGACCGCCTACACCCCCTATCAAGCGGAAATCAGTCAGGGAATTCTGCAGTCGATCTTTGAATACCAGACCATGATCTGCGAACTGACCGGAATGGACGTTTCCAACGCCTCGGTTTATGACGGCGCAAACGCCGCGGCGGAAGCCGCCGCAATGTGCCGCGACCGCGGAAGAACGACGGTCTACCTTTCCGCCGCAACGCATCCAGACACCATCCGGACCGTTCGGACCTACGCATTCGGCGCAAACGCGGAAGTCCGCCTTGTTCCCATAAAAGACGGCGCGACCGATGCCGACGCCTTGAAAACTCTGTTGTCGGAGGACAAAACCGCTGCCTGCTTCTTTTTACAGCAGCCGAATTACTTCGGAACCATCGAGGACGCGCAGGCTCTGGGGGAAATCGCCCACGCGTCGGGCGCGAAATTCGTGATGGGCTGCAATCCCGTCTCCCTTGCCGTTTTGAAAACCCCGGCGGAGTGCGGCGCCGACATCGCGGTCGGCGAAGGGCAGCCGCTCGGCATGCCGCTCGGCTTCGGCGGACCGTACCTCGGCTTTATGGCCTGCAAAAAAGCGATGATGCGCCGCCTGCCCGGCCGGATCGTCGGCCAGACCTCCGACGCCGCCGGAAACCGTGCGTTCGTCCTGACGCTTCAGGCGCGTGAACAGCACATCCGCCGCGAAAAGGCGCTGAGCAATATCTGCTCCAACGAGGCGCTTTGCGCGCTCACCGCCTCCGTCTATCTGAGCGTGATGGGCCCGGACGGGTTCCAGTCCGCGGCGCGGCAGTGCTATTCCAAAGCGCATTACGCCGCCGAAAAGATCAGCGCGGTCAAGGGCTTCGAGTTGAAAAACAAATCCGAATTCTTCCACGAATTCGTCACCGGCTGCCCGAATCCGGAAAAAACGCTTAAAATGCTGGAACAGCAGGGCATTCTCGGCGGTCTGCCGCTGCCGGACGGCGGACTGCTCTGGTGCGTGACGGAGCTGAACACAAAAGAAGAGATCGACCGGCTGGCCGGTCTGCTGGAGGAGGATTCAAATGAAATTGATTTTTGAACAAAGCCGCGCGGGACACGGCTGTTCCATCCTCCCGGCGTGCGACGTGCCCGAAGCCTCCCTGCCGGAACAATTTGCCCGCAAAACGCCGCCGCGCCTGCCCCAGCTCTCGGAAAACGATCTGAGCCGGCATTACAGCGCGCTGGCAAAGCGCTCATTTGGGGTGAACGACGGATTCTATCCGCTCGGTTCCTGCACGATGAAATACAACCCGAAAATCAATGAGGAAATCGCTTCCCTGCCGGGCTTTACGGAAATCCATCCGCTGCAGCCCGCCCATACGGCGCAGGGGTGCCTGAAGGTCCTGTATCTTGCCGAACAAATGCTGACGGAAATCACCGGGATGGACGGCATGGTCTTCCAGCCCGCGGCGGGCGCCCACGGCGAATACACCGGACTGCTCCTGATTAAGGCATACCATCATTCCCGCGGCGACCGGAAACGCACCAAAATCATCGTTCCGGACTCCGCGCACGGCACGAATCCGGCCAGCGCCGCCATGGCGGGCTACACGATTGTAAATATCCCGTCCGGCCCGGACGGCTGCGTCGATCTGGAAGCGCTGAAAAGCGCCGTCGGGGATGATACGGCCGGTCTGATGCTGACGAATCCGAACACGCTCGGCCTGTTCGATAAAAACATCCTGGAAATTACGAAGATCGTCCACGAGGCCGGGGGTCTGTGCTTCTACGACGGCGCGAACCTCAACGCGGTCGTCGGCATCGCAAGGCCCGGGGACATGGGTTTCGACGTCATCCATCTGAACCTGCACAAAACCTTTTCCACCCCGCACGGCGGCGGAGGGCCCGGCGGCGCGGCGGTCGGATGCAAAGCTCCGCTCGTCCCGTTCCTGCCCGTCCCCCGCGCCGTGAAGCGGGACGGCGCCTTCGCCCTCGACTACGACCGCCCGCAGAGCATCGGAAGCGTAAAGTCGTTCTACGGCAACTTCCTCGTTATCGTCCGGGCTCTGACCTATCTTCTGACGCTCGGGAAAGAGGGGCTTCCGCAGGTGGCTCAAAACGCCGTGCTGAACGCCAACTACCTGATGGCGCTGCTGAAAAAACGCTATCACGTGGCTTACGACGTCCCCTGCATGCACGAATTCGTTCTTTCCCTGGAAGACCTCAAGAATTCCTGCGGCGTCACCGCGATGGATGTCGCAAAGTCGATGCAGGACCTTGAGATGCATCCGCCGACCATGTATTTCCCGCTCATCGTCCATGAGGCGCTGATGATCGAGCCGACTGAAACGGAGTCGAAAGAGACGCTGGACCAGGCCGCGGAAGTTCTGCTGGCCCTGTACGAGAAAGCGCTCGCCGACCCGGAAGCCATGCGCCGCGCGCCGGAGACCCGTGTGATCGGCCGCCCGGACGAGGTGGAGGCCGCAAGGCACCCCGTGGTGAAATACGAATATGATTGAGAAAGCGCTGATCTGCACGACCGAAAATCTGATTCCCTACCGGAACCTCGCTTTGGAAGAATACCTGATGGACACCGTTCCGGAGAAGACCTGCATCCTGTACCTTTGGCGAAATCAGAACACCGTGGTGATCGGGCGGAACCAGAACTGCTGGAAGGAATGCCGGGTCAAAGAGCTGGAAGCCGACGGCGGGCATCTGGTCCGCCGCCTCTCCGGCGGGGGCGCGGTCTTCCACGATCTGGGCAACCTGAATTTCACATTTCTGGTCCGCAAATCGGATTACGACGTATCCCGCCAGTTGGATGTTATTCTGCACGCCGTCTCCGCCTGCGGAATTCACGCCGAAAAATCGGGACGCAACGACGTCACGGTCGACGGACGCAAATTTTCCGGGAATGCGTTCTATTTCAGCGGGCAAAGCGCTTACCATCACGGCACCATCCTGATTGACGTGGATAAGGAAAAGGCGGGGAAATACCTGAGCGTCTCCGCCGAAAAAATCCGCTCAAAGGGAGTCGATTCCGTCCGGTCGCGCATTGCGAATCTGAACGAATTCAGCCCCGGCCTGACGGTGGATCGCATGGAGCGGGAACTGTGCGAAGCGTTTGGGAGGGTGTACGGGATAAAGCCGGAGCTGCTTCCAGCGGAGTCGGTTGACGCAAGCCGAGTGGAAGAGCTTCGCCGGAAATTTGCCGATCCGGCCTGGATCTACGGGCAAAATATCCCGTTCAACTGCGAATTTTCCAGCCGCTTCGATTGGGGCGGTGTTGAGATCGGGCTTCAGGTCCGCGGCGGCTTAATCGCCGCCTCACAGGTCGATTCCGACGCGATGGACGAGGAATTCATCCGCCGAGTCGCCCCCTGCCTGACCGGATGCCCGTTTTCCTCTGAAGTAGCGGCAAAACGTCTTCAGGCGGAATTTGCCGCAGACAGCGAAGAACGGCAGCAATATGCGCAAGATATTGAGCGGCTGCTTTATGAACAACAATTTTAAAACGGCCCGCAGGCACGTAAAAACCTGCGGGTTTTATCCTGAAAGAGGAGAAAGACATGGAGAAAGCATATGACCTGGCGGTCATCGGCGGCGGTCCCGCCGGTTATGAAGCCGCAATCCGCGCCTCGCAGCTCGGGCTTTCGACCGCACTGATCGAAAACAGGGAAGTGGGCGGAACCTGTCTGAACCGGGGCTGTATTCCAACCAAAAGCATCCTTCACTCTTCCGGTCTGTACCGCGAAGCGAAACGGTTTGGGGAAATCGGCCTTTCCGCAGACGGTCTCTCCTTCGATTTCAGCGCCGTCATGCAGCGAAAAAACGCGGTGGTCGCCGAATTGCGCGGCGGAATCGAACAGCTTCTGCACGCAAACGCCGTCGACCTTTACCGAGGCAAAGGGACGCTGCAAAAAGCCGGCGTCATCGCCGTGACAGATGAATCCGGATCGCAGGAAATTCACACCGCACGGATTTTGCTGGCAGTCGGCTGCGTCCCAGCCGTTCCCCCGATCCCCGGCGCGGACCTGCCCGGCGTCGTGACCAGCGACGGGCTGCTCGAACTGAATGCCTTCCCCCGCCGTCTCGTCATCGTCGGGGGCGGGGTCATCGGCGCCGAATTCGCCACCGCTTTTTCCGATCTCGGCTGCGAAGTGACGGTCATCGAGGCCATGCAGCGAATCCTGCCGACCATGGACCGCGAAATCTCGCAAAGCCTTTCCATGATTCTGAAAAAGCGCGGGGTTCAAATTCATACTTCTTCCCTCGTGGAAAAAATCACGGAAGGAGCGCCGCTTTCCTGCACTTTTACGGAAAAAGGGACGGAGCGTTCCGTGGAAGCCGACTGTATCCTGATTTCAGTCGGACGAAAGCCAAACATTACGGGACTGTTTGCCGAAGGTCTCGATATCAAAATGGAAAAAGGATTCCTTGCGACCAACGGGCACCATGAGACCAGCCTGCCCGGCGTCTTCGCCGTCGGGGACGTCGCCGGGGGAATCCAGCTGGCTCACGCGGCCTCCGCCCAGGGGATCGAGGCGGTGGAATTCATGGCGCAGGGCGAGGAGCCAGTCCGTTCGCGCGCGGTTCCCGCCTGCGTCTACACCAGCCCGGAAATCGCCTGCGCCGGACTGACGGCGGACGAGGCGAAGCAGCAGGGGCTGGAAGTGACCGTCGGCAAGGCGCTGACCGCCGCGCTTGGAAAATCTCTGATCGAGCGGGAGGAGCGCGGCTTCGTCAAGCTGGTGTTTGAAAAGCAGTCCGGCATGCTGCTCGGCGCGCAGCTGATGTGCGGGCGTGCAACGGATTTGATCGCCGGACTCACGCAGGCGATCGATCAGCGCCTGACGGCGCGGGAGCTTGTTTCCGTCATCCGCCCCCACCCCACCTTCTCGGAAGCCGTAACCGAAGCGGCCGAGGACGCGCTTGGCGGCGCGATCCATGCGGTGCCCCGCGCAAAAAGGTAACAGAATGGATCTTTTTCCCTCTTCCCCTTGCGCAGCCTTTGTTCCGCTGATAGAATAAGGTTATGTGCTACAAAATGTTAGGAGGACAGGATATGATGCGAAAATTGCTTGCGGCCTTGACCGCCGTAATGCTTGTCTTGCCGCCGGCAAACTGCTTCGCCGCAGCAAACGGAACAATGAATCTGAAAATAGGCCAGTCCACGGTATCGTCCGGCGCCTATGTCAACGACGGAGTTCTCTATCTGGAGCTGGAACCGGTCTGCCGGGCGCTGAGCTATCAGGTTTCCAACGCGGGCAGCGACAGCGACATTCGTCTGACGGGACCATCTGACGTGATCCAAATCGACCCGGCCGACAATCAGGTCGTTCAGAACGGACACACCATCGGCGTTGCAGGCCTCTCGCAGGAGGATCTGTTGGGCGGTGGCTGTCTCCGCCTAAGCGGCACGCTTTATATGCGCGCGGACCTGCTGTCCCAATTGCTTGGGCTGGATGTGCAGACCGACGAAACCGCCAAGACCGTGACGGTCCTGCGGATCATTCAAAACATTCTTTCGGTTCAGACCAGACGGAGCGACCTGTCCGATGGCCTGCTGAGCGCGACGATCCAATACCCGGTCCTGTCCGGCCCGTGGAGCGGGCAGAGCCTGAACGCCATCAACACCGCCCTGAAACAGGCGGCCGACGCCGCGCTTTCCCAAGGCCGTCAGAACGCGCAGGAAATGCAGCAGACGGCCAGCCTCCGCAAGGCTTCCGGTCTGGAAGACGACGGGTCGCTGCAGTGCGCCGCTTATTTCGATTACGAGGTAAAATACAATCAGAACGGCCTGTTCAGCATCGTCCTGAGCAATTACCAATACGAGGGCGGAGCGCACGGCGGAACCATTCAGACCGCGTATACATTCGACCTAAATACGGGAAAACAGCTTTCGCTGGGAAGCCTGATGAAAAACGGGAGCGGCTACCAACAGGAGTTTGATGCCAAAATCCGATCGGGGATCGACGAAAGAGAAAAATCCGGGGCTCTTGTCGAAATAGCAAACAGTCCGTTTAAGACACTGGGAAGCAATCCCGATTTTTACCTTTCCGACGCGGGAATCGCATTCTATTTTCAGCAATATCAATATTTCCCTTACGCCGCCGGAATCCAGGAATTCACGATCCCCTATGGCTCCATCTCTTCCATGCTGAATCCGTCCTATCATTTCCTTTATGAAAAGCTGAACCGGGCCGCATAAGGGCGCGGGCGTTTTGCCGTTGTTTTCTTCAATGCTTTCCCGTCGGTGCACCCTGAATCATTATGTATTTCAAAACTCCATGCCGGAAGTCCATCGATTCCGCCGCAGGGAGTTTTTGATTTATACTGTAAATTTTCCTCAAAGCTGTTGGGCCACAGGCGGCAGCCCATGGCGGAAAGCGGCAGACCGCGACAATCGTTTTGAGATCGGCACATTCCTTTCAGCAGTCCGAATATGGGGAAAAGCGCATAATTTCAGATTATGTCAACAAGCTCTCCGCTTTGAATTTCAACCGGGTCATTTCAACACATTTTCGTCCTCTGTTGAAAAGCGCCGGTTTCGGCATCCGCACAGACCTGTTTTGGTTGAAAACCGTGTGGAAAGTGTTGAATCGCCTCCGGTCGAATCCTCTATTGAAAACGCAGGCAGGGTTTATGTAAATCATAAGTAACCAACTGGCACTTGTTTCTGAAATTCTTTCCACATGTGTCTCATCCGGCCCCATAATTTCCTAATTGCAATTATTTGATTCAGAAAATAATGTAAAATACAGTGGTATTTATTACAATACAAGGAAGGAGATATCTTGAATGAACCAGACGGAGCAGATCGGAAAGAAATGGGTGATATTTACCATTATAACCTTGATCTGCACCATCGCCGTACTGATCGGCGCCTTTCTGGTGATTCATCATATCCGAGAAAATTATGCGCGTTACTCGCCGGATGAGATTACCCAGCATATCATGGAAAACCTGGAACCGAAGGATCTTGTTAAAGTGGAAGCAGGGCAGGTTTCAAAGCACTATGATATTCCGGAGGGAATTGTGGAAGCAAGCTCCCTTTATATGAGCAAATCCACTGAAAGCGCATCTGAGCTCGCCTGTTTCCTGCTAACCGACGCTTCAAAATACGATCAGCTGGAGCAGTCCATTAACGCTCACATCAACGCAAAGGCTACTGGGTTCAGAAACCTGAATCCGACCCAATACAATGCTTTAAAAAATGTTTTGATTTCTCATAAAGGCCGTTACGTGCTAGTATCGGTTGGAAGCGCAGCATCGGCCGAGGAAAAATTGTTTTTGGATATGCTGAATCAAAAAAGCACTTGAAAATAGAAGCTGAATATGTTAAAATTAAACGCATGCGGGAGTAGTTCAGTGGTAGAGCGTCAGCTTCCCAAGCTGAATGTCGCGGGTTCGAATCCCGTTTCCCGCTCCAAGGATAATTCGGGGAAGATTTTCTTCCCCGGTTATCATAAAATCAAGTGTTCAGCATGTGAGCATTTGATTTTATGATAAATCCCCCGAAGGTTTGATCGCAACGGGGGCTATCATAAAAAATATATTACAAAGCTTCATTGGGATAATCAGTCCCAGCCCTTCATTCGTCGGGGCCTGCCCAATGCGGTGATGCGTTCAAGGCAGAAGTATCATTATCACTTGCCGGGATCGTCGCGCGACATGCAGTTGGTCGCAAGAGCGCCTGTGTCGGCTTCACGGTTTCTGATGTGTCCGCCCCCAGCAAGAAACGTTTTTGTAATTTCCCCAATCGGTCAGAACGATTGGTAGAAATATTTTCAAAGTACCCCAATTCCTTACCGCCATGCTTAAACATTAATTCGGTTTTACCCTGAAGTCTGATTGGATTCCCTGTTTCCCAACGGTGAAGCTTTTCAGAAATTTCGGAGGAGCCAAAAATGGTTGGATAAGGAATACACAGGACTTATTCCTGTGGGAGAATTGTTGCAGAAAAAAGAAAGTCTGCACCCCTCAGTTGCCAATAAGGGTACAGACTTGACATCTATCCGAAAAACGCGGTAAAATGAACCACGTACAATCGGCATTCACAAGTCATATGGGTCTGGTGTACCCTTATGGCGGATGGGGACTAATCATTTAGAAGATGGTTAGTCCTCTGTGGATGCTATTTTCTTTATCCACATACAAAAAGTATATACCAAATTTCGGAAAAAAGCAAGTTCATTTTACGCATTAATTTCGGGAACCTTTTTAAAAAATATAATGCGGAGCTGAAAGATAAATTCTTCAAATTGATCAATTCTATCTTCAAAGTTGTCGGATAACCAATCTAAAATATTGGGTAGCCAAAATGCAATCACGCCGGTCACGAAAACACCAGCGCAGAATACTGCTTCTCCTTTGTAAGCAAATTTATCATGAATAATAATATAGCCTATGCAAATAGCGCTCCCTATTATAATAATCCATGATAGAATGCGTGAAATTTGAGTCATTAATTTTAGAATTAGCAATATGATTTTCAATATTGGAATGAGCGGTGCTAAAATTATTCGCACTAAAATTAATAACAATCTAACAAAGAGATTATGCTGCATAAATCTTAGCTTGACATACGTTTGGTATGCTGCTACATTTTTTCCACCTTCATGAATCATCTCTTCAATATGTTTTAGTTTCTCAGAATAAGACTCACCATATGAATTTTCTGAATCCTCGTTATAATTTTCATCTATATAGTCATCATCTTCCTCACTGTCTGAATATTCAGCATTTGTAGTATTGAAGTTGCTTTCATCATATTCTTTTCTCTGAGCCGGATTGCTTAACGTCTCATATGCTTCTTGAATCAATCTAAAAAAAGCCGCAGCATTAGGTGCATCATTAACATCTGGATGATATTTTTTTGCTAATGTTCTATATGACGCCTTTATTTGTTCTTGTGTTGCGTGTTCATCAATTCCTAAGATTTCATAATAATCCATAATTAGCTCTCCCTTTTCGCTATTATGCATATTGTGACAATTTTATCACTATATTTGATAATTGGCAATATTATGAAAAGCGGAACCAGTTCCGATGTCACGACCAACGGCAATGCGGCGTTGATGCCAACCGGTGAAATTGTCAGCACGGACGTACCCGCAGCGGCCTCCACAGGTGCGAAATAAAATTTTACATCAAAGTTGGTGTTAAATTATCACGAAAGCAGCTTGATTTTGACAACTGAACAAGCATGGCGAAGGCATCCGGTTAATATTCCGGATGCCCTTATTTTTATTCTATCATACTTTCATACTTGCTTTTCAGCCAGTCGACCATTTTTTCTCGCCCTTCCATATCCATGCTAAATTCGGACTGATCGAGCGTTTCGCTTTTCTCATAGCAATAGGGCCCGTACCAGACTTCGGCACGGATTTTTTCTTCAGCCGGGGAGAGCCTGTAGCGGAATTCTTTTTTGCCTTTTTCAGACACGCTCCCAATGAAAGTGTTACCATTTTGAAAATCAATCAGTATGGGGATATATCCCTGCCTATGCCAATCAATTGTTTTCATAAACTCCCTCCAAATTGCGTACACGGCCACTATTATATCGCGTTCCTATTATCCTGTAAACTCGCGTGGTATAATATCCGCAGAGGTGCTTGTATGGAAACAAAACGCATTGAAGACATGGACACCCGGATTGCTCTGAAGCAGTTCAGTATCGAAAAAGGCTATAAATTATAACAGGGAGATCGCGGAAGATATAAGAGGAAGCAAGACGTTGGGAAAGCGGATTGATATAGCAAGGCCCCGCCGGAGGATGGCAGGGCCGATTTATTCAGAGGGTCCTATCTTGTAGCTTTTATATAATCAGGAGATTTGATTGAGCACAATAAAATAATATGCTCTGGTTCCAAATAATGTTCGATCCGCTTATTATGGATAATTGTCATGTACTCATGCCGGATTCTGTAATATAATTATTGTATTTACATTACATTTCAGGAGGGAGAGGATATGGTAGCCGACGGCCTCAAGAGGTTGGATAAGCAACTGCGGCAAATTCAGGACCCGTTCGGAGCAGGATATTCAACACAAACCAAAATTTGGAGGGATTATGCTAAGAATAACGGGGTAACCGTGTATGAGGTTTGGCGTCAATATGATTCTTGGAAGATGAGAGGGTAAAGAGAAGACAACAGGAACCCACCAAAGAATAAGGGGCTTATTCACGCGCCACAAATTACCATTGAAAAGAACGCATGTTCGGTGATATCATTGCATAGGATAGAACATGAGTTCGGTGGTGATGAAATGGATCGGGTAATCCTGCATAGCGATTGCAATAGTTTTTACGCGAGCGTGGAATGCCTGTACCGGCTGGAAATTCGCGACAAGCCGGTTGCGGTCGGCGGCGATGTGGAACAGCGGCACGGGATCATTTTAGCGAAAAATCAGATTGCAAAGCGATATCATATTCAGACCGGGGAAGCTCTCTGGCAAGCGCGGCAGAAGTGCCCGGATCTCGTCATTGTGCCGCCCGACTTCCCCAAGTACGAGCGCTTTTCCCGACTTACCCGGCGGATCTATCTTGATTATACTGATTTGGTCGAGCCTTTTGGTTTAGATGAGTGCTGGTTAGACGTCACAGGCGACGCCAATGGGCGAGATGGAATGGAAATCGCGCGGGAGATCAGCGGACGTATCAAATATGAATTAGGGATCACCGTTTCGATTGGAGTCTCATTTAACAAGATTTTTGCAAAGCTCGGCAGCGACTACAAAAAACCGGATGCCGTTACCCGGATCGGCAGGAGCGACTACAAGAAAATCGCCTGGCCTCTTCCCGCCTCCGATTTACTGTACGTCGGAAGCGCAACAAAGCGGAAGCTGGAGCGGTACGGGATTCATACCATCGGGGACCTGGCCGGGACGCCGGAGCGCGCTTTGCGCGGCTGGTTCGGCAAATGGGGCGAAGTGTTGTACACCTTTGCAAACGGATTGGATCAGTCACCTGTGGCGCAGTACGACAACCAGCCGACTATCAAATCCATCGGCAACAGCACGACGGCACCGCGCGATCTGGCAAACAACGAGGATGTCAAGATTATTCTGTATGTTCTGGCCGACAGTATCGCCAGAAGGCTGAGAGAGCAGGGATTCAAGGGACGGACAATATGTATCGGTGTCCGAGATAACCAGCTCTTTGGCTTTACTCGGCAGCATACGCTTGGCAGTTATACTAACATTACATCGGAGATTGCAGTTGCGGGGCTGGACCTGTTTCGGCGGCATTATCGATGGTATAAACCGATCCGGAGCATCGGAATCAGCATCACGGACCTTGTTCCGGATGCGGTTCCTTCCCAGGCGAACCTGTATTGCGACGAGAAGGAAAGAGAGCGCCGGGAACGGCTGGATCAGACCGTAGACTGGCTAAAAAATCGATTTGGGACCTATGCGATACAGCCGGCCGTTTTGCTGACGGACCGGCAACTCTCCGGATTCGATCCGAAAAAGGATCACACGATTCATCCGGTCGGATACTTTTGACGGGAGGGAATCGGGATGTCCTGTAAACGATATGTCGATGTGATCGCCCGTTTCTATGAGGACGGAAGGCTGGTTCCCCTCGCGATCTGGTGGGCAGACGGGGAAATGTATGAAATTGATCGTGTGCTGGATGCGCGGCCCGCCGCGTCGCTCAAGGCCGGAGGCGCGGGAATGCGCTACACCTGCCGGATTCAGGGACATAAAAAATACCTTTGGCGCGAAGAGGACCGATGGTTCGTCGAAGCCAAACAAAACGTGGGGTGAGAAATATGTGCGGAAGATATGTGTTATTTGCAGATTGGGATTTAAAGGAAATCCAGGAAATCATTGAGGAAGTCCAAAGAAAAAACGAAACCTTCAAGACCGGAGAGATCTTCCCGACGGACAAGGCACCGATTCTAATCCAAAAACAGAACCGCGTTACGCCGGAAGCCGTTGCCTGGGGCTTTCCGCATAATTACAACAAGGGCGTCATCATCAACGCACGAGTGGAAACGGTACAAGAGCGTCCCATGTTCCGTAACTGTCTTTCCGCCCGAAGATGTGTAATTCCATCGACCGGCTTTTTTGAATGGTCGCACGACGCCAACAAAGTCAAATACCGGTTCAACCTACCCGGTACCGATGTCCTATATATGGCTGGGTTGTACAATGAATTTCAGGGAGAGCGCCGGTTTGTGATTCTGACCACTGCCGCCAATTTCTCTATGCAGGACGTCCACGACCGTATGCCGGTGGTGCTGGACGCGAACGGGAAAAGTCGCTGGCTCGAGGACATGCAGGGCGCAATGGAGATGCTGAACCATGTGCCGCCGGAGCTAATGAAGAAACCGGCGTGAAAAACTGAATTTTGGAAAGAAGCGGAACTGGTTCCGTTTTTATTGACATAATCGAGCGCCAAGAGTATAATACTATTGAAAGGCAGAAAACTGCCTGAATAAGTAGTCCGCTTCCGGCAACGCGGAGAATAAATATGCCGTGAAAACGTGGTCCGCTCCCGGCAACGCGGAGAATAAATACGCCGTGAAAAAGTTTTGAGCCTCCTGCCGCTACGCAGGAGGCTTGATTTCTTGAGGAGGGAGTTTATGCTGATTGAAACCGGACATCTCTATTTTGTGTCGGATGATTTTTTCAGGAAGGTCAACGATCCTTTTCTCAAGATAAATTACGAAAAGACCAAACGTCCTCACTATTTTGCTTTTCATGATACGGAGATTGATCTTTTCTGGCTCGTTCCGTGCAGTTCAAAAGTGGAGAAGTTTGAGAAAATTATCGAATATAAACAATCCCAGCATAAGCCAACGGACACGATCAGGATTGTAAAAATTCAGGATAAAAAAACCGTTCTTCTCTTTCAGGACATGTTCCCCACAACAAAAGCGTATATTGTAGAACCGTACATACGCGGGAATCAGCCGGTACGCATCGCTGACCCGAAACTTATTGAGTCGCTGGAGAAAACGGCAAAGAAAGTGATCAGGCTGCTCCGCTTAGGCATAAAATTTACGCCGACGCAGCCGAATGTCATCAGAATTGAGAAGCTGATGTTGGATGAACTACAAAATCAAACAGAGCATGCCAAAACCTTGACGGAAAGATTACGGACGGCTGAACAGAAAGCGATGGACGCTAACCGGCAGCAGGGAAGTCGGGACAGGGAAGACTCGAAGGAACGGTAAGTTGGACAGGAAAAGGAGCGGACTCCATGCCCAATTTTATGTCAACGGGTCTCCCAAATTCTCGTAAGCAGGCCGAGCGGATGCGACAGGACCTTCGGAAGTTCCGTAAAGCCAGAGGGCATCCCCAACGGCAAGATTGCTTTTCCTCATCCATTTCGCCCTGACATGAATCTTTCCCATGTGAATTTGTCGGGATAAAATATCCGGGAACAGCTCCGACCGGAATTTCCGGAAAAGCAGCAGTTCGTCGGCTTCCTCCCGAACAACGTTCCCGCCATCCGGCTGAATGCCATAATGAAACCAGAACGCCTTTGGAATATAAATAAAATTTCCTGCGTAAATCCGGATTGGGACTCCGTAAACGCGGTTTTGCAGGCACTGCCGCGGCGTTGATGGCAGCATCCGCACTTGAAGACCGGATTCGGTGACTGTCAGGAACGCATACCGCCCAATCCTCGCCCGGTTCTGTTTCGCCCAAAGCGCCGGTAAATTAAACCGGCCGATCGTAACGTATTTCCGCTCCGTTTCGGGGATTTCCGAAACATCAGGATAAATAAAAATGGATTCCTTTTCAATCTTCGTCAGAACCGGCCCGTTCTCCGGGATGCCGCGTTTTCTGCAAAGTCCCTGGTCCAGCACAATTCGGTATCGTGCGGAAATCAGGACGGGCAGGCCGATGATTGTATTGCTGTGTTCCATTTAGTTACTCCATTCGTGTAGTTTCCGGACTGTTTTAACTTGAGGAAATAAGTCCGGTCTTCTATTCTTTCAAGCGCGTTCGCGAATTTTCTATTCCAGTTTTGCAGGTCGAATCAGCCATCCTGCAAGTTTTGAGACTGCTCTATCATACCACTGAGTTATCCTGGTAAAAGGTCTTAATTCCCTAAAGTTAACCGTAGCCTTCTTTCTGGACCTAGTTCTTGGGGTGTCGCGGCTGATATGGGGGAGGGTGTCATCAAGGCAGTCAAAAAAGCGAATTTGGAACGGGGGCAGACGAAAGGAACTGAAAATCGGGTTGTGTGGTACAGGCAGTTTTCTCTTATGGATAAATGGCATTTCTTCTTGCAAGGCTTCGCTAGCTGCCTCTGCTGGCTTCTCAGGCGCTTCCGTCGCAACACGGGGTTGTTGATTTTCGCTCTCGGCTGCATCTGAGCCGATTCCTGAAGGCTTCCCTTGCTCCGGCTTTTTCAGCACGTACTGATTCACGCTGGTTCCGTTGTTTCCAAACACATCAAGGCGGGTCTGCGGCAAGATCTCAATCAGGCCGCTTTCCTTCAGGGCCTTGATCGCGCGGCCGACAGTGGACATGCTGATCCCGCAGTCGGCGGCTATTTCCTTTTTTGAGGGCATACACGACCCGTCCTCTCCGGCGCGCAGCGACAGATAGGAATAGACTTTGACTTCCCTTGCGGTCAAATGATACTGGCCGAGATCCAGACGGCACGGGAAAAGGTGCGGGCGGTCCGAAACGTTATTCAAGTCTTTTGCATCAGTTCTCATATCCTTTGGCTTCTGTGTCGATGGCTTGTCCTGGGAGAATTTCATTTGCGGATTATCGATTATAATGTAGTCATTGGGGATCTGGCGGCCGTGATCGAAATTCCGTTTGATTTCCAGCAAGCCTTTGGAACATAGAGTCCGGAGCGCACGAACAACCGTGGAAACGCTGACATGGCAGGCCTTGGCAATGTTGGAACGTTTATAGTAACTTTTGCCAGAAGAAACATTGTTGACCCTGCAAAGGAAACTATATACGACGGCCGTGGAGTTGGACAGGCCAAAAAGCTCGGTGCTGCACAGATAGAACGGCTCCATCTTGTTTTCCTCCCTTAATCTATAAAAAACGGCACAGGGAACTTCCTCTTTCCTGCGCCGCAAATTCAATATTCTGTTTGGTTACTTTGCTTTCACAGATACCGAAAGACTCTTGATTTCCTGTAATAGGCTCCCCAGACGGATCAGATTTGGGTACTGAAATCCTCCCCTTTCCAGGCCGACCTGATAGGCTGCGGCCAGTTCTTCTTTGGACAGGCCGCTTTTCTGGAGGTCTGAAAGGACCCTCCTGGCCATTCCTTCCGCCGAGTCGATGTAAGTCAGGCTGTCCAAAGTTGTGGGAAATCCCTTTTTGTTTGCCATTCTGATCACGTCCTTTCTTTTTTGATTTCCAAAATTGCTGCAGGCGGCTGCGGTCTCTCCCGGCCGCCTGCAGATCTGTCATATTGCCATTCCCATCTGTTTTGCTTTCGGGCCGCTCTGGCGGCTGCGGACCGGCCGAACCTGTTCAGGCGGCTCTCCTTCCAACTCCTTCCGGTAGTTCTTCAAAACGTCGTTCCAGTCGTTGAGAAACGGCGTGTGCGCAGTGACGGCGTAAGTAGGACCGTACTTTTCGATGATTTTCTCCGTGCCGTTTCGACCGGCGTTGATGTCATGCCCGAATGCATTGCTGTCGTTGTTCAGTCCGGACACGATACTGCGAATCTTCGGATGCTCCCGGAGATACCGGTCAAGAGCCTGGATGGCCGCGGCACCGCCAAGGGAGATCATCTGGCAGGAAATTCGATTACTATCGGTGATTTTGCACAGCGTTTGGTAACTCATGGCTTCAATCGGGCTTTCAAAGACGCAGACGGTATCGCTGCCGGAAGATCCTTCCAGAGTAAAGGGATAACTTTTGTTGGAACCGGCAACGTCCACTTTCACGGGTTTTCCGGAAGAATTCATCGACCGCATGGAAGCATACCGGGCAGTCCTTTTTTCGTCGTAGCCGACCATAACAAGGTTTTGATACATCCGAATCTGACCGGTCCCCAGCAGCTTCAGCACGGTTTCCGGATCCAGACATTTTTCCGTGTGGTACGGCGCTCCGTCCGCGCCGGTATTGATACTTTCCCTGATCCGGGGCATCTTTGCGAATTCATCCTCGAATTTCTCTTTGAAGTTATATCGCGCCGTCCTGTCCCTGCTGTAGCCGACGATCTTCAGCTTGTTGTATGTAATACCCTGGTAGACCTGGTGACGCTCAACCATGGCTTTGACAAGTGCCGAATCGATCCCGCGTTCTTTGACCAGGTAGGCAAACAGGTTCCGGAAATTGCCGGCGCGCTCCGGAAGGATGAATTCCTGCTTTTCCTCCGGAGGCGGGAGCTTTATGTTTTGTACTGGCCCGGCCAGGGCCGGGAGGTCGATGGTTCCTGCCAGAATGCAGACGGCCTCTCTGTAGCTTTTGCCTTCATAGTTCTGGATAAAATCCAGAGCGTGGGGAGCATGGCCGCTCGCGTCCGTAATTCCCTGAGAATTCCAGTACCACCTGCCGTCCAAAGTAAAAACCATGCTATCATGCTCTTTCATGGTGTATGTATTTCTGCTACTCTTGATAAGTTTATAATGCCTTGAGAGAGCGTATCGGAGCGCGTTATTGTTTTGCAGCGCGGATTGCTGTTCTTCCTTCGTATAATAGATCTCACCTGTTTTTCGGCTGACGGACATTTTCGCATTCCCCCTTTTCCATAAAAAAGGCGGAGCAGCTCATCACTGTTCCGCCGGTCTATTTGATTTTGATCCGATACTGCGGGATTGTTCTTCTAATATTTGAGAAACTAATTGATCTGCCTTGGTTTTCTGAGTGATCATCCAGTCATTAAAACTCAAGGCAGAAAGGCCGCCATTTTTAACGGCTCTTTTTTTTGCCCTGGCATCCATGCAAAATATGTGAAACGCTTTTTCAAAAGACTGATAATTCACTGCGCCTGTTTTCTTGAGCTTTCCCAGCTTGTTGTACCAATACATATAGCTGTTTTTATAATCTTTCTCATACCAAATGTCTTTTTTGATGCTGTCATACTTTCTTTTATTTAATCGGCGTTGCGTACGTCTGCATTCATCGCTGCATAAAGTTGGTATGTTGGCGGTATGAGCCAAAAACAGCCTGTTACAAATCTTGCAGCGTTGAAAATATTGATGGTTGCCGTATAGATACCTTAGAGAATAAAGCACAACCGGCATTAAATCAGCATCTGCAACAATGTATTCTTGAACACCATTTTTATTGTTATAGAAAAGCTTTGCACTTCCATTCAGAAGCGTATTATCGAAATAATCTAACGGGGAATCGCTCAACACACTTTGTCCTTTTTGGATGATACTTTCCAACGACAAATGAACTAATAGAGTCAAATTCTGAATGAAACCATTTAAAAACGGCGCTGAAGCTGTGTCTTGATTCTTAATACAGGGATGCTTTTCACTTCCTTGGTAAGACATATACTCTTGCCAGATTCTCAGTGCAAAAAATTTAAAACAGAGATTATCAGATTTATACAGATCATTTAATTGATTCATTGTAACAGGAGCTATTTGATGACAACAATCAATTACAAAAGAACCTATTGGTCTTTCTATATCAATGATTGTTGAAGCGGGATCTAAACCTTTGGCTGCTTGTCTGATTTCCTGTAATTCTCCGATAAGAACATTCTCGGTTTGCTTTTTTGCGTTGATGCAGAAAGCAAGAACACAGTTCTTCAAGGCGGGTATATCCGGGTGAATTCTATCCATAGTTTTCCTCCACAGTGTAGAAAAAGGCGGAGGCGGAGCAGCTCATCACTGTTCCGCCGGTCTGTTTGATTTCGACACCAGATACCGGATCAGCCTGGTTCTCATCCGGTCGGTCCACCCTTCGCGCTGAGGCAGCAGCCTTTTCACATCCACAAAGCCGGTTTGCGTCACGAACCGAAACGCCGCCGTCTCAGGGGATTCATAGATGGTGCTGGCTGTTTCTCCGGTTTTGGGATCGAGAATATAGGTCGTGTACTTTATCAGCATCGTTTTGGGATCAAAAAAAGTCGTGAGCTGATTTCCGCGATAACAGGCGATCTGAAATTCGCTGCCGCCGACGTTCGGAAGACTCTGATTCTTTTTCATAAACCGGATCATTTCCGCGATGTTCTCTTTCCCTTCGGCATCAGCTATCATCCGAACGGAAAGATCTGACAAGATTAATCCGAGGGGACGTCCGCTCCGGAACACCACAAGGTACTTCTCCAGCTTTCCCTGCTCCTCCACCGTATAGCCCAGCCCGCTCAGATAGGCGATCAGTTTTTGAAACATTACGCTCTCTCCTTTTCCTGCGCTTTTTCCCGCGATCCGGCTGCGCGGCTGTTGCTGAACTCTGCGGCGCGCTGGGAGAAATCCAATCTTTCATGCAGCGTGCTTGGCCTGTCATTGTCATATCTGCCCTCTTCCATCATAGCTTGGAATTCTTTCGGATCGATGGTGCCATACCGAAAGAGCATGATTTCTTTTAAGCTATCGTATCTTTCCTGGTTAAACCCGGACAGGGTCTGCAGGCGACTATAATCCTTGTCAAAATGATATTTCTTCAATTTTGCCCTTGGCGTAACGGATTTCTCCTTTTCCGGATTTTTCGCTTCTTGGGTCGGAGACTTTTTCTGCTCTGCGGCGGGAGGTTCTTTGTCCGGCCTTGAAGCTCTGGAGGTTTCCGTCATTCTTTCATTCATCCTTGCGGCAAAATCAGGATTTGACAGGACCTTTTGAAAAAACATTTCGGCCATCGCCGGATCATTCAGAACCTCGTCGGCAACATGACTGACTTCTTCCTCGGTAAAGGAATGCTTGGGGACCTCAGACGTTTTCGCCTCTGAAATGGGTTCTTTTTGTTGTTTTAAATCCGGCTGCTCATTGAATCCGAGCGCCGAGTTCAATTCTTCCACCATCTCATCAATCCTGGCCCTCTCCTCCGCGGATGCGTACTTGTTGTAAAAAACCCTGTGCTTTTCGTTGACTGTTGCAATTTCCTGGTCACGCCGGTTATGAATGGCATAGTGGCGTCCCTTTGGCGTAAAAACCACTTTCAAGGCCATTCCAATTCCCTTTAGCCCCTCCTTTAATTTTTCGAAAAAGCCGGGCAATAAATTTCTGTTGTCTGGATTCGTGTCAAAATAGGCGCCGGACAGAGATCGCTTTATCCGCTTGTCATCCGAGACGATTGAAACTTTTTTGTCCTTCCCGATATAACCCACCACATTGCCGTTCCGGTCCGTAATATCGTAACTGCGGTGGGCTTCCCTCCGATTCTCGCGGAACTGATAGCCTTTTTCCTGGACTGCTTTCATAAACTGATGCATGTGGGTCAATTGGAATGTCAAAACGGGGATTTCATTGGAAACCAGGCCGGAACGCGCGGCAAAATCCTGTGTGGCCTCGGATTTTACTTCAGAAGAGCTTAATAAGGTCCATTCCTTGTCCTGACCTTCCGAATAGATGTTATACACGGGCCGGCAACTGTCATAGTCGAACGACGCAGTCAGAATGACGTTCCGGTATTGGGATAGCTTGTATTCTCCCTGGTCTTGCTCAAGGCCCTGGTTCTCCGCCGCAAATTCGATGACCGGCTGAAGTCTTTCCCGTTCTTTTTCCTGCTCCGGAAGAAGCCTGATCGAAAGATCTTCCAAAAGGAATCCAATCGGCTCATCTCCCATTCTTAACGTGCAGGGCAGTACATCGTTTCCGATACTGTTGACCTCATAGCCGGCTTCTGCCAGCATGTCCAATAGATTATTCATTTCTTGTGGCCTCCTTTATTATTTGAGAAGCGGAACCCGTTCCGCTTTCTTTCTCCGATAATTCGTTTTCTGCCATCAGACGCGTCAGGGCGTCGGTATCCCGGTCTCCGATTGCGTCGATAATTTCGCTGATTGGAAACCCCCGCGCGGATAGTGAATTGAGGCTGCTCAGGATCTCCGTATTTTCCAGATCGCGGAGCTTTTCCTTTTTGAATTTTATTCCCTCCTGCAATTTTATGACCTTTTGTTCATCCCGTTTTAAAGACCGCTTCAATGTTTCCGTTCGTTCACTCATGAAATTCCTCCAAACAAAAAGGAAGGTAAAACACCTTCCCTCCGATCGTTTGATTTTATTGACCGCCCTTCATAACCATAGCGGAATCTTTAACCCGATAGTCTTCCGAAAGAATAGAAATGCTCCTGCCAATACGATTTGTCCAGTGTTGTGTACTGGATCGGATCGCCGCAGTGGATCATCCGATTGTTTCCGGCATAAATCCCGACATGGGTAACCGTACTTGAGGTTGGGTAAGTTTTCGTGAAGAAGACCAAGTCCCCCGGCTTTGCCTCCAAAGAGGATACAGGCGTGCATTCGTCAAAGAGGCCCTGCGCCGTTGTCCGGGAAAGGCTGTGTACACGAGAATGTGTGAATACCCAGCAGACGAAGCCGGAGCAGTCAAAGGAAGTGGCCGGAGTGGAACCTCCCCAAACGTAAGGGTAACCAAGATACTGATTGGCCTCCGTAAATAGTGCCTGAACCTGGGGATCATCGAACGCCTGACCCGGTTCGCCGTCAGCGCCCGGATTGACAAGATCGTTAATTCCGAGTCCACTAATCTGCTCCAGAAGCTCCAGCTGATCCAAAACGTCTTTCCTCTGAGCATCCGTAAATCCGAAATCATCTATCTTATCCTTTGCGGAAGAGGTAATGATGGTGATCGTGATATGATGTTTGATATCAGTGGATTCCTCGCCTGTGTCGGATCTTCTCTTGACCTTTTCATCGGTTTTTGTTTCTTTGTATGTATTGAGAACATCATAACAGTCCTTCAGCTTTTTCTTGTTTTCCTCAGTCAGCTCAATGTCTGTCCAGTTGCCGGTCGTGAGAATAGCTAAAGCGTTCGGGTCTGTGTTGATCTCGTCGCTGCCCTGAATGGTGACGTCATAATCATTTTTGTTTTCATAGTTTTTCCGCAGGTTTTCAATCTGCTCGGTGAATTGATCGTCGAGTTGCCGGACATAGGCTGTCAGCTCCGGATGCTCCGTCGTGCTGCCCATCAGACTTTCGGCAATTCCTCCAATCAGTATGGAGAGAAAAAGCATTCCGATAAAAATACCGATGATTAATAAAAGGCTTCTGGAAACTGCTGGCTTACTTAGAATCGTTTTGACTTTTTTCGCGTTTTCGATACCGGACCGGACTCGCCAGGTGGTCTTGACGCTGCCTCTGACCGCCTGAGTTCCCAGGTTATCATCTTCCTCGTCGAGCTTTTTTAAAAGACGGTCCCGGGCAAAAGAGAGCACTTTTTTCTTCATTCCTTCACGATGCCAGATAAGCCAGAATCCAGCTTTCACCGGCTGGGCGGCAGGATTATCATCTTTTCGCGCATCCCCGTTCGCCAGACGGCTTCCGGGAAAATGAAACAACTGCTTTTTGGCTCTGAATTTGACAGGTCCTTTCGAAAAACGCCCAGCCTCGCAGCTGATGTTTCTCCGTTCCCATGAATAGGAAGAAGAACCGGAACCGGAACGGGCGTCTTCACGGCCGTATGCAAAACGAGGGCGCGAGCGATTAGGGCGGTGGCCGGAATGGTTAACCTCGGATGGCTGAAAAACGAATTCCTGGTCGGTCCAATCAGAATTTTGCTCAGTGGGACTGGCCTTCCGGATACTCCTTACCTTTAACGGCCGATTTTCTTTTCTCTCGGTTTTACCGGGCGGACGGCCGTCATTTACGTTCCTTGGTACGGCCGCGGCCCTGTCGGTTTCCTCATGCAGATTCAGCTTTTCAGGAAGAGGCCGGTATCTTCCCTCCCGATGAAGGGAAAGATGCCGTTCCTTGGCGCGTTCGTTGGGAGCAACCAGACGCGACTGTCCGGTCGCAAGATTCCTTTTTACCACGCCGTTCCGGGTAAACTGAATTACTTCCTTATCCAGCAACAGCATCACCCGGATCTTTATTCTTTCCTTTCAGGTCCGACCTGATATAATCAAACAGTTTTAGTTTTTCATCGAACCGGTTGTCAAACTCCACGATGCTGTTTCCCGCCTTGAACAGTCCAACGCCGGAATCACAGAGCTGAAGGTCGCTGATCTGTTGCTCGGAAAGTCCCATCAGCTGAGAAATGGAATCGATCTCCGTTTTCTTCTGCCGGAAAAGCATGATGAATTCGGAGTTTGCAATCATGGCCTGTCCGCCTGAACTGCGGGCGGCATCGCGAATCTCCTGTGTCATGCCCGTCGCGATCAGTCCGTATTTTCTGCCGCGCTTCCAGCTGTTTGTGAGCCACTCTGCGGTTTGTTCATTCCGCAGGGAAAGGTGAACCTCGTCGTTCCAGAGCCATGTGTACTTGTGCAACGCCTGATTTTTCGAGATCAGGTTCCAGCAAAAATCCTGAATAATGGACATCCCCATGACCTGGAGCTGTTTGCCTAGATTTTTAGTGTTGAAACAGATCAAGCGGTTCCTGATATCGACGTTGGATTTCCCAGCAAAAATGTTAAGGCTCCCTTCCACATAGATTTCGAGTCCGCTTGCGAGGTATCTTGCAACCTGTTCCGGACGATTTCTGAGAATGTTGTAAAAATCGCGGAATGTCGGGATGTTTTTCTCACAGGGTTTTTTCACATATTCCCGATACGCTTCGCGAACGCAGTGGTCGATCACGGAACGGGCGGTCGGGTCAATTCCTTCCCGGTAATTCATGATGACCTCGATCAGGGAAATAATGAAATCGGATTTGAACGGGATCGGATTGGGTTCTTCGTCGCCTCCATAGTACTCATTGATATCGAAAGGATTAAACCGGGTTTTCGCTGCGTTCGACACCTCAATGACCTGACCGCCGAGAAGTTCGACCAATTTAGTAAAGCCGCCCTCCGGGTCGATGATAATCATATCGTCGTGGGTCCGGAAAAAACATTCCCAGATCTCAAGCTCCGCGCCCATCGTTTTGCCGGATCCGGAAGCGCCGAAATAGAAACCATGGGCATTGATATGGCTTTTCCGGTCCATGAAAATGACGTTGTGGGAAAGTTTATTCCGACCGTAGCACAGTCCTCCGCGCTGAACGATTTCCACTACGTTGAATGGGATAAAAGCTGCCAGCCCGGTCGTTGTGTTGATCCGTTTCACAAAGGTGTCGTTTCTTCCAAGCGGGACTACGGAATTCAACCCTTCCTCCTGGGCAAACGTAAACGGCCTGATCGTGCAGCCGGCTTTTGAAACCTTGTCGTCGATGGCGTCGACAATGGCATCCATTTCCTCCAGAGATTTTGCGCTGACTAAAATCAGGCCATTGAACAGAAACATTTTTTCATCCCGCGCCTGAAGATCCTTTTGAAACTGATCTGTCTTTTCAATGGTTTGTTTCAGCTCGCGGGGAGCTTTGGGATGCTGAATCCCCTGCTTGACCTGACGCTCCAGGCTGTCCTCTTCCTCACGATCCAGGCTTTTCAGGCGGGCAATCACATTCTTTATGGCTTCCCGCGGATTCTGCGGAGCGATGTTGATTGTCAGCAGCAGTCTCTTATCTATGGTCGTGATCTCTTTGATCAGCGTATCGGACATTTCTTCGGGCAGGTCGGTCAGGAACAGCGTTTGTGTATAATAGTCGCCCAGCTTAATATAATCGTCATGGCTGGTATCCATTGAGAACGGCGCAATCAGATCTTTATCGCAAATTCCGCTTTCAGCCATTTTTTCATAGCTGATTTCAGAGGTATCGTCCGGACGATAGATTTCACGGAGCAGCGATAGACGTTGCAGCTTATCCAGCGTCCGGGTTCCGGAGCCGATCTTATGCAGCATGGCCATCTTTTCCACACCGATCCGTCCGAGACGTTTCCGCGCTCTTTCGTACCAATTGGATCCTGACTCAACTCCGCCATATGATTCGCTTGACGCTTGAGAATGGCATGGAATTTATTGTTCAGCCAATCATACCGGATCTGTATAGAATATCCGCAGTATTCGCCAATTTCGGCTTTGTCGTTTTTGCAGCTGAGCTTTCCGCACTCCTTGATCAGCGCCGTTCCGGCCTCCTTTTTATCGGTATAGCCCATTCCCCGGACGGTGATGGAAAAATGCTCCGCATCCGGTAACGGATGCTCCTGAAGGAATTTCCGGTCGGCCTCCAGCGCGGAGATCAGCGTCGTTTTTTCCTGGATTGCCTCCGGATAAAAGGTTGTCAACCTGTCCTCCAGCGCATAATGCTGGGACAGAAATCCGGACTTCTGCATTTTAAGTTTTGTTACCTGAATGTCGAGATCCATTTTTTCCTTGATGCGGGGGTCGCCGGTAGCGAGGGCCTTAACCTCGGCGTAAGTGAGGACGGTATCGTCAATATCCTCGCAGCTGCGCGCCGGTGACTTGCTGGTCATGATTTGGCTGATGAAGTTCTGCTTATTCTGGATGATCTGCCAGTTATATGAATCAAATGTGTTTTTAGTAATGTACCTGAAAATCTTTACCTTTGGGTTGTTGTTTCCCTGCCGCAGGATGCGTCCCTCGCGCTGCTCAATGTCGCGCGGCTTCCAGGGACAGTCTAAATGATGTTCCGCAATAAGCCAGTCCTGTACGTTTGTCCCGGCCCCCATTTTTGCGGTCGAGCCGAGCAGAACGCGGACCTGACCACTCCGCACTTTTGTAAATAATTCCATCTTTTGGATTTCCGTCTTGGCGTTGTGGATAAATTCGATTTCCGGTTTCGGAACGCCCTGCCGGATCAGTTTTGCGTGGATGTCGTTGTAAACGTCGGTAAACGCGAGATCGTCAAATTGATTTGGTAGCATTTGTGCGATGCCGTCGACCACCTCCATTTGAATTTCCTGTGTCCCTTTTGGAGTGGAGAGATCGCAGAATACCAGCTGCGTTCCTTTCACCGGAGCGGACTCGCGCCAAACAGACAGGATGTTATTTACACACGTATTGACCTTGCTGTCCGGATCATCGGGCAGCAGGGGATTCATCAGCCGTTGGTCCAGCGCCAGCTTTCTCCCGTCGCTCGTAATTTTGAGCATGTTGTCCACCCAAGGGTCAACTTCCCGGTTTCGGACGGCTTCAGCCCTTTCGCCAAAGTCTTGTACCGCCTCCCGTTGGAATTCCGATGGCTGTGTGACTACGTTGACGTATTCCACTTCCGGCACGGGAAGCTTAAGCATGTCGGCGGTTTGAATGTCCGCGGCTTCCTTCCAGAGACTAAGCAGCTCCGGCAAATTGAAAAACCGCGCGAACCGCGTTTTGCTGTGGAATGAGGTGCCTTCCGGGGCCAGCTCGTTTGTTGTGACGACTTCCCCGAAAGTAGACGCCCAACTGTCAAAGAACAGTAGACTTGTTTCCTGAAGCATTCTGTATTGCAGATAGCGCATCATCGTATACAATTCCGTCATACTGTTGGAAACAGGCGTCCCGGTGGCGAACGTGATGCCGCGCCCGTCCGTCAGCTCGTCCATATACTGGCACTTCATAAACATGTCGCTGGACTTCTGAGCTTCCGTCTGGCCGACGCCGGCCACATTCCGCATTTTTGTGTAGAGAAACAGGTTTTTGTAGTTGTCCGCCTCATCCACAAACAGCCGGTCGACGCCGAGTTCCTCGAATGTGACAACATCATCCTTCCGGCTGTCGTCGTTCAGCCGTTCCAAACGGGCCTCCAGTGATTTTTTGGTCTTTTCCATCTGTTTGATCGTGAAATTTTCGCCGTTGTCCTCTTTCGCTTGTTCGATGCCGAACTCAATGTCATTCATTTGTGTCTGAATCATCATGATCTGGCGCTCTCTGGATACCGGGATTTTCTCAAACTGAGAAAATCCGATGATGACCGCGTCATAATCACCGGTCGCAATCCGGGCGCAGAATTTTTTACGGTTTGCCGGCTCAAAATCCGCTTTGGTCGAAACAAGGATTTTCGCGCCGGGATAAAGCCGCAGGAAATCGCCGCCCCACTGTTCCGTGAGGTGGTTCGGCACGTCGAGAATGCTTTTCTGACACAGGCCGATCTGCTTGGATTTCATCGCAATCGCGATCATTTCATAGGTCTTTCCAGCACCGACACAGTGGGCCAACAGCGCATTTTTTCCGTACAATCCCCGCGCGACGGCGTTGAGCTGGTGGGGCTTCAGCTTGATTTCCGGATTCATGCCGGGGAAAGTCAAATGGCTGCCGTCGTACTCCCGCGGTCTGTTGGAGTTGAACCTGATATTATAGGTCCGGCAGAGGTCCTGCCGCCGAGCCTGATCTTTCCAGATCCAGTTCTGGAAAGCTTCCTTGATCGCCTCCTGTTTTTGCTGGGCATTCTCCGTTTCCTCCACATTGGGCACACGATGCTCTTTTCCGTCCAAATCGGTTTTGATGTCATAAATTTGAACCGTCCTGGAATTTAGCGTATCCTCCAGAATCCGATAAGCGTTGGCCCGGCCTGTTCCGTATGTGGTGTAGACCTGAACATTATTTGCGCTGTCCAAGCCTTTTCCGCTGATGTTCCAGACGCCCGAAACCGGGGAATACTGCGTCCGGATTCCTTTTTCATTCTGTAAAGAAATCGGCGTGTCGAAGGTCTCGTACAGGAATTGGTCAATGTATTCCGGCTTAATCCAGTTCGCGCCGAGGCGGGCGCTGATCTCCGTCGCGGTCAGCTCCTTCGGCTGGACTTTTTCCAGCGCTGCAACGTTTCCGGCGTAGGCCGGATTCTGTTTTGCGGCTTCCCGTGCGGCATCGAGTTTTTTCCGGACATTGCCGGACAAGTATTCATCCGCAGGCTTCCAGCCGAAAAACGGGTCTGTCCCGGCCTCCGGGTCTTTGAAAATGACTCCCTGCAAATCGGTTTTGATGGATTCGATCCGCTCAGATCCGCCCAGCAGGGACGCCATATATCCTAGATCGACGCAGCCCTTTTCCGACAAAGAAGCAGCCAGGGCCTCGCTTGTCCATCCAATCAACATACTACTTGAGATAAATATATATCGTTCGCCTACAGACAAATTAAGCCTGTGAATGATTCGTATTGCAATTGACTTTATAATGATTGCAATTAGAAGGCTTGCACAAGACAACCAACCGAATTCCAGATATAATGTGATCCAATAGATCGCCCAAATAGAAATTTGTAATAGTAAAAAGATGATTTGAAATGTTTGTCTGTAAAAACAGGAAAACAAACTATAGGCTGGTGCAAATAGAAAAGCTATCAGTATAGGGTTTAGTACCGCTTGCTGATTGAACATTGTCACCATATTCTTACTCCACCAGCTTCGGCCCGATATGCCAATCCTGATAAACGTTTCCATTGATCTTTACATAGTCCGTCAGATTCTCTGAAAGCATCCCGGCCGGAGTCCATGCGTCCTCCAGGAAGGTGTAAACAGTGTACGTCCCGTCAGGGAACCAAAGCGGTGTAAACTGTACTCGATCTTCATAGGTCGAGTATTTATTTTTTGCAAATTCCAATGATGCCGATGTACCGGAAATTGTACAGTCCAGGTGCCGCCAGTACGTTTTATAGTCGAACTCCGGGAAGTAAGCCAGGCCCGTCTGCGGCGCGGTGACATGGGACAGGGGCGCGTTGGAACCGTTGACGCTGGTAACGCTGACGGTCACTCCGTATCCGGATTTCATTTCTTTCCCTTTGGCGCTCCAATCATGTGAGCTGGGCATCAGCGACATGCTGGCCGAGAGCTTCGCGTGATAGGACGTAAAATCGTAATGCCAGGAGCCTTCATCGACCCATTTCCCTTTGTCCTTCCAGTGGCCCCCGTTCGGTGAGCTGGAATCGGAAACCCAATGCCAGTCTTCATGCCATACCCAATTGGGGACCCAATAGCCGGACCACACTCCCCATGTGTTGGATGTAGTCGCTGCAGGGGAAGGAACGGTCGGGGTTGAGAAGGTGTCGTTGCGGTCGCTGGCTGTCGGATCGGGCGGCTCATGGCCGTCAACCGATACAATATTGGCCGTGATGCTGTCAACATCGAGAGATCCTTTTGAGGCCGACACGGAAATGCTCACCGTCTGCGGCGTGGACGGCGTATGCCACTTGCACCACACCAGTTGACTTTCCCCTTCAGGAATAACAACGTTGGACATGGTGAAACTGCCGCCGCTGATATGGAATGTAACCTTAGCAGTATGATCGGGATCAATTTCGTCATCCGTGCTGAGCGTGACGGAAGTGATCACGTCCGTATCCGTGCGATAGGTTGCCGTGGAACTGGCGGGGGGAATCGGATCGGAACCATCGTCCTTGAACTTGACAATGCCCAGGCCGAGCTGCTTAATGATCGTCGAATCAGACTGAGGCTTGCTGGTCGAACCGGAATAGGCGGGATATCCCATATCCGCCGTTTGCAGGAACATGGAGAGCGGCAGATTTTGATGCGAAAGGGACACCATCTTTGACCGTAGCCCGCCGCTCAACATTTGATCGTATTTCGCCGCCTCAGTTGCCGTCATGGCCATTTTAAAACCTTCGAACGTGAAGTAAGCGAGAGGCTCCAAAAGGAGCTTGTAGGTCCCGTCAGTCAATTTGTCGTATGAAATGCCAGTCCATCCAGCAATCTGTTTTGCAGCCCATTCAGCGCAAAAGTAGGCCTTGATTGCCGCTATGTTATTGCTGCTGTTCCCCGTAATAACCGTCGGAAGCGATTGACTTGGATTAATGTAAGTATAAGTTGACAGATTCCCCTCAAGGGATGCCCCGTTTTTATATTGTAGTTTGCATTTCTTCTTGAATGACCGAACGACATTGCTTTCGTTTTTGTTTGTCAGATCAATCGGCGTCGTTACCGGCTTGTTATCGCTTGCCCGCACAACGGTGACTCTGACGCCGTCGTCACCATTGTGCCAGATATTCTGAGCGGAACCACTTCCCATTCCGCCTCCCCCGCCACTCATATTTCCTTCCCCGTCGCCTGCATAAGCAATGATGTTCACGCTGAACGCAACGGTGAAAACAAAAAGAATCATAGCGATTAACCGTTTCATATCTGTCCCCCTAAACATAAAAAACACAGCCTGTTTTTCAACAAACTGTGTTCCGAAAATATTCAATTACCTTCTGAAAATTAATCCATAGTTCCGACCTGCTTGTGAATATCGCCGCCGTAATCAGGTACGCTGATTGCTTGCCCTCCGGTTCCAACCTGGTTCCCGAACACAGGGTCGCTATATCCAGCAGCTGATTTTTGCTTTGTGGTGGTGCTTTTTGAAGCGGTCGGCTTGCTGGAGTAGGTCGGCTTTTTGCTTTTATCGGTTAGAGCCGAGCTTGCGGGCGGCGCCGGTTTCGACGGCGTGGACGTCGGCTTTGAGACGGTCGTCAGCGGCGCGCTGGCCTGAGCACCGGAAGACGGCGCAAAAGCGGAACCGGTTCCGGCTTCCGAACTGATCTCTGGAATGGAAACCGGATTCGGCGTTCCGAGGATGATTTCCGCGCTGGATTCACTGGACGCTGATTCTGTCTCTTCCCCGGCATTGGCGTGAATCATGACCAAAGACAGGCAACCGACACATACCAGGCCAATGCCTACGAACATAACAGCCCTTTTTACTTTAGGCGATAAATTTTTCATAAGATTCCCTCCATTCATAAAATAACTCTTTTGGAAAAGTTTGTCAATGGCATCAAAAAAGCAGCCGGGATATCCGACTGCCCTGATGGTGTATGTATTTAAGCCTTATTGGGCCTGACGTAGTTCGTTAATCTGCCGTGTATGATCGGAAACGACATGTTCCAGCGTAGTGACGCGGGCTTTGATTTCTCCCTGCTCTTCTGCATCGGGCAGCCGGGCAAGGATCTGCGCATGACCTTCCGCCAAAAGCTGGATCTGCTTTTCGACTCCGTTTTCCAAGAGGGCCTTAATTTGCTGGATGGTTTCTTTCTGAGCGGCCTCGATCTTCGCGTCTGTGGCTTTCTGCATAGCCTCAAACTTGCTGTCCGTATCTGCTTGCATGGACTCCAGCTTGGAATCCGTAGCTTTCTGCATAGCCTCCAGCTTGGTATCTGTAATCGCGCGCTCTTCAACAAACATTTTCTTAATCGCAGCGAGCATTTCTTCGTTTCCCATGTCCATACCTCCCGTGTGCATTTCATTATAATCTTCCATGACAAATAAATCAAGAAGCTGATTGTGATTTCAATTTTTCATAACAGGAGCTGCACAGGTCCTCTTTGATCCACCAGCAGCCACCAGGACAGGCATTGTCCTGAGTGCAGCCGCAGATCCGGCAAACCTCCTCTGTGGATACGCGCTCCAAAAAATAATGTTGCCAGCATTCCCATTGATCTTCTTTCTCGCAATTCTCGCCATCGGAAGTACAGCCCTGAATATCCTCTTCTTCGGTATAGATTTTGGGGCAGCCGATTGTATCAGAAAGAAAACGGCAGGCAAGAACAAACGCTTTCTGAAATTCTTCCTTTTCCATAATTGTAGACCCTCCTACAACATTAAATCAGAGTGGTGTTTTCGGTATCCATGATCAGACTTTCCGTCTGTGTCCCTGCTGGCCTCTTTTAATCGGCTCTTTAAATCAGTGCTGTTACTATGCGTTTCCGCGTCATTGAGAATGATTATATCTTTTTCGCAGCCCGCCGCATTATAAAGATACACATGGCCTGTTTTTATATCTTGAAGAACAAAGATCGCATCAGACGTCTTTTCATGTTTCCCGTAACCAACATATTTGAAGGTTGTTCCTCTTGGAGGTAATTCACCAGATACGAATTGAGAAGCAAATGCCTGAAAGTGAGGATTGAAATCGAAAAACTTGGAGTATGTGTTATATATTGCTGCATTATTATTTATATGCAGCAGAGTACCGGCGGTTAAAGCTAGAGGCTTATACTGGGAATGTTGCTTCGGCTGATGATAATGGCGAAATATGGCATCGGATGCTTCAGCACCTAAACGTTTGTATTTCGGGTCATTGTCGGAGATCCCCATTTTTTCGCAGAGGACTTCATATTTTCTCTTTTGGGTGTATTCATCGCAGTACTCCAGCGTGTCAGTGTAAAAGTATTCGCTAATATAAGACAGGCTGTTGTCATGAGTAACGGAAAGATTGATTAATTCGCTGCCTTTTGTGTTAGAGCCGTAACCGGAAGTGCTGACCGTGATTGTTTGACTGCCGGCGTGCAACTCATACCAGGGAAACTCCGGGTTCCTGTTCATGCTCTCCGGAGTAGTAAGCTCTTTTGCTTTAATTCCTAACTCCCGTTCAATCAGTTGGCGTGCTCTTGACATGGTAAGTTTTTTCATGCTTTTCAGCTCCTTTTTTATTTGAGGCATAATAAAAGCCGTCCCTAAAGGATAGCTTTGAAATTTCCGTATGCAATTGTTTGACAATGTGCTATATTAGTACTATTGAATGCTCGCGAGCGAATACATCACATTATTAGAGAAGGTTTTTGAATGAATGACGCAAATGATTCCGTAACATTTCGCTATTGGGGCGAACAATTGTATCTATACAGGCAAGGTCGTGTATCAATTCGTCAAGCAATGAATCTCAGATGTCAGCTTAAACACATTTACGAGTTTCTCGGGAATGATAGCATATTGGAAATAAAGCCTCGTAGTATTGATGCAATGCTTACATCTTTAGCTCAAGAAAATCCAGTAACTAAAAAGCCAATGGCGAAAAAAACCTTAAAGGACATTCGAAACACTGCCTCTGCTATCTTTGAAATGGCTATCGAGAACGATGTATCATGTAAAAATTCAGCTAAAGGTCGTGAAATCCCTCGCAGAGCTCCTCAAAGGCGCAGGAGAGCCTTAACAAATGAGGAACAACAATGGATTCTTAAAACCCCTCACAGAGCTCGCTTGTCCGCAATAATTATGATGTTTGCAGGATTAAGGAGAGGAGAACTTATCCCTCTCACGTGGCAAGATATCGATTTTGATCGATTGACGATAATCGTAAACAAATCTGTCTATGCTATACGAAACACTTTCTTTATAAAAGAAGGAGTAAAAACTGGCATTGAGGGTAGAACTATCCAAAATGCCCACTACCTTTTTCCGATCGACCACCGGCAGTTGGATCGCTCTGGCCAATTCAAAAACCTCAAGAATTTTTTTGCGGCTCTTTTCCTGAATATCAATATACAGTTCATTTTCTAAAGCTTCCAATACCCGACGCCCCCCGCCAATCGATTTCTATGTAATCACAATGATTCAGCTTCACGACTTCGCCGCATAAATCAGGTCCGTATCTGCGAGAAAATCTAAATTACACATTGCTGAAACAGCGTTCGCTCTTGTTTCCATGTGGGTGTTGACTTATTGAATTCATGTTCACAAAGAAATTATAACCCGTCACATAGGAATTGTAAATTGGTATAATACTTGCATTTACTTTTAAATTATTATGTGTTATAGATAAAATATTAATTTGCTGTTTGTAATTTCTATCTTTGATGTATAGCCGGAAAAGCAGAACAACAATGGTAAAATAAATGGAATTCATCTTTTGAAATTGGCCAAGCGTTACTAAATCTGAATACGAGCGAAACAGGGCTTCGTAATACTTCCTGTTTTTTGTTGGCACAAGTCATCGGCTCCTAACTTTCCCCCTTCACTGAAATCCTGGCGACAACGCGATCGGTTATTTCGGCATAAAGAAAAGCGGGGGTACTTACCTCCGCCTTGGATCGGGCAACCGTTTTTCTCTGCTCTTCCTCTGTTGGAAAAAGGCCGGGTTGCAGGGTTCGGATTCCCCAAAATTCCCATTGATATATTAGAATGCATGTTCTGCGCTTGTGCGCCTCCGCAGGCTGCCTGTACCGGCCGGAGATCCGCGGGAAACCGGTCGCAGAAATTACCCGATGGACAAAGCCGGCCCGGGACATCGGAATCGGCCCACGGATTTGATTCCGGATATGGTCTCGTCTCAGGCGAACCGTATTGAGGCGAGACGGAGCGGGAACATCGGGCATTGATGGGACATCCGTATCGAGAATTTAGCCAGCTTACGCTCCGATTCACGAATTGCCCGAACCGGAAAGTGTCCTTACGGAAGCGCGCTGATAGAGAACCACTGGAACAATGATTTTAAAGGGAGGAACTCCCTTTTCAGCAGGTGAGTTCTGTTCGGAAGCTACGGCATACTGGGCAAGCAAGGCCGCAAGCTGAGGAATACTTGGGCCCACAGTCGTAAGAGTGGGAGAAGAGTACTGGGACTGCTTGATATTGTCGCCACCGATGATCGAAACATCTTCGGGAACAGACAAGCCCAGGTCGGTCGCCGCTTTCAATGCACCTAAACCCATCATGTCGTTCGCGGCAAACACTGCGGTGGGCGGCGCAGACAAAGCCAAAAGCCTTCTCATGCAGCTATATCCGCTTTCAAATCCCCAGTCGCCGTTCACGACATAGTCCTGGACAATGGGCTGTTTGTTTCTTAACATGGCGGTATAGTAGCCGTCCAGCCTCATCCTGGCTGTGTAGTAATTGGGAATTCCGTTAATCAAAGCAATTTTTTGATGTCCGTTTTCAATGAGATGGCGGAGTGCGATCTGGCTGCCTCCGAAATAGTCGACGGCAATCGAGGGAAAATGTTTATACTCATTTCCGAAAACAATGGAATTGATCTTGTTTTTGTAAGCAAGGTCCAGAATGCTTCTTTCAACGTCACTCACCCAAATCACCGTTTTAACGCCATGTTCGCGAATCAGCGCAGGAAGGTTTTCGTAACTGGTGGCATTGGTGTAAAAAAGAGAATACCCCAGTTTACGGCATTCAGTCTCCAAGTCGTTAAAGAGAAGAGCCATAAACGGTTCGCTGATTTTTGTCACGCTGTTGCCCGGCAGCACAAAGGAAATCCAGTCTGTATCTATCGTTTTCGGTAAAGAGCTGTTTGGGGAAGGGAAAAGGATCTTGCTCCCGGTCCCCGGGATCTTCCGAATCAGATTTTCGTCGGACAGCAACTTCAGGGAGCGGCGTACCGTAGCGCGCTCCACCTGGAATTCTTCGCTTAACTCCCGCTCTGATGGCAGGAATGCCCCTTCCCCATAATTTTCATCGAAAATCCTTTTTTTCAGAATGGTGTATATTTGCAGGTATAACGGCTGGCTGGTTGAAACTGGCTCGCCCTTTTCCATACGGAACAAATCCCTTTCTTTATCATTCTCTATTTTGAATGTACTACATGTTTAGAATATGTATAGTATACTATATCTTCCGGCCGGTTCGCAACAAACAGAAAGGAAATCTTCTCATCCGAATTGATAAATGTTCAATTTCAACAGAATTATTCGTATAGTTTCATAATAATGTCCTAATTGACAAACTTAAGCCAAGATGTCTATAATGATTATACCGGTCTAGAACCTGTCTAAATAGTTTGTAATGATCAATAAAATATGTCTATTTTTTTATCCTGGAATTTAATCAGTTTTTCAACAGGACTATAACCGGTTCTATTTTGTCGCAGCAGTACACCGGGGCCGTGACCGGCCCAACCCACATCTCAATAATTATGGGCATTTCGCTCTTAATTAAATTTTATTATCAGATTCGGAGGATGTTTATGAAAAGATTTTTGACCGTTCTTTTGGCAGCCGGCATGGTTGCGCTTTCTGCATGCAGTTCCGCTGGAGGGTCCTCAACTTCGGCCGGCAATGCTTCTTCCAACGCACCGGCATCCAAAGGAAATTACCCATCCAAGCAGATCAATCTGATCATTCAGGCGGCGGCCGGAGGCGAATCCGATTCGACCGGAAGGCTGATTGCACAGACAATGGAACAAAAACTTGGCGTTCCTGTCGTCTGCTCCAACAAAACCGGCGCGTCCGGCGCCGTGGCTTTCCAGTATGTACGAACCCAAAAGGCCGACGGATACACCATCGGAATCTGCCCGGCTGAAATTTCCATGGTACACGCACTGGGGCTGTCCGACGTTCAGCCTTCCGACATGGATTTCCTGGGCGGGGCCTGCGAGACGCCGTCGGCAATTATTGTTTCCGGAAAAGCACCCTACAAAACACTGAAAGAATTTGTCGAATACTGCAAAGCAAATCCCGGAAAGGTTGTCGATGCGACTTCCGGCGCCGGCTCCACCATGCATGTCGGCTCCGAGGTCTTTGCTCAAAAAGCGGGCATCCAGTTTTCCTACACTCCCTATGACGGCTCGGGCCCGGCGCTGACAGCGGTCATGGGCAGACATGCGGATGTGGCGGTGATTGGCGTCATGGCGGCGTCCGCCGGTGTTACCTCCGGAGATCTGAAGGTTCTCGCAATTCTGGGCGATGAACGCAGCACGGCATATCCTGACATCCCGACCGCGAAGGAACAAGGCTTTGACGTTACATACACCACCTGGGTTGGCTTTTACGCGCCCAAAGGACTGCCGGCGGATATAAAATCAGCGCTGGAAACCGCAGTGAAGGCCGGCGTGGAAGCTCAGCCTTACACAAAATTCGCCAAGGAGAGAGGGCTGACCGTAAAATACCGCAGTGCCGATGAATTCACGGAATTCGTTGATGGAAACTTCAAGACATATGAAGAGATGATTCCAAAACTCGGGATTAAGTAAGGTCGTTCCGTTTCAGGAAGGGGCAAACATATGAAATCGCTCAAAAAGGTTTTTAGCGCAGACATCCTGTTCGGGACCTTCATCCTCGGGATCTGCGTCTGGTTTTTCATCATGGGAACGCAATTGGAAACGGCCGCCGTCGCCGGCCGTATGGACGCCGGATTTTTCCCCAGAATGCTCGCTGTGATTATCGGCTGCATGGCGGCCGCCCTGATCGTAATATCGGCCGTACATCCCAAAAATTATTTTGCCGTCAATTCGGATCGGGAAAACCTGAAAAAGTTCTGGGGAACGGTGCTGATGTTCGGCGTTTACGTCATGCTGTGGAAATATGTTCATTTCATTATCATCACCGAGATTTTCCTCCTCGGAATGTGCTGGCTGCTGAAAATCGGTAAAAAGTTCGCAGTAATTTATTCCACGATTCTTTCTGTCGGGCTGTTCTACCTGTTTGCAAGTGTATTTAAAATCATCCTGAACTGACGAAAGGACAGAGACTATGGATTGGATTAACGCGATTATCTCCTGCTTTCAGCCTATGGTCCTTTTATACCTGATCATCGGAACCGTCGCGGGGTACATCATAGGCGTTTTGCCCGGACTTTCCGCAACAATGGGGGTGGCGCTGCTTACCCCTCTGACCTTCTGGCTGCCCGCGGACCAGGGCTTTGCCATGCTGATCGGCGTGTTTAACTCCGGCATCTTTTCCGGCGGCATTTCCGCGGTCTTGATCAATACTCCGGGAACGCCGGCCTCCATCGCGACTACTTTTGACGGCTACTCCATGACGCAGCAGGGCAAGCCGGGGTTAGCCCTGGGCCTGAATACGATTTTCTCCTGCATCGGCGGCTGGCTTGGAACTCTGATTTTGATTTTCGTCGCCTTTCCGCTGGCGCACTTTGCCCTTCAGTTCGGTCCGGCGGAATTCTTCGCGCTGGCCTTGTTCGGCCTGACCATGATGGTCAGCGTTTCACAGCAGTCGATTTTGAAGGGCGTAATGACGGGGCTGCTCGGCATGCTGATCGGCACGATCGGCTCCGACCCCATGTTCGCCACTCCAAGGTTCACCATGGGACTCGTCGACCTGATGGACGGCATTTCCTTTATTCCGGTCATGATCGGCCTGTTCGGCCTCGGCGAGGTGCTGTCGCAGATCTATAACGGCGAGCACCGTGAAAAGGTGGAGAAGCTGAAATCCATGGGGCGGGTAGTGCCCACCTGGCAGGAGTTTAAGCGCTGCATTCCCGGTGCCGTCATCATCACGACAGTGATTTCCGTGATTGTCGGGGCCATTCCCGGGACGGGCGGCGACATCGCGGGCATCATCGGCTGGGATCAGTCGAGAAAAATCTCGAAGCATCCGGAAGAGTTCGGGCACGGTTCCATTGAGGGCGTAGCCGCTTCGTGTCTTGCAAACAACGCCTGCATGGGCGGCGCTCTGGTCACCATGATGACGCTCGGCGTCCCCGGTGAATCCATTACCGCGGTCCTGCTCGGCTCTCTGATGATGTACGGCATGAACCCCGGCCCCACCCTGTTTACCGACAACAGGCAGTTCGTTCTGACCTTTATGGCGCTGATGATGCTGGCCTATGTCGTCATCCTGGTCGTCGGTCTTGTCACCGCGAAATACAGCACCGCGCTGCTGAACATCCCGAACGAGATTATTTGGATCACGGTGATTATACTCTGCGCGATCGGCGCGTACGCCATGAATTCTTCCTATACCGATCTGTTCATCATGGCTGTCAGCGGACTGGCCGGATTTCTGTTCCGGAAAATGGACGTGCCGCTCGGCCCCATCATTCTGGGACTGCTGTTGGGCGAGATGGCGGAGTCGAACTTCCGCCGCGCGATCCCGCTGGGAGGCTACGGCATCTTTTTCACCAAACCAATTTCTCTCATTCTGATTCTGCTTGCCGTCTTTACTCTGGTCAGTGCAATCACCAAGCAAATAAAGGAAAAGAACAAGAAACCGGCCGAAGCAAACACATGATTTCTGAAAGGAGCTGCTTATGGATTGTTTTTATTGTGAAAGGGGCCAAAAGCTGAACGACCTGATGATGCCGGTCTGTAACCTGAAGGTTTCGACCGTTTACCTGGTCCGGAACCAGAATTTTCCCGGCAGGTGCGCAGTCGTCTATCAGGACCACAAGACGGAGCTGTTTCAGCTGACGCCGGAACAGCGGCACGATTTTACGGACGACGTTGCCGTCGTTTCCCAGGCCGTCTGCGAACTGTTCCATGCGGATAAGATCAACTACGGCATTTTCGGAGACGGCGTCCCCCATCTGCATTGCCACGTCGTCCCCAAAAGGAAAGGGGAATTCTGCTGGGGCGGGATGTTCGATATGAATGGCAATCCGGACAATTTCGACGACACGGAACTGAGGGCACGCGCCGAACTGATTCGGAAGCAGATCGAAAAGCTGTCATCAAAATGACGGAACAGGCTGACATACAGTCCGCCGCCCGGGGTCTTGTCCGGGCGGCCGGGGACGGGTATGCCCTTCCGCCCTTTGAAACGGGCTTTCCCGGCTGCACGGCGGAGGGCGCTTATCCGATTCAGCGGGAAACGGCGGAGCTGAGGATGAAAAGAGGCGGAGAAGAAATCTCCGCCGGGCTTGCCGGAATCGGAAAAGTTTCCACTGGGACTTTGGAGTGAACGGGATAATGGGATTATGGAGAGCAAAGTAATCAAAGGAGAAAATTTTATGCTTGATTTTGTAACGAATCGCAGGATTTTAGTCGGCGAAGGTGCATTGCAGGAACTTCCAGACGTGCTGAGCTGGTATCGGAAATCCAAGGTTTTTCTTTCTGTTTTTGACCGGAACGCCGCATGTGTCAAAAAGGTGACGGAACTGCTCGGCAAGGCCGGCTTTGAATTTGTACTTTACGACAAGATCGTTTCCGAACCCGATCTGGACGTAGTCGACCAGGGTGCTTCCCTCTGTAAAGGATCCGGTTGTGACGCAGTGGTGGCAATCGGCGGCGGAAGCGTGATCGACACCTCCAAAACCATTTCGATGCTGGCGACAAACGGCGGCTGCACGGAGGACTACCAACTGAACGGCAAAGCGGTCACGCAGATTCCGCTGCTGTTCGTCGCAGTTCCCACAACGGCCGGGACCGGTGCGGAGGCGACAAAAGTCAGTGTCATCTACAACGCGAAAAAAGGCTTTAAAAAGGCGCTTTACCACAATTCCATGATCGCGGAGGTCGCGATTCTGGACCCGGAGACAACAGTCGGGCTGCCGGGCCGCGTGACGGCCGCCACCGGCATGGACGCGATCACGCACGCGGTCGAGTCCTACGTTTCCAATAATGCCAACGTCATTTCCCGCATGTATTCGCTCAAGGCGCTGAAGCTCTTGGCCGATAACATCA
This sequence comes from Caproiciproducens sp. NJN-50, assembly GCF_004103755.1. Taxonomy (NCBI): domain Bacteria; kingdom Bacillati; phylum Bacillota; class Clostridia; order Eubacteriales; family Acutalibacteraceae; genus Caproiciproducens; species Caproiciproducens sp. NJN-50. The sequence continues at coordinate 985,978 of NZ_CP035283.1, read as the reverse complement.
GGACCGCCTACCGCGAGCCCGGAAATCTGGAGGCCCGCGCCAACATGCTGCTGGGCAGCTATTTTGCGGGCTGCGCGATTTCCGCGGGCACGACGCTCGCCCATATCGTCGGCCAGCCGCTCGGTGCCGTGTACCATATCCCGCACGGGGATTCCTGCACGATTTTTCTGATCCCGTCGATGAAGCTGAATCTCAAATACTGCACGCAGGGTTACTGCGACGTCGCGAAGGTTCTGGGTGTTAACCCCTCCGGCAAAACCGACGAGGAGCTCGCGCTCGCCGGGATCGACGTCCTGGACCGTATCCGCCGCGATATCGGCGCGCCTGTCAGCCTGACTCCCTACGTGAGCCGCGGCAAATTCGACATGGAAATGATGCTTGACAATATTCAGACTTCCATGGGGCACATCAAAACCAACCCGCGCCCCGTAAACAGGGAACTGTTCCGTGAATTGATTGAACAGTGCTTCTGAAACGGGTGGCACATTGATGAAAAAGGAGGACGGGGCAATGAATCTATTGGAAGAAGTCCGCCGTTTCCGAATCGTGGTGGCTCTGCGCGGGATTCCGGCAGAACAGATGGCCGCGGCCGCCGCGGCACTGTTCGACGGAGGGATCCGGATGCTGGAGGTCACATTCCGGCAGAGCTCCGAAACGGCGGAAGAAGACGCCGTGCGCGGAATCCGGAGCATCCGCGCGGCGATGGGAAACAAAATGAAAATCGGTGCCGGGACCGTGATGACGCGTTCGCAGGTACGGGCCGCCGCGGAAGCCGGCGCGGAATACATTCTCGCGCCGAACGTGGATCCGGAGGTGCTTTCGGAATGCGGGAAGCTCGGCCTGCCCGCCGTCCCCGGCGCGTTCACTCCCAGCGAGATCGCCGCGGCCTGGAAAGCCGGCGCCGCGCTGGTCAAACTGTTCCCCTGCGGCGTTTTGGGCACGGAATACGTCAGGGCAGTCACTTCGCCGTTAGACCATATCCCGCTTCTGGGGATGGGCGGAATCAACGAAAACAATTTGACCCGATTTCTCAGTCTTCCCCACATGGAATGTGTGGGGATCGGTTCCGCCATCGTAAAGCCTCTGCTCATTCAGGAAAGAAAATATCAGGAGCTGACTGCCCTGGCAAAGCGATATACCTCGCAGCTGGTTCCGGATGAAGCGGGCGGGGAAATATGAAAATCACGGATCTGACCCTTTACCGCGTGCCGCCGCGCTGGCTTTTTCTGAAAATAGGCACGGACGAAGGGATTGCCGGCTGGGGAGAGCCGATTGTGGAAGGCCGCGCCGATACCGTCCGGGCCGCCGTAGAGGAATACCGCCCGATGCTGGCCGGAAAGAACCCGTTCGCAATTGAAGACCTCTGGCAGACCATGTACCGCGCCTGCTTTTACCGGGGCGGCCCGGAGGTGATGAGCGCGATCTCCGGGATCGACCAGGCCCTGTGGGACATCAAGGGAAAGGCGCTCGGCGTCCCTGTTTACGAACTGCTCGGCGGCATATGCCGGCAGTCGCTGAAAGTGTACCGGTGGATCGGCGGAGACCGCCCGTCCGACGTCAGGGAAGCAGCCTTGCAGGCTTACGGTCAAGGGTATACCGCCGTGAAAATGAACGGCACCGAAGAGATGCATTACATAGACAGCTTTGCAAAAATACAGGCGGTCTGCGACCGCGTGGCGAGCATCCGCGACGCTCTGGGGATGAAGCTTGACATCGCCGTCGATTTTCACGGGCGTGTTCACAAAAGCATGGCAAAAGCCCTGGCAAAAGAAATAGACCAGTTTCATCTGATGTTTCTGGAGGAACCCGTCCTTCCGCAGAACAACGAAGCGCTCAGGGAAATCGCGCGCGTCACCGCCACGCCGATCGCGACGGGAGAACGGATGTTCAGCCGCTGGGAGTTTAAATCCCTGCTGCAGGACGGATACGCCGACATCATTCAGCCCGATTTGTCCCACGCGGGAGGAATCAGCGAATGTAAAAAAATCGCTTCGATGGCGGAAGCGTACGATGTCGCCGTAGCTCCCCACTGCCCGCTCGGCCCCATCGCGCTCGGCGCGTGCGTTCAGCTGGACGCCTGCACGCCAAATGTGTTTATCCAGGAGCAAAGCCTCGGCATTCATTACAATCAGGGCAGCGATCTGCTGGATTATCTGAATGATCCGACGGTCTATCAGTACCAGAAAGGCTTTCTGAAACTTCCGGACGGACCGGGACTCGGTATCTCCGTCAACGAAGAGGCGGTGAAGGAGGCTTCCCGGAACAGCTCCGCATGGAAAAATCCGGTTTGGCGGAACTATGACGGAACCATCGCCGAGTGGTGACAAATAGGGGGAAAATGATGAAATATTTTTTTACAATCGATACGGGCACGACCAACACCCGCGTTGTTCTGTTTACCAGTGAATATCAGACGGTCGGAAGCAAAAAGGTGGAGGCCGGCGTTCGGGACACGGCGATCGACGGCAACAATCTGAAGATCAAGGCCGCGGTCAAGGACTGCCTGGAAAATCTTCTGAGAGAGAACGGTCTGACCTACGACGACATCGAACGCGTGATCGCCAGCGGAATGATCACCTCCAACGTAGGTTTGCTGGAAATTCCTCATCTGGTTGTCCCCGTGGGCCTTCAGGACCTGGCGGAGAAAACCAAGGCGGTCCTTCTCGACGACGTATGCCCTCTGCCGATCTACTTTATCCCGGGAGTGAAAAACTCCGCCGGGCCGATCGATCTCCGGAATTTTGAGGCCATGGATATCATGCGCGGCGAGGAAGTGGAGAGCATTGCGGTTCTCAGCCGCTTTCCCGCGCAGAAGGACTACCTGCTGGTTCTCCCCGGCTCTCACACAAAATTCGTCTCCATTAACTCCGATGGAAAAATAACCGGATGCCTGACCAGCATCAACGGTGAAATCCTGGACGCGATCACACGGCATACGATCATTGCGGATGCGGTCGGGCGCGAATTTGTACGGCCCGGCCAATACGACCGCGGCATGGTTTTGCTCGGCTTTGCCACCGCACAGAAATCCGGAATCGGAAGGGCCTGTTTCTCCGGGCGCATTTTGAACCAATTCGTCCTGTCCGACAAGCAGAAAGTCGCAAACTACATTCTGGGAGTGGCGCTGCAGAGCGACATAACTGCCGTAAAAAATTCGGACGCTCTGAAAGTCAGTCATGAAACGGACGTCATTGTCGCCGGCAGCGGCGTGCTAGAAACGGCGATGGCCGACATCCTGAATAAAGACGGGTATTTCGCTCAGGTGCAATCATTCCGGCCGGAAGGGGATTTGCCGCTTTCCGCCATGGGCTGCCACATTGTGGCGCAGAAATGCAATTTACTATGAAGGATGAGGAAAATGAAAGCGGTCATTACCGATTATCAATATGAAAATGTGGAGACGGAAAGAAAGCTCATTACGGAAACCGGCGCCGAACTGGTCGACTGCCATTGCAGGACGGAAGATGAAGTGATCGACGCGACCCACGACGCCGACGCGGTGGTCGTTCAGTACTGCAACGCGACGGAAAACGTGATCCGTCATCTGGAGCACTGCAAACTGATCATCAAATACGGCATCGGCGTGGACAACATCGACGTCCGGGCGGCAACGAAAAAAAAGATTTTTGTCGCGAACGTGCCGGACTACGGAGTGGAAGAAGTTTCAAACCACACGATGGCGTTTTTGCTTGCCCTTGCAAGAAAGCTGCCGCAGATGACGCAGGGATTAAAAGACGGCGTGTGGGGGTATTCCGGGGCTGTACCTGCCAACCGCCTCAGTCTCTGCACCTTAGGCCTGATCGGCTTCGGCCGCATCCCGCAGCAGGTCTGCAACAAAGCACAGGCATTCGGCATGCGTGTGCTGGCCTATGACCCCTATCAGAAGGAGGAAGCCGTCCATGGCGCCGGTGCGGAGCAGGTCGATTTCGACACGCTGCTGAAAGAAAGCGACTATATTTCGTGCCACTGCCCGCTGACAGCCCAAACCCGACACTGCGTCGACGCGGCCGCTATAGAGAAAATGAAACCCACGGCATGTCTGATCAACACCGCGCGCGGCGGCATCATCTGCGAGAGCGACCTGATCGACGCGCTGAAGCGGAAGCAAATTGCGGGGGCTGCGCTGGACGTGTACGAAAAGGAACCTCTGCCGGCAGACAGCGAGCTGCTAAACCTGCCCAATGTAATTGCCACCGCGCATTCCGCGTGGTATACGGAGGAAGCCATTCAAACGCTGCAGAGAAAAGTCGCCGAGGAAGTCGTCCGCGTTTTGCAGGGACTTCCGCCGCTGAATCCGATCAACCGTGAACTTCTCACAGGAAGCCATTCATAACGGCAATCTGAAAAGACTTCGACCGCTGATGCCTGCCGGATTCAAGGGCGTGAAAAGGACCTTTGGCCGGAAGAGAGCCGTTGGTTCGTCAAAGCGCTGTTTCCCAAACAGCATTTTATTCGATGAACTTGAAAAGCTACTGTATGACCATAAAAACGGTTCCCCGCTTTCGTGAGGAACCGTTTCTGAATTCCATATCATTTCTTCTGTCTGCTTCATGGAGTGCACCTCTCGCCCGGGAGGCGCCTCCTTTTCTTTATCGCCTCGGGGTGTAAAATTGTGAGAATTGAATTGCCGCTGCTCTGTCAGTCCCTGACCACCATCTCCCCATATTGTTTTTTCTCGTCGGTAATGAACCGGCGCACTTCTTCCTCCGTGGGCATGGACGCCGCGCAGCTGTGCTTGGACACAAGCATGGACGCGGACGCGCTGCCAAACTCAAGGCAGTCAATCATTTCCCAGCCGTTAAAAAGACCGAACAGGAACGAGGAGGCATATCCGTCCCCGCCGCCGAATCCTTTCATGGCCTGCACGGGAAAGGGCTTTACGGAATAGCTTTGCCCGTCAATGGTGTAAGCAGTCGAACCCTGTTTGCCGTGCTTGATAATCACAATCTTATTATTGAAGCCGAGCCAGCACTCTGCCCGGGCCTCATCGTTTTCACAAACGCCCATGATCTTTTCCGTCAGCTCGAATTCCTCCTGGGAACCGATGACGATATCGCTTTTTTCCGCCACGCACGAATAATAAATGGCGATTTCATCCTTGTTTTTCCAGTTATAAGGCCTATAATCGATATCGAATATAATTTTTGTATTTGTTTTCTTTGCCAGCCCAACCGCTTTCAAGGCAGCCTCCCTGGAAGGGCTTTCGCAAAGTGAGGTTCCTGAAATCAGAAGCGCCTTGGCGGAAGCAATATAGCCCTCATCAATATCATCGACATTGAGCTGCAGGTCCGCCACATGATCCCGGTACATGAGAAGGCTGCTTTGCATCGGGCTGAGGATTTCCGTAAAAGTAAGGCCTATTTTTTCCCCGTTGGTGCAGCGGACCACATGGGAAGTATCAATGCCTTCGTTCTTAAAAATTCCTTCTACAAAATCGCCCATCTGGTCATCGGAGATTCGCCCCAGAAAACCGACTTTCTTTTTCAGACGCGCCAGGCCGACGGAAATATTTGCGGGGGATCCGCCCAGATATTTTTTAAAAGTCAGGCTTTCCGAAAGCGGCCGGTTCATGTCAACAGGGTTGAAATCAACGGCAATTCTGCCGAGTGCGATCAGATCCAGCGGCCTGTCGGCGTCAAAATTAATGTATGACATCAGAATCCTCCTCGTTTTGTGGTTGATAAGATTTTTATGTGCACGCATTTTGGCCGGTTAAGCGATTGGAGCCTTTCCCCCGCTTCCGAATACCTCGATGTGTCTTTTCACGTTTTCGTAAGCACCCTGAATTTCACTTTCATGCAGGTCGTAATAACTGGCGATTTCTTCGCTTAGTATGCCGTGTTTCACGGCTTCATAGACCTTCTGAAACGTTGCGGTCGCGATGTTGAGCTTGACCATTCCCTTGCTGATGCAGGCACGGTAATCTTCATCGGTCAGCCCCGATCCGCCGTGAAGGACAAGCGGGACGGGAGTCGCGTTATGGATCCTCTCCAGAATATCGAACCTCAGATTTGGCTTTCCAACATAAAAACCATGCGCGTTCCCGATGGCGATTGCCAAAGCGTCCACGCCGGTCTCCTCGTAGAAGCGTTTGGCCGTCTCCGGGTCACTGTACACGATGCCGGAGGATCCGGTCCCGCCTTCGCTTCCCCCTACGCTGCCGATTTCCGCTTCGACCGCGGCGCCGTATTGTTCGGCCAGTTTTTTAACCTGCAGTGTTTTCTTAACATTTTCTTCAAACGGCAGGCTGGAGCCGTCAAACATCACGGAAGTAAAACCGTAGTCAAGAGCTCTATGTATGACGCTTTCCGTCTTGCCATGGTCAAAGTGGACGGCCACAGGCACTTCCGCCTTGTGCGCGGCCTCCACCATCGGCGGACCGATCACCTCGAGAGGAGAATGGACGAGCCGTGATTCCGCAATCTGCATCATCATTGGGGAATGGAGCGCCTCGGCGGCCCGAACGGTTCCCAGAATCATTTCCAAATTTGCCACGTTAAAGCAGCCGAGTCCATAACGGCCGCGTTTCGCGTCGGTCAGCAGGGTCCTCATATTTACAATAGCCAAACAAAATACCTCCTCGGTTCTTGCCAAAATTCTCAATGGAATTACAGAAAATGATACGCTTGGAAGGAGATTAGAATGCTTTTAAAATGGTCTTGATTAATATTTGATTTGATTTTGATAAAGTATTGTATATTGTCAGCGTTCCCTTTATAATGAAGTCAACAAGATTCAGTTAAGGGAGATTGAACATGAAAGCATCCAGAATAGAAGCCGTAGAAGCGTATGTCATGGGGAAAACCGTGGTCTCCATTGAGGAACTTTGCGAACATTTTAATGTATCAAAAAGCACAATTCGTAGAGATATAGATGAAGTCCTGCGGCGCGGTACCATTAAAAAGGTGTATGGAGGGGTATCCGCCAGCAAAAAACGCAGCCTGATTTCGTTTACGGAGCGCCACGTCGTGAACCCGGAGGAAAAGGACTGCATCGCCCGGCTGGCCTCCAAGCAGATCTGCAACGGAGATATCGTTTTTATTGATTCGGGCACCACAACATCACGCATCGTGGACTATCTGACGGACCGCAAAAATGTTACGATCATCACTCACAACCTGGACATTGCAATCCGCTCGATCCCGAATGAAAACATCAACCTGATCATACTGCCAGGGGTTCTGAACCGAAAGACTCTCTCGCTGGTCGGCTCCGAGGCGGCGGATATTCTAAGTACCTACAATATCTCAAAAGCTTTTATGGCAACCGCAGGGATTTCCTTGGAAGCCGGTGTCACAAACTCATCGGAACTGGAGTGCGGCATCAAAAAGATGGCTATGAAGAAAAGCTCGATGAGATTTCTGCTGATTGACGACAGTAAGTTCGATGCGGTTTCCCTAATGACCTATGCTCAAGCCGGCGATTTCACTGCGGTTGTCACCAACAAACAGCCTTCCGAAAAATTCAGAACCCTTTTTCAGAGGCTTGAAGTGAAATTAATCTGTCCGGATTAACTCCGTGAATCAATCCATGACGCCGACGACCTTTATAAATTCTCCGGGATGTTCGTCAAGATCGCGGACTGCCTGGGGAATTTCATCGAACGGGACGACCTTGCTTAAAACCTTGCGGACGTCGACTTTCCCTGAGTGGATCAGCCTGATCGCTTCCGGGAATTCTCCGACGCTGGTGCGGGAGCCTCTGATCTGCAGCTCGTTTCGGGTAATCGTGGCCGTGTCCAGCTCCACTTTCCCTTTGGGCCATCCGGTCAAAGCGATTCTGCCCGTTCGCGCCGCGTAGGTCAGGGAAGCGGCGACGGCCGGGATGGAGCCGGAGGCTTCCATGACGCACTCGGCCATTCTTCCTCCCGTGATCTTTTTCAGCTCTGCGGCCGCGTTCTGGCTGGCAACGTTGACGACGCGCTCCACCCCGCAGTTCTTTGCGGTTTCCAAACGCCCGTCGTCGACATCCAGCACGACGGGGATCCCGCCGTATTCCCTGCAGGCCATTGCCGCGAGCAAACCGATCGGGCCGGAACCGATAATGGCGAAATGTTCGCCCGCCTGAAGCTCGACGGTATGGATGGCGTGCAGAGCGATGGTAAGCGGCTCCGCAATCGCGGCGTGCTCCCAGGTCATGCCTTCCGGAATCCGGCAGAGCTGGCTGACCGGATGGGAAAAATATTCGCACATGGAACCGTCGGTCTGGACTCCAAGGCATTTCAGGGTTTCACAGCAGTTTGTCCTGCCCTTGGAGCAGGGGTAGCAATGGCCGCAGAACATATAAGGATCCAGAACGACCCTGTCGCCCGCTTTGAACCCCTGCGGATTGTCCTCCGCGATCCGGTATACGGTCCCGGCGGTTTCATGCCCGATGATCAGCGGATAAGTCACGTTGGGGCTTGTTCCGCGGTAAGCTGCCACATCGGAGCCGCAGATCCCCATGGACCTTACCCGGATGATTGCCTGTCCCGGTCTCAGCTCCGGAGCTTCCATCTGTATGACGCCGATTTTGTGCGGCTCCCGAATCTGGATTGCTTTCATATTTTATGTCACTCTTTTCACAGTTACTTAGACTCCGCTGTAAGCGGCGAACCCCCCGTCGATGGGAACCACAACCCCTGTGACGAATCCGGACGCCTTGGAATTCAACAGCCATAAAAGCGTTCCGTCCAGATCTTCCGGAGTGCCCAGCCGTCCCATCGGGGTATGGGCCAGTATTTTCTGGTATCTTGCAGTCGGCGTCCCGTCCGGGTTGTAAAACAGAACATGCGTCTGGCCGGTCGCAAAGAAACCGGGGGCCAGCGCGTTGACACGAATCCCCATTCTGGAAAAATGGACCGCCAGCCACTGCGTGAAGTTGCTGATCCCCGCCTTCGCACCGCTGTAGGCGGGAATTTTAGTAAGCGGGCGGAATGCGTTCATGGAGGAAATGTTGACGATGGTATTGTCCCCGCCGTCAAGCATATCCCTGGCGAATTCCTGAGTCGGCAGGAGCGTCCCCATAAAATTAAGATTAAAGACGAACTGGAAACCTTCCGGCGTCAGGTCAAAAAAAGTCAGGTCGCTTTCCGGCAGATTTTTTTCAAAGTATTCGCTTGTCGTCGTCGCACGGGGATTGTTTCCGCCCGCGCCGTTCAGAAGGATGCTGCATTTTCCGAACTCCTTCAGCACGGTTTCATGCGCCGAATGAATGGAGGCTTTGTCCAGCACGTCGCACTGCACGGCGACTGCCCGGCCGCCGTCCCTGCGGATTTCATCTGCGGTTTTTCTGGCGGCGTCGAGATTAATATCCAGAAGCGCGACTTTTGCGTGCGTGGCCGCGATGACCCGGGAAAACTCGCCGCATAAAACGCCGCCCGCGCCCGTCACGACAGCGGTTTTTCCCTCCAGATCAAGGGAAAAGGGATTTTGTTTCATCATGAATCAGCTTCCTTTAAAATGAAATGTTGAGCTGTTGAAAATTTGGGCCCGGCGTTGCTATTTTGAGAAAATCAGTCCAGGCAGCGCGGTCGAGATCTGGGGAATGAAGATGCACAGCAGGACAACCGCCAGCACCGCTCCCAGATACGGAAGCAGATAGGGAAGGGTATCCTTCAGCTTGCATTTGGAAATGCCCATCGTGATGAACAGGACACCGCCGACCGGAGGGGTCACGCCCGCGTAAACCAGAACGACGATCATGACCAGCGCAAACTGGATCGGGTTGATCCCGTACTGGGCGATGACCGGAAACAGAATCGGGGCGACGATAATCGTGGCGGACAGCGTCTCGATGAACATGCCGACAAACAGAAGGAACAGAACCAGCAGAATCATGATCATCTGTGGATTCCTTGTAATGGAGGTCAGGAAGGAGATGACCATTTGCGGAAGTTTCGCGTAAGCGACCAGCCAGCTGAAGATGGAGGCCGCCGCCACGATCAGCAGGGACATGCCGGTCATCGACGCCGCGTTCAGGACGATTCTGGGGATATCTTTCAGCTTGAAGCCCTTGTAGACAAGCCAGCCTACAATGAACGCGTACACGCAGGCGACCGCTCCCGCTTCCGTCGCCGTAAATACGCCGCCCACAATGCCGCCGATGATAATAAGCGGCATGATCAGCGCGAGGGAAGCCTTTTTTAACGCATGCAGGATCTCTTTAAAGGACGCCCTTCTTTCTGAGCGGATCCTGTATTTCTTGGCGTACAGATAGGTGATGAACATCAGGCTCAGCCCGATCAGAATGCCGGGGATCACACCGGCCATGAACACTTCACCGATCGAGGTGTTCGTCAGGGAACAGTAAATGATCATGGTGAGGCTCGGCGGGATGATCGGTCCCAGAGAACCCGCCGACGCCTGAATGACCGCAGCCAGGCCGGCCGGGTAACCCCTTTTTTTCATCGGTCCGATCATCATGCTGCCGACCGCCGCCGTATCGGCGGCCGCGGAACCGGAGATGCCGGCAAAGATCGTGCTGGTCAGAACATCCACCAAGCCGAGGCCGCCTGTGATATGGCCAACCAGGGACTGTGCGAAATCCACGATTCTTTTGGAGATTCCTCCGCTTTCCATCAGCTCCCCCGACAGCATGAAAAACGGAATCGCCATCATGCTGAAGGAATCCACGCCGGAAAACAGTTTGTGGCCGACCAGAACGGGATTGATCGTGCCGGTATTAAAAATGGCAATAACCGAGCCCAATCCCATCGAAAAGGCGATCGGCACGCCTAAAACGAGCAATATGAAAAAGATAATGAATGCAATCGCAAGCATAGTTTTTCCTCTCCATCACGGTATGGGCGGAACAGAAACCGCGGCCCTTGGACCGCGCCGCCCGATCGTTTAATTTTCAATCTCACTTTACTCATCCGTCTCGGAAACAGCCGGGTTTTTTCCTTCTTTCAATTTATTGATGCAGTAAAAGACCTGCTCAATCAGCATCAGGACGGAACCGAGAGGAATCGCGAGCATCACCAGGCCCATGTTCAAATGCAGAATGGAAGAAGACTGGACCAAGTTTGTCTGGCACAGAATGATTCCAAGGTAAATTACCACCGCCAGAAAGGCTATGCAGCACAGGTTCACGACCGAAAAAGTGATTTTCCATATTTTTTCCGGAAGGGAATCCAGCAGGATGTCGAAGGTGATATTCATACCCTTCCGAACCGTAATGCTGCCGCCGACATAGATCAGCCAGATAAAGCAGTAGCGGGAAGCTTCGTCCGCCCAGGGCAAAGCATTTTGAAAAACGTACCGGAACAATACCTGAATGAAAACAATGATAACCAGCACAATAAACAAAACGGTCACAAACGCGTCCACCGTTTTGCGGATGCCGTTGAAAAATCTAGTGTTCATCTATGGCTCTCTCCCCTTTACAGAAATTGTTCCGCCGGGCCGGCCCGGAAAAAGTACGGACCGGCGGAAACATGCCGCTCTCAGGCGGTTTTCTGAATCGTGTTGTAAAGATCCTCCCAATTGTTCTGCTTGACGAAATCGTCGACGTAGGGCTTCACCGCCGCTTTGAAGGGCGCTTTGTCCACTTTCGTGATTTTCACTCCGTCCTTCTCCAGCTCGGCGTATTTCTCGTCAAAAAGCTTGTCCGTGTACTTGTAAAAGTAAGTAAGCGCTTCCTTGCTGGCTTCTTCGAAAGCCGTTTTCTGGGAATCGGTCAGCGATTCATAGACTTTTTCGCTCATGTTCAGCGCGGTGAAGGTCATCACATGCTCCGTCTGCACATAGTTTTTCGCAACCTCATAGAACTTTTGAAGGACCATGTATTCCGCGTGGCCCTCCAACCCGTCGGCGACGCCGGTCTGCACTGCCGTGTAGGCTTCTCCGGAAGAAATGACGCTGGGATTTGCGCCGATCAGCTCAAAGAATTTGATGATCGTCGGGGCTTCGGGAGTCCTCATCTTCAGATTTTTAAAACCGTCGATGGAATTGACGTTCATTTTTTTGACCAGGCAGTTACGGAAGTTCAGGCATTCTATGGTAATGGGACGGATGCCGGAAGCCTTTACCAGCCGGTCTTTCAGCGGCTGAATAATGTCGGAGGAACTGACGTCGATCGCCTGCTTCCTGGTGTCAAAAACGTAAGGAAGGTCCAGCAGGCCGCAGGAGGCGTCATAATTCGCCCACAGGGAAGTGTCGGACATCGCCAGGTCGAGCGTGCCGAGCTTCAGCGCTTCCAGGGCATCCTTCTGTCCATAGAGCTGCCCGTTCGGGTAAATGGTGATCTTGATCTCGTTGTTGGTTTTCTGATTCACCAGTTCTGCAAATTTTTTAAACAGGACCATGTTGCTGTCGTCCTCGGTAACGTGGCAGGAGAGGGTCAGTTCCCGCGTCTTGCCGCCTGCGGAGGAGGATGTGCCCGATGCTGAGCCGGCTGTGGGAGAGGCGGTACCGCTTCCTCCGCACGCCGTCAGGGCAATGCAGATTGCGGCGGTCAGGATTGCTGCCAAAAACCTTTTCATCTTCATTTTCAATACACTCCTTTTATTTCTAATACTTATGGGGCCCTCTTTGACGGTTCGGAACAAAGATCGTTTCTCTGCGGATTCGTCTGCCACAGAAGCAGAATTCCTGAGGAATTCAAGTTAAAGTTCCCAAATAGGTTCCCGCGGATATAAGAAAAGCGGAGAATAGAAATAAACAGCGAAATAAAAGGGCAGCGTTTTGACTATGTAATTGCACGCTGCAAAAAGGAGAATAAGGAGATCAGAAATGTTTCGCCGCTGCCCTTCTATGAGGAATGATCGGAGCAATTAAATGGTGCCGTCCCAGGTGGAAACGTTCGTCGATTTTCCTTCCTCCTCGTCAAACCAGCGGGTCGTGACCGTTTTGGTATCCGTATAGAAGCGAAAACCGTCCTTGCCCAGCACGTGCAGGTCACCAAAGAAGGACTGTTTGTGTCCGGAGAAAGTGAAATATCCGACGGGGACGGGAATCCCGACGTTGACGCCGACCATTCCGCCGTCCGTGCGGGCTGCAAACTCACGCGCGTAATGCCCGCTCTGGGTGAAAATAACGGAGCCGTTTGCAAATGGGTTCGCGTTCATAACGGCCAGTCCCTCTTCAAAGTCCCGGACGCGTTTGAAGCAGAGAACGGGGCCGAAAACCTCGTGGTCGCCGATCGTCATACCCGGCTCAACGCGGTCGAAAATAGTAGGCCCAAGGTAAAAACCGTTCTCATAGCCCTCTACTTTGACATTGCGCCCGTCCAAAACCAGCTCGGCGCCTTCGTCGATGCCCTTTTGGATCCAGTCCAGAATAAATTTGCGGTGGCCTTCGTTGACAACGGGTCCGAGCTTCGTCGCTTTCTCATAGGCCGGCCCGACCTTAATGCCTTTTGCCTGCCTGACAACCTCGGCAATCAGAGCATCCGCGACGTTTTCCTGTACAGCGACGACAGGCAGCGCCATGCAGCGCTCTCCCGCGCAGCCGAAGGATGCGTTGATAATTCCGGCAGCCGTCCTCTGAATGGGTGCGTCGCCTAAAACCAAGGCATGGTTTTTCGCTTCGCACAGGGCCTGCACGCGTTTCCCGTTTGCCGCCGCAGTGGAGTAAATATGCAGCCCGACTTCGGTGGAACCGACAAACGTAACGGCTTTAATGTCCGGATGTCTCAAAAGGATTTCGGATTCATTGCGCGAGCAGGTCACCACGTTGATGACTCCGTCGGGCAGGCCGGCTTCTTTATATAATTCGGCAAAGCGAAGCGCGGATTGCGGGGTAAAGGTGGCCGCTTTTAAAACCATCGTATTGCCGCAGGCAATGCAAATTGGCGTCATCCATCCCATGGGGATCATGGAGGGAAAATTCCAGGGAATAATACCGGCGCAAACGCCGAGCGGGATGCGGTAATTCACCGTGTCATACCCGCTGGAGGCATTCATCAGGCTGTCTCCCATCATGAGCGACGGAGCCGACAGAGCTTGCTCCGTTCCTTCCTTAGCTTTTAGAACGTCCCCTTCCGCTTCTTTCCAATTCTTACCGTTTTCTTTCGCGACAAGATAGGTAAGTTCATCCATATGTTCTACGATCAGCTCCCGCATGCGGTACAGAATCTGAACGCGTTTTGGAACCGGAGTCGAGGACCACGCGGGAAAAGCCGCTTTCGCGCTTGCGATGGCCCGCTCCACTTCTTCCTTTGTGCAGCGCGGGACCTTTGCGATCACTTCTCCGGTACTCGGATCATAAGCATCGCTGTAAACGTCCGTTTTTGATTCGATGAATTCCCCGTTAATAAAGCACTGCAGAGTTTTTGCTTCGGACATAATGATTTCCTCCCATGATGAATATATGAATTAATTTTGATAAACTATTGATTAATTTCAGATTCAATTATATATATTTATTGCTTTTTTTAGATTCGTATCAGAAATTATAGGCATAATTTTTAAATATTTTTTAAACATCGCCTTAATATGTTCATAATATTGCCTACATGTGCGATTTTTGATTGCTCTTAAACATTTTCTTATCGTCAAACAGTTGATGTGCAGTGCGCGAGGTATGAATAACGGCCCCGTTGGGGCCATCATACCAACCGGGCTTAAACGGTTGCATAAGATCACTGCTATTGCTATACCCGGGCTCAACACAAAGCGTGTAGTCAAACTATTAAAAAGAGGGTACTCCCGCCGCCGGCACAGGAGTACCCTTTCTCTTTTGCGAAAGCAAAACAGAGCCCTCTATTTATACTTTTGTGTATTTCCCGCCGGACTCACCTGCTTTTCAAATTATAGAACATTTCGTTTTTATAGGCTTCCACACCCGGCTGATCGAAAGGATTTATGCCGATGAACGTTCCTGAGAGATAGCAGGCAAACTGGAAGAAATAAAACAGCTGTCCAAAATAATAAGGCGTCAGCTTGGGCAGTGTAATCACACTGCACGGGATTCCTCCATCGATGTGAGCTTTCACTGTGGCACGGAAAGCAATATCGTTGATTTCTTTGACTGTTTTTCCGTCGAGATAATCAAAACCGTCTTTGAATCTATCATCCGGCTTTACCACATAATCCTGCTCTACTGCTTCAACCTGAAGGAAAAGCTCCGAAAGGTCCCTTTTCCCATTCTGAATATATTGCCCGACGGAATGAAGGTCTTCCGAAAAAGAACACGCGACCGGATACAGACCTTCGTGATCTTTTCCCTCGCTTTCCGCGAAAAGCTGAACCCACCACTTTGCAAAGCATTCCAGATCCGGTTCAAAGAAGGACAGAAACTCCATCGCAAAGCCCTGTTTTTCCAGACAGCTGCGCACTGCCGCATAAGTCACGGCAGGGTTGTTGTGAAAGGGAGCCTTCTTGATCTCCAGTTCCATTTCCCTAGCGCCAAGGATCATCTGGTCAATATCGATCCCTGCAGCGGCGACAGGAAGCAGGCCGACCGGTGACAGCACGGAATACCGCCCTCCGATGTCTGCGGGGAACGGCAAAAACAGATATCCGTTTTCATCTGCAAGACGGTTCAGGCTGCTGCCCTGCGTTCCGGTCGCAACAATTCTTTCTGAAAAATTTTCTCCGTGCTGCTCCCGTAGAAACCTGCGAAGGATTCGGAAAGAAAGACCCGGCTCCAGCGTTTCAAAATTTTTGGCGATCACATCAATATAAACGGATTTCCCTTTAAGCTTTTCCAAAAGCTCGTGAACGCGAATGCTGGAAAGGTTGTTCCCAGCATAGACCACTTCCACTTTGGAGTTTTTTGCAAGGGCCTCGACCACCGCACGCGCCCCGTTGTTGGAGCCTCCGACACCTACAAGCACAAACGCGTCCGCTTTTTCTTGAATCTCCCCGGCTTTGCGTTTTATCTGGTTTACAAGGTCCGGCGCGGTCCACTTTTCAACATCAAACCAGCCAAATACCCGTTCCGGATCTTCTTCTTTTTCTTTGAACAGTTGCTGAAGCAAATTTTTATTGCTTTCTATATAGGAATCCACCTTCGCTTTTCCAATAAAATCAACTGCGTTTTCAAAATTGAATCTTAACATGATTTCCTCCTGTAATGAAGATCGGGGATCACTGTAAACACACAAACATAAATGACAGGAAAGCAGGGCCGGCGTCTATCTGCCGCCGAGTGACCGGCAGAAGGCAATGACCTCCATAAAAGCGGCGCCTTCCTTAATTTTTTCCTTAACCGCTTGCTCATGCTGCGGAGGGCAGATATTCTTGACGCGATGCCATATCATTTCATCGCTGAATCTTTTGTCATAATTTCTTGGAACAAGATCACAGGTGCTCTGATACCACAGCAGCATTGCCGAACGCATTTTCTCCGCAATTGGTCTGTATTCCAGCCGGTCGATCTGATTTCTCTCTTCTTTCGTGTCTTCCTTCAAATTGTAAAATTCATCCCTGCCGCCGGTTCTCAGAACGTATTTATAATGCCCGTCGCAGATCATTGTTCCCTTTTCGTGAGCATCAGAGTCAAGCTGGGCCTGCTGCCTGGGCCAGTATTCACGTGTTCTGTCCGATGGATCGCCGCCATAGGCATGGTATTCGTCGCACTGCCGCTCGTACGGCATGCGCCCACCCTCGCAGAAGGCATATTGCTTTATTTGAATGCTTCTGTCCGCCAAAATCGTCCGCAGGCTTTTTCCGAAAGAATCGTGAGAGGAACTCACCTGTGCGAAATCCATCGCCGTGGCGTAAAAGTCCACCAGTTCCGCTACGCTCTCTGTGACGCCTGGGTCGACGGGTACTCCCTTTGGCGGCTTAATCAGAAGCGGTACGTTGGTCAGACAGTTTTCAAACGTATTCTGCGCTTTTTCCGGCAGATCGAAATCACCCGTGTAATCTCCATGGTCACTGAAGAAAAAGATCGCGGCATTATCATAGCGGCCCGCAGCTTTTAAGGCATCGCAGATTTTCTGAAACTGTTCGTCGACTTTTATGCACATGCCAAGGTAACAGGCCCGAAGTTCCGTCCAGTCCCGTTCCGTATAGCGACCTAAGGCCATGTACTCGCGCAGCCGCTCTTCCATTGGTGGTTTGCCCGCCTTTGGCAGCACCCGCGCTCTTGGCGGGAGCTTTGTCCTGTCGACTGCCGAAAAATAGGGGTCTTCTACCGCATAGGGCGGATGCGGTGCCATCAGGCCGAGAAACAGGCAGAGGGGGCGGTCCGAATGGAAGGACAGAATTCGTTTTGCCGCACCGTCGACCGCCTCGTCATCCGAAGAATAATTTCTGCCGTCCCGATCCTTTTTTAATTTGCCTCGGTAGAACGAGTAATAATTTTTGTCACCCGGTTTTCCTCGCGGGTCTGGCTGTTCCGGTCCCGGAGCCGCGGGCGCGTCTCCGCCGTAAAAAATTTCACTTGCGTGTTGTTCCAAAAGTCCCGGAATCTGACCGGCGACCAGATCGTTTCTGGCATTCATCCAGACATAATAGCCGGCGTCCTTCAGTTCGCTGAAAAGCGATGGCTCTCCTTCCCGGAGCAGATACTGCATAGTCCTGTGGCCCCTCACATGCGGGTAAAGGCCGGTCGCAAAACTGCAGCGGCTTGGAACACAGACCGGATTCTGGCAAAAGGCATTGCGAAAAGAAACCGCGTCCCTTTGAGCGAATCGATCCAGATTCGGAGTAATCGCCGCGGGATTTCCCAAATGTCCAAGGGCGTCGGCCCTCATTTGGTCCGGATTGAATATAATGATGTCCGGTCGCCGATCCATACATACAGTCCCCCTTCATTGAAAAAAATCCCGTACTGCCGAATGCACAAACGAATTTGCACTCGGCAGACCTTGGGAATGGAAATACCAATCAATTATTCGGACGTTTCAACCTCCTTCTCCTTTAAACGCAGTGCCTTGATTTCCTGTTCCATTTTCAATTCTCCCGCCCGGTCCATGGGGTAGTATTTCATGGCGATCAGAGAACAGATGTAACCCGCAATAGGGAGGAGCGTCGTCAAATACAGAATCGCCTGCAGGGTCCCGCTTCCCTGCTGCGTCAGCTTGGCATTGTATCCGGTGGAACTCAGGATCGCACCGGCAAAAAACATGCTGAACGCCTGACAGCATTTGTTGACAAAAGTAAAGGTGGAATTGACAAGCGCGGAACCGTCGCGGCCTGTCTTTAACTGAGCATAGTTGGCTGAATCGAGGACGGCGGAACGGCTCACCAGGTTATTGAAATTGAACGTAATGGTAATGGCGATATAAGTAAACATGACTGCGGCGACATTCGGGCTTCCGAACAGCAGAGGAAGCGTAAAAAGAATCGCAAGGGACTCAACTCCGATAATCAGCTTCCGTTTGCCGGCTTTGGCTACCATCGGTTTGATGACCGGAACCAGAACAAAGGAAACGACAAGCCCGACATAGCCGAGCCAGTTGATCAGATCTGTCCGTCCGCCCATGTTGTACTTGAAAAAATACATACGGAGGGCCGTGGAAATCTGATAGGCAAACATATCGGTGCCATAGGCAATCAGCACGCAGATCAGGGCGCGGTTTTGGGTGATGACGGAAAATGTTTCTTTTAGCGTGTGCTTCTTCTCTTTCTCTTTTTGAACCGCCACATACGGCCTGTAAACGTCCAGCCTCTTCGCGGACTGAGCGGAAACAATGAACAGAACGGTAGAAATCACGGCGATAATGATACTCACGACGAACCATGACCGCGAATTGTCCTGACCTCCGAATAGGTCGAGAAGCGGAAGGACAAAAGAAGTGATGACAAGGTTGCCGATAGAGCCGAACGCCTGGAAAATCGCCTGAATTCTCGTGCGTTTCGCAACATCATTAGAAAGAATAATCGGCAGCGCAAGCTGCGGGATCTGCACGACCGTCCATGCCAAGCTGTACATGATGTAGCAGATGTAAGCGTAAATCACTTTACCTGTGACGCTGAGGTTGGGTGTCGTAAACATCAGCACAAAGATTATGCCGAGAAAAGGCGAGCCAAAAATGATAAATCCACGGTATTTTCCAAATCTTTTTGTATTGGTCCGGTCAACGATCATGCCCATCAGCGGATCGGTGACGGCGTCAATTAAACGGGCCACCATAAAAATAGTGCCCGCCACGAGCGCGGAGACCCCCAGGATGTTGGTGTAAAAATACATTACATAGGTGCCGACGAAAAGAAAAATAAGGTTATTGGCAAGGTTCCCGACACTGTACTCCCAAATATTTTTTTCGGGTGCTTCCATCATTTCAGCCTTTGAGCTAGAATCCATTTTACACTCTCCTCCAAATGTCGTTTATTGGACTGTGACCTTGCAGGTGTAGCTGCGCCTTCCCAAGACGTCAGCGGGTTTTCCCGTCAGTGCGACCTGCCCCCTGAGCGGCAGATCATGCGCATTCGTGCCAACCATAAGGTCCAGTACGCCCGGCTCCACGACAAAAGCCATGTCCTCGTTGTAATAACCAAGCTGCGCGGTATCGAGCGTGAACCTTACCGTTTTTCTCTCACCTTCTTTCAGGGAAACCCTCACAAAACCGGCAAGCTGTTTATTTGGACGGACAATATGCGCACCGTTAAAATGAGTATAGAGCTGTACAACCTCGTCCCCTGGGCACCCGCCCGTATTGGAGACGCTGCAGCTGATATGAATTTCCCCATCCGTTGGCATCTGCTTTTCTTCCACAGAAAAATCCGACAGATGAAAATCGGTATAACTGAGGCCGTAACCGAAGGGATAAAGGGGAGTATTGTCTTCATCAACATAGCCCCCGGAAAAAATATCTGAACAAAACTGTTCGTCACCGGTGTCGGCATAGCCGCTGCCCGTCCTGTGGTTGTAATATAAGGGCACCTGTCCCACGCTTCGCGGTATGGTAACGGGCAATTTCCCTCCCGGATTGGCCGTACCGTCCAGAACATCGGCAACCGCTCTCGCTCCATAAGGGCCGGGAAGCCATGCCTGCACAATGGCCTGCACATGTTTCTGCGCCCATCCGACCGAGAAGCACCCGGGCCCAT
The DNA here is from genome assembly GCF_004103755.1 of Caproiciproducens sp. NJN-50. NCBI lineage: Bacteria > Bacillati > Bacillota > Clostridia > Eubacteriales > Acutalibacteraceae > Caproiciproducens > Caproiciproducens sp. NJN-50. The sequence continues at coordinate 966,054 of NZ_CP035283.1, read as the reverse complement.
ACAGAACCAATACGACAGGTTTGCCGACGGCAGTGACCGTCTCCAGTAATTCCTCCTGGACGCCCGGGAGGTCAAGGTGACAACGGTCCTTTCCTTCCCCGCCGGTCACATTGACCCATCCGCAGTTTCCGCCGAGCGCCATGATGACAACGTCGCTCTGACGGGCAGCTTCGACCGCTTCCGGGAACCCGTCCTTAGAAAGATCGATGATCCCGCAGCCCTGTGCGTAGCGGACTTCAAAGCGGCTGTTCAAAACCTCCCGAAGGGAACGGCTTCCCTCTTCACGGAGAACGGCATTCATATCGCTTATCCGAGCGACGTCTTTGCTGTCGAACATCGCGAAAACGGCATCGAACGGGCCTGCGGCTTTTTCTTTGTTTTCCAGTTTGGATTTTTTCCTTTCGTCCATGATCCCGTTAAAAGAGATCTGCTCTGCCCGCTCGGTGTTTTTACTGTTTTCAATCATCTCGACATAAGCCGGGTATGTATATCCGCTAACCGGATAGCGCAGGCTGTCGGCATGCGGTCCAATCACCGCCAGTCTTGCACCCTTTTTCAGCGGCAAAGTTCTAGTTTCGTTCTTTAGCAGAATCATTGACTTTTCGGCAATTATTTCGCTTATGTTTTGCTTTTCCGGTGCCGTCATGGAAACGGCGGCTTTCTCTTCCTCTACATAAGGATGTTCAAACAGGCCGCAGTTGAACTTGATCGTCAGGATCCGCCGCACGGATTCATCCAGCAAAGATTCCTCCAGCTGCCCATCCCGCACATAGTCCGGCAAGCTGCGGAACGCCTCCCCTACAGGAATCTCGGTGTCAAGCCCCGCCCTTTTCGCAAGGAGCCCGGCTTCCTGATAGGTGGCGGAAAGATGGAAGCAGTCAAACATCTTCCAGATCGCCCCTCCGTCCGAAGTCAGCATCCCCTGAAAGCCCATGGTGTCGCGGAGCAGCTTATGAGCGATTTCCCTGTTGGCTCCGACACAAAGCCCGTCAATTTCAGAATAAGACGCCATCATTCCGCCCACACCGGCCTCCTTGGCAACAGCCTCAAAGGGGGTCGCAAAAACCTCGTACAGCTCACGGGGATTTATCCGGGTCACCGCGGTGTTCAACCCGGCCTGCGTCTCTGCGTAACCGAGGAAATGTTTGGCAATGCAGCTGACTCCGGTATTCTGCATTCCGCGCACATAATGAATTCCCATCTGGCTGATCAGATAGGGGTCTTCCCCGAACGTCTCATAAGTTCTGCCCCACCTGGGGTCTCTTGAAACATCCACAACGGGGCTCATTGCTGAGTTGATTCCAACCGCGTGCGATTCTTTCCCAATCACGGCGCTCATCTTCTCCGCAAGGTCCGGCATCCATGTGGAGGCGACATTGAGCATCGCCGGAAAAATCGTTCCGCCTTTAGCCGGATATCCGCAGAGGTTTTCCGACTGCAGCGCGACCGGAATCCCCAGGCGGGTCTCCTCCATAAAAAAGTGCTGAATATCGTTGGTTGCGCGGGCAATCATCGCCGGGTCAATCAGCCCAACCAGAGAATACTGGGTGAAGCGGCCCAATCCGTCCGGAAACTTTTCCCTCAGCCTTGCGCGGTCCACCACGCCGTTAGCAATAAAGGAACCCGGCAAATCCCCGCACAGCTGCGCCGCTTTTTCTTCCAGCGTCATACGGGAAAGCAAATCTTCCACGCGTTTTTCCACCGGCTGCAAGCTGTCTTTGTAAATCTCCATCTGATAACCCCCTAAATATTTTATTTACAGAAGGAAAGCGGCCAATTAATTAAAGCTTTTAATTAATTGCGTGCTATTTCCTTTCCATAGGGTACAAACAGAAAAACGTATATTACTACTCCAATAAAAATTTCCGCAGTACCTTCGCCGCACTGCCCTTCGCGCCGCGGTACAGGTCGAAAGAAAGAAACTCAATGCCGACTTCCTTCTCATTCAGCCCGTACAAATGCTTGGCGATTACATCCCGAAGCTTCTTTCGGTTGCACTCCTGTTTCATCAGATACCCATCCACCACCACTAATCCCGGGCTAATTAAATTGATCAGGTTCGCCAGTGAGATTCCAAGATATTCCACGGCGTGTTCCACAATTTCACAGACAGAAAGATCCCCCATCTGTTGTGCGCGCAAAACTGTTTTTATATCTAGGGCATCTGCCTTTTCTTCGGAAAGCAAGCTCCTTAAAACAGGAGCCTTCCCCTCTTTGCAGGCTTCTCTGCAAAAATTTAAAATCGCAGTTTCGCTCGCCACCGCATCCAGGCACCCGGCATGGCCGCAGGTTGGGCAGATCGGTCCGTCTGGCTGCGCAAGCGTATGTCCTATTTCTCCGGCGCCCGCCGTATAACCGGCAATTACATTCTCCTGAATCATCAAAGGGCAAGCAATTCCCTTCGATATATAGTAATAGGCAAAAATGTCAGGGCGCAATTTTCTCACAAGCAGTTCTTCCCCAATCGCCCTCATACGCACATTATTGTCTATCGTGACTCCCAGTCCTAATTCCCTTCTCAAATCTTCCATAAGGTTTTTCCCGTTCCAGGATTGTCTGGAGTTGCTCCGAATGACGCCCTTTTCGCTTTCAATAAAACCGGGAAGCCCGACACCGGCCCCCAACAATTTGTGTTGCGGCAAATGTGAGGCAATGTCTCTGATTTCTCCCGCCAATTCGGGAAGCATCCTGTCATATTCCTGGGGAGCAATTGGATATTCTCTCTGAAAGACAATCTTGCCAAGAAGGTCTGTTGCGCAGACCGTGGTACAATATGGTCCAAGTTCTGCACCCACCGCATAGGCCGCATCCGCTTTGAAGCTCAGCACAGACGGCTTACGCCCGCTCTGGGGATTGACCGGCGTTTCATCCGACAGGGGGGCTTCTTTCAGCAAGCCATCCGAAAGCATGGAAGCGACATTTGTTGTAATGGTCGGCAACGTCAATCCCAAAGCCTCCGCGATCTGGATTCTGGTGATCGGAGCGTATTTGTAGATCACTTTTTTAATGCGGACCCGGTTCAGCCTTTTGATTTCCAGCAGGCCATACCCTTTTTCTTCCATAGAGTTTTCAACTTTCTCTCTCAATTAATTAAAAGTTTTAAGTTTTAATAAAGAATAACACGTTTTCAAATTTTAGTCTACTCACAAATTTAATAATATATAGGATATTATTTTATATACATTTCAAATCAAAATTATGTTATCAGTTTCCAAACAGAGTGTTGCCGCCCCGGAAGCCGTCGCCTGGTCTTTCCGCATCGGTACAGCAAAGGCGCTATCATCTTTACATTAGGAAAACGGGTAACAGCGGCTGAAAATATTCCTTTTCGGCTTCGGCCTGTAGGAGCGATGGAATATATTGGAATCGAATATATTCTTTTTTTTACAAATGAAGACCCAAAAATTCTCTATCATTGATACTAAGAATTTCCATGTAACAGAGGGGTATTTCGAATGAAAAAAACGATTTGTCTTGCCGGACTTTTTCTAATTTTTTTCGCTTTCTTCCTCATCGGTGGAAAATCGGCTCTTGCAGATTCGATTTCCACCGGCGGGGATGTATCGGTCGACTTATCGGGTAATATCGCCGTCTATCCGGGCAAAGGCCTTGAGTTTACAATTACCGGGGACGCCACCTTCGTGGCGGGGACTTCCAATGTTGTCAGTTCCTGCCTAAGCAGCTGGACGGGAAGCAAGCATACTTACAGCCTCAGCGCGATCGGGGATCCCGGCTCCACTACGGGGCTTTATCTGTTAGTTCCGGGGAAACCTGCGCAAGAGTTCTGTATCCTCACCGTAGCCGAGGACCCCAACAGCGCAAAAGTCAAAGTACAGTCTGACACCACAGGCGATTTCACTCTGGCGAAAGGTCTTACATACCAGTTTAAAATCACGTCCCCGTATAATCCGTCGAGTAATACGCTGATGTTTGAAACGGACTCTCCCAATGTTGTCAGCACTCAGAGAATTGCAAAAGTCACCGATGGCGACGACTACTATTTCCGTATCGCCGCCACAGGGGAAGCGGGCCAAAGCGCAGGGATTTACGCTTATCTGACCGGGCAGGGCAGGAAGAAAATCTGCACGGTGACCGTAGGACCAAGGCTGCCCGACCCGCTCCTCCGGTCAGACACGACCCGCGACTTGGCGATCCTCCAGGGTTCCAGCTATCAGTTCAGGATCACATCACTGACCGGCGCGCCTGTTCGGTTCACCGCAGGTACTTCCGGCGTTTTCAGCACACTGCTGACGAAGCGTTCCGGCAACGATTACTATTACAAAATAGCGGCGTTGGGGAACCCGGGCTCCGTTACAGGGCTATACATGTCGGTTGCGGGAGAGCCCGCACAGAAAATATGTACCGCCTCCGTTTGCCAGCGGGGCTATTTCATTTCGGATACGAATCAGGATTTCAACCTGTTGGCGGGCTGTTCCTACACTTTTAAAATCACCGCGCCGGGTGCAAAAACAGTAGATCTCACGGCGGGCGCAGGAAATCGTGTTAAAGTGGCCGGCACCGGACGGTCGGGCGATGACTTTTATTTCACCGTTGGCGGCTGGGGGGCGGATCCCATGCAGGGCAGGATTTCTCCGGCTGTGAGAAGCGGCATTTATGTCTCGGTAGACGGTTTTCCGCCCCAAAAGGTATGTTCCGTCTACTTCGAAAGCTAGCCGGCACAGGGAGAAACCCGACAGGCTGTGGCAGCACGACCGGCCTGTGCGAAGGCCCCACCGGCTGAACTCCGGCCTGTAAGCAGACCAGTTTACAGGACGGCAGCGGCAATGGGGTAACCTACAAAGGCCAGCATCGCAATGCTGATCAGGGCTATCAGACCGCCGTACTTGAACATGACTTTCATATCCACCCAGCCGCTGCTGGCCACAACGGCCATCGGCATGGTCGAGGGCGGAGTAGCGAATGCATAAGAAGCCGCTGCGCCAATTAAGGAGGCCAGAGCAACCATGTTGATGTTGCCCATAGCGAGAGCAATTGGGGCGGAAATGGTGTAGAAAACAGTGGCGCATACAGTATTGGAGGCAAAGTTGGTCATGACGATACACAGGGTAGCAATGGCCAGGATGAATACGGTTTGGTTCATGCCGGAAACCAGAGGAGTCACATTTTTAATCAGGAATTTGGAGATGCCCACATTGTCCAGGACCAATGCACCGCTAAGGACCAGCACGGCGGAGTTGAAGATCAGGGCGCTCCAAGGCACACCGTGGGTAGCGGCGTCCTTATAGTTCATAATGGGCTTGCCATCCACTTCTATCACACACATGATGATGATTGCGATCATGACGGGCACTGCGTTGCCCAAACCAGCCAGGTAGCCCCCCGCCGCAGGTATAATGTTCTTCAGGAAGCCCTGCAGGATCCAGACGGCGATAACGCCGGCAAACAGGCCGGCCGCTATTTTTTCCTGCTTGCTCATGGGCGGCAAATCATTGCGCAGCTTGGTTGCATCATAGTTGGCCAGCTTGTTCAGATCGGGATGGTACAGAAAGCGGTAAACCAAAATCAGTGCCGTAAAAATCAGAAGGCCGGTTGCTATGCCGAAGGCGCTGTAGGCAATGATGTTTACACTCAAACCGGTTTGTTCCTGCAACAGCTGGATGGGAATCAGGATGATGGCGTGGCCCAAAGGGGTATTGGCGGAGCCAATACCCACGGAAATCCCCAGGCCCAGTACCAACATCTGGGGGAAACGGTCGCCCTTTTCATACTCAAGCTCTTTAAAAATCTGTTCTGCAATCGGGAGGAAAATCAACAGAGCAGCTGTTTGAGACATGAAAGAAGCCATAACCATCGCGCCGAAAAGGAACATGGTCACAAACATCCACGGGCTCTTCTGCGCCAGTTTATTGGTGAAAAACCACACGGCCAGCCGGCGGGAGAGTCCTACCTGAGACAGCGTGTAGCTCATCATGAAGAATACCATCAGGAATGCAATGGTGGCGTTGCCAAATCCGCTTTTGAAAATTTCGGCAGGTTTCATAATCTGAAACGCCGCCAGAATCGCCATACATAGAAAACTGGGCCAGTCAATGCCAATAAAGTTCCACATCAACATGATACCGATAAAAATACCGATTACCTGCATGCTGGTGGAAGTCAGGCCGGCCGGTGCCGGAACAAATTGAAACAGCAGGATAAACGCCAAAGACAGGATCATCATGATCAGTTTGCTTTGATTCTTTTTCATTGCAACTCCTCTTCCCTATTGATTGCCTTATTCGCCGTATTCTTCTTTCAGGCAGTCCCTGAGAGCATCCACAGCGAGCTCATCCAGGTTTTTGCCCTCCCGTATGGCCAGAGCCGCCGCGTAGCCGGCTGACTCGCCCACATTCATCATGATAGGCATTACGCGTATCGCCCCAAACGCCTTGGTGTCCGCGCTGAGGCACCTGCCCGCAACGATAGTCCGGTGAAGTCCCCTGGGCAGCAAACAGCGGTAGGGGATGTAATACACGCCCGGCAGCATTTTCCATACGACCGAATTGGTCGCCGGATCGTGGATGTCCATGGGATAGCAGCCGCAGGCCACCCGGTCGTCAAAACGGGTCATCTGCTCCAGATCCCGGATGGACAAAGTGTATACGCCGCAGATTTTGCGGGCATCCCGCACCCCCACACTGGAGGCAATACCGGAAATGTACGCTTGTTGCATGCCGGAAACCTTTTGCTGGACGAAGTGAAAAATGGGTTCGATCTGAGCGCGGGCTTCAATGATACCCCGTGTGGAGTCTGCCGTGTCCTCGTAGTCGAATTTGGTCCGCGTGACATTCAAGCTCACATCCTTCGTTCCCGGGATAGGAGTGAACGCCAGGATGCTGCCCTTCAGAATTCCTTCTTCACGGCCCCGCCGGATAGTCTCATCCAGCCGATCGCTGTGTACAAAGGCATCCACCGCCTCCAGGTCCACGTTTGAAATACGAAACATCAGTGTGGCTATCATTCTGTTCTCCGCCCGGACCGCCACCGTTTCACCCCCCAGGGCACGGATCAGCGCAGCATTTCCGCTTGCATCGATCAGATAGCGGCTCGTTAGTTCCAGGGTTTGATAAGCGCCCCTGGCGGCGATAGTACATGTTTCCTGTTTCTCCCGCGCGCCGGTCAGTTCTGTTTCATAAAACAGGGTGATACCGGCTTCCACTGCCATTTGCTCCAAAAGCAGTTTGAGCATTTCGGGATTATAGCGCAGGCGGTCGACCTTCACGTCCTTATTGGACGACATGGGGACGGCGAAATAGTATGCCGCATATCCGCTCCGGATCATCCGTTCGAAGATTTCCCGCTCAATCCCCCGATAGAGCGGCGCGCCATGGAAACCGGCTGCATTCATTTCTGTAAGGCCCGAACTCGTTGCCATTCCGCCCAAGCAGGTGCCCTTTTCAACCACCGCCACGCTCAGCCCCTCCCGGGCCGCCGCGATGGCGCTGAGGGTTCCTGCGGTCCCGCCGCCTACCACAATCACGTCAAATGTATTTTTGATTTCCACTTAATCCCTCCTAGGATTATGATTTGATGACTGGCACGGCATCCGCCGTGTTTTTCCCATTTCCTGGCGTATTCCTCCGGGAGGCGCCCCTGATTTTTTGCTCGCGGGCTTCAAGGCCGCCTATGATTATCAGTTTAGCCAAGAAACCTGGCCAACGCAATTTCAATTTGGAATCCTGTGTTTTGAAAATTGAATAAGTACATAGATTCTCGCAATATGGATTCCATTTTGGAATCGGATATCAAATTGGAAAATAACATTTCCAATTTGATATCCAATTCCGGAAGGTTTGTTTTGGACTTCCGTTGTCTTTCTTTTTTTGACGTGCTATTATTAAATCGTTACAGCATAACGTACAAGGAGGGCGTGGCTTGATGGATTTGTTTCAGATAAAATGCTTTATTCATATCGTAGATCAAAAGAGCTTTACCAAGGCAGCTTTTGAAGTATCGATCTCCCAGTCCGCGCTGTCCAAAAATATAAGTAAACTTGAAAAGGAACTGGGCATCCAGCTTTTCGACCGCAGCAAACGGTTAGCCACCCTGACTCCGGCAGGTCATGAATTTGAATCTTACGCCCGAAAAATTCAGACCGATTACGACGCTTTGCTTTCGGCAGTCAAGCGGTTCTCCACGAGCGGCCACCTGCATATAGGCAGCGTAGAACACATGGGCCGCGTGGGCCTTACTGCACCGATTTCCTCGTTTCTAAAACAGTATCCTGACAAAAGCGTCTCCATCGACATTGAAAAAGGAGATACCGTGGGACTGATGAATCAGCTGATGGCCGGAAAAATCGACATGGCCTTTATAGCCCACATCATTTCTCCCATTTCCAAAACCTCAAACATCGATGCATATCAGTTAGGGCAGTACCGTCTCTACACTCTTTTGTTAGATGAATATCATGTGATTATTGGTCCCCAGCACAAATTTGCGAAGCGCGAGACGATCTCCTGGCAGGAGCTTGCCGCCGAACGGCTGGTGATTCTGAACGAAAGCTACAGCTTGAATACCATAATCCGGGAAACCTTCCGCCAGTGCGGACTGCGGCCCGACATCGTCTTTGAATGCGACCAGGTGGATACCATTTTGGGTTTGGTAGAAGAAAATTTCGGCGTATCCCTTCTCTCGAAACGGATCGCAACCACGAAATACAACGTGGTTGCGATCCGGATGGATTCCCCGATTACCCGCAACACTGTTCTGGTTATTCCAAAAGAGGTCGAATCCCATCAGCGCCTCGCGGGGCAATTTGCGCACCATATCATAAATTATTACGAAGACATGACCGGCGGGTCCTCCATCCGCGTAGTTTCCGGGCAGTCTTAACCTGGGAATAAGCCCGGCTTCCTGTTCTTCCGGCGCATTCGCAAGTTTACTATTCCAGCTTTGCAGTCCGAATCAGAAATTCCGCCGCCTGTTCCAGCGGAACCTGAAATTTATTTCTCACGGCGATATAGCTTAAAGAAACAGCGGCCGCCCCACAAAGGGGCGGCCGCTGTCAATAGAACCAATACGGTTTAACTTGCTGTAAATCGAAATTGACGTAAATTGGCATTGCATCATATTATATAACAATTCTGTATTTCGGAGGGATAAAATGAGCAGTTATAGTTGCTCTCGCACCTATTATTTAAGATGTTTGCAAGAAAACGCTGATCATATTGAAGTTCAGTCCATTTCTGAAAATGCACAAAACGGCGACGTTGAGAGCGAACGTCAACTTGATCCGAATTCCTCTCAGGACAGCGACGAAGACAGAGAATTCCGGTTTCACGAACGCTTGAGCGACGAACGCCGGCCTTTCGGGAAAAATCCGAAAAGAACGGGCGCTGACGGCGAAGCTCAGTCCTATTCTCAGATTTTAAGAGATTTTGCCGATCAGATGGGAGATCAGCCCGGCTCAAACATTCTACGTGACGTGGCCGATAAAAAAGAACACCGTTCCGAGATATCGCCGTAAATGAACAGAGCGGCCCTTACGGACTGGTCTTTTATTTTCACTTTCAGAATGGCCGTCCCTTTGCGGGGCGGCCATTGTTTACCAGCCGCCGTGTAATCACGCCCGTATCTATGCGGCAGGTTGCCGTGGAGCCGGCGGGAGAACCGGGTCGGAACTGTTATCGAAATCAGGATAAAAAGGTGTAATTTTTCGTATCGTTCCACATCCGGTCAAATTCTTTCTCATATTCGCCCGCAATTGTTTCGTTGGCGACAACAACCAGATTCTCATCGTTTTTTTTCTGCGCGGAAGCGGTATAATTATAGCTTCCGGTTGTAACGGACGAATCGTCGATGATGGATACTTTCAGATGCATGATACCGGAATGGGAATTGACTTTCACGGGGATGCCCGCGTTTTTTACGATCTTCAAACATGCTTTCTGGCTGGATGCGCCGGAGCACTCTTTATCTGAAATCAAGCGGACCGCCACGCCGCGCTTTTTGTCTCCCGCGATCGCGTCCGCAACTTTTTTGTCTGTGAAGCTGTAGATGGCAACATCCAGCCTCTTCTCCGCCGAGCCGATTTCCTCTATTAATTTCCCCTCCGCATCCTGTCCCGCTCTCGGGAAATACACCGAGACGGACGATCCGGATACCGCAGCTGACACCGGAGCCGCAGGAACGTTTTCCATTTGGCTGAACAACTGACTGGCGGTGTCATGAAAGGCAGAGCATCCTGAAATTCCCAAAGCCAACGTCACAGTCAAAATCAACGTAAACAATCTTTTCTTCATGAAGTCGCTCCTTATACGCATTTTTAAGGGTCTTTCCCGTACAATATCCCATCAGGGCGGATTGGACCGGATCGTTCCCCATGGTAACCCACGGGTCATTCGGAAGCCTTCCTTTTCGTGCCGTTTCGGTTTAAGAATTGCGAAAGAAAACCGCCAGCTTAGGCCGGCGGTTTTCTTTCTATCGCAACAATCCGTCAGATAAAGATTACAAAAGACCGCGCTGAACCCCGGCGCGGCAAACAAAAAGAAACGCGGAACTCCATTGTCCCTTTAACGCGGAGACCCATGAGATTCCACATTGCCGATTTTTCTCAGACAATAGATGAGAGTATCCCGCTCCTGCTGGGTAAAGGGGCTCAGAGCAACATCATTCAAATCATCGATGACCCGAAGCACATCGTCCTTCATGGCCTTTCCCTCTTCGGTCAGCACAACCTGGATACTTCTCCGGTCGTTGGGGTCCAATTCCCGGTCGATCACTCCCCTCTTCTGCATACGGTCCAGAACGCCGGAGATCGTGGAATTTTCCAGGCGAAGTTCCTTGGCGATCTCCTTCGGGGTGCAGGGCCCATAGGTCCACAGACAGTTAAGTACGCCATACTGACCGGGAGTAATGCCATAAGGTGCCAGGCCGGCGGCAAAGTTCATAAAAATTTCGTGCTGAGCGACTGTCAAAAGATAATTGATGCAAAAAGAAAAATCCATAATATACCAATCCCGTTTTGAAATTAAACACGCCATCCTGCCATACGAGCAGCAAAGATCGGGGCCTTGCTTCAGAACGCTCTGTTTTCCGGCATATTTTACGCCCGGCAAAGCAAGTTTTCGCAGCCATTTCCGAAGACAAGATACCCTGTGCAGAACGCCGTTTCAAAAAATTAAGCTGTAAGCGGTCCTTCCGCTGACCGGAAAGACCGTTTGCAGCATTATAACATAATTATTGGTGAAATTCTATACTGAATACGAAATATTTCACTTTTTTATCACGCAGAAACAAATCCGCCGCATCTCAGAAGAAAAATTGGAATGGAGTTTCTGCGGCTTATGAGACGCGGCTGAACGGCACGGCAATGGAAGCAAAGTTTCTCAGCGGAACAAAGAGCCGCTGATGACCAGCTTCTGGATTTCGTTTGTTCCCTCGTAGATCTGGGTGATCTTGGCGTCGCGCATCATGCGTTCCACATCGTAGCCCTTCATGTAGCCGTTGCCGCCCAGGAGCTGGACCGCCTCGGTGGTGACTTTCATCGCGGTGTCGGTGCAGGTCAGTTTCGCCATGGCGGCGGGGACGCTGTAGGCTTTCTCCTCCTCCTTGAACATGGCGGCCCTGTAGAGGATCAGCTCAGCCTTCTGGATGTCGGTCTGGAGTTCCGCCATCTTGAAAGCCAGATACTGCTGCTTGAAGAGTGGCCTGCCGAACTGTTCACGCTCCTTCATATACTGACGGGCGATTTCAAAGGCGCCTTTGGCAATGCCCAGCGCCTGGGCTCCCACGCCGATGCGGCCGCCGTCCAGCGTCTTCATGGCCAGCTTGAAACCCTCGCCGGGTTTGGCGATCATGTTTTCCGCCGGGACACGGACGTTGTCCAGATGCAGGTCGGAAACCTGGGCGCTGCGGATGCCCATTTTGTCCTCGATATGGCCGACGGTGAAGCCGGGGGTCCCCTTCTCCACGACGAAAGCCGCCATCCCTTTTGTGCCAAGCTCGGGGTCGGTAAGGCTGTAGATCACCGAGTAGTCGGCGAGCGGGCCGTTCGTATTAAAGCACTTGCCGCCATTCAGAATGTAGGAATCCCCGTCTTTTGTGGCCACGGTCTTCTGGCCGGCGGCGTCGGAGCCGGCGGTGTGCTCGGTGAGGCCGAAGGATCCGATGCAGCGGCCGCTGGCAATGGGTTCCAGAAATTTCTTTTTAATATTGTCCGGAGCGGAAGAATTCATGATGCTGCCGCCATAAAGGGAAGTGTCCACGGAGAAGGAGATGCCGAATGCGGCGTCCACTTTGGAAACCTCCTCAACGGCAAGGATATAGGCCAGATAGCTGCCTCCCTGGCCGCCGAACTTCTCGGGATAAGGCAGGCCGTAGAGGCCGGTCTTGCCCAGTTCCTTAAATGCCTCCAGGGGAAATTCACTGTTGGCGTCCCGCTCCCGCACTCCCGGGAGCAGCTTTTTTTCAGTAAATTCGCGCACCATCTTCTGAATCTGTTCTTGCTCTTGCGTCAGCTCAAAATTCATGAAAACTCATCCTTTCTGTCGATACCCTGACGGGTAAAATTATGAAATAGGTGTATGTTCTAATGCAAATAATTTTATATACAAACTACGCATTGCCATTGGCCGCTTTCTTTGTCAACGATCCGGCCTTGCTCAGATCGGAGGGAAGCGGAAGCGTCCTTCCAGAGGGTCTGATGAAGGGCGCTCCGCAGCAAGAGGGAGCAGACAGCCGGGTCTCAGAGTCCCAAGACAGCCAAACCAATGAAGAGGAAGCAGGCGATGAAGGGAACCACGATCTGGGTGATGAAAATATCGAAATAGGCTTCCTTGTGGGTAAGCTTGCAGATGCCCAGCAGGGTAATCTGAGCGCCTTGGTGGGGCAGGCTGTCCAGAGTGCCGGCAGCGATGGCGGCAATCCGGTGGACATAGGGCAGCGGGGCACCCAGCGCTATGTATGTTTTTTTCAACGCGTCAAAGGCCACGCCCATACCGCCGGAGGCCGAACCGCAGACACCGGCGCACACGGCCACAGTGATCATGACGAAGAACAGGGGGTGCATGTGCAGATTCTTCAGCGAGGCCACCAAATCCGTAAAGCCCTGCGTGTTCTTCACCACGCCGCCGAACCCCACCACGATGGCAGTGTTCAGGATGGCCACGCCGGAGTCGGCGGCACCTTTGTTGAAAATCTTGACCCAGGCGCTGATGCCGCCCCGGATGCGGGAAAACATCAGGATCATCGCCACGATGATGCCGATCATGACGGAAGTCTCAACCGGCAGGCCCTTTCCGTTAAAGAGAGGAGCATTGAAAAAAAACAGGATCAGGATAATGGGAATGACGGCCACGATGACGTTGGGCAGGGCCTCGTCCTCCTCGCCCTGGAGCTCCTCAGGGGAAAGCTGGGTCTGCAGGCGGTCGTCGGCAAACAGGAAACCCCTTTTGGTGAAGGAGCGGGAACGCCACTCCAGCCACACGAAGATCATCACATAAGAGGCGATGGTGATGATGAGGGAAGGCAGAAAAGCCGCGGTGGCCGGGGTGCCCAGAGAGGTCATCGGGATGACGTTCTGGATGGAGGGGGAGCCGGGGCCGTACATGGACCAGGTCCAGCAGCCGGCTGAGATGGCGGCCGGGATAAGCCGGCGGGTCAGGTTTGCCTCGCGGAACAGTTGAAGCGCGATGGGATAGACAACGAAGAACACCACAAAACCGGAGATTCCTCCGTAGGTCAGGATGCCGGTAATGGTCATGATGATGGGGGCAACCAGCTTCCCCTTGCACAGGCCGGTGATGCTTCTGGCTATGGACTTGGCGGCGCCGGTGAACTGATAAACGGCACCGAACAGCGCGCCCACGAAAAACACCAGGAAGTACTGGGTGATGTAGCTGGTAGCTGCCGGCATGAACTGCTCCTTCAGGCCCGTCAGGATGGCAACCGGATGTCCGACAAGGAGCGCCGAGACGACGATCACAAAAATGGTGACCAGGGGTGCCAGGATGAGTGCGCTGAACTGTTTGAATGCCAAAACGCCGAAGAGGATGATGGCAATCACCAGGATAAGAATGCTCATATTCAAAGGCTACCACTCCTTCATTGTTTGTTTCCAGCTTTTAACGATCGCGGGGGGTAAGGCGACTCAGTCCTTTCTGAGTCCCATCAGGCCGTCTGAGAAGATGCGCTGGTCCATGAGCTTGGGCTTGCCGTCCGTCTTCGGGACAAAGCCCATCAGGTCGATCACTTGGGTTTGGACATCGATGCCGGGAGCCACCTCGGTGAGATAGACGCCGTCGGACCGGAGTTCAAACACCGCGCGCTCCGTAATGTACATGACGGGCTGGCCGATCTTGGAAGCGTAAGAACCGGAGAAGGTGATCTGCTGCACGGTGTCGATCAGCTTTTGCTCCCTGCCCTCCTGGGTAATGACCAGCCTGCCGTCCTCCACCTTGGTCTTGAGCCCGCCCGCGGTAAAGGTGCCGCAGAAAAAGACCCGTTTGGCGTTCTGGGTGATGTCGACGAAACCGCCGCAGCCGGCGATCCGGGAACCGAACTTGGAGACGTTGATATTGCCGTCCTTGTCGGCCTGAGCCAGCCCCAGAAAAGCGAGATCCACACCGCCGCCGTCATAAAAGTCGAACTGGTAGGGCTCATCCACGATGGCTTCCACATTGACGGAGCCGCCGAACTTCGGCCCGCCCTGAGGAACGCCGCCCACCGGGCCGGCCTCCACCGTGAGCGTCATATAGTCGCCGATGCCCTCTTCGCTGGCAACCATGGATATGTATTCGGGAATGCCGATGCCCAGATTGACTACCTTGTCGGGCTCCAGTTCCAGAGCCGCCCGGCGTCCGATGATCTTTTTGGCGCTCATGGGAGGAAACTCCAGGCTGGCGAGAGGCACCCTGAACTCGCCGGACATGGCCCCATCGTACTCGCAGCCAACGCACTGCGTGTGGTCGGCCTTATCCTCGCAGACGACGATGGCGTCCACATAGATGCCCGGGATCTTGACTAGCCGGGGGTCAAGGACGCCGCTCTGCACGACCTTTTCCACCTGCACAACGACCTTCCCGCCGCTGTTTTTCACCGCCTGGGCCATGGAGGTTGCCTCCGTGGAGGCAACCTCATGCTCCAGGGTAACATTTCCGTTTTCGTCGGCATAGGTGCCGCGGATAAAGCCGATGTCGAGGGACGGGGTCTTATAAAGAAGCTGTTCCTTACCGAAGATGCTTACCACTTGCACAAGGTCCTCCGTGGCGATCTGGTTGAGTTTCCCGCCCTCTATCCGGGGATCCGCAAAGGTGTTCAGGCCGACATGGGTCAAGGTGCCAGCCCTGTGGCCCGCGATGTCCCGAAACATCTGGGACAGAGTTCCCTGGGGAAAATTGTAACCTTCGATCTTATTTTGCAGGACCAACTCGCCCAGCTTGGGAGCCATATTCCAGTGGCCGCCGACGACCCGTTTGGTCATTCCCTCATGGGCAAAGTGGTCGGCGCCGCTCCCGTCCCGGTTGCCCTGGGCCGCGGAGTAAAAAAGAGTCAGATTTTTAGGTGATCCAGTCTCCAGGAAACGCCGCTCCAGAGCCTTGGTGAGGGCCTCCGGCATGCAGGTGGCCACAAAGCCGCTGTTCGTGATGGTCGCGTTATCCTTTACCAATGCCGCAGCCTCGTCGGCCGTGATAATCGGTTTTTTTGCCATTGTCTTACCTCCGTCTCATATGGGGCGGCTGATGGAACCGCCCCTTTTTCCAGGCTTCCTTTCAGGAAGCCCCTACAAAAAAATCCGCCAAATAAACCCGTTCTACAGAAAGCAATTCAAACAGGCGAACACCGGAAAGCACCCCGGACGGGCACTTTGGGGGAGCGTATCAATTATGTAAAGCATCCATCAGAGCGGATTTTATGCGCTGCCGGAATGGAATCATTTCCCGATAAAGTGCTTTTCCTTCCGCTTCTCCAGGAAGGCGGTCATGCCCTCTTTTTTATCCTCGGTGGAGAAGGACAGGCCGAAGAGATTGGCCTCCAGCTTCAAGCCGCTGTCCAAGTCGGTGTTGAGGCCGGTGTTGATGGCCTGCTTTGCCAGAGAGACGGCGAAGGGACCGTTCTTCATGATGCGCCCGACCATCTTCCTGCAGTAGTCGATCAGCTCAGCCTGGGGCACCACATGGTTGGCCAGGCCGATGCGGAAAGCCTCCTGGGCATCGATCATGTCGCAGGTGAAAATAAGTTCCTTGGCGCGGCCCTTGCCCACCAGGCGGGCCAGACGCTGGGTCCCGCCAAAGCCGGGGAGAATGCCGAGGCCGCATTCGGGCTGGCCGAATTTGGCGTTTTCAGAAGCAACGCGGATATCGCAGGCCATGGAGATTTCGCAGCCGCCGCCCAGAGCGTAGCCGTTGACTGCCGCAACGGTGACCTGAGGCATATTCTCCAGCCGCCCAAAAGCCTCGCGGGCCAGAAGACCCATCCTGCGGCCTTCCTTCGGGGTGGCGTTCACCATCTCGGAGATGTCCGCACCGGCTACAAAGGACTTTTCACCGGAGCCCGTCAGGATAACCGCATTTACATCCTCACGCCCTTCAAGCTCAGACAGACATTGGTTCAGTTCCGCCAGAGTTTCGCTGTTGAGGGCGTTCAACGCTTTGGGCCGGTTGATGGTAAGCAGGGCAACGCCGTTTTCCACTTCCAGAAGTAGATTGTTCATACAGAATCCTCCTTAAATAATAATCTGTTCTTCCTACCCAAAATCCAGGGAGTATTTCCAACTTCCTGTTCTGAAGAGAACTATAGCACCAAATTGTTCGTATGTCAAATTATTTTCGTTATTTTTTTATATAGATTTTTTATAATGTTTTTGTATTTTATGCATCTTTTCTTGCATATGCAAGTATTTTTGTATGGAAAATATTCTTGATTAATAATGTTTTTGATGATACAATAGGAATATTTTTTCATGCAGCCTGAGATTAAAATTATTGTTAAAAAAATTTCAGAATGATGCATTCAACCTCTCGCGGCAAAGGGCAGGACCGTGTGGGCACGGCCAATATCGTCCCCCCTGAAGGACTCGGCGCAAAAAAACAACGCCCCAGGCTGAAGCCTGGAGCGCAAATAAAAAATGCCAATCGTATTTTAGACGGGCCGATTTCCGAGCTGCGAAGCGCAAAAAGATTTCCGCCAGAAATCGGCCGCAAAAAGGAACGTGCTTTTACAGCAGTATCATTCCGTTGCCGGCACCGATCCGGTCCGCGCCGGCCTCAATCAGTTCTTTTGCAAATTCCGGCGTTCTGATCCCGCCGCTGGCTTTGATCCGCAGCCGGTTTCCAACGGTCTTCCTCATCAGCCTGATATCTTCCAGGGTCGCGCCCCCCGCGGAAAACCCGGTGGAGGTTTTTACAAAATCCGCTCCGCCGGCCTCGGCCAGCTCGCAGGCTTTCACCTTTTCCTCCTCCGTCAGCAGGCAGGTTTCAATGATCACCTTCACGATCGCCGGCTTCGAGGCTTTGACAACGGCCGCAATATCGGCTTGGACGAAATCCCAGTTCCGATCTTTGATTCCACCGATGTTAATCACCATATCCACCTCGGCGGCACCGTTTTTAACGGCCTCGGCGGCTTCAAAAGCCTTGGCGGAAGTCAGCATGGCGCCCAGAGGAAAGCCCACCACGCAGCATGTGTTGATCTTTGAGCCTTTCAGCTCCGAGGCAACCAGCGGAACATGACAGCTGTTGACACAGACGGAGGCAAATCCGTATTTTCTGGCTTCCGCGCAATACCGTTTAACGGTCTCCGTCGTCGCGTCCGCTTTTAACATCGTATGATCGATTTTACCTGCAATTCCCATTTCGCTTGCTCCCTTTCTGTTAATACGAAAACCACTCTCCCGATTACATGCAGATTATAGCATGACAGCGCACATTTTTCAAGTAAAACCGCTTCCAAAAGAATAAAAAAATAAAAAAATTTATCTGTAATATTAAACAAAATAGTACAAGCCAGATAAAAAATTTTAATTTTTTTAACGGTAAAAATCAATTTTTTAATTGACATTCGTATTTTTCTGTGCTATTTTATAGGCATAGAAGTAATGAAAGTGGTTTCAAAAAATACAAGTTAAGCGGTAATGTGTAATATGAATATTTACGATGTTGCAAAAGAATCCGGCGTATCCCCGGCAACGGTTTCCAGGGTATTGAACGGCAATAAGAATGTCAAAAGGTCGACGCGGGAAAAGGTCCTTAAGGTCATTGAGGGTACGAATTACGTTCCCAACGCGCTTGCAAGGAACCTCAGCGTCGGAGGGTCGCAGAATATCGCGTTTTTGGTCCCGGATATTGAAAACCCTTTTTTCAGCAAAATCCTGCACGGGCTTACAGACAAAGCCTTGGACTTTGATTACAACGTGTTCATGTTTGGCACGGATGAAAACTCCAAAAGGGAGCACAAGATTCTGGATTCCATTAAGACCGAAATGGTTAAGGGTCTAATTATCATTCCCGTTTCGGAACACGACGAAGAGACCAAAAAGAGGCTGGACCGATTCGAGGAACAGGGCATCCCCGTTGTTCTGATCGACCGCGATATCACCGGTTCCAGCTTTGACGGCGTCTTCTCAGAGGACGCCAACGGGGTTTTTCTGGCCGTTGAGAGTCTGATCCAGGAAGGCCACCGCGAGATCGGAATCATCACGGGTCCGGATACCTCCAGACCGGGGCACGAGCGCCTGAAGGGATACAAAAAAGCACTGGAAGCCTATGATATCAAGCTGAACCCCGAATATATCGTGAACGGCTTTTTTCGCGAAGAAGAGTCCTACCAGGCGATGAAAACCCTGATGGAGCTGGACCATCCGCCGACGGCGGTCTTCGCCTCGAACAATATGACGACCCTGGGCTGTCTGCGATACATGAAGGAAAAGGGCCTGGAACTGACAAAGGACGTGTCCCTGGTCGGCTTCGACGACATCAAGGAACTGGAATATACGGACGTGCGCCTGACGGTTGTAACAAGGCCCGTTTATGAAATGGGCTGCGAGGCCATGGGGCTTCTGGAAAGCAGATTTCAGCAAAAAGACCCGGCGGCAGACAGGCACATGGTCATCCACAGAAATCTTGTTAAAACATGGCTGATCAAACGGGGGTCCGAAAAAAAACAATCAGTTTTGGGGGAAGAACAATGAGCAAGGTGGCTGTATTCGGCAGTTTCGTGGTCGATCTGATGGCGAGAAGCCCGCATCTTCCCGTCGCGGGAGAAACAGTGAAAGGTTCCATGTTCCGGATGGGTCCGGGCGGAAAGGGATTCAACCAATGCGTTGCCGCTCATAAGGCCGGGGCGGATGTCGCAATGATCACGAAGCTCGGGAAAGATGTGTTCGCGGACGTGGCGTTGAACACGATGTCACGGCTTGGCATGCCGAAGAACCATCTCTTTTATTCCGCAGAGAATGAAACCGGTATCGCTCTGATTCTGGTCGATGAAAAAACAAGCCAGAATGAAATCATCATTGTCCCGGGCGCCTGCAGCACGATCACTCCGGAGGAAGTGAAAGCGATCGAGCCCGTGCTCCTGGAGTCGGATTACGTTCTTCTTCAGCTGGAAGTGAACCAGGAAGCGAACGAGATGGCCGCCGATCTGGCCGTTCGGCACGGCTGCCGGGTAATCGTCAACACCGCGCCCTACGCTCCGCTGACGGACGAATTTCTTTCCAGAGCATACATAGTGACCCCCAATGAGGTCGAGGCCGAGGAATTGACCGGCGTTCCGGTCACGGACCTTGCATCCGCCAAACGGGCGGCGGACTTTTTCTACAAAAAAGGAGTCGGAAAGGTCATTATCACGCTCGGATCGAAAGGCGTGTTTGTTTCTTCCGACGGCAGGGAGGAAATCATCCCGGCATTTCCGGTGAACGCCATAGACACCACAGGGGCGGGAGACGCGTTCAGCGGCGGTCTGCTGGCGGCTCTGGCCGAAGGAAAAGACATCTGGGAGGCGGTGCGCTTTTCGAGCGCGCTGGCGGCAATCTCGGTTCAGCGGCTTGGAACGACGCCGTCCATGCCGAGCAGGGAAGAAATTGACGCTTTTTTAAAAGCGCATGAATAAAGGGGTGTAGCAAAATGTTGAAAGGGATTCCGACAAGAATTGGTTCCGATTTGTTAAAGGCACTGGCGGACATGGGCCACGGGGATATCCTGATCGTGGCGGATGATTTTTACCCGCCGCTCTCCAAGACGCCGGGCGGCGTCAGTATCCAGGCCAAGGGAAACAGCGCCGCTGAAATGATCGACGCGATTCTTCAGCTCATGCCGCTCGATACCGAATACTGCGCCCATCCGGTGGAATATATGGTTCCGGACAAGGACGCCGGCGTGAGCATGGACCGCCCGGAAGTCTGGGACGAGGCGATTGACGCGGTTGTTAAAAACGGATATGACGCAAAATTCGTCGGAGAGATCGAGCGGAGCAAATTCTATGAGAAGGCGGGCAGGGCCTGTGTGACGGTCTGCACAAGCGAGCGGCGGCCGTACGGCTGTTTTATTCTGCAAAAGGGTGTTTTGTAAGAAATAGATTTGCCGAAAGGGCAAATTTATTAAATAGAAATGGAGGAGCTATCAAAGATGAAAAGACTGACGGCAATATTCCTGGCGTTTGTCATGGTGTGTTCACTCACAGCCTGCGGAAGCAGCGGTTCCGCGTCCTCGGGCAGCGCGGCGTCCGCCTCGTCACAGGCGGGAAGCGGCACGTCGGCCGGAGCGTCCGGCAAAACCTACAGCATCGTTTACCTGACCCCGTCCACCGCCTCCCAGTTCTGGACTTACGTGGGCATCGGAATTGAAAACGCCATGAAGGACATGGAACAAAAGGAAGGCATCAAAATCAACTTTTCCACGGTCGGCCCCGCCGAGGAAAGTCAGACGGAAGACTATGTGACCGCCTTTGAAGAATCCATCGCAAAGAAACCGGATGCGATCGTCACGGCGACCCTGGCGATCGACGCCACCGTTCCAAAGGCGGCGGAGGCGACGCAAAACGGCATTATTCTGAACTTTGTGAACTGCGGTCTGGGGGTTGGAGACGACGGAGCGCATCAGGACTCCTACAATGAATTCTACTTCTGCTCCAACGATACCATAGGCGAAATGGCCGGCCAGGCCTTCCTCGACGCCATGAAGGCAAAGGGAATGGATATCGCCCAGGGGACGGTCGGCATCAACATGAACGTCGAAAACGAGGCCCTGAACCACAGAATCCAGAGCTTCCGCGACTACATAGCAAAGAACGCGCCCAAGCTGACGCTGACGGATACCTATTACAACGGCAATGTGGTTGAAAAATCTCAGTCCAATGCTGAAAACATCATCTCCACCTTCGGCTCCAAGCTGGTCGGCATGTACTCCGGCAACAACATCACCGGCGACGGCGTCTGCCTTGCCGTGAAAGCGGCCGGCATCGGCAGCAAGATCGTGTCGGTAGCAGTCGATTCCGACGACACCGAGATTTCTTCCCTGAAAGACGGGTCTCTCGACGCGATCATTGTTCAGGACGCTTATGCGCAGGGATACAAATGCATGGAAAACGCGATCCAGACTCTGGTCACCGGTTCGAACCCAGAGAAAAAGAAGCAGGTAAACTGCCCGCCCGTCATCATCACCGGCAAAAACATGAACAACTCCGATATGCAGGATCTGCTGGACCCAACCAGGCTGAAAAAATAAGAGACGAACGGGAACTCAGCCGAACGTAAACATGAAAAGGGAGGCCGTTGTGCCGCGTGCGTCAAGCTGCACAGCCCCTCCCCTTCCTAATTAGGTGGGGGAAACAATGCAGGATGCTATTTTAAAAATCGAACACATCAGCAAGTTCTATCCCGGCGTCACGGCGCTGGACGATGTGAGCTTTGAAATCGAAAAAGGTGAAATCAGGGCGCTTGTCGGGGAAAACGGAGCGGGAAAGTCCACCCTGATCAAATGCATCATGGGCGTTGAAAAGCCTGACCGCGGCAGGATCTCCATGAATTACAACGGCCAGTGGGTCAGCAATTCCAATGCATTGGAAGCCCAGAGCCACGGCGTATATGCGAATTATCAAAGCGTAACGATTGCCCCGGACCTCAGCGTGGCCGAAAATTACTTCCTGGGAAGACAGCCGAGGACAAAATTCGGTGCTGTCGACTGGAGGAAAATGTCTGAGGAAAGCAGGAAGATCATCGATCAATTTGAAATGAACATCAATCCCGGAGACCAGATCCGGAAGCTGCCGATCGCCATGCAGGCGATGGTTACCATCAGCAAGATTTCAACAAATGAGGACATCCGGCTTGTTATTTTTGATGAACCGACCGCGCTGCTCGAAAACGAAAAAGTGGAAATTCTATTCCGGTTTATCAAAGAATTGAAAAGCCGCGGGGTAAGCATCATTTATATCTCCCACCGGCTGGAAGAGATTATGGGAATCTGCGACAGCGTTACAATCCTGAAAGACGGCTCGTACGTCGACACAAAGCCTGTCGGCGAAGTGACAAAGGATTCCCTGATTACCATGATGGTGGGCAGAAAGATGTCCGATATTTACGATATAAAGCATCAGGAAATCGGTGAAGAAGTGCTTCGGGTCGAAAATTTCAGCGACAGCGACCACTTTAAGGAGGTCTCCTTTTCGCTCCACAGGGGAGAGATTCTCGGGTTTATGGGGCTCGTCGGCGCCGGACGCAGCGAAACCATGCGGGCTTTGTTCGGGGTGGAGAAAAGACTGACCGGAGACGTGTATCTCCACGGCGAAAAGGCCACGATCCGAAATTCCAGCGACGCCATGAAACACGGGATCTGCTTTCTGACGGAGGACCGCCGGGCGGACGGTCTGGCACTTCAGCTGCCGATCAAAACCAACATCAATATGAATTCCTATGAGATGATCAGCAGCCATGGCGTGATTTCTCTCAAAAAAGAGACCGAACGGGCGGAAAGCTATTCAAAGCGCGTCAATGTCAAAACTCCCAGCGTCCTGCAGCTGGCAGGTAATCTTTCCGGCGGGAACCAGCAGAAGGTCGTCATCGCAAAGCTGCTCTGCAGGGACCCGGAAATCCTGATTTTTGACGAACCGACCGTCGGCATCGACGTTGGAGCGAAAGAGGAAGTTTATAAAATCATGGAATCGCTGACGGCACAGGGGCGAAGCATTATTCTGATTTCCTCCTATCTGCCGGAAGTGATGGGACTGTCCGACCGGCTGATCGTCATGGCGCAGGGCAGAATCACCGCCCAGTTCAGCAACGAGGAACTGAAAACTCTGAAAGAAGAAGACGTACTCCGTAAAGCATCCATAGAAAGCTAGGTGGAGGAGGATTACCATGCGCAATGAAATTTCCAAAAGATCCGGCGCAATCAGCAAAACCTTTCAAAAAACGGAATTCACACTGGGCATCATCATTATCGCTCTGTTCGTCATTACGTCTTTTTGCACGGATAACTTCTTTACGCTTTACAATATCACAAATCTGATGAAGCAATGCGCAATCATCGGCGTGCTCGCCGTCGCACAGACCATGATTATCATTACCGGGGGCATCGACATCAGCGGAGGCGCCATCACCGGCCTCTCCTGCATGGTACTCGCTCTGCTGCAAAGGGACACGCACGTCAGCTTTTATCTCACGCTGGCCGTGGCTCTGGTCGTTTCTCTTGCGGCGGGATTATTAAACGGCGTCATTATTTTCGATTTCAAGGTGCCGCCCATGATTGCCACGCTCGGCACTTCGACCATTATCCGCGGAATCGTTCTCATCATCAGCAACGCCCTCACGGTCAGCGGGCTGGATCAGCGGATTCTGAGTATGGGGAACAACAGCATCGGCGGTTTTCTCCCCTTTTTGGCCATTATCTGGCTCGTGGTCTCCGTGATCGTGTTTTTGATTCTTCGATACCGGGTGTTCGGCAGAAATCTGTATGTGATCGGCAGCGGCATGGAAGTCGCCAGGCTGAGCGGCATCAAGGTGAGAAAAATGACTTATTTTGTCTACGCCTTTGCCGGCCTGCTGTACGGCATCGCGGGAATCATGCTGGCGGCCCGCGTACAGAGCGCGCTCCCGACCGGCGGCGACGGTTACGATATGAATGCCATCGCGGCGGCCGTGATCGGCGGCGCGTCCCTGGCGGGAGGCCGCGGGGCGATCAGCGGGACCCTGCTCGGAACCATTCTCATGGTTCTGATCAACAACGCCGGGGTCCAGTTCGGACTGAATACTCATGTGCTTGAAATCACCAGCGGCGTGCTCATCATCTTCGCGGTCACCATGGATATGCTGAAGAACAGGAAAAAGGCGTAGCAAACCAACCCGATTACATCAATGGTTCATCCCATCCTGCCGAAAAGTCCGGCCTTGCCGGGCTTTTCGGCATTTTTGCGCCCTTTTCAGGCGAGTTCCTCCGCGAAACGATATCCGCATTGATTAAAAACCGCTCTGTCCAACCGCAACACAAGTTGGGACTGTTTCCTTTTGACAAGACACAATCTGTGATTCATCCGCTCAAATACCGCCTGATTTACGCACGGAATTTTGAAATACACAGGGATTAATATGGGGCTTGTGAAATATTGTCCTGTTTTAGACGGGTTTCGACTAAAATTAACGCTGCGCGCAGGCAGAACGAAAAATTGGCACAGCAATTGCTTCATTATATCGAATGGGTAATTCCATCTGGATATTGGAACCGGTGTGATAAGTTTCCAAAAACCAGCCTATTTTATTGGAGGGGTATCATGCTTGTTACAGAGATATTAAGGCAAAACGCTGTGCTTTACGGACAGGAAGCCGCTTTGACCTCCGTCGAATCAAAGGGTCTTGTCCCCTTCGACGACGCTTCCTATTCGGAACGCCGCCGCGAGATCACGTGGCGTGTGTTCGACGAGTATGCAAACCGGGTTGCAAATTTTTATAACGGCAGGGGGATCGGCAGGGGAAATAAAGTCGGCATGATCATGATGAACAGAATCGAATGGCTTCCCGTCTATTTCGGCATCATGCGCTCCGGAGCCATGGTCGTGCCCCTGAATTTCCGCTATACAACGCAGGAAATCGTCCGCAGCGCGGAATTTGCCGATCTAGACGCAATGGTACTGGACCAAAGATGCGTTCAGCAGGTCCAAAAGGGACTGGGCAGCATGCGCAGAATCCGCTCCTTCATTTTTGTTGGGCGGAAAACCGAATGCCCGGCCTTTGCGGAACATTACAATGACACGTTTGGAATCAGCAGCACAGATGACCCGGGAAATACCATCGCCACCGGCGACGATGCCGCAATCTATTTTTCTTCCGGAACGACCGGCTCCCCGAAGGCGGTCGTCTATACCCACCACACTCTGGAATTGGCATGTGAACAGGAAAGCAGGAATCACGGACAGACTCACGGCGACTGTTTCGTTCTCATCCCGCCGCTGTACCATGTCGGAGCGAAAATGCACTGGATGGGCAATCTGCTGACGGGCGGCAGAGGAGTACTGATGCTGGGTTTCAGCGTACCCGCCTTCTTCGAAATCGTTTCGAGGGAGAAGGTAACAATCGCATTCCTGCTGCTGCCTTGGGCACAGGATATCCTCTGCTCGCTGGAACTGGGCGGGATGAACCTCGGCGACTATTTTTTGGACGACCTGCGTATGATCCACATGGGCGCACAGCCCATACCTCCCATTGTACTGAAAAAAATGGAGGCTTACTTTCCAAAACTGGA
The DNA here is from genome assembly GCF_004103755.1 of Caproiciproducens sp. NJN-50. Taxonomy (NCBI): domain Bacteria; kingdom Bacillati; phylum Bacillota; class Clostridia; order Eubacteriales; family Acutalibacteraceae; genus Caproiciproducens; species Caproiciproducens sp. NJN-50. The sequence continues at coordinate 940,384 of NZ_CP035283.1, read as the reverse complement.
TTTTGACATCAGCTACGGACTCACGGAATCCGGCGGCCCGGGCTGCATCAATCTTGGCAGGGAGAATCTACAGAAGGCGGGCTCGATCGGCCGTCCGGTCGAAGGTTGGAAAGCAAAGATCATTGATAAGGACGGAAAGCCTGCTGAATTTGGGGAACCCGGGGAACTTCTGCTGCGCGGCGGCGGAATGATGAGCCGGTACTATAAGGAGGAACGAGAAACCGCCCTGGCTCTGAAGGGCGGGTGGCTTCATACGGGAGATATCGCAACAAAGGATCAGGACGGTTTCTATTATATCGTGGACCGAAAAAAAGACGTCATTATCAGCGGAGGAGAAAACATTTACCCCGTACAGATTGAAGATTTTATCCGGCAGCAACGGCTCGTAAAGGATGTGGCCGTATTCGGCCTTCCCCATTGCAGGCTGGGAGAAGCTGCGGTCGCCGTGGTTGAACTGCTTCCCGGAGCAGCCTGCTCCGAGGACGAACTGATGGATTTCTGCGAAGCACTGCCGAAGTTCAAAAGACCGAAAAGGATTTTTTTCAGAACGATTCCCCGGAACGCCACCGGCAAGATAGACAAAGTCCTGCTGCGAAAGATCTACGCCGACACAGAACTGCAGCCACCCCCGCTCCCGGTCGGGTAATCTGTTGCATATACTTGTAACCCCGCAACATTGAGACACAATCTGTCACATTTGCTGCAAATTGATCTTCACGAAACAAGGCTTGAATTATGCAACATTAACATGTTTTCGTCGATCAGTTTATGTTATGTGCCGGTTGTTCTCTTTCTTTATCCTGATTTAGAAAGTGGCATGCAACTTGCTCTTATATCAGTTGCTGATGCTACTGTAAACCAAAAAAGGAGATGAGGCCAAAGCCTGTTATCCCGATTTTTCCGGCGGCCTCGGGCCCTGAGCCCAAGGCGAACCCAATAAAAACGATCTGAGGTGTTCAAATGGTTGATAGAATTATGAACGAGGAACAGCGGGACATTGTTGACCTCGCAAAGGGAATTCTGGAGAAGGAGCTTGTCCCGCAGCTTGAAGAATGCGATAAAACCAGCAGATTCCCGACGGATGTCTTTCAGAGTCTGTTCAAGGCCGGATTATATGCCGTAGAGGTTCCGGAGGAATACGGCGGTCTGGGAATGAATTTTGAAACTCAGTTTCTTCTGAACGAAACGCTGGGCTACTACGACACCGGATTTGCGTTCAGCTTTCACGCGGGCAGCATGTCCGCCGACTCGATCTTCATCGGCGGCACGGAAGAGCAAAAGCGATGGGCGTCCGAGCAGCTCCTAGCCGGAAAAGTTTTCGCCTTCTGTCTGACGGAGCCGGCGGCCGGGTCCGACGCGGGGGCAATCACCACGACGGCCAAACGCGACGGCGACGAATACATCATTAACGGCAACAAAACATTTATCAGCTGCGGGGAAATCGCGGATTACTTCATTGTGGCCGCAACGATCGACAAAAGCCTGAAGCACAAAGGAATTACGCTTTTTCTTGTCGAAAAGGAGCGCGGTGTCCAGATCGGGAAACACGAGGACAAAATGGGGCTCAGGCTCTCCCCCACCAACGAAGTGATCTTCGACGAAATCAGGGTTCCCGCCGACCACATTATCGGCCGGGAGGGAAAGGGCTTTTCCATCGTAATGAAAAACATGGAGGCGGTCCGTCCCCAGACGATGACCTTTGCGGCCGGACTCATGATGAGGGCCGTCGACGAGGCGACCAGATTCGCAAAGGAACGCACCTCCTTCAACATGCCCATCATCAAATTTCAGGGACTTTCCTTTCTGCTTGCCGACATGCTCAAGCTCACGCAGGTTTCACACGGCACGCTGATGTACATCGCCAGGCTATTGGATGAAAAACAGCCCCTGAACGGAATGGGAGCCTCGGCAAAAATATTCATTTCGGAAAGCGCGTCCCAGGTGGCTTCCCATGCCGTGCAGGTCCTCGGAGGCTACGGATACATAAAGGACTATCCCGTTGAAAAGCTGATGCGCGACGCAAAGATCTTTGAAATATTCGAAGGCACCAATCAGATTCAGCAGGTTGTTCTCGCGGGCCTGCTTTCAAAATCGGATAAGTAAGGAGGTCTTTCCGTGAAGGAACTCAGCAGAAACATTATCGGCACCACGACCGGAAAAGAAACTTTCGAGTATGCCTGGCGCGACATCGCGCTCTACGCCGCCGGGGTCGGCGCAAAGGACAACGAGACGCAATACCAGTACGAAGTCGGGCTGAAAGCCCTGCCTACCTATGGGGTCGTCCCCTACTGGGGCACCTTCGGCATCACCCCGCACAGGGACCTGCCCCGCAATGTCACCTTCTCCCTGAATCTCGACCAGGAGGGCAGCTTTCACATGGCGCATAAGCTGATCCTTCATCAGCCCATCGCCCCCATGGGCGCAAGACTGACGATCGAGGACATCATCACGGAAGTTTATGACAGAAACGGCAAGGGCGCGGTTGTAAGAAGCGAGCTCACGGCTTACGATGAGTCCGGCGCAAAGGTTTTCACCAACGTCGGTGACACCATCTTCGGCGCCTATTCCGTGCCCAGCGCTCCTCCCTACCCGAAGAGCACCGTCGTCTTCCCTGAAAGGGAGCCAGATTTCACTGAAAAGGATTTTGTCGCCCCAAACCAGCATCTTCTTTACAGGCTGTCGGGAGACACGAACCGCCTGCACGTGGATCTCGAGGAAGCCCGTCAGCGCGGCTTTGACAGGCCGATCATGCAGGGACTCTGCTCTTTCGGCTTTGCCTGCCGGCTTGCGGTCAGGGACCTCGTTCCTGGCCAGCCGGAGCGCATCAAATCAATTGAAGCACAGATGCGCAATCCCCTGTTCCCGGGAACAGAAATAGAGCTTAGCCTTTGGAAAGCCGGCGACGGCAGGGCTTATTTCAGATTGATGGACCTTCAGAACTCAAGGCCGGTACTCGAGAAAGGTGAAATCGACTGGGAGTAGCCCGGATTTCAAAGAACGAAAAAAAATGAGAAAAGAGCGCTTTGGTTCCGCCTTTATAGGGCAAACCGATGCGCTCTTTCTGTTTTTTTCCCGCATAAAAGCGTCCGCTGTCTTTCGTCACAGCGGACGCTTTTCAAAAGGCTGAAAATAAATAAGGGTTACGGCAGGTATGGAAACAAAGTGAACCCCAGGACCGTCACCGCCGTCGAGATTAAAGGAATCACGACGGTCAGCCAAAATACCGGCATATACGCGTCTTTATGCGTTTCATTCGCAACACCGTTAATCACGGTTACGACAAAGCCGTTATGAGGCAGCGTGTCAAGTCCGGAGGAGGCAACCAGCATCGTCCTGTGCAGCTCCGCCAGCGTCACGCCTCTCGCGGTGTAAATCGGCGCCAGAATAGGCGCGGCGATTCCCAGGCCTCCCGAACCGGACCCGCAGACACCGGCGATCACCGTTGTCGCCAGAGCCACGGCGATCAGATCGGGTCCGGGCATTGAGGTCATCGCGCTTATGACGGCGGGAAATCCGACCGCCGCTTTTACAACGGAGCCGAATCCCACAACGCTGGACGTATTGCAGACCGCGGTGATTGAATTCTTGACCCCGTCCCCGACGTGCTGCATGATGGGCAGCGAGTCGGTCCTGTACTTCCGCATCACGAGAAAAGCCAGAGCGGCGCCGAGCGCGACGCCGTATTCAACCGGGACAAGCGAACTGCCGTTGATTTTAATATTGATGGCAACCAAAGTCAGGATCAGCGGAAACAGTGCAAGCCATGCATTGGGCAAAACGGCGTCGTCCTGAAAATTGTCCATCGGCTTTGCCATAAAGTGTTCGCCGTTCGCCTTCGCTTTTTTCACCATCGCGTTCAGCCATAGAATCCCGATGAGAAGAGTCACGCCGGTTGCGACAAACCCGATGACCGCCCCGGACATCAGCGTGGTCCCGAGGGCGTTGACCAGCACCACCTGGCCCACCTGCGGATTGCCCGGAGCAATCGCGGAAAAGGTGCAGCAGCCATAGATGATTGTGCCCGGGGTAAATCTCCTCGGAATATCCGCCGCGCGATAGATCTCGAGCGCGATCGGGAATACCGAGAAGCAGACGACGAACCCGGAAATGCCGCCGTAGGTCAGGATTCCCGTCGCCAGAACGACGGCCAGCGGAGCATTCTGGGTGCCGAACAGCCTCACCATGGCTCTGGCAACCGCTTTTGCGCCCCCCGTGATTTCATAGACTTTTCCCATCAGGGCGCCCGCCAGGAAAATAAGGAAATTGCTTTTCACAAATCCAACGAAACCGGTCATGTAATTTTCTTTCAACGCGCTGTACAGGCCGATCCCGCCCGTGATTGCGACCAATAACGACATGCTGATTGCAATGACGTAGATATTGTAGCCCTTCATAACCAGAAGGGCCAGACAGATCAAAGCAATCAGCATCCCGATCACGCTAATTACTACACTCATATTTTTCCCCTCTCTGTTCTATAAAACAAAGATGTCAATTACACAATTCCGCAGCAGCTTTTTGACCCAGGCGATTCGGACCGCTGCTGCAGAATTTGTTTTAATTGAAAACGGATCAACCCAATCAGGCCAGACCGGGGAACAGGGTAAACAGAATTACGGACAGGACCGTTGAGACAAGGATCGTGCAAGTGACGGTTATGAACATGGGGCCGTAAGAGCTTTTATAGGATTCTTTCGCGATTCCAAGAATGTTCAGATTGACCGTGCCGTTATTCGGCAGAGTCCCGCCGGCGTGAGCGGCGGTAAGTATTGTTCTGTGCAGCGCGCCCAAGGCAACGCCGTGCGCCGTATAGATAGGCGCGAACACCGGTCCGATGAGAGCCGCGCCGCCGGAAGCGGAAGCGCAGAGCGCGCCGATCAGGACGGAGCCGATCGCCGCAGAGATGAGGGGCGGCCCCGGAATGTTTGTGAGACCATTGATGATGGTATTCCATCCGGCGACCCCTTTTGCGACCGAGCCGACGGCGACAACGGAAGAAGTCGCGACCGCCGCGGTAACGGCATTCTGGATCGCCTCGGTCACCTGCTTCATCTCACCGTTCTTTTCGGTTCTGAACTTAAACATAAGCAGATAGGCAAGCACGGCGCCGAGGAACACTCCGAACTCGACCGGCATGACCGCCTTTCCGCCGCTTTTGATATTGATGATGACAAGAATGAAAATCAGGGGAAGCACCGCGGCCCAGCCGTTCGGAAGCCGGGCATCGTCCTCAAACTTGTCAAAATCTTTCGCGACAAAATGTTCTCCGGCGCCTTTTGCCTTTTTGACCAGGTAGTTCAGTACAAGAAAACTGATGAAAATTTCAAACACAACCACGACCATGCCGATCACGGCGCCCGCAGACAGCTGCGTGCCGATCGCGTTCGCGAGCGCGACGTTTGGCACCTGAGGGTTGTAGGGGCCGAAGCTGGACCATGTGCAGGTCCCCATGACGATTGCCGCGGGGATAAATCTTCTCGGGATATCCGCCGCTCTGTAAACCTCAAGCGCAATCGGGAAAATCGCAAAGCAAAGCACAAATCCCTGAATGCCGCCGTATGTCATAAGGCCGACCGCAAGCGGGATCGAAACCGCGGCAAACTTGGGCCCGGCTCCTTTAACGATCATCCTCGCAATGGACTTTGCTCCGTTTGTCGACTCATAAACCTTGCCGAGAAGGGCCCCCGACACAAAGACGAGGAAGTTGCTTTTCACAAAACCCACAAAGCCTTCCATATAATTTGTTCTTAAGGCGGTGCTGAGTCCGACGCCGCCGGTCAGCGCCATGATGACTGCTGCTATGATTGCCGAAACAAATATGTTTGTGCCCTTATAGATGAGAAAGCACATTAATATCAAGGCGGCAATGATACCGATAATACTTAACGCTTCCATCAGATTCCTCCATGATTCAGGACTTCGGTTGCACCGGCATCGACAAGTTCCTCAATCTGATCCTTCCCGTAACCTAATTCCGTCAGAATCTCCACCGTATGTTCGCCCAGGAGCGGAGCGTTTTTATGGGGAGCGGGTTCGCAGGCGCCGAACTTGACGGGCGTTCCGACCACGAGGTCTTCCTTCCCTTCGCGCGTGGTATATTTGTAAATAAAGCCGTTGTCCCAGGCCTGCGGATCGTTTGCCGTATCCTTAATATGATTAACCCTGTCGTGAGCGATGTCATTTTCCGTCAGAAGTTTGTCCCATTCGTCAAAATTCCTGGCGGCAAAAGCCGCGTCTAGAATATCGACGAACGCCTCCGCATTTTCCTTTCCCGCCGTTTCCGTGTTGAAACGCGGATCGTCGATCAGGTCTTCCCGTCCGATCATCCTGCACATGACAGGGAAATAGCGGTCGTAGATAACGGTCCCGAGCATGACCCAGGTGCCGTCTTTGCACTGATAGGTGTTGCGCAGGGGGCTGTCGGGTCTTTTGCGGGATTTCGGCCACGGATTGCCGTGGCAGACCGCCTGAAGAATTGCGGAATTGACCCACATTCCCTGTCCGTAAAGAGAGGTTATCACCTTCTCCCCCTTTCCGGTTACAGCCTGTTGGTAACAGGCCGCCGCGACACCAGCCGCGAGCGAACAGGCGGTTGTGAAGTCACCGAGAGCAAACGGAGGCGTCAGCGGCATTTCACCGTTTTCCGTCAGGTCGATCATGGCCCCGGAGCGAGCCCAGAATGCCACCGTGTCGAACCCGGCGTTATTCGCCGCGGCCCCGTTCAGGCCAAACCCAGTCAGCACCGCCCAGATGATCTTCGGATATTTCGCCGACATTTCCTCATAGCCCAGGCCGAGCTTATACAATGCTTTGATGCGGTAATTTGAGACAAAGACATTCGCCGTTGCCAGAAGCCGATCCATCGCCTCCCTGCCGCCCTCCGTTTTAAGGTTCAGGGGCAGCGAGCGCTTATTCGCGTTGATAAGCTCACAGTGCGGATTGTCGCCCTCATCGGCGCGCATTCCCAGGACTTTGCTGGTGTAGCGTCCGGCCTCGCCTTCGAGGGGCTCGATCTTGACGACGTCCGCCCCCCAGTCGGCAAGCATCTTGCAGGCAGCCGGACCGGCTCCATGCGTGCAGAAATCCACTACTCTGATTCCTTTCAATGGCTGATCAAACATATAAAAATCCTCCTCGTTTCTTTTTTAAAAGAAAGACAGATGCATCGGAATATTATCTGTTTTTAAATACGGGGGCCCTTTTCTCAAAGAACGATCGAACCCCCTCTTTGGCGTCCTGCGTTTCGGCCAGCTTTCCGTTTAATTCCGCTTCATAGACAAGACCGTCGGCAAGACTCATCGTCATGCCTTTGTTAACAAGCTCTTTGCAGGTTCTTACCGCGATCGGCGCATTGCTCAAAATAGAGCGCATCATCCTCTCCGCTTCATTCATCAGTTCTTCGGGTTCGACGACTTTATTGACAAGTCCGATGGCCTTTGCTTCGTCCGCTTTTACCTTTCTTCCGGTAAACAGCACTTCTTTCGCCATGCCCGTTCCGATCAGTCTTGGGAGTCTCTGGGTTCCGCCGTAACATGGGGCTACTCCCAAATGAACCTCGGGGAGAGCAAAGACAGCCTTCGAACTCGCGATCCTGATGTCGCAGGCAAGAGCCAGCTCGGTTCCCCCTCCCATTGCGAAACCGTTGACAGCCGCGATAATCGGTTTGCCGGCGGCTTCAAATTTGTCGAAGAGCCGGTGCGCCTGTGTAGACATGGCGACCGTTTCTTCCCCTTTTACGTCCACCCTGATCTCGGAGATATCGTTTCCGGAGATGAAAGACCTGCCTGTTCCCGTAATGATGACCCCGAGAATATCGCTGTCCGCCGCAATTTTGTCGATCGCGTCCTCGAGCTCCAGTTTTGTTTTCATTCTGAGAGCATTGAGCACCGCCGGCCTGTTAACCGTGATATACGCAACGCGGTCCTTTGCCTCAAAAAGAATGTCTTCGTATTCCACTGTTCTCACCCTTTCTCTGATAAGGATTATTGCTGATGCTGCTAACCACTTCAGTTTACAGCAATCTGTATGCCAAACAAGGTTTGAAAGAAAAAATCGTCCTTTCACAAGTATTCCTCTTTGCGCTTAGTGGATATTGTACAATCCACAGCCCGTCTCTTTGTTAAGTAATCTGCATCAAGTCAGAGCCGTCATTGTAGCATGGTTTGGGATGATACAAACTGTATCTCATGAGATGTTACATCGATACATGGAGATCTGTTTGAAATTAAAGGTTTGCCGTGCTATACTGAACCCAAGCTTCGATTGGGGGTGTTTTGTATTGGAAAAGAAACAGGAAAGATGGGAAAACCTTCATCATGATTTCAATTTAGTCAACCGCCTTCCCGAGCCATTGCTTTTCTTCTGGAAAAGATGTCTGGAAAAAGGAATCGACCCGGAAACCGATACTTTCAAAATCTATTCCGATGAGGATTTTAAAAAAATCAAAGACGAATCCATCAAAATTTATGCCTATTCGAACCGCTTCCTTCTGCAGATCACCCAATACCTTGTCAGTTCGGAAATCGGATTCGCCCTTTTCGACAGCAAGGGCTGCCTTCTGAAACTCTACGGAGGAAGCCATTTTCTGGACTGGTGTTCCAACCAGAAGATCAGGGTGAAAAGCAGCTGGAACGAGGATTCGATCGGCGCGAACGCGGTATCGATCGGCATTGAAACGAGAAAAGCGGTGTCCGTCGCCGGCAGTGAAAATTACTGCCGCGCCCTTTGCGGCACCGCGGTCTATTTCGCCCCTTTCATCCTGGACGACGACAAAACGCACGAAGCCATCCTGATGGGAGGCATCGCGCTCATCGCCCCCCGTGAAAAAAGCAACCCGGATTACCTGATGATGCCCGTCGCGGCGGCAAACGACGTCGCTCTGCATTTATATATGGGAAACAGCTTTTACGAGCTTCATTATACCGAATCAAAAGGACTCATATCCATCGATATAGATACTTTAAACGGAAAGCCCCACATTCTCTATCACAATTCACAGATTTTCAGCGTCCTCGACACTGCGTACTCAAACCTGTATTTCAGGGACGTTGACACGCTTTTTGATCCGCCGCCGAAAAACAAAGAATTCTGGGAGATTATAGCGCAGAATAAAAAAATAAGCTCCGAGGCATCCGGGGCAGGGAGAGCAACTACACCGTCTCAACGGAGACATACTGGCAGGAGCATCTGAGATTCCGCGGGATCCGATTTTTCATCTCCACCTCAAAGAAAATTTCCTCCGGCATATCAAAACCTGTCGGCGACAACGCCTTTATTTCTTTCGACAACATTTTCGGCAACGACGGAAAATTCAAGAACTCTATCCGGATGGCAAAGATGATCGCGAAGAGTGACAGCAACGTTCTGATTTTGGGCGAAAGCGGCGTCGGAAAAGACATGTTCGCTCAGGCCATCCATAACGCCAGCGAAAGAAGGAATAAGCCCTTCATCGTTGTCAACTGCGCCGCGTTTCCGCACGACCTCATCACCAGCGAACTTTTCGGTTACGAAGAAGGCGCTTTTACCGGCGCGAAAAAATCCGGAAACATCGGCAAATTCGAGCTTGCCAACAACGGCACTATTTTTCTGGATGAAATCGGCGACATGCCGCTTGAGCTGCAGGCCACTCTCCTTCGGGTCATCGAGCAGAAAAGCTTTATGCGCATCGGCAGCAATGTGGTGACAAATGTCAATGTCAGAATTATCGCAGCGACAAATGCAAATCTGCAGCAATTGATCGACCAGAAAAAATTCCGGGCCGATCTGTATTACAGGCTGAGCACACTGCGTTTAAATATTCCTCCTCTTCGCGAAAGAGGAAATGATATTATTCTGCTGGCGGAACATTTTATCCATGCCGTGTCAAGGCGAACGCAAAAGCCGAACATCATGACGTTATCCGACGAAGCCAAAGCCCTTCTCTGCAGGCTTCCTTTGAAAGGAAATGTAAGGGAGCTGCAAAATCTGATAGAAGGGATTGTGCAACTGTATCCGATCGACGTCATCGAACCGATGCATATCAAAGAGTATCTCGGCCTCTCGGACGATTTCAGCTTTGACTCCAGTCCTACGGCAAGCAATAAAACCCAGGCGGAGGCTGAGGAAGCCCGGATTGTTTCCGCCGATGATCCCCCCGAAACGCCGGCGGCTTCAAAGGAAAAGATCAGTGAGGCAAACCGTCAGAATCTGTACAACAAAACCAATACGGCCAAATATTTGGGGATATCAAGAAAAACGCTTTACCGCTGGCTCAAGAATTACGGTCTGCTCAGTAAATAGCAACCCTCAAGCCCGGATTTCAATCGTAAACAAAAATCGCAGAAAATACACATACGGCCAAGGCGGGAGAATGCATTAAATGGAATTGCTGGACATCGTGGATGAGAACGGAACGCCTACGGGAAAAACGGTGACGCGCGAAGCCGCACACCGGTGCGGGATTCGTCACCGGACCTCCCATGTGTGGATTCTCAGAAAACACAACGGACAGACACAGGTATTGCTGCAGAAAAGGAGTCTGGACAAAGATTCCTATCCGGGCTGCTACGATATCTCGAGCGCCGGACATATCCCCTCCGGACAAGGCTTTCTGGAGTCGGCGCTGAGAGAATTGAAGGAAGAACTCGGAGTCGATGCGGCCGAAGAGGAACTCATCTATTGCGGGCGCCGTCAGTTCGAGTACCGTAAGATGTTTCACGGACAGGAATTTTGGGACAATCAGGTCAGCAATGTTTACGCGCTCTGGAGAGATCAGGAAGCCGGAGAGTTTACGGTGCAGAAATCGGAAGTGGATGACGTCCTGTGGATGGATTGGGACAGGTGCATCGACATGGTGAAAAACGGGAAAGCCCCGAACTGCATTCGGATTACGGAACTGGAGATGATCTCTTCCGCCGCGGTTGCGGGGACAGCGGCGGATTGACGTCAATGCCGGCTGAACGCTCTCGCCTTATTTAAAAAAAGCGGCTTTCTTTCAAACGCCGGTCTTTCGACCCTTTTGTTTGAGAGAAAACCGCTTTTTCCTGTTTTGGGATACAAACCGCCCGGGACTCAGAGTCTTTCTTCCCCATTCGCCCGGATGTGGTGAAGAATGCTGAAATCATCCAAAAGATCAAGATAAATCTTTCGATAGAGCCGATAGTAGGGAGCGTATGCCGCGTGCCGCAGCGGATCAGGTTCCTGAACCGCTTTCTGATGAATAATCCGGCCGCAGCCCTCTTCCACGGAAGAAAATACCCCGCAGCCCGTTCCGGCAAGAATGGCCGCTCCCAGCGCCGGGCCCTCGTCGGTTTGCAGTGTGTTCACGGGGCAGGAATACAGATCGGCAAGCATCTGCCTCCACAGACGGCTCCTTGCTCCGCCGCCGCACACCGTCATGCTGTCAATTTCGCAGTTCAGTTCGCGGAAAACATCCACGCACTCCAACTGGGAATAGGCAACCCCCTCCATGACGGCGCGGATCAGATGGGCGCGGGTATGAATCGCGGACAGGCCGAAAAAAACACCCCTGCAATCCGCGTTCGGATGCGGAGAACGCTCCCCCATCAGATACGGCAGATACAGAAGTCCGTCCGAACCGCAGGGAACGGCCTCCGCCTCCCGATCCATGAGAACATACGGATCAATCCGTTCCCCTTTCGCATCTGAAATTTCCTGTGCGCAGAACTGGTCCCGGAACCATTTGAGCGAAAGCCCCGCCGCCTGAGTGCAGCTCATCAGCGTCCACTTGCCGGGAATCGGAGCACAGAATGTGTGGATGCGTCCTTTGGGGTCGATGGAGGCCCGGTCGGCTATCGTATAAACCACACCCGAAGTCCCCAGAGTCGTAAACGCTTTTCCGGGCCCCACCACACCGGTCCCGACCGCGGCCGCAGAATTGTCCCCCGCCCCGCCGACCACAGGAGTCCCCTCCGGCAGACCGGTCAGTTCCGCCGCCGTCCGATGAACTCTGCCCGTTATTTCCGGCGATTCGTAAATCGTCGCCATCAGCGACCGGTCGATGTCAAGTTTTGAAAGGATTTCCTCCGACCAGCACCGGTTCGGGACGTCCATAAGCTGCATTCCGGCCGCGTCCGACACATCGGTGGCGAACTCCCCCGTCAGCCGGTACCGGATATAGTCTTTCGGCAGAAGAATGTGCGCGCACTTTTCGTAAATTTCCGGCTGGTTGTCTTTGACCCACAGAATTTTAGCCGCTGTGAAACCGGTCATGGCGGGGTTTGCGGTGATCTCCACCATCTTCCGCGGACCGATCAGGGTGTTCATCTTCTCACATTCCCGGTCCGTGCGCTGGTCGCACCAGATAATCGCCTTTCTCAGCGGATTCCCGTCCCGGTCCAGCATGACCAGGCCGTGCATCTGCCCGGAAAGCCCGATGCCGCGGATGTTCCCCGCCGGAACGCCGCTTTCGGAAAGGACCGAGCGGATCCCGTCGCGGACCGCGTTCCACCAGTCTTCCGGGTCCTGCTCCGCCCATCCGTTCTGCGGCTGGTAAAGCGCATATTCCAGCGTCTTTGACGCAACAGCCGTCCCTGAAGAATCAAACAGTACGGTCTTCGCCCCTGAAGTGCCCAGATCGGAACCAATTAAATACTCCATTTTATGCTCCTGAAAATCACTAGTCGATTTTAATAACCGCTTTTACAACATCCTGCTTATGGCTAATGACAAAATCAAACGCTTTTGCTGTTTCTTCAAACTCAAATTCGTGCGTAACAATCTGAGAAATATCTATGATCCCCGTTTCAACCGCCTGAATCGCCCGGGGATAGATGTTCCGATAGCGAAAAACGGAATGAATCTCCGCCTCCTTCGCCATGATTTTCGCGAAGTTATAGGGAATCACATCCTCCTGCGCCATGCCGACCAGGACGATTCTTCCTCCACGGCTGACCAGATACGGCGTCTGGGCAACGGTTTTGGCCGACCCCGCGGTTTCGATCACAATTTCCGTCCCCGCGCCTTCAGTGATTTTCTCCATCACTTCGCGCGCGTCTTCTTCGGCTGCGTTGATTACGCGGGTCGCACCCAGTTTTTGCGCAAATTCAAGCCGCTTCGGAATGACATCCACGACCGTAATATCCGCCGCTCCATGCGCTTTGCAGGCAAGCAGCGTCACCAGCCCGATGCATCCGGCCCCAAGGATCACGACCGACGATCCCAGACTGACATTTCCCTGCCTCGCCGCGTGAATTCCGACGGAAAGCGGTTCAATCAGCGCTCCCTCTTTCGTGCTGAAATTTTCGGGCAGACGAAAGCACATGTCTGCCGGATAAGCAATGTAGTTCATAAGGCAGCCCTGATAGGGAGGCGTCGCCAAAAATCTGACGCCGGGACAGAGATTATATCGGCCGGTTTTGCAGAAAATACACTTCCCGCAGGTGCGGCCCGGTTCCAGCGCGACCCTGTCGCCGGCTTTCAGGTGATTGACCTGACTGCCGGTCCCAATCACCGTGCCCGCGCACTCGTGCCCCAGGATAAAGTCCCCCTCCACAACAAAATCGCCGATTCTGCCATTTTCGTAGTAATGCACGTCGGACCCGCAAATCCCGGCATATTCCAGCTTGATCAAAACTTCGTCATCAGCCGGATCCGGAACGGGAATCTCCCGCATTTCCATCTTTTTCAATCCGGTCATGTAAAACGCTTTGTTTTCCATTTCTCCAGTGTATCCTCCAAATCAATAATAAGATCTTTTCAGGGGCCGTGATTGGTGTCGGATTCCACGCCGGCCCAGCGAATTTTTGCCCGGCAGGTTTCACTTTTCCAAACCTGCCGGACAAGAGCCGCCCCGGTTTGTGCGTGCTGTGATTCAATCGGCATTTCCTGAAGACGCCTGCTGAAAAACGGCTTAAACGGTTTACTTGATATCTCCCGTCTTCTTGTACATATCGATATACTGCTGGACATTGTCCTTTGTAATGAGCGGGCAGTCGATTCTTGTCTCGACCTTCTTTTCCTTGCCGGTCAGCAGGTCATGAGCGGTCGACATTATTTTTTCCGCCAGAGTGTAAGCGTTCTGCAGGCAGGTCGAGGTCATTTTGCCGTCCTGGATCAGCAGGCAGGCCTCTGCCGTGCCGTCGACGCCGTAGGCAAGGATCTTGGAGAAATTGGAGTTGCCCTTGACGGCTTCCAGCGCGCCCGCGCACATGTTGTCGTTCATGGAAATGATCGCGTCGATCTTGCTGTTGGACTGGATCCAGTCCTCCATGTAGTTCATGGCTTCATCCTTGTTCCAGTTGGCGATCTGCTCCCCGACGATCTTGACGTCCGGGCGCTTGTCAAAGAAAACTTCCTTCCACGCGACGCGCCTCTGATCGGCGTGAAAATTGCCGGAGGGTCCTTTTAAGACCACGACGTTTGCGTTTTTGGGGACTTCCTTGACGGCCCTCTCGGCGCTGACGGAAGCCTGCTTGTATGGGTCGGCGTCCACGAAAGACGCACCTTCGATTCCGGTGATCGCCGCATTTGTCGTGATGGCCTGGATTCCCGCCGCCACAACTTTTTCCACATAAGGTCTTTGGGCCTCTCCGTTGTTCGGTTGGACGACGATGCAGTCGAATTTGTTTGTGATGGCATTTTCGATCATGGTGTTTTCCTTGTCGTCGTTTGCTTCGCCGTCAAAAATTTCAAGCTGGACGTCGGAATATTTCTCCGCTTCGCTCTTCATGGCATTGGCCAGCCAGGCCGCGAAGGAATCGGATTGGGCCCTCGCCACAAAGGCGATCCGGTATTTGGCGGATGCCGCGGCGCTCGAGGCCGAAGCGGCGCCGGATGCGGCGGACTGCGCGTTCTGAGGCGCGCTGCCGGCGGTGGATGCGCTGGAACAGCCGCCCAGCGTAGCTGCAACCAGCAGCAGTGACAGGATCAGGGAAACTTGCCTTTTCATAAAAACTCCTCCTAATATGTAATAAATTGGATCAGCTTTCAGATTTTTCGGAAATATTCCCAAGGTGGCTTTTTACCCTGCGGTTTTTCGCCTGGATATCGTAGATCACGGCGACCGCAATGATCGCGCCGCGGACAATCTGCTGAATGTAGGAATCCACGCCGGAAAGGTTCATGATGTTGTCCAGGAAACCGACGATGAACGCGCCGGCGATGGTGCCTGAAGCCGTTCCGATGCCGCCCGTGAAGCTCGTTCCGCCGATGATCGTGGCGGTGATGGCCTGTGTTTCGTAATTCACGGCGCCGTTCGGAAGGCCGGCGTTCACGCGGGACATGAACAGGATGCCCGCAAGGCCGACCATCAGGCCGTTGACCATGAACGCGATGTATTTCTGCTTTTTCGTGTTGATCCCGGAGGCGATGGACGCCTCCTCATTGCCGCCGATGGCGAACATGGACCGTCCGAACGCCGTCTGGTTCAAAAGGTACCAGGTGATCGCCAGGGTAATCACGAGAAAGATCACCGGAATGGGGATTCCCATCACGGAACCCTGTCCGAAAACAGTGAAACGGTCAATCTTCAGAATATTCTGGCCCTTCGTGTAAAACAGCGCCAGCCCCCTGGCCATCGCCTGCATCGCCAGAGTCGCGATGAACGCGGGCGCCCTGAAAGACGCCACCATCACCGCGTTGACAAGGTTGCAGGCCACGCCGGTCAGCAGGCCGACCACAAAAGCCAGCAGCAGGGAGTGCGACGCCTTATAGGCGGAAACGGCGAACACGCCCGAAAGGGCGAGCACCGCCGAGTCGGAGAGGTCCAGCATTCCGCAGATGATCAGAATCGTCTGCCCGAAGGCCAGAATCGTGGTGACCGATATCTGCCGCGAAATATTGAGCAGGTTCCCGGAGGAAAGGAAATTTTCATTGGCAAAGGAACAAATCAGAAACAAGACCGCCAGAACCAGAAAAATGCTGTATTGTTTGGTCGCTTTCGACCAGGCGGACCGAAAATTACGCGCTTTGGTGATCACTGATGTTCACATCCTCTTTCAATATTCCGGTGGCATACTTCATGATAAGCTCCTGCGAAAAAGTATCCCGTCGGATTTCTCCCGTGATATTTCCCTGGTTCATGACATAGATCCTGTCGCACATGCCGATCAGCTCCGGCAGCTCGGAGGAAATCATAATGATAGCCCGGTTCTGTTTTACAAGCTGCGTCATCAGCTTGTAAATCTCGTACTTCGCGCCGACGTCGATCCCTCTGGTGGGTTCGTCGAGGATCAAAATCTTCGGGTCGCAGATGATCCATTTCGCAAGGATGACCTTTTGCTGGTTTCCCCCGCTCAGGGATTCGAGAGGGGTATCGAGCGTCGGGGTCTTCACCTGCATTTTTTCAAACATTTCGGACACGATTTTTGTTTCAAGGCGGGAATGCAGATGGGCATTTTTAAAAATGGAATCCAGCCTTGCCAGCGTGGTGTTTTCCTTGACGCTCCGCATCGGGATAATGCCGTATCTTCTGCGGTCCTCCGACAGCATCACGATTCCCTTCCGGATGCTGTCCTTCACGCTCCGGATCCGGATTTCCCTTCCGTCCACCTTCACCGTCCCGGAAAAAAGCGGGTCCAGGCCGTACAGCGCGCGCATCACTTCCGTCCGCCCGGCTCCCATCAGTCCGGCGAAGCCGACGATCTCTCCCGCGTTCACGTGAAAGGAAATATTCCGGAAAATGCCGCCGCTGAGGTTTTGCGCTTCCAGAACGCGCGGACCCTGAGCGATCTCCTCTTTGGGGTAGTTGCTGTCCAGTTTTCTTCCGACCATCATGGTGATGATCCTGTCGATATCCCATTCTTCGCTCGGGGCCGACCGGACCACCGCGCCGTCGCGCATCACCGTGATGTCATCCGCAATCTGGAAAATTTCGTCCAGTTTGTGAGATATGTAGATAATCGATACGCCCTGACGTTTCAGATTTCTGATCTTGTCGAATAAAACGGCGACTTCCTTGTTGGTGATGGCGGAGGTGGGCTCATCCATGATGATGATCTGAGCGTTATTGGAAACCGCCTTCAGGATCTCAAGCATCTGCACGTTTGAAACCGAAAGGTCCCTCAGCCTGGTCGCCGGAGAAAACGGAAGTTTCTCCTGTTCCAAAAGCGCCTTCGTCTGCTGCCGGATTTTCCCCCAGTCTATGCTCCCCATCCTGTTCTTCGGCCATTTGCCAAGAAACATGTTTTCCTCGACCGTCATCTCCGGAACATAGGCCAGCTCCTGGGGGATCATCGAAATGCCGTAACTGCCCGCCTGAATGGGGCTGTGGATTTTGACCGGCTGTTCATCAATGTAGATCTGTCCGGAGTCCGGCTGATAAATGCCGTTGATGATCTTCATCAGCGTAGATTTTCCGGCGCCGTTCTCCCCGCACAATACGTGGACCGTTCCCTTTCGCACGGTGAAATTGATCTGATCGAGCGCTTTTACCCCGGGAAAAGACTTATTGATATTGGAGACTCTCAATTTGACCGGCTGTTCCAATACAATCCCCCTCACTTGCGGATTTCGTACCGCGCTGCGCCGAATCAAGTCGAATGGCGCAATCTTTTTTAAAATATTTTGCAAAACTAATTTAACAAGTTTCAGTATAACTCCCGCGCTGTATAATGTCAATACATTCACAAAAATATATCGGAAAGTTTTTAGCAATTATTTAACATTTCATTTTGGGAATTTTGTAAAATTGTTAAAATATTTACAAATGGGCGGATTTTTTCGAACTGCCTATTGAAAGTGACTCAAAATAAGATTAGACTATAGATAGTTTTAAATGATATTTTTATAAAAGATGTGAATAAATGAAATGAAAAAGAGCAGCGGCGTGACTGAGCTGTCAAACAATATCGACCTGAAAAAGCACAATAAGAATCGGATTTTCCGATTCTTATATCATAATGAGCCGCTTTCCAAGCAGGATATCGCCTATTCCCTGCAAATGAGCCTGCCCACCGTTTCGCAAAACCTGAAAGAACTGAGCGAACAAAATTTGATTGTGGAGCACGGCCTGTTCGATTCCACCGGCGGAAGGAAGGCAAAGGCCATTTCGTTCAATCGGGATGCTACCTTCTCCATCGGACTGGATATCACCAGAAACCATATCGGGATCGTCGTGGTGAATCTGGGCGGCGAAGTGATTCTGCACGAAAGGCTTCGGAAAAAATTCAGCAACTCGGAGGAATATTTCAGGGAGCTGGGGGCTTTGATTGACAACCGGGTCTCTTCTTTAAAAATCGACCCTGAAAAAATCTACGGCGTTGGCATCGCCGTGCCGGGGATCATCTCAAAAGACATGAGGAAGGTTGTGTACTCCCCCGTGCTCGGATTTACCGGCGGTACGCTGGATTGCTTTTCCCAATATATCTCTTACCGCTGTACCCTGTGCAACGACGCAAACGCGGCCGGATTTGCAGAATTATGGAAATCGAACAACGCTTCCAACGTCGTCTATCTGTCCCTCAGCGACAGCGTGGGCGGCTCCATTCTGATCGACAACAAAATTTATTCCGGGGAGAACGAACGCAGCGGTGAATTCGGGCACATGACCATCGTCCCGAACGGAAGGCTCTGCTACTGCGGGGAAAAAGGCTGCGTGGACGCCTACTGCTCCGCCCACATCCTGTCGGACAGCGCCGACGGGAACCTCTCCAAATTTTTCGACCTGGTCCGGGCGGGCAGTGAACCGCACAAGGCCATCTGGCAGGAATATCTCTATTACCTCTCCATCGCCATCAACAATCTCAGGATGCTGTTCGACTGCAAAGTCATTGTCGGCGGTTATGTCGGCAGCTACATGGATCAATACATCGATTTGCTGAAAAATATTGTCGAACAGCGCAACACTTTCGAAAAAGACAGCAGCTATGTGGAAGTCTGTCAGTATAAACTCGAATCAATCGCCGTGGGCGCGGCGCTGATGCACATCGATCAGTTCATCAACGGCATTTGACGTTTCCGAACAAATCGATCTTCTCCGCAAAAAGAACAGCCCGGCGGTCATTTCAACCGCCGGGCTGTCCAGCTTTAAAAAAGATTGCCTTCCGCATTCAGGCAAAGCTCATGAGGCTGCTCTAAAATCTGAATGCGGGGATTGCTTTGCGCTTCTTCAAGCATCGCTTCCGAAAGATCAATGCACTGAATGTGGGAAGTATTCGGAATCCGCACAATGCGGGGACCTTTTTCTCCGATCCCGGTGCAGGTAAAGATCGCGCTTTTGATCGCCGTTTGATCGTTCTTTAAAATGATTGGTATCTTCCCTCCGGCCGTCGTTCTGGAGGTAAGCGAATTGGGATATCCCGCATCGAAGTCAATTTTGTCAAATACGCGTTTTGTTGAAAAATCAGCCAATCCCAAACCGGTCGCATTTCCGTGAGTTCCGTTGCTGAGGTCCAGCACGAGACGGAGATCGACTTTGGGATCACCGCCAACTTTCGGATTTCCGGATACCCCGGTTATATTGGGGTCCATCCCGCTGCCGCTGAAATTCTTGCCGATCTGGTCCACGATGAGAATGTCAAACTCCGGGAAAAGAATCCTCGGCATCTTTTCTTTTGCCATCTTCAGAAGCTCCGGTTCCCTTTGAGGAATTTCTTCCGGTGTAAGGCCTGTAATCATACAGGTCTGATCAAAAGCATTCTCAATCGTTGCAATGCCGAACAGGATATTCGCGTATTTCAGCACGCCCGTTCCAAACGCCTCGACATTATGCGTCATATTGTCCCAGCCCATACTGTGGCAAACGGAGGCTCCGGTATTCTTGCCCAGGCCGATGGTCATCATCTTCATCAGCCCGCTTTCGTAGGAACCGTGAAAATTCGTATGGGGTTTGACGCGGTTGACAACAATGACGCCGTCTGCTTCCGCCGCATACCTGTCAATATAGACCGGGTTTCCGTCTTCGTTGCGCCCGATCAGCTTCACTTCCATGGTTGACCGGATCGGCACGCCCATCGCCGCCTCCGTGACCCCCATACCGGCCAGAAATTCCTTCTGGCCCTTCGCCGTCCCCCCGCCATGACTTCCCATCGTGGGAACCAGATAAGGGCTTCCTCCCAGTGCTTTGACCTCATCAACAATTGCTTTCAGCAGCTCCTGAATCCGGTCAAGGCCCCTGCTGCCCGCCGTGATCGCAATTCGCATCCCCGGCCGGATCGTGCCGCGGATTTTTTCCTTTTGAAATTCCTTGTGGACAGCTTCGGCAATATTTTTAATGCTATGATCGTCGAATTCCTGCTTTACCCTGAACATCCTTGGCAATGCAATCTCTTTCAACAGGTTGTCAATGACACGATTGCCATCCCACTGACTGTCTCTGTATTTTTCGCTCATCCAATCCCTCCAGATTCAGAAAGCTGCATGCGATGATGGACATCATTGCATGCAGCTTTCTCGCGCGGATTTTTAATGCAGTTGTGTCCATCGGCGTCCCGTGAATCTTTTCACAAAAAACTTATCTTTCGCAACTTCAGCGAAAGGATTGATTTCAGCATCCATGCAGCAGGACTTCTTCAAACGCTTTTACCTTTTCCAGCTCCGAAGCATTTTCAATCGGCATTTTCATTTGAAGATATTGATATAATTCCTCCATGCCGGAAGAGTCGGAGGCAAATCCAAGATCATCGAGGCACGCAGGTAAATTCATCTTTTTTAGAAACGCAGACAGCTCCGCCGCCTGTTTTTCACCGTTCCCGTCAACTAAGAGCTGATAAGGGAGTGAAGCCCCAACGAGTTCGCCGTGCAGAAAGCTTCGTGCCAATTCCGGCCGGCAGTCGCAGAAAAAGCTGTAAAGGCAGTGCGAGATCGCGGCCTGTTTTCCGCCGCTCGCCAGGCAGGAAATCAATCCGGTGGCGGAAAGAGCCGCACACACGGCATTTTCGACCTGCTGGTCGCAGGTTTTCGACCGCATTTTATCCAGCACCTGCGGCCCGTTTTCTAATAAGAAACGGTAGGTCTCACCCGCTCCCGCACAGGCGAGCCTGGAGTACAGATTTCCGCTCCAAAATTTGGTATAGCGCATATTGTAGGTAATTTCAGGAAATTTCGCCATCGCGTCGACAATACCCGCGGCATTGTAGCGCACGGGGCAGTCCGACACAATAATGTCCAGATCCGCGATCGTGGTTGATGGAACATAAGCGGGCCAGTAATTTCCGAGGAAGTGCCCGTCGTCGGTATAGTGAACCGCCAGCAGCGCGGTAGAGGCGCAGGTCGCAGCCGAAGTAGGGATCGTGATGGACCGGACCTGGCACAGATCGGACGCAATTTTCGCGGTATCCATGATACGGCCTCCGCCGATTCCGGCAACCACCGCCGCTTTCATCTGCCTTGCCGCCTGCGCGGCCGCTTCATAATTGCCGGCGGAGCAAAAACCCTCGAACCAGAAAATCTCAAACCGGATTCCCGCCTTCCGGAGCGCGGGTTCCACACGGTCCCGCACTTTCGGGTATACCGTATGATCTGTCACGATCAGGACGGAATTGCCGTGCGCCCGCACTTCTTCAGGAAACACGGCGAGCGCTCCACTGCTTTGGTAATAACGCCCGCTGCTGATTTGTATCGCCTTGTTTTTTGTCATGCCGCCGCGCCTTTCTTTTTCTCCATTTGCTTTTTGATCAAAGGGAAGAACAGCATAAAGACCGCGAGAAGGATGAAGAAGCAGCTGATCGGTTTCTGGAAGAAGATCAGAGCGCTTCCCTGCGAAATAATCAGCGCGCGCCGCATATTCGACTCCGCGAGAGGCCCCAGAACAATCGCGATGACCATCGGAGTCAGCGGAAAATCCAGCTTCTTCATGTAATATCCGAACAGCCCGATCAAAATCATCAGCAATGCGTCGAACGTCGTGTTGTTTACCGCGTAGGAACCAATGATGCACAGGGTGATCAGAATCGGGACAAGTACCTGTGTGGGCACCTTTGTTACATTTACAAAGAACTTAATGAAAAATCTGCCCTGAATGTACATGAAAATATTGACGATAATCAGTGCGAACATGATGCTGTAAACCCACTGTCTCTGCTGCACGAAAAGCTGCGGGCCGGGGATAATCCCCTGCATGGTCAGCGCGCCGAGCAGAACCGCGGTGTTGGTGTCACCGGGAAGCCCCAAAGTCAGCAGCGGAACCAGCGCGCCGCCGGTAACGGCATTGTTTGCCGCTTCAGAAGCGACGACCCCTTCTCCATAGCCCGTTCCGAACAGTTCCGGGTGCTTGCTGGCACGCTTGGCTTCATTGTAGCTGAGGAACGAGGCGATTGCCGCGCCGGTGCCGGGAACGACGCCGATGAACGTGCCGATAATCGATGATTTCAAGAGAGTGGCTTTATATTGTAGAACGTCCTTGAAGGAAACCTTTTCTTTCCCCTTGATCTCGATGACGTCGCCGACAGGCTTGTAAATGTCTCTCGCCTTGTACATGATCTCAGTGATCGCGAACAAACCGATCAAAGCCGGAATAATGTCGATCCCGCTGGACAGTTCTGTGATATTGAATGTGAAACGGTTTGTTCCTCCGACCGGGTCCATCCCGATGGTGGCGACAAACAAACCGGCAAGGCCCATGATCAGTCCCTTGATTAAGGAACCTCCGACACTGGCGATAATGGTAAGTCCAAACAGCGCAAGCGCGAAATATTCTGCGGGCCCAAAGTCCAGCGCGACTCTCGCGATCTGCGGAGCAGCTACGATTAAAACGGCCACGCTGAACAGGCCGCCGACTTCCGAAGCGGAAAGCGCCAGGTTTAGTGCGCGGCCCGCCTGGCCTTTTTTCGCCATCGGATAACCGTCCAGCACCGTTGCCGCGGACGCCGGCGTTCCCGGGGTATTGATCAGAATCGCTGTAATGGAACCGCCGTAAATGCCTCCGCAGTAAACACCCAGAAGCAGAATCATTCCGGTAATGGAATTGAGCCCGTAGGTCATCGGCAGTAAAAGCGCGATGCACATTGTCCCGGTAAGTCCGGGCAGAGCCCCCACAATAATACCGGCGGCAAGGCCGATATTCATAAAAAGAAAATTTTCCCAAGTAAACAAGCTGGACAGTACAGTTAAAATCATAATAATCTCACTTATTCCTCCCTCTGCACCCAGCTAGGGTAACGTGACGAACAGCAGTTTGGTGAACGCAAAATAAATCCCCGCGCCCACGGCGTAAACGACCAGATAATACCAGATCTTTTTCACCCGGAACAGCAGCAGGACCAGCGTCGAGCTCAGCAGGGTGGAAAGAAAGTATCCGATTTTATCAAACAGGAAAATGTACAGAAGGGTGATTCCGATCAGAGCCAGAGCCCGCAATTCATTCTGCCGGTACTGCGGTTCTTTCTCTTCGGGTTTTTCCCCCTGCAGACCCTGTTTTCCGCGCTGGAGCAAAGTGGAGATCAAAAGCACCGCGCTCAGCAAAATCATCGCGGCCGCAATGAAATACGGAAACGCCCGGGGGCCTACCTCAGTGGCCTCGCTCAGAGGAATCGTAATCGGGATAAAAATCATCAGGGTGATCCCCAGAACCAAAAAAATCAGAGAAGAAACCAAATTCTTTTTATAATCGCTCATTGGGACTGTGTATGGCCCGCGGCAAAGCCGCACCGGCCATTACTCCTTTCATCATGATCCGTTTCGCCGTCAGGACGAACCGTTCCGCCGTTTTCCATCCGGCTCACCCGGGCAATTGGAACCGAGTCCCGCCGTGGGGGAAACGGTTCCGCCCGACCGGCTTACTTTTTCAGCAGTTCCTTGTTGACGGCCGCCTCATCCTTAATCTTTGTCACGATCTCATCCGGCTTGTACCCGGAAATGGCAAGGGTATTGTTCTCGCAGTACTTTGTAAACTCGGGATCCTTTTCCATCTGAGCCAGGGTATCGGTCAGATAATTTGCAATGTCGTCGGGCGTGTCTTTCGGAACCATCAGGAATTTCCAGACGCTCATGTCGATATCGTAACCCTGTTCCTTAAACGTCGGGATATTCTTCAGAGCTTCTCTGGAGTCGCGCTCCGGAGAGAAAATGCCGAGCGGGACAACGTCGCCGGACGCGAGGTACTGAGCGATTTCGCCCGGATGTGCCGCTGCGACGTCGATATGCGCGCCAAGCAGAGCCGTGATGGTCGGAGCGCCTCCGTCAAAGGGAACCGCGCTTGACTTGAGGCCGGCCATTTCAAAGAACCTCTGCTGGGAAAGCTGGGGCAGGCTGCCCGCGCCGGAGAAACCGTAGCTGATGGTGCCCCCCTTTTTCTTCAGGTCGTCAAGGGATTTGATCCCGGAGGATTTGCTGGCCACCATGATGATAGGTTCGACGGTTGTGCCGATCACGGGTTTGAAGTCGTCCATGCTGTACTTGATATCGTCCTTGATAAACGGCTGGGTGGTGAATACGCCGCAGGCTTCCAGGCAGAGGGTGTAGCCGTCGGCCTTTGTGTTGACAAACTCGGTCGTGGCAATCGTCCCGCCCGCCCCGTCACGGTTTACAACCGTGCAGGCAACGCCGAAATACTTCTGTCCCAGGCTGGAAAGCGCGCGGATCTGTCCGTCGGAAGTTCCGCCCGCCGACCACGGAACGATAAAGGTAATCGGCTTTTTGGGGAAATTCGCGGGTTTCTGGGCCGATGCCGCCCCGGCTGCGGAAGATCCCGCCGACGGCGCTGATGAACCGGACGAGGCTGAATTGGAACATGCGGCTGTTGTGAGCAACAGTCCTGCACACAAAAGCAGTGATAACAGTTTTTTCATAGATAACTCTTCCTCCTAAAGTTGTTTATGTTATGCCATTCCAACGGCATAAAAACGGTTGATTGGAGATGCTTCCCAAAGACCTCCGAATAAGCGCTCTGCAGTAAAGCCCGTAACCCGCCTGCCCTGCTCATTCCAAGCCATCCCGGATCTGGCGGTTCAGGCTCCCTGCAGCGATCCGGCCTTAAAGCAGGCCCAGGTCGCGTATCGTCATCTCGACCTTCTTGTTCTCCTCCTCGGTCAGATCCCGGAACGGAAAACGGGCGGGGCCCATTTGGAAGCCCTGAAGCTCCAGCGCCCTTTTATGGGACATGACCGGCATGACGGCGCGGAAAAGTTCCCTCAGTTTCAGGACCTTTGTCTGCGCCTCGCGCGAACCCTCCAGATCCCCTTTCCGGAACTTGTCCCAGATCTCGGCGCACAGCGCAGGGAACACGCTTGCCGCGGCAATCACGCCGCCGGCCGCGCCCGCCTGCAGGGCGGTCAGCACCTGCGCATCGTTCCCGGTGATGATCTCAAAGGAATCGTCCTCGATCACGCATTGATAATTGAGCAGAACCATAAAATCCATGCTGCTGTCCTTGATTCCTCTGACATTGGGGCAGTTTTCCACAACCGCCTTCAGCACCGCCGGGGTGATCGCGTTGTGCGTCATGCCGACCATATTATATAAGTAAACGGTCTGCTCCCCCGCCAGCTGCGCGGTCTTCTGGAAATAGGAGATCAGCGCTTTCTGGTCATATTTATGGTAATAGGGAGCTGTGAAGGAAACCGCGTCCGCCCCGCATTTTTTCGACCAGTCCAGAAGTTCCTTCGTATCCTCCAGATTCATCGCCGTCGTGTTGAACAGGACATTGGTCCCCGGCTTCACACTTTCCATCGCGGCGGACAGCAGGAGCTTGCGCTCCTGAATCGTGAGATTGACGAATTCCCCCGTCGTGCCGCAGACAAAGACGCCGCCGACCCCGTTTTCCGTGATATAGCGGTTCAGCCTTTTGTACTCCTCGTAGTTGACGGTGCCGTCCTGATGAAACGGCGTCAGAACCGGCGCGGTGATTCCCCTCATGGTAACGGATTTTGCCAATGTATTTCCTCCTTCAATTGATCCGGCAGATTATTTTAGGACCGCTCCCTCGTTGGCGGAGGAAACTTCGCGGGAATAGCGCGCAAGATATCCCTCGGTGACCTTTGGCGTATACGGCGGAAGCTGTGCCAGCCTCTGCGCGATTTCTTCCTTGCTCAGCTTCACGTGAATGGTCCGGGCATCGATATCGATCTCGACGATGTCTCCGTCCCGCACGGCCGCGATCGGCCCCCTGCGGGAAGCTTCGGGCGAAACATGACCGATGCACGGCCCGCGCGTCGCCCCGGAAAAACGCCCGTCCGTCACGAGGGCGACCGACTCGGAATAGCCCATGCCGACCAGAGCGGCCGTAGCGGTCAGCATCTCGCGCATTCCAGGTCCTCCCTGAGGCCCTTCGTTGCGGAGAACGATGACGTCCCCGTGACTGATCTTTTGCCCATAGATCGCTTTCACCGCGGCCTCCTCCGATTCAAAGCAGCGCGCCGGCCCGGTGTGCCTGCGCATCTTGGGGCTGACGGCCGTCTGCTTGACGACGCAGCCGTCCGGAGCGAGATTTCCGTGGAGAACGGCAAGAGAGCTCTGTTTGCTGTAAGCGTTTTCGATGGTATGAATGACGCCGTTATCCCGTTCCATCACCTGCGAGACGTTTTCGCGGTGCGTCTTTCCGTTCACCGTCATCTGGTCCAGATCCAAAAGCGGTTCCAGCTCGCGCATCACGCCGCCGGCTCCGCCCGCGCGGTCCAGGTCCAGCAATGTATGGCTGCCGGACGGTTTGATTTTGGCAAGGTACGGGGTCGACGAGGAGATCCGTTCAATGTCCTCCAGCGTCATATGCAGATGCGCTTCCCGCGCGATTGCCGGCATATGAAGGCTCAGGTTCGTGGAGCCGCCGACGCTCATCGCAACCGTCACGGCAAGGTCCAGCATCTTCTGCGTGACGATGTCGCGCGGGCAGATATTGTTTTCAACCAGCCGGACGATCTCATAACCGCTCTGCTTCGCGATCCGGTTCTTTTTTCCCGTCACGGCGTGAGCGCAGGCACAACCCGGCATGGTGAGACCCATGGCCTCCGCGACGATCGACATGCTGTTCGCGGTCCCCATCATCGCACAGGAACCGGGAACCGGCGACATCAGGCCCTCCATGTACTCGTACTCTTCCTTGGAGATCTCGCCGCGCATCAGCTGCCCGGTCATTTCCTTCAGCTCGTAGGTGGCGTAACTTTTCCCTTTGTATTCGGCAGGGAGCATCGGCCCGCCCGTTACGATAATCGCTGGAATATTGATTCGAAGGGCCGCCATCAGCATGGCGGGAACGATTTTGTCGCATCCGCCGATCAGCACCAGGCCGTCCAGCTGATGGGCGTTCGCATAAACCTCAATCGAATCGGCAATGACTTCCCTGCTGGGAAGAACGCTGCACATGCCAACATGCCCCTGCGCGAATCCGTCGCAGATGGAGATCGTGTTGACTTCAAACGGGACCCCTCCGGCGGAACGCACGCCCGCCTTTACGAACTCGCCGATGCGGTTGAGGTGGACATGCCCCGGATGCATCTCATTGTAAGTGTTAATGACGCCGATAAACGGTTTGGAAAGCTCCTCGTTGAGAAGCCCCATCCCCCGCAGATGCGCCCGCGGGCCGGCCATGCTGATGCCGTTGACCACATGCGAACTGCGGTATTTAGGGTCTTTGTAATCCAGATTCATATTCGTTCCTTTCCTCCAATTATTCAAATTCAGTTTATAACAAAACAGATAGGCGGCCTGTCATGGACGCGGCACATTATCTTACAAGCAGCTCGGTCACCGCTTTTCCCGCTGCAATGATCTCATCCTTATAGGAGATGGCTTTTTGCAGGGAAAAGCGGTAGTTCGGGGCCGCAACGCCAATTGTGGCGGTAATTTCATGATTTCTGGAAAAAATCGGCGCGGCAACGCAGATAACGTCCGAATTATGTTCCTGATTATCCACCGAGAAGTTTTCCTGCCGGACCTTTTTGAGTTCCCTCTTCAGGGCTTCCCGGTCAGTGATCGTGTATTCGGTATGTTTCTGCAGAGGCGTGGCATCCAAATAATCCTCCAGCCATGCTTCGCTCTGATAAGCAAGGAGAAGTTTTCCCCCGCTTGTGCAGTAAAGGGGGATTTTCCACCCGACTTTGGAACGCATCGCGATTTGGTTTCTAGCTTCCAGCTTCCCGATATAAATTCCCTGAAAACCGTCCAGCGCAATTAGATTGATCGTCTCCTGAGTCAGTTCGTTCAGGCGCCGCATCTCCTCCTTGGATGCCTCCAACAGGTAATTGGCGGCCTCCATGTGCTCCGCCAGAACCATCGCTTCAAAACCGATGCGATATTTTTTCTGCTGTTCGTCCTTGGCCACGAAGCCGCACTCCAAAAGCTCCTGGAGTATTCTGTGCATCGTGCTTGCACTGAGACCGGTGATCTCAGTCAGCTCGCTGATCCCCATATAATTATTTGAACTGGAAAGCGCGAGCAGGGTCTGCAGAACCTTGAGAGAACTGTAAGAAGAGAGCTTTTTTTGAAATTCTTGCTGCTGCTCAGTCAGCATTGTTTTTCGCCTCGTTCCATATATGGAATATAAAAACTAAATATAAAATTTATATCGGATTTACTATAACACACGTCTCAATGTCTGTCAATTGATCTGATTCACCTAAAATTCTTGCAGAAATTTGTGGAATAGCTTGAATTTCGTCACAATAAAGCAGACCGGCGTCGCCAAGAAGCACTTATTGGATCCCGGCCGCCGGGGGAAAAGAGAAATTCCGTCAAAGCGGGAAATCGGTTTTTCTCTTCTGTTTCAGATCGCAGAGTCCTATAAAACACTGCGAACCAATCCGGCTTTTTCTTTTACAGCGACGCAGCCGGCCGGCGCTGGATCTTTAACCGGCCGGCAAAACAATTACAGAAAAAATCAAGGCCGGACCGCCGCGAAACGGTCCAGCCTTGATTTTTTCTGTCAATAAACTCCGTACTGCCTTGCGGGATTGCCCCCGGGCCTGACTCCCGGTTTTACGTCGATCCGAACCGACGCATGAGTCAGCAGATTGTTTTTTCCGTCGTATACATCGAACATGATGTACGCGGCGCCGTTTCCTTTTCCGTCCACCTGATAATTTCCGTTAGCCAGCTTCGATACGGAGGCGATCCGGTCATCGGTGGAATGGAATTTCACAGACGCAGCTTTGGACCCGGTCAGCCTCACGCCGATCTGATACCGTCCGCCGACCGCCATCTGGTAGCTTGTTGTATCCAGCGTGACCGAGTCGCCGACACCCGCAATCGCGTAACTGCTGAAATGGTCGGTTTCAAAGACAAGGAACCCGTTTTCGACGGCTGTATTCATGTCGGTGAACGTTCCGGTGCTTTCCTCATAACGGTAAACATGCGGCGTGCCGCGAAGTCCCTCCGGGAGCGGGATTCTGACGGTGACTTTGCCGCTGAATCCCGAAATCGGGACGCCGTTCTGGTCGAGGAGCTTTAAATTGTAAATCACCGGGTCTCCGATTACATCCAGATTCGAATCCGACTCAACAATCTTAAAGAGGTTTTCGCCCTGCGAATCGGAGCCTTGGCCCGTACCTCCGTCGACCGGCTCCCGTTCCGCTGAAAATGTAACCCGCGACACGCCGGCAGGCATCGTGGCTCCGGTCAGATCCGCGGCGGCGTTTGTACCCGCGTCCGTCAAATCGGACGGGGCAGCGGGTGCGGGTGCGGGATTGGAGGATGACGTGGAGGAAGAATGTGATCCTGAAGAAGAATGACCGGAATCATCGGAGTGATCCAGGCTTTTTTCCACGGTTACCTGACAGGTATCCGCATAGCCGCCGTCCTCCGTCGTGACGGTAATCACCGCGGACCCGGCGCTTTTCGGCGTCACGGTTCCGTCTTTCACGCTCGCAATGTTCGGGTGATCCGACGACCAGATTACGTTTTGATTGGCCGCATCGGAAGGCGATACCGCCGCGGTCAGCCTTGCGGCCGCGCCTCCCGCCGTCAGGGTCAGAAGGGAGGGGCTCAGCTTGACCCCGGTAACCCAGGTGCCGTCCCGCACCGTCACATCACAGGTATCCGTCAGGCTGCCGTCGTCCGTCGTGACGGTGATTTTGGCCTTGCCTGCGGCAACGGGCGTCACCACGCCGTCGTCATCCACATCCGCGACACCGGGATCGTCGGACGACCAGTTTACATCCGGATTGGCCGCATTAAACGGGGAGACCGTTGCGGTCAAGGTTTCCGTATCACCCCCGGCTTTCAGCGTCATGACAGAGCGGTCCAGCTTGACTCCGGTTACAGGAATGTCGCCGTCCTGAACAGTCACGCTGCAGGCATCCGTAAAGCCGCCGTCCTCCGTCGTAACGGTGATTTCGGCCTTGCCTGCGGCAACGGGAGTCACCAATCCATTATCGTCCACATCCGCGATGTCGGGAGCATCGGAGGACCAGCTTACATTCTGATCGGTCGCATCGGACGGGGAAATCGCCGCCGTCAGGGCCGCCGGAGCTCCTCCGGCTTTCAAAGTCAGGGAAGAACGGTTCAGCCTGACTCCGGTTGCCGCCACGTCTTCCTCCTGCACGGTCACGCTGCAGATATCCGTAAAGCCGCCGTCTTCCGTTGTGACGGTAATTTTGGCCTTGCCCACAGCGACAGGTGTCACAACCCCGTCGTCATCCACATCGGCAATCCCGGGATCATTGGACGACCAGCTTACCGTCTGGTCAGAGCCGGGAGGAGACACCTCAGCGGTCAGAGCCGCGGCCGCGCCTCCGGCCTTCAGGGTCAGGGCGGAGCGATTCAGTTTGACTCCGTCCGCCGGTATCTCCACCGTAGCTGTTGTTTTTGAGCCGTCGGTTTCCTCAAAGGAGTAATTATCCTGGTCGGAGGGAAGATATACGGCTGACAGATCATAGCTGCCGTTCGGCACATCATCCCACTGATAACTGGCGGTACCGTCTTTCAAGGGTATATTTTCGGCGATGACCGTATCGCCCCGCTGGAAGGCGACCGTGCCTTTCGGGGCGTCCACCGCATTGGCGGCTTTTGCCTTTAACAGAAGGTTCTTGCCTCCGTCGGAGTTGCCGCGGATGTCCGCCGACAAATCCAGCCGGAGTTCAATCGGGACAATAGCAAACTCCGTGCTGCCGCTGCTGCCCTCGTAATTGCCCACGCCGGTCACGGTGATCTTCACGGTTCCGGCATCCGTACAGTCGTCGCTGTAGGAAAGGATATAATCCGTGTCTTTTTTCAGCGGCTTTGTGGTGCTGGCCGCATCGTCATAAACGCCGAAATCGTCCGGTTTGACCTCTTTGCCCGTGTACTGATAATTCTGGGGCTGCTGAACCGTAAAGTCGGTCACCTTCGGACCGACCGCGACGCTTTCGAGACTGCCGGAGCACTCCTCCAAATGACTGTCCCCGCCATAAGACGCGGTAATATGATAGCTGCCCGCCGAATCGGGCTTCCAGTTCAGGCTCGCCGTCCAATCGGCTTCCAGGTCCTTCCTGCCGATTGTTTCGCTGTCACCGGTCAAATCATTTACAGCGGTAAAGGTGACCGTGCCGGAAGGAGTGATTTCGTCCGCGCCGCTGAATTCTTCGGTTACCGCCGCTTTCAGCGTGACGTCGTCAAACACGGTCGCCGCGCCCACCGGATCCAGATCCAGCCCGGTCGCGCCTTTACCCACCCGGATGGATGCGGATTGGGAAACAATGGAGAAAAACTGGTTATTCACCATCTGGGTGACACAGCATCGGTAGCTGTCTCCATCCTGTGTGTCGGATGCAACGGGGACGGAGTAACTGGAATCCTCCGCGCCGGAAATATCTTTCCAGCCGCTGCCGGAGCAGGACTGCCACTGGTAGCTGACATCCTGCCCGTCGCCCGGCTTGACGGAAACGGCAAAGACCGCGGTCGCGCCGCTGCGCACGTCGGCGTTTTCCGGCTGCTCCGTAAACACAGGGGAGCCGCTGTCAGCGTCGGGATTGGTGTAACCGTTGAGCTCGTCGCTGTAAGAGCTGTACTGCAAAACATTGTCGACCGGCTTGCAGCAGCGGATTTTATAGGTATTGCCTTGCTTCTTTCTCACAACTGTCAAAGTGAAAGTCTGGCAACCAAATTCCAATTTCACGCTTTACCGCCATTTCGCTATCTGACGCATGGATGAGATTAGCCACTAGGCGATGTTCTAAATCTGCTTTCTCATAATTGTCACCCTTCCCCAAGTCCCCTCTGATTGTCCCATGTTCCGCTTTCGACGGCTCAGTAGCACCCACAATGTTTCTGACACTCTGGATAATATCATTAGATCCCGCGAGTACTATTGGGATAACAGCTTTTCCGTTTACCGTAGCGCGTTCCTTAGGCGGAAACCATTTGGTAGCCAGGATGCCAAAGGAATTCAGAATAAACGGCTGAGCTATCGAAATGCCTATTGTACAAATAAATACCGCGCTGTAACTTTCGCCATAGAAGCCCCTGAACAAGGCAGAAATCGCCATAATAATCGCAGCGGCTCCCACTGTTTTGTACCACCCGAATTTGTCGTATGCCCAGATTGAGAAAAATGACAGAAACACCATACCCAGCATAACGATCATCGAGAGATTGCTCATGGCCGTTTCACCCGACGCCTGATCTTTAAAGCCATAAAAATGCCAGGCTTCTGTCGTTATTGAAAAGAACGTCGCCCAAAGGAGCTGCATGATCGCGTCAACGAGTACATACACTGAGAGAACAAGCCACCGACGCTTATAAACTCTGTATTGCGCATCGACTGTGTTTTCCATAATACAACCTCCATACAAATTTTACCTGCAGGCTTCAACGACAGGTAACTGCCTGCTTAACACTTCTCAGCTAAGTCAGGACCAGTTCGGTTTTGATGAAGTAAACCCTTAAACAAACCGGGATGCTACCTACTTTAGATCTCAAGAAATCTCTCCTTAGCAGAACCCTCCTTTACAATAAACATGGGGACAGCGGACAGAAGCAAAAGAGCAACCATTAATATCATTCCACACTGTTGATTGTTTTGTACCAGTTGTATGAAAACAAGAATAACAATGCTTCCGGCATTTCCCAACATCTGCAGAATACCCTCTGATGTACCTTCCGACGCAGGGTAAGATGCTTCTACACCAAACACCAGTCTACAGTTTGTACCCCTATGACAAAGAATCCAAAAAGCACCATCGCTACGAAGGCGAATATTACTTGATGCAAAGGTAAGTGAAACCGCGGTGCCAACGGGAAGATATCAGACAGAAGATATGCGATTTTTATGTGTTGTCATTGGATACCTGTCCGACCGCCACAACTCTCGAGCTAAGGACACCAAAAACGAAAGACGCAAGGCGCGGACCATTGATATTATTCAGGAACTGCATGCAGACCTACTCGCACATAAAAAACAACAGGACCGGATAGCCGACGAATTTCCGGGCTACAATCCGCAAGGTTATGTATTCATAACCGCCGAAGGAAATCGGTTCGATCCTCGAACGTTCGAGGATTTATTCTACCGGGAAATCAAAGCGGCCGGGATCAAAGATGCGAATTTTCACTGCCTGCGCCATACCTTCGCAACGCGGTCTATCGAAAACGGTATGGATATCCTGGTCCTTTCTAAAATTCTCGGCCATGCCAAACCATCCACCACGCCGAACCTTTACGGCCATGTACTGACCGAGCATAAAAAGGATAGCATACAGAAGATCAGCAGCCTGTACTCCACGCCGATCTCAACCGTAAAGCAGCAGCAGGAGCAGGATAAAGGGTTCATTCTCAGTTATAATTATTCAAAACGGAAAAAAACGTTTGACTGTCAAATGGCTGTCAATTAAGCTGTCAAAATTAACACGTTGACAGCTTAAGAAAAAAAGAAAAAGCCCAGAAGCCGCATGGCTACTGGGTTTTGTTTGGTTGCGGAGGCCCGCAAGTTGCCGTGTTTGAATTATTAATACCCAGGTCATTGCTGAGAATCGCTGCATAAAAACAAAATGAGCCCCCTGCGAGCCGGTTGAGTTTGCAGGGGACTTCTTATGGTCGGAGTGAAATTATAGGACTTGGAGAAATCCAGTAATATCAATGGTTTGCGGGCAATCAGCAAGCAGTACAAAAACGATATTTATAATGAAATCATTTTAAACGCCATAATGATAGGCTAGAATTGCACTTAAAAAGATTAAGGCCATAAAAATATAGAGGATTATCATAAGTTTGTCTTTTAGAATCATTTTCAGTAATAACTTGGTGGAGTCTTTTTTATAATTCTCAAACTCCTTTTGAATGGATTCACTTTTTGCTTCTAACTCATGTATTGAAGTAAAAGAACATTCTTTCAACTTAGCTACATCTCTAACGTAATCCGATAGGTGATTTGTAATTTTGCGTAACCCATCTTCTGTAATTTGGTTATTCATCAGTTCTTTATCAGTAGTGTTTGCCATTTTCTGAATTTCACTAAGCAAGTTTTTCAATAAGTCCTCTTTGGAAATCCATCGACATTCTTTGTGAGCTGCGTAGTATTCATCCTCGGTCTTATAACCACAGCGTTTCATTTCCTGTTCCATTTTTGTATCGGCATCATAAGAAAATTCCAAAACCGTTTTAATGCCAAAGAACATGCCGTCTATGTAACCGAGTTTTCGCAGTAACTTTTCAAATTGTGTTACCTGACTTTTATAATTACTCTGAATTAAGAAGACTCTGGAAACAACTACACTTGAAACGATACCACCGACAATTCCGAGAGAGAGATTCCAAAATAAATTAAATAATGACATAATCTATTCCCTCTCTCACCGATAGTAGTTTTTTATAAGTTTCACTTTTATAAAATTATAGCAAATTATAAAAATTTTGCAAGGAAAATCCTGTCATCCTATTTTACTCGCGAGTGTCCTTATAGGACTTGCTTCTCGCAAACTCGCATGGCTACAGGCAAAACAAAAGACCGACGATTCAAAATCGTCGGTCTTTTGTTGGTCCGAGTGGCAAGACTTGAACTTGCGGCCTCTAGACCCCCAGTCTGTTTTTATGTCTAATTTAGCGGACTAAACTTAAGCAAAAGCCCGTATAGCATAGCCATTTATCAGTGTTTTATAATTTCTCGATACCGATTGATTTTGTAAGAGTGTGTAGTCAAAAAGTAGTCAGATTCGACCTTGAAAATAAAGCACTTCCGGTCCTGGTTCCGACTCAGAGTTGCGGCCGTTGCGGGGGCTGGACGTACGTCCGATTTAGGCTTCCACGTTTCCTAAAATAAATCACTATGGCTGCCTGTTCTAATCAGCCGCAAAATAAGGACCTTCTTGCTGATCTGATAGACAAGCAGCCAGTCAGGTTGAATATGACACTCTCTCATGCCCTTGTAGTTCCGGGAGTTCGTCAGGTTGTGGTCTTTGTACTTCGGAGGAAGGGGCTGTTCGTTCGCCAGTATGGAAACCACTTCGGCCAGCAGCTCCGGGTTGTATCCCCTCTTTATTGCCTCTTTGTAGTCTTTTTTGAATTGCCCTTGATATTCGATCTTAAGCATTCAAGTCCTCCATCAGCGCCGACACACTGTCAAAGGGACCATGAACATCTCTGCCCTTCTCCGAGTCATCCATAGCGGCCAGCGTAACCTCGTTTGGGGTGTCCAGCGTCACATCGAACGGAAACCCGTGATAACGGATAGCTTGACGCAGAAACACATTGACGGCGGTAGTCATATCCAAACCCAGCTCTGAAAAAATCTGTTGGGCCTGCTGTTTTACATCCTTGTTCATTCTGATCGTCATGCTGGTATCGGATTTTACAGACATGATGCAAGCTCCTTTCCTTGTTTTTGTTCACTTATAGTATATGCTAATTCATGTCTATTGTAAATACATTAGGCATGAATTATTCTCAAATTTTCTAAAAATTCCGGCCATATTCCATCCTTGCATGCAGACATTTAGAGGGCAAAGGGCAAAAAACCTTACAGAAGCTGTTTGTTTGAAGCTGGCCGAACTATACGTCCGGTTTTGATCTGTGTCGCGTCCGCAGGAGATGACGATAGTCCGTATACCCTAGTGACACAATTCAACTTTATACTCGACAAATAATTAAGCGTGTATTATAAGAAGATAAACAAAAACTTGAAAGGGGACGTTTTAATGTGTAAATCACATGACAATGATTTTTGGGATCAATATGATGCCGATCATCCACAAGAAACTTATACTGACGAAGATTTTTTTGACCAAAATCCTCAAAATGAAAGTCCTAATCCTGATGATCCTATGTCATTAAATGGAAGTTTGTATAAGCGTAGCGATGAGGATAATCTTTGGCATAGAGTTCATAAAAATGACGATGAATTGGTTCGCATTAATCGTTCAAAGGCCGCATAACAAGCGGTAAAAGCACAATGCTCCTTACAGGCTTTTGATGGCCTGCAGGGGACATTGTGTTATGTTGGTAGATTTTCAGCCTATGCAGTTGCGGTAGGCGTAGAAACTGCTATGGTGGCCCCAATTTAGCCCGAAACTCCACAAAATCGGAAGTGCTTCCGCTTCCGGTTTCAACCTGAAAATAGCCAACTGGAAATCAATCTGATGGGCCCAAGACATCAGTTAGTAATAAGCTTTAAATGTGGGACGTCCCTTTGAAGAACTAAATTTGATTTAATGAACCCTTCCGGAAATGAGCATATTGATTCAAGCTCGTTTAATGGAATAGCAATAGTGCTAATAAAATCTTGGAGATTAATTATATGATTTTCCAACATTGTTTTTATAGAATTATATATTAATGTCGGACCTTCAAATCTGATTTCTCCGTCATAAGGCTCATGTTTTCTATATCCCCGCGATGATAATTGCCTAAATAGGTAGGATTTTTGTTGTTCATCTATTATGCCAAGAATATTTGCACGCATAATCATCGCAGAAAGAGAAACCTTCCATTTTCTTTTTAGCGCGATAAATGAGTCCAGACTACTGGTTATATATTCATTTCCAAAGGATTCCGCCGGCATCAAGAACGCCCCGGCAAAAATATTTGCCTGTTTTTCAAGTGACTTTAAGAGGATGGCATTAATAGCCTCTTTTTCTGTCAAATCTTGATGCAAGATTAAGTGCCCTAATTCATGGCAAATACTAAAAGAATAACTTACTGCCGTATCGCGGTTTCCTTCGTAAAAAATACGAGGGACTTTTTCATACCAAAGAGAAAAAGCCTCAACCTCTTTGGCTTTATGTGGTATTTTAGAAATAATAAATCCATTGTTCTCTAAAATGCCCACAATGTCATTGATTGGACCTTTTCCTAAAGACCAAGAGTTTCGTATATCTTCTGCTATTCTTTCAATTTTACTTATTACCATTTCATCAATTTCACAAGTATAATCGAAATTAACGTTGTCGGGCAAATTAACGTTATTCAATATAAAGTATTTGCTTAGAAAGGATATAATATCATTAGACCAATCTACCGCAATTTGATAAGACCTTTTTAGACTTTTTGTTTTTGAAACAGATCCTCTATATAGAGGGATTTCAGATGATGCTGCACTTTTGGGATGTATTTCCTTGAAAAAATACTGTATTGGAAACCCCGTAACATTTGCAATAAGTGACAAAATTTCTGGAGTCGGTTTTGTAGTACCTTTTTCGTATTGAGAAACAGCTTGTTTGGTCTTTCCAATTTTATCAGCTAGATCTGTTACGCTTAAAAATCTATATTCTCTTGCTTCTTTCATACGTTGCGGGATTAACCTAGGCTCATCCATTACCCTGCTCATGCTCTTTTTCCACCTCGGAGATTAGTTTTGGCATAATTCTTTCTTGATATGTAGTCTCATCTTCTGACACGAATTCTGAAAAAATGGGCCTACTGTCCAATATCTCCGTAAAATTATTATTTGGCATTACTAGTTTAGGAATCGTATTATTCCCGTCAAAATAAGTTGACAACACAAAATATACGTTTGTAAATGTTTTTGAAACTGGAGGCGTGAATAGGCTCAATTGATATAATTCATTGCCTGGATTACCTGTTGCCGCATTTTTCTTATATTTTGCTGGACAAGGTAAAACATCAAGTTGAGATACATGGCAAGGAGTAATCAAATAATCTTTTCCCGAAATAAACAAAACTCGGTTACCAAAGCCCACATCTTTTTTGTCTATTTGAATAAAAGCATTATCAGCTAATCTTTCATCCAAATAAAACTGGATGGCTTTATCATGAATTCTAGATCGCAGTCCATAAGAATAAGCGCTGTCAAAAAAGCGAGGTTCGCTTTGATGTATTTGACTAAATGCCTTGTCTCCAAAAACACATCCATTTCCAATCCCTCTAATCAATACATCTGGGATTCTATCAAAAAGCGAATTCAAATTTTGCACCCCCATGTTTCAATCATTGTAAAGTATTTTACAGTATTAATCTAATTTTGTCAAGTAAGCAAGCACTGTAAACCGTCGATAATTTTAGTGTTGCTAAAATGATGAGCAAAAAGCTCCCGGATCTCTGAGGGCTTTTGTTTAACAATCAGACGCGTATCCGAAATTGGCTGGAGTTGCGCCCACAACGTTGACTAATACACGTCCGCTTCAAAAAAGTGGAAGTGCTTCCGCTCCCGTTTAATCCCAACACTCAAAATTTCAGAAACTTGGCTTGGCCTTGCAATATCTCCGATGAGCCTGATGGCGCAGGTATGCTTTGGGGATATGACCACACATTAGATCAACGGCGAAATAAGACTCGGTTCTTGTTAATCGTCAATCCGTTATTGAACAAAGGAAAGCAACTTGAAATTTAGCTTACAAGCCGCTTTCTGCGGTTGCAGAGGTCGTTGGAATCACTAATAGAAATTAATGTTGAAATTTGTA
Source organism: Caproiciproducens sp. NJN-50 (assembly GCF_004103755.1). Lineage (NCBI taxonomy): Bacteria > Bacillati > Bacillota > Clostridia > Eubacteriales > Acutalibacteraceae > Caproiciproducens > Caproiciproducens sp. NJN-50. The sequence continues at coordinate 901,754 of NZ_CP035283.1, read as the reverse complement.
AAAATACGTTTTACAATATAATTAGCGTGTGGCAAGATTTTGTGCTTGTGTCTCGCAAGCGTTGATAAAAATGGTAGGCACGTTTGCTTATCACTCTATTTCTACATGTTGTACGCTGATAGTATCGCTGTACATCATGCATCATCCCGCATAATGAGTTGCCACACGCTTTTTATATGGAGAATAAGTATGGAGAAATTTTGTGATATTCAAACGAGAAATGAATTAGCAGACTTTTTAAAAATTCCAAGAAGCAAGCTGACTCATTTGTTATATATTGAAAAACCAGAGAATGATTATAAAACATTTGAAATACCGAAAAAGAGCGGAGGCACAAGAGAAATATGTGCTCCTTCCGGTAGTCTGAAAAGTATTCAAAGCAAGTTAGCAGAAGCGTTATGGGAATATCAAAAAAGTATTTGGGCGGATAGAAAAATCCACCCAAACATATCGCATGCGTTTGAAAAAGGTAAAAGTATCATAACAAATGCAAGAATACATAGAAACAAACGATTTATTTTAAATCTTGATTTAGAGAACTTTTTCAATACGTTTCATTTTGGGCGAGTACAAGGATTCTTTGAAAAAAACTACAATTTTATGTTACCACACAAAGCAGCGGTTGCCATTGCGCAGATAGCATGTTATAAGGGGGTTCTGCCGCAGGGAGCCCCAAGTTCTCCAATAATTACAAATCTTATTTGTCAAATTCTCGATACTCGGCTTTTAAAGATTGCCAAAAAATACAAGCTAGACTATACTCGATACGCAGATGATTTAACGTTTTCAACCAATAATCGCTTTTTTATGGACAATCATGAAAAATTCCTTACCGAGGTAGCCTTGGAGATAAGAAAAGCAGGTTTTACCATTAACCATAAGAAAACAAGATTGATATTCAGAGATTCTAAGCAAGAAGTAACAGGCCTAATTGTAAACAAAAAAATAAGCGTTGATAGGAACTACTATAAGGAAACCAAGGCCATGGCACATCGGCTCTATACGCAAGGAGAATTTGAAATAAACAAGCAATCAGCCACAATGCAACAACTTGAGGGAAGATTTTCATTTATTGATCAGTTAGTTCATTATAATAACAAGCTCGATGGAGGGACACACAACCCTCATACTTTAAATGGGAGAGAAAAAGAGTATCAGGCTTTTCTTTATTATAAATATTTCTTTGCAAACGATCGACCACTTATTGTAACAGAGGGGAAAACTGATATTTGCTATCTGAAGTCTGCATTAAAGAATCTTCATGCCAAATATCCAAACTTAATTGAAAAAGATTCTAAAGGAAAATATGTATTCAAAATATCATTCTTTAAAAGATCCGAAAGGTGGAGATACTTTTTCGGTATTGGTTTGGATGGAGCAGACACAATGAAGAATCTGTATCACTTTTTCACGTCGAAAAATGATGCGCCTGATTATTTGACGCGTTTTCGAAAGCTTTGCAAATGTAGTCCACGAAAACCAGTTATACTGCTATTTGACAATGAAACAGAAAGTTCGCGACCGCTCAAGAAGTTTCTTTGCGAGAATAAGATAAATGATGAAGATAAGAAACAGCTTGAGCAGAATTTACATATAAGACTCATTCCGGAGAGCAAACTATTTCTAGCGACTACTCCTTTAGTCTCGGATAAGCTAGAATGCGAAATTGAAGACTTATTTCCTGATGAAGTGCTGAAGCACAAAGTGGACGGGAGAACTTTTACCAGGAAAGATAACTATGATAAAAAGAAATATTATGGCAAAGAGATCTTTTCGACATATATTGCTGCTAATTATGAAAAAATTGATTTTAGCAGATTTGAAGAGCTATTGAATACTTTAAGTATGATAGTAAAGTCGGAAGAAGCACCTCAGGATTAAAATTTAGGTGATATTTCCGAAAACAAAAAGCAGCGTTAATTTATGTAACGCTGCTTTTTACTACTATTTTTAGAAAGTATTATAATACTTTCTAGATTTTAGCATGCGGGATTCGAACCCGCGACTTTCCGCTTATAAGGCGGCTGCTCTACCAACTGAGCTAATACCCCATTGAGAAATATCCCTAATGGATATTTTTATTATAAACGTTTTAACAATAAATGCAATATAATTTTTTGCATTTCTCAAAATAATTGAGTTCAAGGTGATGTTTTGCTGTTACGGATATTTTGGAGCAAAGGCTCAAAAATAAAGATACCCCATGCAAGCCGTTTTCATGTTTGCATGGGGCATTTTATTATGTCTGCGCTTCCGTCTGCGGCATTTTATCTGTTGGAGTGTAACTTCACTGGTTGTCCATAAATTTGACGTTACGGGTTTTGTAGACATCTATGGGCAAACCTCAGATTTCAAATTCGCAAGCGTTTGCGAATTTGATTAATAGTTGCTGAATATTATTCTGGAGTGCTGTCTAATTCATTTTCACTCATGGATCTCATAATATCGACGGTTCCATTCGTGCGCTTTACTTCGTCGATGGATTTCTTGCGGAGCTTACTGTATTGATCGCCGGTGAGATGAAGAACTGACGCAACCATTTTTGATAAAATATCCATCTCGACGGCATACCGGAAGTTGCCGCGCGCAACTCGCGTTCCCAAACCGCCGACAAGCCCTTCCATCTTCTGGCCGAACACAGAGCAAAGATAATCCTGACTGAGCTGCGACGTGATATGGCCGAAATAAAAATCAACGGCTTTTTCTATGACGTCGTTGCGGGAAATGCTGTTCGTCAGTTCTATCAGAGTGTCGGCTTTGATTATTGCTTCTTTCTCTATGTAAAGAGAGAGTTTTAATTTTTCATTTTCGCTGACCGTCTTATCCTTGAGAAGTGTCTTGTTGGCTGACTTTTTCACGGAACATCATCCTTTTCATTAAATTAGCGTACCTGTACATATGCATGTACTGTATTTTACGATCACAACGGGGTTATTTTGAGATATTGGTTCATTTTGATTGAAGAAGTACATGCAAAGGTCAAAATTTGCATGTACGATATTATTAGGGTAAAGCCCCGCACTGCGGGGCTTTGTGGACCGGAGTACACGCCTCGTGCGTGTACTCCTTTATCCTGCAAAAAGAAAACCGGGCATTTTGAACGGATTATGATTCTGAATTAGAACGCTGCTTTATCTAAATAAAGGCGCTCCCAACGCCTTGGAATCGGTTCAGGATCATGCTGTCCTCCGCATCTGGAACATCACCCGTTTCCCTTTTCTGACACCGCGGGGGCTTCATGATCTGCTGCACGACTGCATACTTTTCCGGATTGAATTCCAGTTTCACGACGATTATTTTCATATCATTTCACCTCGTGTTTTAATCCTGGCTGGAAGCGCGTAAAGCAGAGAAAAAACAACACGGTCCCTGTCACCCGTTCTTTTTCACCTCCCTTAGGAGATACTGAAACATTTTTTCTGAATCAGGATTCATTGTGTCGCGTATTGCTTTCTCAAGAAATTCGACTTTCTCCTGTTTGGTCATGAGGGCGAAGATCATTGTAAGCTCCGGTTCATCTTCAAAAATCATCAAGTGATCATCTCCTACGCGAACATTTCTTCGGGATCAAAACAAGCTCTGCATTTTCTTCTTGCTTTTGCCGTCCTATCCCTTACTGCAAATGTTGAAACTCCTATTGTTTTTGCAATTTCATCACTGCTCATTCCATGTAACCAAAGTCTAAATGACTCCTTTTCCTTAGTTGATAAAACGGGTTCAACTTTTTGACAAACGGATTCAACTAAGACTTTATATTCGAGTGGATCCCATTCATCAGGTGCCGGGATTCGTGAGCCAAGTTCCGCATCATTCCCGTCCTCATCTCCACAAACTATTTTATTTAAGCTTATGGTACGGTTTGAATCTGCCGTTGCCTTTCTGCAAGAATTTAATATGGCACTCTCGACGAAATTAAAAGCAAACGAAAAAAACGAGGATGAGTGGTCACCGTTTGCACCGTAAATTTTTGCAGCCCTGCACAGGCCAATCGCGGCATCGCCATAGATGTCATCGTATTTCAGATGTGATTTATATGTATAAAATGTGTGAGCAACAAATTTGAACGCAGCGCCAATTACCTTTTCATTTTCAATTACGAGTTGCTGCTGTTCATTGGTAAGACTACCGTATTGCGGACTTTCAGCTAAATTTTTCATGCTGAAATGATCGTCATTCCCCATTAACCAGTCTTCCGATACTTCCAAAGCTTTTGCTATCTTCTGAATCATGGATGCAGTAGGGTCTCGTCTTCCCTTTTCCCAACTGCATAATCTGGTACTTCTCACACCGATTAATTTCGCAAGCTGTTTCTGGTTTAGTCCTTTTTTATTTCTGGCATAAACTACGCGTTCCCCGAAAGTCATCAAATCGCCCGTTTTCTCTACCATTATTTTTCTCTCCTTCCTGTTCAATCCACCATCTGCGGACCAATATGCCAGTCCTGATAAACGTTTCCTTTGATCTTTACATAGTCCGTGAGGTTCTCGGAAAGCATTCCTGCCGGGGTCCATGCGTCTTCCAGATACGTGTATACGGTGTACGTCCCATCAGGGAACCAGAGCGGTGTAAACTGTACCCGATCTTCATAGGTCGAGTATTTATTTTTAGCAAATTCCAATGCCGCCGATGTACCGGAAGCTGTGCAGTCCAGATGGCGCCAGTACGTCTTATAATCAAATTCTGGGAAGTAGGTCAGGCCGGTTTGCGGCGCGGTGACATGGGACAGGGGCGCGTTGGAACCGTTGACACCGTTGACGCTGACGGTTATTCCATACCCGGATTTCATTTCTTTCCCTTTGGCGCTCCAATCGTGTGAGCTGGGCATCAGCGACATGTTGGCCGAGAGCTTTGCGTGATAAGACGTAAAGTCATAATGCCAGGAACCCTCATCCACCCATTTGCCCTTGTCTTTCCAGTGGCCTCCGGTCGGTGAACTGGAATCGGATACCCAATGCCAATCTTCATGCCATACCCAATTGGGAACCCAGTAACCGGACCACACGCCCCAGCTGTTGGACGTCGTAACCGTGGGGGAAGGAACGGTCGGTGTGGTAAAGCTGTCGTTGCGGTCACTGGCGGTCGGATCGGGCGGCTCGTGGCCGTCAACAGAGACAATGTTGGCCTTAATGCTGTTAACGTCGAGAGAACCTTTCGAGGCCGACACGGAAATGTTGATCGTCTGCGGTGTGGACGGCGTTTTCCACTTGCACCACACCAGTTGACTTTCTCCCTCCGGAATGACAATGCTGGACATGGTAAAACTGCCGCCGCTGATATGGAATGTAACCTTAGCCGTATGATCCGGATCAATTTCATCGTCCGTGCTGAGCGTAACGGCGGTAATCACGTCCGTGTTGGCTCGGTAGGTTGCCGTGGAACTGGACGGGGGCGTTGGTTCAGAGCCGCCGTCATCCTTAAATTTGACGATGCCGAGGCCCAGCTTATTAATGATGGTGGTGTCAGACTGCGGCTTGCTAGTTGATTCACCCTTGCCGGGGAAAGCAGGATATCCCATATCCGCCGTTTGCAGGAACATGGAAAGCGGCAGATTTTGATGCGAGAGGGAAACCATCTTGCTCCGAAGTCCTCCGCTCAACATTTGGTCGTACTTTGCGGCTTCCGTGGCTGTCATGGCCATTTTGAAGCCCTCAAACGTGAAATAGGCGAGAGGTTCCAAAAGGAGCTTGTAGGTGCCGTCAGTCAGCTTGTCGTAAGCAATCCCCGTCAATGTTGCAATATATTGGACAATCAACTTGTCAGTGAAATAGCTTTTAATCGCTGCAATATTGTTGCTGCTGTTGCCTGTAATGATCGTTGGGAGGGACTGTGCTGGATTTTTATACGTGTATTTAGACTGCGAAGAGGTCAGGGAAGCCCCGTTCTTATATTGCAGTTTACATACTTTACCAAAATGTGCAACGATATCATTTTCCTTTTTGTTTGTCAAATCAATCGGTGTCGTTACCGGCTTATTGTCGCTGGTCCGGATCACCGTAACGCGGACGCCATCATCGCCATTGTGCCAAACATTCTCGGCGGTTCCGCCGCCCATTCCGCCCCCGCCGCCGCTCATGTTTCCTTCGCCGTCGCCGGCATAAGCGGTAATATTCGCGCTAAATGCAAGTATGAAAACAAAAAGAGTGATTGCAAGAAATCGTTTCATATCTGTCCTCCTGACACAAAAAAACACAGTTTGCCAAAAAGCAAACTGTGTTATAAATATTCTGTTATCTCAATCAAATCAATCCATAGTGCCGACTTTATCTCCAGTTAATTGATCCCCAGGATTTCCTACGGTTGTTCCTTGTCCGCCTGTCGGCTTCTGCCATCCAAAACCGGGAACGTAGATCTCTCCAGCCTTTCCTCCGGATCTTGAAGCGCTGCTTTTTGAGACGGTCGGCTTGCTGGAATAGGTTGGCTTTTTGCTTTTATCCGTCAACGCCGAGCTTGCGGGCGGCGTCGGTTTCAGCGGTGCGGACGTCGGCTTAGAAACAGTGGTCAGCGGTTCGCTGGCCGAGGCCCCAGAAGAAGGGACAAGTCCGTATTATCCGCCTATAAATCGCAGCCTGAACAAGTTAAGAAGGCAGTGGATAGGCTTTTGTGCGTCCCTGAATGTCGCCCCATTCAAGATGATATGGCTATATCTGATGATCTTTTAAGCCTTTCTGAAAACGACTCTTGCGATATAGTAAAAAGTAAGCCTAAAGTATAAGCAATGGTTTGATGAAAAGTACCTTTATACTCTTTGGCTTACCTCTGTCAAGATAAACCATGAAGAATAAAAAATCCCGCCCTGCGTGGTAAACGCAAAGCGGGCAGCGGATAGAAGGTATATATTATGAATGCTGCGGCATACGCCAGATATTCAACAGATCGGCAATGTAGCATAGAGGTCCAGTTTGCAATGATTCGGCAATACTGTGAGGCACAGAAGCTTGACCTGTCACCCTACCAAATGTACGAGGACGAGGCAATGACCGGGATTCGTACCCGGCGAAGGAAAGGCTTTCATGACCTTCTACATGCCGCCGAAAATCACGAATTCGATTGTGTCGTCCTGTACGATCTGACGCGTGGCAGCCGCGATGTCGTGGACTGGTTTAAATTTCGCAAGGATATGAAGATTCTCGGCATTGAGGTTCATTCCGTAATGGACCGGCTTGGCGACCTAGACAACCCGACCGACTTTCTGACCGAGCTTGTCACCGTTGGCATGGGGCAGACTCATGTTCTTACGTCGAGGTTGAAATCTATGGATAAAATAGATTTTCTGGCAAAACAGGGAAAGTTCCTCGGCGGTTATGCCCCTCTAGGATATCATATCGAAGACGGCCAATCCCTGATTGACCCGCAGGAGTCCGAGTATGTGCGGAAAATCTTTACCATGTATGCTTCTGGCCGCAGCTATGCCGAGATAATTGCCGCTCTGCCCGTAGGACTATGCGGGAAGCGGGGAAGCCCCTCGGCAAAAACTCGCTGCATGAAATCTTGAAAAATGAACGGTACACCGGGAAATACACTTGGTGCAAGCGCAAAGTCAAATACATGTCTGAATGGGCGGGCGGCGGCCCCAGCGAGCGCGCCGTCACCATCGAAAACGCAATTCCGCCACTCATTGACGCGGTAACATGGGAAAGGGTGCAAAAGCGTATGGAGGCAAACAAGCATAACATGCTCAATAAAAGCCGTAGACATCGGGACTATCTTCTAAGTGGACTGCTACGCTGCGGGTACTGCGGCGCGGCCTTTGTCGGTGTCACCACGCAAAACAAAAAAGGGTATGAATATAAATTTTACGCCTGCGGGGACAAATATCGGAAAAGAACCTGCAAGGCTAAAAACCTTGCGGCCAACGAAATCGAGCCGCTCGTCGTCGCTCTGCTACGTCGCTCCGTCCTCGACGGTTCCATGATTGAGGCAACAGCCGATGCGATACTTGCAGCCGGCAGCGGAAAGAATAGCCGTTCCGAGCTTTCCAACCTAAAAAAGGAACTCTCGACGCTCGATGCGCAAATAAACAATCTGATTGATGCCTTGGCAGGTGGCCTGAATAGTCCCGCTGTGCAATCTCGGCTCACCGACCTTGAGGGGAACAAGATAGTGCTTAAGCAAAAAATAAAAGAGCTTCAGCCGAAACCGACGCTCTCGCGCGAATACCTAATTAATGAGCTTTCCCACGACGTGACCGCTCTGCAACATAATCCGTCCTGTATCCGCGAATTGATACGAAAATACATTGTTTCAATCGACGTTTTCGACGATGCAATTAAAATCCACTCCACGGCGGACCTGTCCGGGGCGCTTCCCTCTCTTGTAGGAAAGTTCACGGAAAAGGAAAAAACCACCGGAACAAATTCCGATGGTTTAATCACAGTTGGTTGCGGAGGCAGGATTTGAACCTACGACCTTCGGGTTATGAGCCCGACGAGCTACCGGACTGCTCCACTCCGCGATATTTACCTTTTAAAGCTAACATACACGCCTCATTTAGAGTGCCTAAATATAATACCATCCCCCAAAAGAAATGTCAAGTCTTTTTTTCTTGAATTGTCGCTCTTTGTACACTAAAAAATATTATCTGTATATTAATTGAAATATTTGCACACATGAACTATAATCAAAGTAAAATAATGGATATTTCATTGATCGTCAAAAGAAACCAGCATCATGGTTATTATCAATCTGCAGCGGCTATCGATTCAATATTCTCTTGATTTCGTTGATTTTGCAGGAGGGAAAATGGCTAAATTACTTTATCAGGGACACGGTAGTTACAAAATTACCACAAACCAAAATTCTGTGATCTATATTGACCCCTTTGCGGGGAAAGGCTACGATGCTCCGGCCGATCTGGTATTGGTTTCACATGAGCATTCTGATCACAACCATGTCGAATTGGTAAAGCTGAAAAAGGATGGGAGAATTTATAGAAGCTCTGACCTGTTGAAAGGAGGCAAATATCAATCGGTCATTTATAAAGATGTAAAGATTGAAGCCACGCCTGCTTTTAACAAAAATCATTCAAAGAACGAATGTGTCGGATTTCTGATTACTGTGGATCACATCAAGATTTACGCGGCCGGCGATACCTCAAAAACGGACTACATGACAGACCGTCTGGCGGGTGAAATAATAGATTATGCCCTCTTACCAATAGACGGCGTATACAACATGGGTCCTGAGGGAGCCTCCTTGTGCGCAAAAATAATCGGCGCGAAACACAGCATTCCCATCCATATGAAGCCCGGCGCTTTGTTTGACGAAGAAAAAGCTAAGGCTTTCCACGCGGATGGAGAAATTGTTTTAAGGCCAAATGGGGAGATCAGCTTATGATCGTCCACACGACGCTTCCCTGTATTCTCCGAAAAAATCCGAACGGGCGTCGCACCCGGTCTTTTAGGACAGAGTGCATGCCCGTTTCCTTTACCATCCGGACGTTATAAGTCCAAGCGCCTCCGGCCCCGCGCGATTCCGAGAAAATTACTCCTCTGCCGCCATCGCGTCCGCTTTCGTTTTTTGAACCGTTCCCCGGGGGTGCTGCGGCGGAGCGTAAACCGAATACAATTTCAACGGCGCCGTGCCGACGTTGGTCACATCGTGCCACGTCCCGGCCGGAATGACAATCGCATCGCTTGGCCCGACTTTTTTTTGAAAGCTTAAATCATCTTTGCGGTCTCCGATTCTTACCAGCCCTTCGCCTTGCTCAATCCTGATGAACTGATCTGTGTTCGGATGCATCTCCACGCCGATATCATCATTGGCATTGATGCTCATCAATGTGAGCTGGAGATGGCTTCCCGTCCACAGCGCGGTACGAAAGGTATCATTCCCTCTGGTGGCTTGCTCAATGTTAACTACGATGGGAACCGGTCCATAATCTTTATATTCTTCAGGCATCCTTTCTGCTCCCTTCCCGATTTGATTTCAGCTTATTATATGAGTGAACTTGTAAGAAAGTTCTTTTTTAAAACAAATCAGGAAGGAGACAAAACGTCGTCTGGGTATTCGGACCCGCAGTAAAGGTTATCTCCGATTGACAAACTAATTGTGTTAGTTTATAATGACATTGTTATAGTTTAGAAGGAGGACCGGCATGGGCACAAGAAGAGGACTAAGCACGCAAGCAATCCTGAATGCCGCGGCGGAGCTGGCGGAGGAAAAAGGGATCGAAAACGTCTCTTTGCTCCAGGTAGCGGAAAAGCTGGGAATAAAATCGCCTTCTCTCTACAACCATTTTAGAGGGCTGAAAGAACTTTCGCTGGAAATGGCAAAACTTGCAATCGGCAGACTTGAAAATGCCATCCGCGACGCGGCGGTCGGCCGGTCAAAGGACGACGCATTGATGGCAATCGCTCTGGCTTACCGCAAATTTGCAAAAGAAAATCCGGAGCTGTACAAGTCAATTTTGAGATTCCCGGACTTCAAAGACAGCGGCATTCGAGAGACCGGCCACGCCGTCGTCCGCATCCTGTATCAGGTGATGGAGCCGTATTGCTGCGGCAAAGAGGAAACCATCCATTTTGCCCGGGGGTTCCGAAGCGCGCTTCACGGATTTGTCTCTCTGGAAGAGGCAGGTTTTTTCATGGGGACCGAAGCCGATGTGGACGAAAGCTTTGAACGGCTTGTTTCGCGTTTCATAAATACGGGAGAAGATGTCAGGCATGCTTGAATTTTTCGCCTTGCCCATCGTAGGATTTCTGGTGGGTATGCTGATTGTTTCCTTCGGGGGCGGCGGCGGAGCCGTCTATGTGGGAATTCTGACCGCCATCTTTCATGTTCCGCCCGCTGTGGCGGCGTCAACTTCCCTTGCGACCACAATCCCCACCACTGCGGCGGGGACATTCAGCCACTGGAAAGCTGGAAATATCAATCTGCGCTTTGGACTCACGATGCTGTGCGGCGGTGTTGCCGGCTCCGTCGCAGGTTCCCTGTGCTCCGGAATGCTGCCGCAGAATCTGTACAATAAACTGACCGGAACCATCCTGGTATTGCTGGCCTTACAGATGCTTCTTTCCAACGGAAAAAGGAAAACGAACGAAAGCACCGGCCACACGGATGGCAATCGACCTGGGCGGAACGGCTTCATTCAGGCGGTGTGCTTCGGACTGCTCGGGGGAATCATGTCCGGGCTGGTCGGCTTAAGCGGCGGCGGCCCGATCGTCGCGGGACTCATGATTTTGGGATGCGGAGCGCTCGAAACGGTGGGGACTTCGGTTCTTGTACTGCTGGGCATGGCAGTTACCGGTTTTGCCATGCACCTCGGCCTAGGCGATATCGATTGGAAACTTGTCGGGCTCCTGGCTTCCGGCACCACGTGCGGGGCCTTGATCGGTCCACTCCTCCTCAGACGGATGGACCAAAAACAGCTGGAGAAGATCCTTCAGCCGGTGCTTTTCCTGATGACTGCTGCGATGGGCGGGATATTGTTTTTTAAATAATCGCAGCCACGGCAGACAACCTCATGAGATGGCAGATGCTGTTCTTTCAAATGCAATCGGAACGGTATTCCCAGACCGTTTACCCGATAAAACGCAAAATCAGCTCATATGCAGCCGGAACCAAAAGGGCCGGCAGCATATTTCCCACTTTGAATTTTTTCCCAAACGCGATGTTCGCACCTACACAAAAAATAAGCGACGAGCCCACATAAGACAGATTATCGATCAGCGTCTGCCCCAAAAAGGGGCCGATAAAAACCGTGAGAAGCGTAATGCCGCCCTCATACACAAGAATCGGAACAGCCGAGAACATGACTCCCAATCCGTAACTGGAGGCAAAGGCCAAAACGATGACAAAATCCAGAATGGATTTGGCCGCCAACATGGAGTAGTCTCCTTTTAAACCATCCTGGATCGAACCGATGATCGCCATAGCGCCCACGCAAATAATCAACGACGAATTCACGAAGCCTTCCACAAACCGATTGTCCTCTTCCACCTTTGCCAAAGTTTTGAGCTTTTCTCCTAAGGCGTCAAGGGAGTGTTCAATATCTGCCGCCTGCCCGATCAGGCCCCCGATCACCAGCGAGAAGATCAACAGCATGACGCCTTGGGTTTGTATCCTTCCGTCGACGACCGTAATCATCCCCTGAAGGGTCCCCGCCGCGCCGATAAAAATTACCGCAACCCCACAGGTCTGCATCAGCATATCCTGTGTTTTCTGTTTCATTCCGTTCCTCAGGAACAGCCCGATGCCGCTTCCGGCAATGACGGCAATCGTATTGAAAATCGTCCCAAGCCCTTTCACGCAATCTCCTCTTACTTCTCCGCCATGTCAATAACCTTCTCCGAATCGCGCAGTGTCATTGCCATCGGTTTATTGTAACTCTCTGTAACTGGATTTTATGGTGCTTTTGCTTGTAAATTATAGCATAAACTCGAAAGCTGACGCAAGGAAAACGGCCTTTCCCCAATCAAAGACCCACACGGTCCACCGGACCGTGTGGGTCTTCTCTTACATTCAGGGATGCGGCGGAAGTGCCGCGGACTATTCCACTGTGACGGATTTCGCCAGATTTCTCGGCTTATCCACATCGCAGCCCTTCTGCACGGCGGTGTAATAGGCCAAAAGCTGAAGCGGAATGACGGCGAGCACCGGAGCCAGAACATCCTGAACGGCGGGGATATACAGGGCAGCTTCGGCTACCTTCTCGATGCCTGTGTTCCCTTCCATCGCCAGGCCGAGAACATTCGCGCCCCTGGTGGTGACCTCCCGGATATTGCTGATCATTTTGTCATACAGCCCGCTTTGCGTCGCGAGCGCGATGACGACCGTCCCGTCTTCGATCAGGGCGATGGTTCCGTGTTTTAATTCCCCTCCGGCATAAGCCTCGGAATGGATATAGGAAATTTCTTTCAGCTTCAGCGCTCCCTCCATGGCGACGGCATAGTCGATGCCCCTGCCGAGAAAGAACATATTCCGATGCATATAGTTATTGGAGGCAAATTTCTGAAGCGTTTCCCTGTGATCGAGCATCTGTTCCGCCTTCTGCGGCAGGGTCAGCATATCGCTTTTCATGGTTTCCATTTCCTCGTTTGTCATGGTGCCCCGGTGCTGGGCAAAATACAGCGCCAGAATATACATGGCGATCAGCTGGGTGGTGTAAGCTTTGGTCGAAGCGACCGCGATCTCGGGCCCCGCCCAGGTGTAAAGGACGTCGTCCGCCTCGCGCGCAACGGAGCTGCCCACGACGTTTGTGACGGCCAGCACTTTGACTCCCCGGCTCTTCGCCTCGCGCAGCGCGGCGAGCGTATCCGCCGTCTCTCCGGACTGGCTGACGACGATCAGAAGCATTTTATCCGTCAGGAGCGGATCGCGATAGCGGAATTCCGACGCGATATCGACCTCCACCGGAATCCGCGCCAGCTTTTCAATGACGTATTTTCCGACAATTCCCGCGTGGTAAGCGGTCCCGCAGGCCACAATATAGATTTTTTCGATGTCCTTGATCTCCCGCTCCGTAAACGAGATGTCGTCCAGCCTGACGGGCTGGCCGGGCAGGATGCGGGAGGTCATGGTCGCCTTGATGGCGCCCGGCTGCTCGCAGATCTCTTTCAGCATAAAGTGCTCATACCCGCCCTTTTCCGCGGCGTCCGCGTTCCAGGTGACGTGTTTGACCGGTTTCTCGGCTCTCTCGCCCTCCGGAGTGTATACCTCCACCGAGTCCTTCCGGATGACGGCGAATTCCTTGTCTCCCAGGTAGATGAAATCCCTCGTATAATTCAGCACGGCGGGGACATCCGACGCGATGAAGTTTTCTCCCCTGCCGACGCCGATGACCAGCGGGCTGTCTTTTCTCACCGCAATGAGCCGGTCCGGCTCATAGACGGACAAAATGCCCAGAGCATAACTGCCCTCCAGCTTGGAGACAGTTTTCATTACCGCTTCCAGCAAATCTCCGCTGTAATAATAATCGATCAGATTCGGGATGACCTCCGTGTCCGTTTCGGAATAAAAATGATATCCCTTTCCGATCAGAAATTCCCGCAGATGCTGATAGTTCTCGATAATCCCGTTGTGAATGACGCTGACGGTTCTTTTCCCGTTCGTGTGAGGGTGGCAGTTCGTTTCCGAAGGCTCCCCGTGCGTCGCCCAGCGGGTGTGGCCGATGCCGACGGTGCCCGGCAGCGCCGCCGCCTTCAGTTTCTTCTCAAGGCTCGCCAGCCTCCCCTTGCTCTTCGCAAGGCTCATTTCTCCCTTTTGATTCAACACCGCGATTCCGGCGGAGTCATACCCGCGGTATTCCAGTCTGCACAGTCCGCTCAGAAGAATCGGCTGAGCCTCCCGGTCTCCGATGTAACCGACGATTCCACACATGTTTTTAGCCTGCCTTTCAAAAAAGTATTCAGGCTTTCAGGTACCCTGCTGAATTTGTTCGGGGATCACTCCCTGTTTTTTTCAGCATTTCCGGTAGTACCATACCGCAAGGCATCCGCCGAAGTTTCGATTTTCCTTGTCCTCGTCAACTCGCGCTGGAAGGGCCGCGCGAGTTCTGGCGCTTCTGATTCCGTTTGAAAGCCTTGACCTATCATACAATACCAGTTTAAGTTTTTCAAGTGAAATTGTTCCCTAAAAAAGCCGGGGGAGGGCGCAATCTTTTTCATAACTCCCAGCCGCATCTTGCCAAACGCCGGCGGGCGGGCAGCAAAAATGGCCGTCCGGCTGGAAAACATAAAACCGAAGAGCGCTATTCCTGTTTGATCGCGGTCAGCGCGCTGATCTTCATCGCCCGGTTTGCGGGCAGAATTCCCGACGTCACCCCGACCAGGGTGGAGAAGGCGAGGGAGGCGAACACCAGCCAGACCGGGATGATCGAAATAGCTCCGCCCATCCCTAGGACGCCGTCCCCGCCGCCGGAGGACGCCATGCGGGCGGCCAGCGAATTGAGGAAGGCCGATATTCCATAGCTGATCCCGATTCCGGCCGCGCCGCCGAGAAAACCGATCGCTCCGGCCTCCATCAGGAACATGGCCCGGATGTTCCATACGACGCATCCTAGGACCTTCATGATTCCGATCTCCCGGGTGCGCTCATAAATCGACATCACCATGGTGTTGGTAATGCCGAGCGCCGCCACAAGCAGAGAGATCGCGCCCAGCCCGCCCAGGATCATCTGCACGGTGCGGAGCTGTTTTTCCATCGCGTCGCGCTGGCTCTCCATGCTGTACGACTGGTAGCCGAGGCCGGTGATCTGCTCCACCGCGTCCGGCACCGCGTCGATCGAGTCCATTTTGAGGACGATCTGACCGTAGGAATCCTGCGCATCGCCCTTTTTGACATTGTTCAGCTTGTCGTACTTTTCCCGCAGCTCCTTCGCGTAGGAAAGATCCATGAAGATGCAGTCGCTGGGACTCGGATTTTTGCTGTAATCCTCCGCCAGCGTGCCGAGCACATGGAGTTTTACTTCCTTCTGCTTCGCCGTGGAATCCTCCGGAGGATTGACGTTCAGCGTGAATTTATCCTTTGTCAGGTCCACAAAGGGCTCCGGCAGATTTCCGTTTTTGTCGGGCGTCCGGTCGACATAGTTATCGTCTTTTTTGTTGCCGTCTACAAAATCATAGGCAGACTGGCTGCCGAACAGAATATCCGTCTTCTGGAAATCGGACCCGGGAAGGCTTCCGGTCTCCGCCTGAAAACCGAAGGTTTCCAGCGTGTCCATCGCAACCCCGTAGATCATGCCCTGAAACTGGTATTTCCGGCATTTTACGGTGACACAGGAGGAATCCAGAAAATAGACCGGCGTTACGGCGGCTAGATGCGGCAGCTTCTGGATTTCTTTGAGCGCTTTCTCATCCAGCCCTCCGGAGGAACCTTTGGAACCTCCTCCCCCGCCGTATACGGTGACGACGGTCAGGTCGCCCATGCTTTCCATCGTGTCCTCCATGCTCTGCCGCATCCCGAACCCAAGGGAAAGCATGACGATGATCGCGCAGGTGCCGATCACGACGCCCATCACGGTCAGCGCCGTGCGGACGCGCCGGTGAAACAGGTTGGAAAGGGCCATTGCAATCATGTCGCGGAACTTCATCTCAGGCTCCTCCGCCGGGCTCGTCGTAGTCGTCCGACTCCTCCAGCAGACGCAGCTTTTTCGCCTTCCGTTTTTTTAAAAATACGGCGGTCCCGGCCGCAATGGCAATAACCCCCGCGGCGACGCCGGCCCACAGCTTCCAGCCCGACCCGCCCTTCTGCGGCCCGGTTCCCGGCGTCCCGTCCGGATTCACGCCGTCCGGCCCTCCCGCTGCCGGGACTTCCGCGGCCTGAACCTCCGTGGAAAACTTCTTAACAACCGTCGTAACCTTCCCGGAGGCGTCCTCATAATTGAACGTCGCCGTCCCGGAGAGAGTCCCCTCCTTCTGCGGCGTCAGCGCCGCCTGCAGCGTGTCGCTCGCCCCGGAATCCACGTTGCCGATGTACTGAGCGCCCTCTTCGGTGCCGAAGTTTCCCGCCAGTTCGACGGAGACGTTATAGACCTTGCTTTTTCCCTTGTTGACATAGTCGACGCTGACCTGCCCGGCCTCCCCCGCAAAAAAAGGGCTGCTCAGCGCCGGCTCGCCGATCTCGAACCGGATGGGCTGCGAAAGCGGGATGGTGATCGTCTCCTGGGAGGTCAGGGTCTGGCGCTTGCCGTCCACGACCGCGTCGTAGCTGAAGTTGACGATCACGCCGTAGGAATTCGGAGCGGCGTCCGCTTTCGGCAGCAGCGCGATTGTCTTTTTCACGGTTGCTCCCGCGCTGAGCTTCGGGATAAAAAACGTGTTCGAGGACTGGGAAGGCGTGAAAACGCTGCCCGTGGTGGGCGCCTTGTCGGAGTCCGAATCCCCCGTGTCGGAGCCGACCGTCATTTTGCAGTTGTCAATGGCGGCCGAGCCGGTGTTCCGCACGTTCATCACCAGATTGAACTCCTGCCCGCCGGTCACGGCCTTGCCGCCGAAATCGTAGCTTTCAATAATAAGCTGAGGCTTGCTGTCTCCAACCTCGCCGGTGTCGTCCTTCCCGGTTTTTGTCCCGGTGATCGGAAGGTAGATCTTCGACGCGGACTTGTCGGTATCGTCAGCGGAGAGCGAGATGCCCACCGGGTAGCTGCCCGTCTCCATTTTGGAAAGACACGCGAGAGGGTAGTTGACGGTTGCCGACGCTCCGGGACTCAGGTTTCCCAGCGTTTTGGTATCCGTCTCCCCCCGGATGCTCACGCCCTCCGCGCCGGAAAGGTCCAGGACGGAGAGGACGTTGGCGCAGGCGGCGGAACCCGTGTTCTTCACGGTCAGGGTCAGCCCGAAGGTCTCCCCTTCCCTCACCGGCGAATGGTCCAGCTTGTAGGAACTGACCGTCAGCTGTCCCTGATCCTCCGTGTCGGAACTGGAATCCAGCTTGCTGAACACCAGATATTCGACGGTGTAGGATGGCACTTTGTTATTATCATAAGTTACGACGTCGTTTCCTTTCGCGTCTTCACAATAGGTGATTTTAAACTTTAAAACGCCGTAGCCGCTTCCCATGCGTTTCAGATACCGCTGCGGGAGGTAAAGATGATACGTCACAATTCCGGTATCCTCCGGGTAGGAATCATCGTCATCACTGTTGGACGTTTCGATTTTCGCCGAAAAATCGGATTTGCTGACGGAAACGGAGCCGGTTTCCGCTCCGATATCAAAAACCGCGTATCTTGCCTCGCTGATATTAAGCGCGTTAAAAATTTGCGATGAGTCGGAACCCTTCGTATCAAACGTCTGCGTAAAGGTCAGGTCCACGTCAAACGGGCTGCCCACTCCCGGCGCGGCGGGGGTGACCGTCGCGGAGGTCACGCGCGGGTCCTGAATTTCCTTTACGTTGGCCCGCGCCGGAGCCGCGGCCCCGAAAGCGGCCGAAAACGCCAGCGAAGCCGCAAGAAACAATGCGGCTGTCCGGCTCTTTTTATGTCTCATTCTTTTTGCTCCTCCTCTTTTTCCACCGCGGCGGGACTGTTTTCATCCGAAACCTTGCACCCGTCGTGGATCGTAATAACGCGCCCGGCGTACCTTGCAATCTCCGGATCGTGTGTTACAATAATGAGGGTTTCCCCGTATTTTCCGGCCATCGAGACCATCAGCTCCATGACCTCCCGGCCGGTCCTGCTGTCCAGGTTTCCGGTCGGCTCGTCGGCAAAAATCAGCTTCGGCCTCGCGACAAAAGCGCGCGCAATGCCGACGCGCTGCTGCTGTCCCCCGCTCATCTGCGTCGGTTTGTGCATCAGCCGGTCGCCGAGCCGGACCGCCCGGAGCATTTTGACCGCCTTCCGGGTCCGGATCTCCTTCCCGACTCCGCGGAACGCAAGCGGCAGCGCCACATTTTCGACCGCGGTCATGGTCGGCATAAGATTGTAGGACTGAAAGATAAACCCGATGTTTTTCTGCCGGAACAGCGCCCATTGCTTTTCGCTGTAGTCTGTCACATCGGTCCCGCCGATCACGACGCTGCCCCGCGAAGGACGCTCCAGCCCGGCCATGATATTGAGCAAAGTGGATTTTCCGGAGCCGGAGGTCCCCAGAACGCAGCAGATTTCCCCCTGTGCGACGCTTAGGCTGATGCGTCCCAGCGCGACGATTTTTTCAGTGCCGATATGATACACTTTCCGAATGTCGCGGATGCTGATCATGTCCATGAAATCCCCCTTTAGCTGCCGGAAATTTGCTAAAATATTACAATTTTCATTTTATTCTCATTTTTCTTCAAAATCAATGAACAAATTTGTAACATCCGTATTCATACAGATGTTTCCTCCTGCCGATGGATTCCCATCCGGCCGTATAGGGAATCCTCCGCCAGCGTAAAATAACGAAACACAGACCCCCAAGGCGAACGGCGAAGAAAGAGGCGACTTTCATGACGACATTTGAAGAACTTTACGGCAGGCTCGTCAAGGCCTCCGTGCAGAACAGGCTGCCGGAAGAACTGGAACAGGTCAGAAAAGAAAAGTATGACCCGCACCAGCTGGACTGCCTGCTGAATCCGGAAAAACATCCGCCGGTGATCCGGATCGGAGACTGTGCCTGTTCGGAAGACGAACGGGCGGCCTGCGCGGGAAAATGCCTGTTCGACGCCTTGTACCGGGATGAAAAGGGCAACCTGGTCGTCGATCCGGAGCTTTGCGTCGGGTGTGAGGACTGCGTTGAAAACTGCAAGGCGCACAAGCTGACGGAAAGCCGCGACATCCTGCCGGCGCTCGAAGCGATCCATCATGCCGATGCCCCGGTCTACGCGATGATCGCCCCGGCGTTCATCAACCAGTTCAGCAGCGAAGTCACGCCGGGCAAGCTGCGCTCCGCGTTTAAGCGCATCGGCTTTGCCGGCATGGTGGAGGTTGCCCTCTTCGCGGACATCCTGACCCTTAAAGAAGCGCTGGAATTCGACCGCAATATTTTAAAGGAAGAAGATTATCAGCTGACCAGCTGCTGCTGCCCGATGTGGATTTCGATGATCCGACGGGTCTATCATGAGCTGATTCCCCACGTTCCGGGCGCCGTTTCACCGATGGTCGCCTGCGGCCGATCGATCAAGACTCTTTACCCGAAAGCCGTGACCGTCTTTATCGGGCCGTGCCTCGCCAAAAAGGCGGAGGCGCGCGAAAAGGACGTGGCGGATTCGACCGACCACGTCCTCACCTTTCGGGAAATGCGGGATATTTTTGATTTTGCCGGAATCGACCCGGCAAAGATGCCGGAGGATGAGCGGGACCATTCCTCCAGGGCGGGCAGAATCTACGCCAGCACCGGCGGAGTGAGCGAGGCGGTACAGAAAACCGTCGAACGGCTGAACCCGGACCGAAAGATCACCGTAAAAGCCGCGCACGCGGACGGCGTGCCCGGCTGCAAAAAAATGCTGAGCGACGTGCTGGCGGGTCATGTCACCGCGAATTTTATCGAAGGCATGGGGTGTGTCGGCGGCTGCGTCGGCGGTCCCAGGGCCCTGATTCCCGCGGAGGAAGGCCGGAAGAATGTCCGCCGCTACGGGGACGAAGCGGCTTATCCCACGCCGATCGACAATCCTTTCGTCATTGAGCTGCTGCATCGTCTTGGATTCGACACGGTCGAAAGTCTGCTGGAACACAGCGACATTTTCACCCGGGACTTTTAATAAACCGCAGAAATCCCGTCACGCGACGGGATTTCTGTATAAACGAATCAGAATATTACATACCGTATTGATTCATTGCCCGTTTTCGGGGACAATTCGCCTGTTCAGACGATGGTCAGTTCTTTGGTGTAATGGTTCAGCACCTCGCAGCCGGATTCCGTCACCAGTACCAGGTCCTCGATCCGCACGCCGAATTCCCCCCGCAGATAGGACCCCGGTTCAACGGAGAACACCATGCCGGGCTGCGCGACAGTCAGACTTGCCGGACCGTTCTCCGGCGCTTCGTGACAGTCGAGCCCGCAGCCGTGACCGAGGCGGTGTGTAAAATACCTGCCGTATCCCGCCTGCTCCAGCACGCTTCTTGCAGCGCGGTCGATCTCGCACATCTGTACGCCCGGGCGGATCATCGCCTCCGCCGCAAGATTTGCTCGTTTCACGGCGTCGTACACTTCCCTCTGCCGGTCACCGGCGCGGCGGAAAAACACCGTGCGCGTCATATCGCACCAGTAGCGGCGGATCGGATTGAACAGGTCGAGGACGACGCAGTCCCCTTCCCGGATCACCGCGTCCGAGGGTTCGTGATGCGGGTCGGCGGCGTTGGCTCCGAACGAAGCGATCTCGATCTCAGGCGAATGGTCCCCGCCGTTTTGGGCATACAGGTTCTGTACGGCGAGCGCGATTTCATTTTCACGCGCTCCTTCCTTCACCATGCCGACGGCAAACGCCATAACTTTGTCGTTGACCTGCGACGCTTGCCGCATCGACGCGATTTCCTCTTCGTCCTTCCGCATGCGGGCAAGATCGACCGGGGCGGAACCTTCCACAGGCACAAGGTCGCTCCTGCTCTGCAGAAGGCCGACCAGAAACCCGGACCTCCACGTTTTGTCAATACCGATTTTGCCCGGCAGCAGGGCGTCGGCAAGAGCCTGCACGGGGTTCTCTCCATCTTTGTGCAAAATCAGTTCCACCCCCGCCTGCGGCTTCAGGCAGAACAACTCGTTGCCGAACAGCTTGACGGTTCCGTCGCTCCGAAGATAGAGAACGAGCATGCGCTCGAAAGGTTCCACCCAGACCCCGGTCAGATAATAGACGGACGGAGTGGCCGTCACCAGAATCTGGTTCAGGTCTTCCTTTCGCATATATGTAATCACTTTTTCCAATCGTTCCCGATTCATTGCCACATTCTTCCTTCCAATCAAATGTGATTTTATTTTACCGTTTTCCGCACCGCTTTTCAAGGCGAATTCTTCCGTGAAACAAAAAACGGCCGCGCGGCCCGAAAAAAGCCGCGCGGCCTGTTTTTACATTCTATGCTCCTGCCAGTGCTCGGCTTCGACGGCGCACCCGCACTCGTCCAGCTTGCCGCGGAGCTGATCCGGCCCGGTTCCCGTTGTATCGTAGTCGACGGCCACCCTGTCGCGGTCCCTGCTGATGCTGACGGAGAGAACGCCCGGAATCGAGTCGAGGCGGCGCTTGATTTCTTCGCAGTCTCGCTGGTCTTCCTGATGCTTCAGGCTGAAATAGACGCTGGCCTTAGACAAAAAAATCACCTCCCCGCTTAGTATGTGCGGCGGGGAGGTTTCTATCAGATCATGATTCCTTCGTCTTTCCCTGATCGGCAACGCTTTGGATTTTGGCCCGGATCAATTCCGGATCGCCAAGGTATTCTTTGCCGGTGACGTTCCACTTTTCATCAAGCGTATAGACCAGAGGCACGCCGGTCGGGAGATTGACCCCCGTGATTTCCTCCTTCGAGAGCTTTTCAAACCAGTAAATCAGCGCGCGCAGGGAATTTCCGTGAGCCGCGATGAGAACACGCTTTCCGCTTTCCATCTCTTTTCGGATGTTCCGCTCAAAATAAGGAACGACCCTTGCGATGGTATCCGCCAGACTTTCACCCCGCGGCAGCTCCCGCGCCGGCACCTCCCGGTACTGGGCCTGAAGGCGGGGATTCCTCCCGTCGCCTTCGTCCAGCAGGGGCGGACGGACGTCAAAGGAGCGCCGCCACATCTGTACCTGCTCTTCGCCGTATTTTTGCGAGGTTTCCGCCTTGTTCAGCCCCTGCAGCGCGCCGTAGTGGCGTTCGTTCAGCTTCCAGCTTTTCACGACCGGAAGCCATTCCCGGTCCATCTGCTCTAAAGCTAGATTCAGCGTATGGATGGCTCGCTTCAGGCAGGAGGTGTAACACAGGTCGAAGTCAAAGCCGTTTTGCCGAAGCAGAGCCCCCGCGTTTCGCGCCTCTTCCCTGCCGTTGTCGGACAGGTCCACGTCCGTCCAGCCGGTAAACAGGTCCTTTTTGTTCCATTCGCTCTCCCCGTGCCGAAGCAATACCAGTTTCATGGAGCTCCCCCGTTTCTACCGGAACGCCTTGACCCGTTCGTCAACGTTCCCCGTATCCTTGCTCTCCGGTTTGCCCTCCACGCTGCCGAACGGCATCTGAGCCAGCAGCTTCCAGCTCTTGGGGGCGCCCCAGTTCTCCCTCACCTTTTCGTCGATCAGCGGATTGTAGTGTTGCAGGCTTGCCCCCAAGCCCGCTTCCTCCAGCGCCGCCCATACGGCAAGCTGCAGCATGCCGGAGGACTGAAGCGACCAGAGCGGGAAATTGTCTTTGTAGGGCGGGAATTGATTCTGCAGACCGGTGACGACGTCCTGATCTTCAAAATAAAGAACGGTCCCGTACCCGCTGCGAAACGAGTCGATCTTTTCCTCCGTCTTGGCGAAACGGTCCGCCTGGACCATGCCTTTCAGGATTCCCTTGAGGTCGTCCCATAAGCGGTCATGATTTTTCCCAAACAGGACAATGACACGGGAGCTTTGAGAATTAAACGCACTTGGCGACGCGCTGACCGCACGGCGGACAATCGAAAGGATTTCATCTTCCGTCACGGCGGAGTTCCTCCCGATGGAATAGATCGAGCGGCGGCTTTCGAGCGCCTTTAAAAAATTTTCCTTCATATCGAATCCTCCCTTTCACCGATTCTTTTTCTATTTTTATCATAACCGATTTGATTGGTAAAATCCACCGCAAAAACAGAGAAACACAGGGGCGGACGGAACAAATTTTTGTTTAAAAAATAATAACTATTATTATTTTTTCTCTTTACAAAGATGACGCTTTTCGCTATAATGCAGAAAAACGGGAGGGAACAGCACATGGACTTTGAATTCTGCAAAATGGAAATCTTCGTTCCAAAATCGCACCTGGAAGCCATTCGCAGGGCGCTGCAAAGCGCGGACGCTGGGCATATCGGAAATTACGACAGTTGTCTTTCCTACAGCGAGGTCACAGGGTGCTGGCGCCCGCTGGAGGGAAGCCATCCTTACGACGGCGAACAAAGCCGAATTTGTGTTGGAGAAGAATATAAAGTGGAGGTTCTCTGCAAAAAAGACAGCGTGGAGGAAACCATCCGGGCGGTCAAAGCGGCGCACCCCTACGAGGTGCCAGTCATCAACGTCATTCCGCTGTACCGCACGGGACTTTAATGCAAATCAGAACATAAACGGGAGGCATGGAACATGGACCGGAATTTATCCTACCGATACCCGTCCACCCGCAAAGTGGTATTCGGAACAAAGGGAATGGTCGCGACATCGCAGCCGCTTGCCGCGCAGGCCGGGCTGGATATTTTGAAACAGGGGGGCAATGCCGTCGACGCCGCCGTCGCGGCGGCGGCCGTACTGACCGTGACGGAGCCGATGTCCAACGGCGTGGGCGGGGACGCGTTCGCACTGGTCTGGGCCGGCGGCCGGCTGCACGGCCTGAATTCCAGCGGGCGATCGCCGGCCCTGCTGAACGCCGAAGCCGTGCGGAGCTGCGGTTTTTCGGAGGTTCCGCGCTTTGGGTGGCTGCCTGTCACCGTTCCCGGCATTCCGGCCGCCTGGGCGGAACTTTCCAAAACCTTCGGCCGGCTTCCTCTGACGCGGACGCTGGAACCCGCTATCATCTGCGCCGAAGACGGCTGGCCGGTCGGTCCGGTGACCGCGGCCGCCTGGAAACGGTTCGAGGAAGAGTTCCTCGGAGGGCTGACCGGACCGGAATACGAACCGCTCCGGGACACCTTTTTCCCGTCGGGACGCGCACCCCTCGCGGGAGAATTGTTCCGTCTGCCGGAGCTTGCCGAAACGCTGAAAGAGCTGGCTGTAACCAACTGCGAAAGCTTCTATCGCGGCGGGCTGGCGGAAAAAATCGACCGGTTTTCCCGCGCAACAGGCGGTCTGCTCCGGAAAAGCGACCTGGAGCGGCATTCGTCGGACTGGGTCCGGCCTCTTCACGTCCGCTACCGCGGATACGAGATTTCAGAACTTCCGCCGAACGGGCACGGAATCGTGGCGCTGATGGCGCTGAACATTTTAAAGGGATTCCCGATGGAAAGCAGGGACAGTCCGCTCAGCATTCACCGCATGATCGAATCCCTGAAACTGGCTTATGAAGACGGCAGGGAATATGTCGGCGACCCGGCAACGATGAAAGTTTCCGCCGAAGCCCTTTTGAGCGAATCCTACGCCGAGGAACGGCGCAGCCTGATCGGGGACCGGGCAGTCCTTCCAAAGGCGGGACAGCCCGAAAAAGGCGGCACGGTCTACCTCTGCACGGCGGACGCCGATGGAAACATGGTTTCCTACATCCAGAGCAGCTACTGCAGCTTCGGCTCCGGGCTGGTAGTGCCGGGAACCGGCATTTCCCTCCAAAACCGGGGGATGAATTTTTCCATGAATCCGGAATCCGGGAACTTCATCGGACCCGGCAGACGGTCCTATCATACGATCATCCCCGCATTCCTCTCAAAAGACGGCGCCCCGGTCGGGCCGTTCGGGGTGATGGGCGGTTTTATGCAGCCGCAGGGACACCTGCAGGTCGTGACGAACACGGTGGACTTCGGCCTGAACGCCCAGCAGAGTCTTGACGCGCCGCGCTGGCGCTGGGTTGGCGGAAAGCGGATCGAGGTGGAGCCCGAGTTCCCCGCCCATCTGGTCCGGGAGCTCCAGGACCGCGGCCACGAAATCAGCATCTCCACCGTCACGGACGATTTCGGCAGAGGGCAGATCATCTGGAAAAACGCGGAAGGAGTTCTCACGGGAGGCAGCGAATCGCGGGCGGACGGACAGGTGGCGGCATGGTAGCGAACAGCGGCGCGGAGCTTTTGCTCCGCGCCGCTGTTCCATCTGATGATTACAGATTCGCCCCGGCAAACTGGCTGTTGTAAAGGTCGGCGTAAAACCCGTTTTTCGCCATCAGTTCCCGGTGGTTCCCCGCTTCGACAATCGTCCCGTGATTCATCACGAGGATCAGATGGGCGTCGCGGATCGTGGAAAGCCGGTGTGCGATGACGAAATTGGTCCTTCCCCTCATCAGCACGCTCATCGCCTTCTGAATCAGGACTTCGGTGCGGGTGTCGACGCTGCTGGTCGCTTCGTCCAGAATCAGCACGGCCGGGTCCGCCAGGATCGCGCGGGCGATGGTCAGAAGCTGCTTCTGCCCCTGCGAGATGTTGGACGCCTCCTCGTTCAGAACGGTCTGGTACCCGTCGGGCAGGGATCGGACAAAGTGGTCCGCGTGAGCGGCCTTCGCCGCGGCCACGATCTGCTCATGCGTCGCGTTTTCCTTTCCGTAGGCGATGTTTTCCTCGATCGTCCCGTTGAAAAGCCAGGTGTCCTGAAGCACCATGCCGAACATGGTGCGCAGATTTCCCCGGGCGATGTTCCGGATATCCACTCCGTCGAAGGTAATGGCGCCGCCGTTGATCTCATAGAACCGCATCAGAAGATTGACCAGGGTGGTCTTTCCCGCTCCGGTCGGCCCCACGATGGCAACGGTCTCGCCCCGCTTGAAATCAAGATTCATGTCTTCCATCAGCGGCGCGGATTCCGAGTAGCCGAATTTCACGTGGTCGAAGCGGATATTTCCCTGGGGGTCTTCCATTTTCACGGCGTCCGCCGCGTCCGGGATATCCTCCTCCTCGTCGAGGACTTCAAAAACGCGCTCGGCGCAGGCGAGGGTGGACTGGATGATATTCGCGATGTTGGCGGTCTGGATGATCGGCATGGAAAACGACCTGGAGTATTGGATGAACGCCGTGATATCCCCGATGTTCAGCATGCTTTTCGTCACGAAAATTCCGCCGACCACCGAAATCAGCACATAGCCGATATTGCTCACGAAATTCATCAGCGGGTACATGACGCCGCTCATAAACTGGGCTTTCCATCCGGCGGCGTAGAGGTCGTCGTTGATTTGCTCAAAGGTTTCGATCGATTCCTGTTCGCGGCCGAACGCCTTCACAATAATGTGGCCGGTGAACATTTCCTCGGTGTGCCCGCTGAGATTGCCGAGATGCTTCTGCTGCGCCTTGTAGTATTTCTGGGAGTGGGAAGCAATCAGCATGGTGACGCCGATGTAAAGCGGCAGGGTGCACAGAACGATCAGCGTCAGGATCGGGCTGTAAAGCAGCATCATAATGACATAACCGAGAATCTGGCACACGGACTGGATCAACTGCGTCAGGCTCTGCTGCAGCGTACCGGAAATGGTGTCGATGTCATTGGTCATGCGGCTGAGGATATCGCCGCTCGTATGCCCGTCATAGTATTTGAGCGGCAGCCGCGAAAGCTTGTCGTTCAGATCTTTCCTCAGGCTGTAAACCGTCAGCTGGGCAACTCCCGACATCATGTACTGCGTCAGGAACGAGAACAAGGAGCTTAGAAGATAGATTCCCAGCAGGAACAGAAGGGTTTTGGCAATGGCGCCGAACGGGATCGCCCCTCCCGTTTCCCGGATATCCCCCAGATATTTTTGCAGGTCTTCCTCGCTGATTTGGAACGACTGTCCGCTCTGGCCGGACTGGGGCATTTTCTTCGTCAAAGAAACAAACTGCCCGACGGCCTTCGCCTTTTCCTCCGCGCCGGAAACGTCGCTGACGCGCGGCAGCTTGGCAAGTTCGCGCATGGCATCCAGCTGTTCCGGCGAAACCGTCTGGGCGAGCTTTTCAGAGAACGCTTTGTCCGCGGCTGCCGCCGCCTGCTGCTCCGCCGCGGCGATCTGTGCCTCGGAGGCTCCCTGCTTTTCCAACGCGGCGCGGGCGGCCGACTTGGCCTGCTCCTCCGCCTGAGCGCGTCCGGAATCGATCTGTTTCAGCTGCGCGGTCAGGGCGGGACCGACGGAGTCCTGCGCCTTGCTCACCTCGGAAACGATTCGTTTCGCAATAAAGCCGTCCGTCATCTGGTTGATCGCATTGCCGCTGATTCTCGGCGCCAGGACGGTAAATGCGGTCGAGAAAAGCGTAAAAACAAGGACGAACGCAAGCTTCCAACTCTGCGGTTTCAAATACCCGGTCAGGCGCCGGAGCGTCCCTTTGAAATCCTTGGCCTTTTCCACGGGCCTGCCAATGGCCCCTCCCGGACCTCCGCCCGGTCCGCCACGCCTCGCTCCGCCGGCAGAGCCGGTTCTATGCTGATTTTCGCTCATGCCAATTCCTCCTCGGAAAGCTGCGACTCCACAATCTCGCGGTATATTTCGCATTCTTTCAGCAGTTCCCTGTGGGTCCCGATCCCGGCGACCGAACCTTCGTCCAGAACAATGATTCTGTCGGCGTCCATCACGGTTCCGACGCGCTGTGCAACAATAATCACGGTGGCATCCGCCGTATCCTTTTTCAGGGCTGCGCGAAGCCTCGCGTCCGTTTTAAAGTCGAGCGCGGAAAAGCTGTCGTCAAATACATAGATCTCCGGGCGCCTGACCAAAGCCCTTGCGATGGAAAGGCGCTGCTTCTGCCCGCCGGAGAGGTTCCGGCCGCTTTCGGCAAGCAGGGAATCGTACCCGTCCGGCATCCCGGTGATAAATTCGGAGGCCTGCGCCACCTGCGCGGCGTGGCGGATCTCCTCCTCCGTGGCGTCCTCCCTGCCGTACAGCAGGTTCTCTTTGACGGTGCCCGTGAAAAGGCTGGCCTTCTGGGGGACAAAGCCGATCCGTTTTCTCAGGTCCTCCTGCGTCATCGCCTTCACATTCGTGCCGTCGACCAGGATCTCCCCCTCATCCACATCGTAAAAGCGGGGAATCAGATTGATCAGCGTGCTCTTGCCGCTGCCGGTCCCCCCGATGATGGCCGTGGTCTCCCCCGGCCTGACGGAAAAAGAGACATTGCGGATCGCGGGCTGTTCCGCCCCGTGGTAACGGAAGGTGACGTTCCGGAATTCGACATAGCCCCTTTCCTCTTCCGCAGCTTCCGGCTGATCCGGATCGACGATTTCGGGGGTTGTCTCCAGAACCGCGCTGATGCGGTCGGCGGCGGCCTGCGCGCGGGGAATCATGACAAACATCATGACAAACATCAAAAGCGAAAACATGATCTGCATCGCGTACTGGGTAAACGCCATCAGCGCGCCGATATTCATTTCCCCGGTGTCGATCCTCTTGCTCCCGAACCAGAGGATGCTTGTCGAGACCAGATTCATAATCATCATCATCATCGGCATCAGAAACGCCATAATGCGGTTGACACGGATATAAGTGTCGGTCAGATCCCGGTTGGCGTCTTCAAACCTAGCCTTTTCATGGCCGATCTTGTCAAAGGCCCGGATGACCCGGATCCCGGTCAGATTCTCCCGAAGGATCAGATTGATCCGGTCCAGCTTTTTCTGCACCTGGCGGAACAATGGAATGACCCTCGAGGTCACGAGCCAGATGACCAGAATCAAAATGGGAAGCGCCACGGCAAGGACAATCGTCAGCGTCCGGTCCTGATGATAGGCCTGCATGATCCCTCCGATACAGGTCAGCGGCGCACGAACCATCATATTGATGATCATGATCGTGACCGTCTGTATCTGGATAATATCGTTGGTCGTCCGCGTAATCAGGGTCGACGACCCGAATTTATCAAACTCGTGCAAAGAAAAGTTTTCCACACGGCGGAAAACCTGGTTTCTCAGGTTTCTGCCCAATCCGAGGGCAACTCTTGAACCGAGATAGCCCGCCGCCACAGCACAGATCACGCCGCCCGCGGCAATCAGGAGCATGATTTCGCCGGTTTTCCAGATATAGCCGATGTCTCCGGCCATGATACCGCTGTTGACGATATCCGACATCAGGGTCGGCAGATAAAGGTCGGACATCACCTGAAGAAACAGAAGAAGCAGGATCGTGATGATCGAAGCTGCAAACGGCTTCAGGTTCCGATAAATTTTCAGCATTCATAGACCTCCCGGGTGATGAGCCTCAAGATTGTTTTTTTGCTGGATCTGGCCAAATTCGTAGCGGAACGCTTCATCGAGAAGCTCCGCCAGCATTAAACTCTTTTCCGCTCCGAGGTAGAGGACCAGTCCATGGATATGGGCGGCCAGCCGTCTCCTGTGGGCTAGGAGAAGCCGGCGGCCTCCCTCGGTCAGCCGGATGCGGTTAATCCGCCTGTCCCTGTCGTCGGTGCTGCGCTCCACCAGATCCATTTTTTCCAGATGATAAGCGGCGGGAGTCACAGTCGGAGATTTCAGGTTCAAACAGCGGCTCAGTTCCTTGATGCTGACGCCCTCTGGGAAATCGGGTTCCAACTGTTTCAGGGCAAACAGGATCATCATGTCGCTGTGCCTGCATTCATGGCTTTGCGGGTGCTTCCCGCGGTATGGGATGTCGCGCAGCCGGCGGAACTGGACCATGGCGTCCAACAATCTTTTTGTTGCCTCTCCGGTGCGTCCTTCTTCTGGCATCCGGCAACCTTCTTTCAAAATTAATTAGGATTTCTATCTATTTGGTTTCCTAATTATACGCCTGCTTCGCCGGAGGGTCAACATTTTAATTTTATAGGTTTTCCAATCAAATTAAAAAAACAATTGTGTACTATACCCAAAAACATGGAATCAATCCGGACTCGCCCGACGCGAAAGAGGGCTGTCCAAAAATTGGAAAGCTGTTTGCGGCACAGCGCCGCTGAGAAGTCACAAAAAAGAGGGACAGCAAAAGTCCCCTGTTCAGCTTTTATCTGAACAGGGGACTTTTGCTGTTTCACCGCCCGCCGTCGGGATGCTTTCAAGGGGTATCCTCCCAGTCCACAACTTCCTTCGCCGACGGAACCCGAGCCTCTTCCATCAATTTCAGCATTTCAAGCGCGCTGCGGAAACTCTGTGTCTTTTCCTGCTCCACCCAAGTGATGCTTCCCTGCCAGGTCGCATTCTGACGGAATTTGATGTGCACCAGAAAAGTAGCGCGGTCCTGCTTTAAAGCTGTTTCAATGTCCGGTTCCATGAAGTTTTCCACCTTCCTGACGATCGTTTTTGTATACTTGGATTCAAAACTTCGGCTTTGGGACGATGCCTGGGGAAATTGCATACTGTCACACAGCTGGTCTATCGCAAACAGAAGTTCCGTTTCGCTTTTAAAAGCAAAAGCCCTGCGGTAGTATCCGCTGAAAAGGCATCCGGCCATCCCAGCGTCCGGCTTTGCATCCAGAGAAATCAAAATCTGAGCGGGTGAAAGTTTTCCTTTGTAATTCGTATTCAGCATTACCTTTCACTTTCCATAATTTAGGATTTTTATTATTATATACGATTTCAGTCGACCCGTGGGCACTGAAACAAGTTAAAAATCCCTTCCTGGATGATATTAGGAGACAGAATTGTCCAATTGGCGTCAATTGCGGGAATTCATCGTCCGGAAAACAGATTTGATTTTGCCTATGCGCCTGTCTGAATGGTGGTCCTTCTCACCGAACAGTAAAAGAAAATGCTTGCGGCAAGCGATACGCTCTCCGCGGCCGGAAACGCGAACCAGACCGCGTCCAGCCCGATTTTAGACAGCAGGTACGCGCACGGAAGCAATATGACAAGCTGTCGCAGGAGCGAAATAATCAGGCTTTTCACCCCGTCGCCGACCGCCTGAAAGGTTGTGGAAAAAACGATGCCGAACGCGGCGGGCAAAAAGCAGAGCGAGATGGTGCGAAGCGCCGGGACCCCGATCTGGAGCATACGGCCGGATGCGTTGAAAATCAGCAGAAGCTTGTCCGGTATCAGCCAGAACCCCGCCATGCCGATTCCCATGATGACCGCCGCAATCGCGCAGCCGATTTTGACCGCGCTGAGCAGACGGCTGATCTTTCTCGCTCCGTAATTGTATCCCATTACGGGCATCAGCCCCTGATTCAGCCCAAAGACCGGCATAAAAACAAAAGACTGAAGTTTGAAATAGACGCCGAAGACGGCGACTGCCGTACCGGTGAAACCGATTAAAATCGCGTTCATGCCGACCACCATGACGGAACCGGTCGACTGCATGACAATGGCGGGCAGCCCCACGGCATAAATATTCTGTACCGTGCGCCAGTTGACGCGGAAAAAGTGAAAATCCACTTTCACTTCATGTTCTCTGAAAAGCAAAACCAACAAGGCAACCACCATAGACAGAATCTGAGCGATCACCGTGGCGATCGCGGCGCCCCTGACTCCCATGGCAGGCACCCCAAAAAGCCCAAAAATAAAAACCGGGTCAAGCAGCATGTTGCCCACGGCGCCAATCAGCTGAAAGATCATGGGAAAGACCATATTCCCGGTGGCCTGCAATATTTTCTCAATGTTGATTTCAACGCATGCTCCGAAGGAAAACATACAAACGGTGCTCATGTAGGCGGAACCCATCGAAACAATCTCGGGGTCCGAGGTAAAGGCTCTCAGAAACGGGCCCGAACAAAACAGGCCGATAACAAAAAACAGCAAACCGTTTGCAAGCCCAAGAAGAAGCCCATGGGTTGCCGCCTGGTCGGCCTCTTCCCTGCGGTTTTCTCCCAGTCGGCGTGCGATCAGCGAGTTCAGGCCGACCCCGGTCCCGACCGCCACCGCAATCAGCAGGGTCTGAACCGGAAACACCAGCGACACGGAGGTCAGCGCGTTTTCACTGATCTGTGCAACAAAATAGCTGTCCACGATATTGTACAGCGCCTGGACCATCATGGACAGGACGGCCGGAATAGACATCGTGACAATCAAACGAAAAATGGGCATGGTGCCCATCTTATTTTGCCGATTTTCTTCCAAATGGGTTACCCTCCTTTAAATTCTCTCTTATTTTATCTGATTCCGGCGAAACTTACAACCATGCAAATGAAAATATACGGGGCGGCACTGGGCGGCCAATCCTTTCCCGGCGGCGGAAACCCCGTCGGACTTGCAACAAGCCGGGGATGTCCCGCATATACTGAAGATACATGATTCCAAGGGGGCGAACATCTTGTTCGAAGCACTTTTGAGCCTGGCTCTTTCCGGCTTCCTCTTTTTCGTGCTTCACGTCGCGGGCTCCGGGTCTTTTCCCCGGCCGTTAACCGCGCAGGAGGAGAAGGAATGCCTGGAAAAAATGAAGAACGGGGATCCGAAAGCAAAAGCAGCACTGATCGAACATAATCTCAGACTGGTCGCACACATCATCAAAAAGTATTACTCCAGTTCCAGCGAACAGGACGACCTGATTTCCATTGGCACCATCGGGCTGATTAAAGCGGTGAATACCTTTGACAGTTCCAAGGGAATCCGGCTTTCCAGCTACGCGGCAAGATGTATTGAAAATGCTATTCTATCATTTCGGACACCGGTGACGCGGCAAAAAGAGGGGCGGCTGCTACGCCGTCCCCTCTTTTTGCCGTTCCCGAAGAATCCGAGTTGCGATCTCTTTCTTTTGTTCCACCGGACAGTGAATCCGCTCTATGTACTTCGCAATCGCGCTGCTGTGGACCGCGGCGACCCTTCTTTGCAGTTCCTTCTGTTTTTCCCCTTCGGCCGGATAGTAAACAAGGATATTCAACCGCTCCCCTCCATTGCATAAATTCCAGAGCATTTATATTCTTCTCCGAAATATTTTATGTAACGGAAAGGCTCTTTGCAGATTCCAGGGTCCATTTGATACCGAAATCAGGGAACAGAAACCTCCCTTGATCGTCCGCAGGAGTTCGGCCCGCGCAGACAATCAAGGGAGGCAGACAGGCAACCGGCCGGTTGCAAATTTTCAGCCCTGCACGCCGTAAATCAGGTTTGGCAGGACCAGGCTCAGGAATGGGACAAAGGTGATAATGATCAGCACAACAAGCAGCGCAAACATGAAGATCCAGCACTCGCGCACGAAATCGCTGATCTTGCATCCCGTAATGCCGCAGGTGGTGAACATCATGGAACCAAACGGAGGCGTCAGGCCCCCGAGCATGATGTTCACGATGCAGATCATGCCGAAATGGACCGGGTCGACCCCCATCGCCGTGACCACGGGCACCAGCAGGGGCGCGATGATCATCAGCGCGGCTCCGCCTTCGAGGAACATGCCCATGATCAGCAGGATCAGATTGCACAGCAGCAGCATGACGTACTTGTTCTGGGTCAGCGTGGTCATCCCGACGGCCACCATCTGGGGAATGCCCACCCAGGTCAGGTAATAGCCGAACACGCTGGCTGATACCATGATCATGACGACCGCCGCGCTGCCCGCGATCGATTCCTTCATGATGGGGATGAAGTCCCTTCTGAAGTTGAGTTTCTTGTACACGAATTTGCCGATGATCACGGCGTACAGAACCGCGATCGCGCCGCCTTCGGACGGCGTGAACATGCCGGCCCGCATGCCGAGGATGATGCCGAACGGAAAAAACAGTCCCCAGAAGGAAACCAGCGCCTGGCGGCCGATTTCCCCCAAAGTCGCGCGCTTTCCACGGCTCGGCTGATAATTGCGCTTTTTGGAGATATAAGCCACCGCCACCATCAGGGACAGGCCCATCAGGATCCCCGGAATATACCCGGCGGCAAACATGCGGCCCAGCGAGCAGCTTGCAAGCACGGCGTAGACGATCAGGTTGACTCCGGGCGGGATCACCGGCGTTGCAGCGGACGAGGCGGCGGTGATTGCAGTCGAAAACGCCTTGGAATACCCGCGTTCCTCCATCTGCGGCTCAAGCATCTTTGCTTCCATCGCGGCGTCCGCGTTCGCGGAGCCGGAGCAGCCGCCCATCAGCATGCTCAGCAGAACGTTGACCTGCGCGAGCCCTCCGCGCATATGCCCGGTCAGCACCTCCGCGAAATCCATCATCTTCTCGCTGATGCCCGAATAGTTCATGATCGACCCGGCCATGACGAAGAACGGAATCGCCAGCAGGTTAAAAGACTGCGAGCTTGTCAGCACCTTCTGCAGGATCAGATCCATCGGGGATGTCGTATCGATAAACGCGAAGTAGAAAAAAGTGGAGCCGAGCAGGGCGTACACAATCGGGATGCCGGCAAAATACAGGACAAACACCAGCAAAATCGGCAGGAATGCCAAAGAACTCACAGCTGCTCAGCCTCCTTTCCAAAAGATGTCATCGTTCTTAAATCCCGGATAAAAAACAGGATGGCCCACACCAGCGAAACCACAAAGCTGACGGCTACCGGCACGGTGTTCCACAGGACGGTTACCTGCATGACCTTGGAAAGATTCATGCGGGAATTCCACATATAGGTCAGACTAACCACGGCAAGAGTCCCGATGATCAGAATGACGACGGCGTTGATCACGCAGGCGAAAGCGGAGCGAATCCGATCCGGCAGAAGCCTCACCAGAAAGTCCACGCCCAGGTGCGTTCCCTGGCGAAAACAGACCTCGCCGCCCGCAAAAATGCTCCAGACAAAGAGCGTCGTCGCAACTTCTTCGCCCCAAACCAGCGGTTTGTTTGCAAAATAGCGGCAGAACACGTTGAGCAAAACAACCAGCGTCATTCCGATCATCGCCGCGCCGGTGATAATGGAGTCCAGATTGTACAAAAACAGTTTCAGTTTAGCTTTCATAAGTTTCCTTCTCAGTTGTTATGTATCGGGTTGCGTACGGAACTTTTCATGAAAATCAGCCGCGCATTTTCTTGAGTTCGGCCAGCAGCCTTTCATGGATGTCCGGCGAACATTTCTTGTCGGAAACCAGCCAGTCATAAACCTTGTCGCAGGATTTTGTGAAGGCGTCCATATCGACATCGTTGAATGTGACGCCAAGGCTCTTCAGCTTTTCGACGGTCCCCGCCTCGTCCTTCTCCGACGCGGCGCGGCAGTCCTTGGCGCCCTGAGCAAACTCTTCGTCAAGAATCTTGCGGTATTTTTCAGGAATGCTGTCGTAAACCTTGGTATTGATAAACGCGCCGCGGGTCGCGATAAAATGGCGGGTCAAAGCGACTTTCTTGACGACCTCGTAAGCGCCGGTGCCAAGCAGGGTGGATTCGGAACCTTCAAATCCGTTGACCGTGCCGGTCTGAATCGCCGATATGCACTCGGTAAACGCCATCGGAGTGGCGGCGGCACCCATGGCCTCGATCGTCTTGACAAACAGTGGGCTCTCCGTGCTGCGCAGTTTCATGCCCTTTAAATCGTCCGGAGTCTTGACGTCCTTGTTTGTGCAGAGGCTGCGGAATCCGAATTCATAATTCATCGAAAGGAAATGGAATCCAAGATCCTCGGCCTTTTTCTGCATCTCCTTGTAGAGGTCCGTGTCCTGCATTTTCTCCCACTCGTCGTTGTTCTGATAAAGCATCGGGCCGACCAGCGCGGCGAAATCGGGAACATAATCGCCCAGGTAGGAGGGCTCTTCGACGGCGATCCAGTTCGCCCCGCGCTTCACCTGCTCCATGCTGTCGTTATAAACGGAAAGCTGTCCCTGGCCGAAAACCTGGATTGTTATGTGCCCCTGCGTTTTTTCCGTTACGCTTTTTCCGATCGCCTCCATGGTTTTATAAACCTGCTCCTGCGGCTGGAACACATGGCTCAGCTTGATCGTAATGTGAAAATTATCATCATCCGACTTGCCGGCCGCCGCGGAACTGCCGGCCGAGGCGGCTCCGCCTCCTGTGCTGGTCGAAGATCCGCCGCATCCGCTCATTGTACCCAGAATCAGCGCCATGCCCAGAACACCGCTCACAGCCGTTTTCAGCAGGCTGCGAAAAGAGATTCTTGCTTTTTTCATAACGAAATCATTCCTTTCCTAAATCTTGTTGCGCTTATAACCTGCACGGTTCAAGAAGCTGACACC
The DNA here is from genome assembly GCF_004103755.1 of Caproiciproducens sp. NJN-50. Lineage (NCBI taxonomy): Bacteria > Bacillati > Bacillota > Clostridia > Eubacteriales > Acutalibacteraceae > Caproiciproducens > Caproiciproducens sp. NJN-50. Next base: position 865,645 of record NZ_CP035283.1, on the reverse strand, counting down.
GCAAAAAGCCCTTATGAGCATTAAAAAAAAGCATCCTGCGAATGAGGACATACCCTGCCCCCGTCGCATTCTGCTTTTTACTCATAGCTCTTAAAGCATTCTGCATATTCAGTTTCCAAAACTACCAAATTTAGAATACCATAATCTTCCTGCGATAGCAAGGCACAAGATTACACATAATTTATATAATTTTTTATAAAAAATAACGAAATATGTTTATGTTGCCAAAAATCTTAGAGCTTCAGAAGAATTTGCCCCATCTCTCCCAATGAAGCATATACACCGTCCGGAATAACTTTTGATTTTGTCAGGTCCTCGGGCCGGGTTTCGCCGGTCATCACCAGGATCCCTTTCGCCCCGTTCTGAACGCCCGTCGCCACGTCGGTATAAAGCCGGTCGCCGACAAAAGCGATTTGTGGAGGAGCATAACCCGTTTGATCCAGAATCATTTCGACGGTCTCCGCGAACGGTTTGCCCAGATATTTCGGCTTCTTCCCGGTGGAAAGGCTGACGGCCGCGCAGAAGCTGCCGCAGTCAGGGATAAATCCCGTCTCCGTGGGACAGTTGATATCCAGATGCGTTGCAAGGAACAAAGCTCCGTTGCGGATATAAGTGCAGGCGTTGGAAAGTTTCTCATAGGTCAGTGTGGTGTCAAACGCCATAACGACAAGATCCGGCTGCTCCTGCGTGAGCGGGATCCCCGCTTCCCGGAAGCTCTCGATCAGAGGCGGCGTGCCCACCAGATAAACCGTCCTGCCGGGATAATGCGTCCTCAGGTAACGGATCGTCACGTCGCCGCTGGTCATAATCTGTTCTCTTGTGATGGGACAGCCCATCCCGGCGAGTTTGCGGATATAGTCCCCGGGAGAACGCGACGAATTATTGGTAAAGAACAAATAATCCCTTCCCGTCCGTTTCACCGCCCGCAGAAAATCCGCCGCGCCGGGAAGGATCCGGCCACCAAGATAAAATGTGCCGTCCAGATCAAGCACGAACAGCCGCGTGCTCCGCAGCAGCTCCATCCTGTTCTCCAAACATGTTCCTCCTTCCCTGTTTTGCGGCATGCAGGAATAGTCCGAAGCCGGAACCGGCGCGACCGCCTTTTCCGGCGGGGAAAAGGGTAAACAAAAAGCAGAGGTTGACAGAATTTGAGGGATTTCTCCCTGATCCTGTCGCCCCTGCTCTTTTCTCTTAAGGCGCATTCTGTTGCCCGATATTTACGGCGCTGTCAGTACTTTAACACCTCCATGGTGTATTTGTCAAATAAAAATTTGTTTTCATGAAAAATTTTGTTAAATTTTACAAACTATTTTCCGTTTCATTGTGCTATTTGATGATTTTATTTTTATCGGTTGATTTTCCCAAAGGAAAGTGTTAGGATAAATGACAGAAATCAATTAAAATATGCAGTACATAATTCGTGCCAGCACAGCCTCAGAGATCAGAGCAGGGGTAAAGCAAACGGAATGTAAATTCGGTTCGTTTGCGTTACTCTTTTTTGTTTTCTGGTTCTTCGCTGCGGCTGGTTCCAGGGGAGGAGTTCTGAACGGATTGGATACCGCCGCCTTTGTGAACGCTGTCGTTGCCAACCCGATCATCGCGGCAATTAAAGATGACGACGGCCTGGAAAAATGCCTTGTCTGCGATAATATCCGAATTGTCTTTGTCCTTTACGGGGATATCTGCAATATTCCCGGGATCGTCCGCCGCTTAAAAGCCGCCGGCAAAATTGCGGTTGTGCATGTCGACCTGATCATCGGGCTTTCCAATAAGGAAGTGGCCGTCGATTTCATTCACCACAGCACGCAGGCGGACGGAATCATTTCCACACGGCAGACCTTTATTCACCGCGCGAAAGAGCTTGATATGAATTCCATCCTGCGCGTATTCGTATTGGACTCCATCGCTCTTTCCAGCCTGGAAAAGCTGGAATCCGCCCATCCGGATTTTATCGACGTATTGCCGGGAACCATGCCGAAAACGATCCGCAAGGTCTGTTCCATTGTTTCCGTGCCGGTTCTGACCGGCGGGCTGATCGCCGACAAGGAGGACGTCATTGCCGCATTGGAAGCCGGCGCCGTAGCCATTTCAACAACCAATCAGGCAATCTGGGAAATGTAAGTATTTTCGGGATTTCAATTCGATACCGGTCTCACGACGAGCTGGAGAAATGCGTGAACCGAATGGATTCCGCTGCGCTTCATACGGGGCGGCGGAATCTGTTCGGTTCTTTTATTATCCGCCATCCATGGCCTTGTAATTTGCAGGAAAAGGAGCTGTCATTTTGTGTACGATATTGTAATTATCGGAGCCGGCGTATCCGGCTGCTCCATAGCGAGGGAACTTTCACGCTATCGCGCCGAAATTTGTGTCGTTGAAAAATGCGAGGATGTCTGCTGCGGCACATCCAAGGCAAACAGCGCGATCGTTCACGCCGGCTTTGACGCAGCGGCAGGCAGCCTGATGGCAAAGCTGAATGTGCGCGGAAACGAAATGATGGAGCCGCTTTCCAGGGAACTGGATTTTCTCTTCCGCCGCAACGGTTCCCTTGTCACCGCGCTGCGCGGGGAAGACCGGCCCAGCCTGACCGAGCTGTACCGGAACGGCCTTGCAAACGGCGTTAAGGGAATGAGGATCCTGGACCGGGAAGAACTGCGCGCCATGGAGCCCAATGTCGCGCCGGAAGCGGTCGCCGCTCTTTACGCTCCGACCGGCGGCATCGTGTGTCCCTTCGGACTGACGATCGCTCTGGCGGAAAACGCCTGCACGAACGGCGTGGAATTCCGGTTCAATACGGAAGTGAAAAATCTGCGGCCCGTCAAGGGAGGTTGGGAACTGAGCACCTCCAAGGGGCCGCTGGCGGCGAAATATATCGTAAACGCCGCCGGCGTTTACGCCGATATTTTCAACAATCTGGTCAGCGGGGTCAAAATCCATATTACGCCGCGGCGCGGCGACTACTGCCTGCTTGACAAATCAACCGGCGGCTTTGTCAGGCACACGGTTTTTCAGCTTCCGGGAAAATACGGCAAGGGCGTTCTGGTCAGCCCCACCGTGCACGGGAATACGATTATCGGCCCGACCGCCTTCGATATTTCCGACCGCGAAGGGAACAACACGACCGCCGAGGGTTTGCAGGAACTGATCGGGAAAGCCGGTAGAATGGTCAAAAATCTGCCGATCCGCCAGGTCATCACCAGCTTTGCGGGCCTGCGGGCGCACGAGGACCGCCATGAATTCATCATCGGCGAGGCCCCGGACGCGCCGGGCTTCATCAACTGCGCGGGCATCGAGTCCCCGGGGCTGACCTCTTCGCCCGCGATCGGCGAAATGGTGGCGAACCTGCTGCGCGGCAAGCTGGAGCTACAGCCGAATCCTGATTTTAACGGCGTGCGCAAGGGCGTTCTGGACCCCGGCAGGCTCAGCCGTGAGGAATATGAGCAGCTCATCCGGGAAAAGCCGGAGTACGGCAATCTAATCTGCCGATGCGAAATGATCACCGAGGGGGAGATTCTGGACGCGATCCACCGCCCGCTGGGCGCCAGAAGCCTGGACGGGGTCAAGCGCCGCACCCGGGCCGGGATGGGCCGGTGCCAGGCGGGGTTCTGCACCCCGCGCACCATGGAAATTCTCGCCCGCGAGCTGGGAATCCCCCAGCCCGAAATTACAAAATGCGGCGGCGCGTCCAACCTGATCGTAGGCGCCAACAAGGATGTACTGTGAGGAGGAATGCCAAATGAAACAATACGATATCGTCATCATCGGCGGCGGCCCCGCCGGCCTCGCCGCGGCAGTTTCCGCCCGCGACGCCGGCGCGCGCGGCATTCTGATCCTGGAGCGCGACTCCCGGCTGGGGGGCATTCTGAACCAGTGCATTCACAACGGTTTCGGCCTGCACACCTTCCATGAAGAGCTGACCGGCCCGGAATACGCCCAACGGTTCGCCGACGAGGTCCGCAAAAGGAAGATCGAATATAAGCTCGGCACGATGGTGGTCGGCATCACCCGCGAAAAGGTGGTGACCGCCGTGAACCCCTCCGACGGCCTGATCGACATTCAGGCAAAAGCCGTTATCCTGGCCATGGGCTGCCGGGAGCGCAGCCGCGGCGCGCTGAACATCCCGGGCTACCGCCCCGCGGGCATCTACAGCGCCGGCACGGCGCAGCGCCTGGTCAACGTCGAGGGCTACCTGCCCGGCCGCCGCGCGATCATCCTCGGCAGCGGCGACATCGGCCTGATCATGGCGCGGCGCATGACGCTGGAGGGTGCGAAAGTTCTGGCCGTGGCGGAACTAATGCCGTATTCCGGCGGTTTGAAGCGCAACATCGTCCAATGCCTGGACGACTTTCATATCCCGCTGAAGCTGAGCACCACCGTCGTGGATATCGAAGGGAAGGAGCGCGTCAGCGGAATCACGCTGGCCAAGGTGGACGAAAACCACAGACCCATCCCGGGCACGGAAGAGCATTACGACTGCGACACGCTGCTGCTGAGCTGCGGCCTGATTCCCGAAAACGAGCTGAGCCGGGGAATGGGCGTGCAAATCAATTCCGTCACAAACGGCCCGTGCGTCAACGAGAGCCTGGAGACCAGCATCCCCGGCGTGTTCGCCGCCGGAAACGTACTGCACGTTCACGACCTGGTGGACTATGTCAGTGAAGAGGCCGCAGCCGCGGGCAAGGCCGCGGCCGGATACGCGGCTGCGGGCGGAGCGGAGGCTGTTCGCCGGGAAATCCCGATCGAAACCTCAGGAGGCCCCCGCTATACCGTGCCCTGCACCATCGACCCCTCCCGCATGCCGGAAAAACTCACGGTCCGCTTCCGGGTCGGCGGCGTCATCAAAGACAAGGCCGTCAGCGTCTACTTCGGAGAGGACCGCATCATTCACCGCAGGCGCCCCGTAATGGCCCCCGGCGAGATGGAGGAAATTGTACTGACCAGAAAAAATTTCGAAGACCACCCCGGTCTTTCCAAGATCAGGATCTGCGTGGAAAGTGTGTGATTTTATCATGGAAAAGCGCAATTTGATCTGCATTGGCTGTCCGCTGGGCTGCCCGGTCACGGTGGAGCTGGACGGCCGGAACATCGTTTCCGTCACAGGAAACACCTGCCCGCGCGGCGATGCCTACGCCCGCAAGGAAGTGACAAACCCGACCCGCATCGTGACCAGCACGGTCCGGGTTTCCGGAAGCATCACCGGCGCGGCGACCGTCTCCTGCAAGACCCGGACGGACGTCCCGAAACAGAAAATTTTCGAGGTGATCCGCGGCATAAAGGACATCACGATACCCGCGCCTGTCCATATCGGCGATGTCATACGGCCGGACGTCGCCGGAACCGGCGTGGATCTGGTCGCGACAAAGGACGTCGAATGACGGCCCTCCGGCCATCCGCTCCACCCCCCGGATGGGATTCTTCTGCAGGCGGGACTGTCAGATGAAATATTTTTAGGAGGCGATTATCATTGTATTTTTTTATAGCGCCGTATTCCTGATTTTTCTCTATATCTTCATCACCGGCTTTCACGACGAGGGAAATCTGATCGCCACCATCATCGCCTCGCGTTCGCTGAACGTCCCGTTTATTTTCGCGCTCGCTTTTCTTTCCCAGTTTTTCGGCACCGCCCTGCTGGGAACGAAGGTCGCGGAAAGCACGGTGTTCGGCCTGTTCCATGTCGACCCGATTCTGAAAAACCCGGGCGGGACCGCGGAAATGATCTCCGCGGCAATGCTGGGGGCAATCGTCTGGAATATCGTCACATGGATCATAAGAATCCCCTCCAGCTCGTCCCATGCGATCGTCGGCGGGATGCTGGGGCCGTTTGTGATGAAGTTCGGGTTTTCCGTGATCAATGTCAGGGGGCTTCTGCTCAGCGTGCTTCTCCCCCTGTTCACATCGCCGATCATCGGATTTATTTTCGGATATTTTATTTTCAAGCTGAATAAAGTGATTTTTGAAGGCCGCGGCGTACAAATCAAAAAGATGTTTCAAGGAATGCAGGCCAGCACCTGCATTCTGAGCAACGCCTTTCAGGGTTCAAACGACGCCCAGAAGGGGATTGGAGTTCTTGCCCTGCTTTTGATGGCCTTTTCCGGCTCCTCCGAATTCAGGGCGTCACAGAACGTCATGCTGCTCTCGGCTTTGACCATCTCTCTCGGCCTGGTGCTTGGCGGGATGAAAATGATCAACAGCGTTGGAACGAAAATCTACAACGTCAAGTCGCTGCACTCCCTGAGCGCCCAGATTTCATCCCTGTTCGTCATCACCGGGGCGTCGGTCATGGGTTTTCCCGTAAGCGGAACGCAAATCGTGAATTCCTCCATTTTCGGCGTCGGCGCGGCCGACCGGCCCAACGCGGTCGGCTGGCTCTACGCGAAAGACATGCTGACCGCGTGGCTGATCACGATTCCAGCTTCCTTTTTCATTTCTTCCGTGTTTTACTGGATCATTCACAGAATAGGAGGGTAAACGCACATGAAATTATTGAAGATCTTCGGCTGCAACGTCGATTTTTTCCAACTGCTCCGGGAGCAGTCGGAGTATATCCTGAAAGCCGTGCGTGCGCTTGACTCCTATGTGCAGAGCCTCAACCCCGACGATGCGGATGAGGTCAAATCCCTGGAGGAGCAGGCGGACCGGAAACGATTCGAGCTGGTGCAGGGCCTGGACAGCACCTTTATCACCCCCTACGACCGGGAGGACATCTACATGCTCTCCAAATCGCTGGACGACATTCTCGACTATTACAAGACGACCGTAAAGGAAATGGAAATCTATCAGATCGGCCAAAGTCCTGAACTGGCCGAATTCATCGCCGTTTTAAAGGATGCGAGCGTGAACATTCACAACGCGGTGTGCTGCATGGAAAAAAAGCCGAAAGCGGCGGTTCAGTGCGCCGTCAAAGCGAAAAAGTGTGAAAACAAGGTGGAATCCATCTACCGCCACTCCGTGGCCGCTCTGCTGATGGGGGACGATATCAAATATATCCTGAAAATGCGCGAGCTGTACCGGCACCTGAGCAATTGTGCGGACCGGATCGACGAAGCGTCCGACATGATCTGCCACATCCTCATGAAGGAAATTTCCTGATCCAACCGGCAACGAAGCCGGTTGGGGCGGCGCCCTCCCCCCTTCTCCGTGCGGATTTCCGCCCGTCAGCCGTCCCCGTTTCTCGACCGGCTGTGACTTCGGGCCGTGATATACTGGAATAAAGTACGGAACGGGCGAGGTTGGGGAGAGATGGAAAAGCAGGTTCAAACGCGGATCGCGATCTATTCGCGCAAGTCGAGGTTTACAGGAAAAGGCGAGAGCATTGAAAACCAGATCGAGCTCTGCCGGCAGTATATCGCGCAGGATTACGGCGCGGCGGAAGACAGCCTCCTCGTCTATGAGGACGAGGGTTTCTCCGGCGGCAGCACGGACCGTCCGCAGTTTAAAAAAATGATGGCGGATGCCAGGGGGAAAAAATTCTCCATCCTTGTCTGCTACCGTCTTGACCGGATCAGCCGCAATATCGGAGATTTCGCCAGACTGATCGAAGAACTGGGTTCCCTGTCGATCTCCTTTGTTTCCATCCGGGAGCAATTTGACACCGCTTCGCCCATGGGGCGCGCCATGATGTATATCGCTTCCGTGTTTTCACAGCTGGAGCGGGAAACAACGGCGGAGCGGATCCGGGACAACATGCGGGAACTTGCCAAGACCGGCCGCTGGCTGGGAGGAACAACGCCGACGGGATACCGGTCCCAGCCAATCGAGAAGGCCGCCTCAGATGGAAAGACCCGCAGGGCCTTTCGGCTGGTCTTTCAGCCCGACGAAATCAAAACGGTCCGGCTGATCTTTCAGAAATTCCTGGAAACGGATTCCCTGACCCAGGTGGAAACGTTCCTGATCCAAAACAGCATTCCGTCAAAAACCGGGAAGCGATATACCCGGTTCGCAATCAAAAACATTCTGGAGAACCCCGTTTACATGGCCGCCGATCCGGACGCCTATCGCTATTTTGCAGGTTCCGGCGCCGAGCTCTGCGCGGCGGAGAAAGACTTTGACGGCAGTCACGGCATCATGGCCTACAATAAGACGCTTCAGCAGCACGGCAAAGCGAACCGGGCGCGGGAAATGTCCAACTGGATCGTCGCCATCGGCAGGCACCAGGGGATCCTGTCCGGGGAGGACTGGATCCGCGTGCAGAAGATGCTGGAACGGAATAAGTCGAAATCCTACCGCAAACCAAAGAACAACACCGCTCTGCTTTCCGGGCTGCTTCGATGCGGGAGATGCGGCTCCTACCTGCGTCCCAAGCTGACCCGGCGGAAAAATCGGGATGGAGAGCCGGTCTACACCTACCTGTGCGAGCTCAAGGAAAAAAGCCGGGGCCGGAAATGTTCCGTTCCGAATATCAACGGCAATTCTCTCGATCAGGCCGTCTGCTCCGAAATCATCAGCCTTCCGGAGGACGGCTCCGCTTTTCTTCAGCATTTGAAAGCCTGCTGTCAGGCCCTGAAGGAGGACAGGGATGATCTGGACACAGAGCTGGAACGGCTGAACCAGTCCATCCAAAACGCGGAAAAAGCAATTTCAAACCTCGTCTCCGCTCTCGCGGAAGGCCGAAGCAGCGCCGCAAGCCGGTACATCATCAGGCAGATCGACGAATGGAAGGAAAAAGAAGATTCCCTTGAAGCGGGAATTCAGCAGTTGAAAGACCGGGCGGAAATCCGCTTTCTGCCGGACGAACAAATTGAAATGGCAGCGGACGCGCTTCGTTCCTTTTCGTCAGCTTTCGGCTCCATGACCGTCGATGAAAAGCGCTGCGCGCTGCGCTCCCTGATCGACCGCGTTGTCTGGGACGGGGAAACGGTCAGCATCTGTCTGTTCGGCGCCGGCCCCGAGGCCACTGCCGACGGCGGAGATTCCACAGCGGGAGAATAGCAAATGAAGTCCTGATGTATTTTCGTTCCTCCAAAAAAAGCGCGCAGGATATTTCCATCAACGAACCGATCGACACCGACAAAGACGGCAACACCCTTACTCTGATCGACATTATGGCGACGGAAGACAATATCCTTGACAATCTGGATTACAAGATGAAGTCCGAACAGCTGAAAAAATACATAGACAATGTGCTGTCCCCCCGCGAGAGGACCATTATCCGCCTCCGGTACGGCCTGGACGGCATTGAGCCGCTGACCCAGCGGGAGGTGGCTCAGAAGCTCGGCATTTCCCGCTCCTATGTATCGCGTATCGAAAAGAAATCGCTCGCAGCGCTAAATAAGCGCTTCAGTAAATGACACTGCGGCGCCCGGCAAAAAACCGGGGCAGCCCCCCAAATGAGAAAGCCGCCGGCCCGAATTCGGGCCGGCGGCTTTCTGAGTTTCTCTCAGGGAATATTTTGAATCGCATTGGTTAAAAGCGGAACCACCTGTTTTTTTCGGGAGACCACGCCGTCAAGATACACTTCGCTGTCCTTCGGCTCCGCCCCGAAGGCATCCCGGATCAGTTCCTCCTCTTTCCCGGAATACAGCAGGTGGGAGCTTTCCCTGACGATATCCGTCATCATCAGCAGCAACAGGCTGTAGCCCTTTTGTTGCTGCACTTCTTCCATGCGTTTTAAAAGACTGTTTTTCAGATCCTTCGCGTTTCCGGGGTCCCCGGCGTTGATCTGTCCGATCCCGATTTTATACCGGCCCAGGTTGTAATCCTTGAAGTCGCTGTAAAGGATCTGATTCGGGCTCATATCCGCGAGGGAAGAACCTGCCTGAAACATTTCGGCCGCAAAGGAATCCGCGTCCAATCCGGCGATTTCGGCCAGCTGAGAGACCGTTTCGCGGTCCAGATAAGTGGTCGTGGGCGATTTCAGGTTCAGGGTATCGGAAAGAATCGCCGAGCAGAGGATTCCCGCGATTTCCTTCATCGGCCGGATTCCGTTTTCCACATACATGTTCGCAATCAGTGTCGCCGTGCTTCCCACCGTATCGTTGCGAAAATAGACGGGCGACCCCGTCTGGATGTCTCCGATGCGGTGATGATCGATGATTTCCATGATTTCAGCCTGGTCGATCCCGTCCACCGTTTGGGACTTCTCATTGTGGTCCAGGAGAATGACCTTCTTTTTCCGCGGGGAGATCAAATGGTAACGGTACACAAATCCCTTGACCATTCCGTCGTCGTCGACGATCGGATAACTGCGGAACCGCGTCTGAAGCATCTTGTCCCGGATGGAATCAATAAAATCATGAAGGTTAAAGCAGATCAGGTTGTTCCTGGTCATTACGTAACCTACGGGAATGCTCTGGTTGATCAGCCGCGCGGCGGTGAACGTATCGTGGTTTGTCTCCATCACGATGCATTTTTCCTGCTCCGCGAGCTCCAGAACGTCTTTGTCCACCCGCCCGCCGCAGGTGGCGATCATACAGCCGACTCCGGCTTTCAGCACCTTCATCTGGCTGTCTTTCCGGTTGCCGACCAATACGATATCGTTCTTCTCCACAAACGGCTCCAGGCTGTCGGGAGCCATGGTCGCAATCACTACCTTACCCGCGGACCGGAACACATCATCTATATTTCCATAAACCAGTTTCGCGTTCAGGGTCTCTGTCACATTGCGCAGCGGCGTGTGGCTTTTGGACAGCACGTTGTTCCCCTGGGAAGCCATATAGCTGTTGGTGATGTCGGAGAGCGAGATGATTCCGAGCAATTTTCCCCCGTCGTCGGTAACCGGCAGGACCTGCTTATTGTTCTTCTGCATGATGTTCCAAGCCGTTTTGATGGAGATGTCCTCCGATACAGGAGGAATGACATCCAGATCCAGATCGGAGACCTGAGTTTTGACAGTTTCCAGATATTCCGGTTCCTTGACTCCAAAGTAGTCCAACACAAACGCCGTTTCCTTATTGATGCTGCCGATCCGGACCGGCACCGCCTTGACCCCCAGCCTCTTTTTCAGTTCGGCATAAGCGATGGAAGAACAGATGGAGTCTGTATCAGGATTTTTATGTCCGGTGATATAGACGGTCTCGTTCATGAAAGATACCTCTTTAAAAAAAAATAACGCTTACAAGCGTACTACCTTTTTCAGACAAGGAAACAACCCTGCTGAACTAACATACAGAATAAATCATTTCTCCTTTTCAGTCAAGCAAAAAAATCCCAGAATGCAGTACTTTTTTAAATTTTCTGCATATTTTTTGTGTATTCATTCAAAAAATGTCTGCTCCAAAAGGCATGAGCGCGAGTTTCGCAATCTTAAAACACTGGATTCCAAAGGGGATTCCGATCACCGTAACGCAGAACAGCACTCCGATGACAGCCGCCTCCGCTGCAAGCGCGAGGCCCCCGAAAATCAGCCAGAGCAGATTCAGCAGCACGGACCCCGCGCCGCCGCCGAACCGGACTTCCTTCCCGAATGGGAAGAACGCCAGCTCCGAAAATTTAAAGCACTGAACGCCGACCGGAATCCCGGCGACCGTCAAGCACCAAAGAACGCCGAGCACCAGCCAGCTCAGACCCATCACACATCCGCCCAAAAGAAACCAGATCACATTTCCAAGGCATCCCATATCCTAAATTCCCCTGCTGTTTCCCTTTCATGATTTTTTACCGCCGGATATAAACCGCGCACCCGAATCGGCATCTTATCTGTATTATATTCCACGGCTCCTTCGTCCGCAATGGGAATCATTCACACTTCAAAAAAGACAAGGGGCGAAATCAGACGCCCCGAAGAGGCACCATCCTCGTCCTCGTATAACAAAAGCACCAAATGAAGCGGATTTCAGCCCCAGACATCCTCCGCGATTTTTTGCAACAGCCGGATTTTGTCCCATTGCTGCTGCTCCGTCATGATATTTCCTTCCTCCGTGGAAGAAAAACCGCACTGCGGACTCAGGCAAAGCTGTTCCAGCGGCACATACCCGGCTGCTTCTTCGATTCTCTTCCTGACAAATTCTTCTTTTTCAAGCTGCGGAAATTTTGAAGTAATCAGACCGAGCACGACCTGCTGGTTACGAATATGGCGGAGCGGTTCAAAACCTCCCGCCCTGTCGGAATCGTATTCAAGAAAGAATCCGTCAACATGGCAGTTTCCAAACAGGATCTCCGCCACCGCTTCATACCCCCCGGAAGAGAACCATGTAGAACGGAAATTCCCCCTGCAGATATGCATGGTGATCACCATGTCCTTCGGTTTGGCTTCCAAAGCCAGATTAATCATAGCGACGTACTCTTTTTCGATTTCATCCAGATTCAGGCCCCGTTCCGCGTAAGCCCGGCGCTTCTGAGGATCGCAGAATTCGCCCCAGGATGTGTCGTCAAACTGCAGGTAGCGGCATCCGGCGTCATAAAACGCGCGGATCGCCTTTTGATAAGCCCCTGCAATATCACGGTACAGCTTCCGAGGGTCTTCATATTCCGGGATCGGCCGGTAGTTTTCGGCTCTGACGCAGCAGATCAGATGCAGCATCGAGGGGGAGGGGATGGTCATTTTGCACAGCGTACCGCCGGCCACGGAGCGGAGGTATTCAAAATGCCCGACGAAGGGATGGTCCCCGAAATCCACCTTCCCGACGATTTCCAAGGTGGCGGCTTTAGGCTGGCGTTCTTTGAATGCGACCGACCAGTGCTCGGCTTTGACCTCGTTGACCCCTTTCAAAGCCGCCAGAAAATCCAGATGCCAGTATCGGCGCCGGAATTCCCCGTCGGTTACCGCCTGCAGGCCGGCCTTCTTCTCCTGTTCCACCAGTGCCCGGATCGCGCCGTCCTCCGCCTCTTTGAGCTGCTCCGGGCCGATTTCACCGCGCCCGTAAGCCTCCCGGACTCTTTTCAGTTCCGCAGGGCGCAGAAAGCTCCCCACAATGTCCGCGCGAAAAGGCGCCGTGTTCCGTTTCGCCATAGTAATCACGTTCCTTCCTGAATCTCGGTATTTCATTTGAACCGTTTCATCTTCAGTATAAACGTTCACAGGAGACTTAAAAAATACTTTCTTTCTATTCATTGTAATAGTTTTTAACTATGCTTACTATGCAAAAGGATATTCTCCCCACGCCAACCGCTTCGGCACATCAGTTTTTGAGAATCCGCTTCAGAAATTCATCAGACTGGCCTGGCTTTTTCAGAACCACCGTCTTTTCCCGATAGCGCGAAGCGATCTCCCGGTAATGGCCGCGCCTTTGCCCGGTCCTTCCCTCCCGCAGGATCCACCATAGGAATTCCAAGTCGAATTTCTCGGCGCAGCCGGCCGCCATGCTTTCCCGGCATTTTCCCCGAAACCTCAGATATCTTTTAACCGCTCTGTAAAGGCAGACCCTTCGGGGAAAGCAGAGAAGGATGATCCGGTCCGCCTGTTCCAGGCGTTCTTTTTGAAGAAAGCATTCGTAATTTCCGTCGATCACCCAGGAATCGTTCTTTTTCAAAAAATCGGATACGATAGAGCGCCCCTCCTCCCGGCCGCGCTCCGCCCAGCCGGGCAGAAACTGGACGGTGTCGAGGAACAGGACAGGGATCCGGTAATATCCCGCCAGTTTCCCGGCCAAAGTTGATTTTCCGCTCCCGCTGTATCCCAAAACGGCAATTTTCATATCCACCTCGAAAAAGGCAGGGGGAACCGCCCGACGCGGACCCCTTCAGACAGATTCCGGCGCGGGTGATCCCCGCGCCGGTCCAGCCCGCTGTCATCAGATTTCATAGTCCGCGCTCGTTCTTCCGCAGATCACCGCATGAACCAACGATTTGACGGCAAGGTGAGCGGGGTGAGTCTGATAGGCCTGCGCCGCCTCCCTTGTGGAAAACGCGCAGTTCAGGACGAGATCATAGTCGCCGCCGGCGTAATTCCGGCCGAGCTCAACGCTTTCCAGCCCATCCACCACGCCGAGCAGCGCCTGAAATCTTTGTCTGAGCTCCGCCGCGATGCGGTCCGCACGGGCTTTTTCCTCCGGTTTCAGGGTCCATAGGACAAGATGCCTGATCATTGCTCTGTCTCCTTTAAAGGTCAAATAGGTTCAGGCCGGTCACTTCATCGCGGCGGCGGCCCACGCTGCCATCCAGAATGTGAATGAAGATTTCACCGGTTCCGCTGATGACGGCTTCATTCAGATGCCCGCCGATCACCTGACCGTCGGCTTTTGCAAGGTTCGCATGCAGATGAAGATAAACCTTGCCGTTCATTTCGGTTACGTTTCCCATCAGTGAGGTCAGTTCCATTTCCCCATCGAAGGTGTTGGAATAATATTTCTGTTCCGCAACACGGTAAAGCCCGACCACGGCGTGATCGACGGCGCCCAGGCCCGTAACGAAGCCAAGTTTCACGTTTTCCTGCTCACAGGCGCTTTGAATCGCCTTCAGGAGTTCTTCTCCCCGGTCGGCGCGAAGAACCAGTGTATTCCCGATTTTTTTACATTTCATTCGAATCAACCTCTTTGCAGTTTTATTTTCGATGGAGGCCGTCAAGGCCGATATCTTCTTTCAGCAGCCCGCCGAATGTGACCGCTCCGCTGCCGAACCGGCCGCGGATGGAATCCATCGCGGTCTCCAGCCGCTCTTCCCTCTCCTCGTCCGCCCCGCTCTCCCCGCCGAAAAAGCAGAGCTGGCCTCCCGGCGCGTCGTTGGGCACCAGGCCGGAGCCGGAAAGCGAAAGCATCCGGATCGGCACTCCGGGGTTCCAGCAGGCTTTGATCAGCTCTTCCCCCGCCGCGGCCAGTAATCTCGATCGATGGGTGGGAGCGGCAAGCGTCTTCTGACGGGTGATGTAGCGGAACGAAGGGTCCTTGATTCCGACCTGCACCACCCAGCATTTCAGCTTCTGCCCGCGCATGCGGGAGGATACGCTGTCCGCAAGGGCCTGCACGGCCTTGTGGACGTCCTCCGGGCCGCTCAGGTCTCGGCGGAACGTCACGCTGTTGCCGACGCTTTTGACCCCCCGCATGGTCCGGCCGTCTGAGACCGGGGAATCGTCCCGGCCGTTCGCGTATTCATATAGCTGCAAACCCATTTTCCCCAGCCTGGAGGACAGAAATTCCGGGCCGCTGCCCGCCATGTCGCCGATGGTGTGGATCCCAAGCCCCGCCAGGGTCTGCGCCGCTTTCTTCCCGCAGAACATCAGAGTATCGGTCGGCAGCGGCCAGACGATGTCCCGGTAATTTTCACGGCTGATGACCGTCGTCGCATCCGGTTTCTTATAATCGCTCCCAAGCTTTGCGAAGATCTTGTTGAACGAAACCCCCACGGAAATCGTGATGCCGATTTCACTGCGGACCGTTTCGCGCAGGGTGTTCGCGATCTCTTCGCCGCTGCCGAACAGCGCCCGGCTGCCCGTAACGTCCAGCCAGCTTTCATCGATGCTGAACGGCTCCACCAGATCGGTAAACCGGCGGTAAATCTCGTTGATCCGTCGGGAAACAAGCTGATACTCCCGAAACCGCGGCGCGGCCAGAATCAGCTGCGGGCATTTCCGCTTCGCCTGCCAGATGGTTTCGGCGGTATGGATTCCATAGGCCTTGGCCGGCTCGTTTTTCGCCAGGATGATTCCGTGCCGGCTGTCGGGGTCGCCGCAGACTGCCATTGGGACCTCCCGCAGCTCGGGGCGAAGCATACATTCCACGGATGCGAAAAATCCGTTGCAGTCACAGTGCAGAATCGTCCGTTCCATACAGTTTCCCCTGGATGATTATCCTCGATTCGTTCTTTGCCTGAAAGCGGGGCGAACAAAAAAGAAGTCCCGGCAATTGCCCCGCCCTACAGCCATTTTTGTTCCAGTTCCGACATCATCGTTTCGTAGATCCGTTCACATTTTTCCGGTCTGCGGCATTTCAGCGCCGCAAGGCAGGGAGAGAGGTAGTCCCGATAAACCCGGTTCCATTCCGCTTCCGCCTTACCGGAAGATTCCACGGAGCTCACGATCAGCGGGGCAAACAGATAGTACTCGCCGATCTTTTTCCGCCCCAGGGGGGTCCTGGACAGGTATCCGTCCCGGAACGCCCGGAGCGCCTGCAGTTCCCCACAGTCGTCGCCTTTTCCGAGCTCGGCGCAAACAGCCGTCGTGATAAAGCAGAGCTTTTTCCGGAATCCTTTCTGAATTTCGGAGTAGGTTGCCCTGCCAAGCGGCTCCTTGTGAACGGCGTTCCACTTTTGCAGAAAAAGATCCGCCAAGCGGTCCGCGGCCGCCGTGTTCAGGTCAAGGATTGCGGGAATCGCCAGAGTCGTGATGGAAATCCGCAGGTCGAACTCCCGCACCGATTTTTTCCGGGCGGACTTTTCCTCCCCTGCAAAGCCGTCAAACAGGGCGCCGGAAAAAAGCTCCGCGGCCTTGTCCCCGTAAGCGGCTTCTTCCCGCAGATAAGCCTGAAGGGCCGGAAGAACCGCCCGGCGGTAAGACTCAAAACTTTCGGCGTAATGGCTCGCGTTCAGCCGGTCAAATTGGATCACGGCGGAGAACGCCTCCGGCGGAAGCAGGTGCGCCGCCCCGCCCAAAGGCACGGAGGAAACCGCGGGCACACCCGGCTCCTGCGGCTGCGCGCAGTACGGGCAGAAGACCTTTTCTCCCGCATCCTCGGAAATCTGGAACTCTTTGCCGCAATGCGGGCAGCGCAGGGCACGTCCGCTCATTTTAAAAATCCCCCCGTCCTTCAAGGCTCACGAGTCTTCGCAATGGCTTCCGACATACTCCTTCATCCGCTGAAAACTTTTTTCACTGATAATATGTTCCATCCTGCAGGAGTCTCCCACCGCCGTTTCGTGGTCGACACCCAGCGTCTGCTCCAGAAACTCCGCGATCAGGGTGTGGCGTTCATAAACGGCGTCGGCCCGCTGCAGGCCCGAATCGGTCAGAACAAGGTTTCCGTTCTGTTCCATGACAAGAAGGCCGGCTTCCTTCAGGATGCTCATGGCGCGGCTGACGCTCGCCTTGGAAAATCCCAGCTCGTTCGCGACGTCGATTGAGCGGACATATCCGTTCCGGTGTTTCAAAATCAGAATGGTCTCAAGATAATTTTCTCCGGATTCCTGTATTCTCAATCCAGACCCTCCCGTCCATGGAATTGCAGTTTTCATTATATCATTCAAAACATTAAATAACAAGCGTCAACGCCGCATTCCTTGACATCCGGCTGCACAGAGCCTATACTTTTTTTAATCTTGAGAAACGGGGAGCGATCGGACAAATGCAGAAAGTAACAGAAAGGATTTCAGCGCTGCGGGCGGAAATGGAGCGGAACGGCCTCTCGGCTTATCTCATTCCCTCCTCCGACCCGCATATGGGAGAATACGTTCCGGATTTCTGGCAGGCACGAAGCTATTTCTCCGGATTCACGGGGTCCGCGGGGACGCTGGCGGTCCTGCGGGACCGATGCGGCCTTTGGACGGACGGCCGGTATTTCATCCAGGCGGAGCATCAGCTCGCGGGAAGCGGGATCGAACTGTTCCGCATGGGGGTCCGCGGCGTGCCCGCCTGCTCCGAATTTCTGGCGGAATCCCTCCGGAAAGGCGACACGGCCGGCTTTGACGGCCGCATGCTCTCGGCCGCGGACGTGGAATCCATGAAAGAGAAATTTGAAGAGAAGGGGATCGGCGTCCGCTCCGCCGACCTGATCACTCCGCTGTGGAAAAACCGCCCTCTCCCCCCGGCGACGGCGGTCTATCTCCACGGGGACGAATACGCCGGCCTCTCCTGCGCGCAGAAGCTGGGACAGGTCCGTGCGGGACTGAAAAAGGACGGGGCGGACTGCCAGATCTATTCCCGGCTCGAATGCGTCGCCTGGCTGTGCAACATCCGCGCGTCCGACATCGAATACACCCCAGTGGCGGTTTCCTACGCCGCGGTTTTCATGGACCGCGCCGTCCTGTTTCTCGACGCCCCGCGCCTCCGGCCCGGCGTGCGGGAGTATCTGGAAAAGAACGGCGTGACCCTCCGGGAATATGGGGAAATCGAACCCTTTCTGAAAAATCTGACCGGAGAAAAGACCGTCCTGGTCGACCCGGAAGGCACGAATTATGAACTTTACCGCATTTTAAAAGAAAACCCATCCTGCAAGGTGAAAAAAGGCGCCGATCTTGTCATCGGCCTGAAAGCGGTAAAAAACAGGACGGAAATTGAGAACTTCCGGAAAGCCCACGTCCGCGACGGGTGCGCGATGGCCGAGTTCTGCGCCGACCTGGAAAAGAGGCTGAAACAGGGAGAGACGGTGACGGAATGCACGGTCTGCGATCTGCTGCGGGAAGCGAGGGCCCGTCAGGAAAGCAACCGGGGGGAGAGCTTCGCGACCATCGCGGCCTACCGTGAAAACGCGGCGATGATGCACTACTCCCCGAAACCGGACACCTGCAAAACGCTGGAACAAAGCGGCCTGCTTCTGATCGACAGCGGCGGACAGTACCCGGAAGGAACCACCGACATCACGCGCACGTTTGCGCTGGGGCCGGTCACACAGGAAGAAAAAAAGCACTACACCTGGGTTTTGAAGGCCCATATCGCGCTGGCCACGGCCGTCTTTCTTGAGGGAACGACCGGAGGAAACCTCGACATGGTCTGCCGGGGGCAGATTCAGAAGCACGGCATCGATTACCGCTGCGGGACCGGCCATGGCGTGGGGATGTTCGGAGGCGTGCATGAGGGCCCGCAGAGCATCCGCACGAAAAACGATGTGATTCTGCGCAGCGGCATGAACGTCACCAACGAACCCGGCATTTACGAAGAGGGAAAGCATGGGATCCGCACCGAAAACCTGATGCTGGTCACCGACGCGATGGAGAACGAATACGGGCGTTTTCTCCGGTTTGAGATTCTGACCTGCTTCCCGATCGACAAGGAGCCCATTCTGCCCGAACTGCTGACAAAGGAAGAAATCGCCTGGCTGAACGAGTATCACAGCCGCGTATACCGGACGCTGTCTCCCCTGCTGTCCGGCGAAACGCTGGAATGGCTGAGAAAAAAGACTCTTCCGCTCATCACAAAGTAATTTCTGCCGCAAAACCCGAAAAACCGCAAAACTGAAAACCCCCTCCGCGTCGTCCAGCGGAAGGGGTTTTCAGCAGTTTGGAGCACCGGCCCCCGGTTCCGTGTCATAAAAACATTTTCCCCGTAATACTGTTGAATAAACCTGATGGGAAACGGGGGCGGGACCGGTTGCAAAAGTACTGGCATCGGCGGGCGATTTCCTTAGCCCTGCTGTCCATTTTTTTCTTTCTCCTGCTTTTCGCCTCTGGATGCCGGCAAAACGCGCTGACGGAAGAGGCGGTAACGGCCGGCGCGCCATGGAAAGGGGATAAAATTCTGCCGGTCGGAAACATTCAGCAGCTGCCGGAGCAGCCGTCCGGCTGTGAAATCACGTCGACGGCGATGGTCCTGAATTATTTCGGCTGCGGAATCAGCAAGACGGAACTGGCGGGCTATTTTCCGGTCGGCGGGATGCCCCGCCGATCGGGCGGAAAAATGGTCGGGCCGGACCCGTGGAAGGTCTTCGCCGGAAGTCCCACCGCCAGCGGCTACGGCTGCTTTGCGCCCGTTGTGACGCTGGCGGTGAACCGATACGCTTCCTCCGCGGGCTGGTGGCTGAAAGCGATCAATCTGAGCGGAACCAAAGCATCCGGCCTGATTCCTTTCATCGACGCGGGAATTCCGGTGATCGTCTGGGCCACCATCTCCATGAAAGAGCCTTATGCGGGCGACGGATGGTTTTTAGAGGACACCGGCGAATATTTTCGGTGGCCCGCGCAGGAACACTGCCTCGTTCTGATCGGATATTCCGGAAGCGACGTGGTGCTGAGCGACCCGCTTGATCCGCAGGGCACGGTCCGCTGCGACTTCAAGCTGTTCGAAAGGCGGTACCGCCAGCTTTCCTGTCAGGCGGTCGCTGTGGAGTGAATGTCAGAGCAGCCGGGTCTCATTGATAATCAATTCAAACTGCAGACCGAGGTACTGCGCCGCCTGGCGGCACAGCACCATACGCGTCATGAAAATTTCAAAATACTCCATCACGGGGCAGATGCTGGTGTCGATGGTGATGTCCAGCGTCGCGGTTTTCCGTTCAAGGTTGATTACCGTCGCGGCGTGCTCCACAGCGTAGTTGACGCGGTCGTGGATGTCCGCGGTGACGGTTTCCCGGTCGCGGACGCGGGTGCGCCGGACATCCCCCTTGTCGGACAGAATCAGAGCGGCCGCGATCGGGCTGACCGCGGCCGCCGTCTCTTCGTCATGATTCCCGATCGCGGCTGAAATCAGGGCGACTTCCTCCGGAGGCATGTTCAGCCGGTTCAGAATATTGAATGCCATCAGCGCGCCGCTGTGCGCATGATTGTAGCGGTTTACCACGTTTCCGATATCGTGCATATATCCGGCGATTCGCGCCAGTTCGCAGGTGCGGTCGTCAAATCCAAGCTGCTGCAGGATGTTCCCTGCATAATTTGCCGAGCGTTTCG
Source organism: Caproiciproducens sp. NJN-50 (assembly GCF_004103755.1). Classification (NCBI taxonomy): domain Bacteria; kingdom Bacillati; phylum Bacillota; class Clostridia; order Eubacteriales; family Acutalibacteraceae; genus Caproiciproducens; species Caproiciproducens sp. NJN-50. The sequence goes on along the minus strand of NZ_CP035283.1, from coordinate 845,245 downwards.
CGTGAGGAAAGCCGTGTTCGGTAAATCCGATCTCGCCGAGATTGCGGTTCCCTGTTTCGATATAGGCCTTGATCTCCTCGTTTTTCAGAATGTCCTCAAATGTGATGTGGTTGTAATTCGGCATTTATTTCCTCCGTCAGGCCGTAAAAATGCGGTACATTGCTTCCAGGCAGATCTGTGCGTGAACCATAAACCGTTCGATGTCGATGCTTTCATTGGTATTGTGCAGCCTGCGGTCGGGCTCATCCGGGAAAAACGGTCCGAACGCGACCGCATTTCCCTTCATGGCCCGCGCGTAAGTCCCCCCGCCCGTGGCGTACAGTTCCGCGGGTTTGCCCATTATCTCGGAATAAGAGTCCCGAAGGATTGAAATCAGGCGGCTGTCCCCCGGAAGATAAAGCGGCTTGGAGTCCTCGAGAAGCTCTGCGGAAAAACCGGCTTCTTCCGCGCGGCGCCTGATTTCACCGAAGATTTTATCCCCGTCGGAGGTAACAGGGTAACGGATGTCGATTCCCGCCCTGACGCTCCCGTCTTTCACGCGGAGGATCCCGAGATTCAGCGTGAGCGGACCGGATTCCTCGTCGCTCTGCCGGACACCGATCCCCGATCCGTCGTAGCGGAAGCCGACGCTTTGGTCAAGGAAGGAAAAGAAGCCGCCGAGTTCCTCGCGGGAAAACACTGCGGAAAGCAGGCGGATCAGAGCGGCGGCCGCATTGAATCCTTCCTGCGGCTGCATCGCGTGAGAGGCTTTTCCTTTCGAGGTCACCCGGATTCCTTCCGGAACCGGTTCAAAGGCAAAGCCGCCCTCCGCCGTCCGGGCCGCCTTTCGCAGCGCGTCCGCGGTCTTCGCGGAACAGCTCAGAACGGCTTCCGCATGGTCCGGCACGGCATTATAAACGGCCCCGGCCTGAAATTCCTTAACGACGCTTTCATTTTTTTCACCTGAAAGAAGATCCAGACGGAGGATACCCTTTTCCCGGTTGCAGATTCCGTAGTCTGAGTCCGGGGTGAAACCCATGGACGGCATCTCTTCCTTCCGGAAGTAATAGTCCAGGTCCTCCATGCCGGTCTCCTCCCCCGCGCCGAAAATCACGCGCAGACGCCGGTTTCCCCTGATCCCCGCGTCTTTTATCGCCTTCAGGCAGTAAAGGGCGACCACGGCCGCTCCCTTGTCGTCCGCCGCTCCACGCCCGAAATAAAGATTTCCTTTCCGCGTCAGCGTGAACGGGTCCGTGTCCCAGCCCTCCCCGGCCGGAACGACGTCAACGTGGGCGGCCACGGCCGCCAGATCGTCACCGGAGCCAAACTCCGCATGGCCCGCGTAATTTTCCACATTTCTCACGGCGAACCCCATTTTCTCCGCTTTGTCAAGGATCAGGCACAGCGCCCTGGCCGGTTCCGGCCCAAAAGGCATGCCTTCCCGCGCCGCTCCCCGCACGGAGGGAACCGCGACCAGGTCGGCTAAATCTTTCAGAATTGCTTCCCGGTATTTTAGAATTTCGGTTCCAAATATCATAAAATCAAACCTCCTTGTTTATTCTGTCATTTTTTTCATTATATCACAGGGGGCGCATCAAAAAAACACGTTTTGGTTAAGGATTGAAAACTTATATTCTACTGCGGCAAAGGCGAAATCCGGTGAATGTTCGGCCCTTTTTTCGGGGTGCCTTTCCCCCCGCCGGCAGTGTCGTCCTCCTGTTTTTCCATTTGGGCAAAAAGCAGAGGAACTTCTTCCCGCGGAACGGGGCGGCTGATGAAATATCCCTGCACCAAATGGCCCCCCGCTCCCAAAACACAGCGGATCTGGTCTTCGGTCTCAACCCCCTCCGCAATGACTTCCAGGTTCAGTCTGTAGGCAAGCTTGATGATCATGCGCACAATGTCTTTCTCGACATCTTTCGTCACGATTTCATCAATGAAGCTTTTGTCGATTTTCACCGCGTTGATCGGGAGGTCCTTCAGGTAGGTCAGGGAGGAAAATCCCGTTCCGAAATCATCCAGATAAACTAAAATGCCATGCCGCTTCAACATCTGCAGCTTTTTTGTAACCTTCTCAAAGGATTCGATCAGGCTGGATTCGGTAACCTCGACCGCAACGCTGTTCGGAGCCAGTCCATAATATTGGAATCTGCTGATAATGTAGTCGGCGTAATTTGCCTCCAGCAGTTCCATGGGCGAAGCGTTGAAGGAAACCGTCACCTTGCGGCCTTCCATGCTTTTCGCAAAAGAGAACGCCTCTTCGACGACATGGCGGCCGATCTCTTTGATAAATCCGGATTTCTCCGCCATCGGAATGAACTGGACAGGAGAAATCGTTCCGAATTCCGAGCTTTTCCACCGCGCCAGGGTCTCAAATCCTGTAATGGTTTTGGTGAGGCAGTTAAATTGGGGTTGAAAATAACATGCCAGCTCGTTATTCTCAATGGAAAATTTTAAAGCACGCTCCAGGCGAAGCTGCCGGTCGATCAGGTTCCCGTAGTCTTCATTAAAAAGGATGTAGCTCCCCTTGCGGGTCTGTTTTGCTTTGTTCAAAATAAATTCCCCTCTGCCGAGGATATCTTCAAACTGCTGGGCCATCTGACTTTCTTTCCGTTGGGGAAGCAAAAGCGCTCCGACGCTGCAGGAAAGCTGTATAACCATGCCATTCACCAAATACGGCTCGCGAAAGATCCTGACAATCTTTTTCGCGAAAAACTCAAGGCTGTCTTCCGTATTCAGCCCATGGACCAGAACGACGAATTCGTCGCTGCCCGTACGCCCCACCAGATCCTGACTTCCCACGGTTTTCTTCAGCCGCGCCGCCGACTCACAGAGCAGCTTGTCTCCGGCATCATGTCCGAAAGTGTTGTTCATGGAGCGAAGGTTATCGACGTCTAAAAACAGCACGCCGCCGTTCCGGCTGTCTTTCCGGCATTTCTCAACCCAATCGTCAAACTCCCTGATAATGCCCTTTCGATTCGGCAGATTGGTGAGGGGATCAAAAAAAGTAAAATATTTTTTTTGCTCTTCATTGCGGATGTTCGTTTCGTTATTTAATTTCTTCAATTTGAAAAGATAAAAGAAAGCCAAAAAAAGCGCCGCGGTCAGGAGCAAAAAGAGAACTGCGCTTGGCAAAAGGATGCTGTTTGCCCGCGAAAAAATGCGGCCGTAATCGTCCGCTGTGAGGAAGATCCAGCCATCCGTGCCCTGAATCTCGGAATACGCTGCAAAGATAGATGAATTTTCTATCCGCAGTTCGCTGATTCCGGAGGTGCCATCCTTGAAATCCGCCCTGAGGCTGTTCAGATTCTCTTCCTGTCCGTCAGGCTGCAAAAGGCTAAAAAGGTTATCCTCTCCAGAAAGGTTTCCGGACAGGATTGCTCCGTCTTTTTTCAAAACACAGAAATAATCCGTTTCTCCGGTTAGGATGCCGCCGGTCAGCCGCAGTTGATCAATCCCGTTTAAAAAGGCAATCAGCACGCCCTTTATGGAATCCCCGCGTAAAATCGGTGCGGCCAAAACAATTTTCCCGGCCGGCCCGGATGTCTCCTGGCTGCCTGAGATATTGGGAATTCCCTTCATGGCCTGTATGAAATAAGGTTCGTCCGCGGCGGACAGACGCCTTCCTGTATCCGATATTCCGGAACCTGATGGATCGGAGTATATCACAGAATGAAAATGTTGTTTTTTCGCTTCCTGAGAGAGGACGCTGACGACATCGGCGGAATTTGCCCCGCCGGAAAAAACCTTCTGGTCTGACAGCGCGTTCAGAGAGTCCAGGCCGGCTGAAATTTCAATAGAAATTGCCGATGCTCCTTGCTCTGTCACTTTTTTCAAAGAATCAGTGCTTTCCCTCGACAAGACTCCGTAAAGATGAAACATAAAAAAAATACCAAAGCCTAAAAAAAGCATTACAACGGCTGCTATGGAAAAGAGAGTTTTATTTTTTTGAAAAAACATATCATCACCCTTACCAACCGGTATTTCTTTTTATTATACATGATTTAGAAATATATAATGATCCTATAAAAATATAAATACATTTTTTGTCATAATAATTGGAAAAATAAAACAAAATGTAATTTCGAATAAAATCTGTCCTGCTGCAAACAATTTTTGCGGGAGGCGGAATTATGAAGAAAAAGATATCACTATTTATCACAGGAGGAGTGATTTATCCTTTTCTGGAAATTATTTGCCGCGGCCACAGTGACTTCTCAATGGCGGTCGCAGGAGGCGTCTGTTTATGCATGATCGATAAATTCTGTAACTGCCGCCTTAAATTCCGGCCTTTGGCGGTTAAATGCGCGGCCGGCTCGATGATCATTACAACCGTAGAGTTTATAACCGGCATCTTGGTCAACCTTGTACTGAAGTTGAACGTCTGGGACTATTCTCAGCTTCCGATGAATTTCATGGGACAGATATGCGTGCCGTTTTCACTCTTATGGAGCATCATCACCATACCGGCCATGCAGCTTTGCGGTTTATATGACCAGCTTACTGCAAAAGTTTCAGAAAGAATAAAGAATTAGCGAAACCGCGTCGGGAAATTCCTTTCCAGCGACGCGGTTTCCTGTATTTTTTCAGTTTTTCTTGACATCCCGCACCATGTTATGTTATGATTAGGTTCGCACTTAACGGGCATAAATTCCTATTATGGAGAGGTGTCCGAGTGGTTTATGGAGCTAGTCTTGAAAACTAGTGATCCCGCAAGGGACCAAGAGTTCGAATCTCTTCCTCTCCGCCAATCAATTACAATTAATTTCACCATATGAGGAGAAATACCCAAGTGGTGAAGGGGCTCCCCTGCTAAGGGAGTAGGTCGGGTAACCGGCGCGAGGGTTCAAATCCCTCTTTCTCCGCCATATAAGAACGCTAATATTGATACGAAGAGTGTCAACATTAGCGTTCTTATTTTGCACACACCCGCCGTCAAAAGGTCTTGATTTCAAGGCTTTTTGACGGCTTTTTTGCTTTCTGCCGTTTGTCGAGTGAGAATGAAAATACCCGTTTGCGAAGTGTACTAGCTGATTTTGCCTTGCACTCGACAAACGGATACTGGTGGGGTGTTCACACAACAAACGGAAAGAAATCGAATTTGAACACTGTGTTCACTCGACAAACGGAAGCAATATCGCCAGTTGATCGTTACTGTGAGTAGCGGCTAATTCAATTCGTCTTGGACTTCCTCAGTATCCGCGTATTTCAACACATATCCACCTGCGTTCTTCTGGACACCATTTGAGGCATCTCGAATACTCATCGAGTTTATTCCTGTTTCTTTTACAGCCTCTGTTAACGAATGGAATACCTTTATGACGGTCATATCATCAGATATCTGAATTATTGTACGATCTTTAGGTGTCTTAGGCTTATCTACGGCGGCTTTTTCTGCTTTTATCTGAGATTTCTGATCCTTTGCTAACATTGCATTTTGAGCTTCTTGCCACTTTACAAATAATTAAATTGCCTTTATTCTTCTGGGCTTCAAACACACCGGACTTGTTTCCGAAAGTATTCTTTGTGCGTTCTATAGCTTCATACCGTCCTTGGCAAGCTTGTGTATACATCGCTTTATATGCCGGGAATGGAAGCTGAGAGCAAGCCCATCGCGTTCGGGGATTTCAGCTTCTACTGGCTTATCGAGCGTGGTGGTATTGCATTGAAAGCCCTACATGAGAAATATGCCGTTAATGGTGTAACAGGCTTTATCGGCACGGAGTTTATCGACGGGCGACTCGTCAAGCGCGAAGGGTCAAAGCGCTGATGGTAGCCGGAGAGTAAGAAAAATATAAATAGTATGGTGTAGACGGGGCTTTTCAGCAACTTAATGGGAAGTTCCGTCTATAGCCTCTCCACCTTTCCCATCGTTTCTGACTCATAGTCAGGCATGGGAACTGTCATTTTTTCAGGAATTTGGCGCTGCGGAGTTAACGGGATAGCCTAAAATGATAAAAAGGATTGGCGCCTTTTTCAGTATGATAATGACGATCCAGGGTAAAATAAACCAAAAGTGCAAAGGTTGTGAGTAGATGAATCTTCTTTTCGCTGTTAAAAATATTATCATATATAAAGAACCAAAAAATAACCAAAGGTTTGAATTGCTTGAAGACGAAAAAGAGGATATGGAGATAAGCAAGCCTGCTGAAACACCGGAGGCAACCGATTCTAACTGTAATAGCGATGAGAAAGATAGCGCCGGGTCTCCTCCTAAACAGTTTAAGAAGCTAATTAGAGGACTAATAAAAACTGGAGAACCGAAGGATCGTTCAAAAGTAACAACCGACGTGAAATCGGACCAAAATAAAGATGATGTCAATCATATATGCAAAGAATTAAAGAATAACATGCAAAAGGTTAAGCAGGAATTTCATGTCCCCACCAATCAGGATATTGTCATCAGAGAATTTAAAATCATGCAGAAAATTAATGCTTTTATCGTTTATGTTGATGGTATGGTCGATAAGAACACCATAAACGATTATATTCTGCGTCAATTGATGGCAGAGCAAAAAAACAACAAAAACACGAAAATAAGTGTTGATTATATCACAGATAATCTTCTTGCAATTAATCAGGTTATTAGGCAGACAGATTATGAGGAAATTATCAAGCAGATACTAAACGGCCTTACCGCACTTTTTGTTGAAGGTAATCAAGAATGTGTTCTCATCGAAAGCCGCGGATATGAAAAAAGAAGTGTTTCCACGCCGTTAGATGAATCGGTAATCAAGGGGCCCCAAGAGGCATTTACTGAGAATCTGCGCACCAATTTGACATTAGTGCGTAAAATCATTAAAAATAAAGACCTTGTTACCGAGATGATGCCTATTGGAAAGGCAGAAAATACAACCTGCGCGATTATGCATATTAAGGGTATCACCAATCCCAAAATTGTGCAGGAAGTAAAGAGAAGGATCAGCAGCATTGATATTGATTTTATAGCGGGGGATGGTGGATTAGACCAGTTGATTGAGGATCACCCCTTTTCTCTGTTTCCTCAAATATTAAGCACCGAGCGACCCGATAAAACGGCATCCTTTTTAATAGATGGAAAGGTCGCCATTATCTGTGATGGCTCACCATATGCAAGTATAGCCCCGATAACATTTTTTCGTTTTTTCCACACCTCTGAGGATACAACCCTTCGTTGGCAATTTGGTACATTTTTGAGGCTTATTAGAATGGTTGCCGCCTTTTTGGCAACATTTTTACCCGGGCTTTTTATTGCCCTTACTTTATATCATCAGGAGATGATTCCCACCGAACTTCTATTTTCACTTTCGAAGGCAAGAGAAAATATCCCCATCCCTACAATATTGGAACTTCTGGTCATGGAGTTATTCTTCGAGCTTATGCGGGAAGCAGGTGTACGGTTACCTGGGGCTATTGGCCAAACCTTAGGCATTATCGGCGCTATTATCCTGGGTTCGGCGGCTGTTGCCGCAGGTATTGTGAGCCCTATATTAATTATGGTTGTCTCAATTACCGGATTGTGCAGCTTTGCAATTCCTAATTATAGCATAGCATTTGGGGTCAGGATAATGAGGTTTATATTTATTTTCTTTGGTGCGATTGCAGGCTTTTACGGTATTGCGGCGGGTATTATCATTTTTGGCGGCCTTGCCTGCTCCATGAAATCCTTTGGTGTGCCATACTTCAGTCCTGTTGCACCTAAAACGAAAGCAAATCATGATATTGGTATCATGGCACCTCCTTGGACGCTCAAAGAAAGACCGGACTTTCTTAATACAAACAACAGAAAAAGAACGAGCGGCACAGTGCGGGGTTGGATACAGCAAGCTAACAGAGGTAACGGCAAATGATTAAAGAGGGGAAATTCGGTGCTCAGGAAGCCGTATGCCTTATCACGGTAACAATAACTTCTAAAGTTTTTTTCTCAAGCCCGGCAATAATTGCAGGACTTATAGGCAACGCAGGCTGGTATACTACCTTAATTTCAGCTGCAGTTGCTCTTGCAGGTTTCTGCTTTATTTATTTACTATTGAAGCGTTTCCCGGGCAAAGACATCGTGGAAATATTTGATATAGCCTTAGGACGAGTTGTTGGATTTATCTTTTCGGGTATATTAGGAATATACATGCTTTTTATTTCTGTTACCAGAGTAAATGAATTATCGGAATTTCTTAAGGTTTACGTTATTCCTCTAAGTCCCAACTGGCTCATTATCGGTATTTTTATTGCCTGCATTTTTACTCTTTCTTTGTTGGGCTTAGAGAGTATTGCAAGGCTTTCAAAGCTTTTAATATATGCCTTGTTAGCCGGTTTTTTAGTCGTACTGCTTCTGGGTATACAGAATTATAATATTAATAACTTGTTCCCCATCTTTGGATATGGATTAGATAAAATTGCTTTTCAAGGTATTGTAAGAAGTTCTGTTTACGGTGAAGTGATTATACTCGCGATATTTGCTAAATCCTTTCAGGGTGTTAAGTTTATAAAAAAAGAGGGCATAACCGGTATTTTGCTGTCTGCTGCGATTATTTCTGTATCGGTTCTTTCTTATTCATTGACTTTTCCGTATTACGTAGTCCAAGAAATAACCGCGCCTATGTATGCGATGTCAACACTTATTGATTATGGAAGGTTTGTGCAGAGAGTTGAGCCATTATTTTTGTATGTATGGATTATCGGTAGTTTTATATCGGCAACCTTGGTTTTCTATTCATTCATATGGATATTCTGTAAAACATTTAGAATACAGGACAAAAAGCCAATCATAATCGGCAGTTGTACTATCCTTTATGCAACCGCTTTAATGCACAAGGATATCATATCCATAATTTTGGGGTACGTTGTGCTGATAAGAAATTTTGGTTCATTGCCGCTATTTGTATTGCCCTTGATAGCCTTGATTGCAGCATTGATCAGGAAAAAAGGAGGCAATTTGAATGCGTAAAGTAATCATCATATTGATTTTAGGCACTTTTCTGCTAAGTTTAACAGCTTGCTATGATGCTCACGAAATGGACGATATGCTGTATGTTGTTTCCATAGGAGTAGATAAGGGGATATCCGACAAATGGCGATTAACGATACAGTTTCCCACCATGAAAGAAGGCGGAGGACAGACACAATCCGGCAGTGGCGGCGGCGGGCAGTCACAATCCGGCAGCGGCGGAGATGAGCAGAGCGGACACAGTTATGCTTCTATTGACGCGCCTTCGTTTTTTACAGGCATCGACATGTTAAATGCCTCCTTGCCAAGAAAGCTTAATTTCTCACATGCGCAGATCATTGTGTTTTCTGAAGAGTTGGCTAAAGAAGGGCTGATCGGGGAATATATAGCGCCCTTAAGCAGATTCCGTGAGATACGCAGAAGCGCCCGTGTATTTGTTGTGAAGGGGAACGCAATAGATTTTATAAAGGAGAATAAGCCTGTGATTGGGACGACTATATCAAAAAGTTTTCAAGTGCTTGCACATACAAGTGAAAATATCGGTTATTTCCCAAACATTACACTTGAGAACTTCTATGAAGCTCTCAAGTCCCCCTGCGGTCAGGCCATTGCAGCTATGGCCTCGGTAAATGATTCAAAAAGTTTTGCTGAGAACGGTGAACCTTGGGGGACAAAATTTAAAACAGGAGGAGACTATTTTGCAGGCCAGCTTCCGCGAACCGGCCAAAATAAAATTGAGGTATGGGGTACTGCATTATTTAACGGCGATAAGATGGTGGGTGAACTGAACGGGGATGAGACCCGGTTTTTGCTCATGATACGAGGCGAGTTCAAGCAAGGCTCCTTTACAATGCAAGACCCCCAAAAACCCGAACTGATTATACCTTTGGATGTTAGAGTCTCTAAAAAGCCCCAAATTGATATAGATATTAAAGATAAAAAGCCTGTTATTCGGCTCAAGGTTCAACTGGATGCGGATTTACTTGCCGTACAGAGCATGATAAATTACGAACAACCAGAACTTCAGTCACTATTGGAAGAGACCTTTAAGAAAAGCGTAGAAGAAGGAATCACAATGCTTATAAAAAAATGCCAGGGTTTAAATACTGATGTTTTTCATTTTGGTGACTATGCCGCGAAAAACTTTTTAACCATTGATGCATTTGAAAGCTATGATTGGAACAGACATTTTAAAGAAGCTGAAGTGATTGTCGATGTCAACTTTGCTATCCGTAGGACTGGAACGCAAATAAAAAGCTACCCTATAAAAGATCCGATAGGAGTGAATTAGATGAAGTATATTATAGTTGTGCTTCTGTTTGCCGAATTGATTTATCTGTTAAGTTTCGCTAAATATAACTGGGTAAAAAAGAATCGGCTTGCGGCAATAGGTTCGGCAATTATTGGCCTTGCGGCTTTTGCGCTTCCACTTTTTTTGATTTTCTTTGGGCAATATGAGTTATAGCTTAGTTATGCAAATCTTTGATTTGACGGTGTTGTATATGGTCTTGTGATAAGACACTCGGAAAATGTCCTGTTTGATAAGCGGGTCCAGAAGGTCTTTGCAACTGAGTCATCGATATACACGATTTGACCTTTTCTTTTTTGTGTTAGCGCTGCGCTCGACGGAGAAAGATAGTCTGCAAGTTCCTGACGGTTGAACGGAATGCAAAAGCGGCTGCGCCCCGTCCTCTTGGCTTCAGCCGAGAGATATCTCCCATCATTCCAGAGAAAACGCGAAAATCCATTACATCAAAATATCGAGAGACATTTTAGCGGTTTCCTCCCCAATATGTAAATTTATAAAAAATAGCCATAAATTTTATCCTCTCTTTTATGTACAGCATCGCTCCTCATCCATCATTTTCCTGTAATGCTGATCTTGACCGAGGCATTCAAAGAGCAGCTTGAATACATCTTTGCACTGTTGCGCATCACCGGCGATTTCCACGAAGTGCATTCCGTCATTATAACCGAGGGACTGGGTGCTCAAATACGCAAGCATGGAATCGGCGAGGTGATATCTTGATCGGTCGGCCTTTTCATCCTCGGGGTTGTCCACCAAGCGGGGGAGGTTTTCCTTGAGGACGGTATCACGAAGCTCGTTACCATCGTACCCGCAAAGCTGGATGCAGTAATATTCCAATATTCTGCGGATAACGCTCAAGGTTGGTATTACAGTTGAAACTTCTCTGAACTCGCTCCACAGTGCCGCATATGAGTTTTGAACGGGCGTGTAATTCTCTCTTTCGGCGGTTTCGTTTTGCGCCGGGCGGGTGCATTCAATTACCGCAGAAATGTTATTTGTTTTGCTTATCAGGAAGAATGACACCGAATCATAATATCTGACCTGATTGTAGCTTATTTCTTTGAAAAAATAGGTGTTATGAGTTAGGACGAAAATCTGCCGAATAAACTCTCCGCCAACGCTTCCGTCTTCGGGATGTATGTAGTGGCGGCAAACTTGAATCATATCCCGCACCAAGGCGCTTATGATAAACAGCGAACCGCTGTCCATGCTTGATACCGGGTCATCGATGACTACGATTCTGTCTTTTCTTACGCCGCTGTCATCAAGGCTGCCGCGAACCAGATGGTAGAAATACAGGAACGCAATGAAGTTCAGTTCGCCCTCGCTCAGGTTTTCGGCAATGTCACCGTTCTGCCGACGCACCTCATAAACATTCGGATGACCATCCTTTTCGTGCAGCGTGAAGCCCTGAAAACCCGCATCGCGCAGGGTGTTGTTGACGCCCTTAATTGTCGGCTGGGTACTGACGGTATGACGGCTCAGTTCGGTTATATCATCTGCCAACTTATCTGAGGCATCTTTTGCCGTTGTGATTTCACCCTCAAACCGTGTGATTTCCCCGGAGAGAGCGACATTCCTTGCGTTGTAATCCGAAACCTCGCTGGCAAGCGTGAATGCAATTAGTTCCCATACCTCATCGGTGCAAGCCTTCTGCTTAGTCGGTCTGTCCGCGATGATGGCATTGTTGGCTTCAATCAGATTATTAAATTCTGCAATGAGCACATTGATTTCGTTACGGATAGTTTGGATGCCGTCAAGCGTAACCACGGAGGACGGCTCCTTTATTTTTTCGGAGATTTTCTTTATATTTCCTTCGACTATCCGCTTAAGCAACTCAACTTTCGTTTTGTATGCTTCCGTGTCTATCTTGGAATACAAGTCCATTTGAAGATTATTGTCTAAAACGGCAATGTTGGCGTTCATCTCTTCCGTGTAAACGGAGAGAAGCTGATTCAGTGAGGCTAAATCGGCCTGATATTGCTCGTCAAAGCACGATGCAATTTTTTCTTCAATGTCCGAAGGTAGCGGCTGCTGGCAATACGGGCATTTTCCATCCGGCGTATTCGGATAATGCTCATGACCTTGAGTGACCCACGATGCGGCATTCATTGCCTTAACGAATCTGGCAAATTCCGTATCGCTGCTGCTTGTGATGGGCTGTCCCAAGAGAGCAAAAGCATTGGAAAACTCGGCCAGTTTGCTTGGTTCGCCAATCAATCTGAATTTCGGATAAGAACGGCCGCCATCACTGTTCGCCGTGCTGTACAAATCTTCCAAGGCATTTATACTGTGTTCGACAGGAGTGATTTTTCTGACATTGAGAGCAAAAATCAGTCCTCTTGTCCAATGGGGGTAAGCACATGAGAGAAAAACAGATCGAGCAAAAGCTCGTGAGAGCTACAAAAAACATGGGAGGCATCGCGCCGAAGTTCACAAGCCCTGGCTTTGACGGAATGCCCGACCGCATCGTTCTTTTACCGGGCGGTCGCATCGCTTTCGTTGAAGTCAAGGCAACGGGATGTAAACCGAGACCTTTGCAGCTTGCAAGGCATGGAATGCTTCGTCGGTTGGGTTTTCAAGTATATGTGCTGGACGATGAGCAGCAGATTGGAGGGATTCTTAATGAAATACGAGCCACATAACTACCAAACCTACGCTACCCGCTACATCGAGGAGCACCCCATCTCCGCTATCCTCTTGGATATGGGGCTTGGCAAAACGAGCATTACACTGACGGCACTGAACGACCTGCTGTTTGACAGCTTCGCGGCACACCGCATTCTGGTGATTGCGCCGCTTCGAGTGGCACGGGACACATGGACGGCTGAAGCGGATAAGTGGGATCACCTTCAGAACCTCATCTGCTCCGTGGCGGTCGGCACCGAAACGGAGCGCCGTGCGGCGCTGATGAAGCCCGCCGATATCTACATCATTAACCGTGAAAATGTCCAGTGGTTGATTGAGGACAGCAAGCTACCGTTTGACTTCGACACCGTTGTGGTTGACGAGCTGTCCTCCTTCAAGAATTACCAGGCAAAGCGCTTCCGGGCGCTGATGAAAGTACGGCCCAAAGTCAAACGCATCATCGGCCTTACTGGGACCCCTTCCGCAAATGGCCTCATGGATTTATGGGCAGAGTTCCGGCTGCTGGATATGGGCGCTCGGCTCGGACGGTTTATCAGCCACTACCGGCTTGACTATTTCCAGCCGGACAAGCGCAACGGGCAAGTCATCTTCAGTTACAAGCCGCTACCCGGAGCAGAACAGCGGATCTATGACAAGATAAGCGACATCACCATCTCCATGAAGTCTTCCGACCTTCTGAAAATGCCGGAGCTGATCAGCAGCGAATTCACCGTCCGGCTCTCCGACGAGGAGCGACAGCGTTACGACGGTTTGAAGCAAGATCTCGTGCTGCAGCTTCCCGATGGCGAGATCACCGCCGCCAACGCAGCCGCGCTCTCCGGAAAGCTCTGCCAGATGGCAAACGGCGCTATCTACACAGACGACGGCGGCATCATCAATCTTCATGACCGGAAGCTGGATGCACTGGAGGATATCATCGAGGCCGCCGGTGGCAAGCCGATTCTTGTAGCCTACTGGTTCAAGCATGACCTTGCCCGCATCACGGAGCGCCTACAAAAGCTCCATGTCCCGTTTTCCAAGCTGGACAGCACCGACAGTATCCGTAGGTGGAACACTGGAGAGCTTCCCGTGGCGCTGATTCACCCTGCCTCTGCCGGTCATGGCCTGAACCTTCAAAACGGAGGGTCCTGCATCGTCTGGTTCGGGCTGACCTGGTCATTGGAATTATATCAGCAGACTAACGCCCGCTTGTGGCGGCAAGGACAAACGGCTTCTACGGTTGTTGTGCAGCACATCGTTACCAAAGGCACCATCGACGAGCGGATTCTGAAAGTGCTATCCAAGAAGGACAAAACACAGTCCGCATTAATTGATGCAGTAAAAGCGGACTTGAAAATCTAAGACAATCTTTGACAACATACGACAATCCGTGCCAATCCGATCCGAGGGAACTAAAAATATCGGAGGTACAGATTATGAATCCTTATGAAGAATTGGCAAATGCCATCGTACTGCAGGCGGTCAAAGACTATCGGCTGCATGACGATGAAAAAGAGCTTGCCAGCATCGAGCGCTTCTTCCGTTCCGGCTGGTTTGGCGTCCTGACGAATATCGATCCGGAAATGCTTATCGCCAAGCTGAGAAAGGAAAAGGTGCGCTATGAATACTAAAACCTACCTTTCTCAAGCGCGTTATCTGGATATGCGTATCAAATCTAAGCTCCAGCAGGTTGATTCTCTGAACGAGCTGGCAACGAACTGCACATCCGTCCTGACAGGTATGCCCAGGAACCCCAGTGCTTCTACCTCTCGTATGGCTGATGCCATTTGTAAGATTGTCGACCTGCAAAACGAAATCAACCGCGATATTGACACGCTTGTTGACCTCAAAAAAGAAATCATGGGTGTTGTAAAAGCTGTGGCCAACCCGGAGCATCAGACCCTTTTGGAGAAACGCTACCTTTGCTTCCTCTCTTGGGAGAAGATTGCTGTGGACATGGGTTACGACCTACGCTACACTCACAAGCTCCACATTCGGGCGCTGGAGGAATGCAAAGTCCCTGCTTCTTCTGAAGTGGACACGAAAAGACACTGAAAGACACCTGTTTCTTATGATAGTATTATAATGGCGAAGAAGAATAGAGATGAGCCTTCAGGGAGCAATCCTTGGGGGCTTTTCTTATGCCCAAAGGAGGTGCCCCATGCCATACAAACCCAAACGTCCCTGTGCCTACCCCGGCTGCGGTCGGCTTGCTGAATGCGAGCAATACTGTGCCGAACATCAAAAGGTTGTCACAAAACAATACAACCAGTACGAACGCGACCCTGCTTCCAACAAGCGATACGGTCGTGCATGGAAGCGTATCCGTGACCGCTACATTAAAGCGCACCCACTGTGCGAGGAGTGCCAAAAGCAAGGTAAGCTCACGCCTGCCGAGGAGGTACACCACATCCTCCCGCTCTCCAAGGGTGGAGGCAATGAGAAGAGTAACCTCATGGCTCTCTGCAAATCCTGTCACTCCCGAATCACAGCCGAGAGCGGTGACCGGTGGTGAGTTGTTATTTGTCTTCTTTCTTATAAAAGGAAATATTTTGATTTCTATCACACACAGCTAAAAATACGTCTTCGTAAGAACGGATCCCATGCTGATTTAATTGTTTTGAAAGCCAATTAAGATCAAAACCGATTTGTTGCAGGTTTTTCTGAATTATCCTCCCGTCCATAATTACTTCTGCAAATAAGGTTTCTTGTTTCGGATTTAATTGAAAATCCTCCGGTATTGTCGGACGGCGTGAGCTTATAGGTAAAATAGTCAATTTACCGTTGTATTCAAACAATGCCGTCTGAATACTGCTTAGATCAAAATACCCTTGCTCCCGGCACATTACTAGAAATTCATTGACGTCTAACTTCACTTTCTTGAGGCTCTCTCGGTTCAGTTTCCCGTTATCCATGATTATTACAGACGTTCCATTGAGGTATTTGCGGGTTCGTGGAAACTTTCTTGCTATAACACTGAGCAAGAGCGTGACCATTGCGTATATTATCATAGCCAAAAGAGGTTTCCAGGGCTCTTCCAAATCTGTCGCAAGCTCCGCGGCTATTGATCCAATGGTAATGCCGGTAATATAATCAAAAAAGTCAAGCTGTGAGATTTGCTTGTGCCCCATCAGCTTGGTCAAGATAAAGAGTGACAAATAAGAAAAGATGCTTGTTGCGCATATTACAATAAAATTCATAATTCTCCTAATCGTGAGTTTTCTCTAGTTATTGTTAATAGTATGTGCAATTGAATGCAATAAATACAGAAAGCACAAACGCACAAGACATCCCAGGGGGTAATCAAATCTCTACAACTAATTTTTACGGACAGCGGCGTGGGGCTTCGTGTTGAAAAACGCACAATCAGACAAGGGAATAGACCCAGCCCAAAAGGAGTGTGATGAATATGGCGAAAGACGGCACCAACAGAGGTGGCGCTCGTGTCGGTGCGGGTGCAAAAAAGAAACCACTCGCCGACAAAATATCAGCCGGTAACCCCGGCGGCAGAAAATTGACTGTGATGGAGTTTTCAGATACGGCGGACTTGCAGGGTCAGACGATGCCCGAGCCTAACAAGATGCTTGAAGCTGTGCAGAAGGACGGCAAGACGCTCGTCGCAAGTGAAATATATAAATCCACATGGGTATGGCTGAACGAGCGGGGCTGCTCGACGCTTGTCTCTCCGCAGCTTCTGGAACGCTATGCCATGAGCGTGGCCCGATGGATTCAATGTGAGGAGGCCGTGACAGAGTACGGGTTTTTAGCAAAGCACCCTACCACCGGCAACGCTATCCAAAGCCCCTATGTGGCGATGGGCCAGAACTATATGAACCAGACCAACCGCCTGTGGATGGAAATATTTCAGATCGTAAAGGAAAACTGCACCGGCGAATACAACGGAGCCAATCCGCAGGACGATGTGATGGAGCGGCTTCTCTCCGCTCGGAAAGGAAAATAAACTATGATTACTTATAAAACAGCAGAAAGCGTCTGTGCCGGACACCCGGATAAACTGTGCGATCTCATTGCCGACAGCATCCTTGATGCCTGTCTGCGCAAAGACAAGTCCTCCCGTGTTGCCTGCGAAGTCATGGCGACAAAAGGAAAAATCATCGTTGCGGGCGAGATCACCTGCGACGGCAAAGTTGACATCCGCTTGGAGGTGCGTGAAGTCCTCCGCAAGGTCGGCTACAATCCGTGGAAGTTTACGATTTTTGTATTCGTCCATAAACAGAGCAAGGATATCGACGCCGGAGTGACCACCGCTCTTGAAGCCCGAAACGGCAGTGAGGAACGCTATGCTTCCATGGGTGCCGGCGACCAAGGCACGGTTTACGGTTATGCAACCAATGAAACCCGTGAGATGCTTCCACTCCCGCTGGTGCTGGCGCACCGCATCGTCAAGCGTGTGGATACCGTCCGCAAGGATAAAATCGTGAAAGGTATTCTGCCGGACGGCAAAGCGCAGGTCACGGTTGAATATGAGGGCGGCAAGCCCAAGCGCATAAAGACTATCGTGGTTTCCGTTCAGCACGACAAGGATAAAACACAGGAGCAGCTTTACTCCGACATCAAGCAAAACGTGCTCTGGCAGTGCTTTGAGGACTTTCCCTTTGACGATGACACCGAAATCCTTATCAATCCCTCCGGCAGATTTGTCGAGGGCGGTCCCGCCGCCGACACAGGCTTGACGGGCAGAAAGATGATGGTGGACACCTACGGAGGGCTTGCTCTTCACGGCGGCGGAGCGTTTTCCGGCAAAGACCCCACAAAGGTGGACCGCAGCGGCGCTTACATGGCACGGTACATCGCAAAAAATATCGTATGGAGCGACTTGGCTGAGAGATGCGAGGTCGCTCTTTCTTATGCCATCAGCAAGGCCGATCCTGTGGCAGTAGACATCGACGCTTTTGGTACGAACGCCCTCACCAATGATGAACTGCGTGAAATCGTGCTGTCTGTGTTCAATCTGCGCCCGGCGGCAATCATCGAAAAGCTACGACTGCGCAATGTCATCTATAAGGACACGGCGGCCTACGGACACTTCAATTCCTGTCTATTCCCGTGGGAGGACGGCAGTGAGCATTACAAAGAACTGAGAAAGGCGGCGGAGAAATATGTTGATAGAAAAAATTCAGATTGAGCGGCTCATCCCCGCCGACTATAACCCCAGAAAAGACCTCAAGCCGGGTGACCCAGAATATGAAAAGCTGAAACGCTCCATCGAGCAGTTCGGTTATGTTGAACCCGTTATATGGAATAAGACCACAAGCCATGTCGTCGGCGGCCACCAGCGGTTGAAAGTATTACTCGGCATGGGCATTACCGAAGTCGAGTGTGTGGTCGTTGAGATGGACGCCGAAAAGGAAAAGGCGCTCAATGTTGCGCTCAATAAAATATCCGGTGACTGGGACAAAGACAAGCTGGCTCTACTCATTGCGGATTTGCAGGGTGCGGACTTCGATGTTTCACTCACGGGCTTCGACCCCGGAGAGATTGACGACCTGTTCAAGGACAGCTTAAAAGATGGTATCCACGACGATGATTTTGATGTGGACGCAGAACTACAAAAGCCCACCATGACCAAGCCGAGCGATGTGTGGCTGCTCGGTCGACATCGGCTGGTCTGCGGTAATTCCACCAAAGCCGGCACCTTTACCGCTCTGATGGATGGGAAGCTCGCCAATCTGGTGGTGACCGACCCGCCATACAACGTCAATTATGAAGGTGCCGCAGGTAAAATCAAAAACGATAACATGGGCAACCAAGCGTTCTATGACTTCCTGCTTGCGGCGTTTACGAACACCGAAGCGGCGATGGCGCAGGACGCTTCCATTTATGTGTTTCATGCCGACACCGAAGGTTTGAATTTCAGAAAGGCATTCTCGGACGTAGGTTTTCAGCTTTCCGGGTGCTGCATCTGGAAAAAGCCGTCGCTGGTGCTTGGGCGCTCCCCATACCAGTGGCAGCACGAGCCTGTGTTGTTCGGCTGGAAGAAAAAAGGTAAGCACAACTGGTACACAGACCGCAAGCAGACCACCATTTGGGAGTTCGAAAAGTCAAAGAAAAACGCTGACCATCCGACCATGAAGCCGATTGCGTTGCTGGCATATCCGATCATGAATAGCAGTCTAACAAACTGCATCGTGCTCGACCCTTTCGGCGGCAGCGGTTCTACACTCATCGCCTGTGAGCAATCCGACAGGATTTGTTTCACTATTGAGCTTGATGAAAAATACTGCGATGTCATTGTAAAGCGGTATATCGAGCAAGTCGCCAGCGCCGATGCCGTCTCTGTTATCCGTGACGGTGTCACGATGAAATATACGGAGGTGGCTGTCGATGAGTAAACTCACGATCAGCCCTCTTTCCGATGAAAGCTAGCTACCTTTGCGCCAAAGATACTCATCAAAAGGACAAGGGAGCCAAGGTCTACCATCGGAGAGGATATAAGAAATGAAAAAGTTACTCCCAAAGGCAGACCTGCAGATGTAAAACCTATGAAAAGCGGTATTGATGAACATGAACAGAACGGTGTCACCGTCCCGAGCAGCGCCGCCGCCGAGTTCGCCCCAATCCCATGAAAACGACCCAATATCTTCTTGCTTCGCTCAGGAGGAAAATAGCTCTGAATATAGCTAATAATAAAAATTAGGAAGCATAAAAGAAGTACAATCTTTATAACGTCATAAATAAAAAATTGAATGCTCCCAATCCAGCGGTTGTTTAGGTCCAGTCCCAAGGCCGATAAACCGTTGCCGATGATACTATTCAACCACTTCATTCCAAGTATTTGGCCTTGAAAGAAATCCCAGATTGCTTTTAATAGCTGCACACCAATGAACCTCACTTTCAAAATAGGACAATCATATCAATAAATTTTGATGTATTGTGCCTGTTAAAAGCCATCCTTCAGATGGCTTTTATCTTTCGCAACAATTACCTTCTTCTCTAACCAAGTCCGGCGTTGTCAGTTTCTTTAATAGAGCACAGGCATTAGCACTGCCTTTTTCACTAATTTTGTAATGCGTCCATTTGCCTTCCTGCCGACTCTCCACAATGCCTGACTCAACCAGAATTTTCATGTGGTAGGAAAGCCCCGATTGTCCCAAGTCCAGCTGCTCCAACAAAACGCAGGCGCATTTTTCGCCGCCGCGCAGAAGCCCGAGTATCCTCAGACGTTTTTCATCGCAAAATGCTTTGAACACCTTTGCGTGTTCCTCATAAGCCGCTACCAATTCTTCACCTCATATCAAGAATATTCGATATATCATTATTATATGCGTCAAATCAAGCTTTGTCAATGTGTTTGAAAACATTTTCATTCGATGGTGAATTGCGAGCTTTACTTCTCTCGGGTAGGACAATCGTAAATAAGAAAGGCAGAGAAATCCGGAAAGGGTATTGCAAAAGAAACATCCATCTTGAGAAAAAATAACCTATGCCGTAGCACAGAAGAATTGCCATGAAACGGAATCAAAAGCACGCAATGCGCATTGGATTACACTCCTTGACACAGCCGGTTTACCGAGACGGTAAGACTATGCTTCAAATTTAAGGTCGGAAGTGAGATTGTAAAACAACAACCGTTATCATAACAAATTTTTATAAGCGCTTGACAAACATGCATCTCCAGCATATAATATACAGAATCTCTTTGCACTGCATTACATTCAGCATGAATGCGAGATCAACAGTACAAACTGAGCAGGCGATGCCCGCAAGGGTGTGGGGCCGGGTCGCCCAATGAGCGGCAACAGATTGCAATTTGAGCACATCTGTGGGACAGTAGTATGTTCCATAGGCGTGCTTTTTTATACCCCCAATGGAACACATGACCCCGAAATGGAGTGCCATAGAGCTATCAAACGATTGCCGAAAGGCTAAAACGGAGGTAACTTTTATGACAGACAAAAAGCAAAACATGGCTGGCTTAACTGCCACCGAAGCAAAACGATTGCAGGAGCAATATGGTAAAAACGAATTGACCACACAGAAGAAAGAGAGCTTTTTCAAAAAACTTCTGCATATTATCTGTGAACCAATGTTTTTACTGCTCATTGTCGCCGCAACCATTTATTTTATTCTGGGAGAGCCCAGAGATGGTGCAATTATGCTGGTTTTTGTGGTGGGCATAATCAGCATTGATGTAATTCAAGAATGGAAAACCGATAAAACCTTAAATGCCCTGAAAGATTTATCTGCCCCGCATATCACTGTTATTCGTAATGGAAAGGAGCGGACTATTGCTAGTGCCGACCTTGTGCCCGGTGACTTAATGATGATTTATGAGGGCGTCAAGATCCCGGCAGATGGAGTTGTAATAAAATGTAACGACCTGTGTGTCGATGAATCTTCGTTGACCGGCGAAGCGGAAGGTGTGTGGAAAATCAACACTGAGAGTGCAGAGTCAACAAGCGACTATTGGCGGCGTGATTATTGTTATGCCGGCACGCTGGTTACACAGGGCACAGCAACGGTACTGGTAGATAAAATTGGCAACACCACTGAGTATGGAAAAATCGGAGTCAATGTTGCATCCGCACCGGAGGAACCCACACCCCTACAAAAGCAAACCGGAAGTCTTGTTAAACTATGCGCAGGAATTGCTGCAGTCTTGTTTGCCCTTGTGGGAATATTCACATGGCTGAATATTCCTGACCACAGCTTTGGCGACAGGCTGATTGAGAGCATTTTGTCGGGCATAACCCTTGCCATGGCAATGATTCCAGAAGAGTTTCCTGTCATCCTCACGGTATTTTTATCAATGGGAGCTTGGCGGCTTGCCAAAAAGCAGTCACTGGTGCGCAAGCTGCCTTCAGTGGAAACGCTTGGCGCCGTATCTGTGCTATGCGTAGATAAAACAGGTACCATCACGATGAATCAGATGACCGTGCAGGATACGTGGGCTACTGATGGCAACACCAAAGCACTTTGTGAAGTAATGGGTATGGGCTGTGAGACCGATGCCTATGACCCCATGGAAAAGGCAATGCTCAAGCATTGTAAAATCCTTGGGTTTTCAAATGAATATCTTTTTGGCGGAGAGATGATTCGCGAATATGCCTTCACAAATGAGTTGAAAATGATGGGACATATTTGGCGCAGGGATGACGGAATAACTATTGCAGCAAAAGGTTCTCCTGAACGTATTTTGGCCATTTGTGAGCTTACAAATTTAGAGAAGCAAGTAGCAGAACAGAAGATCACCGAAATGTCAAAGCAAGGCTTGCGTGTAATTGCAGTTGCCACTGCAAAACCACAAAGTGAAGCTGAAGTTCCTGCTCAGATTACAGACTGCCGTTTAACACTCTGCGGACTGATCGGGCTTGCCGATCCACCTCGTGAAAGTGTAAAAGCAGATATTGCCGTTTGCAACAAGGCCGGTATTCGTGTTGTTATGATTACAGGAGATAATGGCATCACCGCTGCATCCATCGCAAAGAAAATCGGTATGCAAAACAGCGACCATATCATTACTGGCGATATGCTAAACGAAATGACCGATGAAGAACTGCGTGAAAAAGTGAAGGATGTCAGCATTTTTTCTCGTGTCATTCCTGAACATAAAATGCGTATTGTAAAAGCATTAAAAGATAACGGTGAAATTGTCGCGATGACCGGTGATGGCGTGAACGATGCACCCGCTCTCAAATATGCCGATATTGGCATTGCAATGGGTAAACGCGGCAGCGAAGTTTCCCGTGAAGCAGCAGACCTTATTTTAATGGACGACAATTTTACTACTATTGTAGAAACGGTAAAAGACGGTCGCCGTATTTATGATAACATTCGCAAAGCTGTAGGCTATGTATTCACTATTCACATTCCCATTGCCTTTGCCTCCTTACTTGCACCAATCCTTGGCATTGCCCCTTCAGCACTGCTTTTACTTCCTCTCCACGTTGTTTTGCTCGAGCTACTCATTGACCCTACCTGCTCGATTGTACTGGAGCGTCAGCCTGCCGAAGCAGACATTATGGAGCGCAGCCCTCGAAATCCAAAAGAAAAACTGTTGACCGCAAAAACTCTAGCCAAAAGCATTTTGCAGGGACTTATCATTTTTGCGGCCTCTTTTGGAACGTATTACGTAATCCTCGATGGAAATGTTGATAATGCACCAGTTGCCCGGGCAATGGGGCTTGCAATTATCATGCTGTCCAACTTGTTTCTTGTACAAGTCAATAGTTCTGATCACGATTTTGCTTTTCAGTCGATAAAGCGCCTTGTGAAAGACAAAGTGATGTGGGCAGTTAACCTTGGTACACTGGCTATGCTTGGCATTGTTTTGTATTCGCCACTCAATGGCTTATTAAAGTTGGCGCCACTTTCTGCTTCTCTGTTATTAAAGGCTGTTATTATTGCAGTTATCGCAGTGTTTTGGTACGAGGTTGTAAAGTTGGGGAAGAAACTGCGCAAGGGGTAAAAAAGTGGATGGTATCAAAATAAAGTGTTTCCTAAGCTGATGCAGTGAAATATTGGTAAGCCCGCTATTTTCGAAGGCGATAATCCCGCAATGAGCAATTATTAATCACATCATACAGCAAACACTAAATGTACAGGGGTGTGTTCACTCGACAAATGGAAAACGCACAAAACAAACGGAAACAAGTCAAAAATGCACACACCTCAAACGGAAGTCCGGGGGTGGGTGCATTTTGTATCAAACTCGTGTCCTTTGCCAAACTAGACAAACCTATTTTTAACGATAGTTAAAAGTGGGTTTGTCTTTTTTATGCCAGATTTTAAGATACGCCGTATATAACACCGCGCACCAGACCAGGTCCAGACGCTTCCGAACTCAGGTGCCTTAAGCGAGCAGAATATTTTCGCGATTCCATTGACAAAAAAGTTAGAAAGCGTATAATTAAACATGTTTAATACGCGTTTAATAAAGGATGAAAATCTGTGGAAGAAAACAAAAAAGAGGCTCTGCTGAATGCGACCGTGGAGCTTCTGAAAAAGTCCGATCGGCCGGAGGCAATCACGTCACGTCAAATAGCTGCCTGTGCCGGCGTGAACACCGCCATGATTAATTACTACTTTAGGTCCAAGAAAGACTTGGAATCCCAGGCCGTTGAAAAAATTCTTGACGAGGCGGCAAAAATCTTTCAAATGCCTCCCAATCCATCCGACCCACCCAAAGAACGGCTGCGGCAAATCCTCAAACAAATCTGCCGGGTCGTTTTGAAATACCAGCGATACACCAAAATCTACGTGCCCCACCTTCTGCTGGAGGATGAGATCAGCCTGCCCCTGTATGTGTTTCCCGAAATCCGGGAGCATTTCGGGAATCGCCGGAGTGACATGGAATGCCGCGTCATCGCCTACGAAATGATCTCCTTTTTGCAGCTGGCATTTTACCGCTCTGATGCATTCCTGCGCTACGTAGGCATGAACCTGTCGGACGAAAACGCATCCAATTGGCTGATTGACTGGGAACTGGAACTCTTTTTGCCGGAGGTAAAGAAATCGTGAATCTGACGGAATATCTCAACATCTCTATCGACAGGATTTTTCGGCAGGCCCTGCGTTGTTCCCTTACCAATGCAAGGGAAAGCAGTTTTCTGATTCGGGCCATGATATTACAAGGAAAAGCCGCCGAAAGACGCCTTCAGTCGGAACGGGAGGGCGACCCGATTCCCCCTTTTTTGATTGCAAGCATTGCGACCCGATGCAATTTACATTGCGCAGGGTGTTACGCCCGGGCGAACCACGTCTGTGCAGATGCGGCGGCAGCCGAGGAGCTGAGTGCGGCGCGGTGGGGGGAGCTCTTCGCGGAGGCCGAAACGCTTGGCGTATCTTTCATTCTGCTGGCGGGCGGGGAACCTCTGGAAAGGCCCGAGGTTCTCGACAAGGCGGCGAAGACGCGCGGATTGATTTTTCCCGTTTTCACGAACGGGACGCTGTTCACCGAGAAAGCGCTCGGGCAATTTGACCGCAATCGGAATCTGTATCCGATTGTCAGTATCGAGGGCGATCGCCTTCAGACAGACAGCAGGCGCGGGGAAGGGACCTTCCGGCTGATCGCGCGGGCGATGGATGAGATGAAACGCCGCGGCATCTTTTACGGTGTCTCCATCACGGTAACCAAAGAGAACCTGCCTGCCGTGACAAACGAAGGGTTTATTGCGGGACTTCGGGAAAAAGGATGCAATGTGGTTGTGTTTGTGGAATATGTGCCTGTCGATGGCAACAGGGGGCTGGAACCCGGGGAAGAAGAACACAGGGTCCTGGCCGAACGCCAGGAGACGCTTCGCATGCGCTTTACGGATATCATGTTTATTTCCTTCCCCGGCGACGAAAAACAAATGGGAGGATGTCTGGCCGCCGGGCGGGGTTTCTTCCATATCAACCCTTTCGGCGGGGCGGAGCCATGCCCGTTCTCGCCGTATACCGATACAAATCTCAAAGTCGGAAGCATCAGGCAGGCGCTCGACTCCGCACTGTTCCAGAGAATCCGACAAAGCGGCATCCAAACGGAAGGACACACCGGCGGCTGTGTCCTGTTTGACAAGCGGACAGCGGTTGAAAGTATGCTGCCCCTATGATATGAAAAACCGCAATCCCAAAGCAGTTAAGGGGCACATTCCTTTTGCCTGCATCTTTTATAACCGAACTTCCCAAAAAGCCGCATGAGCACTAAGCTTTGCGGTTTTTCTCGTCAGTGTCATAGATGTTATATAATTTCTAAAAATTGCACGTTGATGCGTTGTACTGCTTCTTCTATCGCTACTCATCCATTTAACAAAGATCATGCCTGAGATTGCTCCGGCAATACCCGTGGCAAGCCTTTTGTCGAGGCTTTCAAGCTGTTTGTCCTGCCGCCCGATCCATTGCATCCAGACGGACCGTGGTCTTTGTTTATTGCTATTCAGATTGATTTGCGACATGGAATCCATAATGATTGCGTTAAAGCTGCGTCAGACAGCCGCATGAATGCTGAAAGTTCGGTATTTATGCGGCTTTTTTATGCTTTTCAATTAAATCATTTTGACAATAACTAAATAACCATGAAAAATATAATATTTTAGGAACTTCTAATTCTGCCGAAAGACGGAAGGGCTCATCCCGAAGCTTTTTTTAAAACTTGTGGCGAAATATTTGGAATTTCCGTATCCGCACAATCTGCTGATTTCACCGATCGGGATTTCCGTATTCTTCAGCATGTTCTTTGCCATTTCCATTTTGGTCTTTGTTACAAATTCATTAAAACCGACGCCGATCTGTTTCTTGAATAGAAAACTGATATAGGCAGGCGTGTAAGAAAAATGACTTGCTACGGAGTTAAGATTGATGTCGTCGAAAGCACTGTCCCTGATATATTGGATCATGCACTGAATCAATTTATTGTTCGGACCATCAGAGCTTGATTTATTTATTAATGCCCTGACCTGGGTGAGATAACTTTCCATCCCATGCTTCATCTGAATGAAACTCCAATAATTACAGAAAGGGGTTGGCTCAGGCAGATCCTGGTCCGCGCCGGCACCATATTTTCCAAACTGTTCCCG
The DNA here is from genome assembly GCF_004103755.1 of Caproiciproducens sp. NJN-50. Taxonomy (NCBI): domain Bacteria; kingdom Bacillati; phylum Bacillota; class Clostridia; order Eubacteriales; family Acutalibacteraceae; genus Caproiciproducens; species Caproiciproducens sp. NJN-50. Next base: position 818,889 of record NZ_CP035283.1, on the reverse strand, counting down.
TACGGTTTCCATCAAGTTCCGGTAGCTCTTTTCGACGGCATTCACCGACTGAATAGAAGGTGTTCTGCGAATGATAGGATCGAACAGATGAATAATTTCCACCGGGTCCAGATCATCCGGACTGAGCAGAGTCGTTTCAAAATGGAGAGAATCGTCTTCCGCGGAACTTTCTTTCGCATATCGCTGAATGCTGTTTCCCAGCTGATAAAGCTTGCAATTTGCAGCCTCACAGGCATGGCAAAACGATTTGTACAACCGATTAGAGCCAAACTGAATATCGCCGATTCCGGCAAAAACATCAATCTTCAGATAGATTTCTATCAAATGAAAAGCTTTTGAAATGGCGGAAACGATGGAATTCAGCATCGTTTCCTGATTGCACTCCTCAAAAACAAGGACAATCTGGCCGTTGGAATAGGTTTCTATCGTCGCGTTTCGCAAAAGGTTTTCCCGGCCCAAAATTTCTTCAATAATATTTATGATTGCAAGATCGATATAATCGAGATTGCCCTTGTCGATCTTGTATTGAATCACGCAGCACAACGAGAATCCGCGATCCAATGAGAATTCGTAGGTTTCGATATTGTTAATATCATGGATCTTTTTTTCATCATTGCAATTCAGCAAATCAATCAAAAGTTTTTTCCTGATCGCTTTGATCGTTTTGACGTTGGTCCGGGTGTTTACAAACTCGTCATGCATCGCGGCTTTCTTTTTCATTATTTCATCGATGCAGGATTTAATTAAACGAACGAACTGTTTTTTTTGGATCGGTTTCAGAACATATTCCTTTACCCCGCATTTTATTGCCTGTTTCGCATATTCAAATTCACTGTAGCCTGAGATGATGATGAAAGTCGGAGAATACCCGAACCCCTTAACCTTTTCAATAAATTTTAATCCGCTGCAGAACGGCATACGGATATCGCTGACAATAATCTCTGGGTACTGTTCCCTGCAGATCTTCAGGGCCTCCAGACCGTTTTCCGCTTCCAGATACGTGACATCGGTTTTAATCGCTTTCGTTAAAATCGAAATGAGGCCTTTTCGGATGAGTTCTTCATCATCAGCTATTAAAATCGTAATCATAATCAATCAACCTTTTCTTCAAGAATAATTATGATTGTAATCTGCGTGCCGCGGCCTAATTCCGAGCTGATCGTGAGCTTGCTCCCTTCCTTACATAAAAGCTCGATCCGTTGCCTGACGTTTGCGATCCCGATAGAATGCCGGGATTTCCGGTTCCCGATATTCGGTTGATCGCCGTTCAGGAATTCGTTGATCTGCGCAAGCCTGCAGGGCTCGATTCCTATTCCGTTGTCGATAATTTTAATAATCAGCCGATTTTCGTTTCCCACAGCCTTCACCAGAATGTTCCAGGGAGGGTTCATGTCCGAAAAAGCGTGGCTGAAACAATTTTCCACGAGCGGCTGAAGGATGAATTTGGGAACTAAATTTTCCATGCAGCCCGGCTCGCATTCTATTTCATATTGGAATTTATTTCGAAACCGCATTCTCATAATCTGAATGTAATTGCGGACATTTTGCATTTCTTCCTTAAGCGGAACACTTTTCGATTCCCAGTTCAGGCTGTAGTGCAGCAGGCTTCCCAAGATCTGAATGCTGTTCGCCATCTGGTAATTGGAATCGATCTCGCACTTCATTCTCATACTGTCCAAAGTGTTATATAGAAAATGGGGATTAATCTGTACCTGCAGCGCGTAAAGTTCAGCCTCCTTCTGTGCCTTTTCCCTTTCGATCATGGACTGAATCGTCGTTTGCAGGGTTTTCGCCATATGGTTAAAGCTTTCCGCAATTGAGGAAATTTCTTTAAAGCCGCAGGTTTCAATCCGCACGTCAAATTTTCCGGATTCGATTTGTGAAATCATTTTCATCATATCTTTCAGCCTGCGAAACATGATATGCGCGGTCAGGCTCGTCAGCAAAATAATGCAGATCAGGCAGATGACGGCGATCAGTACAAGCGCTAATTTTATGCCTTTTGAGGTTGAATAAACCTCCTTTTCGTTTATGACAACCACGCGCATCAGGCCGGTTTCGGCATCTCTATCATAAGCGACCATGTAATTCGTATGATTCAGGACCTCATTGCTGAGGCCGGAGTTACCCGGAAAAGACAGAGAGCTGCAGTCTTTGGGGTCAATTTTATTGTTGGAATATAAGAGCTTATTTTTATCGTTAAACAGCATATAGGTGATCGACGGATTTTCCGTGGCAAGTGACTCGATATCAATTAGCCTTTTCAGCGAAATATCCAATTCCACCATTCCTATGAATTCGCCGGTGCTGATATTGTAAATCTTATTGTAAACAGGAAGCACCTGTTCTTTTTCATTTTCCAGATTTGGGTACTTTGCCAGGTTCCCGTATGCATTGTCGTAAATCCGGATATTCCCGTAAATAATATCGCCGCTATTGTCCGTAATCTCATGGTAATAATCCGTTTTATACAGGGATTCCAAGGGGTAGGACCACCCGCCGATCTGCGAAATCTGTTTGTTTTTCGAATAAATAAGGATACTGCTGAATTTATTCGGATACATGTTATGAATATTTAACAATTCGACTTGAATGCTGTTTATATAATGGTTCTTTTCACGGTTGCTCAGAAGATTGCCCGGGTCGAGATAATAGGTGAATTCCTGGCTGAAGTTCAGATCCTTGAACGTGTAATTCGCGATGTTAATGTTTGCAGACATATTGGAACTCATTTTTTTCAGATACTGTTTCAGGTTTTTCTGAGATTCCTCCAAAATGGAATTCTGAATAATGTGAAAATAGGAAATTGTGATGGCGATAGAGGGAATCAGCGTAATCAAAGAAAAGACGACCGTCACCTGCCACACAATACTTCTTTTTCGGAAACCTTCCCAAAAATGTTTCACCATAAATCTCTATCACTTTCATTGCTTTGTATTTTCTTCACCTTAATACTAAATACGCAATCATTGGTTCGGATAGGCAATTATAGAAAAAGTACATGAAAAATCATACCGTTTTTAAAAAAATTAAACCTATTTTTACAAATCATTTCAAGTATAATAAAAACTGAAAGAAGCGCATCCCGCTTGCGGAAATATGCTGCGTGAAAATAATAGAAGGAGAGGTGCCTATTCGTGAGCCTGCTGGAGATGAAAAACATCAAAAAAAGTTTTAACGGCGTAAGCGTTCTGGAGGGTGTAAACCTGGTCCTGGAAAAAGGTTCCGTTCATGCACTGATGGGAGAAAACGGCGCCGGAAAATCAACGCTCATGAATATTTTATGTGGCATACATAAATGCGACGAGGGAGAAATTACGGTACACGGCAGCCGGGTGGAGATCAGCTCTCCTTTTGAAGCACAGAACAGCGGAATCGCAATGATCCATCAGGAGCTGTCGCCAATACCGGAATTGACCGTGGCGGAAAATATCTTTTTCGGCCGGGAATATTGCAGGAATCACTTTCTGGACTACGACAGAATGTTTTCAGAAACAAAAGAGATACTAAACGGCCTTCATATCCATATCGACCCAAAATCAAAGATGAAAAAATTGAAAGTCGCCGATCAGCAGCTGATCGAAATTGCGAAGGTCGTCTCTCGGAATGCAGAAATCATCGTGATGGACGAACCCACTTCCGCCATTACGGATAAGGATGCGGAAAACCTGTTTGAGATCATAGAAAACCTGAAAAAGGATGGAAAAGGCATTATCTATATCTCACATAAGATCGACGAGGTCATTAAAATTTCGGACACGGTTACAGTGCTGAGAGACGGCGTCTTTGTGAACACATGGAAAACCGCTGATATTACGGCGGATGTCTTGATTACCAGCATGGTCGGCAGAAAGCTGGACGATTACTACCCCAAAATGCCGGTACCCATCGGCGACAAGATTCTGGAAGTCAAGAACCTTTCTCTGGAAAATCAGTTTTCTGATATCAGCTTCGAGGTAAAAGCAGGGGAAATTCTGGGAATTGCGGGGCTGGTCGGCGCGGGAAGAACCGAAGTGATGAAGGCGCTGTTCGGTATCACGCCCGCGGATACGGGGGAAATCATTCTGAACGGCAAACGCATCCATCCGCACAAACCGATCGACGCGATCAAGTGCGGACTTGCCTACGTAACGGAAGACCGAAAGGGCGAAGGAATCATTCCGCAGATGAGCGTCCTGCAGAACATTTCGCTCGCTTCCATGAAAATGTTCACCAGCCGCGGGTTCGTCAACCGGAAACGCGAGGCGGAAACCATCGATAAACAAATCGAGTCGTTAAGGATTAAGACCTCCTCTCCGAAGCAAAAGGTACTCTCCCTTTCCGGCGGCAATCAGCAGAAAGTCGTGCTGGCAAAATGGTTGATTAAAGCGCCGAAGCTTTTGATTCTGGATGAACCCACGAGAGGAATCGACGTCGGAGCAAAAACGGAAATCTACAAACTGATGGGCGATTTCGTCTCGAAGGGCAATGCAATCATCATGGTGTCTTCCGAAATGCCGGAGGTTATGGGGATGTCGGACCGGATTATGGTGTTCAGCAACCGCACGCTCGCAGGCGAATTGATACGCGGTGAATTCAATCAGGAATCGATCATGCGCCTTGCCGTATCTAAGCTGTAATATTTTTCGAAACGGGGTAATGAATCAAATGGAAAGGTTACAAAAAAGGCGCAGTTTGACTATGCAGTATTACCTGATGAACTTTGCGACATTGATCGGCCTGCTGACGCTTATTCTGATTTTCGGCGTCATCAAGCCGAAGTTCTTGGACATCGACAATGTCTTCAACATCATGCGTCAGGCTTCTATCAACGGGCTGCTTGCCCTGGGAATGACCTTCGTCGTTTTAACGGCCGGCATTGATCTTTCGGTGGGCTCCATTCTGGGCGCCTCCGGTATTTTTGCCGCTTTGGTCGCCCAGAACCACGCGCTTCCGTGGTTTGTTCCCGTGCTGGTGGGGCTCGGGATCGGGCTTCTCCTCGGCAGTATCAACGGCATTGTCATCTCGTTCTTGAACGTCCCCGCGTTTGTTGCGACGCTCGGCATGCTGAGCGTCGCAAGAGGCATCACCTATCTGGCCAGCGACGCACAGCCGGTTCCGGGGCTGGGAGACGACTTTCTGCAGATTGGCGGAGGGAACGTCGGCATCGTTCCGATCCCGGTTTTTATCGTGGCGGCGGCGTTTCTCATCTGCTACCTCCTTCTGTACCGGATAAAGTACGGCAGGTACGTATTCGGCGTGGGCGGCAATATCAGTGCGGCGAAAGTCTCCGGCATTAACGTGAGGTATATTATCTGGTCCGTATATATGCTCTCAGGGGTTTTGGCCGGGCTTGCCGGTGTGGTCCTGACATCGCGCGTATCGTCCGGACTCGCACAGGCCGGCCAGAACTATGAAACGGACGCCATTGCGGCGGTCGTAATGGGCGGCACAAGCCTTTCGGGCGGCAAGGGCAGGCTTTGGGGGACCATTGTCGGCGTGATGGTCATCGCGGTCCTGAATAACGGGCTGGATATGCTGGCGGTCTCCTCCTACTGGCAGCTGATTATCAAAGGTATTATCATCGTTGCCGCCGTTATCGTGGACAGCGTCAACAGTTCTAAAGAATAAAGCCGATTGCCGGCTTTACGCATTACAAATTTATAAGGAGTGAGTTATTTGAAAAGGGTAAACAAACTACTGGCGCTCATCCTGACGGGGACAATGGCCCTGACAACGGCGGCCTGTTCTTCCGGCACTTCATCCAGCGCACCCGCGGCCTCAGGCGCATCCGCCGCCAATTCGGCAGCGGAAACTTCCAACGCCACAGGCAATAAAAAGATTGTCGTTGGTATGACACTGTACAGCCTCAAGAACGAATTCACGGTCCGTCTTTCAAATGCAGCCAAAAAAGAAGCGGAAAAATTGGGCGTCGAACTGAAAATCTACGACGGCAACTACGACCCGAACACCCAGATCAACCAGGTGGAAACCATGATTTCCGACGGAGTGGACGCGATTATCCTCAATCCGCAGGATGCAAAGGCCTGTGCGGTCTGCGTCGATAAGGCGGTGGCGAAAAACATACCGGTCATCGGCGTCAACACCCGTGTCGACAGCGACAAGCTCACCAGCTACGTCGGCTCAAAAGACGAATACGCCGGCCAGCTTGAGATGCAGGCAATCGCGGACAAGATCGGCGGAAAAGGTAATATCGTCGTCCTCGACGGACCCCTCGGGCAGTCCGCTCAGCTCGAGCGCAGCAAAGGGATTAAAGACATTCTGGGAAAATACCCGGATATCAAAATCCTCGCGGAAAAAACCGCGAACTGGTCCCGTTCGGAAGCGATGACGGTTATGGAGAACTGGCTGCAGTCCTTCGATAAGATCGACGCGATTGTCGGTGAAAACGACGAGATGGCCCTAGGCGCGATGCAAGCAGTTAAATCCAAGGACAAGACGATCCCCTGCATCGGCGTCGACGGGATTACGGACGGATTGAAAGCGGTACAAAGCGGAACCCTGATCGCAACGATCTTCCAGGACGGCGCCGGGCAGGGTACCAAGGCATTGGATGTGGCCGTTCAGAAGGTGAAGGGCGAAACCGTTGAGAAGGAATACTGGATCGACTTTGAAAAAGTGACCCAGGACAATGTCGCCGATTACTTTAAGAGAACACAGTGAGATATCTTCCTGAACAATAGCGGGAATTCGAAATCATATCCAATGCATCACAGCGGCCGTAACTGCAGGCTGTTCCCTGCAGCTACCCGCGCTGCGGTGCAATCTGATCAATGGAGGTATTACCATGCTGAAATACAGCGGAGCGGATGTCAATTATTCTCTGGAGGGCCAGACGGCCGTCATTACCGGCGGAGCGGCAGGAATCGGGAACGCGACCGCGCAGTTTCTGGCAAAAAAAGGCGTGAACTGCGTTCTGGCGGACCTGAATCCGGATGTGAATGAAATTGCCGAAAAAACAGGCAGAAACTGCATCGGCATTGCCGGAGACATTACGGACGCGAAGTACCGGGCGGCCGTTGTTGCAAAGGCAGTCACGGAATTCGGCGCAATCGATATTCTGGTCAACTGTGCCGGAATCGTCGCGCTGGAAAAGGCGGAAACCCTCAGTGATGATTACTGGGAAAAGACCATCAGCATCAACCTTTCGGCATCCTTCAAAATGGCACAGGCCGTCGGAAAATACCTGATTGATGCGAAACGGCCCGGCTCGATCGTGAACATGGCCTCACAGGCCGGCGTCATCGCCCTTGACAAACACGTTGCCTATGCCGCAAGCAAGGGCGGCATCATTGCCATGACAAAAGTACTGGCATACGAATGGGGCAAATACGGTATCCGCGTCAACGCCGTCTCTCCCACGGTCGTCATGACGGCCCTCGGCAAAAAGGCCTGGGAAGGTCCGGTCGGCGATGCGCTGAAAAAAGAAATGCCCTCCGGCCGTTTCGCCGAAACAGACGAGATTGCGGGGGTCATCGCGTTTCTTTGCAGCGGCGCGGCCGGAATGATAACCGGCCACAACCTGTTGGTTGACGGCGGCTACACGATTAAGTAACAAAGAGGGATCACTATGCAGCGAATTTTAAACAATCCCGACGATATTGTAAACGAAGAACTGGAAGGGTTTCTGAAAGCGCATGCGGATCTGATCGCGGGGACGGAGAATCGGAGGGCGATCCGGTATGCGGGATTTACGGGCGGCCGGGTCGGCGTCGTGACGGGCGGAGGCTCCGGGCACGATCCCGCGTTCATCGGCTACTGCGGAAAAAACATGGTCGACGCGGTGGCGGTCGGGGAAATCTGCTCTTCGCCGACGGCGGTCGCGTTTCTGGACGCCTTCCGCGCGGCGGATGGAAAGAAAGGCGTCGCCTGCCTGTACGGCAATTATTCGGGAGACAACATGAACGTCAAAATGGCCGTCAGAATGGCGAAGAAGGAGGGCCTTGAGGTCAAAACGGTCGTGGCGAACGACGACGTGGCCTCGGCTCCAAAGGATCAGAGGGAAAAACGGCGCGGCGTTGCGGGCGAGATTTTCATGTGGAAGGCCGGGGGAGCGAAAGCGGCGACCGGGGCGTCGCTGGAGGAAGTCATCGCGGCCGCGCAGAAGGCGATCGACAACACCAGAAGCGTTGGGATCGGGCTGACCCCCTGCACGCTTCCCGCCGTCGGGCACCCCAATTTCACGATTGAAGACGGGACCATGGAAGTCGGCATCGGCCACCACGGCGAGCCCGGAATCGAAGTCTGCAAACTGGAAACGGCCTCGCAGATGGCGAAACGCATGACGGGAGTCGTTCTGCCGGATTATCCGTTCACAGCCGGCGACGAAGTGGCGGTTCTGGTCTCCGGCCTCGGCGCCACCCCGGTCATGGAGCTTTACGTCCTGTACGGCGAGATTGAAAAAATCCTGAACGCCGAGGGGCTGAAGGTCCACCGCGCGTATGTCGGCAACTACTTTACCTCCATGGAGATGATGGGTGCGACGCTGTCGGTGATGAAGCTGGACGACGAATTAAAAACGCTGATGGATCTGCCAGTCAATACCGTGGGCCTGAAGCAGTTTTAACCCAAAAACTTTTGGCGCGCACGATTCCCTCCGGCCGCGGGCGGAAGAAGGCGGCAGGCAGGGAATCCATCGGCTGGCGTTAAGGGAGGAAAAACATGTCAACCTTTCAAAATGCGGAGGGGAAAAGCATTCTTCTCGGGATGGTCAAGGCGATTCAGGAAAATAAAAAGTATCTCGGCGACATCGACGGCCTGATTGGGGACGGCGATCACGGAATGAATATGAATAAAGGCTTTACCCTGTTCGGTCAGCGGATCGCGGACCGTGACATTTCTTTTGCGGAGGGCCTGGACGAACTGAGTACGGTTCTGATGACGGAGATCGGCGGGTCCATGGGGCCGATTTACGGCACGATTTTTGCGGGTATGGCGGAAAGGGGCCGGGATCTGACGGAGATTTCCCTCCGTGATTTTTCCGGAATGGTCGAAGAGGGTCTCTCCGGGCTGCGGGAAATCGTTCAGGCGCAGGTCGGGGATAAGACGCTGGTGGATACCCTCGGCCCCGCGGGCGATTCCCTGAAAAAATCCGCCCAGGAGGGCGAGGAGTTCAAAGCGGCCCTTGAAAAAATGAAAACAGCCGCGGAGGACGGGATGAATTCCACCAAAAATCTGGTCGCCCGGTTCGGCCGTTCCAGTCGGCTGGGCGAACGCTCCCGGGGCGTTCTGGACGCGGGCGCGGTATCCTGCTGTATTCTTTTGAAAGCGATGGCGGACGGAATCGAGGCGCTGTTATGAAGCTGATCGTTGGAAGCGACGAAGCCGCGTATGACTTCAAGGAAAAGATCAAGGAGTACCTGATTTCGGAAGGCTATGAAATCGTGGATAAAGGGACTTATGACGGCCGGCCGGTCCTGTACCCGGACATTGCCGTAAAAGTCGCCCAGGCCGTCGCGGACGGCGAAGCGGACCGGGGCATCCTGATGTGCGGCACGGGGATCGGGATGTCGATCTCCGCCAACAAGGTGCCGGGGATCCGCGCGGCGGTGTGCCACGACTGCTATTCGGCGGAGCGGGCAAGAAAGAGCAACAACGCGCAGATCCTATGCATGGGCGCGCGCGTCATCGGTCTGGAGCTCGCCAAGCAGCTTGCCGACATCTGGCTGGCTTCTGATTTCTCCGGGGGCCGCTCCCAGCCTAAGGTTGACCGCATCAGCTACTATGACGATCTGTACAAAAAGCAAAACTGAAAATTCTTATTCCGACCATTTTCCGGGAAACCGGATTGGAATACGACAAGTATCGTGCAAAATCAATTCCCCGGCCAGCCGGGTTCCTCCGGCAATACCGGGGAATTTTTCAATCGGATAGAAAGGAATCTCCCCGTCCGGTGTCCGCCGGACGGGGAGATTCCTTTTGCCCTCTGTTCTTTTTACTGGTCGAAAGCCGCCATTCGAGCCATGTCGCCTTTCAGGTCCTCGTAAACCGAACGATAAACGGCATAGTATTTGTTGTAAATTTCATGACGCTCTTTGTTGCAGGGAATCTCCTTCCCCATTGTCTGCCATTTTTTTACCTCGTCGGAAGTCAGACAGCCGGTACCTAGGCCTGCGAGAATGACATCGCCAAGATTCGCTTCGACATCATTGGCAGGACATACAATCGTATGCCCCGTCACATCGGCAATGATCTGCCTCCAGATTCGGGATCTCGTCACACCGCCCGCCACAATGATCTGATCGCCAAGGTCTGTGTTCGTACTCTCCATCGAATGGCGCAGAGAATAGGCGATTGCTTCCAAAAAGGCACGGTAAACATGGGCTCTTGTATGATTGAGAGACAGGCCCAGAACAAGACCGCGCGCATTTGTATCCCACACGGGGCTGCGCTCGCCCATAAAATAGGGAAGAACAATCAGCCCGCCGCTCCCCGGGTTAAGCTTTTCCGCTTCAAGGTCGAGAACCTTATAGGCGCTTTCGCCGCCTTGTTCTTCCGCCTGTTTTTCCGTTTGAGCGAAATTGTCGCGGAACCATTTCACAAGCGCGCCGGCGGTCGCCGCTCCGCCAAAGGAATAGGACAGGTGCTTTGAATCAAAGGTATAAGGCATTTCAATCAGCCCTTTTGCGTGAAGAGGCTGGTCATGCACCAGCGCGGCGCACATGCTGGTTCCGATTGCCGCAACATAACGGCCCGGTTCAAACACCCCGAGTCCGAGCGTTGCGACGACGCAGTCGACCCCTCCCGCGCAGACGGGCGTCCCTGAGCAAAGCCCCAGCTTAGAGGCGGCCGATTCCGTCAAACCGCCCACCACCGCACTCGATTCCACGATTTGCTCCGGCATCATGCTGCGTGGAATCCCCATGGCATCCAGCATCTCTGTGGACCAGCATCTCTTTTCCTCATCGAAAATTCCGCCGATGTTTCCCGCGGAGGAGTAATCAACGGCCACCTTTCCGGTAAGCTTATAAATAACATAAGCATTGGGCGGTAAGAATAATTTCGTTTTTGCCCAGTTTTCCGGTTCGTTATCTTTTATCCACAGGATTTTCGTATACCCGTAATAGGGGTCCGTCCCGTTATGGGAAACCTCATGGATCTTTTGCGCTCCAATATGCTCCAGCACCCACTGCTGCTGCTTTCCCGCGCGGCGGTCCATCCAGATGAGGCACGGGCGCACGGGTTCCATATTACGGTCCAGCGGAATCCCGCTTCCCCCGTAAAGCCCGCTGACGCAGATGCCCTTTACCTCTCCGGCCCTGATTGCCGCCTTCTCGAAGGCGCGGCGGATGGAACGCTCCGTTGCGCTCACCCATACGTCCGGCCACTGTTCCGCCCACAAAGCATGCGGAGTCAACACATCATATTCCTCAAGGTCGGATGCGATCAGGTTTCCCCGCGTATCCATCACGATTGTTTTTGTGCCGGAAGTTCCAATGTCCGTTCCGATCAAATAGTTCATCCTTATTCCCCCGCCCATCATGTTCGAATTACTTTTGAAATTTTGCAGCGCCACTTTGAGTAAAACAGTCCGAGACTCCATCCCTGCTCCATCCAGGCCGGCCTCTATCTCCCGGTCTGGTAGATATTGCGGATCGAGTCGATAATGACGGCGACAAAAATCATCACGCCGCCTGCCAGCGTTATCATTGTCGAAGGAATTCCCAGAATCGCAAGGCCGACTTGAATCACCGTCAGCAGTAAAGTGCCCCCCAGGACGCCCACGATGGAGCCTTTGCCGCCGGTCAGACTGACGCCGCCGATGACCGCCGCCGCGATGCACAGGTTTTCATAAGAGCTTCCGAAGGAAGACGTCACGGCGCCCATATATCCGGAAAGCAGGTATCCCGCAAGCCCTGACAGAAAACCGGAAAGCACATACGCTCCGACTTTGACGGTTCGCACATTGATTCCGGCGATGTAGGCGCTCAGCGAATTTCCTCCGACCGCAAACACGCTTCTTCCAAAGGAAGTCTTATTCCATAGAAAATAAAAGATGATGAAGATGCCGAACAGGACCAGCGGAAGGGCGGGAAAGATTCCGATCTTACCCTGACTTATGTATTTATAGGAATCCGGCAGCTGCGAAATGGTGGTTCCGTTTGTAATGGCGAGCAGCGCACCTTCCAGGACCAGATTCATCGCAAGGGTTTCAATGAAAGCATTCGCCTTCAGCCTGGTCACGATCAGTCCGTTGATAAAACCGACCGCGCCGCCTACAAGGAGAATGACAAGGACGGAAAGAGGAATCGGGAACCCCCTTTTCATTGCCATTACACCGATCAGCGCTGAAAATCCCGCTGTTCCCACCGTACACAGATTGATGTCTCCCAGCAGCACTACCATCGCCACGGCAAGCGCCAGCATGCCTAAAACCGTGCCCTGAACCAGAATGTTCGATAAGATTCCGAATGAGTAAAACGAAGACTGGAACATTCCCATAATCAGTATGGATACAACCAGCAGGATCCATACGATATTATTCATGCAAATATCCAATACAGTGCTTCTTTTTTGAAGGCCATTTGCTTTCACTTAAATTTCCCCTTTCGCATGATCCCTTATCTCCGTAACGCGAACGACGTCCAGGTCTTTATTGTCCATCTGCGCCACAATCTTCGAATCTTTGAAGAATATCAGTCTGTCCGCCACCCGAAGCAGCTCTTCATAGTCGTTTGTCAGGTACAGAACGCTTACGCCGGACTGCGTCATTTTGTCGATGGTGGCGATGATTTCTTCCCTGCTCTTAATGTCGATTCCAATCGTGGGCTCATCCAATACCAGCAGCTTCGGTTCCGCGGCCAAAGCACGGCCTACTACCACTTTTTGTTGATTTCCGCCGGACAGGCTGCTGATCGGGTCATCGATCCCATTGCACTTCAGGTTGAGTACGTCTTTATAATGATCCGATATCTCGCGCTCCTTTTTCATATTGATAAACCCAAACGGTTTCTTCAGCTTGCTGTGAAGCACGCTCATGCCGATATTATAATTTACCGTAAACTGAGGGATCAGGCCTTCCCTTTGCCTGTCATAGGAAACATAGGCTAAGCCGTTTCGGATCGCCTCTTTGGGGCTTTTAATGGACAATTTCTTTCCCAGATACAATATTTCGCCCTTTGAGAGCTTGTTGGCGCCAAACAGAGTGCGGCACATCTCACGCGCGCCGGACCCTGGAAAACCTATGATCCCCAGAATCTCTCCCCTATAAATATCAACCGACACATCGTCAAGCCCTTTGGCAGTCAGATGCCTGCATTCAAACAGTTTGTTCTCATCCTCAAAATCCGTTTTGTTCTGTCTCTGCGTCAGCTGTACTTTTTCGCCCGCAACCAGTCTTGAAAGGTATTCCTCCGTAACTTCTTTTGGATTTTCCACGGGATACATACATCCGTCTCTCAGTACCGTGATCTCGTCCGAAAGTTCTTTTACCTCGCCCAGATAATGCGAAATGAAGATGAAAGCGATTCCTCCCTCTTTCAGCTTCCTGATAAACGCAAACAGCTCATCCCGTTCCCTGTTGGTGAGCGCCGTAGTGGGTTCATCCAGGATAATCAGCTTTGCGCCCTTGTGCATCGCGCGAATGATGTTCAGTTTTCTTACATCGATCGACCTGAGATTGCGGACCATTTCCGCCGGCGAAATGTCCAGGCCATACCCTGCCAGTTCTTCTCCGGCGGCCTTGTTCATCGCCTTCCAATCCACCATTCCCCGCTTGGACTTCGGCAGCAAGCCGACAAATATGTTTTCCGCCACGGTAAGGTTACATTTTCGCCCTCAAAAAACACTTCGCCGGAGGTTTGGGGATATACCCCCGCGATAATGTTTACCAATGTGGATTTTCCGGCACCGTTCCGTCCTAAAAACGAATGGATCCTTCCACTTTTTATTTGAATGGAGATGTCCTTGAGAACTTGGGTGGTCCCGAAAAACTTCGATATCTTTTTTATGTCAAGAAGAATATCATCATCCAAACTTATTTCACCTTCTCATTTTCCATATAAAAACCGTTTCCCAACGTGTATCAACTCATCCAATAACAAAACAGCCAACTCAAAAAGGCATTTTCAAGAACAAATCATCACCTAAATGAGCTGGCCGTTATGTAAAACCTCAAACCAATGGCCCGCAGCTGACCTTCCTCACCGGGCTTCCTTTAAAAGCGCCGTTTCGGCCAGCCGGGTACCGGATTTATCCACCGCTCGCCATACACTTGCACTGCTCTGGAAAACTGTTCGGTCTTGCCAGGGACATCAAGGGAAACGCAGGGCTTTTCTATTTGACGACATTTCCCCAGATGAGCGGATCGTCCGCATTCGTCTTCGTTACTTTCAGAGGAGCCAGCACGATCGTCGGGCCGCAGTTCCCCTTTGAGAACTCAACTTTTTTGTTAAGGTATTTCCCCCGGGGTTCAAATGTTCCGGATGTGGGAATTTCTTTTCCCTTCACCGTATACTCGTTCAATACTTCCGCGGCAATGCCGCCGACGCCCAGGACATCGATAACGATTTCAGAATCCACATAATTGTCGCGGATATCGTCAAGAATTTGCGACGCGCCGTCGTGGGAGATAACAAAAACATGCTTGTCGTTTCCGATCGGATACCACATGTCGTTGGTTTTCAGCGCTTCGACCGCGCCGAGAGTTGCGGTGTCGGTCGGCGTATTGATCAGGTCGATCGTCTCATTGCGGGACTTTGAATCCGCTATAATGTTGTTCAAAGCGCTTGTGGCCACATCCGCCTGAGGCGCGCCGAGCACGGAAATCAGCTTGATGTCGGAATATTTCTTGATTTCGTCTTCAAATCCTTTTGCCCTGTCTTTAAACACCTGAGAAACGACTTCGCCGTACAGATCCACTACAACACCCTTGGGCTTGCCATACTTTTGGGTAAGCAAACGGATCGCTTCCTCCGCCGCAGCCTTGCCGGAAGCAATGCTGTCAAACAAAACGGAGACTGCGACATTCGCATTGTTCGCCTGGTTGTCGATTACGGCGAGCGGAATCTTTGCGTTGTTGCATTTTGTAATGACGTCCGAGACACTGTCGCTGTCGTAAGGATTCAGGATGATCGCCTTCGGCTTGACATTGTCGATCAGATTGTTCATCTGGTCGTTTTGCTTGGCCGCATCCGATTCCGCTACCGTGACTTTTCCGTCATAGCCGAGCATCTTGGCGGCGTCGGTAACGCCCTTCGCCATTGCGACATGCACCGTTTCCGTGGAGTTTTTTGTGGAATACCAAATCTCGTTGCTGCCGCCGTTCGCCGCAGCGGCGCCGCCGGATGTCTCCGCAGTGGAAGCCGTATTGGCTGCCGCGCCGGACGTTGTGGAAGATGAATTCTGAGAACTGCACGCCGCAAGCGGTACCACCATGCTTACTGCCAGTAAAATCGCTAAGCACCTTTTCTTCATCTTTTTTCCTCCCAAACTCTCATTTTCAAAATGTTTAGACTGCTGCCTGCATTCTTTCTGCCTGAAGTCCAACCAATATAAACCTCAGACAAAACAAATTTTTAAATCACCCCTTTTTCTCGAATATTAAGGATATGATCGGCCGCATCCTGGCAAGATTTTGATTCAGCAGGCCGGATGCAGCATTAATCCAGCAATCCCAAAAACTTTGCGCTCATACAGACAATCTTAAACAACCGTGAAGCATCCGTCAATCAGCATATCGCAGCCGGAAGTGTAAGTGGATGCATCGGACAGGAAGTAGATAACCGCTCCAGCCAGCTCTTCCGGTCTGCCCATCCGTTTAAACGGAATCGAGTTTACCCAGAGCTCCTGCCAATCCTTTCTGACGTTTCCGGTCATTTCCGTCATGATATACCCCGGGCTGATCGAGTTGACGCGTATCCCTTTCCCGGCCCATTCGACGGCCAGGGATTTTGTCAAATGCGCGACGCCGGCCTTCGACGAGTTATAAGACGCCTGGCCCTGCGGAATATTAACAATGGTGGCGGACATCGAAGCCGTATTCACGATGTTTCCTTTTTTGCCGTTGCGGACAAGATATTTTCCGAAGGCCTGCGCAACAAAAAAGATCCCATTCAAATTGACGTCAACGACCTTCAGCCAGTCCTGAGGGGTGCAGTCCAGCGCATCTTTATGTAAACAGATCCCCGCATTGTTAAACAGCAAGTCCAGCGTTCCCATTTTACGGGCTGCTTCCTCTATCGCTTTTTCAACTTCCTGAGGCTTTGTAACATCACAGGCGACCGCCGCCGTCCGCACTCCATATTCTTCGGCGATATCCCTCGCAACTTTCGTGGCATCGTTTAAGTCAATGATAACGACGTCGGCCCCGGCATCTGCGATAAACCCGGCAACGACTTTCCCAATCCCCTGATTGCCGCCGGTTACCACCGCGACTTTTCCACCGAGTGAAAAAAGATCGTTCTTCATTGTTTTTTCTCCTTTTGTTGCATAATATTGTGGTGATGTGCTATAATACATTTTATAAAAACTATTTACAAAATGTATTTATATTATACGCTATCCTTTTCCTTTGTCAAGATTTTTATTACATATAAACAAAGATTTTCACACCACCCATGAATCAGTCTCCACATCGCACATCATTTTTCTTCTATGCTAATAAACGAGTACGACGCGCAAAAGTATCACCAACACGGAAAGCTGAAAGGATGAACAGCTAACTTCGCTGCGTAGGTCTAGCCATGAAAATAAAATTCGCCCAAGTGTTGGCTTTTTTCTTAGAAGGAGTAAAATTGATATGAATCAATCATTTGAGTTTTAGGCAATCATTACGCAGGTTTGAAGCACACCCCCGAAAACGCCGGCGGCTTTATGAAAGAAATAAAAACGGGAGAAAAAAAGACGTATGAATATCGTTGATATCAAACAAAACAACAGGAAAAAAATCTATTTTTACATACGCGAGAACAATTTTGCAACAAAGCAGGATATTGCTTACGACCTGCAGCTGAGCCTGCCGACAGTCACACAGAATTTGGAGTATTTATGCAAAGCCAAGCTGATCGGCTCCAACCAGAAACTGTCGACAAAATCAGGCGGCAGAAATCCGATCGCCTATTCCTACATTGCCGATGCAAAGGTCGCCATCGGGTTGGATATAACCAAGCACAGCATTAACGGTGTGGTCATGGACCTGATGGGCAATGTCATCAACCGTATTTTCCTGAAGCGGGATTTCCGAAACAACGGCGAATATTTCATCTTATTGGGAAATCTTGTAGAGAACATGATTGACAACATCCATCTGGACCGGCAGAAATTATTGGGAATAGGGATCGCCATGCCGGGCCTGATCAATGAAGAGCAGGGCCTTGTCGTCGACGGCAGGGTCATTTCCAATACGGGCATAAGCAATAAAGACTTTGTAAAGTACATTCCTTATCCCACCAAACTGGTCCATGACTCCAACGCTTCCGGCTTTTCCGAAATATGGATGTCGCCCGAGATCCACAACGCATTTTACATCAGCCTGTGCAACAGCATCGGCGGTTCCGTGCTTGTGAACGATAAAGTATATATGGGAGACGGACTGTACAGCGGAGAAGTCGGGCATATGAATCTGGTTCCAAACGGCAAGCCATGCTATTGCGGGCAGCGGGGGTGTTTTGACGCGTACTGCAACGCGGAAAGGCTGGCGAATTACTCCAACGACGACCTGGGCCTGTTTTTCCTCCGACTCAAACAAGGGGATGAAATGCTTCAGAAGGTGTGGAATGAATATTTGGATTATCTCGCCATCGCAGTGCATGATATCCGGATGCTGTTCGGCTGTAAGATCATCCTGGGCGGTTACGTAGGCGCTTACATGAAGGACTATATGGATTTATTATGTGAGCGAGTCAATGCAAAAAATCCGTTTGGAGAAAATGCCCATGAATTTTTACTGCCCTGCAAAAACAAAGTTGAATCCGTAGCTACGGGCGCTTCGCTTTACTTTATTGATGAATTTTTCAAGAATTTCGGCAAAAATCCAATGGAGGATTGAAAGCGCAGCCGTTTCCGGTTTTGCCTCCGACTAAAAGCGACACGCCAATAGGTTGGGCCGAGAGACTCTTCCCGCTCTTTCCGCGAATGCATAATCGATAAATTAAGGCAGATACTTTTCATGAGGTGATCTCCATGCAAAACGAACAGAATCCATTTACGGATCCGGATATGAAACAGTATTTTTCTTCTCTGCCTTCGATTGTTCAGGAATCCATCGAACAAAGCGGAGTCAAATTCGAGTCTCTTTCACAGCTTAAATCATTCGCCGAAGGTATGATCCATAAAACTTAACGCAGCCGCTTCTTTCCCACACCTAAACCGGTAGATCCTATGGATTTGGCTAAATGCTACCCCGCCCTATCTCCCTCCTTAAAAAGCGGCCATCATAAAAAACAGGCCCGCCGGGAATAAATCCCGGCGGGCCTGTTTTTTCGATGACGGCAAAAACGAATCCAATTAAAGCTGAAACTATGTATTCCAAAAATCAAATGAGCCGTTAAGGATAGAACTGCTTTTCAGATTTAAATTTATTATTAACCAATCGACCGCGACTAATGAAAATAGATCTGTTTATTGCCCTGGACATTGAGCAGACCAGACAGCGAAAAGTTCCATCCTCATCTTCTAATTCATGTCTAAATCAATCAGAATTTTATCATCAATCTGGGTTGTGTCCGTTTCTCTGATTTTTTTACGAAGCCTCAAAATCATCGAGGGCGATACAGACAGCTCATCCACACCGAGTGCCAGAAATATTTCTGTCAGGTCCAAATCGGCGCCAAGTTCCCCGCAGATTCCCGCCCGGATCCCATTCTTGTGGGCATTGTCAATCGCCATTTTTATAAAGCGCAAGACCGCCAAATGATGTGGATTAAAAAATTCACCCAGATTTTCATTCTGACGGTCCATCGCTAAGGAGTATTGCGTCAGATCATTCGTGCCGATGCTGAAAAAATCCACTTCCTTTGCAAGCTTATCGCTGATCATGGCGGCAGCAGGAGTTTCAATCATAATGCCAAGCTGTACGTCACCGTCATAAGCATAATTTCCTTCATTCAATTCTTTTTTGACTTCATCCACAATTCTTTTGATCTTTACGATCTCCTCCACTGAAGTGATCATAGGGAACATGATGGCTATTTTGCCGAATGCGGAAGCTCTATATAAAGCCCTCAGCTGCGTTTTAAAAATGTCAACCTGCGTCAGGCAGATGCGGATGGCCCGCAGCCCCATTGCAGGATTTTCTTCTTTGGGTAAATTAAAATAACTCACCTGCTTATCCGCGCCGATGTCCAAGGTCCGAATAACAACCTGCTTTCCACCCATACTTTCTGCCGCCGCTTTGTAGGCTGAAAACTGCTCATCTTCGGTGGGGTACGTTTGATTTTTCAGAAACAGAAATTCGCTTCGGAATAAACCAATTCCTCCGGCGTCATTTAACAATACTTTGCCAAGGTCATCCGGGCTTCCGATATTGGCGTAGATATCAATATGCCGTCCATCCAGAGTTATATTGTCCTTTCCCTTAAACTGCTCGACCAGCTTCTTTTTTTCATTCTCCTGACTGAGCTTTTTCTCGAAAGCTTCTGAAGTCTCTTTGTCCGGCTCAATGTAGACTTTTCCGGTAAATCCGTCAACAATCGCATCCATGCCGTCATATTCCGGCTGCAGCTCTTCGCCGACTCCTACGATTGCGGGAATATTCATGGTCCGCGCGAGAATAGCCGTATGGGAATTGACTGAGCCGTTTTTCATAACAAATGCCAGTATTTTGGTTTTGTCCAACTGCACCGTTTCGCTGGGTGCCAAATCATCTGCGGCAAGGATAACGGGCGAGTCAGACGAAATGGATCTCTGCGCTATACCGGATAAAGCAGCAACCAACCGCTCCGAAATATCCTTTACATCCATGGCTCTGCCTTTCATGTAATCGTCGTCCATGCTGGAAAACAATTTTGCAAAGCTCTCGCTTGTTACCCGAACGGCATACTCGGCGTTTACCTTCTGTGTCCTGATGATCGCTTCAACGGAATCGCGGTAATCGTCATCTTCCAGCATCATTTGATGGATCTGAAAAATTTGCGCAGCTGCCTCTCCGGTTTCATGCAGTGCTTGTTCATATAGTTCTTCAAGTTCGCTGATAGCTCTTTCAGACGCCTGTTTATACCGCGCAATTTCATTTCCGGTATTTGTAATCTGATACTTGCGGATTTCAATCGAATCATTCCTATAAAAAAGGATTTTACCGGATACGATTCCGCCGCAGGCATTTTTCCCACTTAAAACAAACATCCTTATTTCCTCGGTATTCAAAGATTATTTTTGAAAAAGTCTTCCAAGACCTGTATGGCTTCTGTCTCGTCCGGCCCATTGGCCTTGACTTTAACTTTATCTCCTCCTTTTATGCATAAGCCCATCAAAGGAAACAATTTTTTCGCATCGGCATTTTTTGAACCTCTCATAACCGTCACCTGTGACTGAAACCGCTGTGCCTGTTTGACAAGAAGGCCTGCGGGTCTTGCGTGGATTCCACTTTCATTTTTGATGACATATTCAAATTCTTTCATCATCACTCGCCTCCTTTATTATATTAAAGTGAACTCCTGTAACATTTCGGAACGCACAGCATTTTACTGTGCGTTCCGATAAACGGGTAGGCCTGGACTGTCGCAACGTGTGAAGACGGCATTATACGCATTTTTCGTAAGTGGCAAGCACGCTTTTCCCCGCTTGAACGGTTCCTTCCGCGGAATATCGGAATTGAAAATCCCGCGCATCTGTCACTACTACCATAGTAATGAGATTGAATCCTTTGTTCTCCAGGAAGTCTTTATCGACCCGGATGACCGGATCACCTTGTTTCACCTGCGACTTTTCAGCCGCCAGAACTTTGAATCCTTTCCCCCCCATGGAAACGGTATCCACCCCAATGTGCACCATGACTTCAATCTTATTCGGCAATACCAACCCGAAGGCATGAGGTGCCAGGGTATCGATCATCCCGTTGGCAGGGGAACAAATCGTCTGGCTGGAAATTTGAATCGCGACTCCGTCGCCCAAAATCTTCTGGGAAAAGACTTCGTCCGGGACTTTTTCCATTGGAACCAAATAACCATCTGCAACCGCCAAAAGTGCATTGCAAGGTAAGAAATCTTTATATCTCCTTTTTTCTCTTGAAAACAAATTAAACAAAATAAAATCCTTTCCCGCCATATTGGGTGTATGAGTTTTTGCGTATCTAAGCTGTTATTACGACTTAAATGCACTTTGGCAACCGGTGAATCGCTTTATCCCAAAGGCTGCTATTTTTTGATGTCCTCAAATCCAAGAATATATGTAACCACGCCGGAAACTACAATCGCAGTCGCGATTCCAAGGAGAATTGCGGTAATGGTGTTCTCAAATATAGGCACCGCAAGAATGGTCGAATATCCCATAACAAAAGCCTTTGCACCCAAAGCACCTGCGACCAGACCTCCTGCAGCGCCGCCGGCCGACACTCCGAAAAGAGGCTTTTTCAGCCGGAGAGTGATACCATATATCGCAGGTTCGGTAACACCGGCAAAAATACAGCCTATTCCACAGCTCACAGCTTCAGAGCGTAGGTCTTTACTCTTTGTCTTCAACGCAACAGCAAAGCAAGCTCCGCCCTCGGACATATTATGAAGGATTAACGCAGGCCGGAAAAGGGAGTCGTACCCGGTTGATGAAAGGAGCTGAACCATAACCGGGCTGAAAAGGTTATGCATGCCAGTCATAATCATATAAGGCAAGATTGCCGCAACCAACGCCAAGGCGACCGGCCCAATTACCGTTTGGAGCCAAAGGAGAAACGCGACCACATAATTGCCGACAAAAGTGCCGAGAGGCCCTAGTACGACTAAAGTCAATACCATACCTACGGTTATGGTAAGCATTCCAACAAATATGGCTTTGAAAATCCCCGGAATAATTTTATTGAAGAGCTTCTCCAGCTTTGCAACGGCATAGGTAGAAAGCAACGCCGGCAACAACGAGCTGGAATATTTCACCAGCATGACAGGCATCCCAAAAAGAGTAATCGGCTTGCCCGCCGTGACCAAAGCTACAAAATCAGGATATATAAGCCCCGCGGCAACAATCATGGCGTAAACAGGCGTGGAGCCCATTTTTTTCGACCCGCCGAAAGCGACGAAAATCGGCATGAAATAAAACGGAACCGTCGAAAGAAAATTGATCAGTTGGTAACTTTGAGTTTTCGTAATAAACGGCCAGATCAGGGAAAAAATCAGCAGGAAAACCTTCAGCATGCCGCCCGCGATCAAGCCCGGAATCATTGGAGTAATGGAAGAAACGATATAATTCAATATTCCGGAACCGAATTTTTTCAATAGATCCTTCGGCTTTTTCTCTTCGTTTCCTTTGCCCGGATCAATATTGTCCAGATTTTCGTCTACCGTTTCACCGACTTCAAAGCGATTGTTCTTCACAATCTCTTCAAATGTTGGAAGCAGGTTCTTGCCCAGAATAATTTGCATCTGCCCGGCACTAAAGGTATTGCCAAGGACGCCTTCTATTTTTTTGATTGCCTCTACATTTGCAAGGTTCTTATCCTTCAGCGTAAAGCGAAGACGCGTCATGCAATGCGTTACAGAGAGGACATTCCCGCTTCCGCCTACCGCCTCTACAATTTCGTTGGCAATTTTAATATAATCCATAATACACCCTCTCGATTTCCTTCTTTACATTTTTCACACAACTCACCCAAAAAGATTGTTTCATGCGATTTGAAGCCTGTGGCATCGGTGTCAGCATATCGCTATTCGTCCAGGTTGCCGCCGTTTTCTTCGATTACTTTTTTGTACCAGTAAAAAGAATCCTTTTTGTAACGCTTTAATGAACCCTGTCCGTCATCATCCATATCCACATAAACGAACCCATAGCGCTTTTTCATCTCGCCTGTGCTTAAAGACACTACATCCGTACATCCCCACATGGTATAGCCAAAACAAGGAATGTGATCAATGTTGATGGCATCTCTGATCTGGGCTAAATGATCCCTGAGATACCTGATGCGGTAAGAATCATGAACCGTTCCGTCTTTCTCCAGCGTGTCAACCGCCCCAAGGCCATTTTCGATGACAAAGAGCGGCTTTTGATAGCGGTCGTACAGTTCGTTGAGACAATAGCGAAGCCCTAATGGATCAATCGGCCATCCCCATGGGGTTTTCTCAAGATATGGATTTGGGTCACCCCCCATGATGTCGAATTCCGAAGATACATCCGCAATTGCGGAGCGATAATAGCTGAACGAAATGTAGTCCAACGTATCGTTTTTGAGCAGCTCGTCATCACCAGGTTCTTTGTGAATCACCACCTTCTTGCGCTGGAAGATCTCATGTGAATACCCTGGATAATACCCTCTCGACATCACATCTGCAAAAAATAGCGATTCTCTCCTTTTTTGATATGCGGCAAAAATGTCTTCGGGTTTGCAGGTCGCCGGATAGATCTCGCTCAGGGCAAACATCGTTCCAAATTTTGCTTCCGGAATGATTTTCCTCGCTAACTGAATTGCCCTTGCGCTGGCCACAAACATATGATGAACCGCTTGATAATGTGTCTGATGGTCCTGCTTGTGCGTACCGATCTGGGCATAGCCGCCGACCGCATTGATCTCGTTAAAAGTCAGCCAGTATTTTACTTTCCCTCGGAATCTCTCAAACAAGGCTCCGGCATACTTTACATAGCAATCAATCGTATGTCTGCTGCTCCAGCCATCATATGTTTCGCAAAGATAATAGGGAAGCTCATCATGGCAGATTGTGACAAGCGGCTCAATCCCGCGGCTAATCAAATCATCAATAACATTCTCATAAAACTTCAGACCTTCTTCATTGGGTGCCGATTCGTCACCTGTGGGAAAAATTCTTGACCAGCAAATAGAAAAACGATAGGTTTTGAAACCCATTTCAGCCATCAGGGATATGTCTTCTTTCCAGTGGTGATAAAAATCCGTGGCCTTATGGCTCGGATAATAGACATCACCGTAAAGGCACGCTTCCGCTCCATCCGGAAGCGAAGCCCGGCAGCCGACGCTTCCGCGGCCTCCGTCGCGGAGTTTCAGCGTGATCTGACGGGTCTGCGTCACGCTGCCTTTTGTCTCAAAATCATGGCTGAGAAGCCCTCTTCCACCTTCTCCGTATCCCCCCTCATACTGAAAATCCGCCGTGGCCCCTCCCCACAAAAAATCCTTGGGAAATTGTTCCAATTCAGAATTCCTCCTTCCATTTCAAAAAAGCATAAAAATAAGGCAAAACCACACAATACTTACCAGTACTTCGTGGTTTTGCCTGTTTCCAGTCACAATCCATACGCGTATTAGATTGGCTCTTATTTTATCTCTATCCGGTTTTATTGTCAACACGCCAAGATTTACAAATATGAAACGATTTTTTCGTACAATACCTATATTTGCAGAAAGACGGGCCTTTGCGAAGGACCAGGCTGCTGTTGATGAAATTATAATGGCAGCCCGCGTCATGCCAGCTTTTTGTGAATATTGCTTTTGCGATTTTTTACAGCCGGGAGGATGTCCAGCGTGGAATTAAGTAAATTATACAATATTTTAGTTTCGTTATCGTAAGGTTTGGCTATAGACTCCACGTGAATTTTTTGCTATCATTTACTAAATAAAACTAAATCAATGGATTGTGACTGGTCATGCAGGCAAAACCAAGCCGTTTGAGGCTGTGGTTTTGCCTTTTTGTTTTGATGAGGTGATTGCCGTGAAAATTACAAAAATCCTGAATAACAATGTGGCGATTACTACAAACGAAAGGGGAAAGGAAACCATCGTCATGGGACGAGGGCTTGCTTTTCAGCGCCGAATCGGCGATGAGTTGGACGCTTCTAAAATCGACAAGACGTTTACCCTGTCGGATAAAGGAGCTTTCTCGCGCTTTCAGGAGCTTCTGGAAAGCATCCCGATGGAGCATATCCTTTTATCCGAACGCATTATCAACTATGCGAAAATCAAGCTGGGGAAAAAACTCAACGACAGCATCTACGTCACACTTCCCGACCATATTTCAGGGGCCATTCAGCGCTATCAAGACAACTGCGCGATTAAAAATCCTTTATTCTGGGATGTTAAGCGGTTCTACAAAGACGAGTACGAAGTCGGCCTCAAAGCAAACCAGATGATAGGGGAAGAAACCGGGCTCCATTTTCTAGATGATGAAGCCGCATTTATCGCCTTACATTTCGTCAACGCTGAATTAAACGGAGATATCTCCAACATGTATGACATTACGCGCATCATGCAGGAGATCAGCGAGATTGTCCGACAGTATTTTATGATTGAATTTGATGAGAACTCTCTGAACTATTACCGGTTTATTACGCATCTCAAGTTTTTCGCACAACGGCTTTTAAATAATACCCACTACGATGACGACAGCACGGACTTGCTGGAGGTTATAAAACACAAGCATAAAAGCGCATACCAGTGTGTTGAAAAGATCAAACAGTTCGTATCAGAAAAGTACAAATTTGAGTTAAGCAGCGAAGAAATGCTCTATTTGACAGCCCATATTGCACGAATCATTAAATAATCCGCGGTGAAAAGGCTGCAAGCCGCACCGGGGGGCGATAAAGCTTAACTCTAGACAAATGTACGTTCACACAAGCCATGAAATCGTCTCAAAAACGGTTGACGATAAATCTTTCCGGATATATACTGGTATTCAGAATCCAAACCGATGGGAGACTGCCAATGTCTACAATCCGTTAATCAAAGAAATTCGCTTTGTAAAACTTGCTGCGTGTTGCGCGGCCTGTTTTGTGTCAGGCGATTTTAAGGGTTAATGGATATCGCCGGATTTTTGGTTTGGATTCAACGCCGTTATGGCTGTAATTTTGAAAAACCGGAAAGCCGCGCCAGGGTATCTATGCCTTGACGCGGCTTTTTCTGTGTGCAGGGGGAAAACTTATGAGAAATCTTCATGTTTACAGTCCGCCTTTTTGTTCCTTCCTGATTAAAACGCTCATTACAGGAAGGAAAATCATATTTGAAAAAAGCAACATGGACGGCGCATTATCTCAGTGCGCCGACAGCGGTTAGGTACTGCAAGCATTGCGGCGCCAAGACCGCCTTTGCCTCCAGCGGTCTTTTTCGGGTGAACGCTCAACAGAAAGCTCTGGACGTCTGGCTGATTTTCAAGTGTTGGAACTGCGATACGACATGGAATTGTACAATTATGTCCCGCGTTAATCCGCGCTCGCTGCCGCCGGATTTGCTTCAAGGATTTCACGCAAATGACGGGGAACTGGCAATGCGCTATGCGACGGATGCGGCGCTGCTCAAAAGGAATGGCGCTGAACCGGGAATCCCGGAAATTGAAATTCTGGGCGATACTGTTGATTTCACAGAACCAGTCTGCATCGAGCTGACTGCCGAATGGCCCTCCGAATACAAGACGGCAACAGCCGTCCGAAATAAGCTCGGCATTTCCCGCAGCCGATTTGACCGGTTATGTGAAAGAGGAAGAATCGTTTGCACGTCGAGGCAAAACCTGAAAAAATGCAAGCTCGCCGGTACAATCATCATTGAAATCCGATAGGCATTAGAAAGACGCGGGGTGTAATCCACATCCCGCGTCTTTCTGCGCTCGGCGCTGTGAGTCATGCTCAATCTGAGCTGCCGAAAGAACTGCTCCTGTCGAGTCTCCGAATGGAGACAAGCGGAAATCAGAAATACGCATTTTCCTCGCTGCGAAGCCTCCGAAAAGCCGATTGTCTCCAAATGGAGGCAGATATATAAAAATGGAGACAAAAACGTGGTGGGGATGAAAAGGGCGATGGGATTCTGAAAGGAATTTTATCCATTACGGATAAAAATCCATGCCTGGCATTGACAGGTATGCACAAAAATGTCCGCGCGTACAAAATTGGTATCGTGATTGCTCATGGGTAAACAGAAAGTAAGTGACTTGACCGGCCGGCGGGTCACTGCCGTAAAAAACCATCACACGGTGGTACAGATCGTAAGGAGGAATCAACATGGGCGAAACCTTAGAAAAATTAAAAGCCGGATTCGAAAATATAACCGTCGAAGCGGAAGACGGAATTGCGCTGGTCACCATGAACCGGCCCCAGGCGCTCAACGCGCTGAACAACCGGACTCTGGGGGAACTGGACGCGCTGTTCGGCTGCCTCGGACGGGAAAACGACATTTTCGGAGTGATTCTGACAGGCGCGGGAAAAGCGTTTGCCGCCGGAGCGGACATTGTGCAGATGCATTACTACAAATCGGAAGAGGGCAGAAATTACTCCGCCTATGCCCAGGGCGTTTTCAATCACATCGAGGCGCTTGAAAAGCCGGTCATCGCCGCGGTGAACGGCTTTGCGCTCGGCGGGGGCAACGAGCTGGCCATGAGCTGCGACTTCCGCATTGCCTCGGAAAACGCCGTTTTCGGCCAGCCCGAGGTAAAACTTGGGGTGATCCCCTGCTTTGGCGGCACCCAGCGCCTGCCCAGAATCATCGGCACAGGCCGGGCCAAAGAGCTTATTTACACGGGAAGGCAGGTAAAGGCCCAGGAGGCCTGCGCCCTTGGTCTGGTCAACAAGGTGGTCCCCAGAGATGCCCTGCTGGAGGAAGCCAAAGCCGTGATGAAACAGATTCTGGCGATGGCCCCCATCGCCGTCCGCTATGCGAAAGTGGCCATCAACCGCGGGATGGAAGTGGACCTGAAAACCGGGCTGGAGCTGGAAAAGGACGTCTGCGCCATCACCTTCGGAAGCGAAGATAAGCAGGAGGGCATGGACGCCTTTCTGGAAAAGCGCCCGCCGGTGTTTAAAAATAAATAAGATCCATTCAGGTTTTTCGCGTCCCCGCTTTTTTGAGCGCAGGGCAGAATTCACGAATTCTCCGATTTCCATTCCCCGTCTGCCTGAAAAGGATGAAAAGGATCAAATGAGGAGGAGTATCAATGACCGCTTTCGGCATTATTGGCATCATCCTCGCGTTTGCGCTGCTCATGTATATGATCATGAAAGGGTTCAACATCTATCTGACGGTTTTCTGCTGCACGCTTGTGGTGGCCCTGACCAGCCGGATGAATGTGTACGATGCGTACAAGGATTATTTCATGACCGGCTTCACCACGTTTTTTAAAAACTATTACCTGATTTTCCTGACGGGGACTCTGATGGCCAAGGCCATGGAGATCACCGGCGGCGCGAAGTCCATCGCAAAGTTCATCATCAAGATCATGGGCACCGAGTGGGCGTTTGTGTCCGTGCCTCTGGCCTGCGGCGTGCTGTGCTACGGCGGCGTGTCCGCTTTCGTGTGCTCCTTCTGCGTGTTCCCCATCGCGCTGCAGGTTTTTCACGCCGCGGACCTGCCCCGCAACTATATCCCCGGCGCGCTGTGCTTCGGATGTTCCACCTTTGCGATGATCGCGCCGGGCGCCGTGCAGATCCATAACGCGGTGCCGTCCACCATTCTGGGCACCTCGTTTATGGCGGGCGCCGTCAACGGTTTCATCTCCTGCGGATTCATGCTGGTGGCGGGTATCGCCCTGCTGCGCATCTGGCTGCAGAAGGCAAAAACCCGCGGGGAGCACTTCCTCGCTAAAGAAGGCGACGAAATCAATGAGGACCCCAACGAGAACCTGCCGAATCCTGTTGTGGCCCTGATCCCGCTTGTCATCACCATTTTCCTGGTCAATTTCAAGATCAACGGCGTCAATATCGCCAAAGTCGAGACCGGCGTCCTGGGCGGTGCCGTCTCGGCCGTTCTTCTGATGTGGAAGTTCATCAATGCCAAGGAGTTGCCCAAACATTTTGCGGACGGCGCCGCGATGGCCCTTTTCGCCATTACGAACACCTGCGCCGTCAACGGCTTCGGCGGCGTCGCCACCAACAGCCCCGTGTTCTCCATTATCACCAACGCGATGGTGAACATCCCTGGCCCGAAGCTTCTGGGCCTGGTCGTCGGGACCACGGTCATTGCCGGCATCTGCGGCAGCGCTTCCGGCGGCCTGGGCATCGCGGTGCCGATTCTGGGCCCGGTCTATGTGGCGCAGGGCATCTCGGCCGCCACGGTGCACCGCATCATGGCGCTGGCCTCTTCCGCCCTGGATTCCCTGCCCCACAACGGCTATATCGTCACCGTCACCAACGGCCTGTGCCACGAGACGCACCGCGACTCCTATCCGCTGACTTTCTGGCTGACCGTGGTGATCCCCTTGCTGGGCTCTCTGGTGGGGGTCGTACTGTTCACGCTGTTCCCCAATCTGCCGTAGGCGGGCCGTAACCGAAGAGATGCCGATCCACGAATTGCCGCCGCCGCGCAGCAACGGGCCGCAGGCGGCGGCCAACCGATGAAAATGAAAGAAGGAATCGTTATGTTTTTACCGCTGGAAGGCGTTAAGGTCCTGGACCTGACCTATTTTGTCGCCGGCCCCGGCACGGCGAAGATCCTGGCCGACTGGGGCGCGGATGTCGTTAAAGTGGAGCCCAGCTTCGGCGATCCGGGCCGGGGCACCGGCGGCACCATGTCGGCGCCCATCGAACGGGGGTGCAACCCCTGGTACACCGCTTACAACGCAAACAAACGGGACCTTTCGCTGAATCTGAAAAGCGAAAAGGGCCTCAAAATTCTGGACCGGCTGCTGGAAAAGTCCGACATTTTTCTGTCCAGCTACCGGACGGGCGCCCTGAGGAAAATGGGGCTGGATTACGAGACCCTCCATCGGAAGCATCCCCACATCATCTGGGCGCAGATCAACGGCTTCGGCGATTTCGGCCCCGCCCGGGACAACGCCGGCTTTGATACCGTCGCGTTCTGGGCGAGGTCGGGCTGCATGATCGACGTGGCCGAGCGCGGCACTACGATCAATCCCCCCATCGGCTTCGGCGACGCCGCCACCAGCTGCTCCCTCAGCGGCGGCATCTGCGCCGCGCTGTATCAGAAGGCCAAAACCGGCAAGGGCTGCAAGGTCATGGTTTCCCTGTTCGCTCAGGCGATCTGGAACACCAGCGCCGAGGTGGTGTCCACCCAGTACGGCGACGAGTATCCCAAAACGAGGAAAAACGCCGTGTCCCCCGTCATCAACTCCTACCAGTGTTCGGACGGCCAGTGGATCTTCCTGAGCATTCTGGAGCATGACAGATATTACAATACGCTGATGAAGGTTTTGGGAAGAGACGACCTGGTGGACGACCCCAGATTCTGCACTGCGGCGGCCGGCAAACAGAACGGCCCCGCGCTCATCGAGGTGATCGGCGGCGAATTCATCAAGCATACCCAGGACGAGATGGTCAAGCTGCTCACCTCCGCCGATATCGCCCACGAGCGGATCCAGCATGTGAAGGATGTCCTGGACGACCCGCAGGCGCTGGAAAACAAATACATCGTCCCGGTGGCCAACCTGGACGGGAGCGTGACCAAGCAGGCGATGACCCCTGTCCGCTTTGCCGCCGAGGAACCGGCTTCCGCGGACGATATTGAACCCACCGTGAGGTGCCATGCGCCCCTGGTCGGCGAACACTCCGTGGAAATCCTGAAAGAGTGCGGCTATTCCGACTCCGAGGTCGCCGGACTGTTGAAGGAGAACGTCATCACGGTGGACCGGTATTAAATTATTCAATGAAAAAGAGGAAGGGCGGGAAATCATGAACTTTCAATTCACCGACGAACAGCAGATGATTCAGCAGATGGCCCGGGACTTCGCCGGGGCCAAGCTGGCTCCCATCGCGGCCGAGCTGGATCGGACCGGCCGTTTTCCCAAAGAGATCATTGCGGAGATGGCGGACAGCGGCTTTATGGGAATCAATGTCCCGGAGGCCTACGGCGGCGCGGATATGGACGCGGTCTGCAAGGTGCTCGTCGTCTCCGAGCTGGCCCGGAAATGCGCCAGCACCGCCGAGGTTCTGGCCGTGCATACGATGGTTTCCGACATCCTGCGGAAATTCGGAAACGAAGCCCAGAAGAAAAAATATCTGACCGCCGCGGCCTCCGGCAAGATCGGGGCCTTTGCCCTTACGGAACCGGGCGCCGGCTCCGACGCCGCCTCCGCCAAGACCAAGGCGGTTTCCGACGGGGACGACTACGTCATCAACGGCACCAAATGCTTCATCAGCAACATGGGGCCCGAGGAGGGCGATTTCGTCGTGCTCGTCGCGCTGACGGATCCGGGCAAGGGCGTAAAGGGCATGTCCGCCATCCTGGTGGACCGGGGGACCCCGGGCTTTTCCCTGGGAAAGACGGAGGATAAAATGGGCATCCGGGCCGCGTCGGTTTCCGAGCTGATCTTCGAGGACTGCCGCGTTCCCAAGGCAAACCGGCTGGGCGCGGAAGGCGAGGGCTTCAAGATCGCTATGATCGGGCTGGACGGCGGACGCATCGGCATGGCGGCTCAGGCGCTGGGAATCTGCGACGAGGCCATCGCGGCCTCCGCTTCCTATATGAAGCAGCGGGTCCAGTTCGGCAGACCCATCGCCGCGCTCCAGGGCCTGCAGTGGTATATCGCGGACATGGCTACCCGCACCGAGGCGGCCAGGGCCCTGATCATGGAGGCGGCCGACCTGTACGACCGCGGGCTGCCGGTCAGCAAGCTGGCCTCCATGGCGAAATACTTCGCCTCGGAAAATGCCGTCTGGGTTACCAACAAAGCCCTCCAGATTCACGGCGGCTACGGCTATATGAAGGATTATCCCATTGAGCGCATGTACCGGGACGCGCGCATCATCCCCCTGTATGAGGGAACCTCCGAGATCCAGAAGCTGGTGATCGCCAGGGAAGCCATGAAGTAACCGGTCCAGGCTGCTCGCGATCGTTCAGGGCGCGGCGTCTGCCGCGCCCTGTTCCCCGTTCCGCGCGCGGGCGGAAACGGGGAACGCGGGGACCGGAAGCCCCTCGATTCTCTTTTATTTCCTGCTCCGCCATAGTATAATTAACACATGGAAACCGCGTAACCAAGAGGAAAACAAGGCAGACTGCACAGGAAGGGGTGGATATGCAATGGCGGGTGATTCGGCCGAAAGCGAAAGATATAAGTATATTTTCAACGAGGTCCTCAAAATCACGGACGACGGGTTTATCGTGGTGGACAAAAACGGCGTGGTTACCGACATCAACGATCAGTACTGCGATTTTCTGGGAAAGCCCAAATCGGAGATCGTGGGCTACCCGATCAAGAAAACCATTAAAAACTCAAAAATGCCGGATATCGTGACGAACCTGTACAGCGAAGAGCTGGCGCTTCATAAATATGTGAGCGGAGACACCAAGGAAAACGACAACACCTTCGTCCTGGTCAGCCGCTCCTGTGTATATAACGACCAGGGCGAGGTGGTGGCCGGCGTGGCGCAGGTGAAGTTCCGCCTTCAGGCCCTGGCCTCGGCAAAGAGAATGATGAACGAATACGCCGAATTGGAGTTCTATCGGGAAGAGTATCGCAAAAGCACGGAAAATGCCTACACGTTTGATTCCATCGTGGGCGGCAGCGAATGCTTCGTGGAAAAAAAGAGGGCCGGCATCAAGGCGGCCCAGACCGATTTCGCCGTGCTTTTGACCGGAGAAACCGGGACCGGGAAAGAGGTCTTCGCCAGGGCGATCCACAACGCCAGCAGCCGGAAGGACAAACCGATGGTGAGCATCAACTGCGCGGCCATCCCCGCGGAATTGCTGGAGAGCGAGCTTTTCGGCTATGACGAGGGGGCCTTCACCGGCGCCAAAAAAGGCGGGAAAAAGGGAAAATTCCAATTGGCGAACAGCGGTACGATTTTTCTGGATGAGATCGGCGATATGCCCCTTTGCATGCAGGCAAAAATCCTACGGGTCCTTCAGGAGGAGGAGGTGGAGCCCCTGGGCGGGTCCGGGCCCGAAAAAGTGGATGTACGGGTAATTGCGGCCACCCGGAAAGATCTGAACAAGATGATCGAAACCGGGGAATTTCGCGAGGACCTCTATTACCGCCTCAACGTGGTCAACATCGAGCTGCCGCCTCTCCGCCAGCGCCGGGAAGATATTTTGGATCTGGCGAAATATTTTCTTGCCAAGCTCAACCGGCAGTACAATCAGTCCATCGTTCTGTCCGGCGATGTGAAGCGCTGCTTTTACAATTATCCCTGGCCGGGCAATGTCCGGGAGCTGAACAATGTGATTATGGGGGCCTACGCGATTTGCGACCGGCTCTCGATCGACCTGACCGACCTGCCGGCAAAGATGGCTGCCAGGCAAAGGTCCGGCCAGGCGGTGCACGGCGGCAAGAAGCTGTCCGATCTGGTGGACGACTATGAACGGCAGCTCATCCGGCAGATTTTGCGGGAAAAGAACAACAACTGTAGGCTGGCGGCCGAGGAGATGGGGATCCACCGGAGCGCTCTTTATAAAAAAATAGCGAAATTAAAAATTAAAAATTGCGTGTAGGGCTTCGCCTTGTTATAACATACCCGCCACCCTTTTCCGGAACCCCCGACTGGCTTGACCTCCCAACCGGAGTTCAGTCGGGCTTTTCGGATTTCGCAGGTTCAGACCAACCGCCGATATTGTCTTTTCAGAATGGCTGTATTTAAAACCGCCTCACCCGATGTCTTTTGGAAAATGGGTTCAAACTCGCTCATTACACCGGGTCCGCTATTCATTGTAATAAATGAATAGGACTGATCTCCTCCATTGCCGCTTTGTCTGACCGAAATTCCGATTTCTCCGTCCAACAGCGCAATCAGAAAGACCAGAATCAAGGCGATCAGCAAGACCAGTATAGAGAGTACAACCCTCTCTGTACTCAATTTTTTCATACAGTAATTCCTCCAGCCATTCCATCAGCGTCGTTGATCTTAAACTAAATATGAACGGCCCTAAACATAAAAATATCTATGTATGTTGACATAGCCGTTCTCATATCTGCTGCTCAACCGCGCATGCTTCGTTCGCCTTGCCGCCGATCCATCCTGCGCCGTTGGGACGCGGCCGCTGTCATTTCCATATATAGCGGTCCCCCCTGCGGCTTTGATTTGGTTACGGGAGGTCGCTGAAGGTTACAACTATCCAGCCGCTTTTATTGGCGCCCAGTCCAATCGCCCGCGCCGCCGCGGTGGAAAGATCAATACCCGCAGGGTTTAATACCGTATCTCCGAATTCGTCCTTCCCATTGTTAAAGTTATCATAAAATGCGGCATATGCTTCCGGCGTCCCCAGAGTGAGCCGACCATTCCAGGTCCTTCTCGCTGTGTCCCAATAGTTATCATTTTCGTTCCATGGACCCGCTTCCTCCACCCTCACGTTTGAAAGGGTCGCCGCGGATGAGCGTACCGTTACGGTATATGGCGGATTCTTATAGGGGCTTGACGAGCCAAGGTTGGCGGATTTAATATATTTGTCCGGCAAAGCGACTTCTGTTGCCCCTGATGTATCCGGCACATATTGTGTTGCGTATATCGTATGCGTAGTAATCCCGGCGTCCGGCTTCATGGCGCTTTCAACGGCGTTGTTCCTGTAATCCCTTTCGCCCTGCCACCATGCCTTAATCCAATTTCTGAAACCCGGATAGCTGTCTTTCAAAGCCGATTGAATCTCTTGATTCGTTTTGGCGGCCTGCGCCTCGACAGAAGCGTTGAACGCTTTGACATCGCCGCTTTTCGCAGAATTGCCCGGGCTTCTTGTCGCTTGAAATTGACTTAGCCCGACTGCTTCCAGTTCGGCCATCTGTTTGGACGACAGATCCAGGCTCTTTTGAAGATTTGCGAGATCGCTCTCCAATTTAGCGTCTTTCGTCCAAAACAGGTAATAAAGAATATTTTTTCCCGTGTCGAGGGGATTGGCCTTCGCGCTTTCTCCCGGCGCGGCAGCCGGGGAGGCCGGGGAATTAATCTGTTCTGCAAATGCCGGCGGAGAAACAACTGCGGAGAGCGCCAAGACCAGAACGATACTGACGAATTTTTTATAATTACGAACCACTGCCATTTCCTCCTTTGGTCCAATTTTCCGGACCCGGTCACAGATTTACGTGCGGAAAAACGGGAGAGAGGAGTCTGTCCCTCTCTCATGCGGTCATTTGACTCACCCCCCGTTTCCCCCTGAGTCTGTTTCAAGACGCGCAGTTGAAATTAGATCAGGGGATCTCTTCCGATCAATGAAACACAGTGACCGGAATATGTTAGGCAATTGCCTATATTCATATTATACGCCTGCCTAAAAAGAAGTCAATCGTTTTGAAAATATTCATCTATTTTTCAATCTTATAAGAGTTTATTTTCCATTCGTTATGGATTTTCCCCATATTTAAATAGAGTTTCTGAAAACCGCCGGTTTCGGCCAAAGCAATTTCATATTCTGCGGATACCGTGTTTTCTCCAATCTCTTTTGAATCAAGTTTTAAGGTCAGCGACTTCCAATTCACGGTTTTGCCGTCCATACTGAAATCGTTCTGATTGCTTCCCGGATCGGAGAGATTCCTTTTCATTTCCCTGACATCCCCGATCAGATAGGCTTTTACAAATCTGTTTGCGGTTTGCTGGAAACTGCTTCCGTCTGCGCTGTCCAAAAACGCTTTTCCTTTCGGATCGGACGCGGCGTTTGATCCAGCCTGAGGGACTTCCTCCGGATCGGAGAAACCGTCGATGCAGAGCTTACCGTTTTGATTTACAAAGGACAGGGCCTGTTCGTAAGCGCCTGCAAAGCCGGTCGAGGTGGCATATTGATACGTAACCGTGGCGCCGTTTTGATACGCTGAAACCTCATAGCTTTCCACCCACGGGCTGGATGTGCCGGTGGTCCAGCCGTTTGAATCGTATGCGTCATAAACGGCGGACTGGCACTTCGGACTCAGCAGGTCGTATTGTGCTTTTCCGTCGCGCTTTTTAACCGCCTCCGCCCATTTCCCGGCAATCGTCTGGATCGAGCTCACGGAGCCCTGCCGGGATGAACCGGGTTCGCTCTCTCCCTGATTACCTGCGGCAAGCGCCGCCCCGGTTCCCAAAGTTCCTATGAGGATCAAGCAAAGAACAACAACTCCGACTTTTTTCTTTTTTGTATCCATAATGGAGAAAATCCTTTTCCTCATCCCTGCCTTGCCGCTGTAAAAGTTGGTTGAGAACACCGTCTGCAGGTTTGACTGCCTTTTGATTGCGCCCAGTATGGTTTCACTGTATCGCCGCCTGCCGTCCAAACCAATTCCGCTCACGACTTCCGCATCGCATGAGATTTCGCACTGCAACGCGACGGCCCTCGCCACTAAGTAAACCACAGGGTTAAACCAGTGAAGTGCGGTTGCAAGAATCACCAGGCTCTTGAACCATAGGTCTTTCCGCTTGAAATGCACCATCTCATGCCTGAGAATATACGGCAGCTCGTCCATAGAAAAGCGGGACCGGGGCAGCAAAAGGACGGGATCCCGGAATCCCGTCATCATCGGGGTGGAAACGCAGGGGCATAGCTGCAATCTCACCCGCCCTGCGATCCCCATATCCCTTTTAATGCTCTCCAGCGCTTCGAGCATCTGCGGATCGTCAGCCGGTTCACTCCATCGTTTTACCATCATGAGAAAACGCGCATGCCTCAATCCGTGGTACAGGAGGAAAGCGGCGGCACCCGCCAGCCACAGGGCAAGAACGGCCGGAACCCAGGGGACCGCCGGAAAACCCTGGTTTGCCGTCACAACTTGGGCGGCAGCGGCGTTTCCGGCAGTCCGGGGAAGAACCTGCCGGAGCGGGGACGGAATGGCATCCGCCCGGATGAATACTGTGTGAAAACGGACCCGGAACGGAACGATCAGCCCAATCACGATGACCAGCCATGCGTAATAAATCCATTTTGCGGCATACCGTTTTGACAGCGTCGGGATCAGGGCCATAAAGACAAGCGCAAGCGCCGACATGGAAACGGAGCATTCAATCAGCGCCGTTAAAAATTCGCGCATATCAGTTCCTCCGTTCTTTCACCCACTTCAGCAGCTCCTCAACATCGCTGTTGCTGAGCCTCTTCCCTTCATACAGGGTATTGACCAGGTTGAGAAACGAATTTTCATGATACAGCTTCATGAAATTGCCCGTTTCAAATTCCAGATAGTCCTCTTTCGCCACCATCGGAAAATAGGTCCGTTCCTTGCCGTTTTTTTCCGTCCTCAGAAAGCTTTTTTTGACCAGCCGGTTCATCAGCGAGATAACGGTCGGAACTTTCCACCCCCGCTCGTTGCCCAGCCGCTCCATAACCATATTGGTCGTGATGGGCGGCTCGTTCGCCCAAACCACCTTCATGATCTCGAACTCTGTGTCCGGCAGCCTTTTCAGCTGATTCATGGCATTGATCTCCTTTTTAGACAATTGTCTATATCTGTATTCTATGCTTGTCCAACGCGGAAGTCAAGGATTCCGGGAATATTTTCGCAATAATAGGAGCGGATCTTTTCCCAGCCTTCACGAAAGGCGGAAATCGTTCCCATTCAGTTTTTAATCCGGCGCCCTATTGAAAGTCATGTAATGTCATGATATAATATATTACAATTATATAACATTACAGGAGGGGCAATATGATCAATTTCGATGAGGCAAAAGTGTTGCAGGACCATAAAAATGGAATCGAACTGATTCCACAGACCGAGGAGATTGTGGACCGGATCTGTAAAAGAGGATATTCCAACATCTTCTATATCGGGATCGGCGGGACCGTGCTGTATGCCGGACAGATGATGCATATCGTAAAAGAGCTTGGGGCCACGGTTCCGTTTTACCTGGAGAACGCCGCTGACTTCTGCCTGGAAGGAAACCCTTTTCTGAACAAAGATTCCGTGGTGGTGATCGAATCTGTCTCCGGGGATACAAAAGAAATTGTAGAGGCCATGGAAAAAGTCCACAAAATCGGGGCGGAAATTATCGGATATATTGAGAAAAAAGATTCTATCCTATTTAAAATGTGTGATAATGTTATTAATACAACCGGGGCCGCTTATTACTTCTGGTACACCGTGACGCTCCGTTTTCTTAAGAATGCCGGACAGTTTGACGCATATGACAATTTTTTCTCCGAGATTGTGAATATGCCTGAGAACGCCGTTCAGATCTACAAGGATGCGGATGAGGACGCAAAGGCATACGCCGAGAAATATTGCGATGAACCGCTTACATACCTGATCGGTTCCGGAAACCTTGAGGATTGGGCCACCTGCCACGGAATGTGTATTATGGAGGAAATGCAGTGGATGCGCACAAGGCCGGTATCGGCGGCTAATTTCTTTCATGGAACGCTGGAAGTGATTGAAAGAGATATTCCGGTCATTCTGATCAAGGGTGAAGACAAGACCCGTCCCGAGATGGACCGCGTCGAGAGCTTTGTGAACCAAATCAGCGCGAAAGTGATTGTATTTGACACGAAGAAATTCAAATTAAACGGAATCCGCGACGAGTTTCGGTGGATTCTGGCGCCGATCGTGATGCGCTCCGCATTCCAGAGAGTAAACGTGCATCTGGAACACTGCAGAAGACATCCGCTCGGAATCAGAAGATACTACCGGAGACTGGATTACTGATTCCCGAAAAGAAAAAAGGAGAAAGTATGGGGGAACTGATAAGAGAGAACGGCACACCGCTTTATCTGCAGCTGGCAGACGAACTGAGAGGGCAGATTGAAGAAGGAATCCTGAAGGAGAATGAGAAGATCCTTACGGAAAAGGAGCTGAGCGCGAAGTACGACGTCAGCAGGATCACCGTGAGGAAAGCGCTGGAAATTCTTTCGGATGAAGATCTGCTCACCAGAAAGCAGGGAATGGGCACGTTCGTGACCGGCAAGAAACTGGTCAGGAGCCTGAATACGCTTATGAGTTTTTCCCAAAACTGCATTCAAAACGGAGAGAAGCCGGGAACAAAATTTCTGTCCGCGGATATCGTCAATGCGATGCCCAACGATGTGAAATTCCTGAGCCTCCAAAAAGGCGAAAAAGTCATACGGATCCGCCGGCTGCGCTACTGCAACGACGTGCCGGTCATGCTGGAGGAAAACCATTTCCCGAGAAAGTTTGCCTTCCTCCTTTCGGAGGACCTGAACCAGCCGCTGTTCAGCACGCTTGCGGCGCATCATGTTATCATGAAAACCGGAACCAAAAAAATAGGGATCTGTTACGCGAGGAAGGAAGAGGCACAGGAATTGGGCGTAAAGGAAAACGAGGCCCTTCTTTATATGAGGGATACCTGCTCCGATACCGAGGGAAGCCCCATCTATTACGGCAAGAATATCATTAACGCCGACCGCTACACCTATATCCTGCAACTGAATGTGGACGAGGATGAAAAATAATGAACAAAATCAGGCGAGAACAGATTTCCGCCATGAATATCCAGTATAAGTATTATCCGCTGACACGTTTTTTGGACGACACGGTCCGTTCCGGCCTGTCCTGCATCGAGCTGTGGGGCGCGGCTCCGCATTTCCATCCGGAGGACATGACCTACCGCGATGTCAAAAACGTCAGAAAAGAAATCGAAAGCCGCGCGTTAAAGCTGGTCTGTTATACCCCGGAACAGTGTGTATATCCCATCAACCTGGCGGCGCCGTATGAAGCGGAGCGCCGGCGGAGCCTTAAATTCTTTGAAGACGCGATCCGCGTCGCGGCGGAGCTGGGAAGCGACAAGGTGCTTGTCACTTCCGGGACCGGCTATTTTGACGGAAGCGACCTGAAAAACGCCTGGAAATACGCCGAAGAAAATCTCTCCATGCTGGGAGAAATGGCGAAAGACTACGGCCTCAGGCTGGCGCTTGAGGTGCTCCGGCACGACGAGAGCAATCTGGTCTACGACCTTAAAACACTCAGCAAAATGCTTTCCGAAATCAATATGGATTCCGTGTGCGGGATGGTCGACACCATTCCGATGGCCCTGGCGGGAGAAACGCCCGCCATGTACCTTCAGGCGCTTGGCAAAAAACTTTTACATATCCATTTTATTGACGGCGCGCCCAGAGGGCATCTGGCCTGGGGCGACGGAATTCTGGATGGGAAGAAGTATCTGTCCGAACTGGAGGAATACGGCTACGAAGGATATCTCTCCCTCGAGATTACCGACGGGAGGTATTATATGGAGCCCTGGAAGTCCATAGAACAAAGTGTGCGGCAGCTTTTTCCTTTAATTTCAAAGTAGCCCTCAGGCAATATCCAACAAAAATTCCATGTACAAGCTTAACAAATTAACAATTTTTCTTCCGGCGGTTGAATAGCTATTGTCAATTTATTATATATATGATATAACAATATAAAATGAATTAGCAATACATTATAATATGTCATAAGGAAGTTTCTACTATGATCAGAACTTTGGGGATCGGTGATAACGTCTGCGATAAATATCTTCATATCTCAACCATCTATCCGGGCGGCAACGCCCTGAACGTGGCGGTATTCAGCAGAATGTTCGGCGCACAGGCAGCATACCTCGGGACCTTCGGGGACGACATGGTCGGAAAGCATGTCTACGAGACCGCGGCGGAAATCGGCCTTGATCTTTCGCACTGCCGCTTCGAGCATGGAAACAACGGCTGTGCCCGCGTCCAGCTGGTTAACGGGGACCGCGTATTCCTGACGGGCAATCATGGCGGAATCTCCAGAGAGAAGCCTCCGGCGCTGACGGAGATGGACGAGGAGTACATCAGCGGATTCGATCTGGTCCATACGAGCGTGTACAGCTATCTGGAGCCTCAGCTGCCGGCGATCCGGAGGGCGGCGAAGTTCGTATCCATGGATTTTTCCAATCGGACGGACGACAACTACCTGCGCGGCTGCTGTCCCTATATCGACTGCGCGGAGATTTCCTGCGGCGATCAGGATGAAGCCGGGATCCGGGCTGCAATGAAAAAAATCATGGATTTCGGATGCGGACATATCGTCATCGCAACACGGGGTTCGAAAGGCGCGTTTGTTCAGGTCGACGGCAATTTCTATGAGCAGTCCCCCCTCCTGGTCAAGGCCAGGGATACCATGGGGGCCGGAGATGCCTTTATCGCATGTTTCCTGACAAATTATATCGATGGAATCAAAGATGCTGTTGATTTCGGCCCGGATTCCGGAAACCGGGGAATCACGACCGCCGCAGAATATAAGGATTGTCTGATACGCTCAAGCCTTTACAGGGCTTCGGTTTTTTCTTCCGCTCAATGTCAGAGAGACGGTTCCTTCGGATTCGGAAAACAGATCGATTTGACGGAAGAAGATAGAAAGGTCATGAAAAAGGAGAGCGTGTGAGAATAAAGGGATATTCAAAGTAAGGACCCGAAAGGAGAGGTAAGTATGAAAAAAGGGATACTGAAAAAAGCAGTCGGATTAACCATGGCCTGTATTATGGCAATTTCCTTTGCCGCATGCGGCGGAAGCTCTGGCTCCGGAACCGCATCGGCCGGCGGAAGCTCGGCGGCAAGCACGGCTTCCACGGGCGGAAAAAAAGTGATCAAGTTCTTCCATCGTTTCCCGGACGAGCCCTACAACAGTTTCATTGAAGGCAAGCTTCACGAGTATGAAGCGTCTCATCCCGACATCAAGTTCGAGATCTCAAGCGCGCAGAACCAGGATTACAAGGAAAAGATCAAAGTCGTCGTGGGTGGCGATGACACGCCGGATATCTTCTTCAGCTGGGCGGGTGATTTCACGGAGAGATTTATTCGTGAAAAACTGATCCTGGATCTGACGCCTTATCTGGATAAAGACGCGGAGTGGAAGAATTCACTGCTTGCGAACCAAATGAGTATCTATACGAATAAAGACGGTATGGTGTACGGCATTCCGTTCCGTCTTGACTGCAAGCTCTTCTTCTACAATACGGAGCTCTTTTCGAAGAACGGGGTCGAAGCTCCGAAGACTTTCGACGATCTGCTCGCTGCCTGCGCGAAGCTGAAGACGGCCGGCGTAACGCCGATCGCATACGGCAATTCCGAGCCATGGGCGGGTCTCCACTACATTGGAACCTTGAACCAGATTTTCGTTCCGGACGAGATCAGAGCGAAGGACTATGAGCCTGCATCCGGTAAATTCACGGACCCCGGCTATGTCCAGGCCATGCAGTATTACCAGAAGCTCCTTCCATACATGACGGAGAATCCGGACGGCGTAAAGCCGGATATGGCAAGATCCATGTTCGCTATGGGTCAGGCGGCCATCTATTACGGAGAGCTGATTGAAATTCCGTATATCAAGACCGACGGCCCGGATCTGAAATTCGGCATGTTCAAATTCCCGCAGATCGCCGGCGCAAAGGGCAACCAGGATATTCTGACGGGCGCCCCCGAAGGATTCGTCATCTCTTCAAAAACCAAGTACCCGGACGAGTGCGTGGAATTCTTAAAGTGGTTCCTCGGGAAAGACGTAGGCACCGAGCAATGCCAGAAGATCGGCTGGTTCAACGCTGCGAAGGACACGACGAACGGGCTGAAGGATCAGTCTTTGATCGATGGCTATCAGGTCGTAAGCGAAGCGAAAGACATGAGCGAGTGGCTCGACAATGCGCTGTACTCCACCGTATCCGAAGAGTACCAGGAGGAAGTATCCAACCTTTCAAACGGTTCCGTCACACCGGAAAACGCGTTGAAAAAGATCCAGGATAAGGCGAAAGAAGCGCAGAAACTGGTTCAAACCGGAAGCTCAAGCCAGTAAACACAAGTTTCCGGCGTATGTCTCTGGAATGCCCGGTATTCCCGGCGTGAAGTATGTGTCATTAAAATAAAACGAAAAACAGCTGTAACCCCCTGATATAAAGCAACTGCGGGCAGGCTTCCTCAAGGAGACCTGCCCGTATTTCAAAAAAGCAGGTGAAGAATTTGAAAACAAGGAAATATGTCCCATATCTCTACATGTTTCCCGGACTCATCATGGTTCTGTTCTTTGTCTATATCCCGGTTCTCATGAATATAGGATACAGCTTTTTCCGGCTTTCCTCCTATTCCGCCGGGGCGACCTTTGTCGGTCTGGACAATTACC
Organism: Caproiciproducens sp. NJN-50; assembly: GCF_004103755.1. Taxonomy (NCBI): domain Bacteria; kingdom Bacillati; phylum Bacillota; class Clostridia; order Eubacteriales; family Acutalibacteraceae; genus Caproiciproducens; species Caproiciproducens sp. NJN-50. Next base: position 775,963 of record NZ_CP035283.1, on the reverse strand, counting down.
GGAGATTTTTTACAGACGATACCTTTCCCGTCATGCTTAAAAACAACGGGCTGTACTGCATCATTTCCCTGATCGTTCAGGTCGGGTTCGGAACGGTCATGGCGCTGATCCTGGAAGGCTCCGCGATCGGGAAAAAAATGAGAGGCATTTTCCGCAATATTTATTTTATGCCGTCGCTTATCTCGCTGGTGGCGGTAGGCCTGATGTTTACGTTTATCTACGAGCCCAACGTCGGCTTCATAAACTCTCTGCTGAAAGCAATGCACTTGCCCGGGAAAGCATGGCTGGGTGATTCCAAGCTTGCGATTTACTGCATCATCGCCATGAGCCAGTGGCAGTTTACAGGATATATCACCCTGCTGATGGCCGTCGCTTTTCAAAACGTCCCGGAGGATTACGCCGAAGCGGCCGCGATCGACGGGGCGGGTCCGGTGAGAAGAGCGGTCAGCATCCTGATCCCCCAGGCCAAGGAACAGCTTTTGGTATGCTCCATCATTACGGTTATCGGCGCGTTTAAGCTGTACACGGAAGTTTACTCCACAACGAGCGGCGGGCCCGGAAACAGTTCCCAGGTTCTCGGACTGTTCCTGTATCAGCAGGCTTTCCTGCATGACGACCTCGGAATGGCCGCCGTGACCGGCGTATTCATCTTTGTGATCACAGTCGTGCTTTCCGTGCTGCAGTTAAAAGTAACGAGATCGGGAAAGGACTGAAGGTGGCAAAAGAGATATGAAAACTATGAATCATCATTTCACATCCAAAGTTCTTCTCAATCTGCTTTGCATCCTCCTGTGCGTCGTGATCTTTGCTCCTCTTTTCTGGATCATTCTGAACTCCTTGAAAACCAATCAGGAACTATTCAAGAACTCCCTTTCCCTGCCGCAGGTATGGAGATTCGACAATTATGCCAAAGCGTGGAAGCTGGGCCTGTACAAATATTTCGGCAACTCGGTCCTGGTAAGCTCGATCTCGCTCTGCGCAATCCTCATTTTCTCTTCACTTCTCGCTTACGGACTCACAAGGTTCAAAGCCAAAGGAGTCGGAATCATCTTCATCATCGTGCTCGGCGGAATGGCGCTTTCCGAGCAGGTGGCGCTGGTTCCGCTGTATAAAATGCTGAAAGCGCTGCAAATCTACGATACCTATTTTGCGGTCATTTTGCCGTATATCGCATTCCGGATTCCATTCACCGTGTTCCTGATGCGCGCTTATTTCATATCGATCCCGGCCGAATTGGAAGAGGCGGCGATTGTGGACGGGTACAACAGCTTCCAGATATTCACAAAGATCATCGTTCCGATCAGCAAGCCGATCTTTGCCTCCTGCGCCATCGTAAACCTGAATTTCGTATGGAATGAATTCCTCTTTGCGAATGTATTCCTGAACAATAAGGCAATACAGACGATCCCAATCGGCCTGATGACATTTAGAGGAGACCTGAAAATCGACTACACGACGACGCTGGCCGGCCTGATTATCGCATCGCTGCCGTTAATCATCCTGTTCTTTTGCATGTCGAAGCAATTCGTACGCGGGCTTACCGCCGGAGCGGTGAAAGGCTGATGAGGATGAAGGCGGTAATTTTCGATATGGACGGCGTGATTGTGGATACGGAGCCTGTGAATCAGCAGCGCATTCTTCAATATGTCCGGAAATTCAATTCTTCGGCAAAAGAGGAGGATTTGAACGATATCGTAGGGAGAGGGACGAAAGAGGTCTGGGATATCGTTGCGAAGGTATCCGGATCCGGGAAAAGCGCGGAAGAAATGAAAGAAGAGTACCGCCTCCAGTGGATCCCCCGCCACTGTGAAAACATCGACTATCTGAAGCTCTTCAGGCCGGCTGTCAGGGACGTGCTTTCCTATGCCCGGACAAACGGCATCAGAACGGCGGTGGCCTCTTCAACGGAATATAAAAAAGTGAAAGCGATCCTTACGGAAGTGGGGATCTTTGACAGCCTGGATGTGGTCGTCAGCGGCGAGGACTGCATCAGGCCGAAGCCGTATCCGGACGTCTATCTTGAGACGGCCAAAAGGCTGAGGGTAGCTCCGGAAGAATGCCTGGTCATTGAGGATTCCACCGTCGGAATAGAAGCCGCAAACCAGGCGGGGACAAGGGTAGCGGCGCTGATCGACCACCGGTTTCCGTTCGACCGCAGAAAAGCGGACGTTGAGATCGCCTCTGTCGCGGACGCGATTCCGCTGATGAGCAAAGAGCGGAAAGAAAAAAGCGCGCAGTAATGTTTGACATGTGCCATCAATTGTATTATAATAGTTATAACAAAATAATACCATTGTTGCGTCTGCCGGGCGGGTAGACCACAAAATACTGAGAGGGATAAAAATGGAAGCAAAAAAAATTATTTCGGAAATTAAAAAAGAGACCCCGGACATCAAGTCCGTGTATTATGTGGGTTGCGGCGCATCGAAAGCGGAGCTCTATCCCGGGAAATACTTTCTTGAGGAAAACTCAAAAGCGCTTCGCATCGGTCATTTTACGGCCAATGAATTTGTACACGCAACACCGGCCGCCGTGGACAGTACCGCTATTGTAATCACCTGTTCCCTCGGCGGAAACACGCCGGAGACCGTAGCCGCGTCCAGGCTGGCGATGGAAAAGGGCGCTAAAGTCATAGCGGTTACCCACAAGGCGGATTCACCCCTCGCGAAGAACGCGGATTATGTGATCGTGCATGGTTTTGAAAAGAGCTACGCGGCAAAACTGGAAAAGATGGTAAATGTGCTCGATCTCTCCGTGGAAATCTTAAATCAGTATGAGGGATATGAACATTACGAGGATATGCAGACGGCTTTCGGCAAGATCTATGGCATGATCGAAAACGCCGTTTCCTTTGTTGTCCCCGCCGCAAAGAAGTTCGCGGAAGATTACAAGGACGCCCCGGTCGTATATGTGATGAGCTCGGGCGCGACACAGTGCGTGGCATATACGTTCTCTCTGTGCCTGATGATGGAAATGCAGTGGATCAACTCCGGCTGTTTCCACGACGGAGAATTTTTCCACGGCCCGTTCGAAATCGTGGATAAGGACGTTCCTTTCATCCTGCTGATGAACGAAGGCCGCACGCGCGCCCTGGACGCACGCGCCATGGAATTTCTTCTCCGCTTTCAGGCCAAGGCGACTATCGTGGACGGGAAGGATTTCGGAGTGGGATCTCTTCCGCCGTCCGTAGCGGAGTATTTTAACCCCATGGTGCTGAGCGCCGTGATGAGAGTATATGCGGAACAGATCGCGATTGCCCGCAGCCATCCGCTGACCATGAGAAGATACATGTGGAAACTGGAATACTAATCCTTGTTTTTTCTATACAAGCAGAGAATTTGAAGGCCTAAAATCTTGCCGTGAGGAAGACGGATATCTCTAAATAAATATTTGGAAAAGGCTGACATAAAAAACATGAAAAAAGCAGCGCAAAACAAGGAATGGTTACATATGCTGTATGTCTTAGCCGGCGTAGCCTTGTTTTCCGCGGCTTACAGGTTCTTTTTAGTTCCCGCAGGACTCTACAGCGGGGGCTTTACCGGAATCGCGCAGATAATCAAGTGGGTGATCTCCGATATGTGCGGGATTCCCGTGCCCGCAAATATCGATATCGTGGGCATTATCGTCTGGCTGATGAATATTCCGCTGGTATTCATGGGCCTGAGCGTGGTGGGACGCAAATTCATTATTCGCACGATCATCGCCGTGTGCGTTCAGTCCTTCCTGATGACGGTGCTTCCGTCTCCGCCGGCGCCTCTGTTTTCAGACGCCCTGCTAAACAGCGTGATCGGCGGGGCCATCTCCGGCTATGGCGTGGGCCTGTCGCTCAGGGAAGGTGGTTCCGGAGGCGGGACAGATGTGGTGGGAATGGTCTGCTCCAAGAAGTATCCTGGTTTCAGCGTTGGAAAGATCGGTCTCATCATAAACATCTGTGTCTATCTCTTCGCGGCTGTGAAGCTCAATCTGGAGACAGCCGCTTATTCGCTTGTATTTTCATTCATCGCGGCTGTCGTCATGGATAAAGTGCACGACCAAAACATCAAGCTTACGGTGTTCATCATATCCAAAAGTCCGGAGCTCGGCAAAAAGCTGATAGATTTTACGGGCAGAGGAATGACCAGCTGGAGCGGCTGGGGAGAATTTACCCGGCAGGGACAGCTGGTTCATATGATGGTCATCAACAAATACGAATGGCAGTTTCTGAAAAGATTCCTTCTTCAGGAAGATCCGAAGGTTTTCGCTTTTGTTGTTTCTCCGAACATGATCCTTGGAAAGTTTGAAAGGCGTCTCGAAGTACGGTAGAAAAGGATCAGATCATACACCTTCACATCACATGCCGGTAAACTAAGTCAAGTAAAAAAGGCCCTTTCCCAAAACGCTGGTTAAGCCAGTCATTTGGGAAAGGGTCTTTTTCATCGGTCCAAAATATCCGCAATCCGTTTGCTGGCTTGTCCATCCCCATATGGATTGGGTATAATTTGCTTTCGACTGTTGTTTTTGATGCATCAGCTGCCGTGTTTCCCGTTACCAGTGTTCCATGCACCGTTATGACAAAAGGACTTCGTCCGTCTCTTCCTGCACACCGGCAATCTCCGCAAATTTTTGGAGCAGATCGGCCTTTTTCAGCTTCTTTTTCTCCTCTCCGGAAATATCAAGGATAATTTTTCCCGCATTCATCATCAGCAGCCGATTTCCGTGACGGATGGCATCCGTCATATTGTGGGTGATCATCATAGCCGTTAAATTGTTTTCCGCGACAAACTGATCGGAAAGCTCCAGTACTTTCGCGGCAGTCGCGGGATCCAGCGCCGCAGTGTGCTCATCGAGGAGCAAAAGCCTCGGCTTTTGCAGCGTAGCCATCAGCAGCGTGAGAGCCTGTCGCTGGCCGCCGGAAAGCAGTCCTACTTTGGCGGTCATGTGTTCCTCCAGCCCAAGCCCGAGTTTTTTCAGCGCTTCGTGATATTGTTCGCGCTCGGATCTGGTGACTCCCCACCGCAATGCGCGCCTGCTGCCGCGGCGAAAAGCCAGAGCCAGATTTTCCTCGATTTCCATATTGGCGGCCGTCCCCATCATCGGGTCCTGAAAAACCCGGCCAATGTACGGCGCGCGCTTATATTCCGGCAGGCCGGTCACGTCCGCGCCGCCAATGGAAATGGTCCCTTCGTCCACGGGCCAGACCCCTGCGATGGCGTTCAGCAAAGTGGATTTCCCCGCGCCGTTGCCCCCGATCACGGTGACAAAATCCCCTTCGTCCAGATGGAGATCAACTCCGCAGAGAGCTGTTTTTTCATTGACCGTGCCAATGTTGAATGTTTTGCAGACCTTACATAACTCAAGCATTTTTCCGCGCTCCCCTCCTGCCGGCAAGGGCAAAAGAATTTTTCGACTTTGCCCTGAGATACGGGACAGCCAAAAAAATCGCCACAATCACGGCCGTAAGCAGTTTGAGCAGGTCCGTCGGCATTTTCAGCCACATGACAAGGCCGATGACCAGATAGTAAACGACTCCGCCGAACACGACAAAAATCAGGCGGTAAGCGAAATTCATGTGTTTGCCGAGAAGCGCGTCCCCCAGGACCTCCCCGATAATGACGGCGGCCAGCCCGATAACGATGGACCCCTGCCCCATTTTGATGTCAGCGAATCCCTGATACTGTGCCAGGAGTCCGCCGGAAAGCCCGACCAGCCCGTTGGATAAGCTGATTGCAAGCACTTTCATAAAATCAATATTGATTCCCTGCGCCTTTGCCATCTGAGGGTTGCTGCCGGTGGCCCGGATGGCGCTTCCCTGCTCTGTGCCGAAATACCAGTACAGGACGCAGATCAAAACCGCCGCGAAAACAAGCGCTGTGACAATGGAGCTTTCAACATTCCGCAGTGTCACGATCAACGGATATTTATCCACGTTTACCGCCTTGTTTGCGCCGCTCAGGACAACCAGGTTCACCGACCAGAGCGAAATCTGAGTCAGAATCCCCGCGAGGATGTCCGGAATTCCCAGAACGGTGTTGAGCAGGCCGGTGACAAGCCCCGCGGCAAACCCCGCGGCCACAGCGGCGGCGAGAGCCAGCGGAACCGGCAGGTCCGCAAGAATCAGAACGACCGCCACGGCGCCGCCTGTTGCAAAGGTGCCGTCCACCGTCAGATCCGCGAAATTCAGCAGCCGGAACGTGATGAATACCCCCAGAGCCATGATCCCCCAAATAATGCCCTGCGCGACATTGCCCGGAACGGCTGTGAGAAAATTCATGGGGTCGAGAGAGGAGAGATAGGCCATTGGTTCCATAGCGTTTTCCTTTCTTTGTGCCGAGAAATCAAAAGGGCAAAGCGGTGCCTCCGTTCGGAGACACCGCAGACTTCAATTCGCGTAAACTCGTCAGGACGCTTTCTGGATCGCCTGGTAGCCGCTGGGGGGAGTAATCCCCATCTCCTTGCAGATATCGGGGTTATACTCTTTTGTGAATTTGGGAGCGTACTTTACTTTCATCGTGGAAGGATCCGCACCGTTGACAAGAATGTCATAGGCCATCTCACCCGTCGTGTACCCCAAATCATAATAGCTGATGGAAAGCGTCGCGATACCGCAGCCGGAGCAGATGCCCTCCTCTCCGGCAATCACCGGGATTTTCGCAGGAAGGCAGACGTTTTTGATGATTCCGGTATTTGAAGCGACGGTGTTGTCCGTGGGAAGATACAGCACGTCGCTTTCGGAAGCCGCCGTCTTGGTGACGGACTGCACATCGTTAGAGTCGGAGAAGGTATATTCTTTGCAGGTATAACCCATCTTTGAAAGCTCTTCCGTAATCACCTTGGCCTGATACTTGGAGTTCGGCTCCGCGGAACAGTAAAGGATGCCGACTTTTTTAGCCTTTGGAAAAAGCTCATTCAACATTTTCGCCTGCTGGTCGAGAGGAGCCAGATCGGAGGTACCGGAGACATTCTTTCCGCTCGCGCCGGTCCAGTTGTCAATGCCGAGAGCAGTGCCGTAATCGGTGACAGAAGTGCCGAGGATCGGAATTTTGCTTGTCGCCGTCTGGGCAGCCTGAAGGGCCGGCGTGGCATTTGCCATAATAAGGTCTACATTGGAAGAAACGAACTGATTGCTGATAACGGCACAGGTAGCCGTGTCCCCGGACGCATTCTGCACATCGAAGGTGACTTTGCTTCCCAGCTTGTCGGTCAGCGCCTGCTGAAAGCCCTTTGTTGCCGCGTCAAGGGCAGGATGCTGCACCAGCTGGCAGATTCCAACGGTATAGCTTTTTGCTTCCGACTGCTTGGATGCGGCCGGCGCGGATCCATCGGAAGCCGCCGGCGACGAGTCCGCTTTGGAAGAATTTGGAGCGCCTCCGCACGCCGTCAGCGACAGCGCCATCACTGCGGCCAACAGGAATGCCGGAATTCTCTTTCTCATGTTATCCCTCTTTCTTGTCAATCCATTTAAATATAAAAACAGTGGCCTGCCTTTTTAAGACAAGCCACTGTTTCTCTGAAAATATAGAAGAGACTATCGTCCCGTAATGGCATGCCTATTATGTTTTGCAAAAGTAAAAAAGTAATAATAGGCATAATAAAATCGGCCCGCCTTTGTGCGAACATCGTCAGCGATAACTTTGGAGGAAAAATTGCCGCGCATTTTCGGGGGCCTCCTTTTTAGTTTTAGATTACATATAATATAGCACTTTAAATTGTTAAATTCAATTGTTGAAACATCCAATTATCCTCAGTCAATTGCGTCTTATTTTTAAGAAACCGACAAATTCCACCCGCCGCGGGCCACAACAGGTCCTTAAGAAGGATTGCAGCCGCAATTTCGGAATGCAGCGACAAGATTTTGAAATTAAAAGGCTATAAAACCGGACTCATAGGGAAAAATTATAGCTATTTTTACAATGCGCAAAAACTCCGATCATTTGCCGCTTGCTTTATTCCCGTGTTTTATTATAGAATAATTTATAAATCCACGCTTCTAATCAACAGCGAATTGCCAAATGCAGAAAAGGATGACTGATGATGGCTTTTGACAGAACAAACGGCGGCAAACCCTGGACGAAAGAATCCTGGGACCGGTATCTTCATCAAAAATTCAACACGGAAGAAAACTACCCCCTTCTCTCCGATATCAACCTGACCCGCCTCGGCGACGGCATGGCAGAGGGCGAGATTCTCCTCTCCAATAAGAACCGGAACCTGCACGGGTTCTGCCATGGCGGAGCGCTCAGCACTCTCGTCGATGTGATTTCGGCGTTCTCCTGCTTCAGCCGCGGGCTCGACGTGACCACGGCAACCATGAATCTTCAGTTTTTCCGGCCGGCCGGCGGCGACAGGCTCATTTGCACCGCAACGCCTGAAAAGGTTGGAAAAACTCTGTGCAACGTGCGGGCGGTCATCCGGGACGAGTCCGACACGGTCGTCACTGTGGCCAGCGTTCTGCTGTATGTTCTGGACCGGATCGAAATCACCCCGGCTTGAAATGAGGCGTCATCGCGCCGGGTCCGGAAGGTTAAGAGAGAGTACTGCACAATCATGCAGTGCTCTTCTTCTATATATAGTATACGGCATCATCTTCCTCAAGTTCCGGATAACCGGAAGCAAATCGATCTACCGCAGAAATGATAGTTTTTCCCTATGCTTGCTTCGATATAAATAGCACAAAACGATACATTATTTTCACCATGATCATTGTGTATTTTGTACATCTTATTGTATAATGATAACAGTTTAAAATGCCCAGAGAGGAGCGGCGGAAATAGATGACAGACAAGGGAAAGGTCAACGGCCGTCAGAAAGAACTCTACTACAAAAAGGGGTACTGGACCGCGCGGACGCTGCTGGACTGTTGGAACGACGCCGTTGTTAGATTCGGGGATCGTGAATACATTGCAGACGACCGCGGGTTTCGGTACACATACCGAGCGTTGGATGAGAAAAGCGGCAGACTGGCGGCATACCTTCTCTCCGCCGGCATCTGCCCCGGGGATGCCGTTTCCTTCCAGATTCCCGTTTGGAGCGAATTCGTCATCATCACGGTCGCCTGCCTGAAGATCGGCGCAATTGCAAACCCTCTGTCCCCTTCGTTTCAGGCGGAAGAGCTATCTGAGATCTTTGACCGCGTTGGAACCAGGGCATACTTCTGCCCCACGGCCTATAAAGGCGTGGATTACACGGTACTTGCGCGGCAGATGTACTCCCGGCATCCGGGCATCCGCGCCGTGATCCAGGTGGAGGAAACTCAGGGGACGGCCGCTGCCGGTTACCCAACCCTTCGAAAAATTGTCGATGTTCCCCAGAACATGGACACGCTGCGCGGCGCCGGTCCCGTTGGAAGCGAATCGGTCGCTGCGGTGATCTGCACGTCCGGTACGGCCGGCGCCAAAAAATGCGCCATGCTGACCCACAATAACCTGATCTTCTGCGAACAGGGGTTCAACCGGGCGGTCGGGGTCACTCCGGAGGATATTATGTTTATGCCGGCTCCATTGTACCACGCCACCGGTTTTGCGCACGGCGTGCTGGCAACCATGCTTGCGGGCGCAGGGCTTGTGCTCGAAAAGAAGTTTTCCGCCGATGATGCCGTCGGGCTGATCAACCGCGAGCGCTGTACCTATTCCATGGGAACCACCACGTTCGTATACGATATCCTCAAGTATCTCCAGTCAACCAGGAAGCAAATGCCGACTCTTCGGCTATTTATGTGCGGAGGCGCCCCCGTGCCGTCCTATCTTGTCAGGGAAGCATCTGAATATGGGATCCGCCTGTGTGAATGCTACGGCTCCACGGAGAGTATTCCACACACATTGATCCGGCCGGCCGAATGGTCCGCAGAGATCAAGCCCTCCGCCGGCCGACCGATCGACGGAATTGAAGTCCGCATCATCGGCCGGGACGGAAGGGACGCCGCGGACGGCACCGAAGGGGAGGAATGGTCCCGCGGTCCCAACGTTTTTGTCGGCTACATGAACGATCCCGCCGCCACAGAAAAGGTTCTGGACGACGAGGGTTGGTTTCACAGCGGAGACATCTGCACGCGCGATCCGGAAGGGAATATCCGGGTCGTGGGCAGAATGAAAGACGTCATCATCCGCGGAGGAGTGAACCTGAACGCAAATTCCCTAAACGAAAACGTGCTCCGCTGTCCGGCCGTCCGGGACTCCGCCGTGATCGGTATGCCGGACCCCCGGCTCGGAGAAAGGATCTGCGCATTTGTGGTGCCATCCGATCCGGCCAAGCCGGTCACACTGCAAATGCTGACGGATTTCCTGCGCAAATCCAACGTCTCCAAGTATGCCTGGCCAGAACGGGTAGAAAATATAGACGCGATTCCAATGACGGAATCGGGAAAGATAAAAAAGTATCTGCTCGCGCAGGAACTGGCCCGCCGAACGGGGCGGGATTCCCACGGGCAGATGCAGGCAAGGAGTTCAAACGATGCCGGATAAGAGATTTGGGCCGAGGCGTGCTCGGGAAACCAGAAAGCCGGAACCGATCTGCGGCGATCCGCAGTTTTTTCTCTGCGAGTCATGCGGCAGCGTCTTTCAACTGATCGGAACCGCGGACGCGGAGGTGCGGTGCTGTTCCGCGCCGATGAAAAAACTGCAGCCGGTCCCATTGGAAGCCGGCTGCGGTCTGATGATCGATTATGAGATTGTCGGCGGGTTCAATGAAAATGCCGTCAAAGTGACCTGGTACTCCAGCACGGACGCGCTCGCGCCCGAATGGATCTGCCTGAAGACTTTTACCGGCGGGCAGCTGAAATACATCCCGCCGTCCAAGCATTCCATTGTGTTCGCCCTTGCCGACACCGACGCCTATTGCTACTGCGACGAGGACCCCTGTCTGGAATGCACGTTTCGCTGCAAGCGCGGCTTCGCTCTCTTCGCCTGGAACAGAGAACTCGGGCTGTTGCAGGTTCCCATGGATAAGATGAAAGCGCCGGCTCCCCAGGGCAGCAGAAAGTCGCCGTAACCTCAGCCGTTCTCAAGCCTGTATTCCTCCGACACCAGCGTATCAAGGTGGGACAGCACAAAGTCCATAAAGCGCTCCGTCGGCCGGTTGATAAAGTGCTTTGAATTATACGCCATGCAGACTTTCCGGAACCCCCTTGGAACATCGGAGAAATGGATCCTCACCAGATTCGGATACTGGCTGAGCCAGACGGTGTTGGCAACGATGCCAACGATCGGATTCATTTGCACGCTGGCTCCTATGGAGCCTTCCTCCATAAAAGGCTGTTCCGCCTTCAGGCCGTTTTCAGCCAGGAGTGTGCCCACATCCCTGCCGATCTGAATATCCGGGCGATAAGTGATCAGATTATAGCCCGCCAGATCCCTGAGCGTGATCGTTTCGCATTTTGCCAGCGGATGCTGTTGATTCACCAGCGCCAGGATCTCCTGCTCCAGAATCGGAGTAAACCGCAGATCGGGATCTTCCACCTTCGAGCAGAAAGCGATATCGTAGATTTCCGACTTCAGGCCTTCAATCGCCACCGCGGTGGGGGTTTCAAAAACGTGGAAAACCGTCTTTTCGCTCACAGACTCGCGATAGGAATACATCGCGCGCGCCATGAATCCAACCAGCAGCGTGGCGATACAGCCGATTTCAATCGTCCCTCCGATATCCTTAACCTGTTCCTGGATTACATTGACGCCCTTGTCAAGTTCGTTGAGCGACGCTGAAACGTATTGATAAAACTCCTGTCCGTATTGGGTCAGCCTGATATTGCGCCCGTTCTTCAAAAACAGCCGGACGCCAAGCTCCGATTCCAGGGAAGAGATTGCCTCGCTCAGGCTGGGCTGCGTGATATAGAGTTCCTTTGCAGCCTTTGTATAGTGCTGAACCTCTGCAAGCTTCTTAAAATAATACAGTTGAGACAAATTCATAAAAGTCCCTCTTCCCGTCACCACGCTAAACACCCGAAAAATAGAAATAATCTCTACATGATAAAAATCATCTCTATTTATTATAACAAATAGAGGTGATTTTTACAATGAGCCGATCTTAACTTAGATAATATTTGGATAGGGGCATTGGTCAGTTGTCGAAGAATTTTTTCTGAATTTCCTCGACGGGCATAGCTTTTCCGGTGAAGATCCGGTACGCCGCTTCACCCTGGCGGACAAGCATGCCGATCCCGCCGATTCCAAGACAGCCGGCGGCTTTTGCTTCCCGGATCAGCCGGGTCTCACGCGGATTGTATACCGTATCCGCAACTGTAAGGCTTTTGTGGAATACGCCGGCATCCGGGATCGGCGTGGACTGTTCCTGCGGGGCCATGCCGACGCGGGTAGCGTTTGTCAGGATCTGGCTGCTTGCGATCTCCGCGCTCAGTTTATCCTTATCCGCCAGATCAAGGACGCGGACGGTGCAGCCGGGAACTTCGCGGTTGACCAGCTCCGCGTGCTTCTCCAGATTTCCCATGAAAGAATCCCTGATGTTGAAGACGGAGATTTCCTTTGCGCCGGAGAGCGCGCACTGGACCAGGATTGCCATGCCGACCCCGCCGCCGCCGATCAGCGTGATTTTCTTTTCCGCGACATCGACGCCGTGCGCCTTCAGATTGTTCACATAACCGATCCCATCGGTATTGTGTGCGATCCATTTTCCATCTTCGCATACCATGCAGTTGGTTGCGCCGATCAGCTGAACGGCTTTGGTGCACTCGTCCGCATATTTCAACGCGGCGCTCTTGCACGGCATCGTGACGTTGATTCCTTTGAAATGAAGGGCCTTGACCGCGCTCATTCCGGCGTCCAGCGTATTGAGGTCGATATCGAACGCGAGATAAACGCAGTTTAACCCGTCTTTCTCAAAACAATAATTATACATGGCCGGCGAACCCGAGTGTCCCACCGGCGAGCCGAGCAGCCCGAATGGCACTGTATGGCCGTCAATCCAGTCTCCCATGATGGAAAATCTCCTTTATGCGTAATTTTTTATATTCCCGCATTTGCCCTGACGCTGGTAAAATAGACGCAAAGCCGCAGACTATCCCACCAGCACCCAGGATAAAAGACGAAACGGGCTCCTCCGTAAAAGCGATACTCTAGCTCTCAGGAAATGAACCCCCGTCATCGGGGCCCTTACAGGCTGTTGTGCAGGAGGTGCAGGGCTCCGTAAAGATCCTCTGCGCCGATCTGACCTGGCGCCGAGGCTGTTTTGGTTGCGCCGAAAGTCAGCGCGGAGCCAAAAAGTTCCCCTGACAGGCGTGAAATCACACCAGGGCCGGACATGGACATCGTGATAATTGGCCTGTCGGCATATTTCTCCGACATAACGGCGGTGGCCTCAAGCAGTTCCAGAACGTCCAGTTTGGATTTGGGCATAACCGCTATCTTTGGGATATCGGCCCCCAGATCCTGCATTTTTCTTAACCGGTAGAGGATTTCATCTTTCGGCGGAGTTTTTTCAAAATCATGGCTGGAAGCCACGACTTTCACGCCTGAGCGGTGAGCGCTTTCGACAAGTTTTTTCATCACTTCATCGCCCTTGAACAACTCGACGTCGATCAGATCTACAACTCCGCTCGCCGCTGCTTCCTGATTGATCCTGACATAGGACTCCGGGTCGACCGGCCGGTTTCCGCCTTCCTCTGCGGTACGGAATGTAAACAGAAGGGGAAGCTCTTGAACAACAGGAGCAAGCTCTCGCAGTACTTCTTTGATCTTTTCGATATCGTCGGCGTCTTCAAACCAGTCCACGCGCCATTCGACAAGGTCCGCATGGTACTGCTTGAGACCTTTGATTTCCTCGACAATATCCTTTTTGGTCCTTGCGACGATCGGGATACAGATTTTCGGGATTCCATCACCGAGAACAACGTTTTTTACAGTAACTGTTTTCATATGGCTTACTCATCCTTTCACCATTTTGGCTAGGATTGACAGCAATCAGCCGCAGCTTAATAATGGATATTGAGGACTTCTTTTATATAATCGATCGGCATTTCTTTCCCGGTCCAAAGCTTGAACGCGGCGGCACCCTGATATAACATCATTCCCAGGCCGTTCATTGTTTTGCATCCGACCTCTTTCGCCATTTTCAAAAGCGCGGTTTCTGTCGGAGCGTAAACAACATCGGTAACGATCAGGTCAGGGCGCAGGAAAGACTGATCCGGGATATAAGTCCGGCCTTCCAGCGGCTTCATACCTACGCCTGTCGCATTGGCAAACAGGGGGCTCGACGCAATTTCGGCTTTTAGATCGTCAAGGTCCTCCAGCCTGTGCAGTGTTGCCTTACATTTCGTTTTCTCATTGATTGTTTGAACATTATGCTCGGCTCTCGGCCAGAATTTATCGTTTGCATTGAAAATGGACATCTCAGACACGCCGTCGAGCGCAGCCTGCACCTCGACCGCAGTTGCCGCGCCGCCGGCTCCGACAATCGTCATCTTCTTTCCTATGATATCGATGCCGGCGTCTTTGAGCGCGGTCATATAACCGATACCGTCTGTGATTGTTCCCGTCAATACGCCATTGTCGTTGATGACGGTATTAACCGCTCCGCACATTTCGGCGGCAGGAGTCAGTTTGTCGAGATATTTGGAAATAACCGTCTTGTTTGGCATCGATACGTTAAAGCCGCGTACTTTCATCGCGCGAAGGCCCTTCACAGTATCCTCCAGAGTATCGTTGTCCACCTCAAACGCCAGGTAGGCATAATCTAGACCTAATTTTGCAAATGCTTCGTTGTGCATTTTCGGAGAACTGGAATGGCGGATCGGATAAGCGATCAGACCAATCAGTTCCGTATGTCCGGTAATTCTTTCTGCCATGATATATCTTCTCCTCTCTTTAATAAAACAGATTTTGAAGTATTTAAGCTATGTCTTGTTTTTGCTGAGAACAACTTACAGATTCCGGCCTTTTTGCGGCAAAAGTCGAGGAAAATCTTTCTTAGCACGTTCTGTAATGACGGCATAAAATCCCAGGGAAGCTTCCCCTGAGATTTTATGCCTTTCGTTGGAATTCTTCAAATTTTAACGAGAAACGTCAATTTCCGACCAGACCCAAACCGCTATCGCGAAAAGAAAGCTGATCGAAATTAATCGTCTCCGCCGGCTTTTGACATGACGCTGACGCCGAACCACTTCTTATAGTTAACACTCAGATAGATCATGAAGAAGAGTCCGACAACAGCCATGCCGAGATTGAGCAGTAAGCAGGATACCGTAGCAGAGGCCTCGGAGCTTGAACCAATCAGCCAAGATTGAATATAGGGAATAGCGTAGGATGCAGCTCCCATAAATGTGTAGTAAATACCGAGGTTTCTGCCCTTGTTGCCGGGATGGAATTCCTGCATGAGGGAAACGCCGCACTGCAGGGCGCCGCCGGCAGCAAACAGGCCGATCATGAAGGTGGCAAGGTAAACCATGGCGGGAACGCGGACGATACAGACCAGGCCATAACCCAGCACAGAACCGGCAAGATCAATCAGCAAAACTTTCAAAGTGCGCCAACGTAATTTTGCCATAAAGAAGCCCCAGACAATGACAGCAATCAGTGAACCGGCGGTATAGACACTGGTCAGCCCGGCGGCGCTCATGTCGCTCATTCCGACAACAACCTTGCCGAACGCCTTGATGTATTGCTGTGCAGAGTACATGGTAGCCATAGCGATAAATCCATAAACAGCGCAGCCGACAACGACGAATTTGGGCGGGGTGGATTTGAAGCGGGCAGCGGCCTTCTTGGCATCCGCATCGAGAACGTGCTTCTTTTCGGCAAGCTCCTTTTCATAAGCAGCTTTGGCTGCCGGATCCGTTTTGCGACGTTTCATTTCCTCATCATAAGAGAACGGGGTAATAATTGCGATAAGGAAAGTAAGAACAGACAAAATAAGTGGAATAATGATTCCCATCTTCCAATTACCGGCCTGCGTCAGGGAAACGACCAGAAGCGGGTACATCAGGCCCGACACGGAGATAAACCCTTTGATCAGGATCAGCGCGGTGCCGGGGGCCTTTACCCAGCTTTCCTGCACGGCGGGATAGCTGGCTCCGTCAAAGCAGGAAGTTGCGGCACCCAAACCGAAGGCACAGACGTTAGCAACCACAACGTTGGAAGTAACCAGCAGGCCTAAGAAACTGAGCACATAGGCCAGGGCGCCGACAAATACCATCGGTTTGCGGCCGATCCTGTCTGAAATTTCACCGCAAACCCATACGGATACGAACTTGCCGAGACCGGTGAAAGCGATGGCTGCGCTGACTGCCGCCGCACCGGCATCGGCGTTTGTGAATCCCCATTGAGTATAAAATGAAACCTTGTTTTGACTAAGAACCAAAGCCTGGATGCCTTGGGTAAAGTAAGCCAAATAAACGGTAGCTAAAACCCACAAGTACTTTTTTGCTTTCACGTTCTCATACTCCTCTTCAAAATTAAAAATCGTCGGTAATTCCAGCGGTTATTTCAGCGCCTTCTTGCCTTGAACGGCGCCTTCGGTCAGGTATTCCCTGATTTCGCTTTCGCTGTACCCGATTCCTTTCATCACTTCCACGGTATCGGTCCCCTGCGCGGAAGAAACTTTGTAGCTCGGTTCGGCGTAAGAGCCGAATTTAACCGGGTTGGTCGCAATGCAGCGCTCGCCGGACGGGCAGTCCAGCTTCGTCATAACCCCGTTCGCCCAGACCTGCTCATCTTCGTACATATCGAGAGGCTCGTAGCATGCTTCGCAGGGAACGTCATTCTCCTTAAAGATTTTCAGGATCTCGGCGCGGTTAAACTGACCGATCGCCTCATCAAAAATCTTTACGACCTCTGCGTTCTTATGTAAAGCATTCATGTGGTCGCAATTCGAATAATCCGGATGGCCGACAAGATCCCCGCGGCCGATGAGCTTCATAACCTTGTTGTAGTCCCGGTCGTACTCGGGGGCGCACATCGCGATCAGCTTGTCATCTTTGGTGCGGTAGACATTGTTTGTGGGGCAAATGACCTCAAAACGGCTTTTGGGGTATTTGTTGCCATACTGGGCGGAAACGACGGCGGTGCTCAGCATGAAGACGGCCGCGTGATGCAGGCTGACCGTAACCTTTTCGCCCCGGCCGGTGCGGGTCCGGTTGAACAGCGCCGCACTGATGCCGGAGGCAACGCACATGGAAACCTGAAAATCGCCGTAGCCGTTGGTGGGAATCATGGGGGCGTCGCCCTTGTTCACAGTTGTTCCGAAAACGCCGCCGCGGGCCATATAGCAGGTCACGTCGAATCCGGCGGAATCCTTTTCAGGACCCTTCTCACCGTAACCGAGGCACTGCGCCCAAACGAGTTTCGGATATTTTGCGCTCAGCGTCTCATAGTCCAGACCCAGCTTGGCCAGAGACTTGCTTCGGATATTTGTGATGAACACATCGGCGTCCGCAAGGAGCCTGTGCATGACTTCAAGGCCCTTTTCGGTCTTAAGATTCAGGGTGATGAAGCGCTTGTTCATATTGGACATGTCAAAGCCGAGGTTCTCATCGTCCTCATACGGCATTCCGAACACCGCGCCCTGCGTGCGTCCGGGGTCGCCCTTGGGCGACTCCACCTTGACCACGTCCGCTCCCCACTCGCCAAGCACGCGGGCAGTGGTCGGCGCAGCCAGAAACGTCGTCAGATCAACAACCCTGACTCCTTCCAAAGGCTTCAATGGAATCACTTTCTTTCTTTGTTGTTTGCCCAGATGCGGGACGCCGCCCAGGGCGGCGTCCCCGAAGCTCAGACGGTCCGGTATCCGTTGTCCTTGTAGGAAATAACGCCGCCGTTCTTCTCCAGGCCGCGGAATGCAGTCAGGCGCTGGACCGTGCGCGGGCCTTCCTCCAGCCACATGGCGCGGCAGTCGCGGTACAGGCGCTCGGTGGGGCCGTACTCGCAGTCCTCGAAGTAGCCGATGCCGCCGAAGATTTCCAGCATGGCGTCGGAAACCATCTTCACGGTGTTGATGCTGTGCAGTTTGCACATTGCGGCCTTCATTTCAATGTCGCGGCCGGCCTCGTAGTCCTCGGCGAAATCATAAATCATCAGGCGGAGGGCATGAATTTCGGTTCCCATGTCGGCAATGGTCTGCTGGATCGCCTGGCGCTTGATCAGGGGCTTGCCGAACGTGACGCGGTCTTTTGCGCGTTTGATCGTCATTTCCAGCATTCTCTGCGCCATGCCAAGGTTGCTGACGGCGATATGCGCGCGGGAAACAGCGAGCGAGTGCATCGCAATCTCAAGGCCCATACCCTCTTTGCCCAGCAGAAATTTCTTGTGGACGCGCATGTTGGTGAAGCGCAGCCCGGCATGGCCGGCGCCGCGGCAGCCCATCATATGGGGCATCGGGACGATCTCGTAGCCGGGGGTATGAACATCCACAAAGAACGCGGACAGACGGCTGTCTTTGTCGGAGGTGGGGTCCGTACTCACAATGAGATAGGTAAAATCGGAGCAGTCCGTATGGGAAATCAGGGTCTTTTCCCCGTTAATGACGTAGTAGTCGCCGTCTTTGATCGCGGTGGTATGAACGTCGGCGCCGGTTCCGCCGGTTTTTTCCGTCAGGGCGAAGTTGGAGTAAACGGTCTTATCCTGAAATTTGTCCATATACTGGGCTTTCAGTTCATCGCTGCCAAAGTCGTCCAGAATGCGCCAGTCGAGGTCGGCCGCATGATGAAGATGCATGCGCATGCCGCCGGGGCCGCGGGAAAACTCTTCCTGTACCATCAGGATCTGCTTCTCGGTCAGGCCGAACCCGCCGTATTTTTCGGGCAGTGCAAAACGGTACAGATCATTTTTGATTGCAAGATCGTAAAATTCCTGAGGGAACTTGTTCGTGACCTCGATTTCTTTCTGCATCTCGTCGAACGGGCCCTCGGCCAATTCACGAATCTGCTTTAGGTACGCCTGAAATTGCTCATCGCTCAATTTGCTCATTTTTTACCTCCTAAAATGAATGTGAAAATTTTAACCCAAAGGTGTGTGCGTATGGACTGCGCTCACCGCAACCCATGCTTTGATCAAAAAAGCAGGCATACAGTGTTGTTAAAATGCTGATTCTGTAAGCTGTAGCACCTGATTTTTTGTTTATTGTAGCATCAATTCTTCTAAAATACTAATCGGAAAATCCTGCGCTTTAGTAGGAACCTATAGGACTTATCTATCGCTACCCGTTTTCAATTGTTGAAACCAATGAAACGTGTTATATTATAAACAAAGTCCAGCAGGTCCAAAAAAAACCGGTTTTACTGCGCCCGCTTTGTACGAATTGTCTATTTCCCATCGCTTTAGTTTTTTTAGGAAAGGATGTTATCAAAATGGCTCTGCTTTATACTGATGAGCAAACTGAACTGATTGAAATGGTCCGCGACCTGGCGGAAAAGGCGGTCAAACCTCATGTCGCGGAATGTGACGAAAAGGGCGAATGCCCCGTCGAACTGTTTCAGCCCGCTCTCGATATGGGTCTGCATATGGCGGAAATCCCAGAGGAGTACGGCGGAATGGGCCTCGACTTTGAAACGACCGCAATGCTTTTCGAGGAGCTGGCCAAAGTCGACGCCGGTTATGCCGACACTCTTGTAACGAATTTCGTAGCGTTCCGAAACGTTATGCTCTATGGAACCAAAGAGCAAGCGCAGTATTTCGCCGATGTGCTTTCCTCTGGAAAGTTCGCCTGCTTCGCCATCACGGAGCCCGGCGCCGGTTCGGACGCGGGCGCCCTGCGCGCAACCGCGGCCAAAGAGGGAAACGACTACATCCTGAACGGCACCAAGACCTTTGCCACCAACGGCGCCTGCGCTTCCCTGTATGTCAGCTTTTTCCGGACGGAAGAGGGCATTACGGCTTTCCTGATCGACCGTGACACTCCGGGTTTTTCCGTCGGCGCCCACGAGAAAAAGATGGGGTTCCGCCTTTCCAACACCACCGAACTGATCTTCGACAACGTCCGCGTTCCCGCAACGAACATTGTCGGTGAAAAAGGCAAAGGCCTTAAAGTCGCCCTCGGCGCCCTGAACATCTCGCGCGCTTTCGTCGCTACGCTGGCCGTGGGCATCATGCAACGCGCTCTGGACGAATCCGTGGCCTACGCCAAGGAGCGCAAACAGTTCGGGCAGCCTATCATCAAATTCCAAATGGTGCAGTCCATGCTGGCGGATATGGCCATCAAGACCGAAGCCTCCCGTGTCCTGGTCAACAATACCATGCGTCTGCTGGACAAGGACGAACACCGCGACCTGCGCATGGAAGGTTCCATTACCAAGACATTTGTAACCGACGCGGCGCAGGAGGTTACCTCCAATGCGGTTCAGATTTTTGGGGGCTACGGCTACAGCCGCGAATATCCGGTGGAAAAACTGATGCGCGACGCCAAGATCTTCCAGATCTTCGAGGGCACCAATCAGATCCAGCGGATGACCATCGCCAAAATCCTTGAAAAGAAGTAATCAGGCCTATCAGCACACCATCCCGTACTATTTCCAGGTTTCATGATTTTTAAAATTAGGAGATGCCGTTGTCATGGAAGGTTGTTCCTTTCCGGTCCTTTTCTCACCTCTTAAGATAAAAAACTTGACGATTCAGAACCGCACTGTTATGATGCCTATGGGAACAAATTTTGCCTGTGCGGATGGCTCTATCAGCCGGGAACACATGCGTTACTATATTCAAAGAGCCAGGGGAGGCACCGGACTGATCATTGTCGAGAACGCCAATGTCTCCTTCCCCGCCGGCTCCAACGGAACAACCCAGCTCCGTTTGGACGAGGATCGTTTCATTCCCGGCTTCTTTGAACTGTGCGAAGCCCTTCACGCCCAGGGCTGCGCCGTTTCCATTCAGCTCAATCACGCGGGCGCTTCCGCCCGCTCTTCCCGGATCGGAATGCAGCCTGTTTCCGCATCCAGCCGCCCCAGCAAGCGGGGGAATGAAATCCCCCGTCCCCTGACTGTGGAAGAGATTCAGAAAATCGTGAAGGATTTCGGCGCGGCTGCGAAACGGGCGCAGATTGCGGGATTCGACAGCGTGGAGATTCACGGCGGGCATTCCTATCTGCTCAGCCAATTTCTCTCTCCCACCACCAACGGCCGCACGGATCAATACGGAGGCACTCCCGAAAACCGGGCCCGATTCCTCCGCGAGGCCGCCGAAGAGATCCGCAGCCAGGTCGGCCCGAATTTCCCGGTCATGCTCCGGCTGTCTGCGGACGAATTTGTCCCGGGCGGAAACACTCTGGACGACACTTTGGAATACCTAAAGTATGTCGCCGGCCTGGTGGATGTATTCAATGTATCCTGCGGCCTGAACGACTCTTTGGAATATCAGATCGATTCCTGCTTCCGGCCCGACGGCTGGCGCTCCTACATGGCGCGCGCGGTCCGGGACCGCTTTGGAAAACCCACAATCACCATGGGCAACATCCGTGATCCCCATGTGGCGGAGGATATTCTGGAGCGGGGCGACGCAGACCTGATCGGACTGGGCCGCTGCCTGATCGCAGACCCCGATTGGGCCTGGAAAGCGAAAAACGGGAAAAAGGATGAGATTCGCAAATGCATTTCCTGCAATATCGGCTGCGCGGGAAACCGGATCGGAAAGAACCGCCCTCTGCGCTGCACGGTCAATCCGGCGGTCGTGGAGGGGGACGCCTACCGCAGCCGGAAGGTCTCACGCCCATGCAACGTTGTCGTGGCCGGCGGCGGCACGGCCGGGCTGGAAGCCGCCTGCACTGCCGCCGAAGTCGGCTGCACCGTTTCTCTTCTGGAGCAGTCCG
This sequence comes from Caproiciproducens sp. NJN-50, assembly GCF_004103755.1. NCBI lineage: Bacteria > Bacillati > Bacillota > Clostridia > Eubacteriales > Acutalibacteraceae > Caproiciproducens > Caproiciproducens sp. NJN-50. The sequence goes on along the minus strand of NZ_CP035283.1, from coordinate 754,252 downwards.
ATCATCTCGGAGGCCACACGACGGACCTTGTCCGGCTGCCGGATAAGGCGAGGATCGGCGACTTTACAGCCTATCTGATCCGCCGGGCTTCCAATCTCAAAAATCTGACCGTGCTCCTGAACACTCCGGCAAGCACCGGAAAGATCCGTGATCTGCGGCCGGACGTCATTGTCAACGCCACCGGCTCCGTTCCGGTCCTGCCGAATATCCCGGGCCTGCGTGAAACGACCGATCAGGAGGGCAGTCCGATCCATACGGTTTTCTCCATGATCGACCATGTGGACAGCTATCCGGCGGATATGACCGGGAAAAAGGTCGTGATTGCCGGCGGCGGAGCGGTCGGATTGGATATGATGGAATTCTTCGCGCAGCGCGGCGCCGAGGTGACGGTTGTGGAACTGCTGCCCGCCCTTGGCAGCGACCTTGATCCGATCACCAAGGTATGCGACAGTAACATGATGGAAAAATATAAAGTGCGGCAGCTGACCGGCACCAGACTTTTGGAGGTCCGGAAAACGCAGTTTCTTGTGGAAACGGATGGGAAGCAGTCTGCGCTTCCGCTGGATTATGGATTCATCTGTCTGGGAATGCGCCCTTATGCGCCGGTACTGGACGGGCTTCGCTCTGATTTTTCCGGCTCCGTGGAAATTCTCAATATTGGCGACAGTCTGAAGGCCGGCCAGATCATCAGCGGCGTTCAGGCGGGGCGCAACGTCCTGCTGACATTGGAACGGCTCGGATTTCTGGCCCCGGACCACACCTGATCCGGCATGTTTGAATCGGTACGCGCTTTCTTGGAAACAATATAGCGCGGAAGCATACATAGAACTTTCAAGCTGCCGGGGAAGGTTTTAAAAGAAGGGAGGAGTATCATGGAAAACAAGGAAATAGAAGCGGAGGCCGCGGAGCGGGAAAAGGACAGCGCCGCAGTCAAGCCGGGTGACGAGGGCACCCCAAAGCATGCTCCGGGTGAAATTTGGCTTCTGGGACTGATGTTTCTCATCACTTTGGCGCTGTTTGCCGATTCGCTGAAGCTGGAGGGCATTTTTACCGGCCTGACGAACCCCAATTCCCTGCCTCAGCTCTTCATTTTGGCGATATTCTTCCTGATTATCCTGGTGACGTGCGGAATCCTGTTCCGGGATAAATTCAGGGAGCGGGGATTGAAAGAGGCCGTCAGGCATGTGGTTTCCAGAGACGTGATCGTCCTGCTGGCTATGGTTCTGGCCTATGGGGTGCTGCTGCCGTTTGCGCATTTTACCGTGACCTCTTTGGTCTTTCTTTTCGGCACGATGTACCTGCTCGACCGCAGAAAACCGCTTCATAAGGTTTTTATTTCCGTGGGCGTGGTAGCGGCCATCCTGGTGATCTTCCACTATCTCATGCAGGTCGTTCTGCCTTAATTTTGGAAAGGAGCGATGCGTCCATGGCATCTCTGGCATCTTTATTCTCCGGTTATTTCAACGGCTTTGGTGGATTTTTTACAGCTTACACTTCCATCACGATGATTCTCTGGATTGCAGTGGGCGTTTTCCTTGGAATTTACATCGGCGCGATTCCCGGACTCTCCGTGACGATGGCGGTCTCACTGCTGATCTCCTTTACCTTTTCCTGGGATACCAATCCGGCCCTGGCGCTGATGATCGGCGTCTTCACCGGCGGCGTATACGGCGGGAGCCGCTCCGCGATCCTGCTGAACATCCCCGGGGCCCCCGCGGCTGTGGCGACGGGCTTCGACGGATATCCGCTGGCCCAGAAGGGAGAGGCGGGGACCGCGATGGGACTGAGCACCACCGAATCGGTGCTGGGCGGATTCGTCGGACTGCTGTGCCTGACGCTGCTCTCTCCCCTGATCGGCCGCCTCGCCATCAATTTCGCCGCCCGCGATTATTTGCTGCTGGCGATCATGGCGCTGTTCCTGGTTGGCTCCCTGAGCAAGGGATCCCTGCCGAAGGCGCTGATCACCGCCTTTTTCGGCGTGGTGGTCGGAATGATCGGAATGGACTCCGTCACGGCCCAGCCCCGGCTGACGTTCGGCATCCCCAGCCTCCTGGCCGGCATCAATTTTGTCGTGGTCATGATCGGCCTGTTCGGCATGTCCGAGGCCCTGTACCAGCTGCATTTTAACCTGAAGCCGGTGAAGCAGCAGATTCAGAGAATTCTGCCGGACTGGAAAATCATGAAACATTATATGCCCCTTGCGATGCGCTGCTCCGCGCTCGGAACGCTCGTGGGGGCGCTGCCCGGCACCGGCGGGGACATTGCGGCCCTGATCGCCTACGATCACGCCAAGCGCTCGGTAAAGAATCCCAACCGCCCCTTCGGCGAAGGGGCCTATGCCGGTGTGATCGCTCCGGAAAGCGCCAATAATGCCGCCATCGGCGGCGCGTTTATCCCCATGATGACGCTCGGGATCCCCGGCGACTCGGTCACGGCGATCCTGATCGGCGCCCTGACCATCCACGGCATCCGCCCGGGTCCGCTCCTGATGCAGGATCAGCCGGAGTTCTTCTGGACGATCGTCGGCGCTCTGATTCTCGCGAACTGTTTCCTGCTTGTTCTCGGCCTGACGGGCATCCATCTTTTCTGCAAAGTGGTCGAGGTGCCGAAGCATGTCATTATTCCCGTCATTGTAATTCTGTCGGTGATCGGCAGCTACTCCATCAACAACAGCGTCACGGACATCTACTGGATGTTTTTCTTCGGAATCCTCGGATATCTCTTTAAAATGCACGATTTTCCCGTCGCAACGATGGTGCTCGGCATTATCCTGTCCAACATTCTCGACACCAACTGGCGCAGGGCCATGAATATCGCACACGGCCAGTTGGGTGAATTCGTCGCCGGTTTCTTTACTCATCCGATTTCCCTGATTCTTCTTCTGTTCGTTATTTTTATAGCGATTCCCAAAAGCACTAAGCAGCGGTTTTTGGCCCTATTCCGCAAAAAAAGCGCCACAGAAAGCTGAAAGGCGGAAGAGGGCGGCGGGACCGGCCCGCAATCCTTTACTGAACCGGTGAAACTTTAGGAGGGGTAAAATATGAAAAGAATCTTGTCCATCATTCTGGCATCCATGACAATCCTTATTCTTGCGACGGGCTGCAGCGGCACAACGGGCGGGGGCAACGCAGCGGGCGGAAACAGCACCTATCCCGATAAAGGCAAAAGCATCAACGGGTTCATCGCCTGGGCAGCCGGCGGCGGTACCGACAACGTCATGCGCACCATTTGCCCGCTGGCGGCGAAGAACCTCGGCACGACCATTGTTCTTACCAACAAGACCGGCGGCACCGGCTATATCGCGACAAAATATGTCCACGACCAGCCTGCCGACGGATACAACCTTCTGCTGAACGCGGAGAATCCGCCCCTCTATAAATTGCTCAATCTGGGTGACATCGACTACAGCAATTATATTCCCGTTATCGTTTTGGCAAAAAACGTGGGGATTTTAGTCGTTCCGGCCGACTCGAAGTTTAACTCCTACCAGGACCTGATCGACTACGCCAAGGCCAATCCGGGCAAACTGAACGTCGGAACGACCGGTGTGGGCGGCCTGCCTTTTAACTGCTTTGCGCTGACCTGCATGGTCGAGGGGATTAAATACAACTCCATTACCTATGATGGAGACGGCACGCTGCAGCCCGCTCTGATCAGCGGCGAAGTGGACGCTTCTGTGATCGCGCAGTCCGCCGCCATCCAGTACATCGCTACCGGGAAGATGAAAGCCCTCGGAGTCTATACCAACAAACGCTGTGCAAACAAAGAGCTTACCGACGTTCCGACCCTGGAGGAATGCAACAGCAAGTATAAAGGAATGCTGGACAACTGGGGGCCATTCTATGGAGCGTTCGTCAAGGAGGGGACTCCGGACACCGTAGTGAAAGCACTTCAGGACGCTTTCTACAAGGCTTATCAAACCGATACCTTCCAGAAATTCTGTCAGAACCTCTCCCTGCAGCCTCTGGGTTATACCGGCGACGAGGCGGACACGTTCATCGAAAAATGGCAGTCCATGACCTGCTGGACCCTGTACCGCGCGGGAGCCACCACCAAATCACCCAAGGATTTCAATATTCCGGAACCCTCCGTCTGATGAGCTTGGAAGCGTCGCCATTTTCTCCGTCCTGATCCGGAACAGACCGCAACTCCGGAAAAAACTGGCATGTCTTTTTTCCGTCGGGGTATCCCGTGATGAAGATCCGGGGTATCCCTTCTTTTTCATCGGAGCCTGCGCATCAGGCGCCACAGCATGAAATGAAAGCTGGAAACATAAACATGATCGCCAAAGTATTCGACGGAATCTATCGTATTCCGGTCAATCTGCCACGAAATCCGCTCAGGGTCCTGAACAGTTATTTCATCCGCGGACGGGGTGATGAGCGGAATCTGCTCATCGACACCGGATTCAACATGGACGAATGCCGGTCTGATTTGCGGGACGGGCTCAGGGAACTGAACGCGGACGTGTCCAAAACCGACCTTTATCTGACCCACATGCATTCCGACCACAGCGGCCTCGCCGCGGATTTTGGGGCTGCCGGCGCTCATATCCTTATGGGAAAAACAGATTACAGCCTGCAGCAGAATTACAGGCATGACAAGACATGGCGCGAATGTTTCCCGGAGTACGTCGGCCTGGGCGCTTCCGATGAGGAAATGGAAGCCATCATGGCCAGCACGCCCGCGTGGAAATATATTTCTCCCCCTTTTCGGGCCGAGTTGCTTCAGGACGGCGATTCGCTTTTCTATGGCGGTTATCAGTTCACCTGTATTTCCACGCCCGGCCATACGCCGGGCCATCTCTGCCTTTACAATGCCGCGAATCGGCTGATGTTCCTGGGCGACCATGTCCTTTTTGACATCACTCCAAATATCACCTGTTGGCCGGGAGTGGAGGACAGCCTTGGAGACTATCTGGAAAGCCTGAGAAAAATCGCCGCTTACGACGTGCGGATCCCCCTTCCAGGCCACCGCACAACCAGAGGTATGTCCATGGCTGCCCGCGTGGAGCAGCTTCTGGCACATCATGAAAAACGGCTGGAAGAAACGCACTCCATTCTCGTCCGCCGGCCTCAACAGACCTGTTATGAAACCGCCTCTCAGATGTCGTGGAAGATCAGGGCGAAAAGCTGGGCCGATTTTCCGCCCGCGCAGAAAATGTTCGCCCTGGGGGAAGCAAAATCCCACTTGGATTACCTTGTTCACAAGGGAAAAGCCCGATGTGTGCCGGGGCCCGGCGGGCACTGGCTGTACTCTGCGGTTTAAAACGGGACTTGCCGGGATTTTCGGGGATCGGCAGCTCCGCGTTGAACCTTCACGCCGGCCCGCTCGGAGCACTGGCGGATGGCCGCGGCAAACGGCTTTCAGCCGGTGTGGTTCCCAACATAACGAAAACCGCGATAAGCCGCGTCACCCGGCGCTTTCGCCGGGACCTCATCCCTGTGATTTTCGGGGATCCGCGCCTGGAACGGCGGCTCGCCCCGGAGGTCCTGCGGGAATGAGAAAACATGATCCGGGTCGTATTTCTTTTTGATCCATTCCAGCCTGCGGACATGCGTTCCATAATACTCTTCCAGATAGTTTGGCAGTCTGCTGTAAGGAAAATTGACATAGGAGCCCGTTGTCACGAACGCGAGAGCAGGGAAACGGTCGTTTACCCAGCTCCTGTTCTCATTGGCAAACCGGTTTTCCTCCCAAACGGTTTCCAACCAGATGATAAAGTGCGCCTTTCGGTAAAAAAAGGCCGTCTCGTCCGTCGAAATTTCGCGGACTCTGCCGCCGAGCGCATACAGGGACAAACCCGCAAAGACGGAGCCTTCCGCACGGCTGCGGATCAACCCTACGAGCCCTGAAATCTCCCGCCTGCTGAAATCCTGAAGCACAAAACGGCTGGCAGACTGGAATTTTTCAAAAGGCGGATAAGTGTTCCCGATCATGGTAACCGCTTCAAGAAACGTTACAAACTCAAAGCTGGATTCCGCCCCGGCAAGTTCGAGAAACGGCTTCATCATTTGCCTTGCCTCGTCCGGCCCGCCGTAAAAGATGCCCCTCGCCAGCATCGCAAGGCCGTCGTTGACGGAGTGATACACTCTTGCAATCAGCGTAATCCTGGGGTCGGCGCTTTTCAGCCATTCCTGCCAGATCCCAAGAAATTCCTCCTGCTCTCCAGAGGTTACATGAAGGTAGTCGATTTCGATCAGGGTTACGTTCCCCGTCTTGGGAGGAAGCCTGAATGTCATCGACACGACAACACCGAAATTTCCGCCTCCGGCCCCCCGGCAGGCCCAAAACAGGTCCTCGTTGCAGGTCCGGTTCGCCTTGATGATGTCACCCTTGTAATTTACAAGCTCAATCTCCTCAAGGCTGTCGCATCCGAGCCCCAGAAGCCGGCAGGAGAGTCCCCATCCTCCCCCCAGAGCGTAGCCGCCGACTCCAACCGTCGGGCAGGTGCCGCCGGGAAAAGGATATCCTCTAGAGGATACGAATTCATACACCAGTCCATTGGTCACGCCGCCCTGAACATACAGAAGATTTTTGTTCTCATCCAGGTCCATGTCAATCATTTCGCTCACGTCGATGATCAGAACGCCGTCGCCGTTCGAGTAGCCTTCATAATTGTGGCCGCCGTTGCGGATCCGAATCGGCACATGATATTTTTCCGACCAGATCACGGCGTTGGCGACATCCCATTTATCGCGGCAGTAATTGATGATCAGCGGGTACTGCTGAATGGCCTGATTGTAGTTCTGCCTCGCTTCGTCATAGCTGGGATCTTCCGGTATGACAACGCGGCCGGTAAGGCCGCAGAGATTATAGTTCAAAAAGAAGGACCTCCTTTATACGAAGATATACCGCGATTCACAGAATTGTGCCTTCCGGCCAATTGGGCCGCCTCAGAAAAGCATCAGTACAAAATATGAGAATGATCCCTCTCCGGTTCTAAGGCATGCCCGTCCGGGGGCATGTACGAGCGAGGGCATTTTTTTATTTATGCACGAAAAATGCGAAGTTCAGATGGCTCTCTGAAACTTCGCATGAAACTGGAATTCTGATTGCAGAATCAATTTATAAAGTACGCAGGAGATTAGGCTTGTATCCGAGCAGCCGGACACTCGCAGAATATCGCGATAGGAAGTCTATCGATGTACCGATATCTACAGACTGCGCAGGATGCCGGAAAGGAAACGCGCCGTTATGAAATATTTATATTCACGCCGTTTACCTCAATGCCCTCATCCGCACGAATCAGGATGTATTTCGTGCCATCAATGACTCTTGTTTCCACCAGGTCGCTTCGCTCCGGGTTCACGCGGACCGTGACGTCGGGGGTTCGAATCTCGAATTGTTTATGATCGATAATATTCTGCGGACAGACTTCCGTGCCGGCACCGAATTCGGAATCGTACTTTTCGCCAAATTGGGCCATATGGGAATCCGAAACACCACAGGACTGCAGAATTCCCTTTACTGTTTCTTTGGAAATCAACAATGGATCTTCTTTGTTCGCTTTGTGCTCCTCGATCATTTCGGACAACTGTTCATGGACTGTCTGCACCACGTCGATGCTGCAGTCGTCAGCAACCGCATCGCCCAAAATGGATTCGAATGTTTCCTTCTGGGCGGCAGCGGGCATGGGAATTTCGCTTTTGAACACAGCTTCCACGAATTCCTTATGGTTTTCCGCAAGGTTGCGGGTGTAATAGACAGCATTATACAGATTGGCGCTGCGATCGCTGAAAGCCGGAAACATAAACCCAAGTTCGGGAGGCGATACGATCCAATCCGATGTAATGTTGCGGAATTCATTTTCGGATACATAAAAGCCCAGCGAAGGCTTTAACATCTTCACGGGACAAATGCTGCACAGGAAGTACGAAAACACTTCCGACGAATCCTCCTGTTTTTCTCCGTCCTTTGAATAGAAAGGCACGTCATATTTGTCGTAAGCTAAGAGAATGAGGTAATTGCCCTCCACGTCGAGCGTTTGAATCGCATTTTCATAGAACTGACGAACGGCGGCGTCATCTTCCAGAGAGGAATCCCTGAGCCGCATCAGCAGCTTGTGTTCCCCGCCTTCCAGCACCTGCTGAGTCGTGAACTCGATATCGATCAGATTCTTTCCGACAGCGCCGGACAGGGTCTTTTTCAGAATCGTCAACAGTTCTTCGCTCTCTTCCTGAGGCATCAGCCCGAGAGACTGGCGGAACTCAGAGACGATTTCCTTCTGGTCATTGACGTAACAGCCCCGAATTCGATTGATGTTGCTCTTATCCGGACGAAAACGGCGGCGGATTTCTGCGATCTCTTTTTCATTCATCATATTTCTGCTCATTCCTGTCTTCTTATTTTATATCTGTATGAATTAAATTTTTGTCCGAGCCGGTCTCCTCACATCCGGCGTCGAGCATCCGGCTCTTTCCCCACTCGTTGATGATCTCCAGCGCCGGAAGCAGCTGCTTGCAGCTTTCGGTTAGAGAGTATTCCACATGGGGAGGGATCCGTTCCAGTTCCACCCGCTGGACCAGCCCGTTCTTTTCGAGTCCCTGCAGCGCCCTGGTCAGCATAATGTTCGTGATTCCGTCCAGATGCCGCCTGAGCTCGTTATAGCGCATGCTTTCCTGAGCGGACAGCTCCCAAATGATCGGCAGCCGCCACTTGCCGCCAATGACCTCCAGCGCCCGCGTGACCGCGCATTTCTTTGCGTGGACCGTCTTTGACTTTCCGCATTCCTTTCCCATACTGCCTCCTGATTTAAGGCACAAAAATGTGCGTACTTGTTAATTTGTCCCTTGCATCCTATACTTGAGTATAATCAATCGCACGGCAAATGTAAAGCGCCGCGCATCACTTTGCAAAGTCACCTTCTTTCCGCCAAACGTTCCGGCTGAAAAGCTCTCGCCGGGAAAAGAGCCGCGCCGCGGGAAGGAAGCCAAACGCAGAACAGGAGGAAACGCCATGATTCAAAACGAAGTGCTGGACGCGATCCATTCGCGCCGGAGCACCCGCAGTTTCACCGGGGAGCAGATCGGAACGGAGCAGCTTGAAACACTGCTCGACGCCGCGGTTTGGGCTCCAAGCGGGGGCAACAACCAGAGCTGGCTGTTCACCGCCGTCCAGGACAGGGAAGCTCTTCTAAGGCTCAATGAACTGGTGCGCGAGGGCTTCCGGCATTGGGCGCCGGATGACAGCTACCCCGGCAAGCTTGCAGCCAAAACCGCTTCGCAAAAGGAAAGCTACAATTTTTACTACCATGCGCCCACCGTCATCATCGCCTCGAACAAGCCGGACTACGAAAACGCGATGGCCGACTGTTCGCTCGGCCTTGAAAACATCTTTCTTGCGGCGCAGTCGATGGGACTGGGCAGCTGCTATCTCAACCAGCTTCACTGGCTGAGGGACGACCCGGGCGTTCGGATTTATCTCTTTGAGCTGGGCATCCCGAAAGAGCACACCATTTGCTCGGCGGCCGCAATCGGGCAGATCGGCAAGGCATCCGCACCGCCGGCGCGCAAGCCGAATACGGTCCATATCGTCAGGTGACGGCTGAAAAAAGGTTTGCCGGGCCGGTCAACGGACGGCAGGTTCATTTTGGATAAACGGAACAGGAAAGGATGATTTTCATGAAAGTGATTGCTGTAAACGGGAGTCCGAGAAAAAGCTGGAACACGGCGACCCTACTTCAGAAAGCGCTGGACGGCGCGGCTTCCGCCGGGGCCGAAACAGAATTGATTCACCTGTATGACCTGAAATACAGGGGTTGCACCAGCTGCTTTGCCTGCAAACGAAAAGACGGTATCCCAGGGCACTGCGCCATGCGGGACGAACTGACGGACGTTCTGGAAAAAATCACCCGCTGCGACGTCCTCTTGCTGGGCACGCCGATCTATTTTTCAAATATCACCGGAGAAATGCTCTCTTTTCTTGAGCGCCTGCTGTTTTCGAGCATGACCTACAACATCGGGGAACGCTGCACTTTCCCGGGAAAGATTTCGTCCGCGTTCATCTACACGATGAACGTTCCGGCGGACGCAATGGAGAAGCTCGGATACCGCGCGCTGTTCGACCATTATCAATCCCTTTTGGAACGTTTGGGCGGTCCCTCGGAAATTCTCGTCAGCAACGACACCTATCAGTTTGACGATTATTCCCTCTATGAGGCTTCCATGTTCAACGAAAAGCACAAGGCTCAGGTAAGAGCGGAACAGTTCCCCATCGATTGCCGGAAAGCGTTTGAAATGGGGGCCCGGCTTGCGGGAAAGTAGCGGTCGAAATCCCCTTTGATTCCTCCGCGGCGCGGCAGGAAATCAACTTATCAAAAACAGTGTGGGCCATCTCCAAAGGGATGGCCCACACTGTTTTTCTCGCATAGTGCCATTTTCAGCTTTCCGGGCGGCTCAGATCACGGGCCCCAGCGTGTGGATGTCGATGGAATTGAAATATCTGATCGCTTCGTTTTTTGTCATTTCACCGTTCAGAACGCAAAGGGCCTTCTGAAAAGCTTCCTCCCCGACCTGCTCGATGGTTTTTTCGCCTTTGATAATCAGGCCGGCGTTCAGGTCCATGTCATGGCTCATGCGCTCGTAGGTGTTCGGGTTGCCGCAGATTTTGACGACCGGCATGCTTGGAAAGCCCTGCGGCGCCCCGCGCCCGGTGGAAAACATCATGAACTGCGCCCCCGTGCAGGCCATCCCCGTGAGGATCTCCGGTTCGCGGCCCGGGGTGTCCTTGATCCACAGGCCCTTCTGCGTCGTCACCATTTCCGGATATTCCAGAACGCCCTGAATCGGCCTGTTCCCGGACTTGACGATGGCTCCCAGAGACTTTTCCTCGATGGAGGATAATCCACCGGCGATGTTTCCCGGGGTCGGCTGCCCTTTTCTCATGTCGCAGCCGAGGGACTTCGCCCTCGTTTCCATTCGGTCGACGATTTCATAAATCCTGTCGGCCACTTCCCTGTTGACGGCCCTGCGGGCCAGAATATGCTCCGCGCCGATGAACTCGGTCGTTTCCCCAAAGACTACGGTCGCGCCGAGGTCCACCATTTTATCCGCGACATAGCCGACCACGCAGTTGGAGGCCATTCCGCTCGTCGTGTCGGAGGCGCCGCATTTGATTGCCATGACCGCATTGGACAGATCGGCCGGTTCGCGCTGCAGCCCGGAAATCCGCCCGGCCAGTTCCTGTGCCGCGTCGATTCCGGCCTGAATCGCGCGGCTCGCCCCGCCGAGCTCCTGAATCCGGATGATCTTGACCGGCTTGCCTGTCTTGGCGATGGTTTCCATCATCCGCTCATGGTCGGTGCCCTCGCACCCGAGGCTGACGATCAGCACCGCGCCGACGTTCGGGCTGCACCCCAGACCGATCAGGGTATCCGTGACGCGTTCAAGGTCCGGGGGAAGCTGGCAGCATCCCTGATGGTGGAAAAAGCCGACCGTGCCCTGCACCTGGCCGACGACGGCCTGCGCCACGTCGTTGGCGCAGATCACGCTCGGGATGACGGCCACATGATTTCTCGCGCCGACTCTGCCGTCCGGCCTCACATATCCCATAAACTTCATTTGACCGCTTCTCCTTCCAGGTCGCCGCGTCCCCGCATGCTGTCCAGATTGTGGACGTGGACATACTCTCCCTTTTCAATTTCTTTGGTCGCAACCCCGATCTCTTCGCCGTACTTAAAAATTTTCTCGCCCGGATGGATGTCCTTCAGCGCGATTTTGTGGCCGTAGGGGATGTCGCCCCCGACCTTGATTCGTTCGGCATTTCCCTGTTTGTCGCGCACCTCCACCTCGCTGCCTGAAACGATTCCATCGGCAAAAATTGTCGCCACGTTGTCCCGGTCGTTGATTTTCAAAGCCAGCTTCACGCTCATTTCAGATTCCCCCTTCGCGGTATTGTCACTTGACCGCCAGCACGGAAACGCCGTCCGGAATGACCACAACCCTTGCGTCCTTCCCCTTGATGCCGTACGCGATGGCGAGCGCTTCGTCCGGGCTGGAGGCCGGGATCATGTTGGCCTTCCGGACCAGGTTATGGTCCAGATAGGTGGTGACAAGAATGATTTTATGCTTTTTCAGGATGCGGGCATAAATCTGCGCACACCACTGTTCGGGGATGGTCTCCTTCGGCGGGATTTTCGAAAGGCGGTCCTCGATTTCTTCCGCGGTTCCGGAAACGATCAATTTTTCAAAATGGGTGCCGCCCATGCCGTCGACGCAGGAGGCGCACATGACAATGACTCCGTCTTCCTCGGCGCAGGCCTCGGCGGTCGCGACGGCCTTCGGGGCCTGGTACAGGTTCTGGTCCAGAGGATACCCGCCGTTGCTTGTGACGACGATATCCCCCGTGACGGCCGGACACTGAGAAAGCTTCCGGATGAAATCGCAGCCTTTTTCATGAGCCTGCTCCAGGTCGCCCGCAAACGCCGCGATGACCTTTTTCTCACCGTCCAGCGCGACGTTCAGAATGAACTGGACGTTGACCGCGCGCGCCGCGCAGACCATGTCTTCGTGGATAGGGTTGCGCTCCAGCACACCCGCCTTGGCGCAGGGGCTTGCGATCGCCTGAAAGCTGTGGTTCTCGTTGACGGTTTCCTGAGAGCAGATGCCCGGCAGAATGCTTTTGCGCCCTCCGGAAAACCCGGCGAAGAAATGCGGTTCGATAAAGCCTTCCGTCACGAGCAGATCGCATTCGGCCGCGAGGTGATGGACCTTAAAATCGGCGCCGGACGGAAGCTTGCGCACGGACACGAAATCGCCGGGCTGAAACGCGTTGTTGACGGTGATCTTTTCATGGTCCACGATTTCATCGCCGAACATTTTTCTCTGCTCTTCCTCTGTTGTGGGCCTGTGCAGGCCGGTCGCGATGAGGATTGTGATATCGGCCTCCGGATTGCCCGCGCGGATCTCGGAAAGAAGAATCGGCAAAGTGATTTTGCTGGGCACCGCCCTCGTATGGTCGCTGGTGACGATCACCACTTTCTTCTTTCCTTCCGCCAGTTCGCGCAGGCTCCTTGAACCAATCGGATGGTCCAGCGCGTCGCGGATGATTTCCCGTTCGCTTTTCTCCGCGCGAAACCCGTGCATCGGCGCCGTTATGACCGCCGCAAGATTCCGCTCTTCCACGTGAAGGTCAAGCGTTGATCTGCCATACGGCAATTGAATTGTTTTCAAAATGATTATCCCACCTTTGAATCAAAGTACGGAATTAAAAATATATAAAATGATTCATATTAGACAGAATTCGAAAAGAGGTTCATTATAAAATATAAATAATTTTAAACACTGATAGAATTTATTAAACTCGCTTTGATCACCGGATGAATTTTTACCCGCCTGATGATGACCGAATATTTCGCCAAGCAATTCGCAAAACGATTCGTTTTTATGAAAGTTCTTTTTCATCGAGATTTCGGCTGCGGCTTATTGGAAAGGAGAAATTTCATATGGAATTTCGAGATATTCTATACGTCTTAAATGTCGCTGAAACAAAAAATTTCACGCAGGCGGCCAACAATCTATTCGTCAGTCAGCCGGCGCTCAGCCAATCGATTCAGCGCCTGGAACACGAGCTGGGCACCTGCCTGTTTCAGCGCAGCCATCACCAGGTTGCCTTGACGCCCGCGGGGGAAACTTTCTGCAGGGATGGAAAGAAAATACTGGAACTGACAAAGCAAATGAAAAGAAACGTTCAGGAAACGGATCAGTTGAAAAACCAGAAGCTTTCCATCGGCGTATCGCCGTTTTATGAAAAATATTACCTTTCGCAAATTCTTCCGGAATTTAAGAAGCAGTATTCCGACATTGATATCCGCGTCATTGAAAATTACACCTACGAACTGGAGCAGCTGGTGAAAGCGGGGAAACTCGATCTTTGTATTATGACTCTGCCTCTGACGGTTCCCTCTTTATCTTTCGTACCTATTTTCAAAGAAAAAATCGTTTTGGCCGTTCCCCCTTGCCACTGGTCGACCCGTCTTGGCTCCGGCGAAGGCGGGAAAAAGAATCCGCCCATAGACCTTGCCCTTTTTAAAGACGAGCCGTACATTATGTATAAGCCGGGCCGGAGGATGCGAAAAGCAAGCCTGCAGCTCTGCCGGGAAGCCGGATTTTCCCCCAACATCGTCTTTGAAACGCAAAGCTGCGAAGCAATTAACGCGATGATTACACAGGGAATGGGGGTCGGCTTTCTTCCGATTGCGATTGAGTCCTTATGCCCGCACGACCAGCGGCCCGTTTACTATTCGATCAATTCGCAAAGGGCCGTGCGGACTTTCGCCATCGTCTACGACAAAAAGAACAGAAGAAGCCTGACACTGAATCAGTTCATCAAAATGATTCCTCAAAAGACTCAAGGTCCGACAAAGCCTTCCTTCGGCGAAATGGAACCGTCTGCATGAACGGCTACCTTCCGGCCGCCCCGGACTCCCTCGCGGCCTTTGCGACCGCCCTTGAGACCGCGTCCTTCACTCTCGGATCAAACGCCTGAGGAATGATATAGTCCGCTTTCAGCTCTTTCTCCCCAACCAGCCCGGACAGCGCATCCGCCGCCGCGAGCTTCATTTTTTCATTGATGTCGGAAGCCCGGACATCCAGCGCGCCCCGGAAAATGCCGGGGAAAGCAAGGACGTTGTTGATCTGGTTCGGGAAGTCGCTGCGGCCGGTCGAAACGACCCGCGCGCCGCCCGCTTTCGCCTCGTCGGGGAAAATTTCCGGCGTGGGGTTGGCACAGGCGAAGATGACGGCGTCCCGGTTCATGGTTTTGACCATTTCCGCAGTGACGAGGCCGGGGGCGGACACGCCGATGAATACGTCCGCCCCCTTCAGCATGTCGGCCAGGGAGCCGGCCCTGCGGTCCGGATTGGTGATTCCGGCCATCTCTTCCTTGATCCAGTTCATTCCCTTTTCCCTGCCCTTGTAAATCGCTCCGGACCGGTCGCACATCGTGATGTCCCGGAAACCGGCGGACAGCAGCAGCCGGACGATGGAAACGGCCGCGGCGCCGGCGCCGGAGGTGACGATGCGCACGTTCTCCTTCTTCTTGCCCACCACTTTCAGCGCGTTGGTCAGCCCGGCCAGCGTGATGACCGCAGTGCCGTGCTGGTCGTCGTGGAAAATCGGGATATCGCATTTCTCTTTCAGCTTGCGCTCGATCTCGAAACAGCGCGGCGCGGAGATGTCCTCCAGGTTGATGCCGCCGAAGGAGCCGGAGATCAGATAGACGGTATTGACGAATTCATCCACGTCCTTGGTCCTGACGCAGAGCGGAAAGGCATCCACGCCGCCAAAGGCTTTGAACAGCACGCATTTGCCCTCCATGACGGGCATTCCCGCCTCCGGCCCGATGTCCCCCAGCCCGAGGACCGCGGAGCCGTCGGTCACAACGGCAATCGTGTTCCATCGTCCCGTCAGGTCAAAGCTTTTGCCAATGTCCTTTTGAATCTCAAGGCATGGCTGTGCCACGCCGGGAGTATAGGCCAGCGCCAGTTCCCGGCTGTTGGTGACGGGGACTTTCGAAACGACCTCCAACTTGCCTTTCCAGAAAGCGTGAAGCCTGAGCGATTCTTTCGCATAATCCAAAAAAAGGACCCCCTGTTCATCTATAAAATTCGAGAAAAAACACGCCGCCGGACCTTTTCAGAAGGGCGCCACCATTTTTTCCGGCCGGACGAGTTCATCAAAGCGGTCAGCCGAAAGCATCTCCAGTTCCACTGCCGCCTGCTTTAAAGTGGTGCCCTCCCGCTGTGCGGTCTGCGCGATTTTGGCGGCATTCTCATAGCCGATGTGCGGGCTCAGCGCGGTGACCAGCATGAGGGAGCGGTCCAGGTTTTCATTGATCTTTGTAAGATTCGGCTGGATTCCCACCGCGCAGTGATCCCGGAACGAGAGGATGGAATCGGTCAGCAGGACAACCGACTGTAAAAAATTGTAGATGCAGACGGGCATAAAGACATTCAATTCAAAGTTTCCCTGGGAGGCCGCCATTCCGACGGCGACATCGTTTGCCATCACCTGGACTGAAACCATGGTAAGGGCTTCGCATTGAGTCGGATTTACTTTGCCCGGCATAATGGAACTCCCGGGCTCATTGGCGGGTATGGTCAATTCTCCGATGCCGCACCGCGGGCCGCTGGAAAGCCACCGCACATCGTTCGCAATCTTCATCAGGTTTGCCGCAAGCGCCTTTAAGGCTCCGTGAGTGAATACGAGTTCGTCTTTGCTGGTAAGAGAGTGAAATTTATTGGGGGCGGAGATGAATTCTTTTCCGGTCAGTCTGGAAATTTCCTCCGCTGCGAGAGTCCCGAATTCCTTCGGCGCGTTCAGCCCGGTTCCGACCGCCGTTCCTCCCAAGGCAAGCTCCTTCAGGTTTTCCGCGGCGGAATGAATCATTTGACCGTTCTTCCGCATCATTTCTTCCCATCCGCTGATTTCCTGCCCCAGAGTAAGCGGGGTCGCATCCTGCAGATGAGTCCGCCCGGTCTTGATGACCGATTGATACCGGACCGACAGGTCATGGAACGTTTCCTCCAGCATCCTGACCGCGGGGAGGAGCCGGTCCTCAATGCTGACCAAAGCGGAAATGTGCATCGCCGTGGGAAACGTGTCGTTCGAGCTCTGCGATTTGTTGACATGGTCGTTTGGGTGAAGAAGCTTTTCACCCAGAATTTCATTTCCCCGGTTGGCGATGACCTCGTTGATATTCATGTTCGACTGCGTGCCGCTTCCCGTCTGCCAGACCGCCAGAGGAAACTGATCGTCCAATTTTCCCTCCAATATCTCGTCGCAGACATCGCGAATGGTCTTCGCCCTCTTGGGATCCAGGATCCCGAGCTTTTCATTTGCTGCCGCGGCGGCTTTTTTCATCACCGCAAAGGCCCGGATGATTTCGGCCGGCATTTTTTCCGATCCGATTTTAAAGTTGTTGTAGCTGCGCTGCGTCTGCGCCCCCCAGTAGCAGTCCCCGGGAACCTGGACTTCCCCCAGGGTATCATGTTCCATTCTGAATTTCATCGCGGTTCCCTCAGGCGCTCTCATCGTTCAGCCGCGCCCTTTTGATGTTTTCGGAAACCCGATGGGCGAAATAAGAGCTCTTTCCGGTATACGCCGTCGGGTCCAGCAGTTCTTTCAGTTCCTTTCCCGAAATGTTGTCGGAAACGATTTTATTCTCTTTCAGCTTATCGAAGAAGTCGGCGTTTTCTTCAAACGTGTCCATCGAGATTTCATAAATGATTTCATGAGCGGTTTGCTTGCCCACCTTTTCGCCCAGTTTCAGCATCACCGGTTCGGACATCATCAGCCCCTTTAAAAGATCAAGATTCCGGCGCATCCTTTCGGGGTCGACAGTCAGATTGCCAAGCAGTTTTTTTGCTTTCGCCGCAATGGCGCCGGTCAGGATGACGACCTCATTGACCGATTTCCATTCAATTTTCCAAAGGGCTCCGTCGCGCTCATGTTCGGAGAACATGGATTCAAAAGAAGCCGACATGCTGGACTTTGCGAGCCTCGCAAGAGTATGTAATGTTTCCGGAATCACGGGGTTCCGCTTATGCGGCATGGTGCTGCTGCCCACCGCGCCCTTTTTGAACTTTTCCGCCAGTTCCGCGGTTTCCGTCTGCTGAAGGCTGGCGACCTCGTTTCCTATTTTGCCAAGCGTACAGCTGACCATCCCCAGGACGCTGACGATCTCCGCCATCCGGTCCCGGCTTGAATGCCACGCGATTTCAGGGATATCCAGTCCCAGCCTTAAGATCGTGCGGTCGCTGACTTCGACCGCCCTGTCCCCGAACCCCGCCATGGTTCCGACGGCACCGGCCAGTTCTCCGACAAAATCTCGTTTGCGGCACTCTTTCATTCGCTCGATGTCGCGCCGGATCTCGCTGGCCCAGACCGCCGTCTTGTAACCGAACGTGATCGGGATCGCCTGCTGGCTGTGGGTCCTGCCCGCCATGACGGTATCCGCGTATTGGTCCGTCAACTGAAGAACGGCTTCCTCCACATCGCGAAGATCCTGATAAATCACCTGAAAGCCGCGCTTGATTGCCATCATAAAACCCGTGTCGATGATGTCCTGCGTGGTTGCGCCCAAATGAATATATTCCCCGTAATTTCCGTCGCAGACCTTCTGCAGATTTCGAAGCGTCGGAACCAGCGAATGCCCGATCGCATTGATCCCCTCTTCGATCTCGCTGATATTCAAATTCTCGACTTTCGCTTTCCGCGTGATTTCCTCCGCCGCCTCCTTCGGGATGATGTCCAGCTCCGCCTGCGTCTGCGCCAGAGCCGCCTCGATATCGAGCCAGTTCTGCAGAATCGCCTTGTCGTCGAAGATCTTCCGCATGGTCGGTGTGCTGAAAACATTCCGGAACAGTAAAGAATCCAACATATTGCAAGCCATAATATTTGATCTCCTTTCTTAAATCGCGCAGTTTTCCGTAATCGCTTCGCCAAGTTCCCCGACGGGGGTTTCCGGCGTCATGGACCATACGGAGTGCAAAATATTTTCCGCTTTTTTTTCACTGAGATTTCTCTCTGCCAGAGACCTGAATTTTTTGACCAGAAATTCCCGGGTCGGCTTGCCGTCCGGCAGGTCGACCTCCTGATACAGAGTCCGTCCGGGAAGCAGAATCCTGACGGATTCTTTTCTTTTTTCAGGATACAGGCGGGTATAGTCCGAGTCTTCCCGGACAATGATTTTTTTCCGCAGGGATTCGACTTCCGGGGAGTGAAGAAGCTCCGGCGAAAACTCTTCCAAAGTGACCTTTCCCCTCAGGAGCCCCGCCGCGATGCAGTAGGGCATGGAAAACTTCGCTTCCGTTTCGGAGGCATTGCGAAACTCCCCCGTCAGTTCGACCGCCTTCCGATACGCCCTGATCTCAATTTTCTGAACGTCCTCCGCCTTGAAATCCGAAGTTTTCATCAGCGAGAACAGGGCGTCCAAGGCGGAATGCGTATGCCCGCAGGAGGCATGAATTTTGTAATAGCTGTCCTCGATCATCAGCTTTTTCCCAAGGGCCCCGCCGCGGAACGAAACGGAAGCGGGTCCGGAAGCCGCCTGAGCATATCCCTTTTTCCGCTCGAACACGTCGGTCGGGGCAGTGAATCCCTTTGAGGCCAGTTCGGCGGCGGTCAGCCCGTTCTGGGCGGCGTTGCCGACATTGACAATCTTGGCGTCCGTTCCAAAGACCGCAACCAGCCCGGACGCCATCGTCGCCGCGATGCCGAACGCCCTCTGCATCCCCTCCGTGTCAAGGTTCAAAAGCTTCCCCGCCGCCGCGGCCGCCGCGAACGCGCCGCAGGTGCCGGTGGTGTGCCAGTATTCATAGTGGGAGGGATTCAGGGAAGCCCCCAGGCGGATCATCGCCTCGTATCCGGAAACGACGGCCAGGACATATTCCTCATAGGTGCGGTCATATTTCTCCGCCGCGGCAAAAGCCGCCGGAATCACAACCGCGCCCGGATGGGTGATGGAAACCTTGTTGACATCGTCGTACTCCAGCGCATGCCCGACTGCCCCATTGGAAAAGGCCGCGTACGGCGCGGGCACTTTCCCGCCGAGCCCGACGGCGGTGCATCCTTTTTCGCCGGCGACGTCTGAAAGGACTTCCATCAAAGAGCGGGCGGCCGGCAAACGCAGCGCGCCGACGGCGCATCCCAGCCAGTCCAGGGTTTTCATTCCCACATCGTTCCGGACGGTATCCGTAACGGCTTCAGAAGTCAGGCCGCAGAGAAAGCGGCACAGTTCGTAAGTATATCCCATTCTTTTTTCACGCACCTGCCTTTTTGCGCCCGGCGAAGCGGAAGGCCTTCATGATCAGCGGGCTGAACAGACTGAGCAGGGACACAATCAGAATGACACAGGTCAGCGGGCTGGTCCACATAAAATCGCAGGAGCCGTCGCTGGCGACAAGGGCCTGCCGGAGGCTGCTTTCCGTCATGGATTCCAGCACCAGCGCAACGATCAGCGGCGCGGTCGGAATCTTGAATTTGTAGAAAGCATAGCCGATCATACCGAAAACGATCATGACCAGAACATCGAACGCGTCGCCGCGCAGAGAATAGACCCCGGTCGCGCAGAAAACCAGAATAATTCCTCCCAGAAGATTTTCCGGCACGGAGAGAATCTTTTTCATCCACCGCATCACGAGAAGCCCAAGCGGCACCATGATGAGATTGGCGACAAAAAACGCCGCGAACAAAGAATACACCACGTCCGGGTGTTCCGACATAAAAACCGGTCCCGTCTGAAAGCCGTGGATCATAATGGCTCCGAGGAACAGAGCCGACGTTGCGTTCCCGGGTATGCCAAGCGCGATCAGAGGCACCATCGAGCCTCCTGTCACCGCGTTGTTGGAGGATTCCGGTGCGGCGACGCCCTCCGGCGCGCCGTGCCCGAACTCTTCGCTGTGTTTCGAAAGCTTTTTCTCAAGGTCGTAAGACATAAAAGTCGCGACATTGGTCCCGGTTCCCGGAATGATCCCCACGATCGTGCCCAGGACGGAACCGCGAAGCCATGTGGGAAGAAGCCTTTTGCAGCTCTTCCATCCGATCCATACGGAGCCGACTTCCGGCATGGCTCCCACCTTGGAAATGCGGCTCGCCCGCTCCGCCGTCTTCAGGACGGCGACGACCCCGAAGATTCCGATCAGGGAGGGGACCAGCCCGATGCCGTTCATCAGCTCGACCGAACCGAATGTGAACCTCGGGCGCCCGCTCTGGGGATCCATGCCGATCATTCCCAGCAGCAGCCCCAGCGCGCCGGACAGCAGGCCCTTCTTGGGTGAATCCCCCAGCCCGGCGATGCAGGAAAGGCCGAGGACGGCCACGGCGAAATATTCTCCCGGCCCGAATTTCAGCGCCTGCTCTGCGAGGAAAGGCGTAAAGAACATCAGCACCAGCGTGCTGAAAAGGCCGCCGAACGCGGAGCTGAGGGTGGAGATGCCAAGGGCCTCTCCCGCCCTTCCTTTTTTCGCCATCGGGTACCCGTCGAAGGTCGTGCAGAAAGAGGATACCGTCCCGGGTATATTCAGAAGAATCGCGGAGATGGAGCCGCCGTAGATCGAGGAACAGTAGATCGCTGCGAGAAGCGCGAGCCCCGCCGCCGGTTCCATGACAAAGGTGATCGGCACCATCAAAGCAATTGCCATATTTCCGGTCAATCCGGGCAATGCGCCGATAATCAGTCCGAAAAGAGTTCCTAAAAGGAGCATAAGAATCAGGTTGACATCAAGAAGTCCTGCAAATCCCTGTAAAATATTCTGGATCAAATTTACGTTCCTCCCTTCCTAAAACAGTCCGGGAAATCTGACGTTGAACCCCATCGAAAACATGAAGTAAAGCCCGATGCTCAAGCAGGCGGCGGCAATGAGAATGACTTTGACTTTCCTGTAGTTCAGGGTAAAAGAGCACGCAAGGACAAACAGGATGGTGGGAATGATATAACCGACCCATTGCAGCGCCGCACAGTACGCGAACAGCAACCCAAGAATCAGGGCGACCTTTTTGTATTCGGGGGCGGCCGCCTTCTTTTCCTCCTTCACGCCGGGAACTTTCGCCTCAGCCGCGGCGGGCTGCACTTCCCCCTCTTTGAGGGCGTCGGCAAAAATCAGCACCCCAAGAACGGCGATGACAGCCGCTGTAATCTTTGGAAAAAAAGCCGCGCCCGACGACAGGGATAACGACCCGGCAAAAACAATGATGCCGAGCAGGACGCAGAAAAGGCCTAAAACGGAATCTTTCTTTTTCAGGAGCAATTTCATTTTCATGAGCGATTTTCCCCCCGCCTATTTGCCGGTCGTAATCAGGTCTTTGATGGACTCAAGGCTTTTATAGTCGTCTTCCATGTATGTTTCGAACTCCTGGCTGTTTTTATAAGTGATCGGGAACCCGGAATTCACGAACTGCTGTTTTACCGTATCGGATTCCATTGCCTTCTGAAAAGCGTCCTGCAAAATCTTGACGACGCCGTCGGGAGTATCCGCCGGAACGCCGATTCCCCGATAGGCCCCGTACGTGAAATCAATTCCCTTTTCTTTCAGGGTGGGGACGTCAGGCAAATCGGAGATTCTTTCGTCGGCGCAGGCCGCCAGGACCCGGATTTTCCCGTCTTTGATCAGCGACTGGGCTCCGGCATATGTAGTCATCCCTACCTCGGCGTGCCCGCCGGCCAGTTGAACCGTCTGCTCGGCGGAACCGTTCGTGTGCATATATTTAAACTGGGCACCCGTCTTCTGTGAAAACAGAATGCTGGCGATATGGTGGGACGTTCCCGCACCCGGAGTGGAGTTCAGCAGCGTTTCTTTTTTCCCTTTGGAAATCAGATCTTCAACGGTCTTGATATCCGATGAGGCGGAACAGACCACCAGCTCCGGGTCGAAGCAGTACATGCAGATCGGCTTGATGGCGTCCATTTTAAAAGAAGCGTCGCCGCTGATAATATTGGAAACATACGCGGATGTTTGCGCCAGCAGGGTATAGCCGTCCGCTTTTGAATTAATGACGTAGGTCTGGCCGATCACGGCTCCTCCGCCCTCTTTGTTCATTACCGTTATGGACTGTCCCAGCTCCTTTCCAACCTCGGAGGCAAGGATGCGGCAGGAAAGATCGACATTCCCGCCGGCTGCGTACGGAACGACCAGTTCGATGGGTTTCGTCGGGTAATCCACGGCTGAAGAGGCGCTCTGCGCACCCGCTCCGCTGGATTTTCCGCCGGAGGAATTGCCCGCTGAGCAGGCCGTCAGCAACAAAGTTGAAACGCACAATACAGATGCTAATCTTACGAAAAGTTTCTTTTTCATTACAATCCATCCTCTCAATGTGAAAGCCTCTTACCCCTGAAAAACCTGTTTTCACTCCTTCGTCTCTATAAATTGGATTCATGCGGGTTCCATAAATCCTTTCGGCCGTTGATATGTGGATTTTTCTTATCAATAAATTTTGCCTGCTTCCCACCGAACCCGAATGTTCAATCGGGATTACTGGTCTACGACGGAACCGTCTGTCTGGAGCCGGGTCACAACCGGACGCCTGATGTACGGATACTTTTCCTCCACGTGATCGGTCAGTTCCGTACCGATCCCCGGTTCTTCGGGGATCTCCATGAACCCGTTGCTGCAGGAGAAGGTCCTTTTGACGACGTCCTTTTTATAAACGCCTCTCTCCACATCGGTTGCCCCAAACTTTTCAGAAAGTGCGGGGCGGTCGTCTCCGGGGTATTCCAAAAGTGCAAAATTAGGAATGCAGGCCGCAATCTGCAAACAGGCGGCTGTTGAAACCGGACTCAGAGGATTATGCGGTACAACCATGACGTCATTGGCCTCCGCAATGGCCGCTATTTTTTTCGTCCCGGTGATTCCACCGCATGCGCAGACGTCCGGCCTGACATAGGAAACGGCGTCTTTTCGTATGATCTGCGCAAATTCCTGCGGATTGTTCAATCTTTCTCCCGTTGCGATCGGGACCGGGACATTCCTGGCGATCCATTCCATGGAATCGAAATTGTCCGGAGTCGTCGGATCCTCCATGAACATGGGACGGTATTTTTCAATTTCGCGCCCAAAGCTGATCGCTTCCGCCGGCCTCAGCCTCCGGTGAAGTTCAATGCATAAATCGACGTTGTCCCCCACCGCCTCCCGGTAAGCCGCCACCCTGCCGACCGCGTTTCCGATTTTCCCCGAATACGTTTCAAAGTACGGTTTGCTTCTGGGCTCATCAAGGAACGGAGACAAATGTCCGACGGCGTTATACCCCAGCTTCTTCGCTTCTTTCAGGTTTTCAATCATTTCCTCCGTTGTCGAGCCTCCGACATGATAATATACGCGGGCTTTCTCCCGGCATTTTCCCCCCAGCAGATTGTAGACGGGTGTGTTGAAATATTTGCCGGCGATATCCCACAGCGCAATGTCGATCGCACTGATCGCACCCATAATGGCGGCGCCGCGAAAGTGCCAGCAGCGGTACATGTACTGCCAGTGATGCTCTATTCTTAGGGGATCCTGCCCGATCAAATAGGTCTTTAACGTCTCAATCGCTTCTCTCGACGCGTCCAGGAACCCCCAGGCGCCCGATTCCCCCACGCCGACCAGGCCGTTGTCGGTAAAAACCTGTACAAACAGATAGCGGTTTGCCGGAAGTATCTTGATCTCAGAGATTTTCATAAGGATATGCTCCTTTCACATGTATCCATAGTGCATATAATTTAGATGTTTTCTTTCTTTATTGTGTTTAATATATACCGATCCTCATCAGATGTAAAATATTGATATCTTATCTTGACAATAAATTGAATTTATCACGGCTTTTCATGCGAGTGGAGGGCATCAGAGGAGCCCGGCCTTCCAGCCGCGCATGAAAAAGGGGAAACCTTCATATCAATTTCGCTGCGGCCGTTCCTCTTTACGACAGTTCCACCTATAATGGGGGCCGTGATATAAATAGGAAAAACCGGTATAAAAAGGGCCGTCAGGTTCACGGCCTGACAGCCCTTTTGTTGGTTTGAATGCGGCGTCTCATGCGCCTGAATATATTCCAAACAGCAGAAGGAAGCGGCCATGTTTCATTTTGGGCATACCACAGCACATGATGCACATTAAACACATCATGCCATCCATTTTGCCGCTGTAATGAATCGGAGTTTTCATCGCCGGATTCTCTCCCTTCTTAAATATAGTTATCATATATGTTCTATATATATCTGAATATTCCCTTTTGTCAGGATCTTTTCTCAAAATAACGAGAGAAATATTTGAGAATTCCGTACAGCGCCGTACCTAAAGCAACTCCAAATTCCACCGAATGACCTCGTTCCGTCACGCCGGGGATTGGGTTCTCATGGACGCTGCGCCTCCTTTTAGATAAAAAAATCGGGCGGTATGCAACCGCCCGACAAAAACAGCTATAAAGAAAAATTGTTGAGGTTTTCTTTTAACTCTCCAATTGAATCAGCCTCATAATATTATCCATTGTCTTACTCAAATCGTCTTTGCTGCGGAGTTTGGCTTTTTTAAAATCAACCGCAACGCGGTTGATGCTGAATACGGCGGAGACCCCCATATCATAGACGGAGTCGATGGAATCGCCAACATCCCCGACAACAGCGAGAACCGGAATATTTTGTTTCTTGGCCCTGCGGGCGACTCCGACCACGACCTTGCCCCTGAGGCTTTGCGTATCCAGACGCCCTTCCCCGGTAAAGATGAAGTCGGCTTTTTCAGCCAGGCTTTCAAAATTCACCGTATCCAGAAGCACGTCAATCCCCATTTGAAGACGCGCTCCGAAAAAGGCGACCGCGCCGCCGCCCATGCCGCCCGCAGCGCCGGCTCCCGGAATCTGAGAGATATCCAGATGAAGCTGTTTTGAAATCATTTCGGACAGATGCCTCAGGCCCTCGTCCAGAAGCTGCACCATGTTCTGGTCCGCTCCCTTTTGCGGGCCGAACACATAAGCGGCGCCGTTCTCTCCAAACAGCGGATTGTCGATATCGCACATGGCATGGATTTCAACTTCGCGGAGAGAAGGGGAAAACGCCGAATCATCAATTTTCGCAACATTGGAAAGGGTAGCCCCCACCGGGACAAAAGAATTGCCCTGCGCGTCGAGGAATCTGGTTCCGGCGGCCGCGGCCGCGCCGGCACCGGCATCGTTGGTGCAGCTCCCCCCCAGGGCAAGGATCATCTTCCGGCATCCGTGCTCGGCAGCGTGGACCATCAGCTGCCCCACGCCGTATGTGGTCGTTTGGTCCGGATGGAGCCGGTCCCCCACCAGGGGCAGGCCGGCACAAACAGCCATTTCAATAATCGCTGTTTTCCCCCCGTCCACTACGCCGTAAAAGCCCTGCATATCTTCCCCATAGGGGCCTTTTACCGTCGTATAAACTTTTTGGCCGTCCATGGCGGACAAATAAGCATCCACGCTTCCCTCGCCTCCGTCCGCTACCGGAATGGAAACGGTTTGCGCTTCAGGATCAAAACGATGGATGGACCGGCTCATAATCTCGCAGATCTCTTTCGAACTCATGGTCCCTTTAAAGGAATCGGGAATCAAGACATATTTTTTCAATCGCTCCGTCCTCCTCTTCGACAGATTTAGATTTTTTTCATGTACGCCGTTTTTTGCACCGAACCCATGCAGATACGGGTGCAAAAAAACAGGCTGCCGGACTTTCCGGCAGTTTTTCGGCCAGCCGATTCAGTCTGTTTATAAAATCAGAGCACTCCCAATGGAATCGGCTGCCGCGCGCTTTGCAGGAATTCCATTGAAATGCTCTGTGACTTTAGCGGAATTAAAAATTTACTTGCCGATTTTTGTGCCGGAAACTTTGGCGTAGTAATTCGCAAGGCTGCTGTGATCTTCCTGGCCGCGCCCATCCGCGTGCAGGGTCTGCATCATTTCCATGACCTCCGCGGTCAGCGGCAGGGGAGAACCAAAGGTATGTCCGGTCTCAAGGGCGTTGTTCAGGTCCTTGATGTGCAGGTCGATTTTGAACCCGGGCTTGAAGTTGCCGTCCAGCATCATGGGAACCTTGGCGTCCATGACAGTGGAACCCGCCAGGCCTCCGCGGATCGCCTGGAAAACGACGGCGGGATCAACGCCGGATTTCCTTGCAAGAGTGAAAGCCTCCGCGCACGCCGCAATGTTGCACGCCACGACGATCTGATTCGCAAGTTTCGTCGTATTGCCCGCGCCGATAGGTCCACAGTAGACGACGCTGCCGCCCATGGTTTTCAGCAAATCGTAGTTCTTGTCGAAAAGGGCCTTGTCGCCGCCGACCATGACGGACATAGTCCCGTCGATCGCTTTCGGTTCTCCGCCGGAAACGGGGGCATCCAGCATTTTAACGCCCTTGGCGGCGCATGCTTTGGAAACCTCCTGGGATGCGGCGGGAGCGATCGAGCTCATGTCGATCAGCGTGGAACCCTCCTGGGCGCCTTCCAGAACGCCGCCTTCTCCCATGACGACCGTCTTGACATGGGGAGAATTGGGAAGCATGGTGATGATTGTTTTGCACTGTTCCGCAACATTCTTCGCGGAAGCGGCCGCAACCGCTCCTGATTTTACAGCGTCCTCTACGTTAGCCGGAATGATATCATAAACAATTACTTCATGGCCGGCTTTCAGCAAATTGCGCACCATGGGCTTACCCATAATTCCAAGTCCGATAAATCCGATTTTCATTCAAATCTTCCTTTCTGAATTCTATCATTCATTTGATATTGCCAACTGCACTTAGTTGATTTTTGACAGCTCCGACTTCATCACCTCGAGAACCTTTCCCGACGACGGAAGATTAGGAGTGTAAGGCTTGCCGATGTCTCGGCCGATCAGGTTGGCAAGGTCCTTGGTCGCCACCGGGAAGCTGGCTTTGTCCATCGACAGACGCAGGGGATTCAATTTAAACTGCGCCTCGCGCGCCCCGTCGATATCGCCCGCCTGAACTTTATCGTAAATGGAGGCGACCAGTTCGGGAACAAAATTTGCCGTGGTTGCCACACAGCCGGCCGCTCCGAGCATCATTGCGCTGAAAATCAGGGTATCCTTGCCCCCGAACACGCGGAAATCCACATCGCGCGTGCGCCGGATAAATTCCTCCGTCTGTGTCATATCGCCGGAAGAATCCTTCATCCCAACGATATTGTCGACTTCATGGGCCAGTTTCTCCACCAGGTTGCCGCTCATCGTGTAGCCGGTGCGTCCGGGATTGTTATAAAGCAGCATGGGGAGGTCCGGGACCGAATCGGCAATGGCTTTAAAATGTCCGTATAATTCTTCCTCCGTGGGTTTGAGAAACATGGGCTGCAGAACAGAGATTCCGGCCACACCCAGTTCCTTCGCCTTTTTCGCCAGACGAATGCATTTCAGGGTGTTGATCGCCCCGATCCCCATGTAGACGGGAACTCTGCCGGCTGCCTGTTCCACCATGATTTTTGTGGCGCGAATGTACTCGTCCTCTTCCACCATGTAGAATTCGCCGTTGCTGCCGAAGGCCAGAACGCCAAGGACCCCGCCGCCGATCACGAAATCGACCTGCTCGCGCAGCTTCGCTTCATCGATCTTTTCCTCCTCGTCAATCGGGGTCAGGATCGGTACGATGACGCCTTTCATGAAATCCAGGTTTTTGTCCATTTACAGTACTCCTTTTACAGGTTTGGTTTACTCAGAATCCGAGTCTTTATGGTCTATCACAACGGGCGCCTCTCTGACATGCTGGACCATCAGCCTTTCCGCCAGATCGCCCTTCCTGTTTTTTACGGCTCTTAAAATCGCCTTATGCTCTTCGTGCCTGTCCTTGATATTCTGAAAGTCAACCTTGTTGATCACACTTCGTATGGAGTTGTCGATGGAACGGAGATTTTCCCCCAGATTGACGACGTACCCGTTATGCGAGGCATGCCGCAGCACCTGATGAAACTCATCATTCTTCTTGCTGATTAAATCCGCGTTCTTCTGTGACGCGATCAACGGTTCCACACAATCCAGAAGACTCTGCATCCTCTGAATTTCATCGTCCGTCGCAAACCGGGCGGCGAAATGGGCGGCTACCCCGTCGATTGCGCTTCTCAGATAGGCGATTTGTTTCAGGTGTTCAACGACATCCGCAGAAACGAAAGAGCCTTTGCGGGGTGAACTGACGATCAGCCCCTCCACCTGCAAAATCCGGAAGGCCTCTTTGACAGGAGTAGTGCTCACTTTCAGCATGGAGCTGATTTTTCTTTCGCTGATCTTTTCGTTGCTTTTCAGTTCGCCGTTCAGGATCATCTGATGCATAATATCAACAATCTGATCCCTTAACGGAACGGAATCAACAATCTCCTTCATGCGCATCTCTTTTCTGATATCTGGTATATCAGTAGTATAGCATTCCTTTTTTCATCTGTCAACACACGCTTAAAATTCCGGCTCTCCCCCTAGCCAGCCAGAAAAGTAAACTGAAACCAAATTTAAGAGAACGTTCGAAAAAACTAATTCATTAATAAGTTTATCCGTTTTGACTTAATAAACAAGAAACGATATAATAAATACGTCAATAAGATTTGATTTATTTTATACATATTGCCTAAATTATTTTAAACCTGATTGACAACACTTTTATTTTACATTAGGGGGAAATACGTTGACACCAAATGTGTTAAAGATGGAGATATTCCCAGTGGCGGGCAGAGACAGCATGGAACTGAATCTTTCCGGCGCTCACGCTCCTTACTTTACGAGAAATATTGTCGTACTGACGGATTCGGAAGGAAGGACCGGCGTGGGGGAAGTGCCGGGCGGTGAAAAGATCGCCGCGGCGCTGGAGGAAGTAAAGCCGATGGTCGAGGGCACCAGCGTCGGCGATTACAGAAATACGATTTTGGCCGTGAACCGGTATCTTTCCGCCAGGAATGAGAAAGACGTCCGCGGCGCGCAGACCTTCGACCTGAGAGTGGGAGTTCATGTTCTGACCGCCATTCAAACCCCTCTTCTGGATTTGTTGGGAAAATATCTGGGAGAACCCGTGGCGTCGCTGCTTGGGGACGGCCAGCAGAGGGAAAGCGTGCGGATGCTTGGATATCTTTTCTTTATCGGCGACCGCAGAAAAACGGACCTGCCCTATGATCAGGAAGAAGACGGCAGCTGCGCGTGGTATCGTCTGCGCGACGAGGAGGCTCTGACCTCCGGCGCGATTGTTGAACTGGCAAAGGCCGCCTATGAAAAATATGGATTTCAGGATTTTAAATTAAAGGGCGGCGTACTTGCGGGCGCAGAGGAAATCGCGTGCGTCAAGGCGCTGAAGAAGGAATTTCCGAAGGCCCGCATCACATTGGACCCCAACGGCGGCTGGTTCTTGAAGGATGCGATCGAGCTTTGCAGGGACATGCACGGCGTTCTGACCTACTGCGAGGACCCCTGCGGAGCCGAAGAGGGCTTCAGCGGCCGTGAGATCATGGCGGAATTCCGCCGTGCGACGGGCCTGCCGACGGCCACCAATATGATCGCCACCGACTGGCGCCAGATGGCCCACAGCTTTGCCCTGAGCAGCGTGGACATTCCCCTTGCCGACCCCCACTTCTGGACAATGACCGGCAGCGTCCGCGTGGGTCAGCTCTGCAACGATTTCGGACTGACCTGGGGATGCCATTCCAACAACCATTTCGACATCTCCCTTGCGATGGTGGCGCACACAGCCGCGGCCGTCCCGGGAAAACTGAACGGGATCGACACCCACTGGATCTGGCAGGAAGGCCGCGAACGCCTCTGCAAAAAAAGCCCTGAAATCGTGAACGGCTGCGTCGCCGTGCCGCGGGACGTGCCGGGGCTTGGGGTGGAGATCGACCGCGGCCAGCTGGAAAAAGCACATCAGCTCTATCTTGAAAACTGCCTGGGCGGCCGCG
Organism: Caproiciproducens sp. NJN-50; assembly: GCF_004103755.1. Lineage (NCBI taxonomy): Bacteria > Bacillati > Bacillota > Clostridia > Eubacteriales > Acutalibacteraceae > Caproiciproducens > Caproiciproducens sp. NJN-50. Next base: position 723,891 of record NZ_CP035283.1, on the reverse strand, counting down.
ACGATTCCATCGGGATGCAGTACCTGATTCCGGGATGGAAATTCGACGCGAAGCGCCCCTGTCTGGTGCGCGAATAAAAAATAAAGAAACGAAAGGTGGAGAAATGGATAGTATCGTAAGCAATTTGCTCAAGGACGTGCCGGTTCCAAAAATGTTCCGGGTAAAACAGATCTTTTCGGGGGAAAACATCGCCCCCGAGCATATCCCGGAGGAAGTCATTGCCCGGCTGAATGAAAAAGATCTGGAGAAAAAGATCCGGCCCGGGATGCGGGTGGCAATTACGGCGGGAAGCCGCGGAATCGACAACATTTCCCTGATTCTGAAAACTCTGGTTCATTTTGTAAAAGAACACGGAGGAGAACCGTTCCTGGTTGCCGCTATGGGAAGCCACGGCGGGGCGACCTCGGAAGGGCAGAGGGAAATCCTCCGCGGACTTGGAATTACGGAGGAATTCATGGGCTGCCCCATCCGGAGCAGTATGGAAGTTGTGAAAATCGGAACCAATGCGGAGGGCGGGGATGTCCTGCTCAGCCGCGATGCGGCGGAGGCCGACGGGATTATTGTCTGTAACCGTATCAAGCCGCACACCTGCTTTCGGGGGCCGTCCGAAAGCGGCCTCATCAAAATGATGGTCATCGGGCTGGGAAAACAGATCGGCGCAGATCACTGCCATAAGGAAGGTTTTCAGAATATGGCGAAGAATCTCCGCCTGTTTGGGAAGACAATGATCGAAAAAGCCCCCATCCTGTTCGGCCTTGGAATTCTGGAAAACTCTTTCGATCAAACGGCGAAATTCGTGGCTTTCCGGCGTGAAGAAATATACGACGGCGAGCCTGCCTGCCTGGAAGAAGCAAGAAAACTGCTGCCCTGCATCTATCCTCCGGAATGCGACGTCCTCGTCTGCGACACCATCGGAAAAAATTTCAGCGGCAGCGGAATGGACGCCAACATTTCAGGCACCTTTGTGACGCCCTACGCGTCGGGCGGGCTGAAATCCCAGCGAGTCGCAGTCCTTGACCTGAGCAGCGAAAGCCACCACAACGGGACCGGCTGCGGTATGGCGCACGCCACCACGCGGCGTTTCTTTGAAAAAATGCAGTTCGAGCTCACCTATCCCAATGTGATTACCTCTACGGTGATTGAAAACGTAAGGATCCCGATGGTGCTGAAAAACGACAGGGAAGCCATCCAGGTCTGCCTGAAGACCTGCACCGGGCTGGGAGGCAAGTCTCCCCGGATGATCCGGATCTCGAACACGACGGAGGTTGAGCATATTCTGTTGTCCGAGCAGTATTTTGAAATGGCTCAAAGCCACCCATGCCTGGCTGTGGAAACGGAGCCTTATCACATGCCGTTCGATGAAGACGGCAATCTGAAGGATCTCGGACACATTGGCATGTAAATTATTTTATGATAAGGGGTTGTATTTATGAAAAAGCTTTTGTCTTTCATCTTGGCCTGTGCAGTCATGGTCACAGCATTCGCGGGTTGTAGCGGCGGTGCCGGAAGCTCTTCCAAACCGGAGGCCTCCACCGCTTCATCAGCTTCCAACGTGGATCCCGCAAGTTACTTAAAAGGGAAAAACATCCGGGTTGTGATTGGGTCCACATCGGTTTCCGGAGACACCTATCTGACGGCGGATCTTCTCTGCAGATCCATCAATCAGAAGTACGGCAGCAATCTGAAGGTCGACGCGATCGGTGCCGGCCGTGCCCTTCAGGAAATCGTCAAGGCCAAAAACGAGAACACCATTATGATATTTCACGACATGACGTACCTCGGTGTTTTGTTCGGCGCCTATTCGGAGGACCAGTACAAACTGGAAAACATGACTGTCGGCGGCAGCTTTGCTTATAATCCGGGAGACTGCTTCGCCGCTTCCGCCTCCGCGCCCTACAAAACCATTGCGGAAATGGGCAAGTGGATGAGCGAGAATCCGACTAAGACCGTCAAGCTTGCGGTGGAAGCGGGCGGCGTGTCCCAGATTGGCTTTGATGCGATCTACCTGTGGCTGAAGGATACCTACGGCGACAAGGTTGCCGGCAATCTGAAGGCATTTGTCACAGGCTCTACGCAGGACAAGCTTCAGGCCCTCTGGGACGGAAACTGCCAGGGCGTTTACGCTGCGACTTCCGCTGTGGAGCAATACACGAAAGACGGTGTAAAAGCCCAGCTGAAACTTAATATCATCGGCCTGATGGCCGGCAAGCGCCTGACCGGACACGACTGGCCCACCTTTGCGGAGCAGGGCATCTCTCTGAACGGAAAGCCGTTTGAATTCACGAAAGAATATTTTGTGTTCTACGGCAAGAAGGTTCCAAGCGAGTTTGTTTCCGCCATGGACGCCGCAATGAAAGATATCTGCAACAGCAGCGATTATATCTCAGCCATGGAAAAGCTTGGATATAAAGCTCAGTACCAGAGTTCCAGCGAGGCAAACTCCTATATCAAGCATAAACGCGAGACATACCGTGAAATTGTGAAAAATGCGCCGGACTTTAATACGCTGGTGGGGTAATTCGCGCCGCACTGAAGCGGACGGTGTCCGGAATGACCGGACACCGTCCGCCCGTTTGGATAAAACCCCCAGGGGGGCTGTTCGGAAAAAGGAGAGTATATGATAGAGTTTTACAAATACAATTTTGCCACTTCAGAGATGTTTTTCCCAAAGATTATTATTACCCTTCTGATTGTTTTAGGAATCTGCATTGTGATACCAAAAGTGGTCAGGGCTGTTCGCGCCAAACAGCCGCTCGTAGCGGAAGGCCGCCATTTCTTTGTGGAGAACTATGATAAACTGAAGCTGTTCGGCTCCATCGGGCTTTTAATTATTTATGTTTTTTTGCTGGAGCAGATTCATTTTATCATAGCCAGCCTTCTCTGCATTTTCGGATTCAATGTCTTGTTTTGCGGGACTTTTAAACCAAAATCGCTTTTGATTTCAGCGGCCAGCACAATTATTTCCGTCTTCGGGCTGTGGTATCTCTTTGGCGTCCTGTTCAATATCACTCTTCCGTGATTGCAAATAGGTTAAGATCATGTTAATATTATAAAGGAGAACGCCATGCTGGAAATATTTACATTTACTCATATCACAATGGCCCTTCTGGGAGTCGTCGCCGGACTCGTGTTCGGCGCCATCCCGGGGATGACCGCGACGATGGCCGTCGCCATTTTTCTGCCTCTTACTTACGCCTACGACATACAAACCTCCCTGTTCCTTCTGCTGGGCCTCTATGTGGGCGGCATCTCCGGCGGCCTGATCCCCGCCATTCTGATCAACATTCCGGGCACGCCCGCCTCCATCACCACCTGCTTCGACGGGTACCCGATGGCGCGCCGGGGAGAAGGGGAACGCGCGCTGAAGCTCGGCATCACCGCCTCGCTGCTCGGCGGCCTCATCAGCCTGATCTGCCTCGCCCTGTTTACTCCTCCGCTGGCGGCGCTCGCCCTGAAATTTTCTGCGGTGGAGAAATTTCTGGTGATTCTGTTCGCCCTGACCATCATCGCCGCACTGTCCAAGGGGCAGATGCTGGTGGGCGTGTTCATGGGCTTTCTCGGCGTGCTGATTGCGCTGATGGGCACTTTCGACGACAACAACAAACTGCGCATGGTTCCCGGTTTTCTGAGCGAACCCCTGATTTACGGCTTTTCACTGCTCCCGGTCATCATCGGGCTGTTCGCCCTGGGGCAGATGTTTGCCGAGGCGGAAACCGGCATGAAGAAGAACGTCATTGATGATTCCGTCATGCAAAATACCATAAAGTTCAGTTTCCGCGATTTCAAGGGCCAAACCGTCAACGTGCTTCGCTCCGCCCTGCTGGGTACTTTCACCGGTCTCCTCCCCGGAGTCGGGGGCAGCGCGGCCAGTCTGCTTTCTTATTCCCAGGCCAAGAACTTTTCCAAACATCCTGAAAAATATGGGACCGGCTTTCCGGAAGCGGTGATCGCCAGTGAAACTGCGAATAACGGGATGACAGGCGGGGCAATGATCCCTCTCCTTTCCATGGGGATTCCGGGCGACTCCACCACGGCGGTGCTGATCGGCGCGTTCGCCCTGCAGGGCATGCAGATTGGCCCCCTGTTTATCTCGCAGAACCCGGAACTTTGGAACGCGATTCTATGGGCAATGCTTCTGTGCAACCTTTATATGTTTGTCGTCATGTTCTTCCCCATCAAGTATATTTCAAAGATCGTCTATGTCCCCAAGCAGCGGCTTTATCCGGTGATCATTCTGGCCTGCATCATCGGCGCTTATGCGGGCAACAACGGCGTTGCGTTCGACATGTGGAGCCTCATTATCTTCGGAATCCTCGGATATGTTTTCGATAAACTGAAGCTGCCTACCACCCCGTTCCTGATCGGATTCATTCTTGGCGGAGATCTAGAGAAATATTTCGTGGACGCAATCAAGGGTTCCAGCGGCCGTTTGTCCATCTTCTTCACCCGCGGGCCAATTTGCTGGGTCCTTTGGCTGTTTATTATTCTTTCTATCGCATATGCAGTTGTTTCCGACCGAAAAGACAAAAGGAAGGCCGCTTCACAGGCGCAGCAATAACGTCCGGGAACGATCCCGGCATCCTTTTGCCAGCATATTTTCACCGGTTCTTCACACCGGAAACTCCCTCCGCCGGCGGGACGGAAGGAGCTTTCCTGCGGTCTTACATAGGCCGGTAATCCATCACCGCCGGAATGCCGTTGCGGCTTTCCGCCGTCATTCACGATCCGGGAAAGGCTCATCCCGCTTTCCGGGTCCCATCCCAAGGACAGCCTGAGAAAGCCTGCAAAGAGCTTCTCTGCCGGGCTGTTCCTTTTCGTATTATAAAATGAATCAATTTTTAGTGATGTCGGAGGTTCAGGCCTCCCTGTTCGTCTATCTTGCCGTGGGATATCTGATGCAGAAGCTCGGAGTGATCACACAGCCCGTGCGCGGCGGGATCTCCAACTTGCTGGTCACGGTCCTCCTGCCCTGCATGGTGTTCAACTCCTTTCATCAGGAGATCTCCGCTCAACAGTTGATTTCCGCCGCCGCGATTCTGGCCGTGGCGTTTGCCCTTAGCTTTTTCGCGTGGTTTACAGGCTGGCTGGTCTATCGCCGCTACCCGCAGGAAAAGGCGAGCATTCTGCGCTACGGAACTCTGATCGCAAATTCCGGCTTTGCCGGCCTGCCCGTGATTCAGAGCGCCTACGGCGCGACCGGGCTGTTTTACGCGTCCATTTTTATTATTCCGAACCGCATTTTTATGTGGAGCGCGGGAGTTTCCATGTTCCAAAAGGGAAAGAGCTGCAACTGGGTCCGCGACGTCTGGCTGAATCCGGGAATCATCGCGGTGGAGCTCGGCCTTCTCCGCATGCTGCTGAAAATTCCCCTGCCGGGCTTTGTGGATACCGCTATTTCCAGCATGGGCAACTGCACAACGGCAATCTCCATCATCGTCGTGGGGTCCATTCTGGCGGAAGTCGACCTGAAAACCATTTTCAGCAAAGACGCTCTGCTTCTTTCCTTCATCCGCCTGATTTTTCTGCCGGGGTGCGCGCTGATCGCCTTGAAAGCAATCGGGTTTGATCAGCTGGCGACCGCCGTGGCGGTTGTTCTGACCGGTATGCCCATCGGTTCCACGACGGCGATCCTCGGCGAAAAGTACGGGGCGGACTCCTGCTTTGCTTCCAAATGCATCTTTGTCACGACCCTGCTCAGCCTTTTCACGATTCCGGCGCTGACGTTTTTTCTGTGAACTGCACCCGACCCGCGGACTTTCGGACCGCTCCGGCCGGGATTGATTTTTATATTGCGCTTTTTGCGTCGATTGGGCAAAATAGAATCGGGATACGACAGCTCAAAACGGAACGGAGAGATGCCATGGATACGAAACAGATCAGCTTCATCCTCACTATCGCGGAGGAAGGCGGGATTACAAAGGCTGCCAACAAGCTCTTTATCAGCCAGTCCGCGCTGGATCAGCAGCTGCTGAAGCTGGAAAACGAGCTTGGCACTCAGCTTTTTGTCCGCTCCCACAATAACTTTTTCCTCACGAAAGCAGGGGAAGTCTATGTTGCATACGCAAAACGCATGTTAAGCCTCAAGAACGAAGCGTACAGCAAGATCCAGGACCTGACCGATCGCCAGAAAGGGACGCTGTCCCTGGCTTTCGCGCCCGAACGCGGCATGGAGATGTTTATGTCCGTTTATCCGGAGTTCTATCAGGCTTACCCGGAAGTTGTGGTTCGCCCGAGGGAAATAGGGGTAAAAAAGCAGCTGGAAATGCTGCAGAACGAAGAGCTGGATCTGGGCTTTGTCTCTCTGACAGCGGAGAATCTTCCGGGACTGGTCCTGAAGCCACTTTTAAAAGAGGAGTTCGTTTTCATCGTGCCGCTGTCACACCCGCTTTCCGAGCTGGCCGCCCCGCCCGGAAAGCCTTTGACCGTACTGGAAGTGGAGCGGCTGAAAGACTTGACATTCAGCCTGATGTACAAGGAATCCACGCAGAGAAAAGTGATCGATTCCCTTTTTGTCAAGCACGGAATCGATTTGAAAGTATTTCTCACGACGGCCAGCAACCGGGCCAATATCTCCATGGTGAAAAACGGCCTCAGCTGTTCCATCCTGCCGTACTATTATGTCAGGAACAGGCGGGATGTCGCGTGTTTTCGGCTGTTCGACCGCCCTTCCTGGGCCCTGTGCGCCTGCTACCGGGCAAACCGTTACCTGAGCAATCCGGCAAAGCGCTTCACCGAGCTGGCAAAGGAATATTTTGAACAGGAAAACCGCCCGAAGATCGGGGAATAGCGATTCCGACCGGTGGACCGTGCGGTCTGACATGCTCCAAAGCGGAGTTATAAACCCAGGCCTTGCATATATAGCTTATAAGTTTCCAGTTGCGATAAATCGACATCATGAATCGTAATCGGCTCGCCCTTCTTCACATCATTGAGCAAGACAGCGTTGTTGAGAAGATAGAAAGGCGCCAGATTCCCACTCAATTTTCTTTCGATAAGCTGCGGAATAAGTCCTTTAATCGCATGATGATGTCCTTCGACCTTAAGCACAGTGCCTTTGGGGAAATCCCTCTGCGCCACACCCGCCAATACCGACACCTGACGGCACTCCGGATGAGTGCCAATGCCCATCAAATCTCCCAATAAAATGGAAGTTGGCGTCTCCATCCCCATGTAGTGATAGGGGGAATAGATGCAGGCGTACTTACCGTTGCTGCTCATGACGTGCCCCTTGCTCCTGAGGATCTCCCACATCCTGTCGTTCTCGCATCTGACGACGATAAACTCTCCGCCACAAAAGCTGGCTTCGTCGGTACCTCTCAAATTGTAAAACACATCTACAACGCCGGTACGCTTGAGAATACCGCCATCCTCTTCGGGAACGAAAATGTTGGCAAGCTCGCTGATTTTGGCGACAGGATAGCTCAAAAACGGCGAAGCGGGCACCATGCCGGTGATATTAGAGACCAAATTCATCTCGCACAAATCGGCAGAAACCACTCCGGTGAACTTTTCCAATAGCTTGTGGCGCGCCTTCAGCGTTTCCGGACCGCGATAGCGCCAATGCTCCAGCATTTCGGGAAGGTTTTCACTGATTCCGCTGCCATCCGTGCAGGTAAACTCTCCGGTTTCCCTGTCCCAAACAAAGTCATATTCGCTAGACTTTCCCGCCGCTACCACATCCAAACCCAGCAGCCTAGCCCAGGAGTAAAGATCCAGAAGGTTGCGTGGTTGATCGCCGTTGACAAGGGCATATACGGCTCCGCTTTGCGCGGCCACCTGATTCAGTAGCGGCCCGCATACACTGTCGGTTTCTTTCGAAACCATATAGACATTAATCCCCTTCCTCAGGGCCGCAAGGGCGGCATCAGAACTGACCGCAGTATTTCCGGTGCACTCCACAAGCGCCGTGATGCCGCTCTCCATAACAAAGCGGTAATCGCTTACGATGAGAATCGCATCCTCGCGAGCACTCTCGACCTGCGCTTTATCTTCACAGACAACGATCTTGTCCTCGTCGTATCCGATTTCCCTGAGTACGTTCAGACATTCATCGGAATGTCTGGAGCAGATGACACGTAGTTCCATCAGTCTGACCTTTGGGATCTGGGCAAGCAATGTGTAGCCGTATCCGCGGGTCGCCCCGATAATGCCCACCTTTGATTTTTTGCCGTCTTTGCGGTGAAACAGATTCGTATAATCCATAAATGATTTATCTCCTATTTAGTAGTTATTTAATATAGCAAAATCTGCCCGGCCTCTGAGCGCCGGTCAGAAACTCCGCCCTCAGCGGATGATGGTACGCTGAAACGCCTTTTTGCATTTTCCGGACTTCGGTCGGCCGCGATAAGAGATTTCTAATAGAATGGGGACCCCTCCGACAGATTACGGCCACAGCCCCCAAATGGCCGGCTCCAATGGCGGCCGCCTAGACGGTTTGCCCCTGGAATTTTTAAAAAAGATGTCGACACATCAGAGTCCCCGCTCCTTATCTTAAAATTAAATTGGCCCGCATTAGTTATTCTGAGCAAGATTTATGCCAAAGGGCTCCGAGAGCAAAATCGGATCACCATCCAGGTGTGGATTCATATAAATTACAAATTTCAGCTTTGCAAATAACATATTTTATGAATTTAAACAATAGCCTTCTTGACTTTTCTGTTGCAGGGGTGTAGCATTGCAACGTTATCACAACTTTTGCGTTTAGGAGGCAATCGATTGATTCGCATTCTATTTTTTGTTCCCTATCCGGAACTCAAGGAAAAAGTCGTCAATGTGATCAGTCGGCACCCGGACAGCTCGCGTCTGTCCGTTACGACGGAACTGACACGAGTGGATAAGACTCCGATGGTGGACCCTAAGGAATACGACATCGTCATCGCCCGCGGTTATACGGCGATCCGGGTAAGAAAACTGTATCCCGAGCTTCCAATCGTGGAACTGTCGATGTCTGGCTACGATATTGTCCATGCACTGGCGGAATGCCGGGAAAAATACAAACCGCAACGTGTCGCGATCTGCGGTTTTTTTACGGAGCTGTATGAGGTACAGGAAATCGCCCGGATGTTCGGGTGCGAAGCGGAAGTCTACCAGACTCAAAATTACAGGCAGCTGATCCAGATTCTCATCAAGGCGAAGGAGATTGGCTGTCAGGCCGTGATCGGCGGCTATTTTATCCAGCAGGCCGCGGAAGATTTGAAAATCCCTTCCAGCATTATCCGCTTGGGGGAGGACAATATCAACCGCGCGGTCAATGAAGCCGTTCACACAATGGATCTGATGCGGGCGGAGCGGCAGCGGGCAGAATCCTACAGGACCATCATTAATTCCTCCAAAGAAGGGATCCTTCATGTCGGCCGGGACGGGATTATCCATGTGTATAACCACGTTGCGCGTGAATTTGCAGATGAAATTCCGGTTTTAAATCATCCGCTCCAGGAAAGTTTCCCATTTCTGGTCAAAAGTTGTCAACAGGTGTTAAAAACGGGCATGGAATCCATCGATGAGATCTACCGGATTCCCGGAAAAGAAATCACGGTGGCGTGCAGTTTTATCCCTGTTGTAGTCCACGGGCAGGTGACGGGCGTCGTCATCAATCTTTCCGATATCACCCGGATTCAGAGATTAGAGGGACAGATCCGAAGGAAGCTGAGCGACAAAGGGCTATGTGCGAAGTACACGTTTCAGGATATTATTCATGAAGACTTTTCCATCGAAAGGACCATCCAGACCGCGAAACGTTATGCCATGACAGAATCTAATATTATTCTCGTGGGGGAAACTGGCACAGGGAAAGAGCTTTTTGCCCAAAGCATCCATAATGCGAGCACCCGCAGCAACGGACCATTCGTAGCCGTCAACTGCGCCGCCCTCCCGGAAAATCTGCTGGAAAGCGAATTGTTCGGCTATGTGGAAGGTGCTTTTACGGGAACGCACAAGGGTGGCAAAATGGGATTGTTCGAGCAGGCCCATAATGGAACCCTGTTTCTGGATGAAATCTCGGAAATTTCCCTGTCCGTCCAAACAAAATTACTACGTGCCCTGCAAGAGCGGGAAGTCCGGCGGATCGGAGACGACAAGGTTATTTCCGTCAACGTGCGCATTATATCCGCAACCAACAGGAACTTGAACGATTTAGTGGAAAAGGGCCGTTTTCGCCGGGATCTCCTTTATCGGCTGGATGTCCTGCGCATTTTCGTCCCGCCCCTCCGCAGCAGGGGAAAAGACGTAAAGTTGTTGTTTTTGCATTTCCTGCAAAAATATCAGGGCGGAAAAGAACCTTGTGTCAATCCAAAGGCGTTCAGCCTCCTGTATCATTACCCCTTTCAGGGCAATGTCCGCGAGCTTGCAAATATTGCGGAACGTGTTGGGGCGTTGGGGAAGGAAATCATCTCGTGTGATGATCTGGAACAGGCATTGTATCCGCCGGATGTCGACTCCGCGATAGCGGAACGGACCGCTCAAGATCGGAATCCCCGGATAAAGATGTCTGCCGGGAAAGAGAAAGATTTGATTCGCAAGGCATTGCAAAATTGCGGTGGAAACCGAACCCAGGCGGCCCAGCTGCTCGGCTGGGATCGCACGACTCTCTGGCGAAAAATGAAAAAGTACCCGGGCCTGTATCCAGGGGAATAGGCTGTTGCATGTATGCTGCATACATGGAAAATCGTCGATTCTGCAACACCGTCCGGCGGTCCACAGGCCAATAAATGAAATTGGTGAGGCGCTTCGTTCTCTTTTCGCAGATTAGGGCTTGGGGTTGGAAAATTTTTTATATTTTTATTATTTTTTGTTATTGTTATTATTAAAACATTATATGAAAAACCCCGCAGACGAAATTTTGAATGGCGCCGCGGCGAATTCTCCATCTAATTAGATATGACATGGCACGAAATTTGCTTTCCTCCCATTATGAAATCATCCGGATTCAATCGCGCAGAATGCTGAATCTACCTTTTCCGCCTTTATGGATGTCCGGCCCGCCTCCATTCAGAGGAAATCTCAGAAATTCGGCCAATGACGTTTGTCTTCCGGAGACTTTGGAGGAGGAATCGCAAATGTCAAGCGCATATGTCTTAATTGTATTTGCAGTTGTCATTGTCATGATGATTGTCCTGATCTCAAGATTTCACGTCCATCCAGGAATCGGAATTCTGATCGCCGCCATCGTTCTGGCGATCGGCCTGGGTTACAATTGGTCTGAAATCGAAGATGACATTAATACCGGCTTTGCCGGTACCATTCAAAGCGTTGCAATCGTCATATTTCTCGGCTGCATTCTCGGCACGATTCTGGAGAAGACCGGCGCGGCGGTCCGCATCACCAAGTGGGCGGTCAACCTCGTCGGGGAGAAGAACATTATCTGGGCAATCGGACTAAGCTCGTTCATCCTCGGAATTCCGATTTTTGCGGATGACGTCGTCATTCTGTTGATCCCGATCGTTTCCCTGCTCGCCGTCCAAACCCAAAAATCCATGATGAGCTACGGGACCGCCCTGTATATGGGCGCACTGATTACGGCTTCCTTAGTACCGCCCACGCCCGGTCCCGTTTCGGCGGCGGCCCTGCTGAAGGTTCCACTCGGCCAAGCGATCCTCTGGGGCACCATCGTCGCAATTCCCAGCACGATCGCCGCCATTCTCTATTGCAGAACCCTGAAAACGCCGGTTCTGCCGAAGCCCGAATATGTCAACGCCGCAAAAGAGACGGATGAGAAGAGCCTGCCCAGCCTTGGCATGTCGCTTCTGCCGATCCTTCTTCCGCTGGTTCTGATCGGAATCGACACCGTCTCGAATATTGTGGCGAAAGACTCCCGCTTCACAAACGTTATGGACTTCATTGGAAGCCCGCTTGCCGCGTTGTTCAGCGGCTGCATTTTTTCCTTGGTGCTGACGGGAAAGAAATGGAAAACGAAAGAAGTATTGAACGACTGGGTGGAGACGGCCTGCAGGAGCGCGGCCATGCCGATTATCGTGACCGGCATGGGGGGAGCGCTCGCATGGTTTGTCAAAGAAAGCAAAGTTGCGGACTCGATCGCCAAAATGGTCGCCGGCTCTTCTTTCCCGGCGATTCTGGTTCCCATCCTGATCGCGGCGCTGATCCATGTGATCACCGGTTCCAACGCTCTTGGAGTCATGACGGCGGCGGCCCTGGTGCAGCCGATGCTGGGGGCGTTCGGAATTTCGCCGTTGGCGGCGTTCCTCGGCTGCGGGACTGGCGCTCTGATGTTCAAGCACGCCAATTCCTCCGGATTCTGGGTCACGGTCTCCATGTCAAACATGGACGTGAAACAGGGGCTTCGCGGCGTGGGGGTGGCCTCTACGGTCGCAGGTTTCACCGGTGCCGTTGTCACTTGTATCCTGAGTTTTGCAAAAGTCATTTAGGCAGGTCCTCACAAATTAAGACAGAAAGGACATTGTAAACTATCTATGGAAAAATTCATCACAAATGCGGCCCGTCTGAATGGACCGTATGACATCGAACTGATCGAGCGCGAGTTGGAATGCGGGGAAGACGATATTATCGTGAAGAACCACCGCATGGGAATCTGCGGCTCCGACAAAAGCTTCTACAGGGGAAAACTGCCGCCCAAGACGGCGGAATTCCGCCAGGACCCAAAGTTCCCGTTTCTGTTGGGACATGAAAGCGGGGGGACCGTGGCGGCCGTAGGCAGCCGGGTAAGCGATTTCGCCGTGGGCGACAGGGTGATGGCCTTCGGTTGGTGCAATAATTTTGCCGAATATTTCCGCGCAAAAAGCTTCCAACTCCAGCCGGTCCCCTACAATCTGGATATGGACATCGCCTCGTTGGGGGAACCCGTCGCATGCGCCATGTATTCCGGTTTGCACTGCGGCGTAAACCTGGGGGATTTTGTCGTGGTCATGGGCGGCGGCTTCGCGGGCCAGATCATCGCCCAGTGCGCAAAAAAGAAGGGCGCCTCCTGCGTGGTTGTCGTCGATGTTCTGGAGGGCAAGCTGCGCCTTGCAAAAAAGCTAGGGGCGGACGAAGTGATCCAGCTGGGCAATGAGGACCCCGTTGCCCGAGTGAAAAAAATGACGGGGGGTACCGGTGCCGACGTTGTGATAGAAGCCGCCGGAAGCGAAGATTCCTTTAACGCGGCGACCGAGATGCTTCGCCACAACGGGAAATTTGTATTTTACAGCTGGGTTACGACGCCGATTACGCTGAATATCAGCCGCTGGCATGACGACGGGCTGGAATTCATCAACACCTGTCTGGTGCATCATACTTGGCAGCAGCGCTATGTGTGGACACCGGAGGCCCTGCGGCCGGTCGCCCAAGGGATGATACAGATTAAGCCGCTGATTACAAACGAATTTAAACTGGATGAGATCCGGCAGGGATTCGAGCTGGCCGATAAGGATGACACCGCGGTCAAGATCTGTTTCCGCCCATAGGATTAAAATAGAAACGAAAGTGTATGGAAAATCAGAAAAGCCGATGCGCTTCCATCGGCTTTTCCTGCGCTTTCCGCGTGAAGCCGCTGTTTGAAAAGGAGGAATACGATGGCAGTGTTGGGATGCATCGCCGACGACTTTACCGGCGCCAGTGATGCGGCTTCTTTTCTGGTAAAGGGAGGCATGAGTGTCCGGCTTTATAACGGAGTTCCACGAGGAAGTCTCCCAGAGACATGCGACAGACAAGGGCAGCCGGATCAAACACAAGCATTGGTTATCGCGCTGAAATCCAGAACACAGAAGACGCAAGACGCTGTGGCCGACAGCCTTGAGGCCGCACGTTTTTTACTTTCGCAGGGCGTGAATCAGATCTATTTCAAATATTGTTCCACCTTTGACTCCACACCAGCGGGAAATATCGGACCGGTGGCCGATGCGTTGATGCAGTATCTGGACGCTCCCTATACCCTTCTGTGCCCCGCGCTTCCGGTCAACGGAAGAACGGTGGAAGATGGGAAGCTGATGGTGAATGGGGTGCCTCTGCATGAAAGTCACATGAAGGACCACCCTCTCACTCCCATGTGGGACTGCAGAATCGACAAGCTGATGGAACCGCAAAGCCAATATCCCTGTGTCTCTTTGAGAGTGGACCAACTGACTGATTTCGCGCAAAAAGCTCCCTCAAAGGGGCCGTTCTACCTGGTCCCCGATTATAAAGTTGATGAAGACGGCGAAAAGATCGCCGCCGCATTCAGCCATCTGCCCTTTTTGTCCGGCGGCAGCGGATTGCTGGAGCCATTGGCGAAGATCTGGACGAAAAAGCTCTCTTTGCCAGCGAAAATACCTGAGAACACGACAGCAGGCCGGGCCCTGCTATTGGCGGGAAGCTGCTCAAAGGCTACCCTTGGCCAGATCGCGTGGTATCGGCGGCAGGGACAGCCCTGTTGTCAGCTCGAACCCAGGAAAGTGCTGGAAGGTCGCCAAACCATAGAAGATGTCTGGACATTTATTCAGGCACATAGCAGCGACACAAATACCGTTCTGGTGTATAGCTCCGATACGCCCGAAAAGGTGAAAAAATCTCAGGAACTGGGCATTGAAGCGGTGGCCACAGCGATAGAAAACCTCATCGCCGCACTGGCGGCTCGCGCGGTGACTGCGGGATATACCAGGATCATCTCCGCAGGAGGTGAAACCTCGGGCGCGGTTACGAAGAAGCTTGGCTTTTCTTCTTACTGGATGGGGCAAAGCGTCGCGCCAGGAGTACCAATCATGGTCCCAGTTGAGCGGCCGGACATACGACTGATCCTCAAAAGCGGAAACTTCGGTCAAGAGGACTTCTTTGGGCGTGCTCTGGCCATGACAGCGAAGCAGTGAAAAATCCGACGGAAGACAACCGTCTGAGACAGGAGGACATGATGGATATATTGCAGGAAAAACGACAGACTGCCGTTTGGGCGGCGCACAGCCTGTTTGAGCGGGGAAAAACCAGCGGGTCTTCGGCCAACATGAGTTTTCGGCATAACGATCGGATTTACATTAGCGTCAGCGGCTCGTGTTTTGGAAAGATAAGTGAAAATGATTTTGTGCCGCTTTCTTTGGATGGAACACCTCTTTCTTCCCAAAAGCCCAGCAAGGAATGGCCGCTGCACCTGACGCTTTATGAAAAGTCCCCGGAAATTGGCGCAGTCATTCACACCCACAGCATCCACTGCGTGCTGTGGAGCTTTGTCCCTTCTCTTTGCGAGACAGACTGTATCCCCCGGCACACACCCTACCTACAAATGAAACTCGGAACGGTGGGGATAATCCCCTATGAGAAACCCGGCTCCGAAGCGCTTTTTTCAGCATTTCGTGCACGAATCAACGCAAGTGAAGGGTTCCTGCTGAAAAATCATGGGCCGGTCGTTCCGGGTAAGACGATCATGGACGCTTTTTACTGTTTAGAGGAATTGGAGGAAAGCGCCCGTATTGCGTGGGAACTGTATCGGGTTGGGTTGAAATAGTCCCTTCACCCGGGGATCCCGGGAGGTTTCAAACAGCATCTCCGGCGAAAAGCCGGCTTTGGGGAAGATGCCGCCGGTCAGAGGACAAAATAACGCACAAAAGGCCGCTTTACAGCGGCCTTTTGAATTGGTACAGTTTTCGATGGACCCGGCTTAGGTAATCGGCGCCGGATTGAAAATGCAAAAGTCGTTATGTATTTTATATTTTTCCGCGCAGCTCTTCTCTTTCCCGCCCGCAATATCGAGGATCTGCCGGAACAGCAGTTCGCCCATCTCCGGAATCGTCGCGGCCCCAGTTGCGATTGGACCGGCGTTAAAATCGATCAGATCGGGCCATTGTTCCTTCAGCTCGTTTCTGGAACACACTTTAATTACGGGAATCGCGGCAAGGCCGTACGGCGTACCGCGCCCCGTCATAAACACCTGCGCTCCGATTCCGGACGCAAGCTGGCAGGAGCCGCACACAAGGTCGCTCGCGGGAGTGGCTGCGTAAATCAGTCCTTTTTTCGTCGGGCGCTCGCCCGGTGACAGAACCTCCACAATCGGCGAGGCGCCGGACTTGGCAATGGACCCCATCGACTTCTCCACAATGTTGGAAAGTCCTCCCTTTTTATTGCCCGGGGTCGGATTCGCACTGCGGTCCACATTGCCCTCGATCAGGTAATTGTCGTACCACTTCATTTCGGCCGCCAGTTTTCTGCCGACTTCTTCACTGATGCACCGCTGTCCGAGAAGATACACTCCGTCGCGGACCTCCGTCACTTCGGAGAACAGCACGGTGGCGCCGCCTTTTACCAGCATATCCGCGGCGTAGCCGGCGGTTGGGTTCGCGGTCACGCCCGAAAACGCGTCGCTGCCGCCGCACTGCATCCCGATGACAAGTTCCGACAGAGGAAGCTCCTCCCGCCTGCGCTCGTTCAGGATTTTCAGCTTTCTGTCCGCCATTTCCATCAGGGCCGCGACCATCGCGTCAAAGCCCTTGTATTCCTGAAGAATGATGAGGTTTTCCGGCGAGAGGTCTTTTTCGTCCATCAGCATCGCCGGCGTAAATTTTTCGCAGCCCAACCCCACAACCATCAGCTGGCCGCCGAAATTCGGGTGTTTGGACAGATTGCGCAGGCTGCGGATCGGGATTTTCGCCTCCGGCGCGTTGATCGCCACACCGCAGCCGTAGGAGTGGTTGACCGGCACAATGCCGTCCACATTCGGATATTGGGGCAGCAGCTCGGCTCTTATTCTTTCAACGGCGACATTCAGCACGCCCGTGACGCACTGCACCGTCGTATTGATGCCCAGGATGTTCCGCGTCCCGGCGTATCCCCCGTCCGGATTGCGGTACCCCATCCAGGTTCGCACCGGCGGCTCCGGGAGGTTTGTAACAATATTGGTTCCAAACTGCATATTGTCCACATCGGGGGGCGTCGGGAGTACCAGCATTTTTTCATTGACCCAGTCCCCTTTGCGGATCGGATCGACTGCGTACCCAAGCACAACGCCGTATCGGATGATCTCTCCGCCCTTTGGAATGTCGCACAAAGCGATTTTGTGGGCCTGCGGAATATCCTGATTGGCGGCCACACCGTCCATTACGGTGGTGCCGGCCACTATGTTTTTGACTGCTATGGCGACATTATCAACATCTTTGATCTTGATGCACAAGGGACCTATCAAGGCTCCATGCCTCCTCAGTTAGCTTATATTTTAGTCAGGACATTGCCGCTTTCGTCAAAAAGCAGGTCCTGAGGTTCATCCAGCGCGGCCAAGCCGGGGTATTTTCCTGCCACAACATCATGATAATAAGCCTCGGAGAGCATGATTCTGTCGATATGCAGGCTGTTGGCAATATAAACGATGCGCATTTTGCCGCGATCCACGCCGGTACAGGTTCGAATGCAGATTTGAAACGCTTCCCTGTCGTCCGCGACGACGCAGGGAATCCGCGCGGAAGCCAGAACGGTGCTGGTAATGCAGTTGGGATACATTTTTTCGACATCCATTTCGTCGAAAATCTTTCTTGTAATGGCATTGGCAAGGCCGGTGCCCAGCGCGTTGCCGTGCGACGCTTTGCTGAGGTTTAAAAAGCACGTCCGCTGGACCCTGATGCCGCCTGTTGCGAACGGCGTGGAAAATGTGCCCGTAATGTTCGGGTCCACGCCCGTCCCGCTGTAATTCTTGCCGATTTCGTCGACGGCGAGCACGTCGCACTCGCCGACGATCAACTTCGGCATATTTTCAAAAGCAAATTTCAGAAGTTCCGGCTCCCGGGCCAGGATGTCCTTTGCCGGAATCGCCTCGATCCGGCATGTCTCATCATATGCATTTTCGACACAGGGAACCGCGAATAAAATCGGAGCCTTTTCAAGCACGACCTTCGCCATCGTGGGAATATTTTTCGAGATAACGTTCATCCCGTCTCCATGGACCTGCTCCGCGCCGGCCTGTTTGCCAAGCCCGACCACCATCATTTTGCACGGACCGCTTTCATAAGGCCCCCGGAACGCATTGTGCGGTTTGATCCGGCAGGACAGGATGATCCCGTCCGCCTCGTAGGCGTTCCTGTCGATCATAACCGGCCGGCCCAGCTCTGAAACCCCCAGCTGAACGACCTCCATGGAGGATTTGATCGGACAGCCCATCGTCCGCTCCGTAATTCCGTAGCTCGCCAGGATCTCCAGCTGTCCCTCCGCGGTCGCCCCGCCGTGGCTTCCCATGGCGGGAACAATGTAGGGGAAAGCTCCCCTCGCCTTTACAAAATCGACGATGGCTTTCGTGATGAGGTCAACATTGCGGATTCCCCGGCTGCCCGCAGTGATCGCGATTCTCATTTTCGGGCGGATCAGGGATGAAAACTGTTCCTGACCCAGCTCCTTTGCTATAACACCCGGAATTTCCTCCGGCTCAATCGCAGGGCGGGGAAACTTCTGCGAAGCGTGAAACATCCTGGGAATCGGGACGCCCTGGAGCAGTTCCGAAACCTTTCCACCTTTTGTCACTTTCATAGCCAAATCACGAACTCCTTAACCGTTGGAGACCGCCGACTTTTTTCCGCTGTGTGAACGGACTCCTTTAATAACCGTATAGATAACTGCCGCGACGGAGAGGACCATGAAAACTGCGGCGATCGGCGACTGGAAAAACGCCCAGAAATTATTGTTTGCATACATCATGCCGCGGATGAGATTTTCCTCTACGATCGAGCCGAGGACAAACCCGAGAATCAGCGGAGCCTGGGGGAATTTATATTTCGCCATGAAATAGCCGAGGACACCGAACAGCAGCGCGGTCCAGACATCGAACAGACGGTGGTTTGTGCCGTAGGTACCAACGACGCACAGGGTCAGGATGACCGGCAGCAGAATGTACTTCGGGACGGAAAGGACCTTGATAAACAGGCGGATTCCGCTGTATTCGACAACCAGCATCATAATTGTAGCGAGGATAAACGCCATAAACACGCCGTACACCAGAACGCCGCTGTTCTGGAACAGCAGCGGGCCCGGGGTGATGCCGTGTAGCATCAAGCCTCCCAGCATCATGGCGGTGACCGTATCGCCCGGGATGCCGAGCGTCAGCAGCGGGATCAGCGAACCGCCGATCGAAGCGTTGTTTGAGGTCTCGCTCGCTACGACGCCGTCAATGATGCCGGTCCCGAACTTCTCTGGATACTTGCTCTGCGATTTGGCGGCCGTATAGGCGACAATGTTGGAGGTTGCTCCGCCGATTCCCGGCAGAATGCCGATGCCGATGCCGATCAGGGCGGAACGGAGCATGTTCCAGAACTGTTCCTTGAATTCCCGCATCGAAACGCCGAAGCCCTTCATTTTATATTTCATCAGGATCGCTTTTTTGCCGTCCAGCCCTTCAAAGCCGACCTTGAGAATCTCCGCGACGGCAAACAGGCCGATCATCACGGAGAGCATGTCAAAACCGTTTGCAAGGTTCTTGCTGCCGAACGTAAAGCGGTTCGCCCCGCCGATGGATGCATAGCCGACCAGGGAAAACGTGATGCCCATTACGGCGCTGATCAGGCCCTTGACGACGTTGTCGCCGACCATGCTGCTGATCAGAGTCAATGCGAACAGGCAGATGGCGAAGAGCTCGTACGGTCCGAATTTCAGCGCGACGTTCGCCAGCGACGGGGCGATGAAAATCAGCGCGATGATGGAAAGCACCGTGCCGATGAACGAATACAGGATCCCGATTCCCAGCGCTTTACCGGCCTCACCCTTCTCCGCCATCGGCGCACCGTCGAACACGGTCGCCACCGAGGACGGCGTACCCGGAATTTTCAGCAGAATGGCCGAAATCAGTCCGCCGGATGTCCCTCCGACGTCGACGGCGACCAGCAGCGCGATCGCGTTGAGCGCCGACATGGAAAACGTGATGGGCAGGCAAAGCGCGACGCCCATGGTCGAAGTCAGGCCCGGGATCGAACCAAATATAATGCCAACCACGACGCCGAGAAGAATGATGACAAGACAGTTGACATTCAGAACGGACAGTAATCCTTCCTGTACCACACAAACACTCCCTTACTTAAAAAGCATGCCCTCAGGCAGAATCAGAGAAAACACATTCTGGAACAGAAGATTGATCGCAATCGGAAGCACCACGGAAACAACTGCGAACAGAACGTAATTTTTAACGCTCCTTTTCTCCTTCGGCACGAACAGAAGCGTCTGAGCAAAAACGTAGAGAATGGATGCCAGCGTGAATCCGATCGGATCCAGAAGATAAATGTAAACGAACAGCAGGGCGAGGGTCAGCAGGAACCGCTTAATGCTGCCGTTTTCTTTTTTGCCCTCCGGTTCTCTCAAGCCGTTGAGCAGATTCATCACGCTCAGCACGATCCACGCGATGGACATCAGCTTCGGCATGAAGTCCGCACCCTGCCCCAGAACGGCTCCGGCCTGAATCGTCTGAGCCGAACAGAACAGCGCGATCCCCACAAGAAGCAGAACGATGTTAAACAGATTGCTGCCCAAATTTTTTCTTATATCCATTGTATGTACCCCAATCTATAAGCCCGGCGGATGGTGCTGAACGCCGTCTGCCGGGCTCATTTCAATACGAACCGTCAGCCCTTGAAATCAACATTTTTCAGAATACTGTTCACTTCGTCAAACTTTGCAAGCCCGTCTTTCGAATTGTAGAAGGTCGGAACCTGGAAATAAGTAGTGGCAATGGAGTTCTGATAATCCTTGTCGTTCTTCACAATGTCTTCTACCGCATCGTCAAAGGCCTGAACCATATTCGGATCCGTCCCCTTGGGGAACGCAAAGAAGTAGTAGAAAGGAAGCTTGATATCGTATCCCTGATTCGTGATGGCCTTGATGGTCGTCCCATCCACAGTCAGGTCATTGCCGCCGTCCATCGCAAGCGGCACAAGATCGCCTTTTGTGACATAGTCCTTGATGGAACCGTAGCCGG
The DNA here is from genome assembly GCF_004103755.1 of Caproiciproducens sp. NJN-50. NCBI lineage: Bacteria > Bacillati > Bacillota > Clostridia > Eubacteriales > Acutalibacteraceae > Caproiciproducens > Caproiciproducens sp. NJN-50. The sequence continues at coordinate 703,040 of NZ_CP035283.1, read as the reverse complement.
CAAGGATGATGTCGACGTGCCCGCCCACCAGGGCGGCAAGGCGGTCGGAAGCGCTGCCCGCGTCCACAATGTTGATGTCAAGTCCGGCCTGTTTCAGCAGAACGGCAACCGCGTAAGAAGTCGCGCCGGTTTGAGCCGCCATTTTCAGCTTGCCAGGATGCGCTTTCGCGTAGTCGAACAGCTCCGGGAGCGATTTAACGCCAAGTTTGGAGCTGACCGTAACCACATTCCCGGGGCTCTGGGCGGGAATGCAGGCAAAATCATAGGAATCAAAGCCGTAATCGGTCGTGCCGCTGAGCTGGTTGACAACAAACGCCGAGTGGTAGAACAGGATGGAACTGCCGTCTGCCGCGGCATCCTTTACCTGACGGGTGCCGGTCGCGCCGCCGTTGCCGTTGACATTCGACACGACGAAGTTGCAGCCGAACTTCTTGGACAGTTTGTTTGCAAACAATCTTGCGTTGTAGTCGCTGTCTCCGCCCGCGCTCGCAGGAACGATGATCTGAACATTTTTGGGCCATTTCACCTCAGAAGCGGAACCCGAGGCGTTGCCGCCGGCGGACGCCGCCCCGGAACTTGATGCTCCCCCGCCGGAAGAGCAGCCCACCGCCGAAGCGAACAGCATCGCGGACAAAAGTACGGACAAAAGTTTCTTAAACAATTTTTATTTCCTCCCTCAACAAAATTTAAGATTTGTTTACAGTATACAATAATTTAAAATCTTTTTGAAATTAATAAATTTATGAAAACTCTTATTATTTCTAATAGTTCATCGTTTTTTCATTACGCCATTGTATAATAGCGCTATGAGATATGCATTTTCAGAAGTGTATTTAAGACAATTTTCCCAACAGTGGAAAGGATCTGTGGTCAAATGGACTTAAAACAGGTAGAGTATATTGTACAAATAGCCAACGAGTGCAATATCACCAAAGCGGCGGAAAAGCTGTTCCTCACGCAGTCGGCGCTGAACCAGCAGCTTTTAAAGCTGGAGCGGGAATTGCAGACTCCCCTTTTTTACCGGTCCAGAACAAACTGGCGCCTCACCCCCGCGGGGGAAGTCTATATAAAAAACGCCAAGGAACTGCTGCGGATCAAAAGGGAGACCTATCGGATCATCAGCGATATCGCGGAAACGAAAAAAGGAAATCTATCCGTCGGCTTTACTCCCGGGCGGGGCATTCCCATGTTTACGAGGGTGTATCCGAAATTTCACGGATTATATCCCGACATCGTAGTGACCCCGGTCGAAGCCAGCGTGAAAAAGCAGCAGATCATGATTGAAAACGGCGATCTGGATCTCGGCTTTTTAACGCTGAGCGACAATCAGAAAAAGAGCACCAACCGATACATCGACATCTGCGAGGAAGACATCTGCCTGGCTGTCCCGGAAAACGACCCGCTCGCGGATCTTGTGAACTTTCCGGAGGAAATCAGCAACATTACGCCTTTCCGGGACAGGCCGTTCGTTTTAATGTACAAGGAATCCTCGTTTCGTCCGCTGATCGACGGCATTTTTCAAAAAGCCGGCTTTTCCCCGAAGGTTTTGTTTGAAACCTCCCAGATTCCCGCCATTGTGACGATCATCGAATCGGGCATCTGCTGCGGCATCATCCCCTATCTTTATTTAAAAGGCAAAGAAAAAAAGATCCGGTACTGCTATCTTCCCGGCCGCCCGACCTGGAAAATATGTGCAAGCTACGGCAGCCAAAGCTACCTTGGCAGACCGGCGAAGGAATTCATCCGGCTTGCCGCCGATTACTGGGTGGCTTCAGAAACCGTACAGCTGCAGAGTTCCGGCATCGTCAAACGGGACGCCGGCAAAATCGGAACAAAGTTCGATTTTTGACCGGTCTTCGACCGCTTCGACGGCCGCCTTGGACAGATAGATCGTTTCCAGGGCTTTCGTGCTTTGAACAATGGCGAGCCTGATCTCGTCGGTGGAAAGCTTTCCGCAGGTTTTCAGGCAGCCCTGGAATACGAGTCTGTCCGTAGGCATGGTCGCGGGAATTCTCGCAATCGAAGGGTGCATTCCCGTCAGACAGTTGATCATGGTTGCTTCTTCATTGATCTGTCTTCGCATGCGCTCGCTGATAAAGTCGGCCAGACCGCATCCGCTGGCATTCCCATTTGATTTCGGCGTAATGCGGAGAACGCCGATTTTTTTAATTTCGGGGCCCTCGTTCGGCCTTCTGTTGATCGGCCTGCCGATAATCGCGGGGTCCATGCCCGTTCCGCTCACGTCCTTCCCGAGCTCGTAAACGATCAGGCAGTCCAGGCTGCGCAGAGGAAGCTGCGGAATCATGGAAATCGCACGTTTGAGAATCTTCGGCTCTTCCTCCAGAATCTGATCCTTGCGCAGGACGTAGGTGTCCGCCAGCTGCTCGTAGCCGTTTTCAATCAGCGCGACACCGCAGACCACTTTGAGATGCTTTAGCGCCTCCTTTCCCACCCGGACCATATTGGGGCCAAGGTTGACCGGTCCCAGGCTGTGCGTCATTGCCGCGCCCTTGTGTTTGGCCAGGCCGATCGCCATCATCTTCAAAAGGCCGCTCTGGTATTCCTCCCGAATCGAGGTATGGGTTTTTACGCGGTTTAAAAGGACAATGCCGTCCGCTTCAAAAGCGTTTTTATCAATGTAGACCGGCAGCCCGAAATCCGTGCGCGAGACCTCGACCGTCTCCATGGAAGACAGAACCGGCGCGCCGACGGTTTCTTCTGAAATCCCCAGATTGCACAGCATCTTTTTCTGACCTTCGGCCGTGGCGCCGCCGTGGCTGCCCATCGCCGGGACGATAAACGGCACGGCCCCGGCGGACTTGAGATAATCCACGACGGCTTTCATCACCGTCCGATATTCCGCAATTCCCCGGCTGCCGCCGGTGATCGCGATCCGGTCCCCCCGTTTGACGGGGATATGGGCGCCGGACAGCTGACGCAGCAGATGTTCCCTCGGGTTTTCCAAAACCGTTCTGTCAAAGTGCTGCCTGATGCGCGCGACTTTCGGGATCTGATAATCTTCCAGCATTCCAGTCAATGCGGACATTTCCGACCCTCCTTTCGAGATGTGAGTTTTTTTCTATCCGGTTCAGTACGCGCCCCGGACGGCAAATTTCAGCTTTGCGTTTTCGCTGTAAAAATATTTTTTGCTTTCCAGAGCTCCGTCGGCTTCCAGTTTTTTCAGGTTGATCCGGTACGGGGCCCCTTCTATGTCGGGCAGATAGAAGCGTCCGTCCCTTTCCTCGCACTTTACCTCCAGGCATTCGCCAAGCGTGTAGGTGATCGGCTCATGGTACTCCAGCATCTCGTTCTCTTCATACAGGGCGCCCAGCGCCGCGTTGACAAAAGTGGTTCCGCCCGAGGAAAAATCCAGGCCGTTCCGTTTGGCGAGGTCGCGGATCGCGACAAGTTCTCTCACGCTGCCCATGCGTCCCACAAGAGGCATCAGGTGATCGACGCCCTTTTCCACATAGGTTTCAAACGCATAATAGTTCCGCATGGATTCCCCAAATGCGATTTTCATGTTGATGCCGCGTTCTTTCAGCTCTTTGATCGCGTTCATATCCTGAGAAAACACAGGTTCTTCGAACCACGCCGGGCGGTACGGCCGGATCATGTCGGCGAATTTCAGCGCGCCATCCACGTCCCAGACCTGGTTTCCGTCCACGGCGACCGCGATGTCATCTCCCACCGCCTTGCGGACAAGTTCCATGCGGTGCGCGTCCCGCTCCATGTTTTTGCCCCAGTCGCTGCCGACCTTGAACTTGACGGTCTTGTAGCCTTCCTCCACATAGCGAAGCATATCGTCCACAAGGGCCTGGTCCTCAAGAATGATGGCTCCGCCGCCCTTGTATACGGCCGCCCAGTCTTTTTTCGCACCGAGGAACCGGTGGAGCGGCTGCTTTTTCCGGCGCGCCAGAATATCCAGCATGATCAGGTCAAATTGTCCCAGGTCGCAGATCTGCCCGCTCTGGAACCCGAAATTGCGGAAACACCAGTACAGATAGCGGTACCATTCCGTGTAAGTGCGGGTCTCTCCCGTCAGGATCAGCGGAAGAACGTTTTCCACCATTCCCTTGGAACAGAACGTTTCCCCGCAGCACCCTTCCGAATCATAGATCCGGATCCACCCCTGCAAAGGCGCAAAATTGCCGAAGCCTCCGGTCGCATCCTTAAATGTTCTGGGAAGCGGGATCGGATTAAAATTGTAGTAGATCGCTTTTGAAAATGTAAGCTTGTCCTGATAGTCGAACATTTTTGGCCTCCTTCGATTTCTTTCGTCTGGAATGATACCCTATATGGTCTAAATTTGTAAATCATCAAAATTCATTTTTATTGATTAATCTTTTTTGTATTAAATATTTGTTAGATTTATGTTATTCTTGTTTTGATTTATGAACAAATTTGCAACAGTACGGAGAGTAAAAATGGGAAAAATTCTTCTGGTCGCATCCGGAGACAACATTGCCAAATACGCCTATCAGCTGCAAAGTGAGCTGAATTTTCCGCCGGATTTTGAAATTATCAATCTTCATATGGAACAGGCCCTTTATTACGTAAGAAGCCTGTTAAAAAAAGAAGACGGGGATATCGATGTCGTGATTGCCCGGGGAAACACCGCCAAGCTGCTGCGGGATGCAAAAATTTCAGCCCCCGTCGTAACGATTCCGATCTCCGACTCCGAAATACTGGCCGCCGTCCGGCAGGCGCGGGAAAGTGCCGCAAAAGAGGACCCCATCGTGGGATATATCGGGCTTCAGGACGTAGTCAGCAGCGTCCGCCATTTTCTGGAGACATTGAAAATCAAGGCCCGGCTGTACCAGGCCAACAGCTCCGCCGAAATCGAAAAGAGCATCATCCGGGCCCAAAGAGAACAGGTCGACGTATTGATCGGCGGCGTTTACACCTGTCAGATTCTTGAGAGCATCCACGTCAAGCACGTTCTTCTGGAATCTTCCCTTGCTTCCGTGCGGGAAGCGTACCATCGCGCAAGAGAAGTCCAGCGAAACATCAATCTGCAAAGAAAAAGGCTGCAGGAAAAAAACACGATATTGAACACCGCCGTAAACGGTGTCGTCAGTATAAACGAATCAGGGATTGTCACCTCCATCAACCAGGTTGCCGCAGACTACTTACATACGGTTCCGTTCAAAGTCGTTGGAAAACATTTCACGGAGCTTCTGGATCAGGAAGACTCCCAGCCGATTTCCTCCGCCCTTTCCACCGGGGAAAAACCTCCGGATTTTCTGCTAAAGCGGAACGGGGACCTCTTTTTGCTTTCGGTCAACCCGATCCTGGTAAATCAAAAGGCGCGGGGCATTGTCGTATCAATTCAGAAACAGTCCTCCTCCAAAGGCAGCGATCGCCCGGCGGCATCTTTCGGGGATGCAATCGGGCAGTCGGAACAGGCCCGTCAGATTCTGGATACCGCCCGGGAATATTCGGAATGGGATCTGCCTGTTTTGCTGATCGGTGAGACGGGGACCGGAAAAAGGTTCTGGGCGGAATGTATTCACAGCGCAAGCCGGCGGTCTTCCTCTCCCTTTGTTTCCATTGACTGTTCCATGCTTTCACGTCATAATCAGCCGTCCGGCAGGACGCTGTCCCGTCTGCTGCAAAGCGCTGACGGCGGAACCGCATACTTTGCCGAGATATGGCGGCTGCCGCCTGAAGAGCAAGCGCTGATGGCCGATTTTCTTGAGGAAAAGAGGATGGTTCTCCCAGACGCGGGCGAGACCGTTTCAGCAGACGTGCGCATCATCGCATCTTCCAGCAGGGACCTGTCGGAATTCGCGGGCAGCGGCCGTTTCAATCAGAGCCTGTACCATACGCTGAATACCCTGCCTCTGCCGCTTTCTTCCCTCAGGCAGCGCCGCGCCGACATTCCCGCTTTTGCACAGTACGCTGCAAACCGGGCGTCTTCGCTTCACGGAAAAGAGATCTCCTTTTCTCCGGAAGCACTTGAAGTGCTACAAAATCTTTCTTGGGAAGGCAATCTCGACCAGCTGTTCAGTTTTTGTCAAAGATTGACCGTTCTGACACGCAGTTCCAGGATTAACGCAAATTTTGTTAGAATTCAATATGGCGGCAATCCTTTCTCCTGTCTTCAGAAGGACCCGGAAACCTCTCCCGCCATTTTGCCTACTGTTCAGGATACCGGTATCTCGGTAGCAGGACGGTGGATCAGCTGCTCGGAATTGTGCGACCTGGAACGGCACTGTGGCGGAAACCGGACACTCATGGCGGAAAAGCTGGGCGTCAGCCGTACAACGCTGTGGAAACATTTAAAACGCCTTTCCTCCGAAGGGAATTTTCCGCATGAAGCAATTGCGCTTTCCGGTCAGAAATAATCATTTATGTAAGGCGGCATCTCCATGTGAACGCGGTAGATTTTGTATGCTCTTTTTGTTTTTTATACGGTTGGCAGACCTGCGTTTATTCTAAAAAGCTGCCATAACAAAGAGAAAGGTGCCTTCACGCACCTTTCTCTTTGTTTGTTTTTGGGGAAACAGGTTTATTCTCATCTTTTGCTTTCCCTTCACTCTGCCTTTCAATGCTCGCTTTCAGGGCATCCATCAGATTGATGACATTTCCGGCCTGCTCCGGCACGGCCGCGGCGACATCCTTTCCGGCTATTTTAGCTTCGATAAGCTCCCTGAGTTTGCCCTGATATTCGTCTTTATATAGAGCCGGGTCAAAGGGTGTATCCATGGAGTTAATCAAAACCTGCGCCATTTTCAGTTCCTGTTCCGACAGTTGAGGGATTTGATAGGATTTCTGGAGATCCCTGACGTCATCCTGATAATACATGGTCGAGATCAGCATTCCGTTCTCACGCGGAATAATCGCCATCAATGTGTCCTTCGTCCCCATGACGGTCTTGCCGATCGCGATTTTCTGCTCTTTCATCAGTGCGGATCGGAGAAGTTCAAACGCTTTTTCCCCTCCCGCTTCTGGAACGGCCTGATAGGTCTTGTCATAGTAGACCGGTGAAATCTGATTCAGCTGTGCGAAATGCAGGATCTGGATTGATTTTTCCTTTTCAGTTTTAATTTTTTCAATTTCATCCTCCGTCACGACGACATAACGGTCCTTATCATACTCGTAGCCCTTGATAATGTCCTCGCTTTTCAGCTCTTTTCCGCAATGGGCGCAGACCTTTCTGTACCGCACCCGGCTTTGGTCTTCTTTGTGCAGTTGATTAAAATGAATATCATTGTCCTGGGTTGACGTGTACATGGACACGGGAATCGCGACGAGTCCAAACGAAATAACGGACCGATGAGCTGCTGCCGGCATAGTCATGCACCTCCCGGACTAGCTTTGCCAGAGCGCCGGCAAATATAAGTAAGACTGGAACGCAAAGCTCACCCGGCCAAACATGGATAACCCCCGTTGAATCGGCGGATAATAAAAACGATTAAAATACGAAGGATATGGTATGAAAATGTCGCCCGGTCTGAATGAATACAACCGAAAAAGAAATTTTGAAAACACGGAAGAGCCGGAAGGCCGAGAGGAAAAGTCTGAAAACCGCCTGAGGTTTGTCGTCCAGCACCATATCGCCCGCAGGGATCACTTTGACTTCCGGCTCGAATGGAACGGTTCTCTTTTAAGCTGGGCGGTACCCAAGGGACCCTCCCTTGACACCCGTGACAAAAGGCTCGCCGTACGGGTGGAGGATCATCCGCTCGATTACAGGAATTTCGAGGGAACGATTCCCAAAGGGGAATATGGAGGCGGAGTCGTGATGCTCTGGGACGAGGGCTTCTGGGAACCTTTCACCGAGGTGGATCAGGGGCTTCGTCAGGGTTCGTTAAAATTTATCCTGAAGGGAAGGCGGCTCAGAGGAAATTGGGCTCTGGTCCGAATGAAGGCCAAAGCCGGTGAAGAGGCGAAAAACTGGCTTTTACTGAAGGAGCGGGACGATTACGCCAAAGCCGGCGACAGTATCGCCGAATTCACAACCAGCGTTCGCACCGGACGCACCATGGAGGAAATTGAAGCGGGGGCGGATGAAAAAATCACGCGAAATCCCTTCGACAGAACCGGCATACAGCTCGCCAAGCTCGCCGCCGCGGTTCCCGACGGCAGCGGCTGGCTGTATGAACTGAAATACGACGGTTACCGGATCCTCTCCTTTCTGGAGGGGGGCGGTGCCCGCCTCATCACCAGAAACGGCAACGATTACGCCGAGCGGTTTCAGGACGTCGCCGACTCCCTGACCGGCTGGGCCGCAGGAAGATCCATGGTTCTGGACGGCGAGATGGTCGTCACCGATGCACAGGGAAGGACGGATTTCCAGGCTCTGCAAAACTATATGAGAAATCCTGTGGGGAAAAACCTCGCTTACATCGTTTTCGATCTCCTTGCCCTGAATGGGGAGGATCTGAGAGGACGCCCCCTGATCGACCGGAAAGAGACATTGGAAGCCTTGATGAAAGGCGCTCCCGGAAATCTTTGCTACAGCCAACACGTCGTGGGAAAGGGAGTGGAAAGCTTCTCCGCCGCCTGCCAGGCGAACCTGGAAGGAATCGTCGGCAAAAAGGCCGATTCCGTTTACAGCGGAACGAGAAACGGAGACTGGATCAAGCTAAAATGCGGCAAGCGGCAGGAATTCGTCATCGGGGGATACACGCTGTCCGATAAAAAAGCGAGCGGGGTCAGTTCCCTTCTCCTCGGCGTCTATGAAGAAAACGAACTCGTCTATGCCGGGCGGGCCGGAACGGGCCTGACCGCTCACGACATGGAGGAACTCAGGCAAAAATTTGAAAGCATCCGGAGAGAAGACGCTCCTTTCAAACAGGCGCCGGAAGCGAGATCGAACGAGAAAATCACATGGCTTGAACCCGTACTGGTCGCGGAAATCAAATTTGCCGAATGGACCAATGAGAATCTGCTTCGGCAGGCAAGTTATAAAGGGCTGCGTACGGACAAGAGCCCCGGGGAAGTAAAAAGAGAGGATGCGGCCAATGAGAAACAGGCGGATCAGGATCTGCCGCCCGCCGAGGAGCCGGAGGTGCAAATGGAAACAAACAGCGGCATGACGGTCGAGGGAATCAAAATAACCCATCCCGACAAATTGGTTTTTGCGGATCCCGAAGTGAAAAAAGCGGATGTGGTCCGGTACTACGCTAAAGCGACGGAGCGAATGCTGCCCTACGCGGGAAACCGGATTCTCAGCATCGTACGCTGTCCCAAGGGAATCTCCTCCTCCTGCTTTTATCAGAAGCATCCCGGCCCGGATCACAAGGGCGTCGTCACGATTCCGGTCGTGAACAACGACGGGCAAAAGGAGGACTACTTTTATATTGAGAACGCTGCCGGGCTGATTTCCGAAGTCCAGATGGGCACGCTGGAATTTCACGCCTGGGGAAGCCGGATCGAAACGCTGGAAAAGCCGGATCTGATGGTTTTTGACCTGGACCCGGACGAGGGAATGGATCTGGAGCGGGTGCGCCAAGGCGTCAAAGAGATCAAGAGCGTCCTGGAACAGCTCTCTTTGACCTCGTATCTCAAGACCAGCGGAGGCAAAGGGTATCATGTGGTCGTGCCTTTCCAGCCGTCCGCCGATTGGGACCTGTTTCACGATTTTGCAAGACGGGTCGCCGAAGTCATGGAGCAGCGGTGGCCCGACCGCTATACGAGCAACATCAGAAAAGAAAAACGGAAAAACAGGATTTTCATTGATTGGATCCGGAACGGAAGGGGAGCCACAAGCGTCGCCCCCTATTCCCTGAGGGCGAGAGCGGGAGCCAGGGTTTCCATGCCTATTGCCTGGGAAGAACTCGACACGGTCGCCCCCAACGGAATCGGCATGACGGACGCGCTCGCAAGAATGGAGAAAAGCGATCCGTGGAAGGATTTTTTTGAAATCAGGCAAAAGCTGAAATAACGCCAAGCTCCCGGACGCATGAAAAACCGGCCTGCCCGCGCTTTAGAAAGCGCGGGCAGGCCGGTTTTAATCTTTCATTCCGCTGTTTTTCAGGTAAAGTTGTATTCCGTGACAATCTTCTTTCTCCCGGTCACCCGGTCCTGATAATATTCGTAGCAGCAGATTCCAAGGTAGGAGCCGGAGATATTGACGACATTGTCATATCCCAGATTCTGCAGCGCCATCACGGCGTTGTAGCTTCTCTGGCTGCTGCGGCAGTGCAGATAGACCGGCCTGTCTTTCGGAATCTCATCCAGACGGTCTCTGAGCCCGCTGAGAGGAATATTGACGGCGTTAATCAGGTGCCCCCGGTCAAATTCGTTCTTTTCCCTGACATCGACAATAAATTCGTTTCTCTCGACCAGTTCCCGGACTTTGGTGACAGGGACCTGACGGAATCTTCCGTACAGGAGATTCAGGCCGACCAGCGCCGCGTGATTGACGGCGTCCTTGGCCGTGCCGAACAGAGGCGCATAGCACAGCTCCAGTTCCTTTAAATCCTCCAGTGTCGCGCCCATGGTGATCATGGCCGCTATTACGTCGATCCTCTTGTCAGCCTCTCCCTTTCCGACGGCCTGCGCGCCCAGGATTCTGCCGGTCGGATATTCGTACAGGAGTTTAAAGTGCAGCGGGTGGCTTCCGGGCATCAGGCCGACCTTGTCCGCCGGGATGACATACGCGAAGTCGCAGGGAATTCCCGCCGCTTTCGCGGACTTCTCATTCAATCCCGTGGACGCGGCGTTCAGGTCGAAAATCCGGACGACGGAGGAACCGATGACCCCTTTGTTGTTGTGGGGAATTCCATACATATGGTCGGCCGCGGCCCGGGCCTGCCTCTGAGCCGGACCCGCAAGGGCCAGCCGGGACGGTTTGCGGGTCAGCCGGTTATAGACCTCGATCGCATCTCCGACGGCATAGATATCCGGGTCGCTGGTCAGATAATCGTGATTCACCCGAATGCCGCCGGTCTCCCCGATTTCAAGCCCCGCGTCTTTTGCGAGGCCGGTTTCGGGCCGAACGCCGATTGCCATAACAACCGCCTCTGCCGCAACTTTTCTGCCGGATTGCAGTTCGATGGAATCTTCGCCGATTTTCTTTACCCCGTCGCTTAAAATCAGGTTGACTCCATGGTCCAGCATCTCCTTGTGCAGAATCTGCGCCATGTCATAGTCAAAGGGCGCCATAATCTGGTCGAGCGCCTCGACCAGGCTGACGTTCCTGCCGGCCACGCGCAGGTTTTCCGTCACCTCCACGCCGATAAATCCGCCGCCGACGACCGCGACATCCTGAATTCCGCGCTCCGACAGATATTCGTCGAGCTTCCGGATATCGACAACATTCCGGACCGTGAAAACATTCGGACGGTCAATCCCTTCAATGCTTTTGGGAAGAACCGGAACCGCCCCGGGGGATAAGACCAGCGTGTCGTAAGTTTCCTCATATTCTTCCCCCGTGTTCAGGTTCCGAACGGTGATCTTCTTTTCTTTACGATTGATTTTTGTGACTTCGCTGTTGACTCTGGCCTCAATCCGGTACTGTTTCTGGAACTGCTCCGGACTCATCAGGACCAAAGCATTGCTGTCATCTACGACCCTGCTCAGGTAAAACGGCAGCGAACAGTTGGAAAAAGAGACGTGGGGTCCCTTCTCAAACATCATGATTTCCGCCTTCTCATCGAGCCTGCGCGCCCTCGCGGCAACGGAAGCCCCTCCGGCCACTCCTCCGACGATCAAAATCCTTTTGCTCATGACTTCGACTCCTTCCTTCCTCCATCATATTTTCAAGCCGGCGAACCCGGGAATCGGCTTCCGAGGCGGAATCAGGATTCCGCCTCGGACCCGCCCTCCCTTTAGCCCAACAGGCCGCCGCTTTTTTTCTTTGCAAACGCCGCCTTGCCGAACAGGTTGCCCAGAACGCCGCCCGCGACCAAAAAGATCAGAAAGATCCAGCCGGAAAGGGAAAAATTCGCGATCGGGGTGTAGAGCGCGCCCACATTGCACCCGTTTGAAAGTCTTGTTCCAAACCCCATGGAAAGGCCGCCGAGCGCAAAGATGAGCCCTTCGCGGAACGTGATGTGCAAACCCTCGCGGAACGTCCTGACAAGCACACCGGCAACCAGAAGATAGAGGATCGTTCCCAGAATGATACCGAAATTCTGTACGGATACTGCATTTTGGAAAAAGGGCTGCACGAAGGAATCCGGCTTCATTCTCGCGAATCCCGCCACGGCATCCGGAGAAACTCCGAAGACAAGCAGCAGCTTGCCGAACCAGACGCCGTAGGGAGTGGAGGCCCCCCACCCCGCTTTCGTCGTGCCCATCAGCACCGCGAACAGCACGCTGAGGACGGCCGCCCCCTGCGCCAGAGTCCACGGTTTGGCGAAGACCCGGTCGAAAGTCGCCCCGCTGAACAGCTGATAGCTCTTGCTGTCAAAAAGATCCGGCTGCTCCTGCATGATCTCCGTCTCATTGCCCACGTATGTATTTTTTTCCTTGCGACTCTTCTCGTACCGGTAGGAAAGATAAACGACGATTCCGCAGAGCAGAGCCGTCAGAACCAGAGCTCCCAGGTATCCGTTGAGACCGTCCCATGAAAACAGATCCGGAAGGAAGACTCCGCCCGCAAATTTTCCGCCAGAAGCCGAAGTGAACCAGGAATTCTTAACCCACCCCGCGGTATTCTGAACCGGGAACCCAAGGTAAACGCCCAGTCCGAAAAACACCAGCGTGATAAATGCCCGCGGCAGACCCACCACCAGGTCGGTCAGCACTCCCGTGGCGCAGCAGGACGAAAGCGCCATGCCGAACCCGAACAGGACCCCGCCGAGCATCAGGCCGATATTGATCGGATTGACCCACAGGCTGAATGCTGAAGCATCCGAATTCAGCAAAAACGCGGCCGTCAGCACGCTGGAAACAAAGAACATGAGCATCAGCGCCCTCATCAGCTTTGTCGATCCGGTCCGGTACGCGCGGTTGACGCTGCCCGCAAAACCCGTATAGGCCCTCATCAAAGTATAGCCCAGCGCCAGGCCGATGACAAGCCGAAGCAACATCCCCGGCTTTAAAAATGCCTTGCCGAGCAGCAGTGACAAAACCAAAACCACAACTCCAAGAACCTGTTCCTTTTTGCTCATAACACCACTCCTAACTTTTCATATGGCCGACAGTCTTACCGTGATTTGTCCCCCAATCACATCCTTTCGCGGCAGAATTTATGGCTGATATCGTTAACAAATTAACAATTTGTATGCTGGCCTGCCTGATTTTTGGGGGCCGGACCGCTTTATTCCGTCCCGTTTTCCCCGATGATTTCACTCAGAATTCTCCCCCGGAGTTCCCTGTACTCCGGCAGATATCTGATCTTCTCGCCGTCTTCGCCGAGGTACCGGCGGGTAAAATCCGGGTGGAATTCATTCAGGATCCTGCCCGGCCTGCTGGAAAGAACCATGATTCTCGTGCCAAGAGCCAGCGCTTCGTCCACGTCGTGCGTGATGAGAAGAACGGTGTTGCCGGTCTCCCGCCAGATCCTGCGGACCAGTGCCTGCATGTTCTGCCTCGTCAGCGCGTCCAGCGCGCCGAGCGGCTCATCCATCAGCAGAATCTCCGGCTGGTTCGCCAGAGCCCTCGCGAGCGATACCCTCTGCTTCATGCCGCCGGAAAGCTCATAGGGCTTTTTCTCTTCAAATCCTTTCAGGCCGACCAGTCCGATATACTTTTGCGCCGCATTTCGGATTTGTTCTTTTGGAAGCCTTCTCATTTTAAGACCGAAAGCGATGTTGTCCCTCACGTTCAGCCAGGAATACAGGGTAGGCACCTGAAAAACAACTCCGCGGTGCCAGTCCGGTCCCCGGACCGGACGACCCTCCATCCGGATTTCCCCCTCGGTCGGCTTCAGGAACCCCGCGATCAGCTTCAGCAGGGTGCTTTTTCCGCATCCGGACGGACCGAGCACGCACAGGAACTCTCCCGTTTCCATGGTAAAACTGATCTCCCGCAGTGCCGTGACCTCGTCTTTTTTGCCGGGATAGCGAAATCCCACGCCGGTCAGGGAAAGCAGCGGTCCCGTCCGCTCATACTGTATCCGATCCACACAGAATCCTCCCGCTGTGTCCTATTGCAACGCCTGTTCCACATAGGACGGGTTGACGGCCTGTTCAAACGTCCCGGTCTTCGGTTCAGAGGCCAGGCTTTTCTGTTCATACAGGAAATCAGCCGTATCCTTCATCGAATTTACAATGCCGCCCTTTTGGGTGCTTGTTCCGAGATATTCGGGAGCGAGCTGCTCTTTGGCATCCAGCCAGACGGATCCCTGCATCTGTTTCTTCGCCTCTTCTTCGGAAAGACTCAGAGCCTTTGAGACGGCCCCAACCGCTTCATCGGGATGCTGCCGGTACAGTTCGACCGCCTCATTCAGGGCTTTGATATATTTTTTGACAATTTCGGGATAGCGCCGCGCAAATTCTTTTCGGACGATCTCCACATTTGACGTCACGACCCCTTTGGCCGCCATATCCTTGCTGGAAAGGATCGTCTTACCGCTTTCCAGAAGCTTGGAGAGCGTTGGTTCCCAGGCGTAAGCCGCGTCGATATTTCCCCTTTGCCACGCCGCATAAATGTCCGGCATCTGCATATCGAGCAGCGTGACGTCTTTTTCCGAAATGCCGTCCCTCTGCATCGCCCTTAAAAGGCTGTAATGCGAAGTCGAGGTAAAAGCCGTCGCGACCTTTTTCCCCTTCAGGTCCTGAAGAGACCGGATGCCGGAGCCGTCCCGGGCAACCAGTTGTTCCGCGTCCCCCAAAACCTCGTGGACCCAAATCAGTTCGACCTCCATTCCGCTTGCGATCCCGAGGGCGGCCGAAGAAGAACCCAGAAGGGCAAAATCAATGTTTTTCGCGATCATGGCATTCCGGATGTCCCCGGCCTGAAATTCCATAATATTCACTTTTACGCCGAGCTCTTTCTGAAAGTAGCCCTTCGCGATGGCGACGCCTTCATCGTCCGGCATCTGCTGTGTCCCGATCGTCACGATTTCGGGCAGACCGGGCGAATCCGTCCCGGCTTCGCCCCCTGCCGGTTTTTCCGTTTTTGAACAGCCTGTAAACGCCAAAACCGCCGAAAGCGCAACGGCGGCGGCGCTGAGTAAATAGTTCCGCACGCTTTTACTCCTTTCCTTTCCAGGGAACCAGCCCCCGCTCCAAAAGCCTGAGCCCTCTGTCCATCAGGATCCCTGTGATTCCCATAATGATGATTCCCAGGAAGGTGATATCGCTCCTTAGAATCCGGCTTGCATCCAGGACCATCCAGCCCAGGCCGGAAGTCGCGGCGACCATTTCAGCCGACACCAGAGTCGTATACCCGACTCCGAGAGCCGTGCGAAGCCCTGTCAGCACATCGGGCAGACAGGCCGGAAAAACAACGTGAACAAACACCTGCCATCGGCTCGCGCCAGCCGCGTACGCGCAGTTTAAATAATCCTCATTGATTTTAAGCACTGCGGAAACACAGGAAACATAGATCGGCGCAAAACAGGCCAGAAACAGAAGCGCAACCTTGGACTGGTCCTCTATTCCCAGCCAAAGGACCAGAATCGTATAATACGCGAGAGGCGGAAGCGGCCTGTAAAATTCGACCACAGGTTCCAGAGCGGCCCGTATCCCGGAATGGAACCCGCTTGCCAGCCCAAGCGGGACGGCGGCGGCAGCGGCAAGCAGAAACGCCGTAAGCAGTCTCCCCAGACTGGCCCCAATGTGCTGGAAAAGAGTGTGATTTCGGTAGCCGTTCTGCGCAATATCAAGAAAAGCGCTCCAGACGGACTGGGGCGGCGGTACCAGCTTTGGGTCAACCCACCCGAAACCGGTCGCCGTAAACCACACCGCGAAAATGACTGCGATCGTACCCGCCGTCAGAAGCTTCTCAAACGCAATCTTACGATCCGAATACATCTTCACCGCCTCCACCCCTCCGCCCGCCGAAATCCATAAGAATCAACAACGGGGGTCAAAGCCCTTGTTAATTTAATCTCAATCTCTCTGTTAATTATAGTACAAAGTTACTCCGATTCCTAATAAGCCTTTGTTATCCTGCATAAGAATTCACTATGGCGCTTTTCCCCCGGCCTTTCTTTTTTCGGAAAGCAATGCTACAATAGAGTTGATTATTCATTTGGATGTGAAACATATGGACTTCCAATACCTGGAATCGTTTTATACCACGGTCAAATACAACAGTATTTCCAAGGCCGCCGTCGCCCTCCATCTGACGCAGCCCGGGCTGAGCCTTCAGCTGAAAAGTCTGGAAAACGAGATGGGGACCAAGCTGTTGGACCGCAGCAATAAAGGAGTGCGGCTGACGGAAGAGGGAAAAGTCGTCTACAACTACGCGGTCACGATTCTCTCCCTGAAGGGCAATATTAAAAGGGACTTGAAAAACCTGCAGGAGAACCATCCGAAGCTTAACATCGGCTCCTGTTATGCCGTCGGAGAGTTTGCCCTTCCCTGCAGCATCTATATTTTCAAAAAGTTTTACGATGATGTCGATATCCAGGTCAAACTGATGAATTCCACCGAGGTGATTGAAAGGCTGCTGGACCATACCATCGGCCTGGGAATCATTCAGGACCATCCCAGAATGGGCGAAGTCATCGCCAGGACGATCATTTCGGATGAGCTTGTTCTTGTCGGACATTCTTGCGGCGGTCAAAAGAAAATCGACCTGGAGAAATTAAAAAGGCTGCCGCTGATTCTGCGGGAAAAGACCTCCAGCACCGGGTATCTGCTGGAAAAGGCCCTGCAGAAAGAAAGCGTCAGCTTGGATCAGCTGCATGTAATTTATCATCTGGACTCCCCCGGAGCGATCAAATCCTCCGTTTCGGCGGGGAACGGTTTTTCGTTTCTGCCGAAGCTGATGATTAAAAAAGAGCTGAAGGAGGGCACTCTGGAGCAGATTGAAATCGACCGGCTGAAAATTGTTTTCAATTACAATATGGCTTACCGAAAGGATTCCGTTTTGTCCGGGCAGGAGAAGAATTTTATTGAATTCATCCACTCCAACCGGCGCGGGTTTTGCTGAATCGGCCTATGTCACAATCTTGATCAGGAGTTTCGTCCCCGCCCACGCGCCCAGGGAGACAAAGATCCAGAACACCCAGGCGTGCAGGGAAAAGGACGGAATCCCGCTGAAAAAGCTGCCGATATTGCATCCCCCGGTCAGCCTGGAGCCGTAGCCCATCAGAATTCCTCCGAGAAGAGCATACGCGGCCTGTTTTCCGTTTTTGATTTTTCCCAACTTAAATTGGGAAGCCAGCAGTGCCGCAATGAGCGCACCGAAAACGACTCCCAGATTCAAGAGGGTATATTGGTTGAAAAAAGCGGAGTTGCCGGAGATAATCTCATCGTATCTCGTATTGTAAAGCCGAAAATAATCCCATTGGAACGGTTTGACGCCGAACCACTCGAGGATTCCTCCCGCCCAGAGAAGGTAACCTCCGGAAACCTGCCACACGGTTCCGCTTGAAGCAAGCAGCAGAACATTCAGCGCGCCGAGCAGAATTCCTCCCGCCCAGTACGGCCAAGCCGTTTTCAGCCATCGTTTCATCGGCTCTGTCCCGTCCTTTCCAAAAATTATGGCTTTTGAAGATAAATTTCCCACTCGCCGTCCTTCGGCTCCACGATTTTGATGGAATAGTGATTCTGTTCCGCCCATTCTTCCATCATCACCCCGACGCAGCTTTCGTCCGAATGAACCACCAGAATATCCCCGGAGACCATTTTTTTCAGTTCCTTGACCGCTTTGATTAAAGGAATCGGACAAACCTCATACAAACAATCCAAATCTCTGACTTCCATGAACACTCTCCTATCGTTCCGTCTCCGTCATTCTTTTCTGGTACCACGAAGCCAAGCCATACAAGCCGGCCAGAACGGCGATCTGCAGCATGACGGCGGTACCAAAATCCATGTATTCAGGGAAATACACGACGGCGCAGTTCTGAATGATACGGTCGTACCAGAACGGGTAATCCCTCGCCCCCATCACAGTGCCGATCAGAAACCCCAGAAGGGTAATCAGCGGCAGCACATGGCCTTCTCCGATTCTCATCAGCACACTGGCCGCGCATCCGCCGGCCAGTGCCATGCCGATGCCGAAAAGGAACGCGCCGATCGCGGTGTGCGGCCCGACGGAGTTCAGAATCCCGGGGATGTCGGAATAGCCCGCGTCCGGGTGGCTTCTCAGATAACCGGATTGAATCACGGCGAATCCCACGGTGCTGACCATCAGCGAAAGGATCAGAGCGCGCATCA
This sequence comes from Caproiciproducens sp. NJN-50, assembly GCF_004103755.1. Classification (NCBI taxonomy): domain Bacteria; kingdom Bacillati; phylum Bacillota; class Clostridia; order Eubacteriales; family Acutalibacteraceae; genus Caproiciproducens; species Caproiciproducens sp. NJN-50. The sequence continues at coordinate 684,804 of NZ_CP035283.1, read as the reverse complement.
GCTTCGTATTCCTGACAAGGAAGACGTCCCGAAAAGTCGACGCGAAGCAGAAGCGGGAATCCCGCATCACAAATCCGAACGCGATGCCCAGAACCCAGAAAACCGTATCTTCGCGGACATCCACCCAGAGGAAGCCCGCGCACGCGCACGCAAGAACCAACAGAACCGCCGCGTATGGAATCTGATTCTTCTTCTGAACAATTCTGGCTTTTTGCCTCTTTTGTATCAGTTCATTCATTTCGTCGGATGACATCGAATTATCCCTCCCTCAAAGATCATGATTCAATTATAGCAAAAAATGATCGGAGTGCAAAGCCGTTCGGAGTGAATCCGATCGGCAGCCGTGCATTTCTCCCGCAAAAAATTTTCTGCATTCATTCGTACGCATCAGGCCCTGCCAAACGCGCGATCGGTTGCCGCGCGGCCGGGCGGGAGGCCGGCGAAAGGTACAAATAAATTTGATCCCGACAGCAGGTAACGGTTGTTCCTGTCCAGAAAAAGGTATACAATCGTAATTGGAAATGATTTCTTTTCCTTCCGGGAAGATCGGATGGAAATGCCGCCGGAACACTGGAGCGGTGCGATCCGCCTGTGGCTTGAAGCCTGATTTTAAATATGTTTTCACAGCATGCAGAAAGTGAGGGATCTTTATCAACTTCAGAATCAGTACGTCAAAAAGAATTGGCAACAGCATGAAACGGGGAATTTCACGAGTCGTGCTTTTTTTCTTGTACCGGGCTTTTCAGGTCCTCTACCGGTACGATGAAACGGTCCGCCGGGAAGTGGACGGCTGGAAAGCCGGGTTTAAAATTTGCATGAACGCGACGCGGCAGGGTCCCGGAATCTGCCTGAGCCATACGGAAAAGGGAATCGAGCGGCTGGGAAAGCAGAAATTTTCCGAGGCCGACATGACGATCGAATTCCGGAACATCGACGCGGCATTTTTGGTCCTGAGCGGCCAGATCGGCGTGGCGCAGGCGTATTCCCAGCATCGCTTTACCCTGCGGGGCAGCATCGCCGACTGCATGTCCTTCGTCCATTGCGTGGAAATCATCGAAGCATACCTCTTCCCCGGATTTATCGCCAGAAAGATTTTAAAAGCGATGCCTAAAAAAGAGATTTCCCCTGTTTCCGTCTATTGGCACGCGATATTGAATATTTGAGGTGACGTGATTTGCTGCCGGATTATTATGAATTTTACAACCCGCCCAAGCTGCTTTCCGGGAATTTCGCGCTGGAGAACATCCCGGGGGCGCTTGCGGATTTAAAGGCGAAAAAACCTCTTTTGCTCAGCGACCAGATACTGAAAAAAATCGGAACTCTGCAAACTGTAACCGACGCATTGCTTTCGGGCGGAATGACTCCGGGCGGAAGCTTCACGGAAATCCCCGCCGATTCCTCCTCGCTGGTCGTCAACCAGATCGCGGCGCTGTTCCGCAGCCTGGGCTGCGACAGCATCATCGCGGTCGGGGGCGGCTCCGTGCTGGACACCGCCAAAGGCGTGAGAATGCTGATCTCACAGAACGCTGGGAACATCATGGACGTCATGGGCTGCGAAACCATCGACTGCGGGGAGCGGGTTCCCTTCATCGCCGTGCCCACGACAGCCGGAACCGGCTCCGAATCCACGATGGTCGCCGTCATTCTCGATCCGATCAAAAATATCAAAATGGAGTTTATTTCCTACCATCTTCTTCCCGACGTCGCCGTTCTCGACCCGCGCATGACCCTTACGCTTCCTCCGCGCATCACGGCCTCCACCGGAATGGACGCGCTCTGCCACGCGCTGGAAGCCTATACCTGCCTTCAGAAAAACCCGGTCAGCGACGCGTTCGCGGCGGGCGCGCTCGAGATCATAAGGGACCATCTGCGGACCGCGGTAAACAACGGGAAGGACGTGAAAGCCCGTCAGGCCATGGCAAACGCGGCATTCATGGCGGGAGCCGCCTTTTCCAACTCCATGGTCGGCATGATCCACGCGATCGGGCACGCCCTCGGGGGCGTATGCCATGTCCCCCACGGCGAGGCGATGACCATTCTGATGCCGTACTGCATGGAGTACAACTTTGACGTGCTGGAAGGCTTGTACGGAAAGCTGCTTCTCTATCTTGCGGGCGATGAAATCTACGCCGGCACCCCCAGGGAAGAAAGAGGACGCGGGACCATATCCCTCATCCGGCAAATGACTTCCGAATTCCACGAAAGCTGCGGCCTGCCCATGCGCCTGAGCGAAACAAAAGCCAGACGGGAAGATTTTGAAAAAGTGGCGCAGGCTGCCCTGAAGGACGGCGCCATGATCGTCAACCCAAAGCAGGTCGGCCAACAGGACGTACTGAACATCCTGGAAAAAGCGTTTTAAACGGGGATGAAAAAAATGAACATCGAAGAAACGATGGAGGCGCAGCGGGCTTTCTTCGCTACAAACGCCACCAAGTCCGTTCCGTTCCGGATCGACGCCCTGAAAAAACTGAAGGCATCCATCCTCAAAAAAGAGCGGGAACTTTACGCCGCCATGAAGTCCGATCTGAACAAGTCTGAATTTGAAACTTACATGACCGAGCTTGGAATGGTTTTGGACGAACTGCGGTTTGTCGCGAAACATACGCCGGGATGGGCGAAAAACAGAAGGGTCCACACTCCCCTGGCTCAGTTTCATTCCAGGAGCTTCCAAATGCCGGAGCCCTACGGAGTGGTCCTGATCATGTCCCCATGGAACTATCCTTTCATGCTGTGCCTGGAACCGCTGATCGGCGCCATCGCCGCGGGAAACTGCGCGGTTTTGAAACCGTCCGCCTACGCTCCAAAAACCTCTCAGATTATTTCTGAAATCATCGCGGACTGCTTTCCTCAAAATTACGTCGCCGTTGTGCAGGGCGGGCGCAGGGAGAATCAGGATCTGCTGGACCAGCGTTTCGACTACATCTTCTTCACCGGCAGCGTTTCCGTCGGAAAACTGGTCATGGAAAGCGCCGCCAAAAATCTCACGCCCGTCAGCCTTGAGCTGGGAGGGAAAAGCCCCTGCATCATCGACAAGACCGCAAATCTGAAAGTCGCGGCCAGGCGCCTGGCGTTCGGAAAATTTCTGAATGCCGGCCAGACCTGCGTGGCGCCCGATTATCTTTTCGTCCACCGCAGCGTCAAGGATCAGATCATAGAATACTTGAAACAGGAGATCAGCGCTTTCTACGGAAGCAATCCTCTTGAAAACGACAGCTACCCGAAAATCATCAATGAAAAGCATTTCAACCGTTTAAAAGGGCTGATGGCCGACGGCAAAATCTTAACGGGCGGGGAGACGAACGGCCAGGAGCAGATCGCGCCGACTTTGCTGGACGGGGTCGACGGGGACTCCCCGGTCATGCGGGAAGAAATCTTCGGCCCCATTCTGCCGGTCCTCACCTTCGACGAGATTGGGGAGGTCATTTCATTCGTCGGCAACAGGGAAAAGCCCCTCGCCCTTTACCTGTTCACCACGGACCGCGCGGTCGAAAAACGGGTACTCACCTCGCTTTCGTTCGGAGGCGGGTGCGTAAACGACACCATCATCCATCTCGCGACTTCCCATATGGGATTCGGCGGTGTGGGAAACAGCGGAATGGGGAGCTACCACGGAAAATTCAGCTTCGACACCTTCAGCCACTATAAAAGCATATTGAAGAAATACAACTGGATCGACCTGCCGTTCCGTTACCTGCCTTATACGGATCTGAACTTAAAACTGCTGAAGCTGTTTTTGCACTGAAAACCGGCATCGGCAAACGGAACGGCACGGCTGGCAGATCATTTGTCAGTCGGGCATCCTCCAAAAGAAGAAGGCTGCGGTTTGCAGCCTTCTTCTTTTGCGCTGTAGTGAACGGCGGTTGAAAAATCCCCGCGCCTATTCTGCGCCGTCACCCGACGCCGGCGGAGAACTGCGGTCCGGAGGAACCGCATCCTGGACGGACGGGGCGGGAGCGCAGGGACCTTGAATCCGCGTATACACCTTTTTCCATTGGGCGAGAGCCGCGTCCGACATTTGGACCCTGCAGCAGGATTCCGCCGGGACGCCGTTGACGGACTGAAGAATGATCGGGGCGCCGACGGCCGGATCATTCACCGTATCCAGAACAAGGTACCCCTCCCGAACCCGATAGTCCACCGGAGGCTGGAGAACGCCGTTGATAAACAGATTCTGATAGGAGCTCCCTCTCGGATCGGGAATCCCGTCCGTCCCATACATCTTGATCTCGTCCTGATCGGTATAAATCTTGCCGCCGTTGGAATATGCGTTGTAGGCGTAAATTTCCGTCCGGTAAAGCTGTCCGGCCGAATCCCGGATCACAATGGATTCCAGAATCACGGGCGCTCCCTTTACGGGGGCGTCGGACGTAGTCAGCCTTAAAATTCCCTTTTTCACTATATAATTTCTCTTGGGCTGAAGAACGCCGTTAATATAAAGGTTGAAATAGGATACGTCGTTTGGGGAGGGGATTCCGCAGTTTCCATATTCTTTGATTTCGTCGCTGTCGGTATATTGTTTTTTTGCGCCGTCCGACACGGCATTATACTGCCGGTTGGTCACATCCATGATCCGGCCCTCAAAATCCTTCCATGTGGTGAACAAAACGACGATGGGCCGCCCTTCCGCCGGAATGTCCTGTGTTGTGAACGTCAGTTCGTCTTTTTCAAGAATGTAATTCGTTCTCGGCTGCAAAACGCCGTTTACAAACACATTGTAATAAGAAACCTCTTGGGGAGAGAGCAGCCCCCGGTCCCCGTACTTTTTCATCCCGTCGCTGTTCCGGTAAGTCCGCTTTCCCCCGTCGGCAATGGTATAGTAGTGAGATACTTCCGCGCGGAGAGCGGCGCTCTGATAACGGATGCGGCATCCGCTGTGAAAGCGGACACTGTCATTCAGCATATTCGTGTAGATACAGACCCGGCCGACGACCTGCAAGCCGGAATCAACCTGCGGAACCAGCAGGTTGACGGCCGTTTTGGAAAAGGCGGACGTTTCAATACTGATCAGCAGTTCAATCTGTCCCGGCGCGGGGGGGCTGCCGCTCCACTTGGGAAGCGCCCAGCAATGAAAATCTCTCAGCCGAAAGGTCAAAAAGCCTTCCCTGGGAAGGGACACGTGAAGCGATTGCAAAATACAGAAAGGAATCGGAGGCGAAATTCTCGTCTTATCCGAATACACGGCAACATAGCCTTCCACAGCAACTGAAACAGGTGGAAAGCCATACGCGTTCTTTTTCCGGTTCTCCGGCGAAGGCAATACCGTATATGTAACATTGCCTAAGCCGTAAGGGTCCACCTCATTACCGCACTGATCGGTTAATCGGCAGGTAATCAGTGGACAGAATCCTGTCATGGCGTTCACCTCGGAAAATCAATCGCTCCGATCAGGCCTGAAAAATAGGACTACTTCTATTTTTCCACGCGGTAGAATATGAATGCTGGGAAGAAGGATGATCCGTTTTTCTTCCCAACACTGTTTCCACATCGGGGGCGCAGAATGAATTTATCAGGAAAGAAAGTACTGGTCACGGGCGCGGACGGGTTTATCGGCTCCCACCTGGCGGAAGAACTGGTCCGCAGCGGATGCTCCGTCCGCGCTTTCGTCTGTTACAATTCGTTCAATTCATGGGGGTGGCTGGACCAGTCCCCGAAGGAGATCCAAAACAGTCTGGAAGTGTTTCAGGGGGACATCCGAGACCCCTACCGGGTCAGAACCGCTCTGGAGGGATGCAGCGCCGTATTCCACCTGGCCGCACTGGTCGCGATTCCCTATTCATATTATTCCCCCGAATCCTATCTTGACACGAATCTGAAAGGGACGCTCCATGTTCTGCAGGCCGCACGGGAACTGGGGACGGAGCGCGTTGTGCAAACCTCCACCAGCGAGGTGTACGGAACGGCGGAATACGTTCCGATTCCGGAGACGCACCCGCTCCGGGCGCAGTCCCCCTACGCCGCTTCAAAAATCGCGGCGGACCAGCTTGCGCTTTCGTTTTTCCGCTCGTTCGCCACCCCGGTCACCGTCGTCCGCCCCTTCAACACCTATGGGCCCCGGCAGTCAAACCGGGCGGTGATTCCCACGGTAATGACTCAGATTGCACGGGGAAATCGAAAGATCCGGCTCGGGTCCCTGACGCCGACCCGGGATTTCAGCTATGTAAGCGATACGGTCCGGGGATTCCGGGAAACCGCATGCTGCGACGAGGCGGTGGGAGAAGTGGTCAACATCGGCAGCAATTTTGAAATTTCCATCGGCGATACGGTGCGGATGATTGCACGGGTCATGCATGCGGAGGTCGAGACGGAAACAGAGACCGAAAGAATCCGGCCGGAGCAGAGCGAGGTCCGCCGGCTGTGCGCCGACACCTCCAAAGCGGAGCGGCTGTTCGGATGGAAGCCGGAGTTTGGAGGGAAAGACGGTTTACAAAAGGGGCTGGCGCTGACCGCGGACTGGTTCCGCGACCCGGAAAACCAGAAGCGGTACAGAGCCGACAGGTATGTGCTATGAATCACCGCAATCAAGTCGATCCGACGGAAATCACGGAGGCCCTGAAGACCGTTCTCCGCAAGGGGAACGAGCCGGTTCCCCTGCACGAGCCCTGCTTTGCGGGGCGCGAATGGGACTACGTAAAGGACTGCCTGGACTCCGGCTATGTTTCCTCCGTCGGCCCGTATGTCGAACGATTCGAGAGGGAACTGGCCCGGTTCACGGGGGCAAAGTACGCGGCGGCGGTGGTGAACGGAACATCCGCCCTTCAGATCTGCCTGAAGCTGGCAGGGGTGCGGGCGGGGGACGAAGTGATCGTCCCGGCGCTGACATTTGTCGCCACGGCAAACGCCGTGTGCTACTGCGGGGCAATTCCGCATCTGGCGGACAGCGAAACGGAATCGCTCGGAATCGACGGGGAAAAGCTGGCCGGATACCTGAAAGAAACAACCCGGCTCCGCAATGGAGTCTGCTGGAACAGACGAACGGACCGGCCGATCCGCGCGCTGGTGGCGATGCACACGTTCGGGCATCCCGTTCAGCTTGACCTGATCTCGCGGGTCTGCGGGGACTACGGGCTTGCGCTGGTGGAAGACGCGGCGGAATCCCTGGGTTCGTATTACAAGAATCTGCACACCGGAAATTTCGGGAAGCTCTCGGCCCTCAGCTTTAACGGGAATAAAATCGTGACGACCGGCGGAGGCGGCGCGATCCTTACCAACGACGAAGCGCTGTACCGGGAGGCGAAGCACCTGACGACAACCGCAAAGCTGCCGCACCGCTGGGCTTTCCTTCACGACGAGGTCGGCTACAACTACCGGATGCCGAACCTCAACGCCGCGCTTGGGTGCGCCCAGCTGGAACAGATGGAAAAATTTCTCCGCCTGAAGCGGGCTCTGGCGGAAGAATACCGCAGCGCCTTCGCGGGCATGCCGGGGATTCGCTTCTTTCCGGAGCCTTCTTACGCAAGGAGCAATTACTGGCTGAACACGCTGATTTTGTCGGAGGAGAACGCGTCCCTGCGCGACCCCATATTGGAGGACACCAACGACCATGGAATTCAGACGCGCCCCGTATGGACTTTGATGAGCCGCCTTCCCATGTTCCGGGACAGTCCGCGGATGGACCTGTCCACAGCGGAAAGCCTGGAAAAACGGATCATCAATCTTCCAAGCAGCGCAGCCCTTGGAGAACCGTATGCCAAACCGGAAAGCAGCGGTTCGTCATGAAGCGGAAACTGTGCGCGGTGACGGGAACCCGCTCCGAGTACGGTCTTCTGGTTCCCCTGCTGAAAGCGGTGGAGCGGGAGCCGGATTTCACGCTTCAGCTCACGGCGACGGGCGCGCACCTTTCGCCGGAATTCGGCCTGACCTATCGGGAAATCGAACAGGACGGCTTTCAGATCGACCGGAAAATCGAAACGCTTCTTTCCAGCGACACCCCCGTCGGAATCGCGAAGTCCATTGGCCTCGGCGTGATCGGATTCGCGGAGGCATTCGATCAGCTTCGTCCGGATCTTCTCCTTCTGCTCGGGGACCGGTATGAAATTCTGGCGGCGGCGCAGGCGGCTCTGGTCATGAAGATTCCAATTGCCCACATCGGCGGCGGAGACACGACTCTGGGCGCGTTTGACGAGGCAATCCGCCACAGCGTCACCAAAATGGCCCACCTGCATTTTGTGACCAACGGGGAATCCGCCCGAAGGGTCCGGCAGCTTGGGGAGAATCCCCGGCATATTTACAATGTGGGAAGCCTTGGAATCGACCGGATCCTGAGTCTTCCGCACCTGAGCCGGGAGGAACTGGAACGATCCCTTGGTTTTTCTTTTCGCAGCCGGAATCTGCTCGTGACATTCCATCCGGTCACACTCGACCGGGAACCGTCCGGAAAGCAGTTTCAGGAACTGCTCGCGGCCCTGGACGCGCTTGGAGAGGAATACGGATTGATTTTCACCGGGCCCAACGCGGACCCGCAGAGCCGGGAGTTGACCCGGCTGACGCGGGAATTCGCGGCGGAACACCCGAACGCGGCCGTGTTTTCCTCCCTCGGCCAAACGCGGTATTTCAGCCTGATCCGGGAAACGGACGCGGTGGTGGGAAACTCCTCGAGCGGAATCTATGAGGCGCCGTCGTTCCGAAAGCCGGCGGTGAACGTCGGGGACCGCCAGCAGGGGCGTCTGTTCGCTTCTTCCGTAATCAGCTGCGCGCCGCAAAAAACGGAGATTCTGAAAGCCATCCGCAGGGCGCTGGAAACGGATTGTTCCAAAGCGGTGAACCCTTACGGAGCGGGAGACAGCGCGGAAAAAATTCTCTCGGTTTTAAAATCGATCCCCGATTACCGCGCATTATTAAAGAAACAATTTGATCCGATACGGAGCGATGACAAATGAGCCCGAAGATCCTCATTATCGCCGAAGCGGGCGTCAATCACAACGGTTCGCTCAAAACGGCGATGGAACTGGTTGACGCCGCCGCCGAAGCGGGAGCGGACGCGGTCAAATTCCAAACCTACCGCGCGGAGCGGATTGCCGTCCCCGACGCTCCAAAAGCCGCCTATCAGCTGGAAAATTCATGTTCGGGGGAAACGCAGTACGAAATGATCCGAAAACTTGAGCTCGGCGAATCAGATGATCTGACTTTGCAGAAACACGCGGAGGAATCGGGAATCCTGTTTCTTTCCACCGCCTTTGACCCGGAAAGCCTCGATTTTCTTCTTTCGATCGGCGTTCCCCTGCTGAAAATCGCTTCCGGGGAAATTGAAAACGCGCCCCTGCTGCGAAAGGCGGCGCGCTCCGGGAAGGATGTGCTGCTCTCCACGGGAATGGCGGATCTGGGAGAGATCGAGGCTGCCCTCGGCGTTCTTGCCTTCGGCTATCTGGAGTACGGCGGAGAAAAAGAGGTTCCCTGCCTCTCGTCTTTCCGGCGGGCTTACGATTCCGAAGAGGGGCAGAAGGCCCTGAAATACCATGTGAGCCTGCTGCACTGCACCACGGAATACCCTGCTCCGTTTCCGGATGTAAATCTGCGCGCTCTGCGAACTCTTCGCCAGTGCTTCGCCCTGCCGGTCGGATACTCCGACCACACGGCGGGGATCGCGGTCCCCGTCGCGGCGGCGGCGCTGGGCGTTTCGGTTCTGGAGAAACATCTGACGCTGGACCGCGGTCTGCCCGGCCCGGATCACAAGGCTTCTCTGGAGCCTCAGGAATTCGCCCGGATGGTACAGGGAATCCGCCAGGTGGAACAATCGCTCGGAACTTCGGTAAAGCGGCCCTCCCCTTCCGAGCTGAGGAATCAGGCCGTCGCCCGGAAAAGCATTGTCGCGGCATGCCGGATCGAACAGGGCGAATTATTCACAGACCGGAATCTGACGGTAAAGCGGCCGGCGGGCGGCCGCTCGCCCATGGAGTATTTTGACCTTCTGGGCAAAAAAGCCGGCCGGTCCTATCTGGAAAACGAGGCGATCCGTTGAAACTCGCCATTTTCGGGGCTTCCGGCTTTGCCCGGGAAACTAGCGACATTGCGGAGCGGACCGGGTACGACGAAATTTTTTTCATCGGAAAAACGGCGGAAAACCCCATTCAGGGGCATCCGGTCATCCTCGAGGAGAAGGTCCCTTCCCTCGTGCGCGGGGGCTTTTCGTTTATCATCGGGATCGGCAGCCCGGCGGCCCGAAAGTCGGTTTGGAGCAGATTCCCAGAATTGAACTACGTAAACCTGATTCATCCCTCGGCGACTTTCGGTTCCGGTCAGCTGGAAGAGGTCCAAAAAAGGATCGGAAACATTATTTTCGCAGGCGCGAGGTTCAGCAATCGGATTCGCATGGGAAATCATGGGGTTTTCTACTTTAACTGCACCGTCGCGCACGACTGCGTGATGGAGGATTTTGTCACCGTCTGCCCCGGAGCCAATCTGTCCGGAAACGTCCGACTGAAAGAGGGCGCTTACCTCGGCGTGAATTCCTGCGTGATCCAGGGCGGCTCAGAGGCGGAAAAAATGACGGTCGGCCGCTTTGCCACTGTGGGCGCGGGCGCCGTCGTAACAAAAAATGTCCCCGATCATAGGATAGTGAAAGGCATTCCGGCGAAATAAAAGCTTTCGGTTGCGGAGGCATAATCCGGAATACGGGGGCATGCCATGGACAACTGGAAAAAGGCATTGATTCTTCCAAATGTAAAAATTCATGAGACAATCGAACTCATTGACCGGAACTCCCAGCAGATCGCCGTCGTGGCGGACGAAAAGGGAAAGCTGCTCGGCACCGTAACGGACGGCGATATCCGCCGGGGCATTCTAAAGGGAATTCCCATGGACAGTCCCGTCAGCCGGATCATGAATCCTCATCCGATTATAATTCCGGAGCTGACCGACCGGAAAAGCATTCTCAGCCTTCTGCGGGTCAATCAGGTCCGCCACCTTCCGGTGGTAGACGGCGAGGGTCATGTCGTCGGGATTGAGCGGCTGGATGAACTGCTCGCGGAATCCCGACGGAGAAACTGGGTCGTGGTGATGGCAGGCGGTCCGGGCAGACGGCTGGGCGCATTGACCGACCACTGCCCCAAACCCATGCTGAAAGTCGGGGGAAAGCCGGTGCTGGAAACGATTCTGAAACAGTTTCTCCGGCAGGGATTCTCCCGGTTTTGCATTTCCGTCAATTATAAGGCGGAGCAGGTCACGGAATATTTCGGCGACGGCACCAGATGGGGCGCGGAAATCCATTACATCAGCGAAAGCAAGCGGTTGGGAACCGCCGGTTCCCTCAGCCTGCTTCCGTTTGAAACGACGGAACCGATCCTTGTGATCAACGGCGATATTCTGACCAGGCTGAGCTTCGGGCAGCTGCTGGACTTTCATCTTGAGCATCAGGCCAAGGCCACCATTGCCGTGACCACCTACGACTATCAGGTTCCCTACGGGGTCATAAAAGTGAACCGCGGCCGGCTGGCCGGATTCGAGGAAAAGCCAGTCTATGCCAGTTTTATCAACGCGGGAGTTTATGTCCTGAATCCCGGGGTTCTGAGCCGTATCCCCAAGGATTCCCGTTTTGAAATGAACAGCCTGTTTGAAAGCATGCTGCGAAACGATGAGCCGGTCTGTATTTTTCCGATCCGGGAATACTGGATCGATATCGGGGGACTCCGTGATTTTGATCAGGCGGGCAGAGATTACGAAAACGAGTTTTTAACAGGGAGGGAAGAAAATTCGTGAGAAGGTTATGCACCGTTTGCGTCCGCAGCGGCTCCAAAGGCGTGCCGGGCAAAAATCTGCGCAGCCTGTTGGGAAAGCCCCTGCTCGCATACAGCATTTTGCAGGCAAAACAATCCGGGCTGTTTGAAGCGGTTGCGGTCAGCAGCGACGGGGAGGCTCTGCTGAGGTCCGCGCGGGAATGGGGAGCGGATTTCTGCATCCCAAGGCCCCTGTCTCTCGCCTCGGACAGCGCGCCCAAGATTCCGGCCATCCGCCACTGCCTGACGGAGGCGGAAAAGCTGGCGGGGCATGAATTCGATCTCATCGCGGATCTGGACGCCACTGCTCCCCTGCGTCTTGTATCGGATATCTCCGGGGCGGTCGCACTGCTTGAAGGCACGGGAGCGCCCAATGTGGTCACTGGGGCCGCAGCCCGCCATTCGCCCTATTTCAATTTGGTGGAAATCGGGGAAGGAGGCACGGTCCGGCTATGCAAATCACCGGACGCACCGGTTTTCTGCCGGCAGAGTTCTCCGAAATGCTATGACCTGAACGGTTCCGTATATGTTTGGAGGCGCGAATCGCTCCTGAAATGCCGGTCGGTTCTTGAGGAGGGCACGCGGCTTTTCGAGATGCCGCCGGAACGCGCCGCCGATATTGATTCCGAGCTGGACTTTGAATTTGTTGCATACCTGATGAAAAAGAGAGCCGGGCCGCAGGAATCCGATGTTTTATGAGAGGTCTTCAACGGATCCCGCCGGCGGCTTCAAGCAGAAAAAAGATTGGAGACAGGAGGGTTACGGATGGAACAGGCAACGGACCGGGAAGCCGCGGAGTTTTACCAACTGACCGGCGCAATACGCGCTCAGTGCGATTCTCTGAAAAAATCGGTTCTGACACCGGAGGAAAAAAAAGAAAGGGAAACCATTTTGACTGAATTCGACAATACCATCCAGGCCCAGGTTTTCAGCACAATCGACCATTTATCATCCTATCAGTTAAAAGGATGGAGGGAATCAATTGATGGAGGAGATGACGGCGGGGACGCGACCGACCCTGCTCAATCGGCAGATTAAGCATTTCCTTGCTTTCCTGCACTCGGCCATCGGCTGTTTTCGAATCGGTGAAGACGCCGAAGGAATGGAGAATTTTTTAAGCGCCATGGAGGAACTGGAGCTTGTCGTCAAAACCGACCGGAACTCACCATACCCGAAAATCGACCTGAATCTGCTGCTGCCTTCTGTAAGAGGGCTGTATTTTTATATGCAGAATCAGGATATCACCGGTATCGCGGATTTATTGGAGGACGCGGTCGCACCCCTTGCCGAAAACTGGCTGAAGGAGGCCGGGGACACATGAAAATTGCAGGACCGGGCGAAACCGAGGCGATGTATGAAAAAAACCTCGCGCTGCTGACGCCGTGGCTCCGGGAATCCGTATCCGGAATTTCAGAGGAGGAATTCAAAAAGAGAATCGAAGTCAGCTACAATTCCGAGGGATATCCCGTGTGCCGGTATCACAGGGACGGAGTCTGTTTTCATATTACCGGCGAGCATCCGGTCCGGGAAGCGGAAGCATGGTATCAATCGATCCCGCAGGTTGGCTCAGCAGAAATTTTTCTCTACGGAACCGGATTCGGATACGCTTTGTTCGAAGTTTTCGCGCATAAAATGCCCCACACGCTCGTCGTCGCGTTTGAGCAGGACCTCTTCCTGTTCAAAGCCATGCTTTTCTATTTCGATTTATCCCCGATTATTCAAACCCGGAAAATCATCTTTCTTCCGGGAGACAGCTCTTATTTTAAAAAGGCGTTTGAAGAGCTGTTTTTCAGCATGCTGTTTTTCAGCACGACCTATCCGACGACGGCATTCACCCTGCCGGCGGTAAGAAATTTCAAAAAGGAATATCTGGAAATTCACCGTTTTGCCTTCCAGGAACTGACTCTGCTGACTTCCTACCTTGGCAACGACCACAAAGACAATATGATCGGCCTGAACAATCTGATGGCAAACGCCGGGGAGATTCTGACGAATCCCTATGTAAGCTGTCTGAAGGAAAGATACCGGAATGTTCCGGCCTTCCTCATCTCCAATGGGCCTTCGCTCGACCGCAGCATGCCGCTCCTGAAAAAAATTCGGGGCAGGGGGCTGATGATCGCGGTGGAATCGGCCATCGTTCCGCTCACCAAAAACGGAATCAACCCGGACATCCTCACCGTTCAGGAACGGACAAAATACACTTATCTGTATCATTTTAAAGACAGAACCTATTCGCCGGAAATCGCGCTGCTTGCGCTCGCGCTGATTGACCCAAGGGTATTCCCCTCCTTCCGCGGCGAAAAAATTCCGATTTTCCGTCAGGGAGAAGAACTGAACCGGTGGTTCAACCGGAATTTGGGCGATGGCAGCGAGGTGGACGCGGGTGCAAATGTTTCGCATCTTGCGCTGAATCTGGCCGTTTACCTCGGGGCCGACCCCATTATCCTCGTCGGGCAGGATTTTGCCTACGGTCCGGGCGGGGCGACGCACAGCAGGGACGCGGTTGCCTCGCAGGAAAAAGGAAAGCGGGCAAGGGAGGTGCTTCACTCCATTCCCACTGTCTACGTGGAGGGAAACAACGGCAAAATGATCCCTTCCAACCGGCTTTGGGAAAATTTCCGGTTTGGAATGGAACATATCATCGAAGGATACCCGGAGCATCACTTCTATAATGCCACGGCGGGCGGGGCAAAAATACGGGGAACCGAACGGGCGGAACTCGACGGGCTGATCCGCCGGTACTGCACCATTCCGATCCCCCGCAGAGTCAATGAGATCATCGCGATGAACAAGCGGAAAATCTCCCCGGAAAGCCGCAGAATCCTGCTTGAAAAATTTTCTTCGGAGGTGGAACGCTGCGCCGTTCGTTTCCGCAGTCTGGCGGGGGAAATGAACCAAAAAAAGCTGGAATGCGAAAGAATGATTCTTTTGTGCGTCAGGAAAACATCGGAAGGCCGCCAGGCTTTGGAGGAAGTTTATCAGAGAAATATCGCCTCATTTTACCAGTACGCGGAAGACAGCCTGTGCCGCAGTTTCTTCCAGCAGCTGAACTGCGTCTATTTTTATCTTCTGGACCGGCTGGGCCCGATCGACACAACGGAAAAAATTGCGCGCGCGTTCGGCATCCAGAGCCAGTTTTTCCACGATCTGCGCGCAGTCAGCCAGAGCCTGTCCGTCTCCTTGGAGGAGTCTGCGGAAGACATGAAAGCGGCGCTCCGGAAGGAAGCGGGCGAGAGGGGGGAATGAAAAGGATGGAGGCAATCAAGCAGCTAAGCCTGTGCGTGATTACAAAAAACGACGAACTGTTTTTGCCGGACTGCCTGAATGAGATGAAAGAAACAGCCGACGAGATTTTAGTCGCGGACCTCGGTTCCGGCGACCGCACCCGCGAACTGGCAAGCCGGGCGGGAGCCACAGTATATCAGCCCCAATGGGAAAATGATTTCAGCAAAATCAAAAACTTCTGCATGGAACGCGCAGCCGGAAAATGGGTCCTGTTCCTGCAGGCGGATGAGATGATCTCACCGAAGCAGCGGGCGGAATTGAGACTCCTTCTGAGGAATCCCAACGCCGAGGGTTATCTTATCTATGTGGACTACCGTCAGGATGAAAGGGGAATCTCCTCCCCCGCGCAATTTCTCCGGCTGATCCGGAACCGAAAAGAATATCGTTTTCAGTACCGCTCCTTTGAATATATTCCAGATGAAATTTTATACTCCCTACAGGATTCCCGCCTCCGGATTGCGCACCGCGGGGAAAGAACCGCGGGCTGGCAGCTAAAGGAGCGGATCCGGCTGCTGAAAGAAGACCAAAAGGAACGCCCGCAGGACGGCTACGTGCGGTACCTGGAAGGGATCGAACTTCTCAACCTGGAAAAGTATGAAGAGAGCGCCGGCCAGTTTGAGCTGGCGCGTCAGGCGGTCACCGGCGGCTGCCTGTACGTCCCGCACCTTTATAAATGTTACGGCTATTCCCTTCTGACACTGGAGCGGTATGAAGAAGCGGAGCAGGTCCTAACGGAGGGGATCCAGGCTTTCACCTTCTATAACGACCTTCTCGCATTGCGCGCCGAACTTTACCGAAGGCTTGGCAGGAGCCGGGAAGCGGTAGAAGATCTGGAAACCTGCCTGGCCCTCCGGAAAAGGCCGAACGCCTACGTGCCCGGTCCGGAGATTCCCCCCTCCGTTCTTCAGGAGATGTGGGAGGAAATGGGTCCGGCTCCATAGCGGAATTCCGCCAATAAATAAGCGGCTCCCCGATTGTCATGAATAGTGGCTGTAACATAGAATAGAGTAACTTAATACGGCGTACTTTTGTTTCCAATGAACCGGCGGCAACGGACCGATTCACTCGTTCCGCCCGGGAAAAAGAACCATCCCGTATTAAAGTTGTTATGGTAAGAGAGGGAGACAATAAAATGGCACTTAAATTATTTAAGCTCGCGGCCACAGCTCCGGCCATCACGGACACCAACTACTACTATACGGCAACCGCGGCGATCACTGTGGCATCCGGCGCCAGTTTCCAGCTTTCAAGGACAAAATGGTCCACGGGCAGCGGCGGCACGCCCGCGTCCTTCCCCGCAAAATCGAACGGATACTACAATCTGGTCGTCAACGGCGTACTGCAGCAGAGCGTTTTCTATTCCGTCAACACCGCTTCCAACATTCATCTTCTGAACCCCGGGACCAGCAGCTACACGATTCCCCGCAGCGCCCCTATTACTCTCGGCCTTGCAAAAATCGATCAGAACAGCGTAGTGATTCCTTGACCTCAAAGGGCCGCCCGAAGGGACGGCCCTTTCATCAACCCGGTCAAAAGATTCGGCGCGGGGAAACCTGGCAGGATCAGGATGTGGACAGCCTTTCCCATTGCCGCCTCCCACGCGATTGTGGAAAATGAAGAAGCGCCGTGCTCCCTGAAGTCCTTTTGATTTGCTTTCCATTTTTTGATATAATATAAAAAAGCTGTCGTATCAACACCGCAATTCGATTTTTTCGGCGAAAGGGAAAGAATGGTGAGGAAAATGGACCGGTCCGGTATTCAGGTCCGTTTCTACAGGGCAACCGCAATCGCGGGGGCCGGCCTGTCCGTGGTCTGCATCATCGGCAACGGTCTCTGCGCATTTCCGCTTCGGCTCAGCATAAAATGGGTTGTCCTTTTTTTGATCTGTACGACAGCGCTTTTTTTGCTAAAGCGCGAAAAATATCGCGTTCATATGATGTTTTCGGCGTTCGTGTTCCTGATTTTTCTTTTTCTCCCCTTTGCCTTCCTAGATTCGGGCGGAAGCAATAACAACGCCGTCGGATATGTGTTCCTCCTGCTGATCAGCACCACCTATCTTTTTTCCGGCTGGCGGCGCATTTTTCTGGCGTTCGGGTTGGTTGTGGTATTCATGGCGCTGCACGCCGCCGAATACTTTCACCCCGATCTGGTCATGGTTTACTCGGAGCGGAGCCAATTTGTCGACCGCATGATTCAGATTCCCATCCTGCTGCTGGTTTCATTTTTCATTATCCTTCACTTTGCCAAGGAATACGAACGGGTCAACGCCAAGCTGGATGAATATGCCAATATCGACGCCCTGACGGGCCTTTACAACCGGAGGATGTTCAACAAAGCGATCGAAGAGGCCGCCCTGGACCGGGAGAATCCGGCGTACCTCGTACTGATCGACGTGGACAACTTCAAAAGGGCAAACGACACGTACGGCCACTCCGTCGGAGACAAGGTCCTTCAAAAACTGGCCGACCTGCTCCAGGAATCTTTCGGATACGGCCGCAACAACGTCAGCCGCTGGGGCGGGGATGAATTCGCCGTCATTTACTATGGGGACAAAAACGAGCTGTCGCAGCGTCTGGAGGGAATAAAAAACTCTTTTCAGGATTTTATTACGCCGTACAATGGAGCCGCGGACATCAGCTTCAGCTCCGCGTCCGTCCGGGTGGACGGCACGGTGGGCCAGGTCCTGACGCAGGCGGACCACTCCCTGTACCAGGATAAACAGAAAAAGCACTCCTCCTGACGCGCGCTTTTTCTTCGTCCAATTTCCTTCATGCCCTTTGAACGTCCGCGATTCCACTTCCTTTTTGGTTATCCGTGCAAGACACGGCCGCCGCGGCCCAGGACTCCCCTCCCCGCAAGGTAGCAAATCCTGCCGTTGACCAGAACCGCCTCGATTCCCTCACTGAGGCTGCGCGGTTCCAGATAGGTTGCGGTGTCGCGGATCGTAAGGGGGTCGAATACGACCAGGTCGGCAAAGCAGCCTTTCCGGATGGAGCCTCTTCCCTCGATGCCGAAGCGCCGGGCGGGAACTTCCGCCATTTTATGGACCGCCTGTTCCAGGCTCATGACCTTTTTTTCCCGGACATATCGGGCGATCACACGGGGAAAGGAGCCGTAAACGCGGGGGTGGGGCGTTCCTCCCAAAAGCCCGTCCGTACAGAAATTCTGGCCTTCCGACTGCATCATGCGAACCAAAGTTTCCTCATTGCCGTAATAATCAACCATGCCGACCCGATTTTCCTCCTCCGCCAGGAGGCGGAACGACGCCTCCATCGGATCGCAGCCGTACAGGCCGCCGATTTGAACCAGATTTTTCCCCACCGCCTCCGGATGCCGCGCCGCATCCGTGATATAAATGTTTTCCACTCCCGCGAACTCGATGAAATTGTCCCAGCTTCCGTCCGGGTGGAGAATGCAGTCCCTGATCTTTTCCCGCGTCCGCGCGTTTTTCAGGCGCTCCAGCATCCGCTCGGTCCCGCCGGAAAGTGCCCACGGCGGCAGAATCGCGGAAAACATGGTGCTGCCCGCGGTATAGGGATACAGGTCGAAGCTGAAATCAAGGCCCTCCCGCCTTGCGCCTTCCAGCGTTTCGAGCAGGTGGTCAAGCAGGTGCCAGTTATTTTTTCCGGCCAGCTTGAAATGGGAGATATGAACCTTCACACCGGTCCGCCGGGCGATCCAAATCAATTCCTGCATGGATTCCAGAATCCGGCCGGCCTCGCTGCGCTGATGGACGACAAGCGGCTTCCCTTTTTCCGCCAAAACCACGCACAGCGCCTCCAGCTCCCCGGTCTCCGCGAACGCGCAGGGCGGGTAAATCAACCCGGTGGACATGCCCGGACAGCCCGCGTCCAGATTTTCCGAAAGCAGGTCCTTCATCCGCCCGATCTCCCCGGCTTCGGCAGCGCGCCCTTCCAGGCCCATCGCCTGCATCCGGATGTTGCCGTGGGGAACTAGATAGAGAATATTGTTGACCGGCCCGGCCCGTCTGACCGCCTCAAAATAGTCCGGAACACTTTCCCCGCGCCAGGCGGAGTTCAGATCGCCAAGCAGTCCGGAGATGTTTTTCGACCAACCGCTGCGATACGGCTTCGGCAAAGGAGCCAGTGAAACGCCGTCCTGCCCGTAGATTTCGGTGGTGATGCCCTGCGAAATTTTCGGCGGCAGGTCCGGTTCCGTCAGGACGCGCAGGTCGGAATGACTGTGTGTATCGATGAATCCCGGACAAACCACTTTGTTCTCGGCGTCCAGGACAGGGACATTCTCCCGGTCAATCCGCCGTCCGATTTCCGCGACTTTATCCTCCCGAATCAGAAGGTCACCCTTGAAAGGCGGTCCCCCAGAGCCGTCCACGATCATGCCTCCGCGAACCAGAAGTCCCAAACAGATTCCCCCTTTTCTTTAGAACGGGCCGCTTTTAACGGCAGAGTACCGCTTTGGACAGGGCCGAATATCCGGCACACGCGCCGCAGAGCTGTTCCAGCCCGATAAATTCGTCGACAGTATGGGCCAGGTTTTCCGGCGACGGACCGAACCCGACCGTCCGAATGCCGGCCTGCCCGGCAAACCGGCTCCCGTTCGTGCAAAAGCTGTAATGGGAAAGCGGCGCCGGAATCCCCGCGTTCTGAAGGCTTTTCCGCATGGCGGAGACAAAGTCCTCCTCCGCCCCGAATTTCCAGGCGGGGAAAAAGCGAAGGCCCTCGATGGTCTCTCCCGTGTAGCACGGCATTTTCCCATAGGCATAGAAAATTTTCACGCCCGCTCCGGGGTAAGACGCGGCCAGCCGGTCCGCGGCGGCCCGCAGGGGGAGCAGAACTGACTCCTCCGTCTCCCCGGTCAGCAGTCTTCTGTCAAACGTCACACGGCAGTATTCGGGAACCACCGACAGACCCGGATAAGGCTTTGAAGCGATATCCGTCGGGACCAGAATCCCTTTTCCGAGAAATTCATCCCGGACCTCCGGAAGATCTTCAAATTCCTTCAGAAGCTCGCACATCAGGGAAACGGCATTGATTCCCTTTTCCGGATTCGCGGAATGCGCGGCCCTGCCGAATGCCTCAGCGACGATTTCCGCCCGGCCGCGCTGTCCGATGTTCAGCGCCAGTTCCGTCGCCTCTCCGATTACGACAAAGTCCGGCCGTACCGTCCGCGCCACCTCGCCCGCGGCGACGCCCTCAAAGCTCTCCTCCTGCACGGTGCAGCTCAGGTACAGGTCCCCGGCAAAACCGGGGTGATCCTCCGCGAAATACTTTGCGGCGCAGATCATCGCCGCAACCGCACCTTTCATATCGGAGGCGCCGCGCCCGTAGATTTTTCCGTTTTCCATCTCCGCGCCCCAGGGGTCATGCTCCCAGTCCGCGGGCTGCGCCGGAACCGTGTCGACATGCCCGTCGAACAGGAGCTTCGGCCCCCCGTCCCGCCCTTTTTTATGGGCCGTGATGCTGCCGAACCGATCCACCTGAAACTCGAATCCGAATCCGGTGAAAACCTGCTTCAGCTTTTCCACCATCTGTCCCTCGCAGCCGGAATCGCTCCTGATCCGGATCAAATCCCTGCAAAGCGCAATCAGCTCTGTTTTCCTTTCCTCACTCAGCCGCACTGCCGTATTCCCCCTCCCACACGATCCTCCGGTACATCTCCCGGCAGGTGTCGCCTTCCGTGCTGACCAGAAGCACGGAGGAAGTCCCGTCCAGGCCCAGCGCCTCCTTCAGCGGCGCGTATTCTCCGCGCTGCATGATCAGGCTGAGCGCCCCGAGGGTGACGGCGCCGGATTCGCCGGAGACGACGCGCCGGTCATCGCCGCAGGGAGCGGAGTACATTCTCATGCCCCGGGCGGTCACCCAATCCGGAACCGAAAGGAACGCCGCGCTGTCCTTTAAGACGGACCACGCGATGGGACTGGGCTCGCCGCAGGAAAGCCCGGCCATGATCGAATCCAGATCGCCGCCGACCGCCGTCATTCCCCCCTGTTCCGCCGACCGGTAAAAACAGTCCGCCTTGTTCGGCTCCACAACGATCACTCGGGGCGGAGCAGAAGGGAAAGCGGCCCGGAAAAAAGCGGCCATTGCGACGGCAAACGATCCGACGCCCGCCTGCAGGAAAAGATGCGTCGGGGCTGGAATTCCTTCTTCGGCGGCCTGACTCAGAAATTCAGACGCAATGGTGGTATAGCCCTGCATGATCCACCGCGGAACCTCGCCGTACCCTTCCCACGATGTGTCCTGGACGATCTGCCATCCGTTCCGCGAAGCCTCTCCGATCATCAGCCGCACGGTATCGTCATAGTTTCGGTCCGTGACGAAAGTCTGCGCTCCGTTGTTCGCAATATTGCGGACGCGCTCTTCCGAGGAGCCCTTCGGAAGAAACACGACGGAAGAATAGCCGAGGCGGTTGGCGGTCCAGGCCAGGCCGCGCCCGTGGTTTCCGTCCGTCGCCGTCGCGAATACCAGATTTCCAAGCCTTTCGCGTGTTTTCTCCGCGCAGAACTCTTCGAACTTCATTTTCTCAAAGTCTCTGCCCAGCTTCTGCGCGATCAGCCGTCCGACCGCGTAAGAGCTGCCCAGCATTTTAAAAGAATTCAGGCCCATGCGCAGGGATTCGTCTTTTACCGAGATGCTTTTCAGTCCAAGCTCCGCGGAGAGATTTTTCAGCGGGACGAGCGGTGTAGGACGGTATTCGGAAAATTCAGCGTGAAAATCCCGGACCGGCTTCACGGCCTGCGCCGATAAAAATTCAAGCCCGCCGTCAAGCCGGGCTTTTTCCTGTTCATTGGTGATCCATTGAAAATCCAATGAATATTCCCCTTTCCTCTCTGTTTCATCCGGGACCCCGAGTCCCGGTCAGAGCAAGAAAGGTGCATATCCCCCGGATATGCGCCTTTCTTCTCACAACAGCGGCGTAAATCGTTATTTGGGGCTTCGAAGGATACATTTGCCGGGGCGGGCCTGCGTCAGCTTTCCGTCCTCAAACACGACCTCCCCATTGACAAACACCTTTTTGACCCCTTTGGCAAGCTCGCGCGTATGAACGAAATCGGAAGAATCGCGGTACTCGTCAAAATCTAAAAGAACCAGGTCCGCGTCATAGCCGTCGGCAATCAGACCCTTGTTTTTCAGGCCCCAGCGCTCCGCCGTCAAAGAGGTCTGCTTGCGGACCGCCTGCTCAAACGGCAGCAGTTTTTTGTCCTTGCAGAAGTAAGCGATCGCCTTTGCGAACGTGCCGTAAGTTCGGGGATGAACCGGAGTATCCGCCGTGATGATGCCGTCCGAGCCGACGACGGTGTTTTCGTCCATATAAATTGCCTGAAGGTCCTTTTCGTCCATGGCGAAATACGCCGCCAGACCCTCGCAGTGGTTCTCAACCATTAAATCGAAGAAAGCGTCGAAGTCGCTCTTCCCGACCTTTTTCGCGTAGTCCGCTACGCTCAGACCGATCGCCTCCGGCACGTTGGGGCTGGAAAGAACCACAATGCCGGAAAAGCCCTGACAATTGATATAGTTGTTTTCGTAGGTAGCGGGCGTTTTCCTCATTTCCGCTTCAATCTTTTTCCGCTCGGCCGGGTCCTTTAACTGTTCGACCAACCGATCCTTGCCCTGTGCGAACAGCTGCGGCGGCAGACAGACGTTCAGGATCGTCTGCGTCGCCAGATAGGGATACTGGTCGATGGTGACTTTGACCCCCCGGCCGATCGCGGCGTGAACCAGGCGCAGCGTTTCTTTGGAAAGCCCCCAGTTGGCCACGCCCATCGCCTTGTGGTGGGAGATAAACAGCGGCACTCCCGCGGTTTCGGCGATATAGATCGCCTCCTTCACGGCGTCCGCCAGAACGTCCGATTCGTTTCTCATATGGGTCGCGTAAACCCCGCCGTACGGCTGGATCACCTTGCACAGCTCGATCAGCTCCTGCGTGTCGGAATACACGCCCGGAATGTAGATCAGCCCGCTCGTCAGCCCGAAACAGCCATGCTCCATCGCTTCTTTCAGATAGGCCTTCATTTTTTCAAGTTCCGCCGGAGTCGCCCTGCGGTTTTCCGTGCCCATTACCGCCGCGCGCAGGACCGAGTGCCCGCAGTTGAACGCAAAGTTGGAGGCTTTCGGAAGGGACTCCGCGTAAGCCAGAAAATGCTGGAAATCCGTGAAATACTTTAACCGGTCCAATTGCTCTTCCGTATCGAACGAGGCGAGAAGGCCGCGGATCGTTTCCAGATTTTCCGGCGCAACGGGAAACGGCGACATTCCGCACTGGCCGACCACATCCGTGGTGACCCCCTGCGAAATTTTACAGAGGTTATAGATTTCCACCGCCGGGTCGAAAACCTGGTCATGGTGAGAGTGGCTGTCGATAAACCCGGGGCAGAGGGTCAAGCCCGACCCGTCGACAACGGAACCGGCCTCTTCCGAAGGGTCCAACACGATTTTCCCATTTTGAATTCCAAGCGAACCGGCATATCCCGGCCTGCCCGATCCATCGACAATGGTTGCGTTCCGGATCAATGTGTCCAACATGAAATGAAAGCCTCCTTATTCAGATGCCGCCGCAGGGCGGATCTTAACTGTTTAGCAGCCTAATAATGAATTTAAAAAAAGCGAAGTTTCATGGATGATTGTAAATCCACGCCTTCGCTTCATAATTTGCATTATAAAATTGTAAAAGTATGATGTCAAGCCTCTGAGCAAACAATTAATTTTATTAACATATTATCCGTTTTTACCTGAATTAAATTAAGTTTTTTCAGATTATTTTTAACAATATCTTTTATAATGAAATTGAGTTGACAAAAAGCGCGATATCCGGTATCGTATTAGTCAATTTAATTCGCGGCGATTTTTGCAGCATATTTTAAAAATTATTCAAAATCGTTCGTGATCCGTGGAGGTGAAGCCGATGAAGGAAATCAACCTGTTTATCAGACCGGAAAAACTGGAAACCGTAAAAACAATCCTTGTGGACGATTACAGCTGCGGCGGCATGACCGTGCTGAACTCGATGGGATGCGGAAACCAAAAGGGTTTTACGGACGAGTACCGGGGCACCCGGACCAATGTGAACCTGCTGCCCAAGCTGAAAGTGGAAGTAATCGTCGACGACAAGGATGTGGAACCGATCGTCACGGACATTTGCAGTAAAATCGCAACCGGGATTGTCGGGGACGGGAAAATTATCATTAAAAACGTGGAGGATGTCATTCGAATCCGAACGCAGGAGCGCGGCACCGGAGCGATTTAGATTTCTTTCCCATCCGCGGAAAAAATTAAATGCAAGCATTCATTTACTGAAGCATGCGGTTTTCGACAGGGCGATGAAGCCCGGGAAAAGACTGTGTGTTTTTTATTATCCTCAAGGAGGGAAATCATGAAAAAATTCACCATGAAACTTGCGGCGGTCTGCCTTGCAGTCTCGCTCGGCCTGTCCGCTGTAACCGGATGTTCCGGTGGTTCCGCTTCATCCGGACCGGCCTCTTCCGGACAGACCGGTTCCGCTCAGCAGGAAGGCAGCCTGAAAGACGAAATCCATATCGCCATGAACGCGGCCCCGCCCTCGCTGGACGTCCAGAAAACCAGCGCCGTCGTCGCGAGACAGATCGCGTTCGGCAGCATCTACGAAAGTCTGATGGCGTTAAAATCGGATTACAGCGCCACGCCGGAACTCTGCTCTTCCTTTGACGTAAATGATAAGCACACGGAATACACCTACCATCTTCGCAAAGGCGTCAAATTCCACAACGGTCAGGAAATGAAGGCTGACGACGTCGTCGCTTCCATGAACCGCTGGATCGAAAGCTACGGCAACGCGGGCGCAATGGTTGGCAAATCGAGATTCGAAAAAGTCGACGATTACACCGTTAAAATCACGCTTTCCGCACCGGCCCTTTACCTGAACGAACTGATTGCCGGCGCCGGACAGTCCGCGGCGGTCATGCCGAAATCCGTCATTGATGCCGCCGACCCGTCGACGGGTCTTGTCAAGGACTACATCGGAACCGGTCCGTACAAATTTGAAAAATGGGCGAAGGACCAGTACATTGAACTTACGGCGTACGGCGACTACCAGCCTTACGGAACCGACGGGCAGACCGACGGCTGGTCCGGCTACAAGCATGCCTATATCAAAGATGTGTATTACGATTTCGTCACGGATGACTCCACCCGCGTTTCTGGCATTCAGTCCGGCCAGTACGATGTCGCCTACAAACTCCCCATCGACGACTACGACATGTTCAAAAACGACGGCGACCTGAAGGTCTACAACGAAATGAGCGGTTCCCCGGGGCTGATTTACAACAAAAAGTCCGGTCTGGGCGCCAATAAATTCATGCGTCAGGCCGTCAACGCGGCGCTCAACATGGAAGACATCATGAAAGCCAGCTACGTCAGCGCGGACTTTTACCGGCTGGATTCCAGCTACATGTATAAGGAGCAGCCCACATGGTACACGGACGCCGGCAGCTCCAGCTACAACCAGCACAATGCCGACAAGGTAAAAGATCTGCTGAAGCAGGCGGGCTACAACGGCGAGTCCTTCACGATTCTGGTATCGTCCGATTACACGGAATTCTACAATGCGGCCGTCGTCATCAAGAGCGAGCTGGAAGCGGTCGGCATCAAGTGCGATCTGCTGGTCTCCGACTGGGCGACCTTCCTGACCTACCGCAGCGATCCCAGCAAATACAGCGCGTTCATCACCAGCTTTACTCCCATTGTAACGCCGACCATGCTTCTTTATATGACTTCCACATGGCCCGGCTGGGAAACCGATCCCAAAATCGAGGAAGGACTCCAGAAGATCAACGGCTCCACTTCCACCGATGAAGCGGTCGCGGCCTGGAAGGAACTCCAGCAGTACAGCTGGGAAGACGAACTGCCCTGGAGCAAGTTCGGCGACTACTACATCTACAGCGCGGCCACCACAAAAGTGGAAAATCTCGGTTATTTCCAGGGACCCTTCATCTGGAACACGAAAATCTATGAATAAGCCGAAACGCACGGTACGGTAATCAGGGAAATCGGGGAAGCATCCAAGCTTTTCACGGATTTGGGTGCTTTCCCTCCTTCTATTTCAGAGAGCAGGGGGAACGGATGAAGAAATATATCATCAAGAGAATCCTATCGCTCATCCCGGTCTTGCTGATCGTCTCCTTTGTCGCATTTTTTATCGTCCATCTGACTCCGGGCGACCCCGCGCGGGCCATGCTGGGCGACCAGGCGACCGAGCAGGATATTCAGGCGCTGAGAACGACGATGGGACTGGATCAGCCGATTTACATGCAGTACTTTATCTGGATGGGCAATGTTTTTCACGGCGATCTGGGCCAGTCCATCTTCATGAACGAACCGATGTCCCAAATCATCAGGAGCCACCTTGGACCGACGCTCGCACTGACGGTTTATGCGCTGGTGCTCGCCGTCCTGTTTTCCATTCCGATGGGAATTCTGGCGGCAAGGAAAAGAGGGACGATTGCCGACCAGACCATCATGGGATTTTCCATGAGCGGCATCGCGATTCCAAGCTTTCTGATGGGCCTTCTGCTGATCCTGCTGTTCGCGGTAAAGCTGCGATGGCTGCCCGCCGCCGGATACAAAGACCCCGGCCAGGGGATCGGCAATTTCATCCGGTACCTGACGCTTCCCGCGATTTCGCTCGGCCTGATGCAGGCGGCGCTGATCACCCGCATGACGCGGTCCTCCCTTCTGGAGGTCCTCAGCAGCGACTACATTAAAATGGCCAAGGCAAAGGGAGTGCGGAATTTCTGGATTGTGTTCAAGCACGCGCTGAAAAATTCCCTGCTGCCGATCATCACCACCGTCGGCCAAAGCTTCATCGCGCTGCTGTCCGGAGCAACGGTAACGGAAACGGTTTTCAACATCCCGGGCGCCGGCCAGCTCGTGGTGAACTCCGTGGGCCGAAGAGACTACGAGGTCATTCAGGCTGTCATTCTGGTCATCGCCGTCATCAATGTCGCGGTCACTCTGATCATGGATATTCTTTACGGAATTGCGGATCCCCGCGTCAGACTGGAAGAATAGGAGAATTTCACGATGGAAAATACTACAGTTTTGACTTCCGCCGCAAACCCGGAGGGAATGAGGCAGATTCGGAAAAGCCTCCTGAAAGAGCAGCGGCAGCTTAAGATAAGAAAGTTTTTAAAAAACAAGCTTGCCCTGACCGGAACGGCCATCACCCTGATCATGGTGATTTTCGCCGTTTTCGCGCCGGTCATTTCAAACCAGGGCCCTTACTCCATGGTGGTCGACCAGCGGCTCATGGCCCCCTCCGCCGCCCATCTGCTGGGAACGGACACGTTTGGCCGCGACCTGTTCAGCCGCGTGGTCTACGGAACACGAATTTCGATGGGAGTCGGCGCAGGCGTCGGCGCGCTGGTTCTGGTTTTTGGCATGGTCATCGGCCTGTACGCCAGCTATTACAGATTTCTCGACAACGTGCTGATGCGCGTCTGCGACGGCCTGAAAACGATTCCCGCCATTCTGCTCGCCATCGCGCTGATGGCCGTACTCGGCCCAAGCATTCAGAACGTGATCGTCAGCCTCGCCATCGTCTACACGCCGGACATCGCCAGAATTGCCCGTTCCGCCGCCCTGAGCGTTAAAGAGCAGACTTATATCGAAGCCATGCATTCTCTTGGCGCGGGCTCCACCAGAATTATCTGGAGGCACATCGCGCCCAACGTGCTTTCCCCGGTCATCGTTCAGGTTTCCTTCATCTTCGCCACGGCAATCGTCACGGAAGCGGCTCTCAGTTTTCTGGGAGCCGGAGTTCCCGTTCCCACACCGAGCTGGGGAAATATCCTCTACGAGGGCGCGACCGTCATTTACAAGGCGTGGTGGATGATCGTTTTTCCGGGCATCTTCATGGCGCTGGCCGTCTTGGGCCTGAATCTTCTGGGCGACGGTCTCCGGGACGTTCTCGATCCGCTTTCCAATTAAGGGGGACTGATCATGCGGCAGAATCAAATACTTGAAGTGAAAAATTTATGCACCAGTTTTAACACGGAGCGCGGAAAGATGAAAGCCGTGGACGGAGTCAGCTTCTCCGTGAACAAGGGCGAGATTGTGGGCGTTGTGGGAGAGTCCGGCTGCGGGAAAAGCGTCACCTCCCAATCCATACTCCGGCTGTACGATGAAAAATACACGGCGAGCTACGAAGGCGAGATTCTGTTTGACGGCCGGGATATTCTGAAGCTCCCGCAGTCCCTGATGCAGAACATCCGCGGCGGCCAGATTTCCATGGTTTTTCAGGACGCGCTCAGCTCGTTGAATCCCGTTCTGAAAATCGGTGACCAGATCATGGAGCCGCTCCGCATCCATCAGAAAATGACAAAACGGCAGGCCCGCGAAAAAGCGTTGGAGATGCTCCGGCTTGTGGGAATCCCAGCGGCGGAAAAACGGATCGACCAGTACCCGCACGAACTTTCCGGCGGAATGAGGCAAAGGGTGATGATCGCCATCGCGCTGGCCTGCCGGCCGAAGCTGCTGATTGCGGATGAACCGACCACGGCGCTGGACGTGACCATTCAGGCCCAGATCATGGACCTGATTGTGGAATTGAACCGTGAACTGAACATGGGGGTCATCCTGATTACCCACGACCTTTCGGTAGTGGCCGAAACCTGCAGCCGCGTTGTGGTGATGTATTTGGGCCAGATTGTGGAGGAAGCGGAAGTCAATCAGATTTTCGACCACCCGTCCCATCCCTACACGCTGGGACTGATGAAATCCATACCGAAAATCAGCGGGAAACGCGATGAGCGGCTGTATATGATCAAAGGCATGGTTCCCCTCCTCAGCCAGATCCCGAACGGGTGCCGCTTCGCGCCCCGGTGTCCTTACGCGACGGAACAATGCACCAGGGAAATGCCGGACCTGATTCCGGTCAACGAAAAACAGAAAGTGCGATGCTGGCACGCGGTTTCAAGCGAATCCGTTCCTGCGGCGTCCGAAGTGGGGTGAAATCTTCGCAATGGCGGAAAAAAACGTCTTTTTACAAGCCAGCCATGTGAAAAAATACTTTCCGGTCAAAGGGACACTGGGCAAAGTGGTCAACACCGTCAAGGCGGTGGACGACATTTCCCTTTCCCTGTACGAGGGCGAAACCTACGGCCTCGTCGGCGAAACCGGCTGCGGCAAAAGCACATTGGGCAGAAGCCTGCTGCGCCTTCTGGAGCCGACCTCCGGAGAAATCCTGGTCGACGGCCAGAATCTGATGGGACTGAATAACAGAGACATGAACACCATGCGGCAGAAAATCCAGATGGTGTTTCAGGACCCGTACACGGCGCTGAATCCGCGTAAAAAAATCGGCTCCATCCTGATGGAGGCGCTCGAGATTCAGGGCGTGAAGGATAAGACCGAACGGATGGACCGGACCATGAAAATTCTGTCCAAGGTCGGGCTCCGCCCGGAGCATTTTTACCGGTATCCGCACGAGTTCTCCGGCGGGCAGCGGCAGCGAATCGGGCTGGCCAGGGCATTGATCCTGGACCCGAAGCTGATCGTCTGCGACGAACCGGTTTCCGCGCTGGACGTATCCATCCAGTCGCAGATCATCAATCTGCTCCTGGACCTTCAAAAAGAAAAAAATCTGACTTATCTCTTCATTTCTCACGACATGAGCGTGATCCGCTACATTTCCAACCGCGTCGGCGTCATGTACCTCGGGCACCTGGTGGAGGAATCCGCGACCGACGACCTTTTCGGAATGCCGCTGCATCCCTATTCGCAGGCGCTTCTGTCGGCGGTCCCGTCTCCGGACCCGCACACCAGAAAAGAGAGAATCATTCTGCAGGGCGATCTGCCCTCCCCGATCAATCCTCCTTCCGGCTGCACGTTTCACGAGCGGTGTCCCTACGCGATGAAAATCTGCGCGGAGCAGGCGCCGGAAAAACGGGAGATCATGCCCGGGCACTGCGTTTCCTGCCATATGTATGACGACGGTTCATCCGCACAAAATTTTGCCAAAATAAACGGCGTTTCCACCCCGGCGTAAGGACGGGCATCAAAAAACAGCGTGTCCATGCAATCCGCACGGACACGCTGTTTTTTGTTCTAGTCCGTCCGCGCGCAGGTCTGAGAAATCAGTTCCGCTATTCTCTCCAGCGCGTACGCATCCTCTTCGGAGAATCTGGCGGGAACGGGACTGTCGATGTCCAGCACGCCGATGATTTTCCCGCCCTCGCGCAGAGGAATCACCAGCTCGGACGCAGAATCGCAGTCGCAGGCGATATGCCCGGGAAAGCGATGCACGTCCCGGACAATCTGCGTCGCGTTTTGCAAGACAGCCGCGCCGCACACGCCCCTGCCCACCGCAATATGCACGCAGGCCGGCTTGCCCTGAAACGGGCCGAGCAGAAGCTCCCCGTTTTTCAGCCGGTAAAAACCGACCCAGTTGATCTGTGGAAGCGCGCCGTTCAGCAGCGCGGCGGCATTCGCAAGATTTGCGGTCCAGCCGGCCTCCCCGTCCAGCAGGGCTTCCATCTGCCGGTGCAGCAGCCGGTACCGTTCGCAGGGATCTTCAGGATAGATTTGTCTGTCCGGTTCCATTTGAGTTCCTCCGAATCTCAGAATATTGCCCATCCGTCACGGCCTGTTCTCTCTGTGAAGCACAAAGTGATTCAAGTGAAAGCTCAGGATTCCTTCCTTCTGCATCCGGGAAAGTTCGCCGGACATCGCGCTGCGGTCCACACAGAGATAATCGGACAGCTCCTGCCGGTTAAACGGAAGATCGAATTCGTTCGATCCGTTCTCCGCCGCCTGATCGGACAGATAGGAAAGCAGCTTTTCGCGGGTCGAGCGTTTCGAGAGATGCTCGATCTTTTGATTCAGAAGGATGTTTTTGGAGGCCAGGACTGTCAGCATGTTTTCAATCAGCTTTGTATGAAACCGGCAGGCGGAAGAACAGACGGACGTCACTCGGCGATAATCCAGCCACATCACTCTGCTTTCTTCCACGCTGACCACCGTGACGGGAAGGCGCTGTGCGGGCACGCAGGCAAACGCCTCGGCGAACAGATTCCCCGGCCCGATTTCCGTCAGGATGGTCCGGCCGCCCTCATAATCCTCTTTGATGATCTGGACTTTTCCCTCCAGCACGATACCCACCATGGAGATTTCCCGCCCTTCCAGCAGGAGAATCTCCTGCTTTCGGTAAGCGGAGGTCCTAGCGTTCAGGCATTGAAGCATTTCTGTTAAATCTTCCTCCCCTATTCCAGAAAACAGCGGAGAATTTTTCAGCAATGGAAAATAGCTTTTCATTTTTATTAACTCTTTTTATGTTGCAAAAGCAACAGACTTGTTGGGATCAGTATAGTACAATCAAAACAGAAAATCAAGAAACACAAGATATGGGAGGAAAAAACAGATGATACGCAGATTGATTCAAATAGACGAGAAAAAATGCAACGGCTGCGGACTTTGCGCGGACGCCTGTCAGGAAGGGGCGATCGCGATGGTAAACGGCAAGGCAAAACTGGTCCGCGAGGACTATTGCGACGGGCTCGGGAACTGTCTTCCGGCGTGTCCCGCCGGCGCCATTTCGTTTGAAGAGCGGGAAGCCCCCGCTTTTGACGCGGAGGCCGCCTCCAAACATTCCGAACTCAAACAAGCGATTCCACAGGGATGCCCCGGAAGCATGGCGAAAATGCTGAAACATCCGGCTCCTATCGCCGCGCGACCCGAGGAGGCTGAGCCGGCCGGAAGCGAGCTGATGCAGTGGCCCGTACAGATCAAGCTGGTCCCGGTCAAAGCCCCTTATTTTGACGGCGCCGATCTTTTGGTGGCGGCGGACTGCACTGCTTATGCGTTCGCCGGTTTTCACCGCAAGTTTATGAAAAACCGCGTCACGCTGATTGGCTGCCCCAAGCTGGACGAAGGAGATTATTCGGAGAAGCTAACGGAAATACTTAAGGAGAACCGCATTCGGAGCGTAAAAGTTGTCCGGATGGAGGTCCCCTGCTGCGGAGGAATCGAAAACGCGGTCCGGCAGGCTCTCCTCAACAGCGGAAAAATGATCCCCTGGCAGGTCGTGGTTCTTTCCACGGACGGCCGCGTCCTGGAAGAATAGAAAGGAGAAAAGCCATGCAGAATTCTCTGATAAAAAACATTGCGCAGGAAACGGTTTTCAGGCTGACGGAACAGGTGGAAGTTCTGCCGGGTCAGGTTGTGAGCAAAACACTGTCGCAAAACGCGGCACTGAGCGTCACGCTGTTCGCCTTTGACAAAGGAGAGGAAATCGGCACCCACGTGTCCGAAGGCGACGCGCTTGTAACGGTGCTGGAAGGGACCGGCCGTTTTACCATAAACGGCGCGGAACATGTGCTGAAGGCCGGCGAGTCTCTTCTTATGCCTTCCCGAAAGCCCCATGCCGTTTTTGCGCAGGATGCCTTTAAGATGCTGCTGCTGGTTGTATTCCCACCGTTGGAAACATGAAAAAACAGTTCTTTAAGAATCAGTTCAATCCGACAAAGAAGCCCGGCGAAAGCCGGGCTTCTTTGTCGGGCCGCACTGTTTCCAGACAGCCCGGAAGGGGAAGTGTTATGAAAAAGTTTATGAAAATCCTCATCCCGAGGAGCTTGTAATTAGTCTGCCGTCCGGCGGTTCGGTATTCCGTCGTTTCCGCCGGAAGTAACGCAGTGTTTTTGTTTCTATGGCTTTATCATACCCGGGCGATGTTGACAAAACATTACGGGTTGATGAAGAATACAGGAAAAATCTGTGAAATTATTTTGAACAGCGCCGCGGACCCCGTGCCAAAGTGAAATTCCACAGCGGTTTTCCTTTGTCTGAAAAATCTCGGGACGGGATAGATCAGTCCATTTTATAAAAAATAGCATAAAAAAGTTCCCGGCGCCCCTTTACTTTATTCTGCTAATTCGTTAATATATTACTATACTGTAACGTAAAAAGCAAGATAAAGGATGGATCACCATGAAAAAGATTTTGAGCCTGTTGCTCACCGCCGCGATGGCTGTTTCATTGGCCGGCTGTTCTTCCGCCGCACAGCAGACGTCTTCCGCCGCCTCCGGCGGCTCCTCTCAAAGCGCTTCCTCCGCGCCGGACGGCTCCTGGGACAAAGTGAAATCCGCCGGAAAAATGGTTCTGGGCCTTGACAAGGCTTTTCCGCCCATGGGCTATGTCGACACGCAGACCGGCGAGCTGGTCGGTTTCGATATCGACCTGGCGAAGGAAGCCTGCAAACGCCTGGGCGTTGAGCTGTCGCTCCAGCCGATCGACTGGGACAACAAAACCGCGGAGCTGAACAACGGCAATGTGGACTGCCTTTGGAACGGCTTTTCCAAAACGCCGGAGCGGGATCAGGAATTTGCCCTGAGCATTCCTTACATGAAAAACAACCAGATCATTCTGGTGAAATCCGGATCAGACTATCGGGGCCTCGACGATCTGAAAGGCAAAACCGTAGGCGTGCAGGCGGATTCCAGCGCCGAAACGGCGCTGAACGGCAACGCGGATTTCAAAAATTCGCTGAAAAGCGTCGTGAAGATCGACGACTACAGCAAAGCGGTTCTGGAAATTCAAAACGGCACAACCGATGCCATCGCTATCGACGAAATCGTGGCGCGCTACTACCTGACGAAAAATCCGGGTGCCTATGCCATCCTTCAGGACAAGGACGGGAAGGACGCGTCGCTGGCGACCGAGGACTATGTGGTTGCGTTCCGCAAATCCGATCTTTCCCTCAGGGAAAAGATTGAAGGTGCTTTAAAGGACATGGCAAAAGACGGAACCATGGCGGACATCTCCAAAAAATGGTTCGACACCGACGTTACGATCATCGGCAAATAATAGGCCGGCATTGCCGATTCGCAAAATTCATACTTTACTTCCGCCTTTTCAATCACAATGGAGGAATGCTCCCTCATGAATTACTCCGTGCTGCTTTCGCAAATGCTGCAGGCAACCCTGATGTCTCTGCGCATTTTCATTTCAACCCTGCTGTTTTCGCTCCCTTTGGGGCTGCTCGTCGCGGCGGGGCGCCGGACAAAAGTAAAGTTTATCCAGCTGCCCGTGCGGTTCTACATCCTGCTGATGCGCGGAACCCCGCTGATGCTTCAACTCCTCTTCATCTTTTATGGTCTCAAGCCGCTGACCGGAATTCAGTTGGATCGTGTTATTGCGGCTCAGGTCGCCTTTATTCTAAACTATGCGGCATATTTTGCTGAAATATTCCGTGGAGGAATCGACGCGGTGCCGCGGGGTCAGCAGGAAGCGGCCAAGGTGCTTGGCTTTTCCAGACGGCAGACGTTTTTCCGCATCATTCTGCCGCAGGTCTGCAAAATGATCCTGCCGCCCATGAGCAACGAATTTATCAATCTGGTGAAGGACACGTCGCTGGCGCAGGTGATCGGCGTGACGGAGCTGCTGCGCGTCACGTCGGACTGGGTCTCCTCCGCCGTCAGCATGGCGCCGTTCGCCGTCGCCGCCGTCTTCTACCTGGCGATGAACGCCGTCGTCACCCGCTGCTTCACCGTAGCGGAAAACCGTTTGAATTATTACCGTTAAGGAGGGAAATCTTATGCCGGTCCTGACCGCAAACAATCTTTATAAAAGCTTTGACGGTACCGAAGTACTGAAAGGGATTTCCCTCGATGTGGAGAAAGGCGAGGTCCTGACCGTCATCGGCCCGTCCGGATCGGGTAAAAGCACGCTCCTGCGCTGCATCACGCAGTTGGAGGATATTGACCGGGGCGAGGTTTCCATCTGCGGAGAAACACTGGTCAGCAATGGGAAAAGCGGTGCCGCCGTCTACTCCGACCGGGCGGCCTGCAACCGGATCGCCCTGCATCTGGGGCTGGTTTTTCAGAATTTCAATCTGTTCCCGCATTTTACCGTCCTGAGAAATATCACGGAGGCGCCGGTCCACGTACTGGGCAAAAAGAAAGCGGAGGCCGAAGCCTCCGCCAGAGAACTGCTGAAAAAGATGGAGCTTTCCGACAAAGCCGACGCTTATCCCTGCCAGCTCTCCGGCGGTCAGCAGCAGCGCGTCTCCATCGCGAGGGCGCTTGCCATGAATCCGGATCTCCTGCTTTTCGACGAGCCCACCAGCGCGCTGGACCCGGAACTGACCGGAGAAATTCTGAAGGTCATCCGGGAACTTGCCGCGGAACACAGGACCATGGTGGTCGTCACGCACGAAATGGCCTTTGCACGCGACGTGGCCGACCGCGTGGTCTTTATGGCGGACGGCGTCATCGTCGAACAGGGTACGCCGGACCAGGTGTTCGGCAATACGCAGAGCGAGAGGGCCAAGAGTTTTCTGTCCCGTTTCAACGAGTCCTGAAGCTCTTTGCCGGACCGGCCGGGCTTGTCGAAAAACAGGCAGGCTGTCGAAAGTCGTGCAAGTCAAGGCGCAGCCAACGCAGAAAGCAAAATTGCCCTACAATTTTGCGGTTGCGCGACTTTATCGACAGTCTGGGGCGTGCGGATTCAGATCCGCACGCCCGTTTTCTTCAGCGCGGCGCAAAGCGCCGGAACATTTTGCTCAAAGCAGAACCCGCTCATCCCCAGCATCCGGCCCGTTTCCACATTTTCCGGCCGGTCGTCGATAAAGAAGCACTCCTCCGGCAAAAGGCCGTAATTCCGGAACAGCGCGAGATAGATTTCTTTTTCCGGCTTCACACAGCGTTCATCCGCGGAAACAACCATCCCGTCAAAATACCGCATCGCGGGAATGTTCTGATAGAACCGGTAGAATCGCCGGCTCATGTTGGAAAGCAGATAAATCCCATAGCCGTTTTCCTTCAAACGGGATACGACCGGCTCCATTTCGTCGATCGGGACCAGCACGTCGTGCCAATGCTCGTACAGGTAACGCGCCGTTTCATGCAGCCGCGATGGAATTCTTTCCGAGACCAGCGCAAAATAGTCCTCGTCGCTCAAGGTTCCGCGGTCCGTTTCCAACCATTCCGGCGCGCAGAAAAGCTCCCGGTGAACCAGCTCCGCGTCCGATTCGTCCGGCACATATTTTCTGGTGAAACGCATCGGCTCATAGCGAAACAGCACCCACGCCATATCAAACACAATATTTCGTATCATGGCTTCTCCTTCAACGTCCCCGGAATGCACCGCTGCAAACCGGGGACGTCTTTATTTTTTCTCTTTTCTGCCGCACTGCCCGTGATACGGACACGCGGAACAGTCCCCTCCGCAGGAATGATTCCTGTGACGCCAGGCATAGCGTGCGGCAAGGAAAAAAAGCAGCGCCACAACCAGTACCAGTACAAGGTCCAGCGGGCCCATGAAATCATCTCCTTTTCCGTCAGCCGACGATCAGACGGCCGACCTGATACACCAAAAAGGAAGCAAGCCAAGCGACCCCGCACTGGTAAAGGACGACCCCGGCCGCGCTGCGGGCACTGTTCATCTCCTGCCGGACCGCGTTGACGGCGGCGACGCAGGGCGTGTACAGCAGCGTGAACGTCAGGAAGGTGAAGGCCGTCAGCGGGGTGAACATTCCGGCAAGCGCCTGCGGCAATCCGGAAACATCCGTTCCCGTCAAAACCGCCAGCGTGCTGATGACCGCCTCCTTCGCGGTGAAGCCGGTGATCAGCGCGGTGGAAGACCGCCAGTCCCCGAAGCCCAGCGGCGCGAAAATCGGCGCGATCCAGCGGCCGATCAGCGCCAGCATGCTGTCAGAGCTGTCGGAAACGGGGTTAAATCTCAAATCAAACGTCTGCAGGAACCAGATGATGATCGTGGCCACAAAAATCACGGTAAACGCGCGGACCAGAAAGTCGCGCGCTTTATCCCAAATCAGCAGCAGCACGCTTTTCGCGCTCGGCAGACGGTAGTTCGGCAGTTCCATTACAAACGGGACGGGATTGCCGTGAAAGACCGTCCCCCTCATCAGAAAACCGCTTCCGATCCCCATCAGGATTCCCATGACATACAAAAGGATCATGACCAGCGCGGCGTGACGCGGGAAAAACGCAGCGGTAAACACGGCGTAGATCGGCAGCTTTGCGCTGCAGCTCATGAACGGCGTCAGGAGGATCGTCATCTTGCGGTCCCGCTCGCTCGACAGGGTGCGGGTTGACATGATGGCGGGCACGGAGCAGCCGAAGCCGATCAGCATCGGAACGAAGCTCCGGCCGGAAAGGCCGATCCGGCGCAGAAGTTTGTCCATGACGAACGCGACCCGCGCCATGTAGCCGCTGTCCTCCAGAATAGAGAGGAAAAAGAACAATACCACGATAATCGGCAGAAACTGGAGAACACTCCCCACACCGGCGAACACGCCGTCGATAATCAGAGATTCGACGATCGGATTGATCCCGTAAGCGGTCAACCCTGCTTGCGCCGCATCGGTTACAAATGTGATTCCATCGGAAAGCAGATTGCTCAGCACATTGCCCAGTACGCCGAACGTCAGCCAGAAGATCAGCATCATGATCAAAAGAAAAATCGGAATCGCCAGATATTTTCCGGTGAGCACGCTGTCGATCGCGACGCTCCTTCTATGTTCTCTGGACTCTCCCATTTTGACAACGGTGGACGCGCAGAGGCCTTCAATAAAGGAATAGCGCATGTCGGCAAGCGCGGCTTCGCGGTCGGTGCCAAGCTCCCGCTCCATCTCCGTCACGTCGTGCATCACCATATCTTTTTCATTGTCCGAAAGCCGGAGCGCCTCCATCATCGGCTCGTCGCCCTCCACCAGCTTTGTGGCGGCGAACCGGGGCGGAACATGGATGCGCTGCGCGTGGTCCTCCACCAGGTGAGCGATGGAATGAATCGTGCGGTGTACCGCCCCGGAGCAAAAGTCCTGCCGCACGGGCCGGCGTTTGGCCTCGGCAACCTCCAGCACGGTATCGATCAGCTCGCCCACGCCCTCGTTTTTACTCGCGGAAATCGGGACGACCGGAACGCCGAGCTGCTTCTGAAATTCTTTGATCTTGATGGTTCCGCCGTTTGCGCGCACCTCATCCATCATGTTGAGAGCAATCACCATTGGAATATCCAGTTCGATGAGCTGCATACTCAAATAGAGATTTCGCTCAATATTGGTCGCATCCACAATGTTGATAATCGCGTCCGGATTGCTGTTCAGCAGGAAATCGCGCGTCACGATTTCTTCACTCGAATAGGGAGAAAGAGAATAGATGCCCGGCAGGTCGACAACCGTCACGTCCCTGTGCCCGCGAATCTGCCCGTCCTTCCTCGCGACCGTGACTCCCGGAAAATTCCCGACGTGCTGGTTGGAGCCGGTCAGTTGGTTGAAAAGCGTTGTTTTGCCGCAGTTCTGGTTACCCGCAAGCCCCAGAATCATAGACTTAGACCTCCTCGATCACAATGTTTTTCGCGTCTTCCATACGAAGCGTCAGCTCATAGCCCCTCAAATGAATTTCAATCGGGTCCCCCATCGGCGCCATCTTCCGGACCATCACGTCCGTGTTCGGCGTCAGTCCCATATCCAGCAGGCGGCGGCGCAGGGCCCCCTCTCCCCGAACCTCCAGAATTTTGGAATTTTTCCCGATTTTCAACTGGTCAAGCGTCAAATTTGCCCCTCCTTTCTCCATGAATCCCCCTCATGCGGCGGGCGTCCGATAAGTTAGTCTATGCTAACAATAATAGTGTATGCCTCCACAGGTCTTTTGTCAATAGACATTTGAAATGTTTTTGACGCCCGTTTCCTTTTCATTTTCCGACATTTCGCCCGCCTGCTTTCCTCCCGGATCCAAACTTTTATCGCGCAAAGCCGTGGGCGGTGTGGTATCTTTTTTTCTTTTCTGCATATCCTATTGACATATCAAAAATTACGCGATATAGTTTTAATAAGCAGATAATGAGATGTTTATGAATAGCAGGAAAGAGAGATATAAAATGAATCTGTCCGTTTGCGTATTCGGCGATTCCGTGTCGAAAGGCGTGGTTTTCGACAGCGTACTGAAAAAATACATCCTGCTGCGGGACTGCTTTGCCAACAGAATCAGAGGCAACTTCCCGGTCATCATCAAGAATTATTCCAAATTCGGCTGCACCGTCACCAGAGGAATGGAATTGCTGCGCCGGCACAAGAACGAATTATCCGGTTACGATTACACCGTTCTGGAGTTCGGCGGAAACGACTGCGACTTTGACTGGGCTGAGGTTTCCGCGGATCCGGAGCAGGATCATCAACCGAAAACCCCGGTCGGAGTATTTGAGCAGAAATACGAAGAATTGATTGAGCAGGTTAAAAAATGCGGAAGCCGGCCGGTCCTCCTCACTCTCCCGCCGATCGACGCAAAGCGGTATTTCGAATGGATTTCAAAGGGGCTGAATCCGGGTGCGATTCTGGAATGGCTGGGGGATATTGAACACATTTACCGCTGGCACGAGCGGTACAATCTGGCCGTCTGCCGGGTCGCCAAAGAATGCGGCGTTCCGCTGATCGATATCAGCAGCGCGTTTCTGGAACGGCACCATTATCAGGACCTTCTCTGCGACGACGGCATTCACCCGAACGAAAAAGGGCACCGCCTGATTTCCGCCGTGATCGGCAACACCATCAAACAGCTTCAAACCGCTACGGCGTAAAAACGGCGAAAGGCCGCTGTGGAAAATCCACAGCGGCCTTTTCAATCACGCTCAGACGGAATCCTTTTCCCCCGCGATGTCCCGCGCCACCACGACGCCGGTAACGGAGGACTGCATCAATCCCCGCGTGATGCCCGCGCCGTCGCCGATGGCGTAAAGATGTCCGACTGCGGTCTCAAAATTGGGCTGAACCGAAACTTTGGAGGAATAGAATTTGACCTCCACCCCATAGAGCAGCGTGTTTTTGGAGTAAAGCCCCGGCGCCAGCTTGTCGAACGCGCGCAGCGATTCGACGATGCTGGTCAGATGCCGGTGCGGAAGGACAAACGACAGGTCCCCCGGCACCGCGTTCTTCAAAGTCGGAATCGTCGTCGATTTGCCGAGCCTTGCCGCGTCGGTCCGGCGGCCCAGCAGCAAATCGCCGAGCCGCTGAACCATGATCCCGCCGCCGGTCAGCATGTTGCCGAGCTGCGCGATGTAGCGCCCGTACTCGATCGGCTGATGAAACGGCTCCGTAAACTTGGTGGAGACCAGCAGGGCGAAATTCGTGTTCTCCGTGTGCCGCTCCTCCTCCGCATAGGAATGCCCGTTGACGACGGCAATCCCGGAGCCCACGTCGTAATGCTCCTCGCTGACGATGCCCCCCGGATTCATGCAGAAGGTGCGCACGCGGTTTTCAAACGTATCCGAATAATAAACCAGCTTGGCCTCGTAAAGGTGTTTGGTCAGCGGGTCCATCACCGCGTTCGGCACCTCGACCCGGACGCCGATATCCACTTCGTTGTTCGTAATGTTCAGTCCCGTTTCCTGCGCGACGCGGGAAAGCCATTCCGCGCCGCCGCGTCCCGGCGCCAGCACCACATGCCGCCCCCTGACCAGCCGGCCGCCGTCCGGTCCGGAAAGGCGGACCCCGCCGGCCTTCCCGTTTTCGATCAGAACGGATTCTGCGGTGGTCTGCTCGCGGAATTCAAAATTCGGGCGCGAGCTGAGGTAACGGTACATCCCCATCAAAACTTTATAGGAGTACTCCGTCCCCATGTGCCGCACGGGGCACGGGATCAGGCGGATATTCTCCCGGCGCGCCTCGTAGGCGATCTTGTCCGCGAACTTATCGCTTTTTCCGTAGACCTGATCGGGCGCGCCGTAATGAAGGTAGACGCCGTCGACGTAACGGATGAGTTCCCTCGCCTGATCGACCGTCATGTAATCGGTGATGTTGCCGCCGACTTCCTCCGAAAGGGAGAGTTTCCCGTCGGAAAACGCCCCCGCGCCCGCCCAGCCGTTCATAATGCTGCACGTCGGGCAGTGCGCGCACCGGCCGCCCGTGCGCGCGGGACAGGTGCGGCGCTCCAGCGAACTGCCGGAGTCAACCACAAGGACGCTCATTTCCGGCGCCAGCCGGTCAAGTTCCAGCGCGGTGAAAATCCCGGCGGGACCTGCCCCCACAACGATGACATCATAAATCCGGTCCATATGAAAACTTTTCCTCCGATTTCTCCGTTTTCCGAATCATTTTTTCCAGTTCCCGTTCAAACGACTGATCGTCTTCCCCGGTCCGTTTTCTGTTTTTTCCCGCTCTGCCGCCCGCGCGCCGGATCTTCTGCCCCAGGGCGCGCTCAAACAGCAGCCGGTCCATATTATCCGCGCCGTAAACCATACCGTTCTGGTTCAGCGCCGCCGCGCCGCGGCCGAGCGACATCGCCGCGACGCCGTAGTCCTGCGTCACGACCAGATCCCCCGGCTCGATCAGGTTGACAAGCCGGAGATCCGCGCTGTCCCTGCCTTTGTCGACGATGATGACCGTGCTGTACCCGTCGTCCAAAACATGGCAGGTGTCCATCAGCATCGTCACCGGAATCCCATGACTTTTCGCGATTCTCACAATGATCTCCTTCACGGGGCAGGCGTCCGCGTCGACCAGGATCTTCAAGTTCCGCTCTCCTTTCGTTCGCTCCGGATGAGTTCGATCACTTCGAAGAGCGAAGGCACGCAGAAATCGACGATTTTTTTCAGCGCCTCGTCCGGCTCCAGAAGGTCGGGAACCATCACGGTTTTCATCCCCGCGTCGTGGGCGGACCGGATCCCGAGCGGCGAATCCTCCAGCGCCATGCAATCCGAGGGAGGAATTCCAAGCTCCGACGCGGCTTTTAAATAAATATCCGGGGCCGGCTTGCTCTTTTCCAGCATGTCGCCGAAAACCATCCGGTCAAAATACCGGGCGGCGCCGGCCTGCTCCAGATAGGGAAGCGCGTGCCGCCGGGAAGTTGACGTGGCGACCGCCAGAAGGAATCCCTCCCGTTTCAGAAAACTCAGCAGCTCAAACAGGCCGGGCTTCACCGGCACGCCGTTCTCCCGGATCAAGGCGCCGATGATCTCCTGCCTGCGGGCGGAAAAGCCCCGATAGGAAAAATCGCCGCCGAGATACCGAGTGTACAGCCCGCTGCATTCCTTTTCGTTCCTCCCTATCATTTCACGGGCGAAATCCGCTATACCCGGATACCCCAATTCCCTTCCCGCCTGCGCCGTGGCAACGTGAGTCAGCCGCTCGGTGTCGAACATCAAACCGTCCATATCAAAAATGACCGCCCGGATCATGAATTCCAACCTTTCCAAAAGCAAATTTTCATCTGTCAGCAGCATTGCAAAGATTCCTGTCCGGGCTTCGGGTTTCCCCGCCCGGAGATACAAAATAAGCAAAATCGTGGACGCCATGCCGGCTGCGCGGAAAAAACAGGATTGGAATTTTATCCATCCGGTTCGCGCTGCTGTGGCGTCCACGGCACTTGGAAATCACGGTTCGTCGTCTTCCGACCCGCATCGCCGGCCGACATTAATCGTCAATGCCACCGAACCGGGCCGGGGAATGGAAAATGGCCTCTGCTTTTCAAGCAGACCGTTATCCTACGCATCGGAATCTTCCGCGGTCTCCGTAAATCCGCCAAAACGATTGTATTATAACATTCTAAAACGGAATGTCAACACGGAAGGTCCCGTTTTTTCAATGAAATACGGAAACAGAGAGGATCAGGCCCGCGAACACGATGGCCACCATGGAGGTCAGCTTGATCAGGATGTTCAGCGAAGGCCCGGACGTATCCTTGAACGGATCGCCGACCGTGTCGCCGACCACGGCGGCTTTGTGCGCGCTGCTGCCCTTTCCCCCAAGCTGCCCGCTCTCGATGTACTTCTTCGCGTTGTCCCAGGCTCCGCCGGCGTTCGCCATCATGACCGCCATCACAAAGCCCG
Source organism: Caproiciproducens sp. NJN-50 (assembly GCF_004103755.1). Lineage (NCBI taxonomy): Bacteria > Bacillati > Bacillota > Clostridia > Eubacteriales > Acutalibacteraceae > Caproiciproducens > Caproiciproducens sp. NJN-50. The sequence goes on along the minus strand of NZ_CP035283.1, from coordinate 642,023 downwards.
TCACCGTGGCGCCGGCCAGCATCCCGGCCACGCCGTTAACGCCCAGAACCAGCCCCACGACAATCGGCGACAGAATGCCGATCACGGCGGGAAGGATCATTTCCCTCTGGGCGGAGCGCGTGCAGATATCGACGCAGGTCTCGTAATCCGGCTCGGCCTCTCCCTCCATCAGGCCGGTGATCTCATGGAACTGCCGCCGGACTTCGTTGACGATGCTCTGCGCGGACCTCCCCACCGCGTTCATGGTAAACGCGGAAAACAGGAACGGAAGCGCGCCGCCGATGAACAGGCCGGTCAGCACCGTCGGATTCGTAATGCTGAGGTCAAACGCGTAGTCCGGCTTCAGGATCTTGACCTGGTTGATAAAGGATGCGATGAGCGCCAGGGCTGTCAGCGCGGCGGAGCCGATGGCAAATCCCTTGCCGGTCGCAGCCGTCGTATTTCCCAGGGAATCGAGCGCATCGGTCCTCTCCCGCACTTCTTCGCCCAATCCCGACATTTCCGCGATGCCGCCGGCGTTGTCCGCGACGGGGCCGTAGGCGTCGGTCGCAAGCGTGATGCCCAGGGTGGAGAGCATGCCCACCGCGGAAAGGCCGATCCCGTACAGGCCGTGGTTAAAGTCGGCGGCTCCGCCCGAGGCAAAGTAGCTGACAAGCACCGAGGCGCCGACGATGACGACCGGAAGGACGGTGGACTGCATTCCGAGCGCGAGCCCGCCGATGATCACCGTGGCCGGGCCGCCGGAGGAGTCCTCCGCCAGCGCGCGCGTCGGCCGGTAGGTGTCGGAAGTGAAATATTCGGTGGAAATGCCGATCAGAATCCCGGCCAGCAGCCCGGACAGGATGGCGAAGTACAGGCCCGTCTGGCCGCTTCCAAGACTGTACCGGATCAGCGGATAGGACGCCACCGCAATCAGCAGCGCGCTGATCCAGGTTCCGCGCCGCAGCGCGGAGAGCAGGTTCTTCTGAGTCGCGCCCTCTTTCGTCCGGACAAAGAAGGAGCCGATGATGGAGGCGAAAATTCCGATTGCGGCAAGAATCATCGGCAGCCCCACGCCCGCGAAGCCCAGACCGGCCGCAACCGCAAGGGAGGCGGTGGAGACGATGGAACCGACATAGGATTCAAACAGATCTGCGCCCATCCCTGCCACGTCGCCAACATTGTCTCCGACGTTGTCTGCAATCACGGCGGGGTTGCGCGGGTCGTCCTCCGGGATGCCCGCCTCCACCTTGCCGACCAGGTCCGCCCCGACATCGGCGGCCTTGGTGAAAATCCCTCCGCCCACGCGCGCGAACAGCGCCATCGAGGAGGCGCCCATGCCGGAGGTCAGAAGCGCTGAAGTAATCGCTTCGATCTGCGCGTTCTCAAGCGTCTGCCCCGCCGCAAGGGTCAGGTGCGCCGGATCGGAAAACCAGAATTTCAAAAGATAATACCACAGAGAAATATGTACGATGCCGAGGCCGACAACCACGAAGCCCATCACGGCCCCGGCTGAAAACGCGACGTGCAGGCCGGAGTTCAGGCTATGCTGCGCGGCGTTGGCCGTGCGGTCGTTCGCGTTCGTCGCGATCTTCATCCCGATAAAGCCCGAGAGCCCGGAAAAAAAACCGCCCGTGATGAAGGCAAACGGTACGAAGATCGTCAGGTAACCGCCGATGGACATTGCCAGCAGGATGACGAACATAATGCCGAAAAACAGCGCGACGCCGGTGTACTGCCGTTTCAGGTAAGCATTCGCCCCTCTGCGCACCGCCAGCGAAATCTTTTTCATCTGTTCGCTGCCCTCATCCGCCTTCAGCACGCCGGCCGCAAGAAACCACGCGAAAACCAGCGCTGCGACCGCCCCGATCGGTGCGAAAATGGTTGCTTCCATATAGGATCCCCCTTTTCCATATTTTCCATTATTTTCATTATAGACCAAAATCAGTTAAATTTCAATCGCATGTTTTCATACCGGAAGCCCTCCGGGAAATCGCAAGGGATTCAACAGCTCATGGCGGGCGGCGGCATCATGAATAATCTGTCGGGTATGTTCGACAACATGGACAGCCAGGTCGGTCAGATTGCCTCTCAGGTGGGAACGCCGCCGCAGGCGCGGTATGTAATACGCATAGCGTGACATTAGGAAGCTATCGTGCTAGTATAATAATATTGATTGAAGGATCAGCCAAATCGCCCTCGGATGGCCGATTCCACCATTCATTTAGCTATTTTCCGTGGTATAGGCTAATTTAGGCCGATCCACGCCGCAGGCAATAACATCACGGCAAAAGCCGATGAACAGATTACGCCCGAAAGATTTTTAGGATTTGAAACGTATGACTATAAGGATCATCATCTGAAGGTGAGCCGAATCACTTTCTCCACCAATGAACGATTTGTAATAGATCTTTATGTTAACGAAAACGAGGAGAGGTCTACATGAAAAAAGCACTGTCCCTATTATTGATTTTAGCAACAACCATTCTTGGCCCCCAAACGATGGCGTCGGCCGCGGCTTCGCCCGAGTCAGCGGATGAAATCGGTTATACAAACAGCGAGGTGCGCTTTTCCCTGACCCTGCCCGCATCATGGGCGGGGCAATACCGTATCATCTCCTCAGCAGCCTCCGTCTCGTTTCTTCACAGGGAATCTGAGGAGGACGGGAGCAAAACGGGTGTGCTGTTCAGCATCATAAGATATGACGGAAAATCAGCGGCGAAGGATGTGGTTGGCGCCGGAAAAAGGTATTTGGCTGCGCAGACGAACGAATATTCTTATGTTTTGGCCTATCCGTCCGGCGTCGAATACACCGACACGTCGAAGGCCGGATATCAGAAATTAGCAGCCGATATAGACAAGATCGGCAAGACGGTCTTTCCCATTATCAATACGACCGACCCGACCTACAAAGCCTTTTCGAAATTCGATGAAAACGGACTCACGGATAATCACATCTATACATTTGCGGACGGTTCCGTGGATGCGGCGCCGGGGGATTATTTATTGATGTTAAACGGGGAGTTTTCAGACGCCCACGTGATCATGAAGAACGACCGTGCGCTTGTACCGGTGAGTGTGATCCGGCAGACCTGCGGAGCAGACGTTCTCTGGGGCTATCAGGCCGGCAACGGCGATATCATTTCTTATGGCTCCAATAACGGTTCATCGAATCTGCCTCCGATTATAAAAATCCATAACAAAGACGGAAGCATGGACATCAAGATGACCGTGGGGCAGACCTCGGCCGATGTAAATGGCAAGACGGAAACGCTTGATACCCCGCCGGTGATTGCGAACAACACGGCGTATGTTCCGCTTCGCTTTGTCTGTGACTGCTTCGGTAAAGTGATCGGTTCTCTGCCCGCGGGCCAAGATGCCGGCGACCCGAAATCCGCCAAAAGTTTGGCCTTTAACCCAATTGTTTGGGTCGACGACTCTGAAAAAACTAATGCTGCCAAGCCCACGGACGCAACGCTGACATGGCTTAAGGCTCAGATGAATCAGGCATTGACAAGCCTGAAAAAGTATCGGGGTGCGATTCTGGAAGATACCGGCCCAAACGACCCGGCCTTTTCGCAAATCGCCGATGATATCAATAACACTTATTATGTCGGCAATGTCGGGCGTTACGCACTGTATCAGGGTCCATATCCCACACTGGTCGACGTAAATTCAAAAACGATCTATTTTTACACGGTTGGCTCCGGTTCCGGTTGGCGTATTTGGCAAGCAAACATGAATGATCCGGAAACGTTTATGCTTTATTACTTTGCGAGCTGATTATGACGATAAGAACAGAAATATTGATCATAAAAACGAATTAGAAATTAGATATTGCAGCATCTCAGTTGATTATGCAAGTGTGATTGTGTTCCTCCCCCGCCATCGGGGGGGGGGGGGGAGGAACACGTCTTGTTTCGCAAATTGAAATGGAATTGCTGAAAGAAATTGAAAAGAGCTGCGTCCAGGTACAGGGCACAGCTCTTTTCATACGGATTGCAGATAAATTCGAATTCACCACTAGACGATGTGGCAGAGATTTAGCTTAGGTCGATGAGCCGTCCGTCCTCGACGGCGGCAAGCGCATCCGGCCTTTCCTTTCGGACACCGTTCCAAAAGAAAGCAGATTTTTTACAGGAAGGCAGGGCTCCGGCGCCTTTGCGGGCGGAAAGGTTCAGCCGTTTTGCTCCGTCAGCGCCGCGTCGTAGGCCGCCCTGGTGCCCGCGTCAAAGCAGACCATGGTAACAGAGCTCACCACCCGGTCCGACCGCAGAAAGGACAGGATCTCCCGGACCGCGATCCGGGCTGCGCGTTCCAGGGGAAAACGGTAAATACCCGTGCTGATCGAGGGGAAAGCGACGGTCCTGCAGCCGTACTGTGAGGCCAGGGACAGACTTTCGCGGTAACATCCCGCCAGCAGCTCCTCCTCCCCGGCGGTTCCGCCCCGCCAGACCGGTCCCGGGGTATGAATGACGTATTTCGCGGGAAGACGGCATCCGCCGGTGATCTTCGCCTTCCCCGTTTCGCAGCCGTGAAGCGCGCGGCATTCGTCCAGCAGCCCTGGCCCGGCCGCCCGGTGAATCGCCCCGTCCACTCCCCCGCCGCCCAGCAGCGAACAGTTGGCGGCGTTGACGATCGCGTCGGCTTTCTGTTTTGTGATATCCCCCAGGATGACGTTCAGCATGGCAATCCCTCCGTTTCGTCGTAAAAAGGGAAAAGACCCGCAAGAGCCGGCGGTTTCCGGTTCCTTCGGATCTTTCATTCCGTCAGCGGGAGCTTTAATCCAGCATGGACAGAATGTCCTGTTTGCTGCGCACTCCGACCGAGGTCTGCGAGGGCGTGCCGTCTTTGAATACAATCAGCGTCGGAATGCTCATAATATTGTACTTTGCCGCGATATCCGGCTGTTCGTCCACATTGACTTTCCCCACCATGTATCTTCCATCGGATTCGTTGCCGATTTCGTCGACAATTGGGGAAACCATGCGGCAGGGGCCGCACCATGACGCCCAAAAATCCACAAGGACCGGCTTATCGGATTTTAAAACTTCGGATTCGAAATTGTCCTGTGTCACTGTTACAACTGCCATTTGGATTCTTCCTTTCCTCTTTTACTCTTTGTTGGTATTATTATAACCACTCCCGCAGAATTTGTATGTGACAAAATCACACAAAATGAAAAAATCTTTCCTTATTTTCCACACTTGGCTTGACAATCGCCTCATATTTAACTATAGTGTTCCTATAAAGGAATACTATAGGGGGCGACGATACGGAATCGGTTTCACTTCTGACCCATTTCGGCCTGACGCAGCAGGAGGCAAAAATTTACCTGGCTCTGCTCTCGCAGGGCGACCTGACCGGCTATGAAGCCGCAAAGGTCACGGGAATCTCCCGCTCCAACACTTATTCGGCGCTGTCCGGGCTGGTGGAAAAAGGGGCGGCCAGATTGGTGGAAGGCGCCGCGACCCGGTACGCGCCGGTTCCCCTTGAGGAATTCTGCGGCAACTGCATTTACAACCTGCAGAAAGACGCCGGAGAACTGGGCCAAATGCAGCCGAAGCGCAGGAAGGACTCCGGAGGATACATCACCATCGCAGGCGAAAAACAGATTCTGCTGAAAATGAGGAACCTTCTGCATGGGGCAAGGGAGCGGGTCTACGCCTCCATGTCCGCGGAACTGACGGAACGGATTCTGCCGGAGCTGCGCGATATGGCGGGGCGCGGACTGAAAGTCGTCGTCATCACCGACCGGCCTCTCGACCTGCCCGGCGCCACCGTTTACTGCACGGAGCGAAAGCAGAGACAGATCCGGCTGATCGTGGATTCGGGCAGCGTCCTGACCGGGGACCTGGACGACGGCGAAAACTCGACCTGTCTCTATTCCAGCAAAGATAACCTGGTCAGCCTGTTCAAGGAAGACCTGAAAAACGAGATCAGGCTGATCGAATTGACCAAGGGAAGGGAGTAAACAGGATGAAAAAGCCTTTTGTCACACTGGAAAAGCTGAAAGAAATCGAGAAGGAGTTCCCAACCCCTTTTTATCTGTACGATGAGAAGGGCATCCGGGAAAACGCGAGAAAAATCAGGAAGGCGTTTTCCTGGAATCCGGGTTACCGGGAATATTTCGCGGTCAAGGCCACCCCGAATCCCTATCTGCTCCGGCTGCTGAAAAAAGAGGGCTGCGGCGCGGACTGTTCCTCCCTGACCGAATTGATGCTGTCCGACGCGGCCGGCCTGAAAGGGCGGGAAATCATGTTTTCCTCCAACGACACGCCGGACGAGGACTTTCTCCTCGCCGCGAAGCTGGGCGCGACCATCAATCTGGACGATTTCACCCACATCGACATTCTGGACCGTCTCGCCGGCATCCCGGAAACCATCAGCTGCCGCTACAACCCCGGCGGGGTCTTCAAGGCGAGCAACGCGATCATGGACAACCCCGGCGAGGCGAAATACGGTTTCACCCGCGAGCAGATGGCGGAAGGGTTCAAAAAGCTGATGCGGCTGGGGGCAGAGCATTTCGGTATCCACGCATTCCTCGCCAGCAACACGACCGGGGACGAATACTATCCCGCCCTCGCCGGGATCCTGTTTCAGCTGGCGGTCGACCTGCACCGGGAAACCGGCGCTCATATTTCCTTCATCAATCTGTCCGGCGGCGTCGGCGTTGCCTACCGCCCGGACCAGACCCCTCCGGACATTCTGAAAATCGGACGCCAGGTCAAAAAGGTCTACGAGCAGATCCTGGTGCCCGCGGGCATGGGCGACGTCTCGATTTACACGGAAATGGGCCGTTTCATGCTGGGCCCCTACGGTATTTTAGCCGCAAAAGCCATCCGGGAAAAGCACATCTACAAGGAATATATCGGGCTGGACGCCTGCGCGGCCAACCTGATGCGCCCCGCGATGTACGGGGCTTACCACCACATCACGGTCATGGGCAAGGAGGACGCGCCCTGCGACCACAAGTACGATGTGACGGGCGGCCTGTGCGAAAACAACGATAAATTCGCCGTAGACCGGATGCTGCCGAAAATCGACATGGGCGATCTGCTCGTCATCCACGACGCGGGCGCGCACGGGCATTCCATGGGCTACAACTACAATGGAAAGCTCCGCAGCGCGGAGGTTCTTCTTCACGAAGACGGTTCCTTTGACCTGATCCGCCGCGCCGAAACCCCCGCCGACTATTTCGCGACGCTCGATTTCCCCGGTCTGCCGAAAAAATAATTTTTCCATAGTACGATCCGGCTCGGCCGCTCCGCCATGACGAATTCATGACGGGGCGGCTTTTTGTCTGCCGCCGCGCCGGAGGCAAATATGTATTTATTATGTCCGATGGCGTCTGGAAAATTTAAATAAATATCAAACTTATTCGTAAAATTAATTGTAGTATTTGTCGAAGAAATATTAAATTATTGTAAAATTCTGACGATATAGGAAATATAGGGTTATTTTCAGCAATGAAATTCCAAGCAGGAGCAGCGCTGCAAAATCTAATCAAAGGAAGTATCTGTATGAAAAGGTTTAAATCGCTGAAGAAAAAGCTGATTGTATGCATTGTTGGAATTATATTTGTGACTTCCGTACTGAATCTCGCCGTCGGAATCTACGCAAGTTACAAAGGCATCACGAAAAACGTGGAGAGCGACCTGAAATCCATCGGCCAGACGGCAAACATCGCAATCGATACCTCTCTGAACAATATGAAGCTCAACATCCGGTCCGTCGCGGAATCCAGCGAAATCGGAAAATCGGGTGTCTCCCCGTCCGATCTCCTGAAGATGCTCGACACCAAAAAACAGCAGATGGGCTACCAGACCCTGAGCCTTGTGAACGGCAGCGGAACAATTTTCAGCGACGACGCTTCGCTGAACGGCAAAAACATCGCCGATCAGGAATATTTCAAAAAGGCGCTCTCAGGGGAAACCTATCTTTCCGGAACCACGTACGATATCAACAAAAAACTCTGCGTAATCGCCTGCGCCCCGGTTTCCAACGACAATGATTATCAGGGGATCGTCATGGCCACCCTCGACCCGCAGGTTTACAGCAGCATTATCAAAAATATCGTGATCGGAACAACCGGGAATGTCTTTATCACCGACAAGGAAGGGACCCTGATCGCAAACATCCGGCCCGCGCTGGTGGAAAGCCGGACGAACTTCATTCAAATGGCCAAGACCGACTCCACGTATGCCACCGCCGCCGTCGTTTACCAGCATATGGCTCAGGGCAAAAGCGGAGTGGAAGTCTATTCATACGAGACGGGAGACCGGATCTGCTATTATGCCCCCATCAAGGATACGGACGGCTGGGCTTTCGGCGTTGTGGCGCCGATCGTAGAAATGACTTCGCCGATCTGGCTGTCCGTTTTCGGCCTCGGCTTGGCGTCGCTGCTGTGCATCGTTCTTGGGGTCATCCTCTCCACTGTGCTCTCAAGGTCGATCGCCAACCCGATTCTGACCGTATGCGACAGGCTGAAGCTTTTGTCGGCCGGAGATCTGCATACTGACACCGTCGAAGTCAAAGCCAGGGATGAAACGGCGGTTCTGGCTTCTTCGCTGAACAAAACCGTATTGGGGCTGCGCGGCTACATTGAGGAAATCTCTCACGTGCTTCACGAGGTCGCTTACGGGAACATGTGCGTGCAGGCCCAAAAAAATTTTGAGGGGGATTTTATTCCCATCCAGAAATCCCTTGCCTTTATCATAGAAGCTCTGAACGGCATCCTGTCCGAGATCAACGGTTCCTCCGATCAGATTGCGAGCGGCTCCCAACAGGTTTCCGCCGGGGCGCAGGCGCTGGCTCAGGGTTCCTCGGAACAGGCGGGTTCCATTGAGGAGCTGTCAAAGACGATTGCCGAAATCTCGAACCATGTGAAACAAAACGCGCGGGACGCCGCGGAGGCAAGCGGCAATATGGGCCGTGTCAGGTCTGAGATCGAAGCGAGCAACGGGCACATGGGGGAGATGGTCTCCGCCATGGACCGGATCAGCGAATCCTCCAATCAAATCGGAAAGATCATCAAAACTATTCAGAATATCGCTTTCCAGACCAACATTCTGGCCCTGAATGCCGCGGTCGAGGCCGCCAGGGCCGGCGATGCGGGCAAAGGGTTTGCGGTCGTGGCGGATGAAGTCAGAAATCTGGCCGGCAAAAGCTCGGAGGCGGCTAAAGACACAACCGTATTGATCGAGAACACCATGCATTTGGTGGAAGAAGGTTCAAAGATTGCGAACCAGACCGCGGAATCGTTGTCCGCCGTTGTCGAAAGCATCCAGACTGTTTCGGAGAGGGTCGACAGTATCTCCGGCGCTACCCTGCAGCAGTCCGACGCGGTCGGCCAGGTATCCTCAGGCGTCACGCAGATTTCGGATGTGGTACAGACCAATTCCGCCACGGCGGAGGAAAGCGCCGCCGCAAGCGAGGAACTGTCCGGGCAGGCTCAGGTTCTGAAATCGCTGGTCGGCAAATTCCAGCTGAACATCCAAAGCGGCGAAGGCCAGGGCGCTTAATCCGGCTGGATGCGGATGAGATGAGTCGATGCGGTCCGGGCCGGTCTTTTCGCATTGCATCGCTTCGAAAATCGGGATATAATGGATGCAGTGAAAATTTCAGGCGGCCACGTTGAAAAGCATCCGGGCGGGCCTGCCTTCAGCCCGGCGAAGTACTGCTATGGAGGGTTACTATGGAAATCAAAAATGCCGCAATTATCGGCCTGGGAGCGATCGGGTCGGTCTATGGCAATCTGCTTCACCGGGCTTACGGCCGGAATTTCGCGGCCGTCGCCGGCGGCGCGCGCGCGGAGCGCCTGAGAAAAAGCGGCGTAAAGGTCAACGGCGTTCCTTTTTTTCCGCAGGTCAAAGAACCCGGCATGGACTTTGCAGCCGATTTGATTCTTGTGTGTGTCAAAAACTACCAGCTTGACGAGGCAATCCGCGATATCCGCGGATTTGTCGGCCCCGGGACGGTGCTGCTTCCGCTCCTGAACGGCGTGACCGCGCGGGAGCGTCTGAAGGAAGCTTTTCCGAAGAACAGGGTTTTTTACGGGCTTGCCATTTATATCGACGCCGTTCGCACGGAAGACGGAGTCGCACATACCAAAGACGGCGTCATTCAGTTCGGGGAAGCCGCGAACGCCGCGCTTTCGCCCGAGGTTGCCGCCGTGCGCAGCTATTTGGTCAACGCGGGGATTCAGGCGGAGGTTTGCGAGGATATGGTGCGCGCGGTCTGGAAAAAGTGGATGCTGAACGTCGGCGTCAACCAGGTATCCGCGGCAACCCGTTCCCCCTATGGAAAGATCACCACGGTCCCCTCCACCCTGGCCTTGTTCCGCGAAGCGATGATGGAAGTCGTCGCGCTGGCGAAGGCTTCCGGCATTCATCTGGATGAAAAGGACGTCCTGGAATTCGAGGGGGCAATGGGGAATTTTTCACCGCAGGGAAAAACCTCCATGCTGCAGGATGTGGAAGCGGGACGCCGCACGGAGGTTGACTATTTCGCCGGGACAGTGGAAGAGTTGGGGAAAAAGCTGAACGTCCCGACCCCGGTCAACCATGTGCTGCTTTTGCTTCTGCGTTCCATTGAGGCAATGTACGGATGCTGAACCCCTGGAAAAGCGGGATTTCCAGAACGAGAAGACCTCCCGCCACAGTCATAATGCGGCGGGAGGTCTTTTGTATTATTTTTGCATCGCTTCAAATTCGATCTGCTTTGACAGGGCCTTTCTGATCGGGCATGCGCCGGCCAGTCTTTTGACAAGCTGTCTTGTCTCTTCCGAAATGCCGCCGGTAACATCCACATCGATCAGAAATTTCGTTTTATTTTCGTCGCTTTGGTCCAAATCGACTTTGACGACGATCTGATCATATTCTATTTTCCGGTGATCCAGCCCCATCCGGATCGTCATATTGAGGCAGGAGGCCAGCGACGAACACAGCAGTTCATCCGGCCGGAAGTACCGCCCGCTTCCGCCCTTGTCCTCTTTGACATCCGAGAAGATTATCGCGGTCTGATTCGAAATTTCTGTACAGTAATTTTCGCTTCTGCTTTTGGAAATAACCATATCCGCTTTCTCCTTTACTCCTGACAAACAGGCTTTAAAAATGTCTGATAATCCTCATAATTCTTTTTCAGCAGATCCGGTGTATTTAATCCGTAAGGGCACTTGCTCATGCATTGGTTGCAGTGGAGACAGTTTTCAATTTTTTTCATTTCCTTCTGCCATTTTTCCGACAGATACGATTCCTGCGGAGCGCGCCGAAGCAGAAGGCTCATCCTTGCGCAGGTATTGATGGATATTTCCGCCGGGCACGGCATGCAATAGCCGCATCCGCGGCAGAACTCTCCGGCAAGCTCTTTTCTGTCGGACTCGACCCGCCGCTTCATCTCCTCCGACAGGACCGGAGGACGGTCCTGATAGGAAAGGAATTCATCCAATTCGCTTCCGCGCTGGATCCCCCAGATCGGCTCGACATTGTCAAATTGCTCCAGATAGGCGTAAGCCATTGCGGAATCCGTGATCAGGCCGCCCGACAGGGCTTTCATGGCAATAAAGCCGATCCCGTTGTCCCTGCAGGCTTCCACGATTTTCAGGTCCGCGCCGGTGGAAAGATAGCTGAAAGGGAACTGGATCGTATCATACAGGCCGGAGTCCGCCGCCTCCTTCGCAACCGACAGCCTGTGGTTTGTAATGCCGATAAACCGTATTTTTCCCTGTGCCTGCGCTTTGAGCATGGCATCGTAGAGACCGGATTCATCGCCCGGCCTCGGACAGAAATCCGGGTTGTGGAACTGATAGATGTCGATGTAATCCGTCCGAAGATCCCTAAGGCTCTGCTCCAGATCCTTCCAGAACCCTTCCGCATTGCCAGCCGCCGTTTTTGTGCTGATGACAATCTGGTCCCTGACCCAGGAAAAGGCGGCGCCGAGCTTTTCCTCGCTGTCGGAATACGCCCGCGCCGAGTCGTAATAGTTGATGCCGCCGTCGAATGCCTTCCGCAGGATACGGACGGCATTCTTTTTGTCCACCCGCTGGATGGGGAGCGCCCCGAATCCGTTTTTATTGACAACAAGATTTGTTTTTCCCAATTTTACGGTATTCATATATTTTTCTCCCTGCCCCACGATTTTTTTGTTTCTGAAAAGAACGCGGCTTTCTTGTTCCCCTCCAAAAAGTATAATACTATGAGCCGGCTGCAAGTCAAGTTCCCAATGGCGAAAATACGGAATTTTCTTTTCGATCATCCATAAAGCCGGTATCCTCAGAGAGACTGCCGTTTGGTCAGGACTTCGGGGACAGCGGGCGCTGACGGCTTAAAAAGCGATCCGCAGGCCATGTTACCCAAGCTGGCTTATCACCATATCATAATATAAGCCTCTCCTTCTCATCAGCTCGCTGTGGTTGCCCATTTCCAGGATTTTGCCATGGTCTATGACCATGATCCGGTCTGCGTCGCGTATGGTCGAAAGCCGGTGGGCGATCAGGAAGCTGGTCCGGTTCCTCATCAGTGTAAGCAGCGCTTTCTGTATTTCTTTTTCCGTTTTCGTATCCACGCTGCTTGTGGCCTCGTCCAGGATCAGAATCGGCGCGCCGCATAAAACAGCCCGCGCGATCGCGATCAGCTGGCGCTGGCCGAGGCTGAGATTATCTGCGCTGCCGGTCACAGCCGTTTGGTATCCCTGCGGCAGCCGGGTAATAAACTCGTCCGCGTGGGCGAGCTTCGCGGCCCGGACGACTTCTTCATCCGCCGCCGCTGGCTTGGAGTACCTGATATTGTCAAAAATTGTTCCCGTGAACAGGCAGGTATCCTGCAGGACAACGGAAAAGCAGTCGTGCAGCGACCCCCGCGCGACGCCGGCAATATCGTTTCCGTCGATCAGGATCCTTCCGCTGTCAAGCTCGTAAAAGCGGGTCAGCAGGTTGACGACCGTCGTCTTGCCTGCTCCGGTCTCTCCCACAAGCGCAACCACCTCGCCGGGCTGTATGGAAAAGCTGACGTCTTTCAAAACCGGCTTCCCGGGCAGATAGGAAAACGACACATTCTGAAACTCGACCGCTCCGCGCACGTTTTCCAGATTTTTCGCCGTTTCCTGGTCAGGCGGCTCCTCGGTCTCGTCGATGATTTCAAAGACCCTTTCCGCGCCTGCCAGGGCGGATTGAATGTTGTTGAACATACCCGCAAGATTGTTCAGCGGGGTTCCAAACTGTTTGGAATACGTGAGAAAGCTCACGACGAGGCCGACCGTCGCCATCCCTTTGATCGTCAGAACGCCGCCCACGCCCGCAATCAGCGCGAAATTCAGATTGTTGATCACGTTCATGAACGGCATCATGAAGCCCGCCCAGGTCTGCGCTTTGGCGGAATCGTCGCGGAGCCTGCCGTTGACGGTTTGGAACTCGGACAGCACCGTTTCCTGCCGGTTGAAAGCCTTCACCATTTTAAGCCCGACGACGCTCTCCTCGATCATCGCGTTGAGCGTTCCAAGCTCCCGCTGCTGCGCGAGAAAATACCGCCTGCTTCTGCCGGCGATCGTTTTGGAAAGCAGGGTAAAAAGCGGGATCGCGACCATCGCGACGGCGGTCAGCAAAGGACTGAGGACAAGCATCATCACAAACGTCCCGCAGATCGTGAAAACGCTCGCGATCAGCTGAGTAGTCGCCTGGGATATGGTGCTGCTGACATTGTCCACGTCGTTCGTAATCCGGCTCATGGTGTCGCCGTGCGGGCGCGTATCATAGAAATTGAGCGGCAGCTTCTGGAGTTTCGCAAAAAACTGACGGCGGAGATCCTTTATGAATCTCTGCGTCAGCCTCGTCATTAAAACGCCGTTGACCGTATCGATGACCCAGCCGGCCAGATAACACGAGACGAGTGAAACGAGGATGACAAAAAGAAGCCGCGAATTCACACTTGCGGTTTTTGTGTCAAACGTGTTGATCGCGTTCCCGATCAGCAGCGGCCCCACAACGGCAATCGATGAGGTGGCGATCGTTAACAGCATGGCGATAACCAGCGATTTTCGAAACCGCAGCATCAGCCTGAGCAGCCTTTTCAGCACGCCCTTCGCGTTCTTGGCTTTTTCCTTCGGGGCGAAGCGCCGCGCGCCGCCGCCGGGCCGGCGGCCCAGAGTGGGCATGGTCGAACTGCTTTTTATTTCCGCCATTTCCGCTCCCCGTCGCCGCCGATTTGCGAGTCGTATATCTCCTTATAAATTCCACAGGAGGACATCAATTCGTCGTGCGTCCCGAAACCGGCTTTCTCCCCGTTTTGAAGCACCAGAATCCGATCGGCGCCCCTTGCCGTCCCGATCCTCTGCGTGATGAGAACAACCGTTCTGCCCTCTCCGCCCCCCTTGGCCGATATTGCCTGCCGGACCTTCGCTTCCGTGACCGCGTCCAGAGCGCTCGTACAATCGTCAAGAATCAGGATCCGCGCATGGCTCACCAGCGCCCTTGCGATGGAAATGCGCTGCTTCTGCCCGCCGGAAAGATTGATCGCGCCCTGGTCGAGCACGCTGTCATAGCTCCGGGACATTTCACTGATAAAGCCGTCCGCCTGGGCCGCCCGGGCCGCCGCGATTATTTCTTCCCGGGAAGCCCCGGGATTTCCCCAGGAGATATTCTCCATGACCGTTCCGCCGAACAGCATGCTTTTCTGCGGAGCCAGGGCAATTTTTTGCCGGAGCGAACCGCTGTCGAGCGCTTTGACGTCGCGGCCGTCTATGAAGATTCTGCCCGAATCCGGGTCGTAAAACCTAAGGCACAGCCACGCAAGGGTCGATTTTCCGGAGCCTGTCGGGCCGATGACCGCCAGCGTCTCCCCTGCGTTTACCTGAAAAGAGATATTTTTCAAAGCGGGAAGCCCGCTCCCGTTCGGATAGGCAAAAGTCACATTTTCGAATCTCAATCCGGCGGCCGGCTCCGTTTTCCCGTCGGAAAGCCCCTGTGCCGTTAAATCCTCTTCACTCGCCAGGATCTCCCTGATCCGCTCGGTGGAAGCCTTCGTGCGGACAAGCGTATTGAATATATTCGTGATCATGATCAGCGAGGAAAGGATCTGCGCCATATAGTTGATAAACGCGGAAACCCTGCCGACCTCGACATTTCCCTGCTGGAAAAGCACGCTGCCTAAGTAAATAATCACTGTGACCCCGATATTAACGGTGAGCGACATCAGCGGTGAAAAATAGGAGATGACAAGCTGGGACGACACCGTTCTGCCCGCCAGATTGTCGTTTGCCGCCTCAAATTTGCCCTCTTCGTTCCGAAAGCGCCCGAAGGCCTTTACGAGCCGCACTCCCATCAGGTACTCCTGAACGACGGTATTGACCTGATCGATCGCGTACTGCACCTTGGCAAAGCGGGCATAGCTCATTTTCATGCTGATTACAATCAGAGCGGTGACAATCGCAACGACAAAAAGTAAAATCACGCTGAGGTTCGGGCTGAGCATGACCGCAAGAACAATGCTGCCGACGCAGGTAATCGGCGCTTTCACATAGATCCTCATCAGCCCGTTGACAAACTGCGTCACCTGTGAAGTGTCGTTGGTCATTCTGGTGATGAGCGAACCGCTCTGGATCTTGTCGGCGCTCGTTTCGGAAAATCTCATGATCTTCCCGAACAGATCGCTTCTGAGGTCGGCGCCCATGTTTTGGGAAACGCGGCTCGCCAGAACATTCCTCGCAGTCGCAAAGCACGCCCCGAACGCCGTGATCAAAAGCATCAGCAGCCCGAATCTCACGACGGTGTCAAATTTGCCGTTCTTTACTCCGTCGTCGATGATGCGGGCCATCATCGCAGGCTGCATCAAGTCGCAAAAAGCCTCCATGACGACGCAGCTCACACCTGTAAGAAACAGAAGCTTATATTTCTGAAAGTATTTGCCGTAAATGCTCATTCCAAATTTTCCCGCTTTCCGGATTCTTCGCAGTTTTTACTTGCTCTTGCCCCGGCAACGGGACGCGGCGGAATTGCGGTGATACTCGCTCTGGTATGCCTTTGCGGCCATTTTTGCCAGAACACCCTCCAACAGGCGGCGTTCTTCCTCCGTCAGATCAGCCTGAATAAACTCATCCCACTGGGCCATGGCCTCCTGGATGCGCGGCAGAATCTCTTTTGCTTTTTGAGTCAGAAACACCTGGTAAGCCCGCCTGTCCCCGGGGTCGGTCACCCGCGTGACGAATCCGTTCTTTTCCAGTACTTTGATGGATTTTGCCGTCGTGGTCTTATCGATCTTCAAATCGTCGGAGATTTTTTCCTGACTTGCCCCGTCCTCACAGTTCAGCGTCAGCAAAAAGAGATACTGGCATCCCGCGATCCCGCAGGGTTCCAGCGTTCTGCCGGCAAAGCTTTTTCTGCAGCGATAGAGAACAGAGATCCATTTCCCAATTGAACTGACTCCCTTATGCAATCTTCCTTATCCTTTCCGCCGATGAAAAAAATCGAAAAATAAGTTGAATACTCAACTATTTCATTTTATAATATATCTTGCGCTTTCCAGCGCTTTTTGTCAATAGGAAGTCGGCTGAGCCGGGCCGGGCGAATCAGCCCGCTTCAGCAATAAGGTGAAAGGATGTTTCAATATGTCGGATGCAACGGAAAACCAGACGGCCGAAGAAGCCGGAAGAAAAGGGAAGAAAAATTTCCCCTATAAGTGGGTCGCGCTCTCCAATACGACGCTGGGAGTTCTGATGGCCGCTCTGAACAGCAATATCATTCTGATTTCGCTCCCCGCCATCTTTCGCGGGATGAACGTGGACCCCATGGCCCCGGGCGGGGTCTCCTACATGCTCTGGATGCTGATGGGCTACACCGTGGTGACCGCCACGCTGCTGGTCTCTTTTGGAAGAATCTCCGATATTTTCGGGCGGGTGCGCCTGTACAACCTGGGCTTTGCCGTCTTTACCGGGGCCTCTATCCTGCTCTATTTCACCCCCAGCAGCGGTTCGTCCGGCATCTTCATCATGATTATTTTCCGGCTGCTTCAGGGCGTCGGCGCCGGATTCCTGTTTTCCAACAGCACGGCCATCCTGACGGATGCCTTTTCCGCCAACGAGCGCGGCGCGGCCATGGGGCTCAATCAGATTGCCGGGATCGGCGGCTCTCTGCTGGGACTGATCCTGGGCGGGCTGCTCGCGGACATCAATTGGAGGCTGGTCTTTTTGGTCAGCGTGCCCGTCGGCCTGTTTGGCACCGTCTGGGCCTACGTGAAGCTGAAAGAGCAGACCATGCCGGACAAGACCCAGAAGATCGACTGGCTGGGGAACGGGACCTTTGCCGTGGGACTGACTCTTTTGCTTCTGGCGTTGACCTACGGAATTATGCCCTACGGCAGCTCCAACATGGGCTGGGCCAACCCTCTCGTCCTCCTCGGCCTCGCTCTCGGCGTACTTCTGCTTGTGGCCTTTGTTTTTATTGAGCTTCGGGTCAAGATGCCCATGCTTCACCTGGAGCTGTTCCGCATCCGGGCCTTTGCGTTCGGCAATATCAGCCTGTTCCTTTCCTCCGTCGCCCGCGGCGGCCTGCAGTTCATGCTGATCATCTGGCTCCAGGGTATCTGGCTGCCTCTTCACGGCTTCAGCTTTGAGGAAACGCCTCTTTGGGCCGGTATCTACATGATTCCTATGATGGCGGGGTTCTTTGTGATGGGGCCGCTCAGCGGGAAGCTTTCCGACCGCTACGGCGCCAGATGGTTCTCAACCGGCGGAATGCTGCTTTCCGTAGCGGGCTTTCTGCTTCTCACCCTTCTTCCGGCGAACTTCGGATATGCCTCCTTCGCCGTGATCCTTGTCCTTTTAGGCTGTGGGATGGGCATGTTCGCCGCGCCGAACACCACTGCGATCATGAACTCCGTCCCCCCCGCTCAGCGCGGCGCAACGTCCGGAATGCGGGCCACTTTTCAGAATACCGGAATGGCCCTGAGCATGACGCTGTACTTTGCGATTATCATTGTCGGCCTGGCGCATAACCTGCCTCCCATTCTCTATCAGGGCCTGGTGGGCGCGGGGGTTCCGCAGGCAATCGCGCGGCAGATCGCTTCCCTTCCGCCCACTTCCGCCCTGTTCGCCGCCTTTCTCGGTTACAATCCCATGGGTTCCCTGGTGGACCCGGCGACTCTGGCAAGCCTGCCGAATGCGACCAAAACCCTGATACTGGGAAGCGATTTCTTCCCGAATGCCATTGCTCCCGCCGTGATGTCCAGCCTGCGGCTGGCTTTCTATATTTCCGCGGCGCTCTCCGCCGTGGCCGCCGTGGCGTCGTTCCTGCGCGGCAAACGGTTTGTTTATGGAGAAGAATAAGCTTTCGGGCGATCGTCGGCCGCGACGGGGAACAGCCCTCCGTCCGCAGACTGCTCAATTTGGCCTTTACATATAGCGACAGGGCATCAGGACTATTGCCTGATGCCCTTGTTTTTCCAAAACGGTCTTTTATGTCGATCCATCGGCCCGGCAAGCTATGTACGGCCATACTGCGCAGCTTTTTGGGCTTTTCCGCTGTTTTTCTGGGACATCCGGGGAAGGATCGTCAAAACGGAACTTTCTTCGCAAAGCGGATCTTCCTGGGAAGGCCCGTCTTTTCCAAGGCTCTTTCGGACAAAGGCATTGGGGATCCCCATTTCCTCCCGATATTTTGCAACCGTGCGCCGCGATATGCAAATACCCATATCTTTCAGGCGCTCGGATATGTCCGCATCGCTCAGCGGAGACTGTTTGTTTTCCTTTTGGACGATTCCGTCAATCACCTCTTTAATGCCGGAGTTCGAAACCTCTTCTTTTCCCTCGGATCCGCTCTCTCTGCAAACGCGCCGCACAAAAAAGGCGCGCATGGGAAAAGTGCCATTGCCGCACTGGACATATTTGTCTTTCACCGCCCTGCAGATCGTGGATTCGTGAACTCCCAGCGCGGACGCCGCAAACTGCATGCTCAGAGGCGCAAGGCTTCCGCCGCTTCGGAAGAAGTTATACTGCTGTTCCAGAATGATCCGCATGACGGAAATAACGGTGTTTCTGCGCCGCTCTATGTTGCTCAGGACAAATTTCGCCTGAAAAATCTTTTCATTTAAATAGCTCTTCAATTCGGGGTCGTCACAGGAAGCGGCCAGGGATAAGTAATAACCGTTCAGAGCCGGCGGCTGCATCCATCTGTCATTCAACGATATTTTCAGCCCGTCCTCTTCCTTCTTCACAATGACATCCGGAATAATGTACTGGATCTCGCTCTCTTCGATGCAGCTTGCAGGCCGTGGGTTCAACGTTTTCAGAATCCCGATCAGCTTTTCGGTCCTGGCCCGCGAAAGATGCATTTCGCGCGTGATCTTATTGATATGACAGTTTGCCACGTCCCTGAGATGGTGTGCGATGAGTTCCTCAAGATCACGATCCAGCAGACCGGAGCGCCTGAGCTGGAGCTGAAGGCATTCTTCCAGATTCCTGGCGCCGACCCCGGCGGGTTCCATCCCCTGTATGATCGCAAGGCACCTCTCGGCCTGCCGCAGCCCGGCACCGGTGGCCTTGCATATGTCCTGGAGCGTTGCCCCAAGATACCCGTTGGAATCGATCCCGCGTATCATATAGACTGCCAGGCGATATTCCATGTCGGTCATCTTGCCGGCGACAAGCTGTTCAGTCAGATACTTTTCGAGGGTTTCCGGCTGCTCCGCCGGTATGTCGCTGTAAAGAATATCCTCGCATGAGTTCGTGTTTTTTTTTCGCCCCGAGGCATGACACTGCGCCGTAAAAGAGTTCCACTGTTCTGAAAACGCCGCAGACTCCCCCCGGTCGAGAACCGGGTTTTCAAGCTGCTGATTTTCGATGAATTCGTCAAGCTGCTGATTGTTCATCCCCAAAATTTCAAGCGACTGCCGAAGCGCAGGCGCAAGAACCTGCTTTTGCGCAAGATGAATGTCCTGAATAATTTCCATATTCCCTCACCTCCTCTGTACAAAATAATTATATCACTTCATGCGGTGCGCGTAAATTGGCATAATAATTGCGTTTACTCTGACTTTATTGTTTATATTGTACATTGTTCTTGTCATTCTAAACCAAAATATGGTTCTACTACACAGATTATAACTGATTTTTATTAAATCGCCGTTTTGGGTTTTCCCAGCGGATGCGGGAACCGGATATAAAAGGCCCCCAGACTGATACTTTTTCCATCAGTCTGGGGGCTTACGCAAAATCCGGCGCGGTCTCAATGTCAAATCAGTTCATCCGAAGGCCATTCTTCCCGCTTATTTCTATATGGCCATATCCGACTAAAAGAAACCGAATCGGCCGGCGTATCACAGCACGATTCCGCCGTCCACCTTCAGCACTGTTCCTGTGACAAACCCCGCCTCGTCGGAGGCCAGATAGACACATGCGGCGGCGATCTCTTCCGGTTTGCCCAGCCTCTTGAGCGGAGTTTTTTCTTTGATGATATTGAGGACTTTTTCAGGCGTTGCCTGAATCATTTCCGTCATCGTATATCCGGGCGCGACCGAATTTACCGTAATGTTGTACCGGCCGAGCTCTTTTGCCCACGTCTGCGTCATGGCGATGATTCCCGCCTTTGACGCCGCGTAGTTGGTCTGTCCGAAACTGCCGTTATGCGCCGTTACCGACGACATGTTGATGATCCGGCCTGATCCGCGCTCGATCATGCTCCCCACCACCGCTTTGGAGCATGCGAACACGCCTTTTAAGTTCACGGAGATCACCTGATCAAAGCGCTCTTCCGGCATATCGATCAGCTGCGCGCCCGAGGTCGAGGTGACGTTATATTGCAGGAAAGAAGCGCCGCTGCCTCTCGGTCCGGAGGGGATCCCCGCATTGTTCACAAGGATATCCACCCGTCCGTACTTTTCAATGATTTTTTTGAATGTTTCCTGAACAACGTCAAACTGAGAAACATCCATACGGATGGCTTCGATCTTACCCAGTTTGCCCAGCTCTTCAGCCGTTTTGCGGAGCGTGTCTTCGTTGGTGGCGGTGATGACCACGGCCGCGCCCTCCTCTAGAAACCGCCTGGCAATCGCCTTACCGATTCCTCTGGAGCCTCCGGTAATGACCGCGACTCTGTCTTTCAGTCTCATGTTTTTCCTCCTTTTTATAAATCTTCCCCCGGACCGCACGTCAGACCAACCGATTCTCGCCCGGTCAGGGGGATTCAAGGAACGTTCAGCCGTTCATTTTTTCGGCGGGCGAACAATGGCACGGCCTTCGACCACGACGACGTCCTCCTGATTCTTGCATACGGTATCCAGCTTTACAATTCGCTTTTCGGGATTGATCTCGGACACGGTCACGGAGGCCGTAATCGTATCTCCCAGATAGACGGGTTTCACGAATCGGACCTCCTGCCCCAGGTAAATGCTCCCCGGTCCCGGAAGTTTCGTGCCGAGAACCGTGGAGAAAAAACTGGCCGTCAGCATCCCGTGGGCGACGCGTCTGTGAAAAACGCCCTCTTTGGCAGCCTCCTCATTCACGTGGGCGGAATTGAAATCGCCGGTGATGCCCGCGAACAGATACACATCGCTCTCCGAGACCGTCTTGCTAACGCTGGCGGAATCTCCGATTTTAAGCTCATCAATTGTCATAAGTCACCCCGCACTTCCTGCGAACCTTAAAATTCGAAACAAAGATTCGGCATTTTTTTCAGATGTTCGCTGATCTTCGGCCGGAACGGCAGCAAATCAAGAATGTCTTTCTGCAGATCCACGAACGGGGAAATTTCCGTCAGCACCAGTTCGCCGTCCAGCAGCTCGAAAACGCACCGCTCGGTGATATAGAGCGCTCTCTGGTGATTTTTCGTGGCGATTTCACCGTTAAAATTGATGTATTCCACTTCGCCGACAATCTTCTTGAAGCCTCCGTTGACAGGGACAAACCGCCCATCCTCGCCTTTGCTGTAATTGGAGCGGCTCATGAATTTCGTACAGTAAACAACTGTTTTCGGGGTAGCGGTGACATAGTTGAATCCGCCCACGCCGATCGCTTT
This sequence comes from Caproiciproducens sp. NJN-50, assembly GCF_004103755.1. Taxonomy (NCBI): domain Bacteria; kingdom Bacillati; phylum Bacillota; class Clostridia; order Eubacteriales; family Acutalibacteraceae; genus Caproiciproducens; species Caproiciproducens sp. NJN-50. The sequence goes on along the minus strand of NZ_CP035283.1, from coordinate 620,047 downwards.
TTTCCCGGACTGAATCACGTTCACGTTGCCGTGCCGATCCACTTCCAGCGCGCCCACAAACGCGATGTCAAGGCCGCCTCCCTCATAAAACTCGAACTGGGACGCCTGGTCGTACATCGCGTCCGGATTCAGAGTCGCCCCAAAGGAAGCGCTGCCTGCCGGAACACCCCCGAACAGCCCGAGCTCAATGGTGAAGGTGATATCGTTCAAATCGATCAGATTCATCTCCTGGGCATCCAGGCCGATCGAAGAGGCCATGCCGATTCCCAAATTGACAATATCTCCTTTTTTCAGTTCCATCGCCGCGCGGCGGGTGATGACCCTGACTGCCGGCGGACGGTCGGAAGCGCTCTTCGTATCTTCGGTGATAGAGGAATCAATCGCGTTCAGCGGGGCGCGGATTTCACCGCTGTAAATCCCGTTGTAAACCACGTTTGCCGTCTGCATCTGGTCCGGATCAACATAGACGTAATCGACCAGCCGGCCGGGAATCTTGACAAGCTGCGGACTGGCAAAGCCGCCGTTGATGCGCTCGACCTGCACGATGACAATGCCGCCGTTATTTTTCACGGCCTGAACTGTGGCAAAGGGATCGTAAATCGCCGCCTCATGCTCAAAGGTAATGTTCCCATTGGCATCGGCGGTCGTTCCGCGGATCAGGCAGACGTCGGGATAAATATTTCTGTAAAAAAGATATTCCTCCCCGTCAAAGGTCACAAGCTCACACAGCTTGTCTTTCGAGATCTCATTCAAAGCTCCGCACTGGTAGCGGGGATCGGCATGAGTCTTCAGGCCGATCTTTGTGAAGGTTCCGGCGGACCGCCGGGCGGCACTGTGGAACATTTCGGCGATGGTCCCCTGAGGAATGATGTATGCCTCGATCTGATTGTTGCTGATCATCGGCAGAAAATCAACAAAGGATTGGATATGTGAGGTAACAATCCTTTTGACCATCCCCGGATGAGCCAGACGATTGGCAAGCTCTGGGGTTGTGCCCGATGCCATGGTATGTCCGATGCCGCAGGAAGAAAAAAGCGTAAGGTCCGTCGGGCTTTTTGTTTCAAGGAAACGGTTTTCCAGTGCCTCGTAAAACTTTTTGCTGCCGCCGACCCACATCATCCCGTTGACGGCGACAGTGTCCCCGCTCTTGACATGGGAAACCGCCTCTTCTACCGATACTATTTTCGCCATTTTATCACCCTTTTTGAATGTCTTTCAATGATTTCGCCGCTGCCTGCCGGCAGTCCGCGCCAACTTACATTTTCGCTCCGCCGCAGACACGGATGACATTGCCGGTCACAAAGCTCGAGTCGTCGCTTGCCAGGAACACGGCCACCGGCGCCAGCTCGGAAGGATCGGCCATGCGGTGCATGGGAATCAGGTCAAGCCAGGTGCTGATGATCTTTTCGGGAACCGTCTTCAGCATATCCGTCTTGATGTAGCCGGGTTCGATCACATTGACGGTGACGTTGTGTTTGGCAAGCTCCTTCGCGTTTGATTTGGCCAGTCCCAGGATGCCGGCTTTGGAAGCGGCGTAATTGGACTGCCCGATCTGTCCGTAGGAATTGATGGACCCGATAAAGATGATCTTGCCGTAGTTGCGCTCGCGCATCCCGGGGGCGACCATCTGCGTGCAGGAAAACCCGCCGAAAAGATTGGTGTGCAGAACGCGCGCGAAATCCTCATACTTCATCTTATGAAGCATGGCATCGCGCGTAATCCCCGCGTTGTTGACAAGGATATCAACCTGCGGCAGCACTTTGAAAACTTCCTGGAACGCCGTTTCGACGCTCTCCCTCGACGAAATATCGCAGGAGACAACGGTGATTCTCCCGTCGGGATCGATTTCCGCTTTCGTTTTGTTCGCCACTTCGACGTTGTAGTCGATGATCACGAGCCCCGCGATATCCTCTTTCAGATAGGCCTCCACGATCGCCCTGCCGATTCCCTGTCCTCCGCCTGTTACAACAGCATACTTTCCACTCAGTTTACCCATCGTAAAATCCTCCTTCAAAAAATTGAATTGAGAACTGGCTGTCCGCCAAATCCGTTCTACAGTGAAAACAACCTGCAAATACCGTGCCAATTGCAAATAAGGAACGGACTTTTTATTTTTCAGTGCCCCGAATCCAAGCAATAATTTCAATTTGCCGGCCACAGCGCGTTCTTGCTTTTCTTTTCCCTGCCCGGACCCGTCTCGAATCGCGGATGAGGGAAAACGATTCAGGCGTCTCGTCCGGGCTTTTAAGTCTGAATCGACTTAACAACAAGTCGATTTGAGTTTGTCAAGGCGTATTCGATTCGATTCCGGTTTCCGGCGGCGCCGTCAGGGCCCGCCGGCTCTCCACGGGCAAAGTGGTACGGAATCCCCCGAGCTATCTCGAACATCTTGCATCCGGGCGGGAAACGAGGTTCCAAACAGGGCCTTCGGCGGAAATATCCGCGGAAAAAAATTCTGATCCGGTTTATTTGCTCCAATTGGCACGGATTTTGCGAGGTATAAAACGGAGATTGTGTTCAGCGTGCCGGGATCGCCCGGCAAATCAAGCCTTTCTGTGCACACAGTCGCTTCAAGAATAAAAACCGAGGAGGAAACAGCCATGAAAATGAAAGAAGAAATTGTTGTAGTGAGCGCCGCGCGGACCCCTTTCGGACGCTTCGGGGGAAGCTTAAAAAATGTGGACATCTACGATCTGGGCGCCGCCGCCATGAAGGCCGCAATTGAACAGGCCGGCCTGGCGCCGGAAAGCATCGACGAGGTGTGGTGGGGGTGCGGCGATACGACCAACTGCAAAGACCCGTATACTCCCGTCGTGGCGCGCCAGTCGCTCCTGAAAGCGGGCCTGCCCGCGACCACGCCCTCCGTCACTCTGGACAAGGCCTGCGTTTCCGCCATGTCCGCCGCCAACTATGCCGCCGGCCGCATTCTTCTGGGAGAGGCCGAGACCGCCCTTGCCGGCGGCGCCACCAGCTTCAGCACGGTCCCCTATCTGGCCCGCAACATGAGATGGGCCGGCGTCAAGACCGGCGGCCTGCAGTTGGAAGATCCCCTGTTCCCGCTGGGTTACAAGGATTACGCTCCCGTTTCCGTGGACTCCGGAAATGTGGCCCAGGTCTATCATGTCACCCGCGAAGAGCAGGATGAGCTGGCGCTGGCAAGCCACCAGAAATACGGCCGGGCATATGAAAACGGGTTTTATAAATCCGTTATGTTCCCCATCGAATACACCGTTAAAAAGGGCAAAAAGGCCGAAAGCCACACACTGGAGATCGACGAGCAGTACCGCCCGGAAATCAGCATGGAAAGTCTGGCCAAGCTGCCCACGATCTTCGGGAACCCGACGATTACCGCGGGCAACGCCCCCGGCCTGAACGACGGCGCCGCCGCCCAGATCCTGATGAAGCGGAGCAAGGCAGAGGAGTTGGGCATTCAGCCTCTCTATACGGTTGTCGATATCTGCTCCATCGCCGCCGCTCCGGAATTGCTGCCGGTGGCTCCCGCGCTCGCCATTAAGAAGCTGCTGAATGCCCAGAAGCTCTCCCTGGAGGACCTGGATGTCATCGAAATCAACGAGGCATTTGCCGCGGTTCCACTGGTCTCCTGCAAACTTCTGGCCTGCAAGGCATTTCTGGAGGACGACTACGCCCGCGCTGTCTCCATGATCGCACATTATCCGTTGGATACATTCGACGCTGGAGTTTACGAATCCCTCATGAAAAAACTGAACGTCAACGGCGGCGCAATCGCCATCGGCCACGCAAATACGGCCAGCGGCGCACGCATCATGATGAACGCCGGCATGGAGCTGCGCCGCAGAGGCGGCGGGATCGCAGCCTGCGCAATCTGCGGAGGACTCACGCAGGGTGACGGATGCATTATCCGCGTCTGACTGTCAGGGATTGACGATTGGATGCGGCCGGGCGGCTTCCGGCGGAAAATTCAGCCTCCGCCGGAAGCCTGAAGGAATTTTAATTTTATAGAAACATAGTACAATACGAATCTGTAATAATATAAAAAATTCGTGCAGAATTCCAGATCATTCTGCACGGTTCCTCTTTTTCCGTCATCAAGATATCCCAAAAGCCGGGCTGTTCCGACCGCTGAAATTGAAATCAATCCTCCGCGCTTCGGAGCGGCCGGATCACTTCAGATGGTATTTCCTTTTCTTGCGCATAATGGCGGACTGGCTCGTTCCCAGCGCCTTGGCGGCGGCATAAGTGCTCTGAAAGCGTTCCATCGCGAAGTTCAGGTATTCGCACTCGCACTGAGAAACATACTGCTCCAGTGAAACCCCCTGCTGCATCATGGTGTCAAAACGGGTGGGAGCGCTCTGAAGCGGGATCAGGGGCCGATGGATCGATGAAAAGTCAGAGTTTGCCGCGATTGCGCCAATGTCGTTGATTTCAATATAGTCACCGGCGCTCATCACAACGGAACGTTCCACAAAATTCTTTAATTCACGCACGTTGCCATACCAGGGGTATTCCAGAATATTCGCGATCGTCGCTTCCGTAAAATTCTTATTTTTGTTGTATTTATTGTTGTAATAATTCAAAAAATGAAGGGCTAGGGGAACGATGTCTTCCCTGCGTTCCCGCAGGGGCACAAGGGGCAGGGGGATCACGTTGAGACGGAAAAACAGATCGGCCCGGAACCGCTTCTCCGCGACGGCTTTCCAGAGGTCCTCGTTGGTCGCGGAGATCAGGCGGAAATCCACCTGCTTGCTGTGAGTGGAACCGATCCTCTGAATATTTTTCGTTTCAATGGCCCGCAGCAGCTTTCCCTGCAGGGAGTAGGGCAGGGAATTGACCTCATCCAGAAAAAGCGTGCCGCCGTCCGCCATTTCGAACATCCCGGCTTTCCCATTGGGGGACGCTCCGGTGAAGGCGCCCTTCTCATAGCCGAACAGCTCGGCTTCCAGCAGGTTTTCCGGCAGAGACGCGCAGTTGATGACAACCATTTTTTTGCCGGAGCGCCTGCTGCTCTGGTGGATATACTGGGCGATGACCTCCTTGCCGGTCCCCGACTCCCCCGTAATCAAAATCGAGGCGTCCACATTTGCCACTTCTTTCGCCATGGCGAGAATATCCTTCATCGCCTTGCTCTCGGCAATCACCGACTCGCCGCTGGGAATCGGCTGCACAGGCCGCGCGAAGGAAGACACCCCGTTGCTCATGGCGGCCTCATTGTAGAATTCGTTCAGGGAATCCAGCGATTTGCACAGCGCGATAATGTTCTGCACCTCTCCGTTCGGGCCGAGGACGGGATTGGAAATCACCAGCTGCCGGAAGGAAGTGTTCCCCTGGTTTCCCACGCTGTGAATATCCTGAAACATCGCGACATGCCGCTTTTTCTGGTAAACAATGTCCGAGATGCAGAAGGTGATCAGACCGGTTTTAAGAAAGTCGTGCACGTTGTAAGTCAGCAGTTCAGCCTTGCTCATGTTCAGAGTCCGTACATAGGTGCTGTTGACATAGATGTACTTACCCTTTGCATCCAAAATATAGATCCCATACGGAATGTTGTCCAGCATCATTTCATAGAACTCGTTTACTTCCACCATTCCACCCGCTTTCTTTAAACATTCATCAAACTCAGGTCCGTTTGCCGCAAATTATTATATCATATTTACAATTTGGGAATCAATCGATTGAAATCGGATCGGATCAAAATTTCCCCAATCAACATACTGGCATTGAATTTGCTTTAAATGTCAGGTGTATCAATACGATCAAACATAAGGAGGCGGGAAAGCAGGAAGGCGGCTGGCGGGTTGTCCTCCCGGACGCTTGAGGCGGCCATCCTTTCAAAACAACATTCAATGTTCCGATTCGCAGAACCATACCGTCATTTCCGCGGCCGCTTGGAGCGGCAGCCTGCATCGCACGATGCGGAGCAAAACAAATCATGAATGAAAGAGAGGAGTTCTTATGGTTTCCCTGTTTCCCTTCATCGCATGGATCCTTGTCCTTATTGCCGGTCTTATCATCTACCTCGGCGTTGCCATCGTAATCGAAAGGACAGGTCTCTCCCGGCTGGGCGCAACCGGCCATTTGTTTACCTGCAATCCGGATGCGAAGAAAGCGCCGGATACAAAAAAATAAGCCAGAGGCTTTCGTGTAGTAAAATGAGGGAGGAATTCCGATGAGTATTTATATTTGGGTATTTATTTTATATTTTGCCTTTATTATCGTAACATCCCTGGTCAGCAGCAAAAAAGTCGAGACCATGACCGATTTCACAACCGGTGGCAACAAAATGGGCCTTCTGCTCGGAGTCGGCACGACGATGGCCACCTGGCTCTCCGTGGCGTCCGTCATGGGCGTGCCCGGCAATATTTATTCCCGCGGCGTCAGCGCCGTTTTCGGCTGGGTCGCCGGCTGGTTCCTGGCCACGGCCCTGATGCCGCTGGTTGCTTACAAGATCCGCCGCCCAGAGGTTCCGTGCCGCACCTTCCCCGAATATATGCATCTGCGCTACGACCCCTATACCGAAAAAAGCCCCATCCAGATTTTCTCCGCCGTGATCGAGCTGATCGGCTATTTTGTCTTTTCCTACATTCAGGTCCAGGGGTTTGGGATCGTCTTTTCAACTATTACGGGAATCCCATATAATTTCGCGGTCCTGTTTTTCATGATCCTTCTGATTTTTACCTGCATGGGCGGGTTTGAATCCGTCGCGGCGACCGATACCCTCAACGCCGCGCTCATTCTGATCGGCGTCATCGCCGCAATGGTTGCGGTTCTGCAGAACTGCGGCGGAATCGGCAATATCATCCAGAATTTCGCCACCACCACCGCCCCGACCCTGGAAGGCGGCGCTCCGCTCGAAAAGGGAATTCTCGGCAGCTCATGGGGCACTTTCGGCGCCAGCACCCTGGTTTCCTACTTTTTATCCAACTGCTTCGGGTCCACGGTCGCGCCTCACTGGGTCTCACGTTTTATGGCGCCCCGCAATGCGAAAACCGCCGCGGAGCAAATGTTTATCGTTCTGATTCTCCTCGTTTTTGTCTTTATTCCCCTCGTCGTGATCGGCATGGGAGGAAAAATGCTCATGCCCAGCCTGCCACAGGGCATCACAAGCGACTACATGTTCCCGCGCCTGATTAAAAGCAACATCAACCCGGTCCTGGGCGCGCTGGCCCTGACCGCCATCTGCGCGGCGGCCGTATCGACCGCCAACTCCATGCTGCTCCACTGCTCCACTTCGCTGATCTACGACATCAAGCGCGTCCTGCAGGGGAAAGAGGCTTCCGGCGAAGAAGACGAAAAAACCACCAAGCAGCTCCGCATCACGATCCTCTCCCTCGGCGTATTGGCCGTTCTCTGCGCGATCGGCCAGTTTACCCTTCTCGCAAACGGATTCACCTACGTGTACGGCGCATTCGGCACCATGTTCTTCGCCTCCGTCTGGCTGGGGCTGTACGTGAAGCGCATGAACAACCTCGCCGCCTTTGCCTCCATGATCGTCGGCATGGTGGTTTATATATTCTGCATGATTAAAGGGACGCCTTTGGGTCTTCCGGTCTTCATCGTTTCCTGCGGCTGCTCGCTGATCGCCGCCGCCATCGGTATCGCCGTCGGAAAGAAGCCGCCCCTGGAAGCCTACGAGGCCTTTTTCACCGACCACGCCAGCGAAAGCACTCTTCGCGTAACCCACATGGTGCGCAAGGACGTTTAATCTCCCCAGTCTCCACCCGAAAAGTTTATAAGAGCCCCCTCAAGAACGGCCATTATCGGGTTACAGTCCGATAATGGCCGCCGCTTTTGCAAGCACAGTATCCCCAGATCGTCGGGGAGCAACGGTCACCAAAAAAAGCGGGCTGAAAAACATGATTTTCAGCCCGCCTTTTTATTTAAGAACGCGTGCGGCTGCCGGGACCCGGCTATTTTGCGGACTGAATCCCCCGGCTGATGGCGGAGGCCAATCCCCCCGGATTTTCCCACGCCATGGAATGACCGGCCTGTTTCACGATTTCAATTTGGACGCCGTGCTCTTTCAGGACCTGCACATCCGGGTCAGGCAGAGAATTTTCGCCAAAAATAAAAGTCTTCTGACACCCCAGCGAATATAATACGCTTCTCCATGACGGATTTCCTCCCTCGGAAGCCGATTTAGAGATCAAATAGGCCGCCTTAGGAAGCCATGCGGACATGGACGCCGCCCACATTCCGTTTCCGTTTTCGCGGCTGTCCTTTATCAGCCCGCTGAATCCCTGACCGATAAAGTCCTCCATCTTAAACCCGGCGATGTATCCGCTCGTCGATCCTTGAGAGCTTTTGTCCAAATTCGATTCACTTAAAATAATCTGATGAAGCCTGTCCCTGCATTTGTCCGCGAGGGCAATGGCAATCGCCCCGCCCAGGCTATGGCCGAACAGGATAAACGGGCCAAGGTTCAAATGGTCGATGAATTCCAGCAGGTATTCCGCATGATCCTCGACGGCATAGCCGAAGTCGTCAGGCTTGTCGCTGTAACCGGCGCCTAAAAGATCGACGAGAATACGGCGGTGATTCCTCAGGGAACCCTGAACGGCAGCCTCGGGATAATCGAACGAGCCCGCGCATCCGAGTCCGTGGATAAAAAGGATCGGCATCTCTTTGCCGGGAAGATCATGATAGCGAAGAACGTGCCCTGTCCGCCCGATCGAATATTCTTTCACTCATCCCGCCTCCACCTTGTCCAGGCTTTCAAAAGCCGGGCCGTCCTATCGCCATCCTTTGTCTCGTCTTTTCATCGATCATTGACCGAAGCGGCTTTAATCTATCGTCGGATTGGAAATATTCCTTGCCATATTCCAGATTGAATTGATAATCAAAATCAGGCGGATTATTCCCCTGGTTATGCTGGATGATCGTTTCCGCTTTGTCCAAAGCCTTCACCAGCTTCGCCTCCGGTGTGGAGTTGTCATTGTATTCCATCCAGATATCCATCAGCCGGCCGGCCTGCGGCTCCGGAAGAATTGCAAAAACGGATTGGGCCGCCTGGTATTCCGCCGCATATTTTGCTCTTTTGTCGGGACATGACGCGGCGGAAATGTCACCTTCATAAATTTCACCGATATCGTGAATCAGGCTCATCAACAAAATTTTTGACAAATCCAGTTCAGGGAAAGAATCAGACAGAACGCCGGCAAAAAGGGCAAGACGCCAGGAGTGTTCGGCGGTGCTTTCTCTGCGCCCATCGCTTGTCCATGCCGTCCGAACAACAGATTTCAGCTTTTCAGACTCTTCGATAAAGGATATCAATTTTTTAATTTCCATGCTCATTCTCCAATCTTCGGAATTTTCGGTCTGGAGACCTGTTTTCATGGACGGCACGGCGGCTTCGACCTTCTGTACAACTCAATCGCGCAGCCGCTTCTTCCAACTGTATCATCACCATGTTTCATATCTTACGATTTCTTCCATTGCTTTTCTCGGCCGCCGTTTTGGCGTCTCGCCGCCATATCCCACCGTAATGATCCCGCACACATATTTATCTTCCGGTATGTTCAGAATAGGCCTGACATCGCCCTGTTCAAACCATGCCGTCCAACAGGCCCCCAGTCCCTGATTTTCCGCTTCAAGCAGTAGATGCCCGATAGCGATTGCAGTATCCCGAATAATCTGCTTAAGTTCCGGCTCAGCGCTGTTCTCATCCAGCCTGATCCCAGCATCCGCGGAAATGCGGCACCGAATATCCGCTACGCACACAATAAAGATTGGAGCCGTCATCATCCAGGTTTGATTATGGTCGGCAATGGTCAGCTTTTCTTTCGTATCCTCCGATTCCACGACAATGAATGTCCAAGGCTGCGTATTGCTTCCGGAGGGTGCCAGCCTGGCACTTTCCAGTATTTGAACAATCTTTTCTTTTTCAACTTTTCTATTTTGATATTTACGGATACTCCTTCTGTTTTCTATTTGTTTCAACCCGGCCGTCTCCTTTCAGCCTCTTCATCCATACAGACGTCTATCATCTCATAACGCCTGTTTCGTCAGCAGGCAGCAAACTTCACAATTCGCGGTGCGGGGAAACAAATCGACCGGCGTAACCTGCATGGTTTTATATCCGAGAAGAGCGAAACGCTTCAGATCCCGCGCCAGCGTTTCAGGATCGCAGGAGACGTAAACCACGCGCTGCGGCGCCATCTGCGCCACGCAGCCGATCAGCGCTTCGTCACAGCCTTTGCGAGGCGGGTCGAGAATGACGACGTCCGGTTTTTCCCCGCGGTTTTTCAGCATATCCGCGGCCTTTGCGGCATCCATGCAGACAAATTCGGCGTTATCGATCCCGTTCTCCGCCGCGTTGCGTTTCGCATCTTCCACAGCCTGCGGCACAATCTCCACCCCGACGACTTTTCCGGCGTTCTTCGCCATGGAAAGCCCGATGGTCCCCGTACCGCAATAAAGGTCCAGCACGGTTTCCCCGCCGCTCAGTCCCGCGTATTTCGCCGCCAGCCCGTAAAGGCGTTCCGCTTGTCTGCGGTTTACCTGATAAAAGGACAGCGGCGAAATGCGAAACCTCAGCCCGCACAGTTCGTCCGTGATCGTATCCTGTCCCCAGACCGTGCGGCACTTCGGGCCGAGAATCACGTTGGTGCGCTCGCGGTTGTTGTTGACGACAACGCTCTTCAGGCCCGGGACCTTCTTTTTCAGCAGTTCCACAAGCTCCGGCTCACGATGAACGCCGTTTCCATTTACCACGACGCATGCCATCACTTCTCCGGTAGCTTCCGCCAGACGGAGGAAAAGGTGCCTGAGATGCCCCCTGCCGGTTTTTTCGTCATAGACATCCTCCCGGGTCTGTCTTTCCCATTCTCGGAACGCGTCCTCCGCCGCCGCGAACACCTCCGGCTGCAGCAGACATTCGCCGCAGTCGATGATTCGGTGGCTCCGGGAAGCATAAAAGCCCAGGTTGATTTCTCCGCCCGGCCCGCCGCCGACCGGCAGCTGAGCCTTGTTGCGGTAACGGTCCGGACGGTCCGCGCAGATAATCGGCTGCAGCACGGCAAAGTGGAATCCGGCGATCCGTTCGACCGCGTCCTGAACGCGCTGCTGCTTGGCTTTGCACTCCGCCTCGTAGCTGATGTGGCGGAATGCGCATCCCCCGCACCGGGAAAACTGCGGGCAATCCGATGGGATCCGGTCCTTGGAAGGGGAAAGGATCTTTTCCACCCTGCCAAACGCGTAGTTTTTGGCAGTCTTTACGATCTTGACCGACAGCAGGTCCCCGGCGGCCGCCTGCGGAACAAAAACGGCGATACCGCGATACCGTCCGACGCCGTTGCCTTCAGAGGTATATCCCGTTATCGCAAGTTCAATTATCTGATTTTTTTCCAGTTCCATTTTTTTCTCCGTTCTGCTTTCCTTTATCCGTCTAGTGTACCATCGCCCGCCGCATAATACAAGCCACGCCTGCAGATTGCGGAAAACCGTTGCAGACCTGATTCGGCGCGTAGTGAATAATTACTAAAAATGTTTTATTTATTCCTACGTTTTATACAAAGAGTAGATTCTTCTGACGAATTCGGGAAAGCCGTTGACATCAAAGAACCATGGCGTTATACTGTAAGCGAAGAAATGAAAGATGGTAATTTATCACATTCATTTTCTGATTTCGACCATAATCTATGATTACAAGTCTCGTGGCAGGATCTGCCACACCTTTTCAATACAACTCCTCCCCAAAAAGGCAAAAACCGGCGAATGCCGGTTTTTGCCTTTTTTACATGGCTTATCTGCCTCCGGAAACAGCGCGCCCCCAAAATACCTCTATCGCGTGGATCGATTTATTAAGTTCCAGCTCCTTTCATGCCAAGAGGGCCGGTCGCACTTCCAGCCGTCTTTACCCTTCCATCATAAGAAACTCCGTCTGTATTTTTGCATAATCTAATCTCAAAAAATTCATATGTTATTTATCAAAGTGAATGTATTCCACAAATCATTATGCCTGAAACGAAAGAGTGGTACGATCAGACGGGGAAGGATGGGAGATTATGAAGAAAACGATCGAAAAAAAGGGGTTCTTGTCCATTTTAGTGATCCTCCTTTTTCTGGCCGTGATTCCATCCGCTGCAATTCACGCACAACAAACTGCAAATCAGAACGTTCCCTCCGGATATACGGAACACTGGTTCGGGGACGGCGCAACGGTCGAGTCGGTCAGGGAAGAAATGCTGGCTTTCGACCCCGGAGTGTCCGTGACCGTGACGGACAAAGACGGCAATCCCAGAACATCCGGGCCGCTGGACGACGGCGACATCGTCAGAATATACGATCATGCGGGAAATCTGTATCAGTCGTTCGTCAACGTCAATCCGGAAAGCCCGGCGGGGCCATCCTCCGAGGAATCCGCGGGAAGCTCCTCCGAAGTTTCCGCCGGAAACTCTTCCGAAGAAGAAAGAAGCGAGCCGGAATCGTCTCAGGGCTTACCGGAGTCCTCCGCTTCTTCAACCGCGGAGACGGCCTTACCGGGAAACGGCGGTTATTACGAATTCAGCGGACCCGTCACGGTGTCGGATCTGGAGGACCAGCTTTCGGAACAGGGCGTAGCCGGCTCCCGGCTGACGGTTCAGAGTTCCGCAGGCAGCGCCCGGCAAAGCGGAGCCGTCTGCACGGGAGATGTCCTGACCGTTGAAAATCCAGACGGCACCCTTCAGAACCGTGTCACGGCCATCATTCCCGGGGACCTGACGCGCTGCGGCTCCCCGAACGGCGCGGCCTGCAGGGCGCTTTACAGCTACCTGACGGGCTCCGGCACGCTGAAATCCGATCTCCGCCGCGCGGCGGACCTAAACGGGGACGGCGGCATCACCACCAGCGACCTGCTGGAACTGAAAAAGATGGTGTCCGGGGACGGCTGAGGATTGACCGGACTCGGAAAAGTATTATAATAGGGACGGATCGTGAAACAAAGGAGATCATGAATATGTTTGAACCCGCTGAAATTTGCAGCCTGTTTGATCTGTCCCATACCGCCGCGGCGCCTCTTTTGAGCACGCTGGGCTACCCGTGGGAGGCGCTGCCGAAAATCGGGGAGCTGATCCTCCAGATCGGCGGCAGCCTGTCCGCGGAAGCATACGAACGCCGGGGGGAGAACATCTGGGTGCACCGGACCGCCGCCGTGTTCGATTCCGCCTATCTGCACGGGCCCGCGATCATCGGCCCCCGCACCGAAGTGCGCCAATGCGCATTCGTCAGGGGAAACGCGCTGGTCGGCGCCGACTGCGTCGTCGGCAACTCCACGGAGCTGAAAAACGTGATTCTGTTCGACGGCGTTCAGGTTCCGCATTATAACTATGTCGGAGACTCCATTCTGGGGTACAAGGCGCATATGGGCGCCGGGTCCATCACCTCCAATATTAAATCCGACAAAACCGACGTGTGGATCCACACGGGCAGCGAGCGGATTGAGACGGGCCTGCGCAAGATCGGCGCCATGCTGGGCGACCATGTGGAGATCGGATGCAACTCCGTTTTGAACCCCGGGACGATCGTCGGCAGGGAAACGACCGTTTATCCCCTTTCGATGGTGCGCGGATGGATTCCGCCGCACAGTATTTACAAACGGGCGGGAGAGATTGCGGAGCGGAAATGAAGCGCGGCCACCTTTTCGGTGGCCGTTTTCTTTTTGTCAATCTGCATTTTTCTCCTTGAATCCCTTCTCCCCTCCGTTTATTGTAAAAGTATTACGGTTTGGAGGGATAATGATGAACGAAAGGAAACGCGCGGCGCTGGTCGGCACCGTATGCGGGACAGGGAGGCGTTCCATGGCGGCGGCGCTGCCGGTCCTTGCCGCCGCCGGGATCGAGGTCTGTCTGGCTCCGGCCTGTTTTGAACCGTCGCCGGCGGCGGAGGACCTCAGGAGGGACCTGAGCGGGGAGCTTCCCGCCTGTGCGGATCAATGGAAGAAACTGGGATATTCGTTCGACGCCGTGATCTTCGGATTTCCCGAAACGGAAAAGCAGGCCGGCGTTTTTTCTCATTTTCTGAACGCATTCCGGGAAAAGGATAATCTGGTCCTGCTGGGATCTTCCGGGTGGAACGGAAGAGAAAACAGATCCGGGCCCGCGCCGGAAGAAACAAAGCTGGCCCGGCGGTTCTGCGCGCAGGCCGGCCTTGCGATCCTTCCGGTCGGGGACGCTGCGGCTTTGCTGGGGGAACGGGAGCACCGGGGCCCCTGGGACCGAAAGACGGTGGAAAACGTACTGCGCGGCGTGTGTTCCCTGGGGGCGAAAAGCGCGGTCGCGACAGGGGTCTGGTTCAGCCCGGACCTGATGGGTTCCGCGGTTTATGACTCCGAAAGCGGAAACGCCAGTTATGCATTTTCACACCGCATCGGCGGAGAGTGGCCGGGTGCCGGGGACCTGTTCGGCGCCGCAATGATCGCCGGGCTGCTTCGGGGGATGCATCAAAGCGCGGCCATGCAGCTTGCCGTCGACTTTACGGCGGACTGCATCCGCAGAACAAGGGAAAGCGGAAGGGACGGCGGCTTCGGGCTGGAATTTGAAGCCTGCCTTCCCAAGCTGATGAGCCATCTTGGAGTGCTGAAGCAGTAAAAACACGGGGCCGTCCTCTGATTCCGCATCCGGGCGGCTCCCCGTTTACTTTGCGGCGGAATATCGCTATAATATTTCATGAACCGAAAGGAGGTCCTTTCTTGAATTCGATTCTATCCGCACTTGGCAGCGCAGAATCCATCCTTTTGTTTGCGGCCCGGGTCGCCGTCGCGCTGATCGGCACCGTCGTGGCGCTCCGCTGCTTTTCTTCCCTGCGGACCGGGCGCAGGCGCGAGGACCCCGTCGTTGTTCTGGAAGATATGACGACGCATGAGGTAATCCCGGTCCTGTACTGGGAAAATTCCATCGGACGCAGCCGCAGCTGCGACATCATTTTGGACGACGCGACCGTCAGCCGCGCGCACGCGGTCCTGTTCCGCCGCGAAAGCGGCTGGCTCGTAACCGATACCAATTCCAAGGCGGGCACGTTCATCAACGGGACAAAGGTCCGTCAGAACGCGTCCGTCCTCCCGGGAGACTCCATCGCGATGGGTTCCACCGCCCTGATGCTCAAACGCACCGCGGACGTCAGCGGCCTGAAGCCGTCCAAACGCCCGCGCAGGCCGGCCGCCTCCCCTTCCTCTCTGATGCGCGCGGTGACGGTCGCCCAGCTCCTTCTGGGCGGACAGGCCTGTTTTGCCGGCGCAAAGCCGGACGTTCTGCCGCTGATTCCTTTGGGGATCCTTCTGCTCCTGGAATGGGGACTTTATTTCTTTTCGATCAAGGTTCTGGGGCGGGTCAGCTTCGAGCTGGAAACCATCGCCTTTTTCAGCAGCGGCGTCGGCATTCTTCTGCTGAGCGGGACCGGCGTGAAAAACACCTGGGTCCAGCTCGCGGCGCTGGCGGCGGGGATCGTGCTGTTCTGCCTCATGATCTGGTTTTTGGGGGACCTCGACCGGGCGATGCGCTGGCGCGCCGCAATCGGCGTACTGGCCCTGCTGCTGTTCGCGGCCAATCTGGTTCTGGGCAGGGAATATAACGGCGCGAAAAACTGGATCGAGCTCGGCCCGGTCACCCTGCAGCCGTCGGAGCTGGTCAAAATCGCCTTTATCTTTGTCGGCGCCTCCACATTGGACAGGCTCCAGACCGCCCAGAACCTGACGGGATTCATCGGCTTTTCCGCCGTGTGCATGGGCGCGCTGTTCCTGATGAAGGATTTTGGCACGGCCTGCATTTTCTTCGTGACGTTTCTGATCATCGCTTTCATGCGTTCCGGCAGCCTGCGGACCATCGCGCTGATCTGCGCGGTGGCGGGCCTCGGCGCGTTTCTGATCCTGAAATTCCGGCCCTACGTCGCGCAGCGGTTCGCGGTCTGGGGGCACGTGTGGGAACACGCGGGCGACGAGGGTTACCAGCAGACCAGGGTGCTGAGCTATTCCGCTTCCGGCGGCCTGTTCGGCGTCGGGCTGGGGCGCGGCAGCCTGAAATCGGTGTTTGCCGCCCAGAGCGACCTGGTTTTCGGCATGCTCTGCGAGGAACTCGGCCTGATCCTGGCGCTGGTCGTGGTGCTGTCGATCGCGGGCCTTCTGCTCTACGCGCGCTCCGACGCGACCCGCAGCCGCTCCGCGCTTTACTCCATCTCCTCCTGCGCGGCGGCGGGCATGCTGCTGTTCCAGACCTGCCTGAACATCTTCGGCGCGACCGACGTCCTCCCCCTGACCGGGGTCACGCTCCCGTTCGTCAGCATGGGCGGCTCCAGCATGGTGTCCGTCTGGGGGCTGCTCGCGTTCATCAAGGCCGGGGATGAACGCACCTACGCGGCGAGAAGGAGGAAAAAATCATGAGGACGACCGGAACGCGTTCGTTTATCCTGTATTTCCTGTGCATCGGCTTCCTCGCCGGCTTGTGCGTATTCCTTTACGGGCTTTTTGTAAACGGCGGCAACTGGGCCGTTCAGCCGTTCAACAAGCACATTTCCGGCGAAAGCTCGGTATCCGCCGAAGGGCGGGTACTGGACCGGAACGGCACGGTCCTCGCCGAAACCTCAAACGGCAAGCGCGTCTACAACTCGGACGAAACCGTCCGCCGGGCGATGCTGCACGCGGTCGGGGACACGGCGGGCTATATTTCCACCGGTGTGCAGTACAGCTTCCGCGCGGAGCTGTCCGGCTACAATCCCGTGACGGGCCTTGCCACCCCCACCGGAAAAACGGCGGGAAGCGACATCCGCCTGACGCTTGACAGCAGCCTGTGCAAGCTGGCCCGGCAGAAGCTGGGCAGCCGGAACGGCGCGGCCACCCTTTATAACTATAAAACCGGCGAGCTGCTCTGCATGGTCAGCACGCCGGACTACGACCCCGCGAATCCCCCGAAGGACCTGACGACCGACAAAACGGGCAAATATAACGGCGTGTTTGTGAATAAGGTCCTCTCCTCCTCCCTGACGCCCGGTTCCATTTTCAAAGTGGTGACTTCGGCCGCCGCCATCGAAAAAATTCCGGATCTGGACGAGCGCACCTGGAACTGCAGCGGCAGCGTGACCATCAACGGGAATAAGATCACCGACGTCAGGGCCTACGGGAAGCTCAGCTTCAAGAAAGCGCTCGCAAAGTCCTCCAACGTCGCGTTTTCCCAGATCGCCATTGAGCTTGGCGCGGATGAGATGACCGCCATGGCAAATAAAATGGGCTTCAACCGCTCCTTCTCTCTGGAGGGAATCCCCTCTGCCAAAAGCACTTACAGCGTAAGCGGCGCACAGCCGCAGGAACTCGGCTGGTCCGGCGTGGGGCAATTCACAGACCTCGCCAACCCTTACCATATGATGCTTCTGATGGGCGCGGTTGCGAACGGCGGAACCTATACACAGCCGTATCTGATCCAGAACGTGAGCAATTCCCTCGGTATTCACACGAAGACCGGTTCGGCGCAGACGGGCGAACCGCTGGTCAGCGCCGAAACAGCTTCGAAACTGACCACCTACCTGCGCTATAACGTCACTTCGGAATACGGCGACTCCCTGTTTCCCGGCATGAAGGTCTGTGCGAAAACCGGGACGGCGGAGGTCGGTAATGGGAAAAAACCAAACTGCTGGATGGTCGGCTTCTCCTCCGATGCAAAAACCCCGCTTGCCTTTGCGGTCGTGGTCGAAAATGAATCTTCCAGCATTGCTTCCGCCGGAAAGCTCGCCTCAGCTTTGATGCAGGCGGCGGCAAAAATTTCGTAGGCCGTTTTCCGCCGGGCTTTGGAACGTCAATCCCTTTCACGGCGAAAGGCGAAAATTGGTGCATTTCGCCCTTTCCTATCCACGCCGGTTATGCTAAAATAAGCTGTATGAAATCTGAATCAGGGATCGGATCGAAATTCAGCCGGCTGTCCGGCGGAATGGGGGAAAAAATGTCAGAAGTCATCCGTGTTTTTGTGGAAAAGCGGCCTGGATTTGATGGGGAAGCACGGCAGCTCAGGACGGATTTGATGGAAAACCTGGGGCTTACCGCCGTGGAGGACGTCAAAATTGTCAACCGTTACGACCTTTCCGGAATCAAGGGAGAAGAATACGCCGCGGCGAGGGATACGATCCTTTCGGAGCCGAACGTGGACCTCGTGTATGAAGAGGAATATCCGTTGCCCGAAGGCTACGAAGCTTTCGCGATGGAATATCTGCCGGGACAGTATGACCAGAGGGCGGATTCCGCCGCCCAGTGCGTTCAGCTGCTGACACAGGGCGAGCGGCCTCAGGTTACCACTGCAAAGCTCGTTGCGGTCAAGGGTCTGCGCCACGAGGACCTGATTAAAATCGAAAATTATCTGATTAACCCGGTTGAAAGCCGCCTTGCTTCCATGAGCAAGCCGGAAACACTCGAATCCGAGGCAAAGGCGCCTGAGGATGTCGTTCGTGTGGAAGGATTCATCTCCTGGAACGAAGGGCGGCTTTTTGAGTATCATCAGTCCATGGGGTTTGCCATGAGCCGGGAAGACCTTCTGTTCTGCCGGAACTATTTCCGCGACGCCGAGAAGCGGGACCCCAGCGTGACGGAGCTGCGCGTGATCGACACCTACTGGAGCGACCACTGCCGCCACACGACGTTTCTGACCCGCCTGAATAGGATTACGGTCGAGCGTTCCGCGCTCAGCATGGCGATCGAGGATGCACTCGCGGAATACTATCACGCAAGGGACGAGGTCTACGGAAGGACCGACCGACCGGTTTCCCTGATGGACATGGCCGTCATCGGAATGAAGCTGCTGCGGAAACGCGGCCTGCTCCCCGATCTGGACGAGAGCGAGGAAATTAACGCCTGTTCGGTCGAGGTGCCTGTCACGGTGGACGGGCAGGTGCAGAAATGGCTGGTGCAGTTTAAGAACGAGACCCACAACCACCCGACGGAAATCGAACCGTTCGGCGGCGCGGCGACCTGCCTCGGCGGCGCGATCCGCGACCCGCTCTCCGGCAGGGCTTACGTCTATCAGGCCATGCGTGTCACGGGCTCCGGCGATCCGCGCGTTCCGTTCGAAAAGACGCGGAAAGGCAAGCTGCCGACGCGCAAGATCACGACCGGCGCGGCACAGGGTTACAGCTCCTACGGCAACCAGATCGGTCTGGCGACCGGTCAGGTGACGGAACTCTACGACCCCGGTTACGTTGCGAAGCGCATGGAAATCGGCGCGGTAATCGGCGCTTCCCCAAAAGAAAACGTGGTGCGCGGCGTTCCGGTTCCGGGCGACGTGATCGTCCTGCTGGGCGGCGCGACCGGGCGCGACGGCTGCGGGGGAGCCACCGGCTCCTCCAAGGCGCACACGGAGCAGTCCATCGAGGTCTGCGGCGCGGAGGTGCAGAAGGGCAATCCGCCCACCGAGCGCAAAATCCAGCGCCTGTTCCGCGACCCGGCTGTCGCACGGAGGATCAAACGCTGCAACGATTTCGGCGCAGGCGGCGTCAGCGTCGCAATCGGCGAGCTGGCGGAAGGGCTCGACATCGACCTGGACAGGGTTCCGAAAAAATACGAGGGACTTGACGGGACGGAGCTTGCCATTTCCGAATCGCAGGAACGCATGGCGGTCGTGCTGGACCCCGGCGACCTGGGTGCCTTTATCGAAGCCGCGGCCCGTGAAAATCTGAGCGCGACCGCCGTCGCGGAAGTGACGGGAACCTCCCGGCTTCGCATGACGTGGCGCGGCGACAGGATCGTCGATCTCGCCCGCTCGTTTCTCGACACGAACGGCGTGACTCAGAACGCCGACGCCCTGATTTCCGCCGTGGACCCGAAGGGCAACTACCGCGCTAAGGTTCCGGAATGCCTCGCGGATCTCCCGTTGGAGCAGGCGTTTGAAATCAACCTTTCCCGGCTGGAGGTCTGCGGCCAGAAAGGGCTTTCCGAGCGTTTTGACTCCAGCATCGGCGCCGAAACCGTGCTGATGCCCTTCGCCGGAACCTATCAGCTCACGCCGGAGGAAGCCATGGTGGCCGGGCTGCCGGTTTCCGGCGAAAGCGACGACGCGACGGCGATGAGCTACGGCTTCATCCCCGGCGTCTCCCGCTTCTCCCCGTTCCACGGGGCGGCCTACGCGGTGGTGGAAAGCCTGTCGAAGCTGGCGGCGGCCGGCGCCGACCCGCTCAAAGCGCGCCTGACTTTTCAGGAGTATTTTGAGCGGATGACGGACGACCCCAGGACCTGGGGCAAACCCGCCGCCGCCCTGCTCGGCGCGTTTTCCGCGCAGATCGGGCTCGGCATTCCTGCCATCGGCGGCAAGGACAGCATGAGCGGAACCTTTGAGGAGATCCACGTTCCGCCCACACTGGTCAGCTTTGCAGTCACAATGACGAAAAAGAGCAGAACCGTCTCGGCGGCATTCCAAAAGGCCGGTTCCCGCGTTCTGCTGCTGCCTCTGCCGGAGGACCCGGACACCCTGCTGCCCAACTGGCGGAAGCTGAAATCCTATTACGCCTCCGTGACCCGCCTGATCGGGGAAAACGGCGTGCTTTCCGCGTCGGTCGTCCGCGAGGGCGGAGCGGCGGCGGCGATTGCGCGCATGTGCTTCGGGAACAAGATCGGCTTCCGGTTTCATCCGGCGGTTCTGAATCACCGCTGCCTGTTCGCACCGGCGTCCGGCGCGATTCTCGTGGAAGTGAGCGGAGAGACTCCCTTGCTGGATCAGGCTTTTCTCACGCTGGGTGACACGATCGAGGAGCCGCGGGTGAAACTCGGCGAGTGTTCGCTGGACCTCGACCGGCTGATCGCCGCGTGGAACGGAACGCTGGATAACATCTTCCCAACAGCGGCTCCGGAAGTTGAAATCCGCGATATTCCTCTGTTTAAAAGCCGGAATTCCTCCGTTCCCGCAATCAAGGCGGCAAAGCCGCGCGTGTTCATTCCGGTGTTCCCCGGTACAAACTGCGAGTATGACAGCGCCCGCGCGTTCGAAAGGGCCGGCGCCCTGCCGGAGGTTCTGGTGGTGCGCAATCTGACGCCGAATGATATCGAGGAGACCATCCGGCGAATGTCGGAAGCGATTTCCCTCTCCCAGATCATCATGATTCCCGGCGGCTTCTCCGGGGGCGACGAGCCGGACGGCTCCGGCAAGTTCATTGCGACGGCCTTCCGCAATCCGCGCGTCGCGGAGGCCGTTGAGCAGCTGCTTACCGAAAGGGACGGCCTGATGCTCGGCATCTGCAACGGGTTCCAGGCGCTGATTAAACTGGGCCTGGTCCCGTACGGCAGAATCACAGCCCCGTCGGAACACGCGCCGACCCTGACGTTCAACAGCATCGGGCGGCATATTTCGCGCATGGTCTACACGCGCGTGACCTCCGTCAAGTCCCCGTGGTTCGCGGGGGTGAACGCGGGCGACGTGTTCGCGGTTCCGATCTCCCACGGGGAAGGGCGTTTCGTCGCGGAGGACGGTGGGATGGATGCCCTGATCGCGAACGGACAGGTTGCGACCCAGTACTGCGCGCCGGACGGTGTTCCCAGCGGCTCGGCCGAATGGAGCCCGAACGGCTCGGTCAGCGCCGTGGAGGGCATCACCAGCCCGGACGGGCACATTCTCGGCAAGATGAGCCACTCCGAGCGGATGGGCAAAAATCTCTACAAAAATGTGCCGGGCGAAAAAGATCAGAAGCTGTTCGAATCCGGCGTAAAATACTTTAAATAATACGAAGTCTGAAAGCTGGCAATCGCTATGACGGATGATATTCTGAAACGGACCTGGGCGGAAATCAGCCTGGATGCCGTCGAACATAATTACAGCGAAATCCGGAAAAGGCTGCGCAGTAAAACAAAAATCTGCTGCGTGGTCAAGGCGGACGCTTATGGCCATGGGGCCGAGCGGCTCGCAGAAGTGTACGGGAGGCTGGGTGCGGACTGGTTCGCGGTCTCCAATCTGGAGGAAGCGCGGCAGCTCCGCAGGGCGGGCGCGAAACTGCCGGTGCTGATCCTCGGCTATACGCCGCCCGAAGCGGCGGCGGAGCTTGCGCGGCTGAATATTTCCCAGGCGCTGGTCGGCGGCGAGTACGCGGCCGCGCTGAGCGGACAGGCCGTAAAAGCCGGCGTGACCGTGAAAGTGCACGTTTCGCTCGACACCGGCATGAGCCGGATCGGCTTTCTGTACCAGCAGCCGGAGCGCGATGCCGGAGCTCTGGACGAAGTCGAGCGCGCGTGCAAATTTCCCGGAATTGATCCCGAAGGGATTTTCACCCACTTTGCGGTCGCCGACGAAGGGGAAGACGGACGCGTCTACACGCAGATGCAGTACCGCAATTTTCTCGACGGGATCGGCCGGCTGGAGCAGCGCGGGATTCGGTTCCGCATCCGCCACTGCGCGAATTCCGCCGCGATCCTCGACTACCCGGAAATGCAGCTCGACATGGTTCGCCCCGGCGTGATCCTGTACGGGCTGATGCCGTCGGACCGCATCCGGAATCCCGTGCCGCTGATTCCCGCAATGCAGCTGAAGAGCGTTGTCTCCCTGGTCAAGACGATCCCCGCGCAAACCTCGGTCAGCTACGGGAGAAAGTTTACCTCAAGTGAAGAAACGAAAGTTGCAACGGTGCCGGTCGGATACGCGGACGGATACCCCAGGGTCCTGTCTCAGTCGGCGGAGATGCTGGTGAGCGGGCGGCGGGCGAAGATCATCGGCCGGGTCTGCATGGACCAGCTGATGCTGGATGTGACGAACATTCCGGGCGTGCGGGCCGGGGATGAAGTCACCGTCTTCGGCCGCGACGGCGAAGTCGCTCTCCCCGTGGACGAGCTGGCCGCGCAGGTTGGAACGATCAACTATGAGCTGGTGTGCGGCGTGTCCAAACGGGTGCCTCGCGTTTACCGGCAGAACGGCGAAACGGTGGGAAACCTCGATTACCTCAGGCGATAACGGCCGCTCCGCCGGAATGGGAGGGATTTCATGCAGCGAAACAGAGCATTGATGGTTTTGGCGTGGGCATTTTCGGCGGCCGCGGTCGCCGCGGCGATTCACAACGCCGTCACGGGAACAGGCACCAGGGAGTGTGCCGAGCTGCTCACCGCCTCCCTGATCCTTCAGTTCTTCTACGTCAGGAGCCTAAAACAAAACAAATATTGAGGAATCCCCCCGTCCGGACGCCGGACGGGGGGATTCCTGATTTCGGATGATCCGGCTTCTACTGAAGGAAGCCGACTTTTTTCATCGCCTTGCGCAGGGTTCTGCGGGCGATCGCCTCCGCTTTCCGCGCTCCTTCGGAATAACATTGTTCCAGGTAATCCCTGTTCTTGATGTATTCGTCGAATTTCTCGCGAATGGGCCTCAAATGCTCCACGACCGCTTCGCCGACCGCCGTTTTAAAGTCGCCGTAGCCCCTGCCGGCAAATTCCGCCTCGATCTGCCCGTCGTTCTTCCCCGTCACGCAGGAGTAAATGCCCATCAGGTTGTTGACTCCGTCTTTTCCGGGCGCGCGGCGCACGCAGGCCTCGCTGTCGGTCACGGCGCGCTTGAACTTGCGCACGATATCCTCAGGCCTGTCGAGAACCGCGATGGAGGCGTTGACGTTTTCATCGGATTTGCTCATTTTGCGGGTCGGGTCCTGAAGGGACATGATCTTCGCGCCCGTTTCCGGAATATACCCGTCCGGCAGCTTGAACGTCTGGCCGTACAGGCCGTTGAAGCGTTCCGCAATATTGCGGGTCAGCTCGATGTGCTGTTTCTGGTCGACTCCGACCGGGACCAGGTCCGCCTGGTAGAGGAGGATATCGGCGGCCATCAGGCTCGGATAAGTGAACAGGCCGGCGTTGACGTTGTCCGGGTGTTTCTGCGATTTATCCTTGAACTGCGTCATGCGCTGCAGCTCGCCGAACTGGGTGTAGCAGTTCAGGACCCACGCAAGCTGCGCATGCTCCGGCACTTGGCTCTGAATAAAAAACGGGCTTTTCTGCGGGTCGATGCCGCAGGCGAGCAGCAGCGCGTAGGCCTCCAGCGTGTTGCGGCGGAATTTGGCCGGCTCCTGCCGCACCGTGATGGTGTGCAGGTCGGCCAGCGCGTAAATGCAGTCGTATTCGTCCTGCAGCTCAATCCAGTTTTTCAGCGCGCCGAGGTAATTGCCGAGCGTGATGGTGCCGCTCGGCTGGATCGCGCTGAAGATTATTTTTTTTGCGGTTTCGGTCTTTTCCGGTTCCATGTAAACTGACGCCTCCATAGATTGATGCTTTCAGCGGATCATGTCGTCTGCGACTTCCCCCAAAAGCTGAATGCCGCGCACGAGGTTCTCGTCGGTCGGCGTGGTGTAATTGATGCGGAACGACCGGCACGGCTGCGATTCGTCCGTCAGGAAGGAATTGCCGGGGACGACGCACACCTTGTGCTCGATCGCGCGTTTGACAAACTCCAGCATATCGGTCCCTTCCGGAAGGGTGCACCAGAAAAACAGGCCGCCCTCGATCGGCAGATAGGTGATTTTCGGAAGGAGCCAGCGGTTCATCGCGTCGACGGCAACCTTCGATTTCTTGCGGTAAACCTCTTTCAGACGCAGCAGGTGCGCGTCGAAATCGTATTTCGTCATCAGCTCATGGCAGAGGATCTGCGCCCAGTTGTTGGTGTGGACATCCTCCCCCTGCTTGCAGACGATCATCTTTTGAAGGATCGGCTTCGGCCCGACGGCGTACCCGACGCGGATGCCCGGAGCCACGACCTTGGAGAAGGTCCCCGCGTAAAGGACGATGCCCTCCGTGTCGAAGGATTTGATGGCGGGAACGTCCTCTCCCGAAAAGCGCAGGTCGCCGTAAGGGTTGTCTTCCAGGATCATCACGCCGTATTTTTTGGCCAGCTCATAAATCCCATGGCGCTTTTCAAGGCTCATGGTCGCGCCGGTCGGGTTCTGAAAATTCGGAATGGTGTAAATGAATTTTACCCGCTTTTCTTCCTTTAATGCCTGTTCCAGCCCATTAAGGCTCATGCCGTCCGGCTCCATCGGCACGCCGCGCAGCACCGCGCGGTAGGAGCGGTAGGTGTTCAGCGCGCCGATAAAGCTCGGAGCCTCGCACAGGACGGTGTCCCCTTCGTCCACAATGGACTTCGTGAACAGGTCCATGATCTGCTGCGCGCCGCTCGTGATGATCAGGTCGTCGCCCTCCGCGCCGATTCCCAGCTTTTCCTTCAGATACTTCCTCAGATGATCCCGCAGCGGCGTGTAGCCTTCCGTCGTCCCGTACTGGAGGGCGTCGATCGGGCGTTGGGCCAGAAGCTCCGCGGAAATCTCCGAAATTTCCCGGGTCGGAAACGCCTCCGGCGCGGGATTCCCCGCGGAGAGCGAAATGACCCGCGGGTCCGACGCATATTTGAAAATTTCCCGGATTGCCGACGGCCTGAGTTCCAGCACGCGCCTGGAAAATTGGTATTCCATGATGATCGACCTTTCCCTGAGTTATTTTATTCCCTATTTTATCACAGTTTCCATTTGGTTGCCATAAAAATCCCAATAAATGAAAATTTGTTCTGTTATGATCCATTTCGCCATTATTCTACATCATGTTATGACAAGATGATCTAAATACAAATCGTATAATAGACTCAGGTCAATTTAGGGACAAGTTGTTCCAATAAACGATGGCGGTGATCATACCATGGCAAAAGAAAACATTCGCCGGGTCCGTCTCTCCACGGCGGCGGCGGCTCCGGCCAGGACGGCCGCGCGGCACCTCGCGGCCTTCACGGCGGGACTGCTTCTCGCACGGGGGACCGTTTTCGGGCAGTACGCGCCCTTCGGCGTCGCGGCGGCGGCGGCGATGCCCTATTCGGTCCTGTGGAGCGTGATCCTCGGCAGCGCCGCAGGGTATCTGCTCCCTTCCGCGGTCACGGTTCCCGTGCACTATCTGGCCGCGCTGCTGGCCGCCGCGGCAATCCGGTGGACGCTGAACGACCTTGTGCGGCTCCGTTCGCATCCCGCGTTCGCGCCCGTGGTCTCGTCCTTGCCGGTGCTGGCGACCGGCATGTCCGTCGCGCTGGTCAACGGTTCCGGCGCGGCGACGGCCGCCATGTATGTGGCGGAGGCCATGCTGGCCGGGGCCGCGGCCTATTTCCTCAGCCGGTCGGTTGCCGCCTGGGAATCCGGCCGCAGCCCTGGTGAGTGGAGCTCTCAGGAAATCACGTGCGCCGCGTTTTCGGCAGGGCTTCTCATCCTTTCCCTGTCCGGGCTGACCGTCGGCGGGATTTCCGCGGGCCGGGTCCTTGCCGTACTGGCGATTCTGTTCGCGGCAAGGTACGGCGGGATCAGCGGCGGCAGCGTCGCCGGAGTGGCGGCTGGAATCGCGTTCAGCCTCTCCACCACGGGCCTGAACTACCTTTCCGGCGCCTACGCGCTGGGGGGCCTGATGGCGGGGCTGTTCTCCCCCGTGGGGCGCCTCGCCTCCGCCTGCGCGTTTGTGGCGGCGAACACGGTCGCCTCGCTTCAGGTCGGGAACCAGTCCGCCGTCGTGAACGGGCTTTACGAGGTGATGGCTGCGACGGTGATCTACATGCTGCTGCCCGCGAAAACCGGCAGCGGCCTGGTGGGAATCTTTTCGCGCAGCGACGACACGCCCCGGACGGAGGGCCTTCGCCGGTCGGTGATCATGAAGCTGGATTTCGCGGCGAAAGCCCTCGGAAGCGTTTCGGAATCCGTCGAGGAAGTCTCCAAAAAGCTGCAGGTCGCCTGTTCTCCCGATGTCAGCAGCGTTTACCACAGGGCCGTGGACGAGGTATGCCGGACCTGCGGCCTGAACGCCTACTGCTGGGACCGGAATTTCACCGACAGCATGAACGCTTTTAACGATCTGACGGACAAGCTCAGGGAGAAGAGACAGATCCAGCGGGAAGATTTCGCCGCGCCGTTCGCCTCCCACTGCAGCCGCCTGAATCTGATGACGGATGCCGTAAACCGCAATTACGGCGAATTCGTGGTCCGGGCGGCGGCGGAGGCGCGGGCCCAGCAGGTCCGCGACGTGGTCGCGGTCCAGTTCGAGACGACCAGCAGCATGCTGGAGGAAATGGCTTCGGAGCTTGAGCTTTACGACAAATTTGACTACACGGCGGCGCAAAAGGTGGAGGAGACGCTCCGCCTCGCCGGGATCCAGCCGTTCGACGTGAGCTGCCGGACGGACCGGTTCGGGCGCATGTCCGTCGAGATCGTCTCGGGGCCGGTGGACGGCGCGCGCCTGAACAAGGCCGAACTGACCGCGGAAATTTCCCGCACCTGCACCCGCACGTTCCAGCCGCCGTGCGTGACCTCCGCGGGCGGAAAGTGCCGGATCCAGATGTCGGAGCTCCCCTCCTACCGCGTCAAGTCCGGCTG
Organism: Caproiciproducens sp. NJN-50; assembly: GCF_004103755.1. Lineage (NCBI taxonomy): Bacteria > Bacillati > Bacillota > Clostridia > Eubacteriales > Acutalibacteraceae > Caproiciproducens > Caproiciproducens sp. NJN-50. Next base: position 592,774 of record NZ_CP035283.1, on the reverse strand, counting down.
CGCCCAGCACGTCTGCGGAAACGGAAAACTCTGCGGCGACAGCTTTGAAACATTTTCCGACGGCAACGGCCGCCAGATCGCCATCCTGAGCGACGGGATGGGGACGGGCGGACGGGCGGCCGTGGACGGCGCGATGGCCTGCGGCATCATGACGCGCCTGATCAAGGCGGGAATCGGGTTCGACGCGGCGCTGAAGATCGTGAACTCGGCGCTTCTGGTTAAGTCCGGCGACGAATCCCTCGCCACCATGGACATCGCCGCGGTCGACCTGTTCAGCGGGAGCGTCGACCTGTTCAAGGCCGGGGCGCCGTCCGCGATCCTGCGGCAGAACGGGCACGCGGTGGTGATCGACACCCCAAGCCTGCCGGTCGGGATCCTGAACGAAACCCGGTTTGCAAAATCCGCCGAGACCCTGTCTGAAGGCGACCTTCTCATTCTGATGACCGACGGCGCCCTTTCCTCCGGGACGGAGTGGATCTGCCGGGAAACGGAACAGTGGAACGGCCGCCTGCCGCAGGAGCTGGCGGAAACGATCGTTTCAAAGGCGATTTCAAACCGTTCCGACGGGCACGACGACGACATCACGGTGCTGGTCCAGATGCTGGCAAAATCGGCATGACCGCACGCAGGGAAAAAGGGGGCCGGGCGCGTTCGCGCCCGGCCCCCCTTTTCCGCGCAAAATATAAATCGGGATTTTTCCTTGACTTCACGGCGAAAAGAGGTATAATTTGGCTGTAAGGCACAATAAGTGCAGCGCAGGGGAAGGTGCACCACCACCCGCCCCCTGCGCACGGAGAAACACCCTCCATACGCAACTGAATCATCAGCACGCTGCGTATCCCATTATACCTCTGCTTTGTCGTTTTGTACAGGGGGAAAAGTGCGGTCCGCGTGCGTTCGACAGCGTTGTATATGGATGAAGAATCCGTGTACGGCGTTTTTTTGTGCCTTGCGGCCGCCGGGGCGGAGCGGGAGTCGCCACCATCCTCTCCCCGTTTCGCCCCGGGCGGTTTTTTGATCCGACCGGGGAAACAGTTCTCCGGGAATGGAAAAACCGGGCTATGAAAGATCACCAACTTGTTCTTGCTATGCAAAATGAAATTCATGCGATTCTCATCAAAATCAGGAAAATTTCCGAAACCCGTTGACAAAGGTTCAAATCAGCGTATTCTTGTATTAAGGTATTAATACAAGAATGGTTGCTTTTTATTTTTGACCAACCTGTTAATAAATTGTAAATTCATTTTTTCAATGGGCTGTTTCTGATTGACACACAAAAAATAAGAGGTATATTTAGTTTATATGATTAACCTTATTGTAAGATAGAAATTCGGCACGATCGGAAAGGAGTAAAATGATGAAAAAAGAAATAGCCCTTCTGCTGACGCTCCTCTTGTCGGCGGGCATTTCGGTTCCCGCCTACGCCGCGGAAGACACGGCGCAGGATTCCGGCCAGAAGCAGGCGGTGGTGGTCTCGCTCGACAGCATCGAGGACATCATGACGACCTACAATCTGGATCTGCAAACTTACAAAAATAGCCTGAAGGCTGCAAAAGACAACAAGGAAGAGCAGGAGGATGACGGCGGAGACGAGGAGTATTTAGACGATCAGTACGACATCGCCCTGTCCCAGTACAGCGAGAACGTCAGCAACGCGGTGCTGAGCGCGCAGAACAGCTATCTCGCCTACTGCGCGGATTACGACCAGTACTCTTCGGCGCAGACGGCCGCGGTCAACGCGGAAAAGGCGTACAATGTGGCGCTCTCCTCCCTTTCGGCCGGATTTGTGGCCCAGAACGAATGCGACGGCCTGAAGGACACGTATCTTCAGACCCAGAACACCCTCGTTCAGCTAGACCGCCAGATCGACCGGGACCGGACGGCCCTGCGCACGCTTCTGAACCTGCCGGACGACGTCAATATGACCGTCAAGCCGGTCGCAAATGACAGCCTCGATCTCAGCGGCATCCCGAATATCAATTACGACGCGGATCTGATTGTCATGATGGGGCTCAACTCCAAAATCAGACAGGCGAATCTAAATTATGATGCTTTAGATCGGAAATATGGATACTCCAGTACCGGAATGAGCGAACACGACGTGGAAAACGCCAAAATCGCGGCGGAGCAGACCAAGGAATCCGAGAAGGCGGCGTTTAAAAAGCTGTACGATTCGCTCAACAGCGCCTACACGGTTTATCAGCAGGACCTTGACAAGGTGCAGCGGGCGCAGCAGGCGCTGGATACGGAAAAGAAAGCGTTTGCGGCCGGCTACTCCAGCCAGCAGTCGGTCAACGCAAAGACCAGCGATCTGAACACCTTGCAGAGCACGCTGGCCACCGACCGGAATACCCTGTATACCTCTTACCTGAGCTATACCAACATGAAAAAAGGATTCTCGACAGGGAGCTGAACCAATGAAGCGGAAAAAGTTCAAATTTACTAAAAAAGTAGCTGTGATCCTGGCGGTCGCGGTGCTGGTCCTGGCTTTCGGGGCATATTCCTTTTCCCTGCGCGCCAAGACGAAGGACATACATACCAATATCACAACCACAAAGCTCGAAAAAACAACCCTCCAGGACACGGTCGCCGTGTCCGGCACGGTCCACAGCGACGATTCCAGCAATGTTTACACGACCCTGACATATCCGGTCAAGACCATCAGCGCGGATGTCGGCGACAAGGTGAAAAAGGGCGATGTGCTGGCGGTGCTGGACACAGCCACGCTGGAGCAGGATATCGAGCAGCAGCAGTACACCGCGGCGGATTCCGACAAAAGCGCGGCGGTGGCCCTGGCCCAGGCCAAGAGGGCGTACGACAACGCCCTCTACCTGAACAACAACGGGCTGAACAGCGATGTGGTCGTGGCCGAGGCCGCGCTGAAAACCGCCGGGGACACATACAATTACAAGAAGCTGCTGTATGAAAACGGGCAGGCGTCCAAGTCGGAGCTGAACCAGGCGCAGAGCGATTACGAAAAGGCGCAGAAATCCCTGACGCTCGCGCAGAACCAGGCGGATCAGAATCTGAAAAACGCGAAGGACTCCTACGACAGCGCGGTCAGCAAGGCGGACGACAAAAGCGCCGACATAGGCCTCGAAAAACTGAAAAAGAACCTTGAGGATTCCGTCATCACCGCCCCGGCGGACGGCACCGTCACCGCAAAAAGCGCGTCGGTGGGCGCCGTTCCGACTGGAGTGATGTTCACCATCGCGAATACGGATAATCTGATTGTCGACATGGAGATCAAAGAGATGGACGCGCCCTCGGTGAAAGCGGGAAATCCCGTGACGGTCCAGACCGACGCCACGGGCGACGCGAAGATCAAGGGGACCGTCGCCTCCATCGCACCGGCGGCCACCTCTTCGACGGAAGGGACCGGGAACGTCACCTACGCCGCGAAGGTAAAGATCAACGACAAGAATTCTTCCCTGCGCATCGGCATGAAGGCCCGCATGGACATCGTTGTTCAGGAGAGGAGAGATATTTTCGTCGTTCCCTATGATACACTGCTGCAAAAGGGCGGCGGCAGCGTCATTATGGTGGCGGAGAAGGCCGGAACGCTTTACAAGGCGAAAGAGGTTCCCGTCACAACGGGCCTTGAGACCGATGTTTCCATCGAGATTTCCGGCTCCGGGCTGAAAGACGGGCTGCTGGTCATCGGCAACCCGGACGGCATCAGTTCCGGGGACACGGTTCAGCTGGCCGGGGAGGCCAAGGAATGAGCCGTACAATCATCCGGATGGATTCCATTGTGAAAAACTACTATATCGGAACGCCGAACGAGCTGCACATCCTCAAGAATATTTCGCTGGAAGTGGAAGAAGGGGATTTCGTCTCCATCGTCGGCGCCTCCGGTTCCGGCAAAAGCACTCTGATGAACATGATCGGCGTGCTGGACCGCCCGACCTCCGGCGAATATGTTCTGGACGGCATCCCCATCCGGCAGATGAGCGACAACCAGCTTTCCGACGTGCGCAACAAAAAGATCGGGTTTGTCTTTCAGACCTTTAACCTGATCCCGCGCAACAACGCGCTGAAAAACGTGGAGCTGCCGATGCTTTACGCGGGCCTGGAGCGCAGAAAGCGCATCGATCGGGCCAAGGAGCTTCTGGCGCTGGTCGGCATGGGGGACCGCATGGACCATCAGCCGAACGAGCTTTCCGGCGGGCAGAAGCAGAGAGTCGCCATTGCCCGCGCGCTGGCGAACGACCCGGCCATCCTGCTCGCGGACGAACCGACGGGCGCGCTGGACTCCACGACCGGGCGTCTGGTGATGGACCTGTTCCACAAAGTGCATGACAAGGACGGAAAAACGATCGTCCTGATTACGCATAACCCGGAGCTGGCGGAAGAGACCAACCGGGTCGTGACGCTGCACGACGGCATGATCGTGGACGACAGGCCCGGTTCCGGAAAGGCGGCGGGATAACATGTTTCTGAAAGAAAACATCGTCCTCGCGATCGCGGGACTGAAATCGAATAAAATGCGCGCTTTCCTGACGATGCTCGGCATCATCATCGGCATCGGCTCCGTCATTGCGATCGTCTCCATCGGCGACGCCGTGACCAACAATGTTTCCGACACCATGGCGGGCCTGGGCGCGAACAATATCTACGTCTATGTCGCGCCGAACGACAACGACAGCATCTACGGCCAGATGAGCGGCTCCGGCTCGTCGGACAAAATCGACGACAGCGATCTTCTGACCATGGACCAGATCAACCAGGTGCAGAAGAAATTCTCCAATGAAATCAGCGAGATCGCGGTGTACGACACCGACGTCGGCGCCGGAAAGGTGCAGGACGGCCATCAGTACGCAAACGTCACCGTCTATGGCGTCAATCCCGGATTCGGCACGGTCGAGAACGTCGACGTCCAGAAGGGGAGATTCCTGCAGGACCGCGACATCGACGGAAGCCGCAGGGTCGCGGTGGTTTCCGACAAGCTGGCCTCCAACATGTTCGGAAGCGGCACCGACCCGCTTGGAAAGAAAATCAACGTCGATACGGACAACGGCGTGGACTCCTACACGATCGTGGGCGTTTACAAATACGTCCAGCAGGGCATGGGCGGCATGGGCGTCGCCGATAAGGACATCCGCACAACGATGTATATCCCCGTGACCGTGGCCAAGGAGACGTCGGAAAACCAGAACTACTCCGATTTTGAGATCAAGCTGAAAAACGTCAACGACACCCACGCGTTTACGGACCGGATCAAGACTTACATGCAGCATCTGTACGCCAACAATTCCAAGTACACCTGCACGGCCTACAATATGGAGAACATGCTTTCCTCCGTCACCTCCATGATGAACACCATCTCCATCGCCATTGCGGCGATCGCGGCAATCGCGCTGGTCGTCGGCGGCATCGGCGTCATGAACATCATGCTTGTCTCCGTAACCGAACGCACAAGGGAAATCGGGACGCGCAAGGCGCTCGGCGCGCGCAGCAGCTACATCCGGATGCAGTTCATCACCGAATCGGTCATCATCTGCGTCATCGGGGGAATCATCGGCATCATTACGGGAATCGGACTGGCGGCGGTCGGGGTCGCGCTGCTGAAAATGAAGCTGGTGATTTCCATCCCGATCATTTTCATCAGCGTCGGGTTCTCCATGCTGATCGGCGTTTTCTTCGGGTATTATCCGGCAAAGAAAGCCAGCCAGCTCGACCCGATCGAGGCTCTGCGCTACGAATAGGGCATCACCTTTCCCCACAATCCGGCTTCACAACCTCAACGCAGGACGCCTCCCGTTTTCGGGAGGCGTCCTGCGTTTCTTTCGGCCGTTCTCTCTGAGCAGGATCATCCCTGCTTCAGAATTCCGCTCCGTTCGATCGCTCTGACCGCCCGCCCCATTTCCTCTTCGCTTCGGACCAGAGCCATGCGGACGTGCCCTTCCCCGGAAGGCCCGAACGCCGAGCCGGGCGTCACCAGCACGCCGGTCTTCTGAAAAAGGTCGCCGACGAACGCGGCGCTGTCCGAATACGGCGCCGGAATCTTCGCCCAGACAAACATCGTCGCCCTCGGCTTTGGAATTTCCCATCCGGCGGCGTTCAGGCCCTCCACCAGCACGTCCCTGCGGCGCTCATAGGCGGCCCTTGTCCGTTCCACGCAGTCCTGAGGGCCGGTCAGCGCCGCAACGGCGGCTTTCTGAACCGGCAGGAACATGCCGTAATCCAGATTGGATTTGAGCGCCTTCAGCTTGGAAATCACACTCCGGTTCCCGACGGCAAAACCGATTCGCGCGCCCGCCAGGCCATAGGTTTTGGAAAGCGAATTAAACTCGATTCCGACTTCTTTCGCGCCGGGGGTCTCAAGGAAACTGCCGCATCGGGCGCCGTCGAAAACCAGTTCGCTGTAAGCGTTGTCGTGAAGCACGATGATATCGTAGGTTTTCGCGTAATCCACCAGTTCCCGATAAAAGGACGGCGGCGCGATGCTGGTTACGGGATTGTTGGGATAGGAAACCACCATCAGCTTTGCGCGTTTGGCGGCCTCCTCCGGCACGGCGTTCAGGTCGACGATCCAGCCGTTTTCCTCCTTCTGCGGCATCCGGTACAGCTCCGCCCCGGCCAGCAGCGGCCCGTCCCCGAAGATCGGGTAGCCGGGGTCCGGCACCAGAACGAGGTCGCCCGGGTCGGCAATGGCGAGCGAAAGGTGCGCCAACCCGTCCTGCGAGCCCAACAGCGAAGTGATCTCCGAATGCTCCAGTTCGACTCCGTATCGGCGCCGGTACCATGTGCAGACGGCATCCAGCAGCTCTTCGCCGTCCGTGATGGCGTATTCATAGCTGCCTGGGTCCTGAACGCCCCGCGACAGCGCGTCGACCACATGCCGGGCCGGAGGAATGTTCGGCGAACCGATGCTGAAATCGATCACCGATTCTCCCTTCGCGGTCCTTTCCCGCTTCATCTCAGACAGCGCGGAAAAAACGCCCGTTTCAAAGTGACGCATCCGTTTGGAAAATTCCAAGAAGAACACTCCCGTCTTTCAGCTTGTTTAACGGGTATTGTAGCACAAGCAGTATGAAATAGGAAGAGAATACTGCAATTTATCTGATAAATTATTCAAAATATTATGGATACCATAAATATCAAAGATTGACAAAATTTGATGAGCCTGTTATGCTGAGGTAAAATTGCTAAGCATATGCTTAAATTATCAGGAAAGAAGGGCCTTCCCATGGGCCTTCGGCAAAGACAGAAGGAAAACCGCCGCAAGGAAATTCTCGACTGCAGCCTGAACCTGTTTATCCGGCGCGGCTACGAGGGAACCAGCACGCGTGAGATCTCCCGTGCGCTCGGCATCAGTTCCGGGCTGCTGTTCCACTACTACGACACGAAGGAACGGCTTTATTTGGAACACTTGAAAACCGCTCTGGACGGGATCCGGATGATGGAGGAATACCTTCTTCTTCCTTTGAGCCCGATTCAGATTTTTCATGAGATCGCGGAGGCCGCGCTTTCCTATTTCGCGATCTCGCCCGCGACGGCGAAAGTTTTCCTTCTTGCAAGGCAGGCCCTTACCGCCGATTACCTGACGGAGGAAATGAAGGAAACGGTCCGGGAGATGAATATTGCCGACCGGTTCGTGCCGACGGTCAGAGCCGGGCAGAAGGCGGGCGAGATTCGGGCGGGCGACCCCCGGAGCCTCGCGCTCTGCTTTTTCTCCGCAATGGAAAGCGCGGCGGAAAACGCCGTTTGTTTCCCTTCGGTGCCGATGCCGGAGGCGGATTGGCTGGTCGATCTGATCAAAGCCTGATTCGGCAGGCGGGACAGGAGGAATTTTTCATGCCGGATTTTATCATCAGGCCCATTCGGAAGGAAGACGCCGAGAGCCTCAACGAAATGCGCAGAATGCCGGAAGTATTTTACAACACGCTGGCGGTGCCTTCCGGGCGGATCCAAGAGACGGAGAGATTCATCGCCGGGCTTGGGCCGGACAGCCACCAGTTTGCCGCCGTCGTTCCCGAGGAAAGCGGCAGGGAAAAAGTGATCGGCACAGTCGGACTGAATGTCATCTCGAGCCCCCGGATGCGCCACTCGGCCACCCTGAACATCATGGTCCACAGGGACTATCAAAATCAGGGCGTCGGCGCCGCGCTGATGAAAACCGCGCTGGATCTGGCCGACAACTGGCTGATGCTGGTGCGGGTCGAACTCGGCGTTTACGCGGACAATGAGCGCGCCATCCATCTTTACAAAAAGATGGGGTTCGAAGTGGAAGGCACAAAACGGAAGTCGGTCATCCGGGACGGAACCTATGTGGACGAGCTGGTCATGGGCCGGATCCGGAACGTTCAGGCCGGATAGGGTACAATTGAGCGGATCAGGCAACAAACGGAGACATTTCCCGCGGCACACGGGAAATGTCTCCGTTTGTTCTGTCCGGCGCGCCATCCTCTTTCGGACGGCCGTTCTCAGATCAGGTCATCCATCTCCATTTTCAGTAACCGGATATACTGCTGGATATCCGCGTTCATTTGCTCCCCTCGGCGGAAAATGACGACAAGCTTCATCGGTTCAACCGGCAGCTGGAAGCTGACCAGTCCGAACTGATTCAGGATTTCCTTCGGGAGCCGGCATCCGATGCTGAAAGCGTCGGTGGTGCCGACAATTTGGCAGCGGAGATTTCTTTCGTCCACTTTGATACAGGATTTAAACCGGATCTTTTTTCCCACTACAATAAGCTGGTTTACCATATCCAGCACGCTCTGTGAAAAATAATCGACATATGGATAATTTCGGAGCCTCTCGAGATCCAGCGGCCCAGCCTCAGCCAGCGGATGCTCCCGGCGCAGATTGACATTCACCGGAAGGTCACAGATTTCCATCATGGACAGATTATGGCCGGAGGCCGTCTCGCGGACGGTGTCTAAGTTCTGCGTTGAGAGAACGATCGCCAGCAAATCCAAACTCAGCTGGTAAAGGGAATGAAGCCCGCCCGAAACATCCACCTCCCGGCAGGACAGCTCCGCTTTCGGCTCATGCCCGCACTTCCGGCACAGAGCGAGAAACGCCTCAATCAAGGGGGTGTAGCTGGAGACGCCGAGAAAAAAGCGATGCGGCGGACTGCCGCGGCCGATCTCATACATCTGATCCGCGTGATGAACCATAATCCGCGCGTGCTCCAAAAACTGTTCTCCCTTGCGCGTCAGTGAAATCCCCGTGTGAGCCCGCCAGAAAATGGAAAAACCAAGCTCTTTTTCCAGTGCCTTGATGGTTTCACTGGCATTCGGCTGCGAAAGAAACATCTTGCCTGCCGCCTTTGAAATAGAACCGGTTTCACTCACGGCAATGATAAGCTTCAGCTGCTGAAGATTCATAAATACCATTTCCTTCCCTGGTAAGGACCATAATAAAAGCCGATATCCGCATAAATGATTTATATTATACAATATCTTTCCAGCATGATATCATATTTTTATTAATTTTTGTAGTGCAGCGCTGCGCAAACAAAAAGGGATAGGAAGGAAGGATATCGTGACTACACAGCTCATCATATGTCTGCTGATCTTTGCCGCCACGCTTGTCAGCTTCATCGCAGGTAAATTCAGCATGGCGACCACGGCGGTCATAAGCATGCTCCTGCTGGTGCTGACCGGGTGCACTGATCCTGAAACCGCCCTGTCGGGGTTTTCAAACTCCAACACGATCATCATGGCAACCATGTTCGTGGTTTCGGCGGGCTTCAGCCGCACGCAGATGGTCTCCAGAATGTCTCATCTGGTGGCAAGGATCAGCAAGGGCTCCTTTACGAAAATCCTGGCAGGGTATGTGCTCATCATCGCTGTTCTGACCCAGTTCATCCAAAGCTCCATGGCATGCTTCAGCATTGTGTTTCCACTGGCGTGCGCCATTTGCGATGAAATGGGGTACAGTCGGTCCAAAATGATTTTCCCGATCGGCATCGTCTCCATCTCCACCGTTTCCATCCTGCCGTTTGGCAACAGCGCGGTGATGTACCTGACGAACAACGGCTATCTGGAATCTTATCATTACACCGCTTACCTGTTCAAAATGCTGGATCCCATGATCGCCCGTTTGCCGGGCATGATCCTGATTATCCTCTATGCCATCTTTTTCGCCCCCAGGCTGGCCCCGGAAAAGCCGGTGCTGGAAATCAGCACGGTGGAAAGCAAATTTTCCGCCGGGGACGGCAGGCTTTCCCCCTTACAGGAGATTCTCGGGTATGTGTCGTTTTTCGGGATTGTCATCATGCTGCTGACACAGCCCCTGCATAACATTCCTTCCTGGGAGATTACGACCATCGGGGCCGTTATCATGGTCGCCTCCGGCATCCTGCGGCCAAGGGACGCCTACCAGGCGATGGGCCTGGGCGGCATGGTGCTTCTGTATGCCGGCATGCTCGCCCTCGGCAGCGCGCTGACAACCACCGGAGCCGGCTCCCTCGTCGGCAATTTCCTGGCCGGCATGGTAGGGAATTCCCGCAACAACTATGTGATCGGCCTGCTCTTCTTCATCACGCCTTTCATCTTGACGCAGTTTATGATGAACGTGGCCGTCGTGAATATCTTTATTCCGATCGCGATCATCACCAGCAAATCCCTGGCGTGCAACCCGCTCGGCCTGATCATGCTGGTGTGGATCGCCTCCCTGACCGCCTTTATGACCCCGATGGCGACGCCGACCGTCTCCATGGTGATGGGCCTCGGCGGATACGACCAGAAAACCATGTTGAAAATGAGCTGGCTGCCCGCCATTCTGATGTGCGTCGTCAACGTTTTCTGGGTCATGACGGTGTTTCCCGCATTTTAAGCCCGCCACAAGAATTGGACGCAAAACCGGAGGCTAATCCGTCTGTACAAATTGACAGGCAAAAGGAGAAACGGTAATGTATAATGAAATTATTCAGATGGCTGAAGAAATGAAGCCCGTCCTTTCGGAGCGGCGGCGCGACCTGCACCGGTACCCGGAGCTTGGGTGGTGTGAAATGCGCACCTCCTCCCTCGTCGCGCGCGGGCTGAAGGACCTGGGGTTCGACGAGGTTCTGGCGGGCCGTGACGTCTGCGATGCGGCAAGCCGCATGGGACTCCCACCGGAGGAAGAGCTGGAGCGCCAGTACCGGCGGGCCGTGGAACAGGGCGCCGACCCGGAATTCCTGCCGGCCACGCATGGCGGCTTTACCGGCGTGATTGGAATCCTCCGCTGCGGGGAAGGGCCCACGGTCGCGCTGCGGTTCGACATCGACGCTCTTCCGCTGACGGAAACGCGCAACGCTTCCCACCTGCCCAACACGGAGGGCTTTGCCTCCCGCAATCCGGGCGTCATGCACGCCTGCGGCCACGACGGCCACACCACGATCGGCTTGGGAACCGCGAAAATCCTAGCCGCGATCCGGGGGCAGCTGCACGGTACGTTGAAGCTGATCTTCCAGCCCGCGGAGGAGGGAGTCCGGGGGGCAAAATCCATTGTGGAAAACGGCCATCTCGACGGGGTGGACTACGTCCTGGGCGCTCATCTCAGCGGCGGAACGGATGCAACCGCAGGCTCTATCGGCGCGGGGCGCGGCACCACGCTGGCGACCACGAAAATGGATGTCACCTTTTCGGGCAAAGCCACGCATGCGGGACTGTCCCCTGAAAAGGGCAAAAACGCCATGTTGGCGGCGGCAACCGCGGTTCTGAATCTGCATGCCATCCCCCGCTTCGGCGGCGTTTCAACCCGGATTAATGTCGGAAAGCTGGTAGCCGGCAGCGGCCGAAACATGATTTGCGACCATGCGAAGCTGGAACTGGAGGTGCGCGGCGGCTCTCCGGAAGCCAATCAATACATGGAGGACTACACCCGGCGCATCATAAGTGCTTCCGCCGAAATGCATGGCTGCAAGGCAGCAACCGAATTTGTTGGGGTTGCAAAATGCTCCGTCAACTCTCCCGAGTTGGCGGCAAGGGTGAGAAAAATCGTACGGGAGGAAGCGGGAATTCCCACCCTTTCAGCTCCCGATGGACTTATGGGCAGCGAAGACTACTCTTATCTCTCGGAGCGCGTTCAGCGGCAGGGAGGGCAATCCTGTTACTTTACGAATATTGTTCGCTGCGCCGGTTCTTTTCACAGCCCCGAGTTTGATTTTGACGAGATGGGGCTGGTCAACGGCGTCAAGGCATTCAGCATTATAGCGGCCGATCTGATGAATCCATAACATGCACCCGGCCCGACAGACAGAGAAAAGACGCGGCTGAAGACGGGGGCCGCCGGAAAATTCCGGCGGCCCCCGTCTTCTCTTTCCGTCAACCCGCGACGATTAAAAATCCAGGCATAAAGGTCCAGCCAAAGAATACGCCATCCCTTCGAAAGCCGTGATGGAAATACCGAATCAGGACAATTGCTTCAGGATCCGCTCCGCGCACCGGATGCCGTCCACGGCCGCGGAGACAATGCCCCCCGCGTAGCCGGCCCCCTCGCCGCACGGATACAGACCCGGAAGCGCGGGGGACTGCCCGTCCTCCTCCCCGCGCAGGATGCGCACCGGCGATGAGGAACGGCTTTCCACCGCCGTCAGAACCGCATCCGGGAATGCAAAGCCGCGCAGGCGGGCGTCCATCCGCCGGATGCCTTCGCGCATGGAATCGGCGATGAAATCAGGAAAGCAGCCGTCCAGCGAACAGGGCGTCACGCCGGGACGGTAGGTCGGCACGACATCGCCCGGCCGGACGGAGGCGCGGCGCTCCAGAAAATCCTCCACGCGCTGCACGGGGGCGCGGTACTCCCCTCCCCCCAGGCGAAACGCGGCCTCCTCCAGCTTCCGCTGGAGTTCCACGCCCGCGAGCGGGCCGTCCGCCCCGAAATCCTCCGGCCCCACGCCGACCAGCAGGGCGGCGTTCGCGTTTTCCCCGTCGCGGGCGAAACGGCTCATTCCGTTGGTCGCCAGCCGCCCCGGCTCGCTGGCCGCCGCGACGACCTGCCCGCCCGGGCACATGCAGAACGTGTACACGCCCCGCCCGTTTTCCAGATGGACGGCGAGTTTGTAATCCGCCGCCCCAAGCGCGGGGCGGCCCGCGAATTTCCCGTACTGCGCGGCGTCGATCAGGCTCTGCGGATGCTCGATCCGCGCGCCGACGGCAAACGCCTTCGGCTCCATCGGGACACCCGCGGCGAACAGCTCTTCAAAGGTGTCCCGCGCGCTGTGCCCGACCGCCAGGATCACCGCTCCGGTTTCGAGCCGTTCCGGCGCGCCGCGCCGCGTCCGGAATTCCACGCCGGAAACACGCCCGTCCTTCCGCAGCAGGGAGGTCATCCGCGTGTCGAAAAGGATCTCCCCGCCGAGCGACAGGATCCGCTCCCGGATTCCCCGGACCGCCCGAGGCAGGCGGTCCGTCCCGATATGCGGCTTCGCCTCCCAGAGGATTTCACGCGGCGCGCCGGCGGCGGCGAATTCCTCCAGCACCTTGCGGATGCGCGGGTCCTTGGTGCCGGTGTTCAGCTTCCCGTCCGAAAAGGTTCCCGCGCCCCCTTCTCCGAACTGCACGTTGCACTCCGGGTCCAGCGTCCCATCCCGCCAGAAGCGGGAAACCAGTTTCTCCCGCTCTTCCACGCGGGAGCCGCGCTCCAGCACGACCGGGCGCTGGCCCGCCTGTGCCAGGATCAGCGCCGCGAACATGCCGGCCGGGCCGAATCCCACAACCACGGGCCGCTGTTCCAGGGCGCGGCAAACCGGCAGCTCATACCGGTAAGGCACCGCTTTCGTCACCCGGTGGTCGCGCGGCGCCCGCGCCGAGGGGCAGTCCGCCTCCGCCGTGCAGACAAAATGGACGTCGTCCCTCTTCCGCGCGTCGACCGATTTGCGGAACAAGCTCAGGGAACGGATCGCCTCCGGCGCGACACGCAGGCGTTTCGCGGCCTCTTTTTTCAGGTCCTCCGGCGAGCCGTCCAGCTCCAGCCGAAGCTCGGAAATCCGATAGATCAAAACGTAATCTCCCCCGTCAGATACAGCGCGGCCCTGCCGCCGATCTTCACGCGGTCCCCGCACAATTCGCAGGAAAGCAGGCCTCCCCGCGCGGAAAGCTGCGCCGCCGTCATCCGGCTCTTTCCAAGGCGTTCCGCCCAAAACGGAATCAGGCTGCAGTGCGCCGAGCCGGTGACGGGATCTTCCTGCACGCCGACCGCCGGAAAGAAGCACCGGGAGACAAAATCCGTGCTTTCCCCCTTCGCGGTGACGAGAACTCCCATCCCGCCCTTGAGGTTCCCCATCTTCGCAAAATCCGGCTTCAGGTTCCTCACCTGCCGCTCGGAATCCAGCAGAACAACCAGGTCGCGCGACAGAAAGGTTTCCCGCACCCCGGCTCCCAGAACCTCCGGAAGGCCGTCCGGCGTTTCGACCGGTTTCGGCGGCCGCGAAGGAAAATCCAGCGTAAAAACATCCCCTCGGCGTTCCGCAAACAGGGTCCCGCTCATGGAATGGAACTCCATCTTTTCAGCGCCGGGCTCGACAAACCGCGAAATCGCATAAGCCGAGCCCAGCGTCGCATGGCCGCACAGGTCGACCTCCTCCGCGGGGGTAAACCATCTGATGTCATAACAACCGTTCCGCTTTACCACAAACGCGGTTTCGGACAGATTGTTTTCCGCCGCGATGTTCCTCATGGCCTCCCGGCCCGGGAACTCATTCAGGATGCAGACCCCGGCGGGGTTCCCTTTGAAAACCCTGCCGGCAAACGCATCGACGACATAATAAGTACAATTCATTGGTTATTCTCCTCTTTCAGCGTTCCATCCGGACGATATCTTTTCCTAAGCCGGCCCTCCGTGACCGCAATGCCGAGAATCGCAGGGACCAAGACCGCCGCGATCAGATAGGAAAAGGGCAGACCCCAAAGAGTCTCTTCCGCCCGCAGGATATGGAACAGATAGGAAGCCGCAAGGTCCGGCAAAAGAAAGACGAAGCCGGATTTTAACAGCAAATCGCCGCACCAGCGGTTCGCGTCGGTCCAGGCCTTGTTGCTTTTCATGGCGATTTTTCCCACATGGTATCCGCAAAACGTATCCGGGTATTCAGAATGATGGTTCCGGACCAGCCAGCCGACCAGAAGAATAAACCCCGTGAACACAAACATCAGGACATCGATCAGAACTTCGCCTTCCAAAATCCATCATCTCTTTTCACGCAGAGAATCCGCCGCCGCTTTCCCGGCGGCCAAACCGCTGGCCCACGCCCAGTGTAGGTTAAAGCCGCCGCAGTCGCCGTCGACGTCCAGCAGCTCGCCGCACAGGTACAGCCCCCGGCATTTTTTCGACTCCAGACTCTCCGTCAGCTCCGAAAGCGGGACGCCTCCCGCCGTTGCCTGCGCCCGGTCCCAGGAAAACGTCCCCCGGACCGGGAAACGGAAGTCCTTCGCCGCCGAGGCCAGCCGGCCGAGATCCTCCCACCGCAGCACCCCGGACGCGCCGCCAAACGCGTATCTGGAAAGCTCAACACACAGCGCCTTGGGCAGAAAGCCCTCCAAAAGCTGAGGCGCGGAAAGCTCCCCCGCCCCCTCCGCCGCGGCACGCAGCAATCCCGTCACGCGTTCCAATGAATACCCGGGAAAAAGATCGAGCGCGATTTCCGCGTCCTTCGGTGCGCGCAGATCCCCAAAGCAGCGGGAAAGCTCAAAGATACAGATGCCGGACAGCGCGTTTTCCGTGAACTGCACCTCTCCGGCGGAAGCGCGGACCACCTGGCCGCGTGTCCGAAACGCCGCCGACACCGGACAGCGCACGCCCTTTAAGGGACGGACCCGCGCGGGGTCCGTTTTGACCGGCGCCAGCGACGGATACACCGGGACAACTGTATGGCCCAGGGCTTTTGCCAGTGAGTATCCACCGCCGTCCGAGCCGGACTGCGGGCAGGCCGAGCCGCCCGCCGCGAGGATCACCCGCCGAGCAGGCAGGTCCCCTTCCGGCGAAGAGAGGAGAAACCCGCCGTCCGATTTTCGGATGTCTTTCACGTCAAAGCCGCACAGGACTTCCACGCCGAAACGATCCAGGTTCCTCCGCAGAACATTCAGGACCGACGAAGCCTGCAAGCTGTATGGATAAATCCGCCCGCCGTCCAGTTCCCGGCAAAGCAGGCCCGCTTTTTGGAACAGCTCCAGAATCCGCTCCGGCGGGAAGCGGTCCAGCACCTCGCGCGCCCCCGCGTCCCCGTGGTAATGCGAGCCGTCCCCCGCGCCGCGGTTGGTCAGGTTGCAGCGGCCGTTGCCGGTCAGGAGCAGCTTTTTCCCCACGCGCGGATTTTTCTCCAGGACGACGGCGGAGCCCCGTTTTCCGGACGCCGCCGCGGCGAGGGCCGCCGCCAGACCGGAGGCGCCCCCGCCCACGACGGCAAGATCCGCCTGTCGCATGGAATCAGATCCTTTCCTCACCAGATCGAGCCGAGAACGCCGTAGGCGAGCAGGCACATGATGGCGTCCGCGACGACACACCCCAGCGCGACGGAAAGCAGAGCGTCCCGAAAGCGCATGCCCATCAGGGCGGCGGCGGCGGAACCCGTCCACGCGCCGGTCCCGGGCAGCGGGACGGCGACAAACAGCAGCAGGCCGAAGGTCTTGTATTTTTCGATCTGTTTGCTCTTGCGATTCATTTTATCCTCAAGCCGCCGCACCAGGCGGACAAATCCCGTGTTGCGCAGCCATTCCAGAATCTTCCGGAAAAAGAGCAGGATAAAAGGCACCGGCAGCAGTGTGCCCGCGAGGCACAGGAGAAAGGCCTTTACCATGCCCACGTGCAGCAGGCCGGCCGCGAGGATGCCTCCTCTCAGTTCAAGAAGAGGCAGCAGGGAAATTAAAAAAACAAGGAGTTCCGCAGGAATTCCCCGAAAGGTATCAATGAGCGATGTAACAAGCTGATCCATTTCTATAAATACCTCGATAGGATTCATTGGTTTTCTTCGGCGATTTTCTTTCCCCGGCGGCTTTTTCAGCCCTTTCAGTCAAAAGCGGGCACGGGAGGGGTTTCCCCGGTTCCGAGCGTTTTGACGCGGAAAGACATTCGGCCGGAAAGGGGCCGTCTTTTCAAACGCCTTATGAAAAGAAAGCGAAAAAAAAGGCGGAAAGGATAATCAGGACCGCGCAGACGCCGGCGAGGATGCGGACGATCATCGCATGAGGCTTTACGGCTTCCGGTTTTTTCTTCATGGCAAGCCCTCCCAGTTCTTTATATTATAGCAAACAGCGGGACGAAAATACAGTATTTTCTCCGTCTTCATTGGATTTTCATCCGGTGCTCCGCTTTTTCCCCGCGTTGACAACCTGTCCGCTTTGCAATACAATAGGTGAAAGTGGCTTGATGAAAATAATTTTAGGTACAGCGAGGTACAGTATGAGCAGACAACCTACGGGCCGCCCGGCGCGGCGCACCGACCCTCTTGGAACAAGCCGCGCTTCAAACCGGCAGCCGGCGCGCCGCGCCGTTTCCTGGGACACGCAGGAAATCGACCGCTACAACGTGGTGGACCGGGACATCTACAGCGATTCCTCCATGCGTTCCCGCTCCCGCCGCCGTCGCCGCAAAAAGGGAGGCTGCCTGAAAAAAATACTGATCCTGCTTTTTTCCGTCGCGCTGGCCGCCATGGGCGGCGGATTCTTATATTTTCATCTCCTGGCGTCCCGCCTGGACCGTTCCGACGTGACAAGCTCGCAGCTGGCAAACTATACGCAGCTGCCCAGCGACGCGCCGGCCTGGAACGTCAAATCGGACGACAGCGTGATGAATATTCTGCTGCTCGGCGTGGATGAGAACGACGACGGCTCGGACGGCAGGTCCGACACCAATATGCTGATGTCCATCGACAGCAAGTCAAAAACCATCCGTCTGGTCTCCTTTCTGCGCGACTCCTACCTTGAAATTCCGACCGTCGGCAAAAACAAGCTCAACGCCGCCTATTCAAACGGCGGTGTCGCCCTGACCATGCAGACGCTGGAAAACAACTACCGGATCAACATCGACCAGTATGTTTCCGTCGATTTCGATAACTTTGCCGCCGTGATCGACAAGATGGGCGGACTGGACGTTCCGATGTCCAAAGCCGCCTGTCAGGCGGAAAACGAGAACATGGGCAGCCATCTGTCCTATCCCGCCGCCGGCGAGAAGTCGATCACCCATCATCTGAACGGAAAGCTCTGTCTTTACTACGCCCGAATCCGCTACGCCACCGACAGCTTCGGGAGCAACGACTACGGGCGCACGGCCCGCCAGCGGCAGGTGGTCGAGCTCATGATCCGGAAAATAAAATCCATGAATCTGGTGAGCGCCAACAAAATCGTCTACGATTATCTGCCGTATGTGAAGACGAATCTGAGCGACAGCCAGCTTTTGTACCTTGCTTCCATCGGAGCGTCTCTTTCCGGCTACGAAACGGAAACCCAGCAGATCCCGGCGACGGATACGTTTGACGACACCGTCTCGGTCAAGGGGATCGGGAAGGTCGTTTCGCTCGACCTGGAAAAGAACTGCACGATTCTGAGGCAATTTCTTTACGGGGACGAAGATTCTTCCGGAAGCGATTCGGACTGAACCGAGTCAGTTTGTCGAAAAACATGCAGGCCGTTGAAAATCGTGCAAGACAAGGCGGCAAGCGCCGCAAATGAGGGAGGGCGCAAAGCGCCTTACGCGCCTACGGCGCCACGACTGTGAAATTCGCAGTGCGGGCCTTCTTTCATCGCTTTGGGAACCCCATTCATTGGCTTTGTAGGAATGGGTGTGTAGGCGCAGCCAACGCCGTAAGCAAAATTGCGGCGCAATTTCGCGGTTGCGCGGCTTTCCCGGCGGCCTGGGACGGTGGGGAAACCCGCCGTTTTTTATATGGCGGGTGAAATTTCTTTTATTTTATGGAACAGAATGGTATAATAATAAAAACAAAGTTCCCGGAGGCTGAAAAAATGGAGAAAAAGACCTTTTACATCACGACGCCCATCTATTACCCGTCCGGCAAGCCCCATATCGGACACAGCTACTGCACGCTGGCCAGCGACGCCATCGCGCGCTACAAGCGAATGCAGGGGTACGACGTGATGTTCCTGACCGGGACGGACGAACACGGTTTGAAGATCGAACAGAAAGCGGAAAAAGAGGGAATCACGCCGAAGGAATATGTGGACCGCACGGCGCAGGTTTTCAAAGACCTTTGGAAACTGCTGAACATCTCCAACGACCGCTTTATCCGCACGACGGACGGCTACCACGTGAAGGCCGTCCAGAAAATCTTCAAGGACCTCTACGACCGCGGACAGATCTACAAGGGAGAATACAAGGGCTGGTACTGCACGGACTGCGAATCCTTCTGGACCGAGACGCAGCTGAAGGAAGGAAAATGCCCCGACTGCGGCCGCGAGGTGAAAATCGTCAGCGAGGAGGCCTATTTCTTCCGCCTGTCCAATTTTGCCAGACCGCTTTTAAAGTACTACGAGGAGCATCCGGATTTCATCCAGCCGGAAAGCCGCAAGAATGAAATGGTCAGCTTCATCAAGCGGGGGCTGGAAGACCTTTGCGTCTCCCGCACCAGCTTTTCCTGGGGCATCCCGGTCACCTTCGACCCGAAGCACGTGGTGTACGTCTGGCTTGACGCGCTGACCAACTATATCACCGCGCTCGGATACGATTCCGACGACGACTCCGCGTACCGAAAATACTGGCCCGCGGACGTTCAGTTCGTCGGCAAGGAGATCGTCCGCTTCCACACGATCATCTGGCCGGCGATGCTGATGGCGCTCAGCCTTCCTCTGCCGAAGCAGGTCTACGGCCACGGCTGGCTCCTGTTCGGCGACGGAAGCAAGATGAGCAAGAGCAAGGGCAACGTGGTCGACCCGACGATCCTCTGCTCCCGCTACGGCGTGGACGCGGTCCGCTACTTTCTGCTGCGCGAGATCCCGTTCGGCGCCGACGGTCTGTTCACCAACGAGGCGCTGATCAATCGCATCAACTCCGACCTCGCGAACGATCTCGGAAATCTTCTTTCCCGCACGGCCGCGATGGCGGAAAAGTATTTCGGCGGAAAGATTCCGTCGGAGCGCGAAGAGGCTCCCGTGGACGAGGACCTGAAAGCAACGGCGCTCGCCCTGCGCGGTAAATGCGACGAGGCCATCGACAAATACCAGTTCTCGAACGCGCTCACGGAGATCTGGAAGCTGATTTCCCGCACGAACAAATATATCGACGAAACGGCACCCTGGGCGCTCGGCAAAGAGGAAAGCAAAAAGGCCCGCCTCGCGGCGGTGCTTTACAACCTGTGCGAATCGCTCCGCATCGTGTCGGTCCTGCTCGCTCCCTTCCTGCCGGACACCGCGCCGAAGATACAGGAACAGCTCGGCATTTCAGGCGGCGCCGTCACCTACGAGTCCGCCGGGAAATGGGGCGTGTTCCCATCCGACACCGTTGTAAGGAAGGGCGAGACCCTGTTCCCCCGCATCGATGTGGACAAGGAAATCGAGGAGCTCAACAAGCTGATTCCGAATCCGGCGGACCGCGCAAGCGCGAAGGCGGAGCCGGACGAAAAGCCGGAGGGAATCGCGCAGATCAACATCGACGAGTTCGCGAAGGTCGACCTGCGCGCCGCGAAAGTGACGGCCTGCGAACCGGTCAAGCGCTCCAAAAAGCTTTTGAAGCTGACCCTGGACGACGGCATGGGCGGACGCACGGTCGCTTCCGGCATCTCACAGTGGTACAAGCCGGAGGATCTGGTCGGGCATACGGTGATCGTCGTTTCCAACCTGAAACCCGCCAAGCTCTGCGGCGTGGAGAGCCAAGGGATGATCCTTGCCGCCGACGCGGGCGAGGACGAAGTCCGCGTGGTCTTTGTCGACGGCGTCCCCGCCGGCAGCAAGATCCGTTAGCGGCCCGCGGCTGCGCACGCCCCCGCGTTTCGCACGATACTGATCTTCAGCGTTTCCCGCCGGGGGAGTCTTTCGATTCTCCCGGCTTTTGGCAACTTACGACGCAAGGTACGGGAAAGGCGGCGCATGCCGCTCCGTGCGCTCAGTCCTGAAATCGTTCTTGTGGAGGACATATGAAATACTCCAATATTTTCGACAGCCACGCGCATTACGACGACGAGGCGTTCGACACGGACCGGGACGAGCTGCTCGCCTCTCTCCCGGAAAAGGGCGTCTGCCATGTGGTGGACTGCGGTGCCGACCTTCCGTCCTCCCGTGCGGCGATCGCCCTGGCGGCAAAGTACGGCTATTTCTCCGCCGCCGCGGGAATTCACCCGGAAGAGGCGAAAAACGCCCCGGACGGATGGGAGAAGGCGCTGGAAGCACTTCTTTCCGATCCGCATATCGTCGCGGTCGGAGAAATCGGCCTCGACTATCACTTTGAGGAAAACGCGCCGCGCGAGGTCCAAAAGGAACTTTTCGAGCGCCAGATCCTTCTGGCGAAACGGCACGGGCTGCCGGTCATCGTCCACGACCGCGACGCGCACGGCGACACGATGGAGCTTCTGCGCCGTCACCGCCCCCAAGGAGTGATCCACTGCTTTTCCGGCAGCGCGGAAATGGCGGCCGAGGCCGTCCGGCTCGGGATGTACATCGGCGTCGGCGGCTCCGTAACCTTTAAAAACGCCCGCGTTCCGGTCGAGGTGGTAAAAAGTCTGCCGCCGGACCGGCTTTTGCTCGAAACCGACTGTCCCTACCTCGCCCCCGTCCCGTTCCGGGGCAGAAGGAACGACTCCTCCCTGATCGCCTGTGTCGCGGAGAAAGTCGCTGAGATACGAGGCGGAAATCCCCAGGACATCCTGAATCTTGCGAAAAAAAACGCGGAGGATCTGTTCCGCGTAAAAGCGTGAGTCTTCCGGCCGGAGCGTTTGCCCCGGCCTTTTTGTTACGCGCGGATAACGAGACCCAGATACCGGGCCAGATCGCACGCCTGAAGCGGAGTGACGACGGCCCCCCGCAGCTCCGGACCCGATACGGCAAGCCCCTCGATCTCATCGCCGGTCAGGTCGATCCCCGCAAGAGAGGTATGCAGGAATTCGGCCTTCCGCAGACGGCAGCTCGAAAATTCGACGCTGCTCAGGGCGCACTCCTGCAGAACTCCGTTTTCCATCTTGCAGCCTTGAAATTTCACATGCTTCAGCTTGGAACCCGACAGACCGATCCAGTCCGCCGTGCAGTCCTTCAGAGTCGCCTGCTCCCAGACGGAACGGGAAAAATCGGTGCCGACCAGCCTGCAGCCTTTGAATTCAACGCGGCGGAACAGGCTGTCCGCCAGAACCGCGTTGGAAAAATCGCACGATACGAACACGGCGTCGATAAAAGACAGCCTTTCCGCCCGGCAGTCCGAAAACCGGCAGCCGGAAAAGCGGCACCGGCGAAAATCGACGCCGGAAAAAGACGCTTCCGCGGCGGACTGGCCGGAAAAAATCAGGCCGGAGCATTCCGTTTCCTCCCGCGAAGCCTTTAGAATCGTCTCTTCCATATCGGCGGCACTTTCCAGCGGGGCTGAAAAGCCCGGCGTATTTAATTTCATCCTGGAAGACTTCCTTTCCCTGTTTGGCCTTCCTCAGTTTATCAAAGCCTGAAACCGATGTAAAGGCGTCATGAATCATAAACCGCCGATTTTCACTCATACTAAACGGAAAGAAAGGGGCGGCGCTTATGTTCCCCGAGAAAGTTTATTACGAGCCTGACGCGCTTTCCTATAAGCTGGGACAAGCGCTGAAAAAGAAATACTCCGAAGTTCCGTGGGTCCCGGTCGAAAGCCACAACCGGATCGACGAGCTGCGCACACAGCCGAATTCCGCGTTCCGGGACCTGAAACGTCTCCTGATCGTCGGGGTGCGGAAAACGCACCGCTACGTTCCGAATGCAAAGACCTCCGATTTTCTCGTTCCCTACACGTCTTCCGGCTGCAGTGCCATGTGCCTGTACTGCTACCTTGTCTGCAACTACAACAAATGCTCCTATCTGCGGCTCTTCGTCAATCGGGAGGAAATGCTCGAAAAGCTGAAAAGAACCGCGTTGCGGGCTGAAAGAGACCTGACGTTCGAAATCGGCAGCAACAGCGATCTGGTGCTGGAAAACACCGTCACACACAATCTGGAATGGACCATCGAGAGATTTGCCGAACAAGAGAAGGGGTTCATTACATTTCCAACGAAATTCAGCATGGTGGAACCGCTCCTGCCGCTGAAACACCACGGCAGAGCGATATTCCGGATGAGCGTGAAC
Organism: Caproiciproducens sp. NJN-50; assembly: GCF_004103755.1. NCBI lineage: Bacteria > Bacillati > Bacillota > Clostridia > Eubacteriales > Acutalibacteraceae > Caproiciproducens > Caproiciproducens sp. NJN-50. The sequence continues at coordinate 569,603 of NZ_CP035283.1, read as the reverse complement.
CCGCAGGAAGTCATCCGAACGATCGAGCTCGGGACTTCGCCGCTGAAACAGAGAATTCACGCGCTCAATCAAATGGCGGATGCGGGATACCGCACCGGTCTTCTGATCGCTCCGGTGATTTTGCTGGACGACTGGAAAAAACAATATCTGGAGCTGTTGGAAACTCTTTCGTCAGAGCTTTCCGAACGGGCAAAGCGCGGCATCGGGATCGAGGTCATCTTCATGACCTACAGCTATGTCCACCGGGCCATCAACACGGAAGGATTTCCAAAGGGGCCCGATTTGTTCGACTCCGGCCGGATGACGGGGCGGGGAAAGGGAAAATACTGTTACCGGCCGGAAGTGAGGGCGGAAGCGGAGGAATTTCTGCGCCTGGAAATTGAAAAGAGGTTCGGTCCGTCATCCATCCTCTACATCGTCTAATCTTACGGCACAACGAGTTCCACTTTGATTCATAAAAATTCTTTTACGAAAAGATTGGTCGGGATTTCTCAAATAATCCCGAAAAGGGATTGACAAACGCGCGGGATTTGAATATAATAAATCTTGCTGTTTCAATGCAGGTTGATGCGGAATTGTGTAAAGGTAGCACGACAGACTCTGACTCTGTTTGTGAGGGTTCGAATCCTTCTTCCGCAGCCAGGCTCCGTTATTTTCGGGGCCGTTTCTTTCGAGGTGTGGCTCAGCTTGGTAGAGCGCTACGTTCGGGACGTAGAGGCCGCTGGTTCGAATCCAGTCACCTCGACCATTTCTGTAAGAACCCGGTTCTTCGCCGGGTTCTTTTTTTATACTCATCTGCGAGGCGACTGGGTGAGAACCAGCCGGTGCAGCCCCGTAGACCACGGACGCTTTTGCATTCACCTCTCGCCTCGCGCAGAGGTCCGCGGAACGCGGCACCCTCACCATCCAATAAGGGTACAAACTTGACATCTATCCGAAATACGCAGTAAAATAAACCACGTACACCGGCATTCACAAGTCAAATGGGTTTGTTGTACCCTTATGGCGGATGGGGACTAATCATTTCGATGATGGCTAGCCCTCGATGGATGCTATTTTCTTTATCCACATACTGAAAAGTATATGCCAAATTTCTGAAAAAGCAAGTCGTTTTTCACCGGCTTATATTTCTTCGGCGACGCGCAGTTTTCTTCTGTTCAGTAATTGGCGGTGAGAAGAATTCTTAATATTGATAACCGCTATCGCCCAAGTAAAAATAGTTTACCAAAAGACCATTATTAGTTTCATCAATTCCCGTAGAGCGGAGCTGTTTCAAACCTTGACGCTAAAATATTGAAACTGTGTGAGGCATAAATGAAACTTAAATACTTAAAATATGTGATTGCATTGTCAAGTGAAAAGACACTGAGAAAGGCAGCTGCATCTTTAGGCATCTCAGCAGTTGCGCTATCGAAATATTTAAAGTGTTATGAAGATTTAATTGGATACCCGCTTTTTGATCATCATGAGAATTGCTTCACACCAACGGAAGAAGGAGAAGTATATATCGCTGCAGCAAAGAAGATTATAGAAGTATATGAATCCGCAAAGCAGGAAATTTGCAATCTAAATTCTGGATATACGGAAAAACTTCTTATAGGGGCTACGCCACAAAGGGGTGAAAGCATGGTTATGAAGATATTCGAAAGATTCCATAAACGTTATCCGAATGTTCAACTGAGAATTATACATACATATCCGAAACATGGTAAGGCACTTTTAGAAAGAGAAGAAATTAATCTGCTCTTTTGCAGCTATGAGGAAGAAGACAAAAAGAAATTTAATCTAATATCTTATGATATAAAGGAACCCTTAGTTTTAGTTGTACCGGAGTTTCATCCAGCTTATGCACATAATGTTTTATCATTTCAGAAATGTAAAACTGATCAATATGATGGAATCGTTGATATTCGTGATTTTCAAGATTCAGTATTTATTCTGTATGATCACGGGACAGAAGCAAGAAGACAAACCGAGCTGCTATTCGAAAATGCGAAATTTAATCCAAGTATAATTTACGAGACAAATAGTCCGGCAATTATTATTCAATTGATTCAAAAGGGATATGGAATAGGAATACTTCCTTCTTTTTATGCTCAAAAGATAGAAAATGCGAGAACTTTCGCTACATCGTTTCCAATTTATTTAGCCCACGGATTTTTAATAAATAAAAGGCACTCGCTTAGTGACGCAGAAAAGTATTTTATTCAATTAGTCATGGAAGATGCGTCAGAGACACAACAAATATAGGAGACAGAAATGGATATTCGAAATGCCAACTATTTTGCCGCAATAGCCGAAGAAAAAAGCATATCTAAAGCTGCTGAGAGATTATTTATATCACAGCCAGCTTTGAGCCAACAGCTGTCCAAGCTAGAGGATGAACTTCACACCAAATTGTTTATCCGCAAAAAAGATACGCTCGAATTAACTGAAGCTGGACGTATATATTTAAATTGCGTTTATAATATTCAATATATAGAAAAGCAGGCTATGAATAAAATATTAGAAATAAGGAACGAAAAAAAGCCTTGTGTTAAGTGAAATGTGAATCTTAAGGCGCTTTGCTTAGTATACTGGAATCCGCACACGCGTAAAATGAGCTGGCTGTCGGAAACTTATGTTTCTGGCATACCAGCTCATTATTATATATCTAAAAAGGTCTGATTTCCAATAAGTCTTATATTTTTTACATAATATGTGGTGCCCCGCTCATGGTGTATGCTGCGGGCTTACTTAAATCAACTCTTGACCATACAATTGGCTCTAACGTTTTTAAAAAGTCATAATTCAAATCCATGCCCCAGCCCGGTTTATCGGTCGGTTGGATAAATCCGTCATGGACATGTAAAACTTCGGTACAAAGTTCAGCGTCCATACCTTCTTCTCGCGGTTCATTTTCTAAGAATGTTGTATTATAAGTACACATGCAGAAATGAACGTTTATACAATTTGCCAGAGGACTTAATGGATTGTGAGGGCTCAAAACCCGGAAGGAAGGCTCAGCAAGATCAGCTATCTTCCGAAGCCCTGTGAAACCACCTGCCAGCAGGATATCTGGTTGTAAAATATCCACTGCGTGAAGACGAAGAAGACGTTCGTAGTCATAGATAGTAAAAATTTGTTCACCGGTTGCAATAGGCACCGTGCTTCCTCCGGAGATTTCTGACCAATTCTCCATATTTTCGGGCCGGATTGGTTCCTCTACGAAAAATGGACGGAAGGGCTCAATTGACTTTATGCAGCGTTTTGCTTCAGCCGGTGAGTAAATTTTGCTTAGCATATCAATCCCTATTTCAAAATTATCGCCCAGTTTCTTACGCATACCACTAAACATTTCAATTAAATTGTTTTCAGCTTGTCCTGTTGGAAAGTATCCAATTGACGAAACCATATTTTTACATGCTTTATAGCCGTACTTTTCTACTCGAGGCATTAATTTATCTAAAGCATCTTTGGAATTTTTCCCGTAAGCGTGACAATATACCGGAACTTTGTCTCGAACAGCGCCAAGCATTTTATAAACAGGAAGCCCGGCTATTTTTCCGGCGATATCCCATAAAGCAAGATCAATTGCGCTTGCGACCGTATGCAGCACAGAACCGCCGGGAAAACGTGAATAATTGAGAATCCGTTTTTGGATCCGCTCACGATCAAGAGGGTCTTGGCCGAGAACCCATTCGGATACGTAATCTGTCATATCCCGAATGCATTGATCGGCTCCTACGCAGAAAAATTCGCCTATCCCGTGAATACCCTCGTCTGTGTCTATTCTTAAATAATTAAAATTTCGAAATTGGTTTGCATGCACGGAATAAGTTGTCAATTTAGTAATTTTCACGGTTTTACCCCCATCAATATTGATTATTAAATATGGTACCACACATATGCGGTCCTTTGTGCGAATACGATCCCAGGCGTGACAATCAGCTCGGTGTTTTCAAAAGCGGTGAGCGCCTACGCTGAAAAAGGTTGGAAAGACGAATGGAAACTCCACCATCAGGGAGGGCTAACCGGCTACATGCCGCGGGAACTGAAAGGCACGGCCGAAGTGGGACATGTGATCCGCGCAGGCGAGGCCTATGGCTGGAACCCGTCGGTGCAGGGAGCGAAATCCGAAAATACGATCCTGGTGACGGAAAACGGATTTGAAAGCCTCACCCATACCGGGAATTATCCATATCTGACCTATGAAATCAGCGGAAAAAAGGTTGTTACGGAAGACATTCTAATTTTAGAGGAGGATGCATGATGAAAAAATTCATTATCGGTTCGGATAAATCCGGTTTTGCTCTGAAAGAGGCCGTGAAAACCTATTTGGAAGAACAGGACTATGAGGTGGAGGACTGCGGCACAAGGTCCGTTGACCAGCCGATGCCCTATTTTAAGGTAGCACCCATCCTTGCGAAAAAAATCCAGAGAGGCGAATATGAAAAAGGGATTCTGATCTGCGGAACCGGTGCTGGCATGGCCGTTGTTGCCAACAAATTTAAAGGGGTTTACGCGGTCGCCTGCGAAAGTGTTTATGCAGCCGAAAAATGCCGTGCAATCAACGATGCTAATATCATGACGATGGGCGGCTGGATTGTGGCGCCGGAGCTCGGCATCACGATGGCGGAAAAGTTTTTGAACACCGGGTTTACGGACAATTTGGAAGAGTGGCGCAAAGACTTTCTGAAGAACGCTTCAAAAGAGGTTGCCTCCATGGAAGACAAAATATACGATTAAACGGAAGAAGGAACTGAAAATGAAATATTTTTTGGACAGCGCTAAGCTGGACGAAATCAAATATGCCTACGAAAACTACTGTATCGACGGCGTAACAACCAATCCCAAACACATCAAGCTTTCCGGCAAACCATTTTTGTCCTGTGTGCGCGATGTTGCGTCATGGCTGAAAGAGAGCGGTCTGGAGGGGAAGGATTTTCCCATCTCCTTTGAAATCAATCCGCACCTGGAAAAGTGGGAAGAGATTGTTAACGCCGCGCGAGAGGTCAGCAGCTATTCGAAAAATTATATCATTAAAATTCCCTGCTGTGAACAGGGTTTGATTGCCGCAAAGAAGTTGGAAAAAACGGGAATTCGCACGAATGTCACCCTTGTTTTTTCACCTTCGCAGGCCATTCCTGTCGCGAAACTGGGAGCCAAGTTTGTTTCGCCGTTCGTCGGCTGGAAAGAGAACAGCGGTGACGATGCAATCAACTACATCTCCGACATTGTCGATATTTACCGGAATTACAATTATAAAACCGAGATTATCGTCGCCGCCGTGCGCAATGGCAAACAGATCTCCGATTATGCCGCCATTGGCGCCGATATTGTGACCTGCGGCCTCGATGTGTACAGGCAGAGCTTTGAACATCCTTTCACTACATACGGCCTTGGCGTTTTTCGCGATGCCTGGGATCATACGGCAAAAGAATAAAAGAGAGGGATTGGGTGAATGGTATGAGCACATACAAGGGTAAACTTCATGAAACCGTTGTGAAATTCCCCTGCACTGATATCTGGATGGACTCCTGCGGGGAAGAAGAACTGAACTATGGCCTTGAGCGCGGGATTACCGGCGCGACCAGCAATCCTATTATCGTCGGGGCGGTCGTGAAAAGCGAGCTGGCTTACTGGGAACCGCAAATCAAGAATCTGATTACGGAACATCCTGATGCCACCGAAGACGAACTTGCCTGGCTGTTGATCGACGAAGTAGGGCGCGAGCGCAGCCAAAAGCTGTTGCCTGTTTTTGAACAGAACAAGGGAAAAAAGGGCCGCCTTTCCATTCAGGTGAATGCAAAATATTATCGCTGCGCCGAAAAGATGGTCGAACAGGCCTGCCATTTGAATGCGCTGGGCAATAACATGCAGGTCAAAATTCCCGCGTCGGCTGCCGGCTTGAAAGCGATGGAGGAGGTGACTTACCGCGGCATTTCGATCAACGCAACTGTCTCGTTTACCGTTGCGCAGGCGGTTGGCGTCGCAGAAGCCGTTGAACGCGGCCTGGCCCGCAGAAAAGCCGAACATCTACCCTGTGAGGAGATGGCTCCCGTCTGTACGATCATGATCGGCCGCACGGATGACTGGATGAAAGAATATGTCAACAAGAATGGGCTGGTCTGCAATCCAGAAGCGCTCGAATGGGTCGGAGTTGCCGTTATCAAAGAGGCTTATCGTATCTATCGTGAACGCGGCTACGTCACCCGTTTACTCAGCGCGGCCAACCGCAACCATTACCACTGGTCCCAGCTGATTGGCGGTGACCTGTGCCAGACCATCAACTATAAATGGCAAAAGCGCCTAAATGCCTGTGATATTGAAGTGAAGAACCGCATCGGCGATCCTGTGCCGAAGCAATATATGGATGAACTGATGAAAATGGGAGATTTCCGTAAATCCTTCTATGAGGACGAAATGAAGCCGAAAGAATTTGAAAAATATGGTGGTTTCCGCAATACGATAACGACGTTTCTGGGCGGTTACGACGATCTGGTCAAACTGATCCGCAACTATCTAATCTGACTCAAACTGCAAAACTGAGCCCAAAAACGGGTGCAAAATAAGATGCCAACTACACATTGGCATCTTATTTTTGTCTAATCGAAATAAGCCACAGGTTTGGCTGGCGGAATCGAAGATGGCTTTAGCCGAACAAAAAAGGCCTGCTAAAATAGATGAGGGTTTGGCCAACCACATCAAAATAGCAGGCAGGTCTCCTCGTGAAGGAGAAAAAGCAATGCCTGTTATGAGGCTGTCCGGCAATCATTCCTTTGTTTTGCATTAACTTGTCGTCGGGAAAAGTTGAAAAATATGTATCCGAGATAAAATAAAAGTGTACTGTTTTCATAAAGGCCTCCCAGAACAAGTTGAAGCCCTACCCTTTTCAAGGTAGAGCTCGAACAAACATTTTGACCCGACCTTGTTTCATCTGCATATCGGGTAGCAGAAAACATTTTGGCAGATCCCTGCCATTGATATTATTATACTCTCCGCCTGATTTTATGTCAACGGGTCTCCCAAATTCTCATAAGCAGGCCGAGCGGATGCGACAGGACCTTCGGAAGTTCCGTAAAGCCAGAGGGCATCCCCAACGGCAAGATTGCTTTTCCTCATCCATTTCGCCCTGACATGAATCTTTCCCATGTGAATTTGTCGGGATAAAATATCCGGGAACAGCTCCGGCCGGAATTTCCGGAAAAGCAGCAGTTCGTCGGCTTCCTCCCGAACAACGTTCCCGCCATCCGGCTGAATGCCGTAATGAAACCAGAACGCCTTTGGAATATAAATAAAATTTCCTGCGTAAATCCGGATTGGGACTCCGTAAACGCGGTTTTGCAGGCACTGCCGCGGCGTTGATGGCAGCATCCGCACTTGAAGACCGGATTCGGTGACCGTCAGGAACGCATACCGACCAATCCTCGCCCGGTTCTGTTTCGCCCAAAGCGCCGGTAAATTAAACCGGCCGATCGTAACGTATTTCCGCTCCGTTTCGGGGATTTCCGAAACATCAGGATAAATAAAAATGGATTCCTTTTCAATCTTCGTCAGAACCGGCCCATTCTCCGGGATGCCGCGTTTTCTGCAAAGTCCCTGGTCCAGCACAATGCGGTATCGTGCGGAAATCAAGACGGGCAGGCCGATGATTGTATCGCTGTGTTCCATTTAGTTACTCCATTCGTGTAGTTTCCGGACTGTTTTAACTTGAGGAAATAAGTCCGGTTTTCTATTCTTTCAAGCGCGTTCGCGAATTTTCTATTCCAGTTTTGCAGGTCGAATCCGCCATCATCACCTTTCTTCTGTTTTCTGACAGCTTGAACACTCGTCATTATATCAGAACCATAATTCTCTCTGCTTAAGCTTTTAATCCCACGCGCGTAGCGCGCGGGATTTCGTTCCCCAAACGGCAAGATGTTTGGAAACCCTGCTAAAGCAAACACAAAAAGGGTCCTGCAAAACCTGAAAATCAGGTTTTGCAGGACCCTTTCCTCCGCTTTACCGGGCGGTGTACCCGCCGTCCACCGGGATCATCGTGCCGGTGATATAGTCGGAAGCGTGCGACGCCAGAAACACTGCCACCCCCTCAAAATCCTCCGGCGTCCCCCATCTCCCGATGGGAAGCCTCTCGTCCATCGGCTTTTTCTTCTCCGGATCCGACCAGATGGCCCTGGTCAGATCCGTTGCGATGTACCCCGGGGCGATGGCGTTCACACAGATCCCATAACGGGAAAATTCGTTGGACAGCGCTCTCGTCATGCCCAGGACCCCGTGCTTGGAACAGGTATACCCAACCACGTCGCACCCGCCGAAAGAAGAAAACAGGGAAGCGGTGTTGATGATTTTTCCCCCGCACTTTCTGCCGATCAGGTGGTTTGCGACCTTTTGGGCAAGAAGGTAGGGCGCCCTCAGATTGACGGCCAGCACCCGGTCGAACACATCCGCCGGATAGGACAGGGCGGATTCCCGGTGCTGCATTCCGGCGTTATTGAAAAGGATGTCGACGGTCCCGGCTTCCTCCGTGATTTGATTCCAGACGGAGTCTATGGAGGCTTCCTCCGACAAATCCGCCCGATACGGGAAAAACCGTTTTCCGAGCGTCCTGACCTTCCTTTCGGTTTCCGAGAGATCAGCGAGATCCAGTCCTATGATATCGGCTCCCGCTTTCGCCAGACCGACGGCGATTCCCGCCCCGATTCCCCCGGCGCATCCGGTCACCAAAGCATTTTTTCCGTCCAGCAGGAACAGATCCGACATATGAAATCTCCTTTCCGAGCGGCCTGAGTTTCTAATTTCCGGCTTATTTCCGTCCGGGGGCCGCTATTTCGAAAAAACTTTTTTCAGATAAGCGATGCCAAATTCCGCCAGCTGGTCCGGCCCCTCCCCCAGCTGGACCCAGCCGCTGTCCAGTCCGCCGGGAGCGAATGTCTCCATCGTGATATGCCCCTCGTATCCGTAATCCTTCAGCAGGCCGAAAATCTCCGTCCATGGGAAAAAGCCCTGGCCCGGCGCCCCCCGGTTATTGGCGCAGGCGTGGAAATGGTACATTTTCCCGGCCTTCAGCACGGACTCGATCGCACCGGGCAGATCGTTTTCCTCAATTCCGGCATGGAACGTGTCAAAATGAATCCCCACATTTTCCTCACCGATGTCTTTGACCAATTTCAGGCCCTGCGCGGCGGTGTTCACTACGCTGGTGCGGTACCGGTTCAGCGGTTCCAGCGCAAGCCTCACCCCGTGCTCCTTCGCCCGCCGGGCCAGTTCTTTCAGCCCCGCGACGGCCAGTTCCCATTCCCGCACCGCTTCGCCGGGCGGGAGGCGGTGGCGCTTCCCGCCACCGGCATAAAGCGGACCGGCAAAAATGTGGCAGCCAAGGCTCTCGGCGGTCAGAAGGCATCCGGTCAGGTATTCCATGGTGGAAGCGCGCACCGCCGCGTCAAAATTGGAAAGGTCCCTGCCCGGCCCCAGAGCGGCGCACAGGCTGGTTTCCAGTCCGGTCGCCTCAATTTCCTGTTTCAGCTCGAGGTCAAGCCCGGGCTGCGTCATGGGCAGTTCGATCGCGGTAAAGCCCATCCGCGCGATTTTTTCCGGCAGCCTGCTGCACTCCCGCCCCAGACCGTTCACCCAATTCCAAAGATTGATCCCAAAGCAGTTCATTCTCTTCTCCTGTTCCGGCTGTATTTTCATCGCTTTTACAGCCTTCTGATGTGAAATCCGCCGTCCGCATTCAAGACCTGGCCGGTGGAAAAATCCAGCAGCCCGCTGCAGGCCGCAAGGACGCAGTTGGCCACATCCCGCGGGGTGCCGAACCGTTTGATCGGCGTCAGGCCGCCTTCGATCATGCTCCGGTATTTATCCTGAACGCATTTTGTCATATCCGTCAGGATAATGCCCGGCCGCACCTCAAACACGGGGATGGAGTACTCGGCCAGGCGGTCGGCAAACAGCTTCGTCACCATGGAGATCGCCGCTTTGGAGACGCAGTATTCTCCCCTGGACGTGGAAGAGGTGTAGGCCGATACGGAAGAGGTGTTGACAATGCGCGGCGAATAGTCCTTCAGGCCGCCCTTTTGCAAAAAGCTGATCATCGCGTTTGCCGCGTGCTGGCACATAAAGAAAGCCGAGCGGGCGTTGATCTTCATCAGGCGGTCGTAGCTTTCCGTCGTGGTCTCCAGAACGTCCATCCGCACTTCCGGGGCGACGCCCGCGTTATTGACCAGAACGTCGATCCTGCCGTACTGCTCGCTCACCCGGCGGATCAGTCGGATCCTCGCCTCTTCATCCGACACGTCGCAGCTGACATACTCGCAGGAACCCCCCTCCTTCTTCACGGATTCCAGGGCTTCCGAAGCGTCCGGAGAAAGCGCCACCATCACGATATGGTAGCCGGCACGGCCGAGCGCCTTGGAGATTCCAAGCCCGATTCCCCTTCTCGCGCCGGTGACGATGGCGACTTTTTTATTGATTTCCATACTTTATTTTGCCTCCGTTTGATATCGTAAATAGTATTTCAGGTACTCGGAAGGATCCCGGACCACGCACCCGGCGGGCAGGCCCGCGCGGATCAGATCTCCGCATTTCCCGCAGGTGACGCACACTTTTTTCGCGTCCAGCCGCCCCTCCTTCAGGATCTGGTTGGGAAAGCCCGGGTTTGCAAAGGCCATCCTTCCGAAACACATCAGGTCGCACCGGTTTTCCGCAACGGCGCCCGCGGAATATTCCGCCGCGTATTGCCTCAGGTAGGACGGCGCGGACGCCGCCACCGCAAGAGAAGGATACGCTTTCTTGATTTCGGCCGTCCCTCCGATCATGCGTGCGATCCCTTCCAGCGGATGCTCCGCGGGGATGTATTTGCCACGGTCATACGGACGCGTGACATGTGTGTTCTGGTAAGGGTTTCCCATCGTGATGTTGACCATGGGAAGGCCAAGCTCTCCGGAAAGCACGCCAACCAGTTTCACCGCTTCCCGGTAATCCGGGGAAAGGCTGCCGTCTCCGGCCATCCCGAATCCGTAAGGATACGCGAAACCGTCGTAAATCCCGACCCGCGACGTGATCAGAAAGCCTTGATCCTCCGCCTGCTTCGCGTTCCGGACAGAATGGAACAGCAGGCGGAACCGGTTCTCAAACGGTCCTCCGTAAGCTCCTTTTCTGACGTATGCGGAAGCGAGTTCGGCAAACAGGTATCCGTGGCAGGATTTGACATCCATCGCATCGAAGCCCGCCTGTTTGCAGAGGAAGGCCGCTTCCCCGAATTTCTCCTCCAGCGAGCGGAGATAATCGTCCGAAACGATGCAGCCGTCGTCCAGCTTTTTTTGTCTTTCATAAACGGGATGGTGGTAGGCGATCATCGGCTGAGGGGCGCCGTTGGGCTTGGCGTACCGGCCGCTGTGGTTCGCCTGCATGACCAGATAAGGCGCATAGCCGTTCCGTTTCATCCCGGCTTCCCTGATCTGTTCCACCAGACGCTGAAACGAGCTCAGCGTCTTCGGGGTCAGCATCAGCTGCTTCGGGCTGGACCGGCCCTCCGGCACAACGGCCACCGCCTCCATCCAGATCAGGGCGGCGCCGCCTTCCGCTTCCCGGCGGTACCGCCGGTACGTCAATCCGGTCGGCGCTCCGTCTGGATCGGAATCCGCCCCTTCCATGGGGGCGATTCCAAGGCGGTTGGGCAAAACGACATTTCCAAAGCGGCACGGCGATTTCAAAACGGACAAATCCTCGCAAAAAGGAAGGGAAAGGTCCAGTGCTTCGCAGGTTTGCCGCAGTTCCTCCAGAGACCGGTAATGAAAAGTCCGGTGCTTCATTCCACCTTTTCTCCTTTCCCGATGATCCGGTCGGAAAGATAATCCCTGTATACAACCTCAAACCATGTGTCTTTTTGCGGAACCGGCTTTCTGGCCACTTCCTCCGTCCATACTTTCCCTTCGCGGAGCCAGACCTTCTGAATGACGTCCTTTTTCGCTCCGTTGTCGAGCTGCACGGGGATTCCGTCGTTTTTGCAGGAAGACAAATCCAGCTCCTCCCGCTGAATCAGATACGAACCCCTCGATTTCCCTCCGGACCGGATATATTCCAGCATTCCGGTCAGATACACGATCTGCGTGATCAGAATATCCTGATTGATCAAAGCTTCGCGGAGCTCCTCCGGGGAGTCCGCCTCCGTATCCAGACCCAGATTTTCAAGGTAGCCGCGGCACTTTTCAATCTGCCTGGAAATCTTTTCTTCGCTGCGGATCATCATTCCGCATTCATCCATTTCCCTTTGATATTTGGCCCGAAGGACCCGATAATCCTTCTTCTGCGAGCTTTTCGACCGGATCCGGCCGCAGAGCTCAAACAGCCCGGAGAGCTCTTTCTTTGTGGCGGCCAGAAATTCCGGCCTGTCATGGCAAAGGCCGGAGCGCTTCGCGCGGATGTATTGAGCCGCCCTCAGCGAGTCGACCTGCGTCGCGTTCAGCGCGGTCCCCCCGGGACGGTAAACCCCAAAGTCGCCGCACGCCTCCCCGACCGGAAACAGCCCCTTGATGTTGGATTCCCACCACAGCCCGGCGCACAGTCCTCCGTTGTTATGCTGGGCGCAAACCGCCGCTTCCACAGGCTCTTTTGCCAGGTCGATCCCATGGTCCCGATAGAGCTCATACGCCGGACGATTCATTTTCATCAGGCGCCGGACCGGCGTGCCGAACAGGACTTCCGACTTCTTCAGATAAGAATAAGCCTCCTCCGAAAGAAGGGAAAAATCAAAGGTCCCGTCCCTTTGTGCCGCCGCGGAGGGATTTTGCGTGTAGTCCAGAAAAACGCGTCTCCCCCGGATCTTCGTTTCCACAAACAGCGCCAGATCGATCAGCGAGGAGCCCCCTCTGGAAAGTTTTCTGGGATCGAACGGCCATTGATAGCCCTTCAGGAACTCCGCCGTCAGCATTTCTTCCGGAGAGGCAAAGTAGTCCCGCAAAAATTCTTTCGGGTCCTCTCCATCCGGACCGGCCGAGAAATAGCGAGGCAAAACCTGCTGATAGCTTCCGGAAAGGTTCCATCGAAATTTTGTGGACGCGATTCCGTACTGCCACTCCGTCACGTTGCAGGCTTTCGCCCCGCAGAGGAGGGCCGCTCCGTGCGAACCGGTCTGACTTTCCGGATACACCTTGCTGAAATAGACGGCGCTCGGCCCGCCCGTCGCGTAAATGACATTTTCGCATTCAAACAGAATAAAGCGCAACTCCTGGCCGCCGGAATCGGCCTGAACCGCCACGGCTCCGGCAATCGACTTCTCTCCGTCTTTTTCTTTCGTCAGCAGGCGCACGATACGGTATCCGTCAAAGACGCGGATCTTTTTCTCCCGAACCGCGCTTTCCAGCCTCTCCGTCATCTTTCTCGAGGTCAGGGGCCCGCAGGAAGTGGCCCGCTGCGAGGCGTCATGGTCCGTCCGATACCCGACATACTGGCCGAATTCATCGTGGGGAAAAGGGACCCCCATATTGACCAGCTTGAAAAAGCACCGGGTGGAAAGCGCCGCCTGGACCAAAGCGGTCTCCCCCTGGATGCATTCCCCGCCGTACAGCGTTTCCGCCATATCGGCGACAGAGTCGGGGTCCGCCCCGGAAAGGGAAAGCTTGTAATAAGTCTGTTTGTCGGAGCCGGTGTTGCGGGACGTGCCCATTTTCATTCCTTCCGTGACGATCGCAATATCGCGCACGCCAAGGTCGTACAGGGTATCCGCGCCGTTCAAAGCCGAGCAGCCGCTTCCGACAATGATGGTATTGAAAGAGAACAAGGGAATTTCCCTTGAGAAAAAATCCAGTGTTTCCATAAATATGTAATCCTCAGTGGAACAAATTCGGCAGGGCGAGTGAAATTTCCGGGATAAATGTGATGAGCATCAGGATCGCGAACATCGTGATCCAGATCGGGAGCATCGGCCTCACCATTTTCGTAAGCGAGGTCCCCGCGATGCCGGACGAAACGAACAGGGTGATGCCGACCGGCGGCGTGCTCATGCCAATGGCCAGATTCACCGTCGTGATGAGTCCGAAATGCAGCGGGTCGACCCCGTACTGCGTCACGATCGGGAGGAGGATCGGCACGGCCAGGATAATGGCCGGCGTGGAGTCCAGGATCATGCCGAGAATCAGGAAAATCACATTGACCATCAGCAGAATGAGGACCTTGCTGTGCACGGCGGCTCCCATCGCGGCCGCAACCTTTTGTGGCAGCTGCTCGTTGGTCAGCAGCCAGGCCAGAACATTCGTGGCGGCAACGCAGAACATGACGGCGGCGGAAGTGGCCGCGCTCCTTTTGAAGATATCCGGAAGGTCCCTCGGCTTCAGCCCCTTATACACGAACATGCCGACCAGCAGCGCATAAACAACCGCGACACAGGCCGCCTCGGTCGCCGTGAACAGCCCGGAGAAAATGCCGCCGATGATAATGACAACCATTAACAGAGCCCAGATGGAATCCAGGAAGGAATGCACGAATCCGCGCAAAGTGGGACGTTCGCCCGCGGGATAGTGTTTTTTCCTCGCAATGAGGTATACCGCAGCCATCATGGCAATTCCCAGAATCGTTCCCGGGATATAGCCGGCCAGGAACATATCCCCGACGGACACGTTCGCGGTCATCGCATAGATGACCATCACGATGCTGGGCGGGATGATGATCCCCAGCGGGCCGGAAACGGCGGTGATCGCGCCGGCAAACTCCTTGTCGTATCCTTTCTCTTTCATGGAAGGGATCGTGATGGAGCCGATCGCGGCGCTCGCGGCCGCGCCGGAGCCGGAAATCGCCCCGAACAGGATGCACGCGAGGATGCACACCATGCCCAGGCCGCCCCGGATATGCCCGACAATGCAGCTCGCCAGATCGATGAGCTTTTTGGAGATGCCGCCCTTGTCCATCAGATTCCCCGCCAGAATGAAAAAGGGGACCGCAAGCAGGGCAAACGTATCCAGCATGCCGAACATGGTCTGAGGGACAATGGTCAGCGGAACATGCCCGATCGTCAGCATTCCAAACCCGGCCGCCGCGCCGATCGCATAGGCAATCGGAACGCCCAGCAGCATGACCGCAAACATGATAATAAAAACCGTCAGCATGATACGACCTCTTTCCGTTTCTTCGTGAGTTCCAGATAGATGCTTTCCAGAACATGAAGAATCACGAGAGCTCCGTTCAGCGGCAGAATCAGATAAACATAACTCATATTGATGCCGAGAGCGGCGGAAACCCTGATATGGTTGACGATCATCAGCTTGATCCCGAAAAAGATCAGGACCACAGAGAACACCGTGACCAGCAGATAGGAAAAATATCTGCTGGCCGACCGGATCCTTTCGGGAAACAGATTGACTAGCATATCGACCTTGAAATGCTCGTCGTTCGCGGACACAAGCACCGCGCCCAGCATGGTCGACCAGATAAACAGATAGCGGCAGAGTTCCTCGGACCAGCTGATCGGGCTCTTCAGGAACACCCGGAAAAACACCTGCAGAAAGCCTACGACGGTAAAGGCCATCATCGTGATCACCGTGACGGACGTTTCAAACGTGCGCAGTCCTTTAAAAAAGCGGACCATCGTAATTCCTCCATTCCGGCCATGGGCGCTTCCGAAAAGCCGGAAACGCCTATGGCCATTTCTATTTTCGGGTCGGATGAAAACCTCAGCTGTTCTGCATGGCCTGGACCTTATCGATCCATTCTTTTCCAACGACGCTCTCATATTTGCTCCAGACCGTCTGCGCCGCTTTGCGGAATTCCGCCAATTGCGCATCCGTCGGTTTTGTGATCGTTACCTTATGATCCTTCATCACCTGCAGCGAAGACGCTTCCTGCGCATCCCACAGTTTGCGTTCTTCCTGGGCCATTTCTTTTCCGGCCTGCAGAATCGCCTTCTGGTCCGCCTCGGGAAGGGAAGCCAAGTAGCTTTTGCTCATCGCGACAATGTCCGGAGTCATAATGTGGTCGTCCTCAAGAAAATAAGTCGCCGGTTCGTAATGCTTCGACGTATCATACACAATCGTGGCGTTTTCAGCGCCGTCAACCACATGCGTCTGCAAGGCGGTATAAATATCGCCCATGGGTATGGGGGTTCCGGAAGCGCCGAACGCTTTACACATGTCCTGGTAAATCGGACCGTCGGGCACACGGATTTTCATGCCTTTCAGATCGGCCAGCTTCTCCACTTTCCGGGTCGTGTAAAAGCATCTGGACCCCGCGTAAAAATAGCACAGCCCGACAAGGCCGGCCTTACCAAGCACGTCGTTTAAATAATGCGCGCCGATATCGCTGTCCAGCACCTTCAAGAAGTGCTCTTTGTCTTTAAACATATACGGCAGGTCGAAAATTTGGATTTCCGGAACATAGGTAGAAAAACCGGTGGCCATATTCTTTGCGATCTCAACCGTTCCCAGGCTGAGGCCTTCCACGCACTGCGCCTGAGTTCCCAGTGCGGAATTGACAAACACCTGTACTTCGACTTCCCCGTTCGTCAACTCGGAAACACGGTTTGCAAACCAGTGATACGCCTTGCTCTGAGGATGGGTCTCAGCCTGGGAGTCTCCCAGCTTTAAAACATATTTCGCCTTGCCCGTGCCGCTTGCTTTGCTTGCGCCCGCGCTGGAAGCCGAAGAAGCGCCGGCGGCGGATGAAGCAGAGGACGCGCCGCAGGCAGTCAGAGAAAAAATCATCGCTGCCGAAAGGATCGCCGCTAAAATCTTTTTCATGATAATCCTCCTAAATTCGTTTTTTCTTAATTTGTTCTGTTCATCCGGATGCCCGCCGCTGTTTCTAACCATGCAGGATGAAATTGAACGCATCCTGATACATCACCGACGGATCGGCATCCTTGCCCGTCCAGATCTGAAAGGCGCACACCCCCTGATGAACCAATAGATTGAGGCCTTCCACGATCACATGACCCTTCTGCTGCGCCGACTCCAGGAACCGGGTCCTCAGCGGGCTGTAAATTGCATCGAAAAAAATGCTGTCCGGCTCCACGGCTTCATAGGGGAACTGTTGCTCCAGGTCGCCATGGTTGTTCATGCCGTTGGACGTAGCGTTGACAATCAGGTCCGAACGCTCCAGTTCGTTCCGCCACGCCGCAAGATCCCAGGGGATCATCCGGACCGTCGCTTCCGGTATTTTGATTTTCAGGCGGTCCAAAAAATCCCGAAAGCTTTTGACAAACCTTTCTTCCTCCATATGATTGGTTGCGACGATGTCGGTTACGCCCTGAAGAGCCGTCTGTGCGACCACCGCCTTGGCAAGCCCTCCCATTCCCAGGACAAAGACCTTGCGGATGGCCTTACGGGCGGTGTTCTTTTCCATGACGGCGTTCCAAAAGCCTATGCTGTCGGTGTTGTATCCGATCAGCTTTCCATTCTCATTGCAGATGCAGTTGACCGCTCCGGTAATCGCCGCCTCATCCCGCAGCCCGTCAAGGTAGCCGCTCATCCGTTCCTTCAAAGGCATGGTGACCACATAGCCTTTCAAATCGATGCTGCGCAGCGCCTTCATGACACAGTCCACATTCTCCGTATTGCAGCGCATTGCAACAAGCACGCGGTCCATCCCGTTTCTGAGAAACGCCTTGTTCATAATGACGGGAGACATGGAATGTTCAATCGGGTCGCCTAAAATGGCATAAAGTCCGGTCTTTGCATTAACGATTCGTTCCACAGTGCCTTCTCCTCATGAAATGTGTTTTCGTCGCGGACGCCTCATTCGGCGCTCGCCTGAAAATATAGCCGCCGTACTCCATCATGGGCACCGTTTGAATGGTCGGCCGTTTCCTTTTCATACATAAATCCTCCAAAAATAAAATATTGAAATAAGTTTTTACACTTATTTTGCCATGATAACGTTTGCATGATAACGTTTGCATTTACCCGGATATTCTTCTTTCGGAAAACTCATCCGGGAGTTCTTCTTTCCATCAGGCGCTGCCCCGCTCAATGATCCGCACGGGATAAACTTTTTCCGGCTGCACCGGGCTGGCGCGCTGTTCCAGGATGTCGATCAAATGGGCCGTCGCATCGTTCGCAATTTGAATGAACGGCTGCTCCACCGTGGTCAGGTCGAAATTTTCGGAATAGCCCACATTGTCGAATCCAATCACAGCGATATCCTGCGGGACTTTCAGTCCAAAAGATGTGATCGCGATCTTAACGTCGATCGCAATCGGGTCGCTTTGGGCAAAAATGGCATCCGGCCGGTACCCTTCCTTCAGCTTTTGAGCAACCAGACGCTGCACTTCGTATTTTTGCTTGCAGTCACACTGCCAGGCCAGATCCGGATTCGGCTCCATGCCGGATCTGGCCAAGCCTTCGTAAAATCCTTCCGTCCGCTGAGGGTACAGAGCAAGCAGCGGATTCCCATAGACCGTCGCGATGTTTCGATGCCCTTTTTCTATCAGATACCGGGCGGCCAGATAGCCGCCGTATTTATTATCTGAAACAAATGTATTCGTCGTAACGTCGTTGTCACGCATAATGGAAACCACCGGGTAGCCCTCTTCTTTCAGGCTCAGGATGGTTCTGCTGTTTTTCCCCACCAGCGAGGTGGAAAAAATGAAACCGTCAACCGCAGTCCCTTTCAGCTTCTCCACATATTCTTTTTCAATTTTCTGGCTTTCCTGCGTATCGCAGAAGATGACCGAATACCCATGCTTCCACGCCTCGGCCTGAATCGCAACGGCAAGGATCGGATAAATCAGATTCTGAAGATTGGGGATAAAGAATCCAATCGTCTTCGTTTTTCCCTCTTTCAGCGCCCTGGCAGATAAATTGGGAAAATAATTCAGTTCCTTAATACTTTCCAGAACACGCTGCCTGGTCTTTTCCTGCACGGGCGCCTTGCGGCTCAATACCCTTGAAACTGTGCAGGGAGAAACACCGGCCAGCTTTGCAACATCTTTCAGGGTCACCATCCGTTTTTCTCCTATGATATCGTTTGCATTTTTTACTGTTTTTAGTTTAACAATTGTTTTGGTAAAATTCAATAGTTTATTTTCCAAATTTGCCCCCTATTTTTTGTGCATTGTTTACGGGGCTCATCGAAAGGGAAAGCGATACAGGTAGGCCAATAATGTTCGCTGTGTTCCATCTAGTTACTCCATTCGTGTAGTTTCCGGACTGTTTTAACTTGAGGAAATAAGTCCGGTTTTCTATTCTTTCAAGCGCGTTCGCGAATTTTCTATTCCAGTTTTGCAGGTCGAATCCGCCATCCTGCAAGTTTTGAGACTGCTCTATCATACCACTGAGTTATCCTGGTAAAAGGTCTTAATTCCCTAAAGTTAACCGTAGCCTTCTTTCTGGACCTAGTTCTTGGGGTGTCGCGGCTGATATGGGTTCTTTTTGTTGTTTTAAATCCGGCTGCTCATTGAATCCGAGCGCCGAGTTCAATTCTTCCACCATCTCATCAATCCTGGCCCTCTCCTCCGCGGATGCGTACTTGTTGTAAAAAACCCTGTGCTTTTCGTTGACTGTTGCAATTTCCTGGTCGCGCCGGTTATGAATGGCATAGTGGCGTCCCTTTGGCGTAAAAACCACTTTCAAGGCCATTCCAATTCCCTTTAGCCTCTCCTTTAATTTTTCGAAAAAGCCGGGCAATAAATTTCTGTTGTCTGGATTCGTGTCAAAGTAGGCGCCGGACAGAGATCGCTTTATCCGCTTGTCATCCGAGACGATTGAAACTTTTTTGTCCTTCCCGATATAACCCACCACATTGCCGTTCCGGTCCGTAATATCGTAACTGCGGTGGGCTTCCCTCCGATTCTCGCGGAACTGATAGCCTTTTTCCTGGACTGCTTTCATAAACTGATGCATGTGGGTCAATTGGAATGTCAAAACGGGGATTTCATTGGAAACCAGGCCGGAACGCGCGGCAAAATTCTGTGTGGCCTCGGATTTTACTTCAGAAGAGCTTAATAAGGTCCATTCCTTGTCCTGACCTTCCGAATAGATGTTATACACGGGCCGGCAACTGTCATAGTCGAACGACGCAGTCAGTAAGTATTGTCGCTGATGAAGCGGCAGTGCATAAAATCATTATATCCACTCACACACTGCTTTAAATCGGGGACAGCGCTGTCCGGCGCTGTCACGTCCAGCCTGATGCGGGAACGGGAAAGAGGTTTTGTCAGAACACTGACCTGAAGCTGGGCCGTCTCGTCAAACGAGTTCAAAAACTGGCAGTAATGGCCGAAGGTAACGACTTTGGATGAATCCTCCGTGTTGCTGTAGTTGGTGTCGTCAAATGCCCAGGTCGCGCTGAATTTGTGATTTCCGAGATCACAGATCCCGTCGTCATATATGGACTCAAACGGAACGCTTTCCTGGGCGGTGTTTCTTTTGGGCCAGGGCAGCATGGAGCCAATGATGGCCTTTCTCGGCCTTCTGACCGTCTTGCTCCTGAAGTTTTTCATATGCCGCATCATACTCCTTTTGATTCTGCTGAATCGTTTCATAAAGATTTGTCATGACAAACTTCCGTTTCTGCGGAAATTTATGATGCTGCCGGTAGCGATACCGGAGAATTTGTTCCAGGTGCTGGCCGTCCTTTTCGTGAATGGCCCCGTACAGGACAGGTACGGCTGCGGACGCGCTTAACAGCGTGGACAGCCTGGGATTTCCGGTTTTCCAGAATACCGGAACAAAAATGAGAACGATGACCGCCAGCGCAATGCCCAGGCAAACCAGTTGTCTCTTGGTGAAGTTCCCGGCAACCTTATGCTCATAGCTGTAAATATCATCGGGAATTGGAACGATCATATGACGCCTCCTCTTTTAAAAGGTTCCTAAAAGCCGTTTGGAAATCGAGCCAGTCTTTACGAGCGTGAACACAAGAATTGTTGAGTACCCCATCATGGTGAAAACTCCGTTTACAGAAGTCTCAATCGTCACGCTTTTTATCAGCATCAGATACATGGACACGGCCAACACGATAAAACCACCCTGAAGAACCAGGGCGATAAACATCTTGACAAAGTTGATACCGATGCTTCCACGCAGTTCATCGCTTGCAAATGTGGCGAAAGGAATCGGCGCGAAAACCCAGTACAGTACGATCTCGAAAAGCCTCCCATAGACAACAACCGTCGCAACGATGGAAAGGATTTCCGTCCCCAGCCAGGGGCCGAACAGTTGCAGATAAACGCCCAGCTTCTGCATAAAGCTTATGCCCGACACCTGCTGGATAAAAAGCGGTGGTGTCCACGTTGTTTCCGGTGCCGATGGTGACTTGGGAATAGAGCTGGAGGATCATGGCGTTAATCATATGCGGTCTGGACGGCAGTCCGACCTGGACGGATCTCTATTCCAGTGACGAAAGTTGTCGCCATATTTTTCTCCAGCGCCCCCTCGATGGTTTTTAACCATGTGCTACCCCCTTCCATCCTGCTATTGTTCACTTCGTGCCAAGTTCGAGGTGTTGACAAAGTTCCAAAAGGAGAGGCAAAAATGGTATAATGTAGGCAAAGAAAAAGCAGTGGGATGTGTTTGGGAATGCTGACGGAGCGAGACGGGATACAGATAAAAATGCATTGTGTCACCCTTGAGGACCTGGTGCCGCAGGAGCACTTTTTGCGCAAGCTGGAAAACGCCGTGGATTTCAGCTTCATCTACGACGAGGTTCGGGATTTGTACTGCCCGGATAACGGCAGGCCCGGAATCGATCCGGTAGTGCTGGTAAAATATCTACTGGTGGGATATCTGTACGGTATCGAATCGGAGCGTCGCATTGAGCAGGAGATTCAGGTGAATATGGCCTACCGGTGGTTCCTGGGGTTGGATTTGGATGATCGGGTGCCCGATCATTCTACAATTTCCCAGAATCGGCGCAGACGGTTTCATGGAAAAGAGGTGACCGTCACCTGTTTGAACATATTTTGCATCTATGCATGGAAAAGGGATTGGTGGATGGAAAGATCATTCTGACGGATTCCACGCATGTAAAAGCGAATGCCTCATTTAAGGCGAATACAAAAGTACTGGCCCAGCGCGAGACAACGGACTATATGGAACGGCTGGATCAGTATGAAGCGGAGGAACGTGCGCGGCTGGAGTCATCCGGCGCCATCAAGCCGCAGCGCGCGGGGCGTGAGAAAAAGGAAAGCGAAAAGGTGCAAAAGACGGTCAGCACCACCGATCCGGACGCTGAAATGCTGCAGCGGCCCGGAAAACCGGAAGGAATGCATTACCTGGATCATCAAAGCGTGGATGCCGCTCACGGAATTGTGGTGGATGTGGCAGTGACACCGGGAAATGTGAACGATTCGGAGCCATACCTGGGACGCATTGAATACATGCGGAAGCATTTGGGACTGGATATTCAAGCAGCCGGCGCGGATAGCGCCTATGGCACCAGCATGATTTACCGGGCGATGGACGATATGGGCATCTGGCTGTACACGCCCGCAGCAACGGGCGGGGCAACCTACAAGGTGGAGTTCAGGCGCGAGAATTTTCAGTATGATGCGGAAAAGGACTGCTTTATTTGCCCTGCTGGAAAACAACTGACCCTGCGGAATCTTGAGAGGGAGCACTACAACGTCTGCCGGGTATACAGAGCCGAAAAGAAAAACTGCCGGGCCTCCCGATGCTAAGCAAGTGTGTAAGTGGCAGCCATCAAAGCCGCGCGATCCGAAAGAATATTTTTGAGGAATCCGTAAAAAAGCAGCGGGACACGGATGGTACATTCACCCACAAACATATCCTGAGTCTGCGCCAGATTTGGTGTGAGGGCAGCTTTGCGGCCCAGAAATGGATGCACAACTTAAGACGTCTGTTCAGACGGGGAATCGAGGCGGCGGAAGATCACTGCCTCTTGTCGGCAACCGCCTTAAACCTAAAGCGCATGGTTAAGTGCCTGGGATAAGTCCCAAGGCGCTTCTTTTTTTGCCTGTTCCCCCTGGATTTCTCATGGCTTCGTCCCGAATGATGGGGTTTGTCAACACCTCGAACTTGGCCCGAAGTTCTTTTTGGTAGGAAACACAATTTTATATTGACACTTTTCGATTTGGCGCATATAATAGTCACATCGAAGTTTATAGATGTGAGGCACCAATATGGAAAAGTATCTGGAACATATAAAGGTATTCAAGGCGCTGGGCGATCCCAAGAGAGCCATGATCGTGGATATGCTCTCCTGCGGCGAGCTTTGCGCCTGCAAGATTTTAGAAAAGTTCGAGATGTCCCAATCCACTCTGTCCCATCACATGAAGATCCTGTGCGAGTGCGGGCTTGTCAAAGGCAGAGAGGAAGGTAAATGGACTTACTACTCGCTGGACGCAGATACCGTCAGTGAAACACAGCAGTTCTTCCACGACATCACATCGGATAAGGAAAACTGCATTTGCAGGGAAAACACAGACTGCCGGAAAGGATGTAATAAAAATGAGTAAGTATCGTTGTTCCTCCGGAAATTGTTGTGGGTAGACCCAGCCGAAAAAGCCGATTTCCATTGATTTTTTGTATCTGGGCACGACCGTTTGCGGCCGGTGTCAGGATACAGAAAAGGCTTTGGACGAAGTACTCCAATGCTGCCGTCGTATTGGATGCGGCCGGATACGAGGTCAAGGTCAATCAGGTGAACATTGCAACGAGGGAGTTGGCAGTCCCATATCGATTTATTAGCTCTCCCACTATTCGCATAAACGGAAATGGCATTGCCGTTGAATTAAAGGAATCGCTCTGCGAGGACTGCGGGATTTTGCGGAGATACTGTTGACTGCCGCGTATGGGTATATAAAAGCACCGAAATATAAAGCGCCACCCAAAAAGCTTATCGTATGACGCCATTCTTCGTGAAGTCTATAGCCCAGAACAGGGAGAGCCGGAGCACGAAGTCCATCGGCTTCCCGCGAATCTGGAAACGCACTTTATCGCCAAGTCCCGCAAGGACGAAATGGAGCTACAGAAGGAATCGGGTAATGCAATATGAGCGAACAAAAAACACAGGGCATCGGCTTCTTTGAAAAATATCTGACCATTTGGGTGCTGCTGTGCATGGCGGCGGGCATCCTGATCGGGAAATTCCTGCCGGCTATCCCCGCAGTTTTGGAAAAGTTTCAATATGCGGGCCAAAATCTCCCCATCGCTGTCCTTATCTGGATTATGATCTACCCTATGATGATGAAGATTGATTTTCAATCCATAAAGGACGTTGGGAAGCATCCCTTAGGTATCCTTATATCCAGCGGCAGCAGCTGGGTTATCAAGCCTTTCCTCATGTTCGGGCTGGCGACATTGTTTTTGAAGGTCGTCTTTCAATCTTTCATCCCCGCAGCGTTGGCGCAAGATTTCGTGACAGGGACCGTATTGTTGGGAACCGCGCCCTGCACGGCAATGGTGTTCGTGTGGAGCAATCTCGCAAAAGGCGACCCGGCCCATACGCTTGTGCAGGTTTCGGTCAACGACCTGTTGATCCTCGTGCTGTTTGTGCCGCTGGTGCAACTATTGCTCGGCGTGAATGACATCCATATTCCCTGGGGTACACTTGTCTTTTCCATCCTCTTATTCGTCGTTGTTCCGTTGGCCGGCGGCGCTCTCACGCGCGTCCTTATGATTAGGAAAAAAGGCGAACCGTATTTTAATAAAAACTTTGTTCCCAAGTTTGACGGCATAACGACTTTAGGGTTGCTTCTGACTCTGGTCATCATCTTTTCTTTCCAGGGTGACATTATTCTGGAACAGCCCCTGTACGTTCTGCTGATCGCGGTTCCGCTGATTCTACAAAACCTGATCTCTGCCAGTTTCACTTATCTGTTGTGCAGATGGACGAAGCAGCCGCACAACATCGCGGCACCGGCTTCCCTGATTGCGGCCTCGGATTTTTTTGAATTGTCGGTAGCGGTAGCGATTGCTCTTTTCGGTCCCGATTCTCCGGTGGTGCTTGCCTGCACGGTCGGTGTACTGACCGAAGTTCCGGTCATGCTTCTGCTGGTGCGTTTTATCAACAAAACCCGCCGTTGGTTCCCCCAACCGGCGGCTGTTAACAACTAATCATATCAAAAGGAGTTGTCTGCTATGAAAAAAATGAAGATATTTGAACCTGCCATGTGCTGCCCGACCGGACTTTGCGGCGTCGGCGTTGATCCCGAACTGCTGCGTATTTCCACCGTGCTGGACACGCTGAAAAGGCACGGCGTGGCCGTCGAACGCTTCAACCTCAGCAGTGCGCCGAAAGAGTTCGTCACCGACCGGGCCGTCAACGCCTACGTCAATGCCCACGGCCCGGAAGGCTTGCCCGTCGTTACGGTAGACGGCGAAATTGTGATTACAGGCCGATACCCCACCAACGAGGAATTTACGAAGCTGCTCGACTTTCCTGAAGGTATGCTGGCGAAACAAAGCAAACCTGTAAAGGTAAAAATCACCCGGAAGAAGCCGGGCGGCTGCGGTTGCAAGGGAGGCTGCTGCTGATGGAGCTTTTTCGTCCCTTGACGGTTCCCCTGACGAAGTACCTCTTTTTCACCGGAAAGGGCGGCGTTGGAAAAACCAGCATCGCCTGTGCCACCGCAGTATCGCTGGCAGACAGCGGAAAGCGGGTATTGCTGATCAGTACTGATCCGGCCTCTAACTTACAGGACGTATTTTCGATGGAACTGACAAACAAAGGAACGCCCATCCCCGACATCCCGAATCTAATTGCGGCGAACCTCGACCCCATACAGGCCGCCGCCGAATATCGGGAAAGCGTGATCGCGCCTTATCGCGGCAAACTGCCTAAGTCGGCAATCGCCAACATGGAAGAACAGCTTTCCGGCTCCTGTACGGTAGAAATCGCGGCGTTTAACGAATTTTCCGGCTTGCTTACAGACGGTAAGGTGCAGCAGGAATACGACCATATTATTTTCGACACGGCCCCCACGGGCCACACCCTTCGGATGCTCCAGCTTCCATCCGCATGGAGTGATTTCATCAGCCAAAGCACACACGGCGCATCCTGTTTGGGCCAGCTTTCCGGCTTGGAGAGCAAGAAAGCAATCTACAAACAGGCCGTGGAAACGCTGGCAGACGGAGAGCTGACCACACTGATCCTCGTCACCCGCCCCGAAACCGCACCGTTCAAGGAGGCAGAGCGGGCCTCCGGCGAGCTTTCCGCGCTGGGCGTTCGCAATCAGATTCTGGTTGTCAACGGCGTGCTGATGGAACACAGCGACGCCTTGTCTTCCAGCCTGTATGAAAAGCAGCGTGCCGCCTTTGCCGCGATGCCGGAAGGCTTGCGGACATTTCCTCGTTTCATGGTGCCCCTTCGGACCTATAACGTCACGGGGCTGGAAAACGTGCGCGCCCTGCTGCATACCGATCATGTAACCGCATATACGGAAACGCTGAATTCCGTCCACATCCCCTCGCTGAACGACGTGATAGACAAACTCGCGGCGGACGGCAAGCGCGTCATTTTCACGATGGGCAAGGGCGGCGTAGGCAAAACCACCGTTGCCGCCGCCGTTGCGCTGGGCCTTGCGAAACGCGGAAAGAGAGTCCACCTCACCACCACAGACCCCGCCGCGCACCTGAAATTTGTGCTGGACGAAACCAGCGGCGTTTCCATGAGCCATATCGACGAAGCCAAAGAACTGAAAAAGTATCAGTCCGAAGTACTTGCCAAAGCCCGCGCGTCAGGCATGAGCGACGCGGATATCGCCTATGTGGAGGAAGATCTGC
This sequence comes from Caproiciproducens sp. NJN-50, assembly GCF_004103755.1. NCBI lineage: Bacteria > Bacillati > Bacillota > Clostridia > Eubacteriales > Acutalibacteraceae > Caproiciproducens > Caproiciproducens sp. NJN-50. The sequence continues at coordinate 542,952 of NZ_CP035283.1, read as the reverse complement.
GTTCCCCCTGCACACAGGAGATCGCCGTGTTCCGCGCCTTTGCGGAGGAAGTGGAAAAGGCCGACGATCAGGTCGTGGTCATTGACACTGCGCCCACGGGCCACACCCTGCTTTTACTGGAATCCACGCAGAGCTACAACCACGAGATCCGGCGTACCAAGGGCGAAATCCCCGAATCGGCAAAGCGGCTGCTGCCCCGGCTGAAATCCGACGAAACCGAGGTGCTTATTGTGACCCTGCCCGAAGCGACCCCTTTTTATGAGGCGCTGCGCTTAGAGGACGATTTGAAGCGGGCGGGCATCGCCGCAAAATGGTGGATCGTGAATCAGTGCCTTTATGGTACGAACACCGTCGATCCAATGCTGGCGGCAAAAGCGGCAAGCGAGGTGGGATGGCTCAACCGGATTGATGAACACGCGGACGGTAACTTTGCACTGATTGCGCGGAGCGCCGGGGAAATCAAGGGCAACCGTCTGTTGGCGCTTTAAAGGGGGTAGGATATGACAAAAGTTGCGTTTATCTGCACCCACAATTCTTGTCGCAGCCAGATTGCGGAGGCATTGGGCAAACGTCTTGCGAGTGATGTTTTTGAAAGCTATTCGGCGGGAACGGAAACAAAGCCGCAAATCAGCCGGGATGCTGTTCGCCTGATGAAGCAGCTTTATGGGATAGACATGGAAAAAGCACAGCGTTCAAAGCTGCTGTCAGAACTTTCCCCGGTTGATGTTGTCGTTACGATGGGCTGCGGCGTCGAGTGTCCTTATCTGCCCTGTAAACACAGGGAGGATTGGGGGCTGGACGATCCGACGGGAAAAAGCGACGAGGAATTTATCAAGGTTATAAGGCAGATTGAAAACAATATTCTAACTCTAAAAGAAAGACTGAATGCTGATGCGGCTTCCAAAAACCTTAACCACTTCTAATGAAGAAGTGTAAATTATAAGGCTTTGCAAAATGAGCTAATGAGAAAGCCATAATCCTTTCGCAGAGCCGTGATTTTGGACGGGTACACGCCGCAGGTGTTCGCGTGAATCGCAACTTGGTCCAAGTTAGCCGCGCACCTGCGTTGCAGGGAAACAAGCCCACGGACGGGTGCAAGGTCAACATGACAAAACCTCCTTTTGTTCTTTCATGCGGTTGACAGACCTGCATTTGTTCTAACAAAAGGAGGTTTTCTTGTGCTCATCAGCATAGCTGGTGGTTGTCATTCACTTAAACTACAATCTGAGGGAGGGCGTTCCCACCGGGGAACGCCCTCCCTGCATGTCTTTGTCACTTTCACTCTTCTCCCCTTGGCTGCGGGATCTCCCATCCTCCGTTGGAAACAACCAAAGCGAACGCGGCGTTTTTCGCGGCCTGCAGATGTTCCATCATGAATTGGGCCGCAAGGTCAAAACGGTCCGACAGCGCCGCTTCCAGAATCTTAACGTGTTCGGCGGACGACTGGGCAATTCTGGATTCATTTCTGTTGCCGGAAAGGATCCTGATCCGTCCGTTCTGGACAAGAATATTGTCGTACATCTGGATCAGATACCGGTTCTGCGTGGCGGAAATGAAAATGCGGTGCATCCGGTCGTCCATCCGGTACAGCGAATCCGGCGCGTCCTGCATACCGGAAAAATCATTCTTGTAGCGCAGCAGGATTTCCTTGTCCACCTTATCCCCGTACTTTGTGATGGCGAACGGTTCGATCAGCGCTCTGATTTCATAGACGGAGCTGATCTCATTTATGGAAAGGTCGGAAACGACAATCCCCTTTTTGGGGATAATTCTGACCAGATTTTCCTGCTCCAGCCGGCTGATGGCATCCCGAATCGGCGTTCTGCTGACGCCGATCTCATTTTGAAGGAACCCTTCGTTCAGAAAAGTGTTCGGCAGATATTCGCAGGACGCGATTTTCGACTTTATGATGGCATAAGCCTTTTCTTTTAAACTTAAACTCGTCGTTTCCACAGTCCGCACCTTCGGATACATATTGTATACAACATGATTGATTTTCAATATCATACCATAAAACCTGTGAATTTGCAAACAAAAAAGAAGATAAATGCCCTAAGACAGGCCGGAAGGGATTTCGCGCGCCCGTTGGTCCACGGTTTGGTTGGATTTAATAAACAAAATATCAAAATTTGTGTGAAAATATTATTGACAATGGGTAAAGATTCCGTTAAGATATGATGTATACATCACGTATACATGTCAGAGAGTCCCTTACGCAAGCGGAAGGAGAGGGCCACCGGCACCCGCCTGGAACAGGACTGCGGACCGGGATTCTCCCGCCATGTTGCGGGCGCGGGCGGCGGGACTTTCCGCAAATGGAAATTCCTGCCGCAGTGAAAGGAAAACGAACTGAATCCAGACGGGAGGAACAGCATTTGGAAAGAATCTCACAAAAGATGTTCCCGGACAGGGCAAAACACCCAATCCGGGTTTTGCAGTACGGTGAAGGCAATTTTCTGCGGGCGTTCGTCGACTGGCAGATTGAACGGATGAACCGGGAAGCGGGCTTTGACGCGGGCGTTGCGATCGTACAGCCGCTGCAGCAGGGAAACGTCGGCGTTCTGAACGAGCAGGACTGCCTGTACACCCTTTTTCTTCAGGGCATGCGGGGCAGTGAGGCGACCCGGGAGCACAGCGTGATCGAGTGCGTCACCGAAGCGATCAATCCTTTTGAAAGCTTCGATTCCTACCTTTCGCTGGCCGGATGCGAAACACTGCGGCTGGTGGTTTCCAACACGACGGAGGCCGGCATCGCTTTCGACCCCGCGTGCGCTTTAAACGACGCTCCGCCGGCAAGTTACCCGGCAAAACTGACTCAGTTTTTGTACCGGCGCTACCGGATTTTCCACGGGGAAGAAAAAAAGGGCCTTTTGATCATCCCGTGCGAGCTGATCGACCGAAACGGCGAAAGGTTGAAAAAATACGTTCTGCAGTACGCGGAGCTCTGGAACCTGGAAGCGGGTTTCGTTTCATGGATCAACCGTTCGAACACTTTCTGCTGCAGCCTTGTGGACCGGATTGTCCCCGGCTACCCGCGAGACACGATCAAGGAGATCACAAAAGAGCTCGGATACATAGATAACGCTGTCGATATCGGCGAGCTGTTCCACCTCTGGGTGATCGAAGGCCCAAAATGGATCGCGCAGGAAATTCCATTTGAAAAAGCCGGGCTGAATGTAAAAATCGTGGAAGACATGACGCCGTACCGCACACGGAAGGTGCGCATCCTGAACGGCGCGCATACCACGCTGGTTCCGGTCGCCTATCTGCTTGGGCTGAACACGGTTGGGGAAGCGGTGGACGACGCCGTGGCGGGAAAGTTCCTCTCCCAGGCCCTCGAGCGTGAGATCATCCCGACTCTTGACCTCCCCCGGCAGGAGCTGGAGGAGTTCGCCGCAGCGGTGCTGGAACGTTTTCGCAACCCGTTCGTCAAGCATTATCTGATAAGCATCGCTTTGAATTCCTTCTCCAAATATGAGACGCGGGTCCTTCCTTCGGTGCTGGAGTATCTCACCAGAACCAAATCCCTGCCGAAGCATCTGGTCTTTTCGCTCGCGGCGCTTCTGGAGTTTTACCGCGGCAGGCGCGGTGAAGAAAAAATCGCGCTCCAGGACGAGGAAAACGTGCTGGCCCTGATGGGCGGACTCTGGTCTTCCTTCGACGGGACTGACGCCTCCCTTCGCACGCTGGTGCGCGGCGCTCTCTCCTTTGAGCCGGTCTGGAAGCGGGATCTGAACCAGGTCCCCGGCCTGACGGAGGCGGTGGCCGGCTATCTTTCCGCCATTGAAAAGGACGGCATGAAAAAAGCCGTGGAAGCGATTCTTTGAAGGCGCCGTATGAATAGAGCTCTGAAAATACACGAAAGAGACAATGTGGCGGTCGCGCTGGAAGACCTTAAAAAAGGTGAAACGATAACGGTCGGCGGCGCCGAAATCAGGTTGCCCGCCGAAATTGCCAGAGGGCACAAATTCGCACTGACGGATCTGCCGCGCGGCGCGAACGTCGTCAAATACGGGTATCCGATCGGGAAAACGCTGCGGGATGTCCCGCGCGGATCGTGGGTCCATTCCCATAACATGGCAACGGCGCTCGACACCGCCTCCGACGCGTACTGCTACGAAAAGGCTCCTGAGCCCGGCCCGGTCCCGGACCTGGGACTTCGGTTCGAAGGTTACCGGAGGGCGGGCGGAGGCGTCGGCATCCGCAACGAGCTTTGGGTGATCCCGACGGTCGGGTGTGTCAACGGAACGGGAGAACAGATCGTCCGCCTGTTCCGCGAAACGCAGGCGACGGTCCACGCAGGCGACGTCCGCGTTTTCAAGCACAGCTTCGGCTGCTCCCAGCTGGGCGGCGACCTTTCCGCGACGCGGCGCATCCTTGCCGATCTGACGCGCCATCCGAACGCGGGCGGCGTCCTGGTCCTGAGCCTCGGCTGTGAAAACAACACGCTCGCCGGATTTCTGGAAGAACTGGGCGGCTTTGATAAAAACCGCATAAAATTTCTGGCCGCACAGGACGTCGGGGACGAAATCGGGGAAGGCGTCCGGCTGCTGCGCAGCCTGGACGAACGCATGGCGGGGGACCGTCGGGAATCCGTGCCGATCCGCGAGCTCCGCGTTGGCATGAAGTGCGGGGGGTCTGACGGACTTTCCGGCATCACGGCGAATCCGCTGATCGGCGCGTTCTGCGATTTTCTGGTTTCCCAGAAGGGGTCCGTGGTGCTGACGGAGGTGCCGGAGATGTTCGGCGCGGAAAGAATCCTGATGAACCGCGCACGCGACCGGCAAGTCTTTGAAAAAACCGTCGGGCTGATCCGGAATTTTAAAGCGTATTTCACCGGAAACGGACAGCCGGTTTATGAAAATCCCTCTCCGGGGAATAAGGCCGGAGGAATCACGACTTTGGAGGAAAAATCGCTCGGCTGCGTGCAGAAGGGCGGCTCCGCAACAGTGGAAGATGTGCTTCCCTACGGTGAAAGAATCCGGAAAAGCGGCCTGAGCCTGCTCTGCGCTCCCGGAAACGACCTGGTTTCCGCTTCCGCGCTTGCGGCGGCCGGCTGCCAGATGGTCCTGTTTTCAACAGGCAGGGGAACGCCGTTCGGAACGGCGGTTCCCACTCTGAAACTTTCGACCAACACGGAGCTTTTCCGAAAAAAGAGCGGATGGATCGACTTCGACGCCGGCGGACTGGCCTCCGGCCGGGAAAGGCAGGACGCGCTGGAGGAGCTTATCCAGCTGATTCTTTTAACGGCGAACGGGCAGCCGACCCGTAGCGAAGCAAACGGCTTCGGTGAGATCGCCATTTGGAAAAACGGAGTTACCCTGTGACCCGCCCTGCAAAAGGCAGTTGATGTTATAGAAATACAGGAGGGGAGGAATTCTGTTTTCGCATTTTCCGTATTGGCAGAGAAAAATCCCTTTGGTTAAAACGAAATTTTGAATGGAGGAGTTCTGAATGAAAAAAGGTATCTCTGTAATTCTTGCCGGTGCCATGGCCTGCACCGCTTTCCTGGGAGGCTGCTCCGGAAAAACTTCCGGTACTTCTTCCGCAGCCGGCTCCGCGGCCGGTTCTTCCGCGGCGGTGTCCACGGCGGGCGGCGGTCAGACTTATACATTCCGGTATTCTGAAATTCAGGCGCCGACACATCCGGCCTCAAAAGCGGACGCAAAGTTTGCCGAGCTGGTCAAGGAAAAATCAAACGGCAGAATCAACATCCAGGTGTACTACAACGCACAGCTGGGCGATGAGAAATCCGGCGTGGAGCAAGTTCAGTACGGCGGGCTCGACTTTACCCGCGCCAGCCTGAGCGTTCTGTCCGAATTCGACAAGGAACTGAACATTCTTTCGCTTCCTTACCTGTTCTCCAGCAGCGATCAGATGTGGAAGGTCCTCGACGGAGACATCGGCAAGAAATTCCTGAACGGAATCTCCGGCTCCAAGATGGTCGGCCTTTCCTGGTTTGACGCCGGCGCCAGAAACTTCTACACCGTGAAGCCTGTCAAAACGATGGCGGACCTCAAGGGCAAAAAGATCCGTGTGCAGGAATCCGCTCTGATGATGGATATGGTCAAGGCCCTGGGAGCCAGCCCGACCCCGATGGATTACGGCGAAGTCTATTCCGCCCTGCAGAACGGCGTGGTCGACGGCGCTGAGAACAACTGGCCTTCCTATGAATCCACCAAGCACTATGAAGTCGCCAGGTATCTGCTGGAAGACGGCCACAGCCGTCTGCCGGAAATGCAGCTTATTTCGCAGAAGACCTGGGAAAAACTCTCCGACGGAGACAAACAGATCCTTCAGGACTGCGCGTCGGAATGCTCCCAGGTGGAACGCCAGCTGTGGGCCGAATCCGAAAAAGACTCCCAGGCAAAGGTAAAAGCTGCCGGCGCGACCATTACGGAGCTGTCCCCGGACGAGCTGAAAAAATTCCAGGACGCCATGAAGCCTCTCTACGAAAAATACGCGAAGGATTACATGGACACCGTCAATCAGATCCAGGCAACAAAATAAGGACCGGCAATTCCGGCACGGGCCGCCCGGCGGCAGCCCATGCCCGTCACCCATAAGGAGGAATCTATGAGCTCAAAAAAGAATCCGCTGACCGCCCTGATGAACGGAATTTCCTACTGCTGCGATTTTGTTTACCGGATTTTGCTGGAATATTCCAAAGTCGTACTGCTTGTCATCGTCCTTATCGTCAGCGCGCAGGTCGTCTGCAGAAAATTTCTCGGCTTCAGCATCGCCTGGTCGGAAGAGGTCTCCCTGCTGCTGATGGTCTGGATGGCCTTCATTTCCATGGCAATCGGGGTCGAAAAGCATCTCCACATCGGCATTGAGCTGTTTTTTAAACTGTTTCCCAAGCCTTTTCAGAAAATCCTGGCCTTCATCAACAACATCGTCACCTTCCTGTTCGGCATTATGCTGATCGTTTACGGAGTGATGCTGATCCAGAGCACTTCCGACTCCACGCTGCCGGCCACGCAGTGGCCCGCAAGCAGCATGTACCTGATGATTCCGGCTGCCGGTTTCTTTATCTGCTATTATTCGCTGATCGAAGTTTTCCATTTGGACCGGTTCCGCCACAGGGACCTGACCCAGAGCAAGGAGGATCAATAATAGGATGGACACAAATCTTGCGATTGCAATTCTGGCAATCAGCTTTCTAATATTCATCGTCTGCAAAATGCCGATTGCCATTGCCCTTGCAGCTTCCACGACCCTCACGCTGCTCTACATACAGGTTCCCGTTATGACGCTGGTTCAGCAGATGAGCAAATCCGTCGACAGTTTTTCGCTGATGGCGATTCCGTTCTTCATCTTCGCCGGTGAAATCATGGGAGCCGGCGGCATTTCCGACCGGCTGCTGAAATTTGCCAACGTGATTGTCGGCCGGCTGCGCGGCGGTCTGGCCCACGTCAATGTGCTTGCGAGCATGTTCTTCGGCGGCATCTCCGGCTCCGCCGTCGCGGACGTTTCCTCCCTCGGCTGCATCGAAATTCCGATGATGACCGACGCGGGTTACGACAAGGACTTCTCCGTAGCCGTTACTGTAACCAGCGCCTGCCAGGGCGTGCTGATTCCCCCGAGCCACAATATGATCATCTACTCCCTTGCTGCGGGCGGCGTTTCCATCGGCGCTCTGTTCATGGGCGGCATCATTCCGGGCATTCTGCTCGGTGTCTGCCTGATGATCGTCTGCGGAATCATTGCCGTAAAGCGCCGGTACCCGAAGGGGGAAAAAGTATCGCTCCGCACGGCGCTGAAGATCACCGGCGACGCGCTGCTCGCGCTCGGCACCATCGTCATCATTATGGGCGGCGTTGTCTCCGGCATTTTCACGGCGACCGAATCCGCCGCGTTTGCCTGCATCTACGCCTTCCTCATTTCTGTCTTTGTCTACCACGAACTGAAACTCAGGCAGATCCCCCGTCTGCTGATGAACACAGTGCGCACGCTTGCCGTGGTGTTCAGCCTGATCGCTTCCGCCGGCGCGTTCGGCTGGGTGCTCGCCTATCTTCAGGTTCCGGCGCTGGTTTCAAACGCGCTCCTTTCCGTGACCAGCAACCGCGTGATCGTCCTCTTGCTGATCAATCTTATGCTGCTGATCCTCGGCTGCTTTATGGATATGGCGCCGTTGATTCTGATCATGACGCCGATCCTGCTGCCGGTCGTGGAGCAGTTCGGGATGAACCCGGTCCAATTCGGCGTGATGCTGATCCTGAACCTTGCCATTGGCCTGTGCACTCCCCCGGTCGGCGGCGCGCTGTTCGTGGGCTGCAGCATCGGAAAAATTTCAGTCGAAAAGGCAACGCTGGCCATGCTGCCGATGTACGCCGCCATGGTCGTCGCGCTGATGCTGGTCACCTTTATTCCTGCCATCTCCCTCTGGATCCCGGGTCTGCTCTGACCTGAGAGAAAGGGGGAGCCGTGATGACACTGGCACAGCGCTGGAAGATGCAGTCGAATGACCCCTGTCTTCAGGCGGCCGTTTATTTCAGCTTCTTTTCCAGCGGGATGGTCAGCACCCTGCTGGGAGCGGTTCTGCCGTCGATGAAAGCGGATTACGGCATGGATTATCTTCTGTGCGGTTCCGTTCTTTCCGCGCATCAGGCGGGGAACTTCGCCGCGAGCTGCGCCGCAGGGCTTCTGCCCTGCCTGATCGGGCGAAAAAAGTCGACGGTATTTCTCTGTTTCTGGTCCGCAGCCGGGCTGGCCGTGATGACCCTGACCGGCAACCCGGTTTTCCTCCTCCTTGCGTTTCTGGGGACCGGCATCGGGCGGGGAACCCTCGGCAATATCTGCAACGTCGTTGTCTCTGAAAATTCGGCCGACCGGACGGCCTCGCTGAATCTGCTTCACGCCGTCTTTGCCGCGGGGGCTCTTCTTTCTCCTCTTGCGGCCGTTCTGGCCGAAACCCGGCTGCGGATCGGCTGGCGCCCGTCCGTCTGGGCCGTTGCCTGCGCCGTGGCCGTTTCGCTTGTTCTGCTTTGGAAATCCGGCCTTTCCGACGCAGGGCGCGGCCGCAGGGAAAAAGCGGATTACGGCTTTCTCCGCTCCCGCTCTTTCTGGCTGAACACGGCGATTCTGTTTTTTTACCTGTGTTCCGAATCGTCCATCGTCGGATGGCTTGTCACTTATTTTCAGGAAAGCGGCGTTTTCTCAGCCGCGGCGGCGCAAAGCACGGCATCCGTTCTCTGGGTGATGATGATGGCCGGAAGAACGTTCTGCGCCGGCATTTCAGGACGGGTCGGCAAAACGCGGCTGTTGGTCCGGATGGCCGCGGCGCAGCTCGTCCTGTTCGTCCTGATGATCCTCCTCAAAAATCCTGCACTGATCCTGCTCGCGCTGGCCGGAACCGGGCTGAGCATGTCCGGCTTTTACCCGACAGTCTTTTCCACTCTTGACCGTTCCTGCACTTCTTCCACCCTGGCGGTTGGAACCTGCATCTCCACGGCGACTCTCGGCGCGATTCTGATGCCCGCCGTCGTCGGTGCGGTCGCGCAGCGTCACGGGATCGAAAGCGGTTTTTCAGCGATCGGGGCAGCTCTGCTTGCAATGCTTCTGCTAACCGTCATCAAAGATGCCGCGGTCCGCGGGAAGCGGGCCAAAACTTTATAATTCATCATAAGGAGTAAGAAATGAAACCGTTTTTAGACGAAGATTTTTTGCTTTTAACCGATACGGCCAAACGTCTGTATCATGAAGCGGCCGAAGGACTTCCCATCATCGACTACCACTGCCACATCAGCCCGAAGGAAATTTTTGAGAACCGCAGATTCGACAATATCGCGCAGGTCTGGCTGGGCGGAGACCATTATAAATGGCGCCTGATCCGCGCGTGCGGCATCGATGAAAAATACATTACCGGAACCCGGAGCTCGGACCGTGAAAAATTTCAAAAATTTGCCGAAGCGCTCCCGCTCGCGATCGGCAATCCGATGATCCACTGGACCCAGCTCGAACTGAAGCGTTATTTCGGATGCAGCCTCTTTCTCTCCGGCGAAACGGCGGAGGAAATCTGGAACCTGTGCAATCGGAAGCTGAAGGAGGACTCCCTCTCCGTTCGGGGAATCATCCGGACTTCCAATGTTGAAGTGATCGCCACCACCGACGATCCGGCGGACGATCTTTCCTGGCATCAAAAAATCAGCGGGGATGCTTCCTGCGCCTTCAAGGTGGTTCCGTCGTTCCGCCCCGACAAGGCGATCCGCGTGGAGAAGCCGGAATTTGCGGCGTATATCCGCACGCTGTCGCAGGCGCACGGAATTGAAATCCGCACTCTTGCCGATCTTTTTGCCGCGCTTGAAAAAAGCATCGCATTCTTTGACTCCATGGGATGCCGCGCCTCCGATCACGCGCTGGAATACGTCTTCTGCCGGAATGAGGGCGCCGAAAAGGCCGACGCCGTTTTCCAAAAGGCACTGGCCGGCGGAGAACTGACCGTGGAAGAGATCGAAGCGTACAAGACCGCCCTGCTGCTTTTTCTCGGAAAACAGTACGTAAAATACGACTGGGCGATGCAGATCCATTACAACGCCCTGCGGAACAACAGGACCTCCCTGTACGGGCTGCTCGGCCCGGATACGGGCAACGACTGCATGGGCTCCTATGCCTGCGCCGAAGGACTGATCCGGCTGCTGGACGCCATGGATTCTCAGAGCGCCCTGCCGAAAATGATCCTTTACTCGCTGAGCCCGAACGACAACGCCATGATCGACAGCGTGATCGGCAGCTTCCAGGGTCCGGGCGTCCGGGGCAGGCTCCAGCACGGCGGCGCATGGTGGTTCAACGACTCCAAGGGAGGCATGGAAAGCCAGATGACAAGCCTGGCAAATCTTTCCGTCCTCGGCAATTTCGTCGGGATGGTAACGGATTCGCGCAGTTTTCTGTCCTACACGCGCCACGAATATTTTCGCCGGATTCTCTGCAACCTGCTCGGCACCTGGGTGGAGAATGGCGAATACCCGTGTGATTTTTCCTATCTTACAAAAATCATCCGGGGAATCTGCTACGAAAACGCAAAGGAATATTTCCGGTACGACCGGGCGTGAATTTCACGCCATGAGGCCGTTCGCCAAAAAATTCGCTTCCGGAGGAGGGAATACGGTTGCAACAGATTTTGCATAAACCCGACGGCGCTGCGGAACTGACCTGCTTTCCCGCCGAAACCGGCGGGGCTTTGCCGGCGGTCGTCATCTGCCCGGGAGGGGGCTACTCCTGGCTGTCGCCGCGTGAGAGCGGGCCGGTCGCGCGGATGTTTTCCGCAAACGGTTTTCACGCTTTCGTCCTGCGGTACACGGTGGAGAACCCTCCGCTCCGCACACACCCGCTGATGGATCTTTCCTGGGCGGTCTCGGAGCTGCGCGGGCACGCGGCGGAACTTTGCATCCGCCCGGACCGGATTGCCGTATGCGGCTTTTCGGCCGGCGGACATCTTGCGGCAAGTCTGGGGGCCTTCTGGAACGACCGCACGGTTTTCCCGAGTGAAAACGTCAGGCTCTCGCACAGACCCAACGCGGTGGTTCTGGGCTATCCGGTCATCACCTCCGGCCGGTTTTCCCACCGGGAGAGCTTTGACCGCCTGTTTCCCGACCGGAGGGATCAGGATCGGTTTTCCCTGGAGCGCCGGGTCGGTCCCGACATGCCGCCGGTGTTCCTGTGGCATACCGTTTCTGACCGGGACGTTCCGGCCGAAAACTCCGTTCTGTTTGCTCAGGCGCTGCTGGAACAGGGGATTCCCTGTGAACTCCATCTTTACGACCGGGGCGTTCACGGACTTTCGCTGGCGACCCCGGAAGTGGAGGAAACGGCAAAATCGCGCTTCGCGGACCCGCACATCGCGTCGTGGGCACCTCTCTGCGTGGAATGGCTAAAGGGAATCCTTGCCGCCGGGCCGAGCGGAGAAAACTGAGGGCAAAGCTCATGACTTATTCGCCTTGACAGTCCCGGTCTCCGGGTTATATGATATAAAAAAGGGGAAATTTGTGACAGACAAATCTTTCATACATCGGGGGGAAGCTTTTGAAATACTTATTCATTCAAAAACCGTATCAGGTCGAGGTCCGGGAGGGACCGTTACCGGAATTCCATCCCGAAAAAGGGGACGCTCTTCTGAAAATGCTGTACGGCGGAATCTGCGGAAGCGACCTCAGCACTTACCGCGGCAGCATGGCCTATGCTTCGTATCCCCGTGTTCCAGGGCACGAGTTTTCCGCCGAGGTCGTGGAGATCGCCCCGAATTCAGCGGGTCTGAAAAAGGGGAGCATCGTGACTGCGAATCCGTATTTCAACTGCGGCCGCTGCTATTCCTGCCGCCGCGGGCTGGTCAACTGCTGTGAAACGAACGAAACGATGGGCGTGCAGAGGGACGGGGCCTTTTCGGAATATTTCACCATGCCGGCAGAACGCCTTTTTGACGGCGGGGGAATCTCCCCGAAACTGCTGGCGTTGGTCGAACCGTTCTGCATCGGCTATCACGGTATCGCCAGGGCGGGGCTGAAGCCCGGAGAGAGGGTCCTGGTCGTGGGAGCCGGGACGATTGGAGTCCTGGCGGCACTTTCCGCCAAACTGGCGGGCGGCGAGGTTTATCTTGCCGACATCGCTCCGGCGAAGCTGGATTACGCGCAGACCCGGTTTGGGTTCGCGGGGACGGTTCTGAACGACAGCAGCGGACATTTCAGGGAGCAGGTCGCTTCCGTCACCGGCCGGGACGGCTTCGATGTCACGGTGGAAGCCGTGGGAAGCCCATCGACTTTTCAGGACTGTGTGGACGCTTCCGCTTACGGCGGCAGAGTGGTGCAGATCGGTGTGGGAAAACAGCACGCGGATTTTGACTTTACTATCCTTCAGAAAAAGGAACTGAATCTGTTTGGTTCCCGGAACGCGCGGAATGAGGATTTCCTGCGGGTGATCCGGCTGACCCGGGAGGGGAAGGCCGACCCTGGTAAAGTCGTCACCGACATTTATCTCTTTGAACAAGCAGCCCGGGCGTTTTCCGACTTTGATCGGAATTCCGGGACAATGTTGAAGGTCCTGCTGGACTTCAGTGAAGGAACGCCCTCCGGCTGATCCGGCGCAGCCATCAAAACAGCTCAGCTTTCAGTCTCAAGACAAAGTATTTAGAAATGGGCATCATACCAGCGGCACCTAAAGGTGTAAAATGAGTAACGCCAGACGCACATTGGCGTTACTTTTTTACTCTTCTTTTAAGTGTTTGAACGGGTCTTCGTATTCTTTGAAACTCATTTGGTCCGCCTCTGGTCTCATTGGGGTCCGGGGAAGAGAAAGGAAAGAAAAAATGTAACGGCAAGCAGATCAGCGCAGCCTCCCGGGCTGATATTCAGCGAGATGAATTTTTCATTCAGCCCGCGGGCCAAATTCAGCAATTCCTTCGGCTCCGATGTTTCGCTCAGGCATTTCTGGACCTCCGACTGAACCGCCCGGTAGGTCGCGAGGCCGGAACGGGATACCGCATTGGTATCGTCGACCCGGGAAATCAGATGCAGGAGTACGGCGACGCCGGCGTCATTCGGGGAGAGGCCCGCTTTCCGCAGGGACCGCAGCAGAGGAAGCGCAATGCTTTTCACGTGCGGAAATCCTTTCGCCGCCTCTCCCCGCGCGCCTGAAAACCCGCACTCCGAATACGCTTTTTCCCCATGAGTCGGCGGTCCTTTCGGAGCTTTTTCGAGCTCGCCGCGCGCCGGGGCAGCGATTTCCGAACAGGCCTCCAAAACGGCGTCCATGTCCTCCGGCAGGCCGTTCCCATGCAGATATCCCATCGCGGCGCACAGGACGCCCAACGAAAAAATCAGCCCCTTGTGGGTGTTGACCCCGCCCGTCGCCCGGAACATGGCGTCCTCCGCCAGCAGCCCAGAATACCGGCAGGACGCGAGCAGTTTCCGCGGCTCCCCGCGGAAGTCGAGCCCCTCTTGGACAAATCTCCGAAAACACGGCGCAAGGGCCGAAATACTGTCGAAAAAGGTGAAGATATCCATGTCCCGATGCGCGCCGTTCCCCTCCCGGTCCACAAGCCCCGGTTTCGGCGTCACCGCGACCTCGTAAAGCATCGCCCGGACGGCCGACTGCGCGACGCGGCCCGCATACTGCTCCTGAAAGCAGCTTCGCATGATCTCTTGCGTTTTACGTACCACTTCTTCAACCGGATGGGCGGCGCTGCGGGAACAGAGCAGCGCCGGCTTTCCGCAGATCAGGCATGTGCGCTCCGGAAGCCCGATGTCCTCCCGAGAGATTTTCGTCCCGTCCCGGCGCAGCACATCGATGTCGAACAGCCGTCCGAGCGGGCCGCTTTCCTCGATCGCGGCCGCCAGCCGCTTGACCCGCTCCGCGCCGGCGTCCACTGCGTAAAAGCCGGCATAACCTGTCCTGCCGCAGTCCTCCCTGTAAACGGCAACCGGGATTCCGGCCCGCTCCAGTTCCCGTGCAATCAGCCACTTTCCCTCCCGGAACGTGCGCTCCGCCAGCGGAAACGCTTTGCGGCCGCCCGCGATGTTCAGGGTAAAGCTGACCAGCGGCCTGCCGAATTCAGCGAGGAGTCGGCGCTGGCAGTTCGTGCGCAGTTCGCGCGCGTACAAAATTTCTTTCAGGGTTGCCGGACTTTCCTCCGGCATTTCTTCCTCACGTCGAACCGCCATGCCGTCCCTCCAGATATTGATAGGTTGAAGCGGGCACAAGAGCCCGGACAGCCCGCAGGTTTCCCTGGCACAGCAGTTCGCGGACGCGCCCCGCGCTGACCGCCTCCCCCTCCCGTTCCAGCCGCGGAACGATGACCACGCTGACTCCTCCCCGGGGCAGGGCGCGGATCATCGCCCGGTTGTAGCTTTCCGTCACGGGGGAAAAAGGCTCCGAGCCGGCAAAGCGGCAGGAAATATGAAGCGGTCCCGCGAACTGCTGCAGGAAAACGGCGAGGTCGAGCTCTCCGCAGATTTCTTTCACCCGTGTTTTGTCGCGGATAAAATAGTCGGGAAAGGTCGCGCCGGAGATCAGGTAACTCCCCGTCGGATGCACGACGACATTCGGAAGGGACGCCACCGCCTGTTTCGCGAGGCGGAGACGGACGTCCGCGGAAAACTCGGACCGGTCCTCCGACAGGATGAACAGATGCACCAGATCACAGGATCTGGCCGCCGCCTCGGTCAGATAAAGATGCCCGTTGGTAAACGGGTCGGCGTTTGCGACGATACTCCCGATTTTTCCTTCCTTCACGGGACATTCCAGCCCCTCGACGAATTTCCGGACGCCGTCTTTGGCGTTTTCCATCAGAAGGACGTCACGGGTGGCGGCGATCGGATAAAACCCGAGGCCGCCGAAGACGCTCCGGTTCTCCGGTTTCGTATACAGAAACAGATGAAAGATAGATTCCAGCGCCGCGTTTTTCACCAGGTTCGTCACAATCACCGACGACAGGCCCGTTCCCCTGCGCTCTCCGGACACGGCGATGCATTTCAAGACATTTCCCTGCCGGGAGCCGGTCGCCAGGATTTCGCCGTTTTCCACGGCGTCGACCGTGCATTCGATCCCGTCTTCATAGTCCAGGCCGGACCGGTTCAGAAATTCCTTTGTCCGGCACAGCAGCCTTCCGGTAAACGGATTTCCAAATAAAATTTCCAGCGTAAACCCTCCCATTTTAAAAAGGCCGGCGGGAAATCGCTTTCCAGCCGGTCTTTTCTCACTTCTTTGAAAAACGGCGTCAGTCCTTCACCTGCCGGATGAGGTCGATGACGGAGCCGTCCCGATACGTGACGACGCCGACCACCCGATCGGTGTACTCGACCGGCTCCGGCTTTCCGACGATCCGCTCCGCCCGCTCCCGGAGCTCCCCGATCGTGCAGACCGGCAGGCCGGCGGCAGCCAGCCTCCCGGCGAGTTCCTTCCTCCGCGGATTCACGGCGGTCCCCTGGTCCGTGACCACCACGTCGACCGTGCTTCCCGGGGTCACGACCGTGTTGACTTTGGAGACTACGCAGGGGATGCGCCCCCTGGTCAGGGGCACGACCACGATGGAGACGGAGGCGCCGAACGCCGTGTCCGGATGGCCTCCGATCGCGCCGCGGATCACGCCGTTGGAACCGGTCAGGACATTGACGTTGAAACCGCAGTCGACTTCGAGAGCCGACAGGACGACGACGTCGAGCTGGTTGACCGCCGTCCCCATGTTGCCGGGGCTCGCGTAATACGACGCGGAAATCTGCTGGTGAAAGCGGTTGTTCTTCAGCGACTGCGCCGCCTTCAGGTCGAAGCTCTGCACGTCCAGGATCTTCTTGACCAGGCCCTCGTCATAGAGATCGACCACCGAGCCCGTGATTCCTCCCAAGGCAAAACTCGCTTTGATTTTTTGAGCCAGCATTTTCTCCCGCAGGAACCTGGCGACCGCCAGGGAAGCCCCGCCGCTTCCCATCTGGATGGAAAAGCCGTCCTGAAACCGCCCGCTCGCTTCGATCACGCCCGCGGCCGTCTCCGCGATCAGAAGCTCCTTCGGATTTTTGGTGAAACGGGTCGCGCCGGACATGATCCCATCCGGGTCGCCGATTTCCGGGACCTCGACGATGTAGTCCACATCCGACTCCGGTATCCCGAACGGCGTGTTCGGGTAGGGAACGATGTTGTTGGTGATGACGACCGTCTTCTCCGCATACTGGGCGTCGCACTTGGCGTACCCCATGGACCCGCACATGATCCCGTTGTCGTTTTCGCGCGAGTACCCGTTCGCGTTGCCGTACGGATCGCAGGAAGGAGCCCCCAGGAACGCGACGTCGATCGGCAGCTTCCCGGTCTCGACCGCGTAGGCCCGGCCGCCGTGCGACCGGAACACCACCGGGACGTCCATCAGGCCTTTCGACACCGCCTCGCCCAGCTCTCCCCGCAGGCCGGAGGTCTCGATGCGGCGGATCACCCCGCTTTTGACGTGCCGGATCAGCGGCGCGTGGCAGTCGGTCAGGGAAGACGCCGCCAGCACCATGTCGCGGAATCCCATCTCGGCCAGTTTGTCCAGGACCATGTTGACAATATAGTCGCCGTTGCGGAAATGGTGGTGAAAGGAGATCGTCATCCCGTTTTTCAGCCCGGACAGCCGGACGGCCTCTTCCAGGCTGCCGACCACCTTGCTGTGGTTTTTTTCCCTTTCAAGATGCGTATCGGTGTCCCTTTTGACTCCGTCCGGCGCAAAGAGACCGCCCGTCAGGTTCAGCTCATCCGCGTGCGGGATCTGTTCCAAATCAGTCTTCAATGTCATTTCCCTCCCCCTTGAGCAGACCCGAGGCCTGCGCCAGATCCAGCACACGCCGCGCGCGGGCCACAATCGGCTTGTCGATCATCTTCCCGTTCAGCGCGATGACGCCGGAGCCTTTTCTGTGGGCCTCCTCGATCGCATCCATAATCGCGAGGGATTTTTCGATCTCTTTCCCGGACGGGGTGTAGATCTCATGGACCGGCTTGATCTGGCGCGGGTTGATGATGCTCTTGCCGTCGAAGCCGAGCTGCCTGACCAGGGCGACTTCTTTCCGGAATCCCTCTTCGTTGTTCACGTCGGAATAGACCGTGTCGATGGCGTCGATCCCCGCCGCCCGCGCCGCGAGCAGTACCATGCTGCGGCCGAACAGCAGCTCGATCCCCTCCGGCGAGCGGTTCGTCTTCAGGTCGGTCACGTAATCCTCCGCCCCGATGGCGATCCCGATCAGCCGGGGGCTGGCCAGGGCGATCTCCCTCGCGTTCAGGACCCCCTTCGCGCTTTCGACCGCCGCCATCATCCGGGTGGAGCCGGCGGGAATGCCGTTTTCCTTCTCGACGCGTCCGATCTGCTGGTCGCAGAACACCACATCCCGGGCGCACTCGGTCTTCGGCAGCCGGATCGCCGCCTTCCGGGTGCGCACCATGGCCTCCAGATCGTCGATCCCCGTCTGGGTGTCCAGCGCGTTGACCCGCACGATCAGCTCCCTGCCCGGATACTTGATGGTCCGAAGCATCTCGTAGACCAGAAAGCGCGCCGAGTCCTTTTCCGCGACGGACACGGAATCCTCCAGATCAAACATGATGCAGTCCGCGTCGTAAATGCCCGCGTCCCGGATCATGCCGGGATTGTTCCCCGGCACATAAAGCATCGTCCGCCTCAGCTGTTTCATTTCCGCGCACCTTCCCATATGTATTCGCTCTCTCCGCTCGCCCGGTAGGCGGCCGTCTTCACTCTCGCCCGGATCACACAGTCCAGCGCGCCTTTGTCCACCGCTTTCACTTTCGCGTCCTTCACTCCGAGCCCCTTCAAAGTTTCGCGGATCACATCCCGCATCTCCCGGCCGAACTGCTTTTCCACCGGGCTGTTCAGTTCGATCTCGATTCCTCCGCCTCCGTTCGGCGCAAGCGTCACCATCACGTCGCTCGACTCCATTGTTCCGGACACCGCCGTTTGCTTTAATCTCATAGTGAAACCTCCAAATGCCGCTTAAGCATGAGCTGTCTCTTTCCGCCGCATGCCGTTCACCATTGTCTTTGCAAGCGGATAAACAATGCTGACCACAACGATGACGGCGAGGATCTTATCCACCGCCGATGACAGGAAGATCCCGTACGAGCCGTTGGATACGACAAGCGCCTGACGGAACGAAACCTCCATGGTGTTGCCGACGATCACGGCAAGAATCATCGGAGCCGTCGGGATATTCACTTTCATGAAGAAGTAGCCGACAAGGCTGAAGATAATCAGCAGATAAAAATCGGAAAGCCGGTTGGAAATCGCATAGCACCCGATAAAGGCCAGGCCCATGACGATGGGATAAAGGACCTTCGGGGGAATGGACAGCACGCGGACCAGCCCTCCGGCGAGCGGGATGTTGACAAGCGCAAGGATCAGGTTGCCGATAAACATGCTGGCGATCAGCCCCCACGCCACGTCGGGATGCTGCTCGAACAGCAAGGGGCCGGGCTGCAGCCCGAGCATCAGCAGCGCCCCCATCATGACCGCGGTGGTGCCGGAACCCGGGACCCCCAGGGTGAGCATGGGGATCAGGGCGCCCACGGAGGCGGAGTTATTGGCCGACTCCGGCGCGGCAAGCCCTTCGATCGCTCCCTTCCCGAACTCCTCCGGATGTTTGGAAAGAGATTTTTCCAGATTGTAGGAAACCAGCGAAGCCATGGTTCCGCCGGCCCCCGGAAGAGCCCCGATGACGAAGCCGAGCGGGCAGCTCCTGAAAATCGCCTTCCAGGAATGTTGCCAGTCCTCTCGGGTGATCCAGATCCGCTTGAATTTGGTCTGCATCTTCTTTTTGCCTTCGCTGATATCCTTATAGCTTTTATAAACCTCGCCCAGCGCGTACATCGCGATGATAACGACCAGGAAATCGATTCCGGACTGAAGGGACAGATTGCCGAAGGTAAAGCGTTCCACTCCCGACTGCGCGTCCAGGCCCACCGTCGAAATCGCCAGGCCGAAGAACATCCCGATAAAGCCCTTGAGGACATTCCCCTTGTTCATCGAGGCCGTCATCGCCAGGGCGGCGAGCATCAGCAGAAAATATTCCGACGGGCCGAATTTCAGCGCGAGCATCGCGATCGGCGTCGCCGCAAACGTAATAAAAAGATTCGAGATCATGCCGCCGATGAAAGATGCGATGGCGGAGATGGCCAGCGCGGCCTCGGCGCGGCCCTGCATGGCCATCGGATACCCGTCAAAGGTGGAGGCGATCGCCGCGCCGTCCCCCGGCGTGTTGATCAGGATGGACGCGCGCGACCCGCCGTACATGGCTCCGTAATAGACCCCGCACATGGTGATCATCGCCCCGGTGGGGTTCATCGCATAGGTCATGGGCAGCAGCACCGCAACGCCCGTCGCCGGGCCCAGGCCGGGCAGCATGCCGATGACGGTGCCGAGAACGCCGCCGAGTGTGACAAGCAGAAGGTTCGCCGGCTGCATGGAAACGCCGAACCCATACCAAAGGTTTGCAAAAATCTGACTCAAAGAGACTCCTCCTTACAGATCGACGAATGGCATGGCAGGCAGCGGAATATAAAGGAACTGCGTGAAGATGACATAAACCGCCACGCTGAATACCAGTGTGACCAACAGATTCGTTTTCCACTTTTTCCGGCCGTTAAGGGTGAACAGCAGGATACCCAGAAAAATGATCGTCGAAAGGACGTATCCCAAAGTATTGAAAACCAGCGCATAGAGCAAAGCGGCAAGCACGGTGATCAGGATCATGCGGTTCTCAAACCTCATTGTGCGAAAACCGTGGAATTTCAGTTCGATTTTTTCCGCGGTTTGTCCCCCGCTCCGTTCCTTTTTCAGCTCGGATGTCATCAGGACGATCCCGCTTACGAACAATGCGGCTCCGACCATCATCGGGAAAATGGCCGGCGCAAACGCGTTCCCGATTGTCGCGTGCGGTATCTGAAGCGTCAGGACCATGTAAACAAGGCCGAACAGCATGCTTGCCAGCCCCGCCAGAATATTGATATTGATAAACATAGGATCCTCCTCTGTGTCCCCGGCGCCGCCGGTGCAGGCCCATTCGATACTGGGCCGGCGCACCGGCTCCGGGGACGCGGTTTTCAGGACCGCGGTCCCGTTTACTTGTTTTTCAGCATGCCGATCGAATCGAGCAGGGACGCATATCCTTCGTTTTCCTGATCAAGGAACTTCATGAAGTCCTCGGAATTCGCATACGCCAGATCCCAGCCGTATTTCGCGCAGCTTTCTTTCCATTCCTGGGTTTCGCTCATCTTCTTCAGTGTGTCCTCCCAGTACCGGCACGCCGAGTCCGGCATATTTTTGGGTCCGAAAAGTCCGCGCCAGTTATAAAATGTAACATTGATCCCCTGCTCAACGCAGGTGGGCATCTGCGCGATGACCCCTGTCCCGACGCGCTTGTCGGCCGTGATGGCGAGCACTTTGACGGAGCCGCTTTCAACAAGGCCGACCGTGTCGCTGATTCCGCTTGTCACAAGATCGACATGGCCGCCCATCAGTTCCGCCGTCGCCTGGCCGTCCTGGAAGCTGATATAGTCGATTTTGTCGAGATCCTGAATGCCGGCCGCCTTGGCGACCTTCAGGAACTGGACGTGGTCCATGGAACCGGCCGAGGAAGTACCGCCGATCTTGACCGATTTCGGGTCCTTCTTCAGGGCGTCCATGACTTCGGTGATGGAGTTATATTTGGAATTCTTGGCGACCGCGAAGCAGCCGTAATCGGTGATCAGCCTTGCGATCGGAGTCGTGTTGTCCTTGTAGTTCAGCGGGGTGGAACCGTTCAGATGGATCAGACAAAGCGGAGGCGAATAGACCGCCAGGATTTTATCGGATTCTTTGTTTTGCTCCAGGAAGGAGAGCGCGACCCCGCCGCCACCGCCGGTCACGTTGGTGACAGGCATCGGAACCGATACCAGCTTCGTGTCCTGAAGGCACTTCGCCACCGTCCGAATGGTCAGGTCCCATCCGCTGCCGGCTCCGGACGGAGCGACAAATTCCATCGCTTTTTTGGGGTAATCCGTGGTTTGAACGGACGCTTCGGAAGAACCGCTTCCGGAGGCAGCCGGCGCCGTCGAGCCGGAGCCGGCGGGCGCTGCCGCCGAGCTGCAGGCCGTCGCCGACAGGAGCAGCAAAGCCGTGCAGAGATAAACGGGCCATTGCTTTTTTGCACTTTTCATCAATATTCCTCCTATGTTGTTTTATCTGAAGGGGAAAATCCCCTTTCCGCCGGATGTTTTCTATTCCAGAAGCCGAAGGATCCGCTCATACAGATCGGAAAAATCGAACGGCTTCAAGACGACGTCATCCAGGATTTTTCTTTTTTTCATCAGAAACACCTCCCTGTCCGGCATCCCGGCCGTCAGGACGATCGGACCGGCGAACTGCAGCAGTCTGGCCTGTTCCGCGAAAGCCGTCCCCCTGTACCCGGACAGGCTGTCGTCCACGATCAGCGCATCATAACTGTCCGTGGTCTCCTTCAGCAGGCGCATCGCCTCCTGCGGATCCGTCCGGGCATCGACCTTCCATCCGTTCCTTTCAAATCCCTTTTTAAGCAGACCGGCAGCCTTCCTTTCGCCGCACAGCGCCAGAATCGAGCGGGTCCCGTGCCCTTTGTCCCCGACCGGCGGCAAAGACGGGGGTTCCTCATCAAAGCCGCCCGCCGGCCGGTCCATAACCGGCAGGAGAAGGATGAACATACTGCCGGCTCCTACGGCGGTTTTCACCCGAATCGAACCGCCGTGACCCGAAATGATGTTGTGAACCACCGAAAGGCCCAGCCCCGTCCCTTTTCCGATTTCCTTTGTGGTAAAGAACGGTTCGAAAATCCGTTTTAAAACTTCTTCGCTCATACCGCAGCCGGTATCCGCAATGGTGACTCGGGCGTAGCAGTCGCTTCCGCGAAGGTTCCCGTCGGCGGAGGAAACGCAGTCTACCGGAATGATTTCATTCGCAACGGTCAGCGTTCCGCCGTCCGGTTCCATCGCCTGGCTGGCGTTGGAGCAAAGGTTCAGCAGGACCTGATTCAGTTGCGTCGCGTTCCCGAAAACCATGGCTCCCGTTTTCTGCAACCGTTCCTGAAGAACGACGGTGCCGGGCAGAATGACGCGCACCATTTTGACCGCGTCCGTAAGCACCGCGTCCAGGCTGACCGGCGCATAAGCGGTCGTATCGTTCTCTCTTCGGTAGAACGGCAGCAGCTGTTCCACGATTTCTTTCGCGCGCAGGCCCGCTTCGTGGATCTGTTCGACATCCCCGTAAGACTCGTCTTTTTCTCTGAGCCTTCTCAGCAGCAGTTCGGAATACCCGAGGATCGGAGTCAGAAGATTGTTGAACTCATGGGCGACTCCCCCCGCGAGGGCGCCGACCGACTGCAGTTTTTGGTAATGCCGGATCTGCTCCCTGCTTTCGCTCAGCTCCTCCAGCGTGGTGTTGAGGTCTTTGAGGTACTGGGCTTTCATTTCCAGCTTCTGATGCTTTTTCTGCAGACGGTAAATGGCAGTGGTGCACAGCGCAAATAGCAGAAAGACCGCCATCGCGAGAAAACCGAACCGGCTCAGGTTCTGCTCGACCGGCTCCATGGCGTCCCGCCGCGGCATGACGGCGAGGACGCACCAGGAGGTATCCCCGACGTTCATGTGGGAAAAAGCCGCGATTTCGTCCTGATCTCCCGAGGTGCTCCGCTCCCGGGGGCCGGTCCGGTATAATGCAGTCCCCTCCTCACATGCCTGTTCCTGGTCCAGCAGCCCGAGAAAAGCGCGGTACGCCGGGGAACCGGAAAGCGCCTTTCTTTCCTGCCAGTAATTTACCCCGATCATCTGTGACTGCGGATGCATGATGATGTTGCCGGCCTGGTCCTCAACCATCAGGTAGCCCTTCCCCTGCCTGTCGACCGGCGCGACGTACTGTTCATAGATATTCCGAAGATCGACAATGCCGATGACGGCTCCCATATAGCTATCGCCGATGTAAATGCTGTTGATCAGAGTCATTCCGAAGTGGTGGGGCTCGATTTCAAAAACCGAGCCGATTCCGGTGAGTCCGCGGTCTGCAAGCCGCCGAAAATTGAGTTTCGCTTCATCGATCTTCGTATGAAACGGATACTGGCCGTGTTTGAAAATGACTTTGCAGTTCCTGTCGATCAGGTAAACGTCGGAAAGTTCGTGCCGCTGCCCCGACATGTACGCCAGCAAATACTCCTGCAGTCCGTTCATATCTCCGGTCTGGTAATATTTGCGCATGGAATCCGAAAACCCGGGCGTCCCCGTCAGGATCGTGATATCCGTCAGCTGCTCCGAAATAGACAGATCCATGCTTGTGGAGACGGACCGTGAAATGTTCAGCAGCTGTTGCTGCTGCTGTTCGATCACCGTCGTAACGTAGGTGTTGTAAACGGTATACAGCGCATAGGCCAAAACAAGGATCAGAACCGCAGCGACGCCGGCGATCACCGTGTCGCCGATTTTTTTGATCATTCCCTTCACACCGCCTTTATTTTTTCTAACTATACTCCTAAAAGCGAATTCAGCGGGTAAAGCGGCAGCATGATTTATCTATTTTCAATAACTCATTTCAACAGTGTCATTATAAATTGTGAATCTTAAACTTTTCCAATATTTATCTTAAAAGATATTAAGGTTGGGGTTTTTATGCTATCATGTAAATTAGGAGTGGTATGCATTGGAATATTTCAAAATTTTAATCGCCGACGATGAAGAGGCCGTCCGCAGATTAATCTCCAGAATATTGGAAAGCGAAGGAATGATCTCCTTTCAGGCCGCAAATGGTTCGGATACCCTGACGATGCTGCGGAAGCAGACATTCGACCTGATTCTCCTCGACGTGATGATGGACGGCATGGACGGATTTTCGGCCCTGCGCGAAATACGTTCGCACGGCATTACGACGCCGGTGATCATACTGAGCGGCAAAAAGGAAGACTGCGACAAGGTCTTCGGGCTGGAAATCGGCGCGGACGACTATATCACCAAACCGTTCAGCCCCCCCGTCCTGACCGCAAAGGTCAAGGCCTGCCTCCGGCGGTCCCGCATCGACGGCAGACGGCTGCAGGGTGTTCTCGAAGCCGGTCCGTTCCAATACCTGTGCGACGAGATGCGCCTGATGAAAAACGGGACGGAAATCGTGCTCTCGGGCCGGGAAAACATGATGATGAAATATTTTCTGAGCAACCTCAACCGCATCCTTACAAAAGAGCAGATCTATAATCATGTCTGGGGGAACCGGGTCGTGGACGACAACACCATCATGGTACATATCCGGCATCTGCGCATGAAGATCGAGGATAATCCCGACAGGCCCGTATTTTTGAAAACCGTACGCGGACTGGGGTATCAGTTTTCAGTCTAAGCAAGAATTTCTGCCCCGTTTCGAACAGCAGATGAAACCGCCCGTATCGCCACAGGCGATACGGGCGGTTAGGAATCAAAACCACGCGCTGAAAGAAGGAACGACCTGTAAGCAGACAGAAAAAACGCTATTTACTTACAGGTTATGCATGACATAAGACTCTCTTAAAAGCCGGACAGGCATTGCGGCCCGATTCAAGGCTGGAGTTCAAACATCCCGCTGGCGGATATTCCAGTGGCAGCCCGACCGGCGTTCATGTAACCGGCGATGGCCGTTATCCCTGCCGGAGGTCGCGATCAATTATACGCTGGCGGCTGCACTAATCGGCTTTGCCCAAAATCTTCATACCGTTATCTGATTGGCCGAAGAGAACCCCTGGTTCTTTTCGGTTTTGTCCGTGTCGCTTACGGACGGACCAGCGCAGGCTTTTTGGAATCGAATTTCCAGCCCGGGATCAAATACTGCATTGCTACGGAATCATCCCGGTCGTGGCTTGAAAGAGTATTGTAAAGCTTGTTCGCCTGTTCAACCCGCTCAGTATCCAACGTTACCCCAAGGCCCGGCCCTTCAGGGACTTCAAGGAACCCGTTCCGAATCTTGGGCGTATCTTTAAGTAAGTTTTGACCGTCCTGCCAGATCCAGTGCGTGTCGATCGGAGCGGGCTTACCGGGTACGGCCGCCGCCACGTGCGCGTAGGCAGCCAAAGTGATGTCAAAATGATTGTTGGAGTGGATTCCCCAGGTGAGGCCCCATTCCTGAAGAATCTGCGCCATGCGCACGCTTCCGCCGAATCCCCAAAAATGAGGATCCGCCAATACGATGTCGACACTTTTCAGTGTCGCCGCATGATAAAATTGCCTCCAATCCGTAGCGATCATATTAGTCGCAACCGGGAAATGGGTTGCATTTTTGAATTCGCTCAGAATTTCACGCCCGCTGAATCCCTGCTCGGGGCCGCAGGGATCTTCCACGTAAGTCAGTATCCCATGCATATCCCGGCAGTATTCCACAGCCTCCTTCAGACTCCAGGCCCCATTCGGATCGATGTTTACGCGGCCCTGCGGAAACTCTTTTTTTACCGCGCGCACCGCTTCCATTTCCTGATCGCCGGGAAGCACGCCGCCTTTCAGCTTAAAATTCTGAAAACCGTATTTGCCGTGCAGCGTGTCCGCCTGCAGAGCGATCCTCTCCGGAGTCATCATCTTCTTTCGGCGCAGACGAAACCAGGGGTCTTTACTCTGGCTTTCATCCAGATAGTTCATCCGGGGTGCTTTATCCTTATCTTCGACATAAAATAAATAACCCAGGGTTTCAACCTGATCTCTTTGCCTGCCGTTTCCAAGAAGCTCACACATGGGAACTCCCAGATACTGTCCCAGCAGATCGAGCAGGGCACACTCGATGGCCCATTCCGCTTTAACGACAAATTTCAGTTTGCTGATATCAAGGCTTTGGATTCCTTCTCCGTCATCCTCCCCGGACCGGGAAGCTGCTTTATGAATTTTGTCCAGAACGGACCGGTATTTTACAACCGGCTGCCCTTCCACCAGCTCCGCGACACCGCGAAGCGCGCTGCAGGTATAGTCTCCGCCATGAATCTCACCAATTCCGGTATGACCGGTATTGTCCTGTAAAAGCACGAGATTCCGTGTAAAGCAGGATGCGTGAGCGCCGCTCAGCGTCATCAGCATGCTGTCATATCCTGCGACTGGAATCACCTGCATCTTTGTTACAATTGGAGTATTGAATTTATTCATGATTTCCTCCTGAAAATAAAATGGCATATACGCATTTCTATGTTGGGACTACCGGCAGCCTTCTTAGAATTCAAGCTTTGACTCAGACTCAATGCCAGTAAGCTGGGAAAGGCGGAAACGGATCATTTTCATCCATGCGTCCTGGTCGTACTGCGGATATTCGCAGCCGCTGTTCTTCTTTAAATGCTCCAGCATATTCGTTTGATTGGGGTGGGAACCGATCGCAATATCCACCTGATATCTGCTGCATTTGATTATGCTTTCCCGATATTCCCTGCGCAGCGTGACCGGTTGGCCTGTGGTGATAAAATAGTCGTCGGCCAGCGTATTCAGCCCAACGCCGCCGTGCATGGCACAGCGATAGGTCCTGTTGGTCCTTTCGTCTGTATCTTCAAAAAAGAAGCTGGTGCATCCCGGGGTGTGTCCGGGTGTGGACAATGTATGAATGGTGAACCTTCCCTGCTGAATGGGCTTATCGTCGCGGTACAGTTCGTCAACGTTGAAGCGGTTATACGGATATCTGTCAGGGTAGATCAGTTCCGGATGCTCCATAAATTCAAGGTCGCGCTCCCCGAGATATGTTTTAGCACCGGTCAGTTCCTGCATTCCTTTGGCCCCGCCGCAATGGTCATAATGCGCATGGCTGAGCAGGATGGTCTTAATGTCCTTGGGATGATAGCCTAAGGCATCAATGGAACTCAACAGCATGTATAGGCTGGGCTGCATGGCGGTATCCAGCAGGATCAAGCCGTCTCCGGTGTCAAACAGGTAACAGCCGACCCAGGTGTTCCCGCTCACGTAGTAAACGTGCGGCGTCACCCGGAAAGGGCGAATCGCCCATTCCCATGGCCGGTCACAGCAGCCTCGCATATATTCTTCCGGTGATAATGTAACTGATAATGGTGATAACATAATCGATAGCCCTCCATCAGAAAAATGTTTTAACGATAAAAGCTCTGTCGGACTCCGGTGGTCCGGCAGAGCCGTCTTATGGGACCCAGATAATGAAATTGAAATATAATTATGTAGGGTTTTCAGGAAAAGCGCTTGTCATGCCGCCTGTTTTCTTCTGGATCTGAAATCCTTGATGTAGGGACTCAGCATTACAAGGAACGCGATCAATAAGAAGATTAAGGAAACCGGCCTGGTGAAAAACGGCGCAATGCTGTTTCCGCCGTAGCTCATTCCCTTGCGGAAGTAGTTTTCCACGTTTGGACCGAGAATAAAGGCGAGAATCAGCGGGCTCATCGGAATCTCGGCAATCATGAGGCCGATTCCGAGAATGGCGCAGGCCACCATCATATAAACATTGAACATGGTATTGGTCTGGGTGAACGCGCCTACATAGCACATGACGATAATGACGCTGTACAGGTAATGATAGGGAACCTTCAGCAGCAGCGGGAACCACCGTTTAAACACAAGCTCCAACAGCAGTACAATAATTGCCGCGACCAGACAAGCCATAAAAATCATATAAGTGACTCCCGGCGAAGACTGCATCATCAGCGGGCCTGGCTGCAGGCCGTGAAGGATCAGCGCGCTCAGCAGAAGCGCCGTGGCACCGTCGCCCGGAATCCCGAGCGCTATCATCGGAATCAGCGCGCCGCCGATCGAGGCATTGTTTGCAACTTCCGAAGCCCAGATGCCGTCCGGAATCCCCGTCCCGAATTTTTCAGGATATTTGCTGCTGGTTTTTGCCTGGCTGTAGGCGACCATATTGGAAAGGCCGGAACCCATCCCGGGAAGGAAACCGATCCAAAGGCCGATGAGGAAGGACTTGATCATGACACCGGGCCTCAGGTCGTCCTTCGTTAGACCAAGGCCTTTTAAATTCATTTTGCCCACGTCGGGCAGGCTCTGGCTTCCCTTTGCAAAGTCGACCGCAATCTGCTGCAGGGCGTATACGCCCAGCATGACTGCGATGATATCCACGCCGCCGGACAAACCGGTCATGCCGAAGGTCCAGCGGATTTGCCCTGTTACCGGATCGGTGCCGACAATCCCGAGAATCAGGCCGACGGTAGCGCCGATCAATCCCTTGAACAGGTTTCCCTTGGACAAAGCCGCCACAAGAGTGATCGCGCAAAAGCAAAGGCTGAAATATTCCCACGCTCCCAATTTCAGCGCGAGATCTGCAATCACGGGACTTAATCCGATGGCAATCAGGACCGAAAAGAAAGTTCCTATGAACGATCCTATAATGCCGATCGCAAGCGCCTTGGCGGTTTCACCCTTCTGACTCATGGGATAACCGTCGAAGCAGGTCGCGATGGAAGAGTTAGAACCCGGAATGCCCAGCATCACGGCAGCCACAAAAGAGCCTGAAACACCTCCGACGTACATGCCCAGCAGCATACAGAATGAAATATTGGTGTTGAGCGCAAATGTCAGCGGCAGCAGCAATGTGATGCCAAGCCCGCCGGACAGGCCCGGAATGGCCCCGAAGATAATGCCCGCAACGGCACAAACTACAATCATCGCAAAGTTGGCGGGCTGCAGGCAGATCAACAAAGAAGAAATAATGATTGACAATCCATGATACCTCCTCGTATCATAAAAGTTTCTTTGTTAAAGTAATTCCTCAGGATACTGTTAACGGCGAAATCTAAAGGCTGAACAGTATTCCTTCTGGCAGCGGGATATTGAACCCCTTGGTGAATCCAAAGTAAACTACCACTGTGGTAAGCACGGCAATCAGAATCGATGTGGCAAGGGAGACTTTCCGGCCGCTGCGCAGGGTATAAATGAAGCCGATGGTCAGAAGAGGAGTCGCAACGATAAATCCGATGATCTGAA
The DNA here is from genome assembly GCF_004103755.1 of Caproiciproducens sp. NJN-50. Taxonomy (NCBI): domain Bacteria; kingdom Bacillati; phylum Bacillota; class Clostridia; order Eubacteriales; family Acutalibacteraceae; genus Caproiciproducens; species Caproiciproducens sp. NJN-50. Next base: position 513,558 of record NZ_CP035283.1, on the reverse strand, counting down.
GCGCCACAGCGTAAAGGAGCATCACCCCTATGGCCATTCCAAGGCGGATCCAGCCGGCCATGTCCAAAAACGGCTCCCTGTTTTTTTCCGATTCTTTCTCCTTCCTGGTCTTGCCGAACATGATACCCAGAGAGCACACAACCAGCAGCCCTTCCACAAAGTACGGGAAGGCGCGAGCGCCCGGCTCATCCATGTTTGCGACCACCCGGATGCTGCCGGTGTTCAGAAAAAGGACAACGGCAAATAAAATAAAAATGGTCCCGGCAATTTGATCTTTCTTCAGTGTCATTCTATTTACCTCTGATTTTTTAAATTAACCCTGTACGTAACAATTGCTCGCTTTTGCCAGCTTTACAATGGTTTCAAATTCTTTTTTAACTTCTGCCTGACTGTCTTTGACACTCATCCACTGAACGGTGCCACCCTGTTTTTCAATACCGGTTTTATAATCGCTGTCATTGACAACGCCCTTGAGAGAAGCGTTGATCGCCTCGACGAGATTCGGATCCATATCCTTAGGTCCCATCACCAGCATGTAAGTTCCCCAGAAAATATTCTTATAGCCCATATCCTGAAAAGACTTAAAACTGTTTCCCAAGGATTCGTCCACGTGTTTTCCATCCGCACAGAAGCTGCCCAGGACCTTGACTTTCCCTGCCTTTTCATAGGAAATCGCGTGATCCAGCGTGCAGACGCCGACATCGATAAAACCGCCCGCAAGGTTTGTGAGCTTTTCGGTTTCCGTGCCGGATTCCTTATAGTTGAATTTTGCACCTGTTTCCTGCTGAACCAGATCCATCATGAACTGCGAAGCACCATTGGTGGAAACAGCCGCAGTCACCTGATGGCTCTTCGAATACTCGACCATTTCAGTAAAGGTATTATACGGCGCTTTTGTGCTCGCAATCAGGCATTGGGTACCCATATCATTCATGCAGGCAATCGTAGTCAGATCCGTGAGCGGGTTCACGTCCAGCGTGCCGGTGATGTAATTGCAGAAAAAGCCGGAATGTGTCGTCAGAAGTGTATAGCCGTCATTTTTCGCATCGGAAACAGTCTGTATTCCAACGGCGATGCTGTCGTAGTTGGTAACGACGCTCGGATTTGAAATGCTTTTGTTCCAGGCGGTGGCGAGGAGCCGCACCTGGACGTCTGTGCCGCCGCCCGCGGATGCAGGGACCGTCAGAGAAACAGATTTTTTCGGCCAGTCGACTGCCGCAGTACCGGTAGAACCGACGCTTTTGGTCCCGGAATTTGCGGAAGAGCCGCTTCCGCTGCAGCCGGAAAATACGGAAGCGGTAAGGATCGCTGCCGTCAAAACCAGTGCGATTGTTTTTTTCATAAAACTCATTCCCCTTTTAGAGATTTATTTACCAGCGGAAAAACTCCGCTTTTTGACATAACTGTTCCCTGTTTCTTACAGCAATTTTGCCTGTATTATTAGAAATAATCATGCTTCAAGTTTGACCCTGTCGTACCAGCCGCTTGAATAATTGGTATATTTAAACCAATTAGTAAAATTTATTTTCATTAATTATGGACTATTATTTAGTATAATGTAATAAAGTATATTTCACAATGTACAAATTGTTATATACTATATTAGCATAAGTTATAGGTTATGGGGAAGTGATTCATGTGAACATCCGGCAACTGGAATGTATTACGGCGATTGCAGACTGTCAGTCCATGAAGAGAGCTTCGCAGATTCTAAATATTTCCCAGCCCGCCCTAAGCAAATGCCTCGCAAATATAGAGCGGCAGATTGGGAAAGCCCTGTTTTATCGCGGCAGAAATTTGGTTCTGACACCGGCAGGGCAAATCTATGTGAGTTACGCGAGGCAGATCGTCCAGGTCAAACACCGTACCTATCAAATGATTCTGACGCAAAATTCTGCGCGGTCCGAACATTTTACTTTTGGCTCAACGCCTCACGCCGGCTCTATTTTATTCAGCCGGGCATATCCAGGATTTTACCACCGGTATCCCAATGTATCAATCGACTATCAGGAAGGGTATTTTATGGATCTGCTGAAAATGCTGCGGAATGGTGAAATCGATATCTGCCTGGGAGTAAGCGACAGCACGGAGTCCATTGACCAGAATCTGAGATTCCTGCCGATTATTGAAGAAGAACGCCTGATCGCGATTTCTTCCAATCACCCGTTGGCTGAGGGCGGAGTCCGTGACGGGCAGGATGCATGCATGCGCGTTTCCCTTTCACGCTTCAGGGATGTCCCTTTTATAGGATTTAATCCCAACACTTTCAGTTCTTATCTGATCCACAAACTGTCGTCTCAAGCCGGCTTTGTGCCGATCACCATCTATCAGACAAGCAACAGCATTCTGGCCCGCAATATGGCACGAACGATAAACGGCGTCACTCTTCTGCCTCGGAATGTCTGTCTTGCCAACGAAGGGATGTCATACTTTTCCAACGATCCTCCCTGCAGTTTCGTAAATGGCATTTATCTTCGAAATGATTTTGAAATAACAGAATCAATACAGTATTTTATTTACTTAGTGGCACATCTGGAAATTGAAACTCTGGCACCTGCGACTCTCCGTTTAAGTGATGAAATCCAGTCATATATTGAAAAGTGGGAAAAGTCGGGGAGGGATGAATTTGTTTGATTCCAGACAAATTGAATATGTTCTTGCAATCGCCGAAGAAAAAAGCCTCACGCGCGCAGCGGACAAATTGTATCTGACCCAGTCGGCGCTCAGCCAGCAGCTGGCAAAATTGAAAATTGATGGCCTTCCTCCGCTTTTTGAATACCGGCATGGAGAAATGGAGCTTACAGATGCGGGCAAGCTATATATAAACGGCGCTCATATTATCATGAAGTTAAAAAGTGACGCCATGGATCTTCTGCAAAATTCGAATCATATGCCATATGCGCCCGTTCATATCAGCTTATGCGGCTTATGTGACAGCATCAAATATAAATTTTACGAGGAGGCAGTGCCTGAGTTTCACAAGCTCTTTCCCGATGTTGTTTTGAACGTTCAAACCCATACGACAGAGGCAGCTGAAAAACTGATCTTGAATCATAAACTTGACATCGCGGTTTTCCCTGCACGAGTTTCTTCATCCCCGGAGATTGATTACAAAATTTTAAAAAACGAAGAGCTGGTGCTGATCCTCCCGGCCAATAAAGAGTTGAAAGACCTGCCGCTGCTTTTGCCAACTCCAGAAACAATCATGCATGATTTTTGCATAAACGCGTTAACAATAAACTCCGTGGAACGTCCTGTTATTTTTTATATCGATGAGCCGGAAACTGCTTTGGACCTTGTGCGGCAGGAGTCCTGTGCGGCAGTGATTTCCAAAAGCCTGTTTGAAGCGGAGCCCGGAATCGCCATCGCATCCTGGGAAAAGAAATATTCTTATAATATTGTAGCAGCGTGCATCAGCAAAAAGGAACTGTCCCCTCCGGGACAAAAGATGCTGGAATTGTTAAACAGCGTCTTTTTGTAGATTTCTTCAAAGGCGGACCACGCGTTGCTATTTTTATCATAAAGTGCAATAAACGTTAAAGATTCTCAGGGAGCAGGTCCGCTGAAAAGGCAGTGCCCTCTTCCTTGATACTTTGTCTTCAAACTGTAATATCTCGTTATAGCCGGGATATTTTCATAGGACACAAAAAGCGGCACAGGAAATTTCCTTTTTCCTGTGCCGCAAATCAATATTCTGTTTGGCTACCTTGCTTTCATGGATAACGAAATGCCTTTGATCCCTGTAACAGGCTCCCCAGGCGGATCAGATTCGGGTATTGGAATCTTCCTCACTCCAGACCGTCCGATTCCGTAATAAAATTTACATCCTGCCGGTTATGCATTCAGGCCAAATGAAACATCAAATTCAGCGGATAGGAAACGGGGCTGTTATCCGGGTTTGTTTCCATAAGATCGGCCATAAATTCCCACCATTTTTTACAGATCGCCGTTTGAGACGATTCTTTCCACTTTGCCTCGTCAGTCAATTCAATGCAGGCAAAGAGCGTATCTGTGGCTTCATCGAAAAAAATGCTGTAGTTGCTCCCTCCGTATTCATGAATCATCCGTACCATATCGGGCCAGATCTCTTGATGCCGCTTTTTATATTCCTCCGTCATGCCGGGATAAAGTTTCATCGTGAATGCTTGAATTTTCTTCATCTGACCGCTCCTATTTCTCGTATAAAAATTTTTCGGGAAGGTCAACTTGAAACGCTCTTGCCAGCTGCCTGAAACCCTCCGGCTGGATTGTCTGCCTTTTTTGAGAAACCATGGAGAGAGTTTTCACCAGGATCTCTGCGGCCTTTTCCACCGTGTCGGCAAGCCCGAAGGCCTGGTCGAAATCTTCTCCGGAGCAAAAGAGTCCATGATGCGCCCAAATGACAACATCATATTCTTCCATTCGTTTTGAAGTTTCCAAAGCAATTTCCCTTCCGCCCGGAATCATCCATTTTACGACGCCGACCCCGGATGGAAAAACTACCGGACATTCTGTTGCAGCCTCCCAAAGTTCTCTTGTGAATATCTCATCTTTCAGCGGAAGCACAAAGGTCAAAGCGATAATATTCGTCGCGTGGCAATGGTAAATAACACGGTAGGAACCATCCGTCACGCGCTTTTTCACGTTATGATTCATCAAGTGGGAAGGCAGCTCGCTGGTCGGCACGCCCCCGTTGCAAAGGCCCCATTTGATTTGACAGTTTTCCCCGCTTTGATCGATCTGAATGATTGCAATATTGTTTTCAGGTTCCAGCGGAACATTACCGAAATACTTTCCTGAACCTGTCACCATAAAATATTCTCCGGCCAGTTCCTGCACTTTCGTTCCGGTCGGCAAAAAGGGACCTTTTTCATTCAGCTCTTCACTAATTCGTTCCACCTCGTCCGGCTTTATCCGGTACGATAAGTTGCCGCCGTTTCTCTCATGCCATCCCCGTTTAAATCCGGATTCACATAAATGGATAAAGCCCTTGGCAAAATCAGCGTCCAATACTTTCATGATGCATCCCCCTTTTCGACAGCACTTCTTTTTCATATCGTTCTATTTCCGCAGGGAGTGCGTCCTCTGTGCAGACGCCGCTGTTCCTGCAGAAAAAATTCCAGACATCTCCCATCGGGAGGGTTTTCAGCCTTTCCTGACACATCATCAGTTTGGTAAACTGTCCGGCTTTCTGCAGCTCGGCGAACAATTGATTCGGGCTCAGCAGAGCGTAAAGCAGCGCTTTCTGCAGGCTTCTCATTCCCACAGCCCACGCCGCGATCCGGTTGATGCTGGCATCGAAGAAATCCAGTGACAGAAACACGCGCCCGACCGCATCGTTTCGGACAATCTCTTCTGCAATTTCCCTGGTTTCATCGTCGAACAGCACCACATGGTCACTGTCCCAGCGAACCGGCCTTGTGATATGAAGTGCAATTTTGTCATGAAACAGCAGCATGGATGAAATCTTATCCGATACGCTTTCCGTCGGATGATAATGCCCGTTGTCCATGAGGCAAACGATGCTGTTGCGGGCCGCATAGTTGATGGCAAACTCGCTGGAACCGACGGTATAAGATTCCAGCCCGATTCCAAAGACTTTCGACTCCAGGCAGACCGGCACTTTGGAACGATCATACTTGATGGAAAGAATCTGGTCCAGAGAATCCTTAAATCTCGCTCTCGGCGACGTTCGATCCGCCGGTATGTTTTTGAGGCCGTCCGGAATCCAGATATTCATTACACAGGGCTGGCCGAGCTCTTCGGCAAAGTACTGGGAAATTCGGATGCACGCCTGGCCATGGCGGATCCAGAAATTCCTGACCGCTTCGTCCGGATTCGAAAGGGTCATTCCGGAATCCGCCATCGGGTGAGAAAAAAAGGTCGGATTGAAGTCCAGGCCCAGGTTCCGTTTCTTCGCATATTCCACCCATTTTCTGAAATGTCTTGGTTGAAGCTGATCCCGGTCGGCAAATTCCCCTTCTTCAAAAATTGCATAGCTTGCGTGCAGATTGATTTTATGCCGGCCTGGAATCAGGCTGAGCGCCTTATCCATATCCTGCATCAGCTCTAGAGGGGTCTCCGCTTTTCCGGGATAATTTCCGGTTGCCTGAATGCCTCCGGAAAGCGGGCGCTTTTGGTCGAACCCCTGAACATCGTCTCCCTGCCAGCAATGCAGACTGATCTGTATTTTTTTCAGCGTTTCCATCGCGGCGTCGGTATCAACACCTATTTCCGCATAGCTTCTTTTCGCGGACTGATATCTCTCTTCCATCTGTCACAGTTTCCCTTCTCTGATCTTTGATCGCGGCCTGAACGGCTGAACGGGAAAGGAACGGGATACGATCTCCCTCGCCTGTTCCAGACCGGAGAGCTCTCTCTCTTTTATCATCTGCACAATAATATTGCCGATCGCGGTGGCTTCCGTCGGACCGGCATAAACGGCCAGACCGGATCCGTCTGACGTAAGCTGGTTCAAGTAATGGTCCTGAGAACCGCCGCCCACAATATAAATGGAATGATATTTTTCTCCGGCAGCCCTTTCAAGCGCGGAGACCGCTTCCTCATAGTTTTCGGCAAGGCTGTTATAGATGACCGACGCTATTTCCCCTATCGTTTGCGGAACCCGCTGCCCTGTTTCCCTGCAGCATTCGCGAATTTGGGAGATCATGCTTTCCGGAGCAAAAAAACGTCCGTCGTTGACATCAATCCTTGAGGGAAAATCTTTTTCCTTTTCCGCCTCCTCACAGATCCGGGAAAAGGAAATTTGGCCGTCCCATTCGCGTCTGATCGATTGAATCATCCAAAGGCCCATCACATTTTTCAGCAACAAAAAGCGATCCGCGTAGCCTCCTTCATTCGTCAGGTTCGCTTCCCTGCTTTCGCCGGTACATAAGGGTTCCCGATTTTCAATCCCGACGAGCGACCACGTGCCGGAGCTGAGATAAAGAAAGCTTTTCTCCTTTGCCGGCACCGCCACAATTGCGGAAGCAGTATCATGCGATGCGACCTGAACCACCTTCAGGTCGAAGCCTACTTCTTCCCGCACTTGCCGTGAAAGAAGGCCGACTGTTGTTCCCGGCAGAGAAACCGGCGGGAACAGAGACGGCTTGTACCCAAGCAAACGAATCAGATCGCTGTCCCACGTTTTTGTCGCAACATTGACCAGTTGGGTCGTGGTAGCGTTGGTATATTCCGCCAGCTTCACGCCGGTGAGCAGAAAATTGAAGTAATCCGGAATCATCAGGAAATTTTTCGCGCTTTCCATTTGCTCGGGATGCTTTTCCCGGATCGACATCAACTGATAAATGGTGTTGAAAAGCTGCTTTTGTATTCCGGTCCTCTCATACAGCTCTTCCGGGGATATTTTTCGGTCGACGATCTGATCCATGCCTTTCGTTCTGTCGTCCCGGTAGCTCACGCTTTGTCCGAGAATATTTCCGCCGCGGTCCAGCAGCACAAAGTCCACCGCCCATGTGTCGATCCCCATGGAGGAAGGAATTTTCCCGGTCTCCCGGCACCTTTTCAACCCGTTTAAAATTTCCCGATACAAAAGTCCCAGATCCCAGCAAAAGGCCCCGTCCTGATTTTTAAGGCTGTTGGGAAACCGGTAGATTTCCTCCAGCCGGAATTTTCCGTGGTCCAGGCATGCAAGCACATGCCTGCCGCTGGAAGCGCCGATGTCAACGGCCAAATAGTACTTTTTCAAAGAATTTCCCCTTTCGGAGCTTCATCGCAATACGGCGAGGAAGGCGGTGATGGTAACCATACCGCCTTCCGGGTTTTTCAATATTTAAAGTCCTTTAGGCTTTGGCTTCCTTGGAAAGCCGCTTTTTCTGAAAATACGCCTTGACAACCGGCCACAAAAGGCTTACAAAGGTAAGAACCAGGATCAAACAGCTTGCCGGGCGGGTAAAAAATTCAGCGTAACCGCCGTGGTCCGAGTAAGTGACCGCCTTTCTGAAATTCTGCTCCACCATGGGCTCCAAAATAAACCCAAGCAGCATGGGCGCGCTTGGAAGGCCGCCCCATTCGGCCAAAATTCCTAACAGCGCCAGTGCGACCATAATGTAAATATTGAAGACGTTGTTTGAATCCGTATACGCTCCGATGAAGCACATCGTCAGAATGACGGAAAACAGGTAATGGTACGGCAGCTTCAGCAGCCTTGGAAACAACCGGATCGTGCCGAACTGGACAAACAGACACAGGACGGCGGCCAGCAGAGTTGCCGCAAAGATGATATAGGCGATGTCCGGATTGGACGTCAAAAGCAGCGGCCCGGGCGACAGCCCCTGGATCATCAGAGCCGCCAGCAGCAGAGCGGCGGTTCCGTCCCCCGGAATGCCCAGGGCAATCAGAGGAATGATCGCTCCGCCGATGCCCGCGTTATTCGCAACCTCGGAAGCCCACACGCCGTCTGAGTAGCCGGTGCCGAATTTCTCCGGCGTTTTGGAGGCGCTCTTGGCCGCTCCGTAGGATACCATAGCCGCAAGCGAGGATCCCATACCCGGCAGGAACCCGATCCAAAGCCCGATCAGGAAACCGCGGACAATGGTTTTGACATGCTCTTTCATTTCCTGCAAGGACACCCCAAGCCCCCTGATGTGCTTCAGGTCCACCTCCGGCATGTCCTTTTGCCCTTTGCCGTGCGCCACAACCACTTGCTCCACCGCAAACAGCCCCATCATGACGCCGACCAGGCTGAGCCCGCCGATCAGATTGCTGGAACCAAAGGTAAAACGGAAGCTTCCGTCCAGCGGGGAAGTGCCCACGCACGCCAAAAGTATTCCGATAAAAGCGGAAGCCAGACCGCGGAACATATTGCCCTTTGAAAGAGATACCACGAGCATGATCGCGAAGAAGCAGAGGGAAAAATATTCCCACGGGCCCATTTTCAGGGCGAGGTTTGCAATCATCTGAGTCAGCCAGACCGCGATCAGCGTCGAAAAAAAGGTTCCCATGAACGACGCGATAATGCCGATTCCCAATGCTTTGACCGCCTGCCCGTTTTTCGTCATCGGGTACCCGTCAAAGCAGGTCGGAATGGAAGAGCCAGAACCGGGAATCCCGACCAGGACCGCGGCGATAAAGCTGCCTGTAACTCCTCCGATCCAAATGCTGGTCAGCATCGCAATCGCCAGCTTCGGTTCCATGGCAAAAGTGACGGGAAGCATCAGGGTAATGCCCAGGCCCCCGGATAAACCGGGGATTGCCCCCAGAATCATTCCCGCGACCGCGGCCAGCAGGATTGTCAAAAGGTTTACCGGCTGCATCAAAAACACGAACGAAGATAAGATATATTCCATCGCCAGAACCTCCTATTGAAACAAACTGCCGGCCGGCAGTTCAACCTTGAGCAATTGGGTAAATACATAGTAGATTGCCGCGCTGACCAGAACGGAAACAACGGCGGCCATATAGGCCTTTGGCCGTTTTTCTCTTTTAGCCAGAATCATAATCATTACAAACAGGAACAAGGGCATAGGAACCATAAAGCCCAACAGCTTGATTAAAACCACATAGAGGAGCATCACGCCGAACAGGGAACCGACCCGGATCCAGCCTTCCCTGTTTAAGAAAGGCTGGCTGTCCTTCTGTTTCTCCAAAAAGATGCCGGCTCCGCATACGATCAAGCCGACGCTGCCGATTAAGGGGAACAGACTGGGGCCCGGTTCATTCAGCTGTATTTTACTGCTGAACTGCATGGACAATATCGTCAGAATGATTCCAGCTGCAGCACAGGAAAGACCGGTGACCTTATTTTTCGTCATAACTTAACCAATCCCTTATTTATGTCTCGTGTTTGTGCCGATCGCGGCGGTGGCTTTGTCATACCGTTCCGATTCGGATTTCAGCCATGCCTTGGTCTCTTCCTGATTTCCGTAATGAAGCGTGCCGCCTATTTTCTCCGTTGCTTTTTGGCTTTCAGGGTCTTCCGCAAAAGATTTCACATAATCGTTGATTGCGTCGACGACGGACTGATCCATCCCTTTCGGCCCATGGAGCATATAATAGGTCCGCTGGCCGATTTCTGGATATCCTTCTTCCTCGCAGGTTTTATATTGAGGATAATTCTCGTCTTTGGTTCCGACCGCAAGGATCTTCATTTTCCCGGCTTTTTCGTACTGTATTGCGGTCAGCAGATCCTGAACGGTGAAATCGAGCTGCTTGCCTGCCATCGCAGTCAGCTTGTCCGCATTGGATCCGGCCTCCACCAGCTTGAGGGAAATTCCCGCCTCGTTTTCAAAGGTCGCCATGGTGATATGGCTGCCGCCGCCCAGCTGCACGCCGGTTTTAACCCCGCCGGGATTCTTTTGGGCATACTCGACCAGCTCTTTCAAATCCTTATATGGCGCGTCAGGAGCCGCAACGAAAGCTTGGCTTCCGTTATCCGTGGTAATGCAGACGTTGGTAAAATCTTCATAGGTATGGTCGTAGGTTCCCGTCCAATAGGCGGCCACAAGGTTGCTGTGATAAAACAACAAAGTGTTTCCGTCCGGTTTTGCGTTCCTCACGCTTTCAAATGCGACCGTGCCGCTGCCGTCCGGCTGATTGACGATCGTTACCGATTTTCCGGTCTTTTTCTGAATGTACTGTGCCAAGATTCTCGCGTGCATGTCCGTGCCGGCACCGGCTTTTGCCGGTACATAGATCGACACCGGTTTGGCCGGCCACGCCGAGCCCGCTTTGGCCGCGGACGAAGTTCCGGTGGACGCGGCTCCGTTTCCCGAGCAGCCTGTCATAGCACCTATTGCAACAGCCGCCGCTGCTACAAAAGAAAGGATCTTTTTATTCATTGCTGTTTCCTCCTCCAAAATCTTTGAATATTTTTGTAGGGCAAATTTACTGATTTGCTTTATTCTTCTCCATTGGCCCGTTGACTTCTTTCTGGGCGCTGGAGAGCATGGATTTCAAATACCCCAGCATATAAGCAACTCCGGATTTTTCTCCTCCGCAGGATGGGACAAAACTGAGGGGATGATCGATGGAAACGGTTCCTGTATAATCCAGCTTCACCAGTTCTTCCATAACCGGGCGCAGATCGGTATATCCGTCTTCGATCATCGTCTCTTCAAAGTACGGCAGTGTTCCGCTGACGTTTCTGAAATGGACGACAAACACTTTTCCCTGACTTACAAATTCCCTCAGATCCTGCAGAAGATTTCCGAATTGAGCTCCGGTTTCCAGCCAGCAGCCGGTACACAGTTTCATGCCGATATAAGGGCTGTTTTCCGCAAGTTCAAACAATCTGCGGTATTCCTGCGACCTCCACAAAAGGTTATGTACTCCGTTTATGGACGGGATCGGCGGATCATTTGGGTGAAAAGCCAGACGAACGTCCGCTTTCTCCAGTTCCGGCAGGACACGCTTCAGAAAATAGGCGCAGTTGTCCCAGATATCTTCTTCTGTGTAGACTCTTCCAAACAGGTTTACAGTCTTCGGGATATCCTTTTCATCAACGATTCTGGTTACACATCCTCTGGAATACTTTCCGACGGCATACCGGCTTGTAAAAATTTTGTCAGGATCCCAGCTCATGTAGCCGACTCGAATCCCAAGCTTGCCCAGATTGCGGGTGAACTCGATATAACGGTCGATACATTCGTCACGGTCTGGCAGGCCAAGATGAATAGAAGGACATTTATAAATTGACAGATTGCCTGCATCTGTGATAGAAAGTCCATAGCTGCTCAGCCGTTCCTGAAAGCGCATCATATCATTATAATTGCAGTGTTCGTCCTTAAAATATGCATAGACGTATTTCAGGCCCAGCTGTTTCAAAAACAACAATTCGTCATCCGAAGCATCGGACCAGACAATGTGCTGTACTTTAATGTGAGTTCCTTTTTTCATAGTACCTCCTTCGGTACTGCTTTCTGATCTCAGGCGCCTTGATTAATATGATTTTAACAATTCAACGGCTTAGATACAATGTTCAGAAACGACAACGTTCCATTTCTTTTTTATAAATAATCCTGTTATCGCTGTTTATCAATACATTTGTCTTGAAATACTGTTTTATTTGTTTTATTGACTGCCGACGTTTTAATGTTTATAATGGATCTTGGTCAGATAAAATCCGGAATGCGGACGGTATTCCCATACCATTCCCAAGACGGGAGGTTATTGTTTTGAACCGCTATCTCTTATTTTCACCCAATCAGGATATTACGGATATTGCCGAAACGATCGCGAAAGAATCGAATACGTTTCATATGGAAATCTGTACGAACAGCGGCAAGGAAGAGATCATACGAAAAGTCCGTTCCCTGCTTCCGGGACAATACGATTTGATTATAGCCCGCGGCATGGAAGCCCAATATGTGCAGAGCGCCACAGATATCCCCGTCGTTTCCATACGAATGACCGGCCAGGAAATGGCATCTCTGATCAAAAAAGCACAAAATATGATTCAAAAACTCAGCGTCCGTATTGCGATTATCGGTTCGAGAAGCCTTTTTCCCAATGTGGATACCCTGGCCGAATTGTTCCACGCCACGATCCAGCCGTTCTATATTACCGACCCGCAGGAAGTACCAAGATTTGTCGACTACGTCAAAACCAATCGATTTGATATTGTCATCGGCGGACAGGCGGTATGCCATTACGCTGAGTCCGTAAATATGCCAAGCATCAATATTTCCGGATCCAAAGATTCCATTTTGGAGGCGCTGCGTGTCGCTGAACAGGTTTCTTCCGCTTTGGAAATGAAAAAAAGGGACCAGGCGGAGTTGTCCACTTTATTGGACTACTCCGTTAATGGAATTATCAAAATGGATGCAGACGGCTATATTACAAATTTAAACCGAATCGCGGAAAATACCATTCACCTTCCCCGCAACCAAATTTTAAAGGAATTTGTATGCAACGTAATTCCCAATATCAATTCGGAACTGCTAAAACAGGTCTTATCCGATGGACGTTCTCTCCACTCTGTATTCTTAAAAATAAACGATTCCGATCAAATCTGCAATTTAATTCCGATTGTTGTGGACTATATGGTAAAAGGCGCTATCCTTTCCATACAGGCAGTTAAAACCGTCGTCAATACCGGCTCCTTGGTTGCAAGAGACATGCATCAGAGCAGGCTGGTGGCTAAAACCACCTTTTCCGACCTTCCCGCCGTCTCGAAAGCCATGAAGGAACTGATTCACAGATGCCGCCTTTTGGCGGCGTCCGAGTCCCCACTGCTTCTGTATGGAGAAATCGGCACAGAAAAAGAGGCCCTCGCGGAATGCATCCACCTGGAAAGCGAACGCAAGCAGGGGCCATTCGTCAGCATTGATTGCAGTTGTTACAAGGATGAAAGCCAAAGGCAATTGCTTCTCGGTTTTCTGCAGGGCTCCAACCATAACGATATTTCTTCCAGCCCTTTCGTCCAGGCCGACAAAGGGACCCTGCTTCTCCAGAACATTGAACGCATGTCCCTGGAAAATCAGGAGTTTCTCTATCATTTCATAAGGACGAAAAATATTTTGCACGAAGGATTAAAAAAGAGTTTCACATACGACCTGAGGATTATTATGACTTCCCAAAACGATTTGCAGGTCGAAACGGAGGCCGGCCGCTTCAGCCCTGACCTTTACTATCTGCTGTGCAGCTTTGCCCTTCATATCCCCGCTTTAAGGCTGCGCAAAGAAGATATTCTTGTTTATGCGTCTCTCTATATCCATCAGTTTGCCTCCCAGTATTCCAGGCTCAACACGCTTTCTCATGGAGCGGAGAAAGTGCTGCAGGATTTTCCCTGGCCGGGGAATCTTCCTCAGCTTTCAGCTTTCTGCGAAAGGCTTGTTTTATATTCAACCTACAAAATTATCGGCGAAGACTATGTAAAAAGCCAGCTGAAACAAACATTCCCGACTGTTGTTTACCACTGCCCTCCTGTTCAGCCGACCCATTACCAGAATGCGGAAGCGTGCATCATCTCCCAGCTTTTAGAGAAAAACAGGGGAAACAGAAACAAGGTCGCGTCCGAACTCCATATCAGCCGTTCAACCTTATGGAGAAAAATGAAGCAATATGGCCTGATATAATCCCGTGATGATACCCGTCGCAAATTTTACAAATCCGAGACCGCCGATCACGCCCGGCAGTCCCCAGCTTAAAATCAGGGCTGCGATCGGCGGCGCCATTTCATTCCCTCCGGATAAAAATGGCTTTCGATCTCTCAGGGGCCCCTTCTGAAAAAAGCGGAAGATGCCGTGATCCAATGGATCTCTCCCTTTTAAAAATCCGAGCGGTCAAGGGTCAGCATTTGCTCCGGCACTTACCTTTACGGTTCGGGAACTCCTAAGGATCCTCCGCAATTCTAATTTTATAATTTTTATGCCTGTTTTTGTTGACATTTTCGGTATGCGTCATATAATATAGTTGAACAGTAAATCAACTGTTCCATCAATCCTTTATCAGGAGGGTAACCATGAGCGAGTATAGGGCGGAAGATGACCGCTGCGACTGCACCATCATCCATGAGGACGTGGTAAACCGGGTACGCGCGGAAATGCCGGACGAGGAAAACCTCTATGATCTGGCGGATCTGTTTAAGATATTCGGGGATTCCACCCGCGTAAGAGTGTTGTGCGCCCTGTCGTCGGCTGAAATGTGCGTATGCGACATATCGGCGCTTCTGGGTATGACCAAGTCCGCCATTTCGCATCAGCTCAGGGTTTTGAAGCAGGCGAGGCTTGTCAAATACCGCCGCGACGGCAAGGTCGTCTATTATTCGCTCGACGACGACCATGTCATGCACATTTTCCGGGAAGGATTATCCCACGTAACCGAAAAGTAGATCGAAACGGGAAAGGATGCGTGTGTTTATGTCAAAACAGTATCTTCTGGAAGGCCTTTGCTGCGAGAAATGCGCGGCAAAAATCGAAAAAGGCATCAATCAGCTTGGCGGAGTGCAAAAGGCGGCCGTCGATCCCGAGACCACAATTCTTTCAATTGATTTTAAACCGGATGCCACAGCCGACAGCCTGTTCGAGGAGATCAAAAAGATCGTGGAGACGAACGATCCGGATGTTGTGATAAAAAATGGCGTCGCCTGAATCTGAAAGGAAGCGTGATGAAATGGATGCGGCAATCAAAAAAGAATTTATCCTGCAAGGGCTGTGCTGTGCCAATTGCGCCTCCAAAATTGAACGCGACATCGGTAAACTTCCGGGCGTGAGCGCCGCGTCGGTCGATTTCGTAAACGAGACTTTGTCCATCGAGATCGCACAGGAGGAATTCGTGGAAGGCGTGCTGGAACAGGCGGGCTCGATCATCAAAAGACATGACTCGGACACTGTCGTCCGTGAAAAAGCGCCGCGGGTCCCCGGGCAAAAGGTAATCTTTCTGAGCGGACTGTGCTGCGCGGACTGTGCGCAGAAAATTGAGGACGGAGTAAGGCGGATGGACGGAGTCCATGCCGCTTCCATGGATTTCGTAACGGGGCGGCTCACCATTGAAGCGGATGATCGGAGAGAACTGCCGGGCATCATCCGGCAGGCTGCGGAAATCGCAAGGCGCGTGGAACCCGACGCGGAGATCGCCTACAGTGAAGCGAAGCCCGACGAGATTGCTTCCGACGGAAAAAAAGAACGGGTCTATCGCGCCCTGCTGGTTGCGGGGGCAGTCTTTTACGGGATCGCCATTCTGGTGAAAGAACCGTTTTGGCTGAACTTTTCTCTTTTTCTTACAAGCTACCTTCTTGTGGGCGGAGAGGTGTTGCTGCGCTCGGTAAGGAATATTTCCAAGGGCCAGATTTTCGACGAGAATTTTCTCATGAGCGTGGCGACGATCGGAGCTTTCGCGATCGGGGAATTCGCCGAGGGCGTCGCCGTCATGCTGTTCTATCAGGTCGGGGAATTGTTCCAGCGTCTCGCGGTCAGCCGGTCCAGAAAGTCCATTGCCTCCCTGATGGATATCCGTCCCGATTACGCCAATCTGATCGACGGCGGGCAGGTACGCAGGGTAGCTCCGGAGGAAGTGGGCGTCGGTGATCGCATACTTGTCAGGCCGGGAGAAAAGGTGCCGATCGACGGCACGGTCGCCGACGGATGTTCCTCATTGGATACCTCCGCGCTCACTGGGGAATCCCTGCCGAGGGACGTGGAACCCGGCAGCACGGTGCTGTCCGGCTCCATTAATCAAAGCGGGGCTCTGACCATCGAGGTGTCCAGGGAATATTCCGATTCCACGATTGCAAAGATCCTCGACCTGGTACAGAACGCGAGCAGCAAAAAAGCCGTGACGGAAAACTTCATTACGAAGTTCGCAAGGGTCTACACCCCCGCGGTAGTCTTTGCGGCTCTTGCGCTGGCGATCATTCCTCCCCTTGTCCTGCACGGTCCTTTTACCGGCTGGATCGGCCGCGCTCTGGTTTTCCTCGTAGTCTCCTGCCCCTGCGCGCTGGTGATTTCGATCCCTCTGAGCTTTTTCGGCGGGATCGGCGGCGCTTCCAAAAACGGCATCCTGATCAAGGGCAGCAATTATCTCGAGGCTCTATACAACGTCGACACGTTTGTATTCGATAAGACCGGCACTCTGACGAAGGGCGTTTTTCAGGTCTCTAAGATAGAGAGCGCCGGCGCCGTCAGCCGGGAGACCCTGCTTGATGTGGCGGCTCACGCCGAAGCGGATTCCAACCATCCCATCGCGCTTTCCATCCGGCAGGCTTACGGCAGGGAAATCGACCGGAAGAGAATCGCGGAAGCTGCGGAGATTCCCGGCCAGGGCATTCGCGTAACGATTGACGGCAAAACGGTTCTGGCGGGAAACAGAAAGCTGATGGATGCCGAGGGGATTTCGTGCAGCGAGCCCCGCGAACCCGGAACAGTGGCCCACATTGCGATCGACGGCGTTTATGCCGGGTATATCCTGATTGCGGACGAAATCAAGGAAGACAGCCGCCGCGCGGCGGAGCAGCTCCGGGCTGCCGGCGTAAAGCGCCTGGTTATGCTGACGGGCGACAGCAAATCGGTCGGAGAACAGGTCGCTGAAGAGGTCGGGCTGGACGAGGCATATGCGGATCTTCTGCCCCAGCAGAAGGTAGAAAAGCTCGAAGAAATCAAACGGGGAAAAGCGTCCGGCAAAAAGCTTGCTTTCGTCGGCGACGGCATCAACGACGCTCCCGTCCTCGCCATGGCGGACATCGGCATCGCCATGGGAGGAATGGGTTCCGACGCCGCCATTGAGGCGGCGGACGTCGTCCTGATGACCGACGAACCCTCAAAATTGCCTGAGGCGATTCAAATCGCGCGGAAAACACACCGCATCGTCTGGGAGAACATCATTTTCGCGCTCGGGGTCAAGGCCGTGATCCTGGTGCTCGGCGCGCTTGGGATCGCGACCATGTGGGCGGCCGTTTTCGGCGACGTGGGAGTTGCGGTAATCGCGATTTTAAACGCCACACGGGCGCTGCGGATCCCGCGTAAAGCCGTAAGCGGGCCGGTCACGAAACAGAACGGGTATAAAACGATATGAAAACAACCGCTGGATTGGTGTTCTGCCAGTCCGGCGGCTGTTTTCGCATGGGGCGTAGACAGGGGTGCCGCGCCCGCGTCCGGGCGGGCGGTTTTTTGAAAATCTTGAACACGTGCCGGGAGGCCGGGCTGGCGATTATATTGCGGCAGCCACACGCTCTGACGTTTTTGACAGGAGGGTGGGAACAGATGGACATTGCGATGATAACCATCGGATCGCGGGGAGATATACAGCCATTCCTTGCGTTGGGGCAAGCGCTTTGCAGGCGGGGACACCATCTCGGGGTCGCGGCTTTTCCGCGGTTTCGGGAGGACGTGGAAAAACTCGGCTTTTCTTTTTTCCCTATCCGCGGGGATGAAGATCGGATGATGAAGCTGCTGATCGGCGACGGCGTATCGGGCATAGCCTACATGAATGGCCTCACCGCGCTGCTGAATCGGAATAAGCGGGAAATTCTCGACGATGTCTACGACGCGTGCAGAGGCGCAGACCTCATCCTCTACACTTTTTTGGGGAGCCTTGCCTATCACGCCGCCGAAAGCCTGAAAATTCCCTGCATGCGGGTGAATTTCTGGCCCGCGGACCGGACGGGCGACAATCCCATGCCCGGTATGCCCGCGCTGCCGCTCGGAAGATGGTATAACAGACTGACCTATGACTTATCAGGCGTTGGTTTTTCCATCTTTACCAATCAGGAACTGAACGGCTGGCGGGCCGGGCTGGGGCTCTCCAAATGGGCGGGCCGTTCCTACCGCACGCTGTCCGGCAGGCCCGTCGAGACGCTTTGCGCCTACAGCGAAGTCCTTGCGCCCAGGCCGAAGGAATGGGGAGAGCATCTGCATCTCACCGGTTTCTGGTTTTTAGAGGAACGGGCGGCCGCGCCAGTGGAAAAAGGGCTGCTCCGCTTCCTGGAAAACGGGGACCCGCCGATTTACATCGGCTTCGGGAGCATGGTCGGCGGGTCCTTCGCGGAGTTGCAGGATATCGTGCTGGAAAGCCTGAAAAGCACCGGGCAGCGGGCCGTCCTTTCCTCGGGCTGGCGAAAATTTGACGCGGCGGGGCTTCCGCCGAATGTGTACGGCGTGGACGCCGTGCCGCACGGCTGGCTGTTTCCGCGTGTGAAGGCGGTGGTGCATCACGGCGGAGCCGGGACTACCGCCGCGGGCCTTCGGGCGGGCAAACCCACGCTGGTTGTCTATTTCGGGGGGGACCAGCAGTTCTGGGGCAACCGCGTATACCGGGCCGGAGCGGGCCCGAGGCCCCTCGCGCGAAAGGGACTGACCGCCAAACGGTTCACGCGGGCGCTGGAGCTTCTCGAAGACGCGCGGCTGCGGCAAAACGCGGCGCGGATTGCGCGGCGGCTTGCTCAGGAAGACGGATGCGAAAACGCCTGCGACGTCATTGAAGCATATATGACCCGTTTTGCGGTATAATGCAAAAGGAAATCGTCGGATAAACAGGATCAGGATGACCGTATTTCCATACGGAAGGACACTCCAACGTGAAAGGCGGAGAGGATGCAAATGAAAATTCTTGTGTACGGAGCCGGCGTGCTGGGGAGCTACCTTGCCCACGTCCTGCACCGCGGCGGCAACGATGTGACCCTGCTGGCAAGGGGAAGCCGGCTGGAGGAACTTGGAAAGAACGGACTGGTGATCCGGCACTATCTGCAGTTTCATACCACCGTCGATCAGGTAGGGCTGACGGACCATCTTGGGAAAGGCGACGACTACGACATCGTGTTCGTGGTGATGCAGCGTCAGCAACTGGACGGCATTCTGCCGCAGCTGTGCGAAAATGAAAGCTGTGGATTGTTCGTTCTCGTCGGCAACAACGCGACGGCGGAGGAGACCCGGCGGACCATCGAGGAACGCAGCGGGATGCCCAAGCGGGTGATCTTTGCTTTTCAGAGCACAGGCGGCAGACGCGAAAACGGAAGGGTGGTCAGCATCCATTTCGCTGCCCCTAAGCTCGAAAGCAGCATGACGGCCGGCTCGCTCGGCGGGGATGATTCATGGCGCCCGACACTGGAACAGGCTTTTGCTAAGACGTCCTATCGGCTCCGGATCAGCGAGAACATGGACGCCTGGCTCAAATGCCACGCCGCCTTTGTCCTGCCGATCTGCTTCGCCTGCTACGCTGCCGGCGGCGATCTTCGGAAAATCGCGGGAAACCGGTATTTCCTGGACCGGACGATCGACGCGGTGCAGGAGGGCTACCGCGTCGTGGAAGCGTGCGGATATCCCGTTGAACCGAAGGAGGACGAGGATTTCGTGACCAATCATCGTCTTAAATGCCGCCTGATGCTGAGGCTGATGGCCGCGACGCCGGTCGGAAGGCTGGCAGCAAGCGACCATGCCATGGCTGCAAAATCGGAGATGCGGCGTCTCTACGACGATTTCCGCAGCCTGAAGCGGAGAGCGGGAATAGATACGCCGGCATGGGACGAACTCTCGCGGTACATGATATAAGCCGTCGCCGGGCTGCGCCAATCCCAACAGCGCTCTGCCGTAGGTTTATTTCAGGGTGAATTAAAATAGCAAGTGCAACAGGAGGGTAGAAAGAGTCCACAAAAAGCCAAATCCATGATACAGTAGGAGTTGAAAAGACACCACTGAAGGAGAGGCTTTTTATGAACTACCACCATCTTACACCAAAAGAGCGCGCATTGATAGCCCAATTGTGGAATAACGGGATCAGTATGAGGCAGCTTGCACGCAGGTTGCAAAGGGATCCGGGCACAATCAGCCGGGAGATCAAGAGGAACCGTTCGGGACAAAAATATCTTAGCGTTCCGGCACGCGCCCGGTACCTTGAACGGCGAATGGAATGCCGCCGGAAGAGGCTGTATCAAAACCCACGTCTGACAGCTTACATATCCGAAAAGCTTGAATTGTCATGGTCGCCCGAACAAATTGCCGGAAGAATCCGGTTAGACTATCCGGATGACCGGGACATGAAAATCTCGCACAGTAGCATATATCGGTGGCTACGCGCGGACTTGCTGCCACGTTCCGTACAACTTACGATGAAACTGCGTCACTATGGCCGTCAGCATGGAGAAACTCGTGGGTACAAGGCCGGGGCGCGGGAAATCCGGGAGAGAAGCAAAGAAGCTCTACGCAGAAAGAGACTTGGAGACTGGGAAGCTGACACGATCGTGTTCGGACAAGCAAAACGCGCTTATTTGCTGAATGTGACCGACCGAAAAAGTCGATACTGCTGCCTGGCCGTCCTGCGCAACATCAGACGGGAAGAAGTCATGCGGGGCTTTGAGTTCTTCTTTGAAGGCGGAAAGGTTCCGCTCCGCACGGTAACGTCGGATCGAGGGATCGAATTCAACTGCCACCGTGAATTTGAGAGCCGCTTTGAAGCGTTGTATTATTACACTCGCCCAGCCTCTCCGTGGCAGAAGCCAACTGTGGAAAATACGAACGGATTGATTCGTCAGTTTTTCCCCAGAGGAACCCGTTTTACAGAACTTACCCCAGAAGCCGTGGCATTTGTCATGGAGCGTCTCAACGACCGCCCGCGTAAATGTTTGAATTGGAAAACTCCTGCTGAAGTCATTTCTTCTTATCTGTTGCACTTCACTTGACAATTCACCTCAGACCGTACCCGCATCTACGGCAGGTACGGCCACGACGCGTCCTTCGCGGAGAGCACCAGGCCCTCCCCGCGCGGGCCAGGCGATGGAAAACGCCGGATCGTCGAACCGATAGCCCCTTTCGCTGCCCGGCGCATAGAACTCGCTGACAAAATAGAGAACGTCCGTGTCGCCGCACAGGGTCATATACCCGTGCGCGAAGCCCTGAGGCACCAGCAGCATCCTCCCGTTTTCGGGTGTCAGCTCCGCGGCGGCATACCGTCCGAACGTGGGGCTGCCCTCGCGCACGTCCACAGCCACGTCGAACACGCCGTTTGCGAAATCGAACGTCACATCCGACATATGCAGGTAATAATCCGCGAAATACTCCTTGATGATGTACCCCCTGTACCCCAGGCAGATCACAAAGTCGTTGAAGCCGTAAAAAGAATACAGCTTCATGATATGCCAGAGAATCGGCTTCGGCTTCAGATAGGATTCCTCGCTGATGCGCGTCCCCAGGCGGCCGGTCAGGATTACCGTTTTTATGCGCCAACCCCCAAAAGTGATTTTGATCCACGGCAATTCCGCCTCGCGCCGGGACTTCCGCGGCGTGCCAGTGCCATTTCTTTCCTTGTTTGTAAAGTATACTATTTTAATTCGACAAATTGCAACCGAACGGCGGCTGAGGTCCGGATATTTCAAAAGAAATATTCCAAACATCAGCCGCCGTTTTTCTATGCCTATGGTCTTTATTCACGCGGACTCAGGCGCATAATAGAGGGCCGCCCCGTTTGGAGCGGTCCCCTGTTATGCGCCTGCCGTGGTTTTCATGTCTGAATGATCCGCGCTGTAATCTTCGCCGGTGATCGTCTTGTATTGGTCGTTAGTAATATAGCTTTTCGTTACCGCTGTTTTCAGCTGATCTTTCGAAACACCTTTCGTGTTGTCGGACTGATAAAGCTTGTATTGCACATCGAAAAACAGAGCGTATCCACTCATGATTTACACCCCCAATGCCGCGATCTGTGCCGTTTCCAAAGCAGCCACACGATCTTCAATTTTCAGCTGATTTGCCGTTTCTTCTGCGGCTTCCTGTTGCGCCACTTCCGCATCAAAATCCGCCTGAATGGTTTCCGTGGATACCGTCGAGGCGTATACCCTGACATTGCCCTCATTCCCGTCCGCGTCCTTGTAGATGATAAGCTGCTTCGTGCTGTCAAGGCTGTACGCCTTTGTCAGAGCTTCCGGCGTGGCCTGTGGAACCCCGGCTAAAGCAGACGCGCCGTCCCAAACCCGCCATGATTGATAAGCCATTGTAAGACCTCCTAATTTTTATATTTTGTCCATGCGGTTCCATGCCGACGTGCCGCCGACCGTCACGGAACCGACGTTTGACGGCGTATGCGAGAGCGCAAAGGCCGCCGCAGATCCGTCCCCCGTGAAACAATCCTCCGTGTCCGCGGAGCTTTTCAGGTCATTCGCATCCACCCAAAGCTCCCGGCGCGGCTCTCCGCCGGTCCGGTCGACCTCGGCGATCACCCGGTCGGCACCGCCGCCCTCTCCGCCGACAATCGCATAATTGGAATAGCCGGTATGATCCAGCGTGTAAGCCGCTCCGCTGATGTTCTGGAATTCGTCGGAAAACAGCACGATCGGGTTGACTGCCTGCGTGACGCTGTGGTCTGTTCCGCCGTAGGCCTCAAACACCCACAGTTTGTTCGGGACATCCAGCCGGACCCGAAAACCGAGCGGGGCGGCTTTGCCGAGCGCCTCACAGACCGTGAGGACGGTTTTCCATTCCACCTGAAACGCGCAGGCCGGCGTCAAGCCGGCAGCAGCCCCGAGTGCCAGGTGCGGCAGAGGCCGTATGCTGATCGCGTTGTCGGACACGATCTTCCGCATGGCGCTTTCGGCCGCGCCCGTATAGTTGATCGCCGGCATGATGATCCGCCGGTCCAGCATGGAGGAACCCATCCGGCCCGCCGCGACGATCTCGTCGCCCGTGCCGCCGTCCGGCGCATCGATCTTGACGCTCTCGATGATTCCGGCCTCCGAGCGATCCAGCCGATGAATGATATTCTCGCCGGCAAGCAAGGCGCGGTTGTTCGGCGTGGCCGCACAGTGCAGTTCGAATTCGCCCGGTTCAAAGAACCTCTGTCGCCAGCGGAAGGAGGAAAAGCCGTCGACCACGCCTTGCAGCTCGATTTCCGGACTGTAAATGTAAAGCTCCATGCTCATGCCCCCCAGTATGCCTGTGTGCTCAGGATGGACACGCTCAGATTGTTGATCCCCTCGTCCGCGTTGTACCGGAAAAGATTGTCTCCCCGGCGCGCCTGCAGCCATTTAGGGGGATAAAGCATTTTATTGTTCATGTTCGTGGTCACGCCGCCGGAAATCAGTTTAACCCGCTTGTCGCCGTCTGCCGTGGTGATGATAACGACGTCGCCCGTGTGCATCGTAATGTTGACCTGCATGAGCTCCTGCCGGCCGATGTCGTAAAGAGACGGGTTGACGACGGTTCCGGAAGCTCGAAGCGTGACCGTCAGACCCATCGGGACGGCGCTGTCGTTGCGGACGTTGCCGATCAAGGTGTTGACCTTCTCCGTCACGGTGAACCTGCCAATGGCACGCACGGAAAGCGTCCCGGCATCAAGCGACAAAACGGCCGTCGGGCGGTAAACCGGTACGGATTCCTTCCCGCTGACCCGCTGTGATACGGCAATGGCATAAAGAGCGGTGACAGGGTTTGCGGCGAGCCAGGATTGAAACGCCGCTAAATCCGACGTCATGTCGGTGGCGATGCGGATTTGATGAGCCGTATTGTTCAGTGATATTCCATTTATAACAAGATTTGTATTCGTTCCAGCTAAATCAACGGAAGTAAAATGATCACAGAGTATGCTGTCTTTGCTGGAAGACAATATCGCATCAGATACATTTAGCGTAAACACTCCGATCGTACCGGTACTTACATCTGCCTTTATCCAAGGTTCACTCCCATTCAGAACAACAGCACCGACCTTCTGCATTCCGCTTCCGCTCACCATGTCATAGCTGTCCGCCGTCCCGTCCGGCAGGCTGTAAAGCTCCTTGGGCAGGGGAATGATGCGCGAATTGCTTCCGCCGTCCGAGACGGTCAGGGTGGTTGCGCCGTGAATCGCCCTCACATGATCCGGCGACGGGTCACCGCTTCCGTCCTGAACTGTGTGACCGGTGATCCCGATCTTGTCATAATCCTTCACGCTGTCGTCCAGGGTAAGCGTGACAGATTGGCCGGAAGCGTTGAGCTGCAGCGGCAAACGGAGCGGGAATTTCATCTTGCCCTGCCAGACTGCAAGCTGCGTGAGCTGGTCGTCAAGAGCGTAAAAGCGAGGGTCGGGGCAGATCAGGGAAACCGTGACATTCCTCGTTTCATACGGGGAACTGCCCGTGGGCATAAAGGTCTCCGGCTCCGGCTCCACCTTTTCGACATAGTAGCGGATCTTCCTGGGTTTGCCGCCGTCATAAGTCAGTGTGCCGGGCAGGTCCTTCTGAAAAAAACAATAGAGCTTTTCCATCTGCTCTTCGTAGCCCTGCAGGCTCAGCTCCAGCGTCAGCACAATGTTGCGCTTTTGAGCGTCGGAGCCGTTGTAGTTTTCCCCATCCTGGCCGCTGCTTTTAGACGTATACACGTTGAAATCGGAGCCAAGGCCGCTTACGGAAACAAGCCAGAAGGGGCCTGTACTGCCGAGTCTGAGTTTTTCTCCTTTTTCATTGTCACAGATCAGTTCCATTCAGCGCCTCCGAAATAATAGCGACAGCCTTTGAGCGTTCTGGCGCTCCCGTCTGGCAACCTCGCCGCAGCTGAGTGCCTTGGGGCTTTGAAATATCGGGTGATAGTCAATGACGGGTCCGGCGCCGCCGGAGCCCGGAAGAAAACCGGACGAGCGCGCCGCGCTTGAACTCCCCCCTGCCGGGACCGCTTTCAGGCTCAGAGACATGGAGCCTGTCAGATCCTGCAGAGCTGAGGCAACCAGCGATTTGTTTTCCATGATTCCGGAAGCGAGCCCTTTCATCATGTCCGGCATCCAGTTCTCGAAGTCGACCAGCGGGCCTTCCTCCGGCACGCTGAAATGCAGAAAATCACGGATGTTCTGCGCAACGCCCTTGACGGCGTTCTCCACCGCTTTTGCGGCGTCCTTGATTCCGTTGGCGATTCCATTGATGAGGTCCCTGCCCCATTGAAGCGCCTCGCCCGGCAGACTCTTGATCCAGTCGATTGCTTTGCCGATCCCCGTTCTGACGGCGGTTTCGACCGTCCCGACCGTGCCTTCCACTCCGTTTTTCATGAAGGTAAACATGTTGGAGCCGATTTGCATCAGCGTCGCCGGAAGCGAGCGGAGCCACCCGACGATTCCGTTCCAAACGGTCGTAACGCCGGTTTTGATTTTATTCAATACAGTGGTTACCGTCGTAAACAATCCGTTCCATGCGGCTGTAAAAATGCTTCCGATCGTCTTAAACAGGCCCGTGAAGTACTGCTGAATTCCGCTCCAGACCTGCCGGATGCCGTTCTGGACGCCGGTCCAGATCTTCTGAAGATCCGGACCGATTTTTCCGAAATTGCCGCTGATCAGATTACAGATCGCCAGGATCGGAACCGTCAGAACGTTCTTCAGGACGGTGAATGCGTCTGTGAAAATTTTCCGCACCCCGTTCCAAAGAGCGGTAAAATTCGCCTGCAGCCCGTTAAATGGCGTTAGAATCGCCTGAATCAGCGGCTGTACCGCTTTTTTGACAATGCCGGAAATCGTGGTCCACAGACTGGTGATTCCCACAATCAGTCTGTTCCACAGGTTTGCCAGGAAAGCCGGAATCCCGCTGATGGATGTCCTGATTTTATTCCAGGCATCCAGAAAATAGTTCTGAAAGACGGTTGTAAACCAGGTTCCGAGCGCCCTGGCCCCCGCCTGAAGCGTATTCCACAGGCTCTGGAAAAAGGCGCTGATCGGCCCCCAGTTTTTAATAATGACGGCCGCCAGCGTGATTAACGCAGCGATTGCCGTGAAAATCAACTGTTGGGGCCCGAGGGAAAACATGCCCTGCAATGCCGCGGATACCCCCTCCAGCCCGCTTCCCGCCGATTTGAATTCACCGATGCCCTGACTCACTTTAGACAGAGTATCGCGCGCACCGCCGATCTGGTCCATCGCGGAGCCGAAGAGGCCGGCGGCCCCGGTCGCCGTATCGACTGCTGATTGTATTTTATCTGCGAAGCCCTGCACCATCTGAGACTGCTCAGGTCCGAGATTTGCGGAAAGTCCGCCGGCAAAGTCCTGAAAATTGGAATCGGCATCCTTCAGAGAATCGGAAACCCGTTTGAATCCGTCCGAAAGGCCCGGCAGCGCGACATCCAAAGCGGCATTCAATTTCTCCAGGATCCTGTCCTTTAAGTCGGACAGCGACTCCGAAACAGCCTCCTTCAGCGCTTCGCCTGCTTCTTTGCCGGCTTCCAAGGCTTCCTTGATGAGCTCGCCCGTATCCAGCTGGTACGATAAGGATATTTCTTCCGTATTGTCGTCCAATTCTAATCCCTCCTTTCACAAAATATTGATTTCAAATAGTCCTGCAGCCGTTTTCCGTCCTCCGCTTTTTCCTCGGCCGGCGTTTGGCTGTTGATCCAGGCGTACCAATCGTCCCGCAGCTTTCTCTGCGCGGCTGAAAGCGCATTGAGCGCGCCACCTTCGGCGGTGCGGACTGCGACTGCCCGCGCGAGCTGGCTCTCCGCCGGAAGGTTCGTCAAAAGGACGGCGAATTCTTCCCAGCTCATCCGCGTTGGAGGCAATCCCAGCCGAATCCCGTAAGACGCGGCGAAGGACGCATAGATCAGGCCATAATCATGGCCCAGATCAAACCCGTTCCTTTTTGCCGTGCTCACCGGGGCGAAAGGCGGACTTTTGCGCTTTTCCCACCTGCCCTTCCAGCTCTTCGGGCTTTTTTCCGGTCATCGCAGCCAAAACGGCAATCTCCAGCTTTTGAAGCAGGGAAAACGACATGTTATGTGAAAGGATCTCGTCGGCCGCCGTTTCTCCGCCCGCCAATGTAAAGGCAAGAAATTTGCGGATCGAATCGATGTCGCCTTTCAATCCGGAGGCAAAGCGCTGCATACCGAGAACTTTTCTGAAGTCGCTTTCCACCTCGTAGGACTTTCCGAAAATCGTGACGCGGGGCTGGGATTCGTTCATGTAATCGTCAAGCGTGATATTCAATTGATTCATCCTTCCTTCAATCGGAGTTCAGGCCGATCCGAAATCCATCGGATTTTTCAAAGAGGCCGGGCATCCGTTGCGGTTCAGACCTCCGCCGCCTGGTAATTCGGCTTGCCGTCCACGGTATACGTCCATTCCATCGAATCCATGTCGGTCGAAGCGCCGCCGAACGAGGAAGTGATGTCGACCAGTCCGTCGCAGGCAAGCGCATCGCCGTTGGGAAATGTTATTTTTAAAACAGCGGCGCAGCCGCTTCCGGTTGCGGTCAATTTATTCGCTACAAAATCATTGCCGGCGTCGCCGTAGCTGCGCTTTCCCTTAAAGGTGAAGGACAGGGTCTTGCCGGTTACCATATTTCGGGTCCAGCCCTTCAGTTCCATCGGATTCCATGCTTTTGTAGTGCCCTTGAGTTTCATCTCCATGCTTTCCACATTAGAAACCGCACTGAGCTGCGGTTCTCCTGTTGTGACTGGCTCGCCGATTTCAATTTTGTAGTCGCTGACAGAATAGACCATTTCTTTTGCCGTCCTTTCAAAGTTTAGTTGCAGGGGGTAATTATTCTTTCTCCCGCAACTAACCCCGTCCCCTTCTTAAAAATTGCTCTCTGCCAGCCAACTTTTCTAATTCGAATTTAAAAACCATCCGTTGTTTCGAATTCCCGGCGTTCTGTTTTTTCTCTGCTATATTAAAAAACCGCCTGACTCAGGCGGTTTTTTAACTTATTGAATTTATTATGTGATATGATATACTGTAAGGAAAAAGAAAGGGGTGTTTATATTGCCGCGTGGTAAAAAGAAAACCGTGCAGGAGTCTTTTAATGAAAAGATAGCGAAAATCGACGCTCAGATTTTAACCCATCAGGACAGGATCAGCGCGCTTCAGTCCCTAAAGAAAGATCTGCTGGACCAAAAGAAAAAATCCGAGGTTGAAATGCTTTATCAAAAGATTCAGGAAAGCGGAAAATCCATCGACGAAGTTATGAGCCTGATCATGAACAAGCCATGAGGGTCCGGCGCAAGGCGTTTTACAGAGAGCGGGTTTAAAAAATGCAAATGGATTATCATACCGTAAAAAATCTTCCCAAAGTGGAACTGCATTGTCATCTCGACGGCTCGGTAAGCCTGGCCGCATTGGAGTCAATTGCGGCGGAAGAAGGAAATCCCTTTCCCACGGATATTCGGAAATTTGCCGGTATGGTCCGGGTGCAGCCGGATTGCGGCAGTCTGGACGACTATTTAAAATGCTTCCAAAGCATTCTGCCGTATCTCCAGTCAAAATACGCTTTATCCCTGGCATCGTTCGATCTGATTCGTCAGGCGGCCGAAGAGAACGTCGTTTACATGGAAGTCAGATTTTCTCCCATAAGCTGCTGCCGAAGGGGTCTGAGCTGCGAAGAGGCCGTCGGGTCAGTCCTTGAGGGCCTAAAAAAGGGAGAGAAAATTTACGGGGTGAAAAGCCGTGCGCTTTTGTGCCTTATGCGCGGCGATACGGAAGAAAACAACCGTCTGGTAGTGGAAACAGCCCACGACATGAAATCGGAGGGAGTTGCCGGGATCGATTTGGCCGGAAGTGAAAGCAGCTTTCCGCCGGAGAATTACCGTTCTCTTGTTCGCCTTGCTCTTGATTATGGATTAAAGGCCACGATACACGCCGGAGAATGCGGCAGCGCGGAAAATGTGGAAACATCCGTTCAAATGGGGGCCAGCAGAATCGGGCACGGCATTGCCCTTCAAAAGGATACGGCTATAAGAAGACGATGCGCAAAAGCAAATATTATATTGGAAATGTGCCCTGTAAGCAATTTCCAGACCGGAGCTTCAACCGATTGGGGAGCATATCCGTTTGAACTGTTTTGGAAAGAACACGTGCCGATTTCCATCAGTACGGATAACCGGACCGTATCCAATACCAACCTGACCGAAGAATACATGCTGCTGGGTCAAAAATACCGATTTTTTGATTACAATACCATGCTGCAGCTGAATCTGACAGCCCTGGAACACGCATTTATCCCGGAGCGCGAAAAAGAAGAATTATCAGCAAAAATCAAAGGTGCATATCAAACTGATATTAAATAACGCGGAGCGGCCAAATATATTGCTTAGAACGGCTCCGAGGGGTCCCGGTCGGCTTTGCTTCGGATCAGTTTATATGAGCTTTCTCCTTATTAGAAATACTATAGGAGGTTCAAAACAGCAATATGTGACAGTAAAAATTTCGTTATGTCAAATATGGTTTTGCGGTAGCCAGCCGCGGATTGGGATGGAGAAATCCGGCGAAATTGTTCCAAGGATCGGAATCGTCGCAGCTGATTTGTCCGGAACGGAACGACGGACAAAATTTCTTGAAGAAAACGCGCAAAACAGGTATGATACGGCGTCAAAAGATATGGTATAATAAAAAAGCTATTTGAAGAAATCAAAAAATCAGATTCATAAAAAAACAAAACAGGATAGGGATAAAGAATGGATAACGAATTCGTCACTTTTACAATTGGTAAAAAGAAGACCATCGCTTTAATCGCCCATGATGGGAAAAAGCGGGAATTGATCGATTGGTGCTCAAAGAACAGGGAAACCCTAAAAAATCACAGTTTATGCGGGACCGGGACAACCGCCAGGCTGGTCGCAGAGACGACGGGGCTTCCGGTCAAAGGGTACAACAGCGGCCCCCTGGGAGGGGACCAGCAGGTCGGCGCTAAAATTGTGGAGGGCATCATCAATTTCGTGGTGTTTTTCTCCGATCCGCTGGAGGCACAGCCGCATGATCCCGACGTGAAAGCTCTTTTGAGAATTGCGCAGGTTTATGATATTCCCATCGCAAACAACAAAGCAACCGCCGACTTTATGATCCACTCCCCTTTGATGGATCAGGAGTACGAACACGAAGTGATCAACTTTAAGCAGAAAATTATCGATCGGGTCAATGACAGCCATTTAATGAAGTAAGAAAGTTTGGTATACACTGATGATTACTGTAAAAATACTGATTGACAGCATTGAAAAGGTGAAAAGGTTTTCTTCCATTATTTCCAGAGAAAACGCGGATTGCGAGCTGGTCGATGGAGTCCGCATTCTCGATGCGAGATCCGTAATGGGCATCTTCAGCCTGAACTTGACAAAGCCTGTCGAACTGAGGATTCATTCCGACGACAGGGAGATCCTAAAGAAAATTCAGGAGTTTATTGTGAAAGAGAATTGATTCTGTCCCCGCCGAAGACAGGCCAAAGGAGAACAGCGGATGATCATCGGAGCGGCGACCGTCAAACTTTACGCCCCATGGGTCCATTCTCTTAAACAGAAGCGCATGGTCGTGAAAAGCATCGTTGCAAAAGCGCGGAACAAATTCAATATTTCCATCTCCGAAACCGGAGAACAGGATACCTGCCAAACCATTTTCCTGGGAATTGCCTGCGCGGTTGGAACCGTCGCACAGGCGGACAGCATAATGGAGCATGTGATCCATTTTATTGAGGAAAACACCGAGGCTGAGATTTTGGATATCCAGCGCGAAATCAGATGACCTGATTCCGCGTCTGGAGCTGAGAACCGGTCTGCAATTTTTAATGGTTCCGCCGCGGGGACCATCCGT
Source organism: Caproiciproducens sp. NJN-50 (assembly GCF_004103755.1). Lineage (NCBI taxonomy): Bacteria > Bacillati > Bacillota > Clostridia > Eubacteriales > Acutalibacteraceae > Caproiciproducens > Caproiciproducens sp. NJN-50. Next base: position 482,682 of record NZ_CP035283.1, on the reverse strand, counting down.
TTAAAAAAGGATGAAGCGTGAAATGGAATTCCGAAAATCCACAGAGTCCGATATAGAAGAGATCATGAGTATCATCCGGCAGGCACAAGCTTCTTTGAGAACGCTCGGGGTAAACCAGTGGCAGAACAACTATCCAAACGCCGGCAGTATCCGCAGCGATATCGGGCACGGGAGCAGTTACGTGCTGCTAAAAAATGAGAAAATTGCCGCAACCGCGGCAATTTCTTTTGACGGAGAAAAAACATACGACTCAATTTACGAAGGACAGTGGATCATGGATCAAGCCTATGCGGTGATTCACCGGATCGCTGTCGACGGCAAAAAAAAAGGGTTCGGTATCGGATCGGACATGATAAAATACGCCGAGCGGCTTTGCCTGGAAAAAGGCATATACAGCATCAGAGTGGACACGCACGAAAGGAACCTGCCCATGCGGAAGCTGCTTCAGAAAAATCGGTTTCAATACTGCGGGGTCATCTATCTGAGCGACGGCAGCGAAAGGATCGCTTTTGAGAAAACGCTGTGCTGAACAAAGCCCGCTGACCGCCGTCAGGCGGAAAACTTTCGCAGGAACTTCGCTTTGCGGTTCCTTCTTTGATTTAAATTTTCTTAAGAGTTTTACTCTGTCCCTATTGAAATATGGCTTAAAAAGGCTAATATATATAATAGGGTATTTTGGTATTTTATGCCGAAATGATACCGAAAACCGAAGTTATTGTTTGCGGGGGCAAATATATGAGATATATCCCCACACTTTGTCTGCGTGAAGGCATGGTGCTTGCAAGAGGTTTATATGGAACGGACGGCAGCCTTTTGCTGCAAGAGGGACAGTCGCTGAAGCAATCCTACATCGCACGAATCTCGATGAATGGTTTCCAGGGTGTTTATATTGACGATAAGCTGTCGGAAGAGATCGAAATCAAGAACGTCATTGATGACGAGCTGAGAAACTCTGCGGCCAAAGCGGTCAGGGATATCTTTGTCCAAAGCCTGACATCGACGGGGATCAGCCAGAACACGGCTGAAAACGCAAAAGCAATCGTTCACGGCATCGTGGAAGAGATCATAAAGAACAGAAATGTCATGGTCAATATGATTGACCTGAAGTCATACGATAATTATACTTATTATCATTCCGTCAACGTCGGCGTTCTTTCCATCGTCGTGGGCGTGGCGTTCGGCATGGACCCAAATTCTCTTTACAAACTTGGGCTGGGCGCTCTTCTGCACGATATCGGCAAGGTCTTTATCGATAAGAACATCATCGATAAACCGGGCCCTCTGACCCCGGAGGAATTTGCAACGGTTAAAAAGCATCCCGCTCTGGGTTACGAGTACCTCCGAAACGCGAACCTCGACCTGCCCATCTCCTCGCTCGTCGGCATTCGGCAGCATCATGAACGGTTGGATGGAAGCGGCTACCCGGATGGGATCTCCGGCAGGGAAATTCATCAGTTCAGCCGCATCATATCAATCGCGGATGTGTTTGACGCCATGACGTCGGACCGTCCCTACAGAGCGGCCATGATGCCTTCGGAAGTGATGGAATTCCTGATGGGCGGGGCGGGAAAGCTTTTCGACCTGGAGTTCGTATCGCTGTTCACGAGAAAAGTCGCCGCGTTTCCTCTGGGCACCTGCGTCCTGCTGAGCAACGGCCTTACCGCGATTGTTGTGGAAAACTACGAGGACTGCTGTCTGCGCCCAAAGGTCAAGGTCATACGCGGTGACAGTGCCGCCCCGCTTTACCTGGATCTTAAAAACAACAGGAAATTGTCAAATCTGACCATCGCCGGTGTGGTTAAAATCTGACGGCGGGACCTTTCCTTCATGGTTCGATGAGAATAAAGAAACCATGATAATGAATTTTATTTTAAAAATCCTGCATTTAGCAAAGGAAGATAATATTATATTCCTGAAAATTTGTACAGTTGTCAGAATTTCTTTCTGTAATTTTTATTTGACTCTACAAAATTTACGCATAATCTAGATTTAAACTTGCAAAACCGCGAGTCATGGGATATAATAAATCATCAGGTTAGCCCAAGTGAAAAACAGCACTGGACGTTGGCAGCCGTCCTGCATTCGACCAGATTCATATTATCCGCCGATCTCATTCGGCAGCATCGGCAAAGGCGCCGGACCTTAAAATGGTCCGGCGCCTTTCTGATTATGGTCGAAAATCCGCTTTTCAGTGCTGCATCCGGGCGATAAACCGCATCTATGAACGGAGGGTATTTATGAGTTGGGCTGTCATGCAAACTGGATTTCAGAATTTTCTTTTGACTGCGGTGAGCGCAGCGTCGCTTCCTTCAGAGCTTCTGTCCTCGATTAACACGGTATGGACTCTGATCTCCGCGTTTCTGGTGTTCTTCATGCAGGCCGGTTTTGCCATGCTGGAAGGCGGATCGACCCGTTCCAAAGGGATTGCCAATATCATGATGAAAAACCTGATGGACTTCTGCATCGGTTCCATCGTATTTTATTTCATCGGCTATGGCCTGATGTTCGGCCAAAGCGTCGGCGGACTGTTCGGAAGCTCCGGCTTTTTCGGTGCGATCGATCACGCCGGAATGACATCCGGCATTCCAACGGACGCCTTCATCCTGTGGGAAACCGTCTTCTGCGCCACGGCCGCGACGATTGTCTCCGGCGCCATGGCGGAGCGCACCAAATTTATCGCTTACTGCATATACAGCGCGGTAATCTCTCTGGTCATCTACCCGGTCGCGGGTCACTGGATCTGGGGCGGCGGCTGGCTGGCTCAGATTGGCTTCGAAGATTTTGCGGGCTCCACGGTCGTCCACTCCATCGGCGGATGGGCCGCTCTGGTCGGCGCCGCAATGCTTGGGCCCCGCATCGGGAAGTACTCCAAGGATGGCAAGCCCAACAGCATCCCCGGCCACAGCATCGCCCTTTCCGCCCTCGGCGTCTTTATCCTTTGGTTTGGCTGGTTCGGATTCAACCCCGGTTCCACCCTGTCGGCACTTGCGGTCGACGACAAGGGCGTCCTCAACATCCCTGCGATCGGAACAATCGCGATGACAACCAATATCGCCGCTGCGGCAGGCGCATGCTCCGCAATGATCTACACCTGGATCCGGCATAAAAAGCCGTCCGTCAGCATGTCTCTCAACGGGGCAATTGGCGGCTTGGTCGCAATTACCGCGGGCTGCGCTTATGTCAGCATCGAAGGAGCCCTCGTGATCGGGCTGCTGGCCGGCGTACTTGTGGTCGCTTCGATCGAATTCTATGAAAAAGTCCTGAAAATCGACGACCCGGCGGGCGCCATCAGCTGCCACTGCACCTGCGGCGTCTTCGGAACCTTGATGGTCGGACTGTTCGACACCGGCAAAGGGCTGTTTTACGGCGGCGGCGTCCGTCTGCTCGGCGTGCAGGCTCTCGGCGTTCTGTGTGTCGCCGCATGGGTCCTGGCAACCACTTTCGTGCTTTTCAAGGTTTTGAAATCGACCGTCGGCCTCCGCGTCAGTGCGGAAGAAGAGCTGGCCGGTCTGGACGTGTCCGAACATGCGGAAGAAGGCTATCCCGATTTCCAGCAGCTTGATACGATCCATATGGCTTGACCCCAGGATTGCAAAAAGCGACAGTGCCCCTTCAAAAGGGCGGCACTGTCGTTTTTGTCTTGCTCACCATTCGCGGTGCGTCCGAACAATGTGAATCAGGCGGACAACCGTGGAAACCAGCAAAACGCCCATCGCAAGAGCCCCCGCGATCCCCAGGGTGTGAAGGCCCGTGCTGATGAACATGGAATTATTGCCGATGACGCAGTATTCCATGGTGTAAAAAATGCCTCCTCCGGGGACTAAAGGCAGCAGCGCAACGATCTGAAATTCGGTGGCCGGCTTTTTTACAATGCGGGCCATGCTTTCGGAATAAGCCGCTGTCAGGACGGTCGCGGCAAAATATTGCATGATGTCGTTATGGAGCGGAAAGGAGAGAGAAAAGGTCAGCCAGCCGAGCAAACCGCCCAGGGAAGAGAAGATCAGCGTGCGCCCCCGGATGTTGAACAGGAAGCAGAAGGCAACGCACGCGCCGTAAGCCCACAGGCATTCCCAGAGGAGTTTCATCCCTTACACCCCCAAAAGCATGCGTGAGGCCGTGAGGGCAATGCCCGCGCCGATGGCGATGGCAGTCGCGACCAGAACGCTCTCGGTCAGGCGCAGGATTCCGGCCATCAGGTCGCCCGCGATGATGTCGCGCATGAAATCCGTGATGGCGATGCCCGGTACCAGGTTCATCAGGGACCCGATGATCATCTTGTCATAGCTCAGGTATACGTTAAAGCTCGCCGCCACGAGCGCGATCGCCGCAGCTATAAAGCTCGCCGCCACGTTGACAAAAAAGGAATTGACCCGAAACCTCTCCAGAAAGCGGGTGGTCAGCCGGATGGCGCTGCCGCAGAAAAGGGCAACCCCGGCGTCCGGCAGGGAACCCCCGTAAAACAGCGTAAAGGCCGACGCGATCAGCGCATAGGCGAGCGTCTGCATCGGGAACGAGAGGACCGGACGTTTTCCAATCCGGTCCAATTCGGCCCGGATTTCAGAAAACCGCGGCTTGTCGTTCCAGATATGGCGGCACAGCGCGTTCACCTGCTCCACGCGGTCCAGATTCACCGTCCGCTGCGGAACGCGCTTGATCCGGGTAATGGGTCTTCCGTCAGGGGTGCTGACGGTCACCTCGATCAATGTGGGAATGGTGAAAACTTCGCCGCTTTCGACTCCGTAGGCGCGGAAAATCCTCTGCATGGATTCCTCGGCGCGGTAGATCTCCCCGCCGTTGACAACCAGCAGATAACCGGTTTCCACCGCAGTATTGACCAGATCGCTGTAATTCATGGTTCAACCTCCGGTTTGATTGCAGATTTGGAATGTTTTCGCGGTTTGCCGCGTCGTCTGTTTAAATCTTTCTTCTGTATTTTTATCCCTTTCATGCCTTGAATATTCCCGGCCTCAAAAGATGTCTCCGCCGTATTACGCAATGACGGCAAAAGCTTTCAACATATAAATCCCGATAAAGATAACAAACATGGAACAGAAAGTGGTGCCAAGAATAATCTCTCCCGTCAGCACCTCGTCGGAGCGCATCTCACGGGCCAGCATGTAACTGTTGACGGCACTGGGCGAGGCGGACACGATAAAAGCCGCCGCCAGCTCATAGCCTCGGAATCCGAAAAAATAGGCAATCGGGACGATCACCAGCGGCGTAACCAGCACCTTCAGAACCGTGGCGGATATCACGTATCCGCGGTCCGAGAGGGCGGCCTTCATGGTCATCTGGGCCCCCAGGGTGATCAGGGCAAACGGCGTTGCCATATCGGACAGGGAACTCAGCAGCTTCAGAAGGAAAGAAGGCAGCGGAACCTGAAACTGCTGAAGAAGGATCGCGGCGGCAGCAGCCAGAATGATCGGATTTCTTACAATGCCGGCCACAGATCTCCAGAGCGAATCGGTCCGGTCCCGCTCTTCCGGGTCCAGCGCGCAGAGAATCAGCACGGCGGCGATGTTATTCGCCGGAACCAATACGGGCATCAGCATTGATATCGCGGCGGAGTGCTCCTTGCCAAAGGCCATCAGCGCCAAAGGAAACCCGAGCACGATCATATTCGGCTTAAAAACGCAGTGAATGAATGCGGAGGCTTTTTTCCTGTCCCGGATAAACTTTGGGACAAAGAGGCAAAGGACGAGGGCGGATGCCATACACCCTCCGGTCATAAATCCGATAAACTTCCAGTTAAAAAGAGAAGGGCCCTCGGTCTGATAAATGCTCAGGAATAAAAGAGCAGGCAAACCCGTTCTGAAATTGAGTTTGCTCGCCTCATCGACAAAATGCTCGCCGACCAGCCCGACTTTTCTGGCCAGCCAGCCGATCGCCACCAGCAAGAAGACGGGTGCGACCGTATTAAAGCTGAACACTAAACTTGACATCTGTTCGTCTCCCCGATTCCGCAGCGGTGGAAGCGGCGGCGAAACGCGAACCGCTCTCTTCTGCATAAGTATATTTGCAGCATGGGCTGTGTGCGGTATAGCATCAATCCCAAGCAGATTCAACCGACTGAAAAACGGGCCGTCCCCTTCGAGGCGGCCCGCCGGTCCCAAAGGGACCCATTCCGCAAGGACGGATCATTCCGCCTTTCTTCCTTTTACTCCTCCCGCTCCAAGCGAACGGTGCTGGCCGGAAGAGCGATTTCCGTCTTTTCTTCCTCGAGGATCCTCAGAATGCCGTAATGGATATCCTCCCGGACCTTCAGATGTTTCTGCCAATCGGTCGTCTTTGTGAAAAAATAAAGCATCAGGTCCAGGCTGCCTTTGCCGATCTCGCTAAAGGTGACGATCACGGTTTCCGGGTCGATCTCCTCGTTTGCAAGAAGCATGGCCCGGATCCGGTCCACGCAGGAGCGAATCTGCCCTTCCGTCGTGCCGAACCTCAGTCCGACCGTAAAGCTGACCTTCCGTTTTCCCATCCGGCTGTAATTGGCAACCGGCCGGTCGACCATTTTGGAATTGGGGACCGTAACGACAGCCTGTGAAAAGGTGCGGACCTTTACACTGCGGAAATTGATACTTTCGACGGTTCCCTCCACGTCGCCGGCCTGAATCCAGTCGCCGATCGCAAACGGGCGGTCCAGAAAGATGACCAGCCCCCCGAACAGGTTGGAAAGCATGTCCTGTGCGGCCAGGGCAAAGGCCAGGCCGCCGAGGCCCAGCCCCGCCAGCAGGCCGCTGATGCTGTAATTCCATTCCTGGGCGACGATCAGCAGCGCCAGGCAAAAAATCAGAAACCGGAGAATTTTGGAGAGAAACGGGAACAGGACGCCGTCGGTGTTCACATCGAGCTTTTTCAGCAGCAGCCCGCCGGCCAGCTCACGGCTGCTGCACAGGCGGCCGAATCCCCACGCCAGCAGCAGAATCAGAAGGCTGCGAAAACACTTGACCACAATTTCCCAGACGGCTCCGCTGTGAGGAACGGCCGGCGATATCCACAGCGCGCCGTACAGTCCCAACAGGCCGATCAGCGCACGGAGCGGCTTTTGAAAGCTGCATTCCAGCTCCACGGGCCATTTTTTCCCGGCATTCAGCCTCTTCACGGGCCGGAACATCCAATTGACCGCAGTGCCGCGGAGAAAATAAACGAATAAAAATACGGCCAGGGGGATTGCGAAATCCGCGACCCAGGCAATCTTTTTCCATTCGGCTACGATGTTCGGAAGAGACATGGAATCATCTCCTTTCCTCCGGCACAGACGGTCATCCGGTCAGGAATGACGAACAGCGTGGATTACGCTGGCTACGAGACCTCCCCAAATGACGCACACGGCAACGATCATCATCACAATTGCGGACGCACTCATTCTTTCTCCTCCTTTTTCAGTACGCTTTTCTCTTTCCAGGAAAGGCGCGGGATCAGCACGGCAAATACCAGCATCAGGATCACCATGCCCCAGCCGAAGACGGCGACAAAGTCCGCCGGATATCCGCCGTAGACAGTTTCAATGTTGGCGACCAGCGAGCTGAAGAGGATCACCACCAGCATGACGGGCGTGATCAGCCCCAGCGCGATTTTGAAATAGCCGCCGAGCCTGATCTGGGAATAGCGGTTCGCTTCCTCCATCAGAGGCTTCATCTGCCGGAAGACCCACAGGACCAAAACGATTTCAACGACCGCAGACGGAAGCACGCCGAACCCGTTGACGAAGTTGTCGACGACATCCAGCAGATACATCCCTCCGCGCGTCGTATACGCGACGGAGACCAGGGTGGCCAGGCCGCCGATGAGCAGAACGGAGCGGCGCCGGTCCCACCCGAATTTTTCCGACGCGGCGGAGATGCAGACCTCCAGTAGCGAGATCAGAGAGGTGATGCCCGCAATCAGCAGGCAGACAAAAAAAACGACGCCGAAGAACTGGGGGAAAGGAAGCTGGTTAATGATCTGGGGCAGCACGACAAACGCGAGGCCGATGCCGCCGGCGGCGAGGTCCTTGACCGCCACGCCGGAATTGTTCGCCATGAAGCCGAGCGCCGCAAAAATGCCGAAGCCCGCAAGCAGCTCAAAGCCCGAATTGGAGAACGCCGTGATAAAGGCATTGTTCGTGGTATCGGTCTTTTCCGGAAGATAGCTGCTGTAAGTGATCATAATCCCCATCGCAAGCGAGAGGCTGTAAAAAATCTGGGAATAGGCCGCCTTCCAGATTTCCGGATTCAGGATCTGGTCCCACTGCGGCTGGAAAAAAGCATTCAGGCCAAGCGCGGAGCCAGGAAGGGTGACCGCGCGGACCACAAAGATCAGGAAAAGAACCACAAGAGCCGGGATCGCGATTTTGCTGACGCTCTCAATGCCCTTTTTCACGCCGCGGTAAGAAATAGCCAGCGTGACGACCCAGATCACCAGCAGAGGGATCAGCGCTCTCCATTCAATCCCGCCCAGGTTTGTCACGGAAGCGCTTGGAAGAACATTCAGATAGGAGTTAAAAAGAAAAGATTTGGTATCCGTTCCCCAGGCCAGTGTGGCGGAAAACCCGATGTAGCTCAGAGCCCAGCCAAGAATGACGGCATAATAGGTCATGATGACAAAACTGATCGCAAACTGCCACCATCCGACAAATTCCATATGACGGTTGATCCGGAAGTAAGAAAGCGGTGCGGAGCCGCGGTATTTCTTGCCGATGATAAACTCCAGCGCGACAAAGGAAAGGCCTGTGGTCAGCAGCGCGAAAATGTACGGTATCAGGAAAGCCCCGCCGCCGTTTTTATAAGCGACATAAGGAAACCTCCAGATGTTTCCGAGCCCGATCGCCGAGCCGACCGCCGCAAGCACAAAACCCCATCTTGATCCCCATTGTTCTCGATCCATTTTTGTTCACCCTACCCTAATCAATTTTCCGTGCAGTTAAAAAACTTGCATCAAAAGATTATTATAGCACAAAAACTTCTTTAATTTAACAAAAATGAATCTATTTCTTTAAAAAATGCAAAAGATACCTTATTAAATAAATTTTTTGGATCAAATGATCTGCCAGGGAATTTCTTCCCCTTTGGAAAACAGGACACAACTCTTGACGGAATTCTCCGCCATATCCTTCACGGCCTGATTGGTATGAAACGCCATGTGCGGCGTCACCAGAACATTCGGGTATGATTTGAGCAGCGCGAGGCCGCGGTTGTCCAGAACCTTGGATTTCAGATCTTTGTAGTACAGATCTTCCTCCCCTTCCACCACGTCCAGCGCGGCTCCGCCGATCTTGCCGCTTTCCACAGCGTCCAGAAAATCCCCCGTATGGATCAGCGAGCCCCGCGCCGTGTTGACAAGAATGACGCCGTCCTTCATCTGCAGGATAGTGTCCCGGCGGATCATGTGGAAATTCTCCTCGGTCGCGGGCATGTGCAGGGTGATCAGGTCGCTCTGCCGCAGAAGCTCCGGCAGAGAAACATACCCGGCAATTTTTTTCACAGAATCGTTCGGGTGCAGGTCGTAGGCGAGGAGCCGGCAGCCGAAGCCGGTCAGGTTCTGCAGCACCGTCCTGCCGATGCGTCCGGTCCCAATCACGCCGACGGTCAGGTTGTGCATCTCCAGCCCCTGGAGGCCGCGCAGGGAATAATCCTGATTCGCGCTTCTGAGAAGGATGGCCTTGACCCTGCGGATCGCCATCAGCATCAGCATCACGGTGTAGTCCGCCACGCTGTTCGGCGAATAGCTGACGTTGCCGATATGCATCCCGAGCCTCTCGGCCGCTTTCAGGTCGATATGGTCGTACCCGATGCTGCGGGTTGAAATGAAGCGTACCCCGGCGTTATGGTAGATTTTCAGCAGCTCTTCGTCCATTGCCGTCGTGACGATGCTGATGCACTGGCTGCCCCCGGCCAGCGCGGCGGTTTCCGCCGTCGGGGGCTTTTTGGTCGGAAAAAGCTCGACACCGTATTTTCTCCGGAGCTCCTCCAAATATCCTTCTTCTTCCGAACTGCAGCTGTAAATTGTGATTTTCATTCCGATTCCCTTCCCGCTTGACATAAATGCAAACAGTCCCTGGGCGTCTTACGGCAGCTTTGAGAGCGCGTTTAAAAACTCACCGGAAAGAGCGCCTTCACACACGCTGCTGACACTGCCGGTCATCAGGACGGACCAGTCGCCGCCGATCTTCACGGTGATCTCGCCGCCCGGCATATGGACGGTCACTTCCTCGTCCGTCAGGCCGAGCCTGTGCGCCGCGCAGGCCGCCGCGCAGCTGCTCGTCCCGGATGCCAGCGTGTAGCCCGCCCCGCGCTCCCAGATTTCGATTTTGATATTTCTGCGGTCCAAAACCTGCAAAATCTGGAGGTTGATGCGGTTCGGGAACTGCGGCGCGCCTTCCACGTCCGGGCCGAGCTCGCAGGCCAACTCCGGGGAAACGGCCCTGACCGGGATGACGCAGTGCGGGTTGCCGATGGAGACGCAGGTCGCTTTCATCCGCTTTTTCCCGAATTCCATCTCCTCACCGACTACTTCGCGGTCCGGCCCGGAGACCGGGATTTCGGAGCTCCGGAACGTGACGGTTCCCATGGAGACGCGAAGGAGACTGCCGTCCGGTTTCAGCTTCTCCACCCGCACCGGCCCGCCGAGCGTCTTCAGCTCAAAGCGGTCGGCCGCGACCAGCTTTTTATCGATCAGGTAGCGCGAAAAAATACGGATCCCGTTCCCGCTTTTTTCCGCTTCCCCGCCGTCCGGATTGTAGATTCTGAGGTCCGGCCCGGCGCCGTCCCGCGGCAGCGGACCGAGCAGGATGCCGTCCGAACCGACGCCGAAATGCCGGTCGCAGATCAGACGGATGCGCTCCGGGGTAAGTTCAAACGATATTTCGCCCGGATTCAGCACGATATAATCGTTTCCGAGCGCGTGATATTTGTGATATTGAAACATCATAATACTCCTTGTATCAATTTGTCGGCGGCATCACAGAAATCAAACGCGATTCTTTCCTTGTAAAGCTGAAACGCTTTACATTCCCCGGATATCCTTCACCAGCCGGTCCACATCCTCGTCACGGGTCGCCCAGCTGGTGCAGAAACGGACGGCGCCGTGCGTCTCGTCGATTCGTCCCGAATCGGACACTTCATAATCCCGCCGCAAAATATCGAGCGCCCTGTCCGGCAGAATCGGGAACTGCTGGTTCGTAGGAGAAGAAGAGAGAAACTTCCAGCCCTTTTCGGCGCAGGCACGGCGGATGTCCATCGCCTGCCGGTCGGCATGGGCGGCGATATCAAAATAGAGATCGTCCTCCAGCAACGCTAAAAACTGAATGCCCAGCAGACGGCCTTTCGCGAGCATGCCGCCCCTCTGCTTGAGGATGTAGCGGAAGTCTTTTTTCAGTGCCGCGCTGCGGATCACCAGCGCCTCGCCAAACAGCGCGCCGACCTTGGTGCCGCCGATGGTAAACGCGTCGCAGAGCCCGGCAAGCGAGGGAAGATCGAGATCGCAGCCCTGCGCGGCCAGGCCGTAGCCGAGACGGGCGCCGTCCACATAAAGAAGCAGTCCGTTCCTGCGGCAGACTCCGCTGATTTCGGTCAGTTCCCGTTTGGAGTAGATCGTCCCAAGCTCCGTTGAGAACGAGAGGTAGACCAGGCCCGGCTGAACCATGTGCTCATGGGTTTCGTCGCCGAAATGATCGTCGCAGGCCGCCTGAATCTGAGCGGCGGTGATTTTCCCGTCCATTCCACGCAAAGGAAGAACCTTGTGGCCGGTGGCTTCCACTGCGCCGCTCTCATGGACGTTGATATGCCCGGTATCGGCGCAGAGCGCCCCTTGATGGGGCCGCAGCGACGCGGCGATTACAATGCTGTTGACCTGGGTTCCGCCGACAGTGAATTGGATTCCGGCCTCCGGGCATCCGCATTTCTTCCGGATCAATTCGGCCGCCTGCATGCAGTAAGGATCTTCCCCATAGCCGGCCGTCTGCTCCAGATTGGTCCGGGCAAGAAGCTCCAGAACCTTCGGATGGGCGCCTTCGCTGTAATCACAGTTGAATCGGATCATAAACTCCGCCTCTTTTAAATAAATTCCTAAGTCCCGCTTTCGGCCGCGCCGTCTGGCAATAAAGCAGATGTTGTCCGAAAAAATGAAGTTTTCTCCGTTCTAAGACTTTTTCCTCTTGCCGCTGATTTGATCGGCCGGCACTTTGATCACGGTGACCAGGTCGACCATCCGGCTGTCGAATTCGAAGGCCTCCCCCGTTTCATAGTGTTTCATCAGCTGCGTCAGCGCCCGAACCTTTTCCTCCCGGTCCGTGACGAACTCGGCCGCGCCGGAAGCGATGACGCTTTCATACTCCGTGGAGCAGTCGCAGGGCCTGTCCGCTGCAATCAGGCGATGCCCGCAGTCGAACTGAAGGCATACTTTTGGATTTCGCTTGATGATATCGATCTTGCGTCCCTCGGAGGCGCAGTGAAAATAGAAAGTAACGCTGTCTCCCCTGACGTCGAAACCGAAGCTCAGAGGGACGACATAGGGACGGCCATCCTCCGCCAGTCCCATGTGGCAAACTTCGCATTGGCCGACGATCCGGACGATCTCATTCAGGTCTTTGACTTCACGGTCCCTGCGCCTCATCATGAAAACTCCCTTTCATCTAAAAACACCGACCGCGGCCACCGGATGAGCTGGCCGAATCGGTGATTGTTCCGAGCGTCGTCCAGGCGCCGCGGCTCCGGCGGCTTTTTTAAAGCGGCGGAACGGGGGAAAGCCCCGGATGCGGAGAAAGGCGCCCCTGCCTTTCGGACTGCAACTAAAAATCCTGTTATCATTATATAAGCTTCGCGGTGCCTTGTCAATTTCCACCAAAGAGGACTTCATGCCGCCCCCCGGCGGAACGTATCCCTTTACAAACCGGCGATCCGTGATATAATAATGAGAAAACCCGATGCTAGGCGGGGAAGCGTTAAAGCAGATGATCCGGCGCTTTGATTCCGGCGCGATCCTGCCGGCCGCCGCGAAAGCTGTCCAGGAACAATCAGAGATAAGGAGAAGATCAAATGGCTTATTTTTATGAAGAGCCCTGTCACACCTTCAGCGAGTATTTGCTGGTGCCGGGCTATTCCTCCGCGGAATGCGTGCCCGCAAACGTCTCGCTGCAAACGCCCGTCGTGCGTTTTAAAAAGGGCGAGCAGCCGGAGCTGAGCATGAACATTCCTCTGGTTTCCGCCGTCATGCAGTCGGTTTCCAACGACCGTATGGCGATCGCGCTGGCCAAGGAGGGAGGGATTTCCTTCCTTTACGGCTCCCAGCCCGTTGAAAAGCAGGCGGAAATGGTGGGACGCGTCAAAAGCTACAAAGCGGGCTTTGTGGTCAGCGACTCCAACATCCGGATGGACCAGACGCTCGCCGATGTCCTGGACCTGAAGGAAAAAACGGGGCACTCCACCGTGGCGGTAACGGACGACGGCACGCCGAACGGCCATCTTCTCGGCATCGTGACAAGCCGCGATTACCGCATCAGCCGCATGTCTCCCGAGGAAAAGGTCTTCACCTTCATGACGCCGATCGATAAAATCATTTATGCCGAGGAAGGCGTCAGTCTGAAGGAAGCCAATAACATCATCTGGGACAACAAGCTCAACGCCCTTCCGATCCTCGACAAAGAGCGCAGACTGGCGGCGTTCGTGTTCCGCAAGGACTATGATTCCCACAAAGGGCATCCGCTGGAGCTTTTGGATTCCCACAAGCGCTACGTGGTCGGAGCCGGCGTCAATACGCGCGACTACGAGGAACGGATTCCCGCCCTGGTAGAGGCAGGGGCGGATATCCTCTGCATCGATTCCTCCGAAGGATACACCGAATGGCAGAAGCGCACGATCGACTACGTGCGGAAGACGTACGGAAATTCGGTCAAAATCGGAGCCGGCAACGTGGTGGACCGCGACGGATTCCGCTTCCTCGCGGAGGCGGGCGCCGATTTTGTGAAGATCGGGATCGGCGGCGGTTCCATCTGCATCACGCGCGAGACCAAGGGAATCGGCCGCGGGCAGGCGACCGCCGTCATTGAGGTCGCAAAGGCACGGGACGAATATTTTGAGGAAACCGGCATCTATGTGCCGATCTGTTCCGACGGCGGCATCGTTTATGATTACCACACGACTCTCGCCCTTGCGATGGGCTGCGATTTCTGCATGCTGGGCCGCTATTTCGCCCGCTTTGACGAAAGCCCGACCAACAAGGTGATGATCAACGGCAATTACATGAAGGAATACTGGGGCGAAGGTTCCGCCCGCGCGCGCAACTGGCAGCGCTACGACCTGGGCGGCGAAAAAAAGCTGAGCTTTGAGGAAGGGGTCGACTCCTACGTCCCGTACGCAGGCAATCTGCACGACAACGTCGCCCTGACGCTGAACAAGGTCCGCTCCACCATGTGCAACTGCGGTGCGCTTTCCATTCCCGAGCTCCAGAAAAAAGCCCGCCTGACGCTGGTCTCCTCCGTCAGCATCGTGGAGGGCGGCGCCCACGACGTGCTCCTCAAAGACGATATGCATCTGATGAAATAAAGCCGCTGGCTGCGGCAAAGGGCGGGGCCGGAATTCCGGCCCCGCCCTTTTGGTGTTATTTTTGTACCCGCTGTGTCTTCCGTACGCCGACAGGCAAATTATAAATCCGCTTTAAAATAATCCATGGTTGACGTTTCGCAAAACCCGCAGGAGGTGTAAAGGTTTAAAGCTTTCGCGTTATCGGCGGCCACCTGGAGCAAAATCTTCTTTGCGTTCGCTTCTTTCAGCTTTTCGACCGCCTGAAGCAAAATGGATCGGCCGAACCCTCTTCCACGGAATTCGGGTTTCACGCCCAGCCCATAGATTCCGCCGGATCCGGACCCAAGCTCCAGGTTCACTTTGCCGACGGACCGTCCGTCTCTCTCCGCAAGCCAGATGACAAACCCTTTCTTCTCTTCCTCTTCCGGCAGGCGAATTTCCCCGGACGGGACATCCGGCCGGTCCGCGCCAGGACCGGCTTCCGATTCCGGCGCTTCGTCGGAAAAATAGACGGAATCCTGTTCGGCAATTTCGCGGGCATCCGCGTTCGTTGCTTTCCGCAGGGTTACCCCGCATAATTTCCCGCCGCCCGGCGCCTCCCAGGCCTGATTCAGAACCATTTCGTATTCGGAATGGTGATAAGCCGCCCCGATTTTCTCAATGAATTTCCGTCCGGCATCCGACTTTCTGTCGCACAGCACAAGCATGCCCGCGGAACTCCTGCGTCTTCCCTCCGCCAGAGCCAGCCGGTACAATGTGGTGAAAATCCCCCTCCGCCGCTCCTCCGGGGCCACCATGCCGGTCGCCTCCAGCGGCATTCCCGGCCCGCCGAAACTACAGATTCCAAGATAGCCGGCCAGCCTCTGACCGTCGAAGTACAGGAACTCGTTCACGTCGCGAATGGCGCTGTCCTCCGGACGATTCAAAGCGGCCGCAAGCTTGTAGTCCAGTTCCAGCTTGAGGGCGACCGGTTCCGCCCGGCCGCATCGCATTTGCAAGTCTTCAATTTGATCACGGTCTTCGGGGGTCAGCGTTTCCCTGAGCTTCAGCCAGGGCGAACAGGCAATATTCATTCAGCGTCCTCTTTTCCCTGAGCGGCGGCGGCCTGCCGGTAGACTTCGCCGAACGGAACGCCGAATTTCTCCGCTGACGCCCTCACGTCCTCATATTCCGGCTTGCTCTTCCGGATTCCGTTCCCATCGGCGTATTTTACCCTGATTCTTCCGTAAGGAGTCTCCACCGCGCCGATTGAGGTACTCAGGATGCTCCTTTGGCAAGTCGTGTATCGGACTCCCAGCGTGGTCGTATGCAGCAGCATCAGCTTTGAAATCTTCTCCCGGTCTTCCGGCCTGCACAGGCAGGTCAGCATCGACGCGGGCCGGTTCTTCTTCATCTGGATCGGCGTGACAAAGACGTCCAGCGCCCCGCTTTTCATCAAAAGCTCCGACGTATACCCGATCGCCTCCGGCGTCATGTCGTCGAGGTTGCAGCTGATTTCCGCGACCTCATCCTGCCGGCCGTCCGCCTCGCCCAAAAATGCCCGGATGCAGTTCGCGGCTTCAAAATCCTTGGACCCCATGCCGCAGCCGATCCGATCGACCCGCATCGGCTGCATTTCTCCAAACCGTCCCACAAAATGGCGCAGAAGCGCGGCTCCGGTCGGCGTGCACAGCTCGCCCCGGATCCTGCCGCCGTAAATTGGCACGCCCTTCAGAATACAGGCCGTGGCGGGAGCCGGAACCGGCAGGATCCCGTGCGCGCACCGAACAAATCCGGAACCGACATGCACCGGGGAAGCCGAAATGTCCCGAACGCCCAGCATGTGAATCAAAAGGCAGCAGCCGACTACATCCGCGACGGCATCCATTGAGCCGACCTCGTGGAAATGGATCTGGTCCATGGGAACGCCGTGCACCTTCGATTCCGCCTCCCCGATCCGGGCATATACCGCCAGCGCGTCGGATTTCACCTGATCGGGCAGGTCAAGCGCGCCGATCAGCCCGCGGACATCCTCATAGCTGAAATGATGGTGTCCATGGCCATGGCTGTGGTCATGGCCGGAATGCCCGTGAGGATGATGCCCGTGATCCCCGTCCCCGTGGTGATGTTCCTCCTCTACGGCGGAAATTTCCTCTCCGGCCTCCATGGGAACATCCTGCACCGTTTCCTCTTCGCCGTTGACTGAAACTTTGATGTGGCTGCCCGCGATGCCGCATTTTACCGCCGGCATACATTCGACCCTGACGCCGGGAATGCCAAGGCCGTTCATCCGGTCCAGAAATTTTTGCCGGTCGGGCAGCAGTTCCAGAAGCGCGGCCATCAGCATATCGCCGGCCGCCCCCATATTGCATTCCAGATAAAGTTTCATTCCTGGTTCCCTCCGATGTGATTGATTAAACTGGCGAGATAACCCGCCCCGAAACCATTGTCGATATTGACGACGCTCACGTTGCCCGCGCAGGAGTTGAGCATGGAAAGCAGGGCGGAAAGGCCGCTGAAATTCGCCCCGTAGCCGATGCTGGTTGGGACGGCGAGAACAGGGCACGCGACCAGCCCGCCGATCACGGTGGCAAGGGCCCCCTCCATTCCGGCGACGGCAACGATGACCCGGGCGCTCATGAGAATGTCCATTTTGGAAAGCAGGCGCTGCAGTCCCGCCACGCCGACGTCATAGAGCCGCTGCACGCGGTTTCCCAGCGCCTCGGCGGTGACGGCCGCTTCCTCCGCCACTGGGATATCGCTTGTCCCCCCCGTTGCGATGACGACCGTGCCGGATGCGGTGATCTCGCTCTTCCGCCCGCAGATCCCGATGCGCGACACCGGATCGTAATCAATCGGCACCCTTTTGCTGACCTCGCCGGCTTTTTCCGGCGTCAGGCGCGTGATGAGGATGTTGTGGTCCCCGTGCTCCTTCAGGGCGGCGACAATGCCGCCGATCTGGTCCGCCGTCTTTCCGGCTCCGTAAACGACCTCCGGCACTCCGTGCCTGAGCTCCCGGTGGTGGTCAACTTTTGCGTATCCCAAATCTTCAAACGGTTCCATCCTGAGCTCCAGAAGCGCCTCCTGCGGCGTGATTTTCCCGCGGCTCACCCTGTTCAGAATTTCTAAAGTCCGCTGCTGTTCCATATTTTATCCTCCGTTTTTCTCGGGCTCAGGTCCAGCAGGACGGCGTCGAAATTCGACTCGAGTGCCGACACGATTTCCGCCCGCCGCTCCATCGCGATTTGAAATTGTTCCCCGGGAAGCTGTAATTTCGCCGCGCCGTTGAAATACCGCACGCGGAAATCGAAAAAACCCATCGCAAAAAGGGATTCTTCGGCGCGTTCGATCTTTTGCAGCAACGGCGCTGTGATTTCCGTTCCGGCCGGAATGCGTGTGGCAAGACAGGCGTAAGCCGGCTTGTCCCCGGTAAAAAGTCCCGCCTCCCTCGAAAGCCTCCGGATCTCCGGCTTCGTCAGCCCGCATTCGCGCAGCGGCGAACGGACGCCAAGCTCCCGAAGCGCCTTTATGCCGGGGCGGTCGCCCGCATCGTCGGAAGCGTTTGTGCCGTCGCACAGAAGTTCGCATCCGTCGGAGCGGCTCAGTTCCCGAAGGCGGGTAAAAAGGGCTCGTTTGCAAAAATAACAGCGGTCCGGCGGATTTTTTCTGACATCCGGGTCCTGCAAAATATCAAAGCCGACCACCGTCAGTGTGAGGCCGAGCGGCTCCGCGACCCTGCGCGCGTCGTCCAGCTCGAACTGAGGCTGGAACGGCGACTTGACCAGATAGGGGCGGACGTCGCATCCCGCGGCTTTGGCGGCGTACAACAGATAGGAGGAATCCGTCCCGCCGGAAAACGCCAGGGCAAAGCGGGGATTCTGTTTCAGGAATTCATTCAGTTTCATTCCAATCTTTCTTTCCCTCTCAGAAGTTGCGGAAATACAAAAAGCCCGGCAAAGAGTGGCATCTTTGACCGGGTTCATCCCAGAATTAAATTCATGCGATGCAAGGCAAGGCCTTCATGGCCTTTAAAATTATTATTATCATATCATTGTTTTTGTTCCGAGTCAAGGAAATGCCCTCTCAAAATGAACGGCGGCCGCTTCCCGCTGATCCGGAAAAAATCCTCCTGTCACACGCAAACAAGCCTGTGACAGGAGAAAAATTCTCCCTGTGCTCCGCCAAGGTCCGGGCTGCCGGAGGGATTTTTCGCTTTGTGGCAAGCGTATTTACAGAGTAATCGCCCCGGTGATGACTGCGACCAAAAGGATAACAAGAGAGACCGCATACGCCCATGGGAACGTTTTTTTCTGATGTTCCCCAAGGTCGATCTCCCCTAAGCCGATCAGGAGAAAGGTCGACGGGGTCAGCGGCGACAGCGGGAATCCGATCGTCATTTGACCGGCGATCGACGCCCTTGCAACCAGCGCGGGATTCAAGCCGATCTTCTGCACGGCGGAAGCCAGCACCGGCATCACTCCGAAGTAGTAGGAATCCGGATCAAAGAGCAGGCTGGCCGGCATGGCGATCAAACCGATAATGAGAGGGATCTTGCTTCCCAGCGACTGCGGGATGATGTGCACCAGGCTGGTTGCCATTGCATCCAGCATCCCGGAGCCGCCCATGATCCCGATAAAGGAACCGGCGGCGAAAAGGACGCTTGCCATCATCAGCGCGGCTTCCGCATGGGAATTGATGATTTTGCCCTGCAGCTTGATATCGGGATAGTTGACGACCATCGCGATCACAAGCGCGATCATGAAAGTCGGCGCGGGCGGAAGCAAAGAGGAAACCATAACCGCAACGGTAACCAGAATCAGGATAATATTGAAGACGAACAGTTTGGGACGGGCCAAATCGCCGGCATTGCCGGAAAGAGCTTTCGCCGCCTGCGCTTCTTCGAGCGACACATCCCCGGCCGGAGTCCCGGACGCCAGGCGTTTCCTCTCCTTCTTTCCGAGATAGACGGAAATCGCAAAGACGCTCAGCAGTCCGCACAGCATGGGAACCAGCATCGGCGTGAAGACCTGGTCCAGCGAAGAATGCAAAGCGCTTACGGCCCGGATCGTGGGCCCGCCCCAGGGCAGCATGTTCATGGTGCCCGCCGCCAGCGCGCAAAGGGTGGTTAAAATCCAGGGACGCATGCCCAGCTTTTTGTAAAGCGGCAGCAGCGCCGGAATCGTAATAAGAAAAGTTGTCGCCCCGGAACCGTCCAAATGGGTCACGCAGGTCAGCACAACCGTTCCGACGCAGATTTTGACCGGATCGTTTTTCGCGATTTTCAAAATTCCTTTTACGATCGGGTCAAACGCGCCCGCATCCGACATGGTGGTGAAAAACAGGACCGCGAAAATGAACATCACGCCGGTCGCGACGACGCTCTTCATTCCGTCGACGCTGTATGTACCGATTTTATCCGCGTGCCCCGCAATGATACAGGCCAGGATCGGCACCGCGATCAGGCAGGTTAAGGTGGATGCTTTTTTGCTTAAAATCAGGAAAAGAATCACTAAGATGGTTAAAAAGCCAAGAAGTCCCAGCGGCATGATTTTCTCCTCCCCATAATTTAGTAAAACAGAAGGACTATAAAACTCCTTTTTCCGTCAGCAATGAAATCTGCCGGTCGCTGTAATCAAGCAGTCCGTGCAGGATCTCCCGGTTATGCTGTCCGAGCGCCGGCGCGGGGGTGCGGACGCCCGGCTTGGTATCCATCAGTTTGATCGCGTCGCCGTTGACCGTGATGTCCCCGATGGCCGGATCGTGCAGCGGAACAAACATTTCCCGCGCCCCCGCGATATGTTCATCGTTCAGAATTGCTTTGATATCCAGGATCGGCCCGGCCGGAACGCCCTTCGAGAGCACCAGGTCGACCGCGTCCCGAACGGTGAAGTCCTTGAAAAAGTCCTCTATGACCGTTTGAAGGTCATCCTGGTTCCGGATGCGGAGCGGCAGGTCGAGAAAACGCGGGTCTTCGATCAGGTCCGGCCTGTTTAAGATCTCCCTGCACAGAATCTCGTACAGCTTCTGGTTGCCGCAGGCGAGGATAAAATAGCCGTCCTTCGCCTTGAACGTGTCGTAGGGGGAAACCGCGGCATAACGGTTGCCCAGCCGTTTCGGAATTTCACCGGAAGCAAGGTATCGCTCTCCCGTATTTTCCAGCGCCGCCACGACCGAATCCACCAGGGACACGTCCACGCGCTGCCCCCGCCCGGTGAGCGTGCGCGCGTTGACCGCGGCCAAAATCCCGATGGCCACATTCAGTCCGCCGAGGATATCGCCCATGGCGTTTCCCGCGCGGGTCGGGGGATCATCCGGCTGGCCCGTGATGCTCATCAGGCCGCCCATTCCCTGCGAGATGATGTCGTAGCCCGGGCGCTGCGAATACGGGCCGTAGCAGCCGAACCCGGAAACGGCGGCGTAAATGACGCGGGGATTGATCTTTTTCAGCTCTTCGTATCCCAGGCCGAGCTTATCCATGACGCCGGGACGGTAATTTTCGATCACGACGTCGGCCTTTTTCGTCAGCTCCTTAAAAATCTCCCTTCCTTCCTCCGATTTCAGATTCAGGGTAATCCCCCTTTTGTTCCGGTTGATATTGGCGAAATAAAGGCTTTTCCCGTTTTTGAAAGGAGGATAGGAGCGGGTGTCGTCCCCGCGCTTCGGTATCTCGATTTTAATCACATTGGCGCCCATGTCGGCCAGCATCATGGTGCAGAACGGCCCCGCCAGGACGCGCGTCAGGTCGAGCACCGTCAAATTTTCCAGCGCACCTGTCAAAGATTCCATGGTTACACCTCTTCGTCGCCGACGTGAATTTTCATCCGCATGAAAGCGGAGCCCATGGATTTGCCAAGGCTGTCGAGCCGGAGGGAAAGGGTCGCCCCGCCGCCGAGAGCGTGTTTCATGACAAAGTTGAAGCCGTTCAGAGAGGGCACCTCGTAACGGGTGACGCTTCCTTTCACCATGCCGCCGAAGTATTCGCGGACTTTTTCCACCGTGACCTCGCGCTTGATGATCGCATAGTATTCCGGTTTGCGGGCAAAGACGCAGACGTTGCTTGTGTCGCCCTTGTCGCCGCTGCGCCCGTGCGCGATCTCCTTCAGATAAATTTCCTTCATGGTCATTTCACCTCCACAATGCGGGACGTCAGTTTCACTGCGTCGCGCGGGATCAGCGTCGGCCACAGGCCGATGACCTCCTGGACATGGGAGCGGCCGCCGAAGAAACTGGCGCCCGGAGGGCCGTTGAGCTGCAGCGGGGAAATCTCCGGAATGATCTTTGCGGCTTCCGATTTTTCCTTCGTCCGGATCGCGATCCTCAGCACGACTTCATTCTGGTTTTTGATCAGGTCCCCGCTCATGTCGGCCACGCCGAGATGCAGCGCGTTCAGCCCGACATAACTCACGTTCACGTCCTCGTATTTCATCCCCTTGCGCTCCATCTTTTTTCTCAGGATCTCAGCCGCATACTGCGCCTTTTCATAGGCGTCCGGCCACGCAAAGCTCAAATAGGTGACGACTTTGTATCCGGCGTGATAGCCGATGCTGAGCTTGAGCGTATCGGGGCGGGGTTTGCCGTGAACATTCCCGACGCGGACCCGGTTCTCCCCGGCCTGCGTCAAAGTGGCATGGCTGATGTCGACATTGACGTCCGGGGTAATGTAGTTGGCCGGATCGTGAACCTCGTAGAGGAACTGTTCCTTCACGGACTGTTCGCAGATGACGCCGCCGCAGCCCGGCGCTTTCGTAACGATAAAATCGTCGTTGCCGATTTCAGCGATCGGGAAGCCGAGCTGATCCATGTCGGGCACGCCGCGCCAGTCGTACTGATAATTTCCTCCCGCGCCCTGGCCGCCGCATTCCAGCAAATGGCCGGCCATGATGCCCCTGGACAGATTCTCCCAGTCGTCCGCCCTCCATCCGAGCTCATGCACGCACGGGGCGAGAAACAGGGCGGAGTCCGCCGCGCGTCCGGTCACCGTCACGTCCGCGCCCCCCTCCAGGCATTCCACGATCGGTTCATGGCCGAAATACACGTTGGCGTTGAGAATGTCGCCCTGAATGTCCTTAAAGTCGCCGACATCGTCGATGTTCTTGAAATCGACCCCCTGCCGGAGCAGCTCCGGAATCTGGGACTTCATGTCGTCGCCCTGCACGTATCCGATCTTGTAGCCGTGCATTCCCTGCCGTTCGGCCACCTGCCTGATCGCGTTTACGGCGCCTTCGATGTTCATCCCGCCCGCGTTTGATATGATGCGGATCTTTCTGTCGAACGCCTCCTTCCCGCATTGGTCCAGCAGGCCGATAAAATCTCCTGCATAGCCGCGCTCCGGATTTTTCAGCTTCTGCCGTTCCATAATGGAAAGCGTCAGCTCCGCCAGGTAATCGCAGGCCATATAATTGATGTTGCTCTTCTTCACCATATGTATCGCAGCATCATTGCTGTCGCCCCAGAATCCCTGGCCACCCCCAACGATAACTTTATTCAACAAAATACCTCCTTTAATGTATAATATTAATAGAGTATCGTTATAGTATAACGATACTCTCTATATTAGTTTACTATTTAACAAATGTCAATCCGAATTTTATTGATTTTTTCTACAAAGATTTTATAATTAAATTGTACAGGACAAACATCGATTGAAATGAGGGAATCCATTGCCGACACTAAAAGAACTGGCGGCTCTGGCCGGCGTCTCGCCAACGACCGCTTCCGTTGTGATGAGGGGAGAGGGGGACCAGAGAAACATCTCGCAGGCCACACAGCGGAAAATAATGGACGCGGCAAAGAAGATTGGGTATCAGACCAATCTCGCCGCGCGCAGGCTCCGCTCGGCCGGGGAAAAGAACACGGTGGTCGCGCTTTACTGGGCCACGGATTTTCGCGCGCCCATGATGGTGCGATTTCTTCACGGCTTGCAGCGCGCTGTGCTCGGCATTGGGCGCGGCATCGATATCATTATCCGGCCGTATGAAAACGGGAATTTGTGCCGGGCGGCTTCCCAGCAGAATCTCAGCATGTTCAACGGGGCCATCATCTGCAACGCCTCTCAGCAGGACATGGAATACCTGGAGGGAATGACCCCGCTCATCCCGACCGTGCTTTATAACCGGAGCTCCGTGAAATTCTGCGCCGCCACGATCAACAACTTTACGCTGGGCAGCCTGCCCGCCCGGATCTTTGCGCTGCGGGGGCATAAAAGAGCGTCCATCATCACCTCCGAGCCGGTCTTTGCGGAAATGTGGCTGCGGACGACCGCCTTTCTCCAGACCATAGCGGAATTTGGCATGGAGGCGATGCCCATTATTTACGAGCAAAATTCCATGCGCGGCGGATATCTGGCCGCCATGAAATTATTTGAGCAAAAAGAAATGCCCGACTGCATCTTTTTCGGCTCGGATGCAATGGCGGCGGGGGCGCTTCGCACTTTTTTTCTTAGAGGGATCAAAATTCCCCGGGATCTCGAATGTATCAGCATCGGCAACGGGGACCGCGATCTCGAAGAAAATTCGGTCATATCCATTTCCAACGTGCAGGTCCCCATGGAGGATATGGCTGAAAAATGCCTGAATCTTTTGCTGGAGCTGCTGGAGGGCAAACACAAGGAACCGTTTTTCGTCGAATTTCCGGTTGTTTACCATCCCCTGGAAAGCTGCGGCAGCATCCCCGTAAAATAAACAAAATCCGCCGGCAATGCACCGACGGATTTTTTATTGGGATAATAAAGCAGAGGGAATTTCATACGGCATGATCGATATGGATCAAGAAATACTATGCATGAAGTTTTCGTGGGAGGCGGATCACGGGTCCAGAAGATTCAGCTCTTTGATCCGGTATTGGAGTGCCCTGCGGGATATCCCAAGCTCTTTCGCCGTGTTGGTCCGGTTTCCATTGTTGCGTTCCAGGGCTTCAATAATCAGCATAATTTCCTGTTCCTTCAATGAAAGCCTTTCCTTTCCCTGTTTTCCGCCTTGGCCCAAATGGCATTCCTGCTGGTAATTTACCGGCAGGTCCGCCAACCCGATTTTATCTCCTTCACTTAAAACCGCGATGCTTTCTATCACATTTTCCAGTTCCCTCACATTGCCGGGCCAGTCATATCCCTCCATGGCCTTGTAGATCTCCGGGTCAATGGAAGGCAGGCTTTCTTCCCCACGGTTCCGCTTCCAAAACACGTCAAAATAGTATTCCGCTAAGATACGGATATCCTCACGATGCTGTCTGAGCGGAGGACATTTGATTTCCACCACGTTCAGACGATAATACAGATCTTTGCGGAACCTTCCCGAGTAAACGGCCTCTTCCAGATTTTCATTTGTTGCCGCTAAAATGCGGGAGTGGACCTCAATCCTCTCCGACCCGCCGATCCTGAAAAAATAGCGTTCCTGCAGAACATTCAAAAGTTTCGCCTGCAGGGGAAGCGGAAGCGTTCCAATTTCGTCAAGAAACAGATCTCCGTCTTCAGCCTGTTCGAATTTTCCCTTTTTCTGCCCGATTGCTCCTGTGTAGGCGCCGCGCTCATGTCCGAACAATTCATCCTCCATCAGACTTTCGGGCAAAGAGGCGCAGTCGACGTGAACGAAAGGGCTTGCGCTTCGCGTGCCTGTCCGGTGGATCTCCTTGGCAATGGCGCTTTTCCCGGTTCCGCTTTCACCGGTAATCAGGACAGTGGCGTTGCTGCAGGAAACCTTTTTGATTTTATGCCGCAGCTCCGCCATCTGGCAGCTCGTACCGATCAGCTCAGTGGAGATTGCTTTCCCCGACTTCTTCCGTTCGTTGGTTCGCAGAATGCGCTGCACTTTCTCAGCAAGTTCCGCGCAGTCGAAGGGTTTCCCGATATAGTCGTTCGCTCCGTATTTCATCGCCTCCACGGCATTTTCCACCGTCGCATACGCTGTGATCATAATAATCGGCATGACGGGATTCTTCCGGCGCAGCTCCTGCAGACACTGAAATCCGCTGTGGACCGGCATGTAGACATCCAAAATTGCAAGATCCACCGGGTTGCCGTTGATAAGGTCAACCGCTTCTTGCCCGTTTTGCGCCGTCAAAACATCGTAACCGGCAGACTTTAATTCTTCTTGTACCATCTGACAAATGATAGGCTCATCATCCGCCACTAAAATAAGCTGTTTCATCAGGATCACATCTTTCTAGGGAGTCAGATAAAAATCACTTTTGCGCCGCAAACGGCAACATTATTCCTGCGATTTTGCGCATTCCGGGCCCTTATGAGTGATTGGGAGGCTTACGCGGCAGACAGTGCCCTTCCCCGGCTCCGATTCAATGCTGATGCTGCCGCCATATTGTTCCAAAATTCGTTTGACAATAAACAAACCCATGCCGGTCCCGTTTCGTTTGGTCGTAAAGTAAGGAATAAATATTTTCTTTTGAAGCTCGCGGGGAATTCCGCATCCATCGTCGCTGATGACGACCTGGATTTGGTTCTCGTCACTGCGGCTTTTCATCAGTATGTTGCCGTCGTCGCCCACGGCGTCCATCGCATTGACAAGCAAATTGGAAAATATCTGGCGCAAATGGACCTCCTTGGCATAAAACTGCGGAAGATCCGGAGCCAGATCCATCCTGATCGCGGCTTGAGGTCCGGTTCGCTGACGGGTCGCCATCGTGTGACAATTCTGAAGGACAACATTCAAATCCACCATTGCCTCAGCCGGATCCCGCATGGAACTGCCCAAGGTCATCAGTTCGCTGATTACTTCGTTAATTCTCTCGACCTGAAAAGAGATGATGTTCCTCAGATGTTCGCCCTGTTGGTTATTTTGCGGAATTTTCTTGGCACACCCGTTGATAATCATCAGGGGATTCTTGATGTCATGGGCCAGCCCCATCGAAAATTCTCCTAAAAAGCCATATTGCTTGAGCTGCTCAACCTCCGCGGTTAAAAGCCGTTTTTCGGTTTTGTCACTGGCCAGAACAATCACCCCGGCAGTTTGATTCTTGCTGTTCTGCAGCGGGCTGACGGAAAGGGAAAGCACGCGGATGTCGTCATCCTGTCCAAACACAAATTCCTGATTGGTTTGCCGGTCGTTTGTCAGAATCGCCTGATGAATCATAGCCTGAAGGATTTTATTCTGCTCCGGCCTGGCCAGCACAAAAGCATGATCCTGGCAAACGCCGAACAACCGGCTTGCCGAAGGATTCATCCGCAAGACCTTTCCGCTCAAATTCAGGGCCGCGATGGCGAAGGGGACTCCTTCGAACAGGTTATCATACAGATTTTTATTCTGAAAAGCCTCATTTTCAATCAGTGTTCGCTGATAATTCAGCTTTTCATAAACATCGAGCCAGAGCAGGTCTTTTTCCGGAAAAGGCGATCCCTCTCGTATCACCAGAGTAAAGGCAAGAAACGGTTTCGCCTGTTTTTTGCTGGTCATGTGGTAATAGCAGCCCTCCCAGAAAAAGTTGCTGAATTTCTCCCCGGCAAAAATCCGGTCCCAGCAGCATTCGATAAAACGGAAAATTTTATTTTGGTCGATCTTTCTGTTTTCGATGATGCCGTTCACTTGAATTTTGTGATTCTGGCGGAACAGGGTAATCACGATCATTCCGTCCAGCTCCAGAACGTCGTAAAGTCCGTACTCTCTGTTCTTTTTCAGCGATTCCGAAACGGTGCAAGTCACGTCCGGGAAAAGCATTTGATGCACCTCTTTCTGGGGAAACAACATATTTCATCCGGCTTTTCATTATTTTTTCTGCTTTCATTATATATCGCGCTTATAAATTGCGCAATTCCTATATATTACACTTATGTTTGTGATTCATCCGCGAGCGGCAGCAGGCAGCGGCTGTGTTTCCCGTCCGCGCAGTTTCTCCGGGGCGGAGCCCTTCCGGTTCTGCTGAAAAATCAGGCAAATGCGCAATTTCTGCGCGCACCGTGTGCAGAAATTGCGCATTTTTTATCAACGCAGAAAATCCTTTGGCTTTCCGACAAAGTTCCCTCTTTCAACCGGCCAAATATCCTTGTGTAATATTGACAGATAATTAACAAACAATTTAGGGAGAAAAGCGAATATGAATGGAAACCGATTGTTGGCACCGTATTTGCTCCATATTAAGAGACTGATGAAAAACTTTGACGGCATCAAAACGGAAAAACCTGCTGCCCGAGAAAAGGGAATCAGGCAAAACCATTGCGAAAGGAGTTGAAAACAGATGTTTCAACACGTTTTGTTCGAAGTTAAAGATCAGGTAGGCTACATTACGCTGAACCATCCCGAAAAACGCAATCCGATCAATATCGACACCCACCGCGAGTTAAAGGAATGCTTCGACCTATGCGATTATGACGAAAAGGTCCGAGCGGTCGTGATCCGGGGGGCCGGCGGCAATTTCAGCGCCGGCGGGGATTTGAACGCCATGAAAACCCGGATCGACTCCGGAGTCAGGGGAACAAGGCAGGTGTGCCGCGCCGGAGCGGAAACCAACCTCCGCCTGCGCAATCTGCGCAAGCCCGTCATCGCCTGGATCGAAGGCGCCGTCGCGGGGGCCGGCCTTGCTTTGGCAATGGCTTGTGATTTTCAAATCATCGACGAACAGTCAAAATGCTTGTTTGCTTTCGTCAATATCGGCTTTGTTCCCGATTCGGGTACAACTTATTTTCTCACCCGCGCGGCGGGTACCGTAAGAGCTACGGACCTGCTGATGTCGGGAAGAAAATTCACGGGAAAAGAAGGGGCCGACTGGGGACTTTTTACAGAAGCGGTTCCGTCAGATCACCTTGAAAGCCGCGTGCGGCAGTATGTTGAGAAGTACTCAAACGGCCCTACCGTGGCTTACGGCAACATCAAGGCGATGATCAACCGCGCGCAGTTCGGTTCGTTCGCGGATGGGCTTGAGGCCGAAGTCGAATGCCAGGGCGAGTGCGAGCTGACCGAAGATTACCGGGAAGCCGTCACGGCTTTCCTTGAAAAGAGGAAACCACAGTTCAACGGAAAATAAAAGAAATTCAAAATCCGTGATAAACAGAAGGAGGAATGTCATCATGGCGGGAATTTTTGAGGGTGTTAAAATACTGGATTTCACCAATAACGTGGCGGGACCCTGCGGGACGGCGATGTTTGCCGACCTGGGCGCGAATGTTCTGAAGGTGGAACGGCCGGTTGCCGGTGACGACAGCCGGGGTATCAATCCGAGAATCGAAGGGCAGTCGCTTACCTTCATCTGGTGCAACAGGGGCAAAAAATCGATTGAGCTGGCTCTGGACGACCCTGAATCCCAAGAGCTCCTTTACAGGATCATTCAGGACGCCGACGTGGTGATTGAAAGCTTCAAACCCGGACTGATGAAAAAATTCAATCTGGATTATGAAAAGGTTGCCAAGGTGAACCCGAAAATCATCTATTGCTCCATCTCCGCCTGCGGCCAGACTGGAGGGTACCGCACCATGCCGGGCTTTGACATTATCGCGCAGGGGATGTCTGGTCTGATGGACCTGTGTGGCGATCCGGACGGGATGCCCGTGAAAAACGGCGTGACAATCGGGGATTATGTGGGCGCCTTTAACGCGTTCGGCTCTATTTCGGCGGCGCTGTATCACCGCCTTCGCACTGGGGAAGGACAGTATATCGACCTTTCCCTTCTGGACGGCCTGATCAGCTGCAACACGACCGCTGAAAATGCCGCGAATCTGGAAGCTCATCCCACCCGCTCCGGTCCGCACCACGGCACAATGGCGCCTTACGGCATCTATATGGGCAAAAACAATCAGTGCGTTATCATCGCCGCGTTTACCGCCGGCATGTGGAACAAACTCTGTATCTCCATCGGCAAGCCCGAGATGCTGGAGGACCCCGACTTTGCAACGAGCGGAATGCGCGTCAGGAACCTGAAGAGGCTGGTTGCCGTTTTGGAGGAATGGCTGCGTCAGTTCGACAATATCGACGACGCTGTAAAAATCATGAAAGACGGCGGAGTCGCCTGCTGTAAGATCCGTTCGACTTACGAGGTGGTGCACGACCCGGTCCTTTGGGAACGCGGCACTTTTGTCGAAATTCCGACGCAGCCCAGCTTCCAGAAAATCAAAAGCGTCAAGACCCGCGGCCCCTGGATCCGTTTTTCCAAAACACCGGCGGAAATGAAGCGGGCACCCGATCTTGGGGAACACAACTATGAGATTTTGGAAGAGTACGGCTGGGATAAAAATAAGATCGACGCCATGGAAGCAAAGTGGTCCGGGAAATTTAAAAAGCAGTAATCTGAATAAAGGAGTGAAATCATCGTGACCAATCATTTCTATCTTCTGACCGAAGAACAGCGCGACCTGCAGCTCATGGTCAGGGAATTCGCCGATAAGGAAATCATTCCGACCGCCAAGGAATGCGAAATAGACGGCACGTTTCCAAAGGAACTATACCGGAAAGCCTTTGAAATGGGACTGACAACCTATACCCTGCCGGAAAAATACGGCGGATGCGGCGGGGACATTTTTACATATTCGCTCATCAAGGAAGAGCTGGCAAGAGGCGACGCCGGTTTTTCAGGCACCGTTGCGGGCGCTTACATGGGCATCGTCCCCATCAAGGTGGCCGGAAACGAATATCACTGGAAAATCGCGGCCGACATTCTGACTAACGGAGGCCTGATGTCCTTTGCCCTGACCGAGCCGAACGCGGGTTCCGACGCCGCGGCGGTAAAAACAAAATATGTGAAAGACGGGGACTCGGTCGTCATCAACGGCCGAAAGGGCTTTATTTCAAACGGGGAAGTATCCAATTTGTATACCGTCTTCGCGACCTCGGACTCCTCTCTGGGCGCCAAGGGGATCGCCTGCTTTTTGGTTCCCCGCGACACTCCGGGCATTTCCATCGGCAAGCACGAGGATAAAATGGGTTACAGAACCTCCTGCACCAACGACGTTGTCTTCGAAGACGTGCGGATTCCCCT
Source organism: Caproiciproducens sp. NJN-50 (assembly GCF_004103755.1). Taxonomy (NCBI): domain Bacteria; kingdom Bacillati; phylum Bacillota; class Clostridia; order Eubacteriales; family Acutalibacteraceae; genus Caproiciproducens; species Caproiciproducens sp. NJN-50. The sequence goes on along the minus strand of NZ_CP035283.1, from coordinate 452,296 downwards.
CAAAAACATGATCGGCGCCGAGGGAGAGGGAATGTCGATCTGCAAGCGTTCCCTCGGCTACACCCGTCCCACGGCCGGCGCCGGCGCGGTGGGAAACGCACAGTATGCCTATGAGTGCGCTGTGGAGTATTCAAAAGTACGGACGACATTCGGCCGGCCCATCTGCAAAAATCAGGGGATTTCCTTTATGCTTGCAAACATGTATATGAAGCTGGAAGCGGCCCGCCAGATGGTCTGGTATTCCTGCCGCTGCGCGGACGCCGGGATTTTCGACGCAAGGCTCTCCTCCTCCTCCAAGGCTTTCGCCGCGGACGCGGGAATGGAGGTCTGCACCGACGCGGTCCAGGTGCTGGGAGGCTACGGATACAGCCGGGAATATCCGGTCGAGAAAAGGATGAGGGATGCGAAGATCTACCAGATCTTTGAAGGGACCAACCAGATTCAGAGGATGGTCATCGCGAGCGACATCCTGCATTCCTGAATGAAGGAGGGAGAAGAGATGCGCAGGGTTTTTGAAGGAATCAGGGTTCTGGACTTCAGCAACAATCTGGCCGGCCCCTGCTGCGCCGCAATTTTTGCGGACCTGGGCGCCGAGGTGATCAAGATCGAGCGCCCCTTCGTGGGGGACGACAGCCGCGCGATCGCGCCCCGAATCGAGGGCCAGTCTCTGCAGTATATCTGGTTCAACCGCGGAAAAAAATCCGTGGAGCTGGCTCTCGACGACCCGGAAGCTCAGGAGATGGCCAGAAGTCTGATCCGGGATGCGGATATCCTGGTGGAGAGCTTCAAACCGGGCAACATGAAAAGGTTTGGCCTGGACTACGAGAATGTGGTTCAGATCAATCCCAAGCTCATTTACTGCTCCATTTCCGCGTGCGGGCAAACCGGGGCATATGCAAAAAAGCCGGGCTTCGACATCATCGCCCAGGGGATGTCCGGGCTGATGGATCTGGCCGGCGAGCCGGACGGAGCGCCCGTAAAGCAGGGAGTCACGATCGGCGACTATGTCGGCAGCTTCAACGCGTACGGCGCAATTGTAACCGCTCTGTATTACCGGAACCTGACGGGAGAGGGCCAATACATAGATATTTCGCTTCTGGACGGCCTGGTGAGCTGCAACAGCACCCTTGAAAACGCGGCGACGCTGGACGCTTATCCCACGCGCTCGGGGCGGCACCACCAAACGATGGCTCCCTATGGCATTTACCTCGGCAAGAACGGTCAAAGCGTCGTGATTGCCGCGTACACCCCTTCCATGTGGAAAAGGCTGTGCACCGCAATGGAGAGGCCCGACCTGATCGACGACCCCCGTTTCTGCTCCGTTCTGCTCCGGGCTCAAAACATCAGGGAGCTGGTGCCCGAAATCGAGGGGTGGCTGAGCCGGTTTGACAGGATCGACGACGCAATCAGCCGGATGGAAGGCAACGGAGTCGCCTGCTGCAAGATCAAATCCACTCACGAGGTCGCGAACGATCCGGTGCTGTGGGAAAGAGGCAGTCTGGTCGAAATTCCGACCCAGCCCAGCTTCAGGAACGTGAAGTCAATACGGGCGCGCGGGCCATGGATGCAGTTTTCCAAAACGCCGATGGAGATGAAGCGGGCCCCCGACCTCGGCGAACACAGCGCGGAGGTCTTTGCCCGCTACGGTTGGAACGAAGAGAAGGTTCATGTGCTGAAAGAGAAGTGGAAAATCGCCGCTGAATGCAAAAAGAACCCCAAATGAGCTTTTTTACACCAATTGAGGAGGAATGTATTCATGCAAGAAGCAATCCAAAAAATCAAGACCGATAAGACCTGGACCAGGAATATGCTGCTCGCAATCGCCATCTATGCCGTCTTCCAGTTTATCCTTCCGGCGCCGGCGCCGATCACAAAAGCCGGCATGGGAGTCGCCGGGATCTTCCTCGCGACGCTTTTCCTGTGGATCAAGGTGGGAATCGGCTGGACCAGCATTCTCTGCGTCGGCATGATGGGCACCACCGGAGTCTGCAGCGCGACCGATTTGTTCGAAAAGACCTGGGGCAATTCCATGGTTCCCTTTGTCGTGGCTTGTTTCCTGCTCAATATCGCAATGGCGGAAACGGGCTTTACCCGCAGATTCGCAATGTGGTTTATCACCCGCCGAATCTGCAAGGGCAAACCCTGGCGGATCATGTTCATGCTTTTTTTGTCCTGCCTGTTGATCGGCCTGGTTTCTACCAGTTCACCGATTGTCATCTTGTACATGGCCATTGCGGAAGAAATGTTCGTTATGACGGGTTACCAAAAAGGTGACGAGCTGCCGAAGGCTACCATGATCAGCATCTTCTGGATGGCTCAGGGCGCCATGTTCATGACTCCGATCTCCCACGTGCTGATCCCGGCCATTTTCGGTTACATGAACAAAGACTTTGGCGTAGACGTCACTTATGCGCAGTTTTCTTCGATCTTTATGCTTTGCGGCCTGATCTGGTTCATCGCCTTCTGGCTCATCTTCCGTTTTATCATGAAACCGGATGTTGAAAAAATGGCGAATCTCGATATCGAGGCGCTTCGTGCTACAATGCCGAAAGTATCGGCCCAGGAGATCATCTCAGCCGTCGTCTACGGCATTGTAATCATTGTCTGGCTCTGCCCGGATCTGTTTACGGCGATAGGCCTGACTGTTTTGGGTAAATATATGAAGAGCCTTGGTACGGCGATCCCCGCGATGGTGGCCGTCGGCGTGCTGGCGATGATCCGGATCGACGACAAACCGGTCCTCGACGTCCAGAAGGCCTGCAAAAGCGTCGCCTGGGGTTCGGTTTTCATGATGGCGGCCGTCATGGGCACGGCCTACCTGTTCGGCCTTAAATCCTGCGGCGTCACCACCTGGCTGGGCCAGACCTTCGGCCCTCTGATGTCTAGGATGTCCCCCCCGATCTTCGTTCTGTTTGCGACGGCCTGGATCGTCATTATGACAAATCTGATGTCCAACACGCTGGTGTCTTCCATGTACACGGTGCTAGTTCCCATTGCCATGACCGTATCCGGCGTAAACCCGATCGCGATCGCCCTGATGATCGCCTCCGCATGCAACGCGGGTTTCGCGACTCCGTCCGCCTGCCCGGCCGCAAGCCTCGCATCCGGAGCCGGTTGGACGCCGGCCGGCTATCAGGGAAAATACGGCTGGGTCCTTGCGGCTGTGACACTGGTCATTATGGCCGCGATCGGTTACCCTCTGTGCAATCTTATGTTTCCTTACCATGCATAACCGGGGCGGCTGCGCCCTCGGAGATGTTATCCTGAATTTGGAGGAGGAGGAAGAATGGCCGGCTATCGATCAATATTCAGCTGTTCCACGCACCGCAACCTTTCGATTGCGGCTCTCGTATGGGCGCTGTTTCAGTTCATCCTTCCGGCGCCCGAACCGATTACCAAAGCGGGCATGGGCGTGGTCGGTGTCTTTTTCGCCACCCTTTGGCTCTGGTGTACCGAGGGTTCCGGGTGGCCGAGTCTGCTCTGCGTAGGCATGATGGGGACCACCGGCATCTGCAAATCCAGCGAATTGTTTTCAAAGACCTGGGGAAGCGAAATGGTCCCGTTCGTCGTGGCCTGTTTTCTGCTGAATGCCATTATGGCGGAAACCGGCCTGACCCGCAGGGTCGCCCTGTGGTTTATCACGCGTCCTTCCTGCAGCGGGAACCCCTGGCGCATCATGTTTATGTTCTTCCTCTCGATTCTGATCGTATGCCTGTTTTCCACCAGCTCGCCCATTATCATTCTGTATATGGCGCTGGCAGAGGAAATTTTCCGGATGACCGACTACCGGAAAGGTGAAAGTCTGGTAAAGGCCACCATGATCGGAATTCTGTTTGTGGCGCAGGGGACCATGTTCATCACTCCGGTTTCCCATATCCTGATTCCGATGGTTTTCGAGTACATTAAAAACGACTTCAACCTCTCCGTGTCCTACGCCGCGTATACAAAAATGATGCTGCCCGCCGGAATCGCGTTCTTCGCGGTCTTCTGGATCATTTTCCGCTACTGGATGAAGCCGGATGTAAGCAAGCTGAAAAATCTGGATATCGACTCTCTGCGAAGATCCGTTCCGAAAATCAGCAAGCAGGAAATCATTGTAGCCCTTGTTTACGGACTTGTCATTGTGGTGTGGCTCTGCCCGGATTTGTTCACCGCGGCGGGAATGAAAGATCTGGGCGGTTATATGAAGAGCCTTGGAACCGGAGTCCCGGCGCTGGCCGCCGCCGGGCTGCTCTGCGCGATTCATGTGGACGGAAAGCCTTTGATCGACATGGGCAAAGCCGTCCGGAGCGTAACGTGGAATTCGGTGTTCATGATGGCCGCAGTCATGGGTACGGCATATTTGTTCGGGCTGAAAAACTGCGGTGTCACAACGTGGATGATGAATTCCCTGAAACCGCTTCTCGGCGGCATGCCCGCATTCCTGTTCGTGCTCTGCGTCGCCGTCTTTATCATTGTTATGACCAATTTTCTCTCAAACACGCTTACCGTTTCCATGTATGCCGTCATCATACCGATCGCGATGAGCGTTGCGGGAGTCAACCCCATCGTGCTTGCGCTTTTGATCGCCGGGGGCGGCAATATTTCGCTGTCCACTCCAAGCTGCTGCCCGGCAGGCGGGCTTGCGTCGGGAGGAGGATGGGTTTCCGTGGGCTACCAGATGAAATACGGCTGGTCTCTCGCCGCCGTCAGCATTCTGCTGCTCTCCTGCGTGGCCTACCCGGTCGGCTGTCTGATTTTTCCGTATTGAATAGAATACGTGTGTCATTGTGAAAGGAAGACAAAGATGATGAAATCTAAAATCTGTGATCTGTTCGGCATCGAGTACCCCATCGTTCAAGGCGGCATGCAATGGCTCGCCGTCCCGGAATTTGCGGCCGAAGTTTCAAATGCGGGCGGGCTTGGCACTTTGAATTCCTCCCTGTACACGTCCAAAGAGGAGTTGAGAGAAGGCATCCGCAGGCTGCGTTCCCTTACGGATAAGCCCTTTGCCCTGAACATTTCCATGCTGCCCGTACAGGTCGCGGGCGAAATGACGAACGATTTTCTCGCCGTCGCGGCCGAAGAAAAGGTTCCGGTGGTCGAATTGGCGGGCCGCGATCCCAAGCCGTATGTCCCCATGCTGAAGGAAGCCGGCGTCAAAGTCATCCACAAGTCCACGGCGATCCGCTTCGCCAAAAAGGCGGAAGCCGCCGGCGTCGACGCGGTATCCATTGTCGGCTTTGAGTGCGGCGGCCATCCGGGCATGGATGATGTCTCCACCATGGTGCTGATTCCCAGCGTGGTCGACGCTGTCAGCGTGCCCGTCATTGCGGGCGGCGGCATCTGCGACAGCAGAAGCTATCTGGCGGCGCGGGCGCTTGGGGCGGAAGGCGTCGTAATGGGCACCCGCTTTGTGGCAACCAACGAATGCCTGATTCATCAGAATTTTAAACAGCTCTTTGTGGACCTGGACGAACGCAGCACCGCGATCGTCCAGCGCTCCATCAAGAACGCCTCCCGGGATATTAAAAACGAGACGATAAAGCAGCTCATGGAATTGGAAAATTCCTCCGATCATCCGCTTACCCTGCAGGAGATCCTGCCGTTTGTGAACGGCAAACGGCAAAGGCAGGCTTACCTGAGCGGCGACGTCGGCGACGGCGCGATCCCCGCGGGCGAGTGCATCGGTCGGATTCACGACATCCTCTCTGTGAAAGAAGTGATTGAAGAGATTGCTGTGAACTCTGAAAAAATAATAGCCTCCTGGGTGAACAGATAATGCGCTGAAACCGGAATCGATATCATCTCAAAACAGAAGTTCCAGACAGAAGCCGCCGGATAGAAAAATCCGGCGGCTTTGTGCTGTGCGGCAAAAGGAGCAAACGCTGCAGAAATAGGATTTTTTAGGGCTTACACCATGCCGAGATTTGCAAGCCGGATAAATTCCTTCATTTCTTCGGTCAGCCACTTTTCTTTGTGATAAAAGATTTGACGCGACATCGACATCTGAAAATCCGTAACATTTAAAATAGAAAGCTCCTGCCGCAGCACGCTTTCGCTAACGGCAAAGTGCGGCAGAAAGGACAGACCAAGATTGTGCTTCACCATATTCATAATAAACTCGGTGTGACCCACCTCTAAAAACGGGGTGAGGGAAAGATTGCGGGAGGCAAGGTGCTGCTCCAGCCCGTAACGGTAGTTGTCCCCTTTTTCGGTGAGGAAAAAACGCTCGCCCAGCAAATCTTCCAGGGTCAGGGCGGACTGTTTTGCCAGTGGGGAGCGCGGCGACGAAACAAAAACGATGTACTCCTGCTGTTCTATCACCTTTACCCAGTTGTTGTTGTAAAGCGGGCGATCCAAAATGTAAATAATGTCCACGAGATTATGTTCCATCATTTCGATCAGCTCCGTGGGGGAAGCCGTAGTAATTTTGATCGAGATGTGCGGATGATTTTTATAAAAATACTGCAAAATAGTAGGAAATTTAAAAAAACACAGCGATTCGATAGTACCGATATGCAGTGTGTGTTCCAGAGATTCTGATTTGCCCAAAGCCGCCTGTGCTTCGCAAACCTGGTTTAGAATGTTGGTGGCATAGGTCAAAAACTGCTTGCCCGGCAAGGTAAGGGTCACTTTTTTGCCCATGCGGTCAAAAAGGCGGGTATCCAGCTCTCGCTCCAAGATCTGGATTTGAATGGTGACGGCGGATTGAGAGTAGCCAAGCTCCTGCGCAGCTTTGGAAAAGCTTTGTAATTGCACCACTTTTAGAAAGGTATTCAGCTGCCTTATTTCCATCTGCGCAATTGCCTCCAGTTATTATGAATTTTATTAAACTCATCTATAAGAAGTATGAATTGGATTTATACGTATAGTCATGTTACACTATATATTCGAAGAAGTCAATTGCAGAAACTGTTTAAAAAGACATGCCTTCTGCGGTTGACAAGGTGAGTTTTGAAAAACGGAGGGATACATAATGAAAAAGGGAATGGGCCTTGTACCAAAATTGATCATTGCGATTATCCTAGGTATCTTAATCGGGCAGTTTTTGCCTGAGTCGATCTGCCGTATTGTGGTGACGGCATCGGGGATATTCAGCACGTTCCTGAAATTTATCATTCCGCTGATGATCGTTGCTTACGTCACCATGGGCATTGCGGATCTGTCCCAGGGCGCCGGCAAGCTGCTGATTATCACTGTCTGCATCGCGTATTCGTCTACGCTCATCAGCGGCACCGCGTCCTATATTGTTTCCAGTAACCTGTTCCCGCACTTTATCAGTGCGAACGTGCTGAAGCAGATCGCGGCAACGGCAGACAATTCGCTCTCGTCTTACTTCAACATCGCAATCCCGCCTCTGCTGGATACGCTTTCGGCGGTGGTACTGGCGTTTGTGCTTGGCCTTTGCCTTTCCACCATGCGCGGCAAGGAAATCGGCGATACGCTGTATAACACCATGAAGGATTTTTCCGGCATCATCGACAAAGTGCTGCACACCGCTATCATTCCGCTGCTGCCGCTCTACATCTGCGGCACCTTCGTGGATATGACCAAATCCGGCAAAACGTTTGCTATTTTGAGCGTTCTGTGGAAGGTCTTCCTTGTGGTCATCTGCATGCACCTCATCTATCTTGTGCTGCAGTTCTCCCTCGCGGGCGCTATCAGCAAAAAAAGCCCGTTCACTCTTATGAAAAACCAGATCCCGGCGTACACCACTGCGCTTGGCACCCAGTCCTCCGCGGCAACCATTCCGGTTAACCTGCAGTGTGCAGAGGCGGACGGCATCTGCGAACAGATCCGCAACTTTGTGGTACCCCTGTGTGCCAACATCCATATGTGCGGTTCCATGATTACCATCACTGCCTGCGCAACCGCAGTTTGCCTGATGAACCAGATCCCCATCAGCCTTGCGACCGTCATTCCGTTTCTCATGACCCTCGGTGTTGCAATGGTTGCTTCCCCGGGCGCTCCCGGCGGCTCCATCATGACCGCGCTTCCGTTTCTGTACATGATTTTCGGCGTGGAAGCGGGTGACCCGAACGGTCCCATCTGCGCCATCATGGTTGCACTGTACATCACGCAGGACTCCTTCGGTACCGCCTGCAACGTCTCCGGCGATAACGCGATCGGCGTTATTGTCAACAGCATCTACGAAAAATGGATCAAAGCATAAAACGGCGCTTGCGGTAATTTGCTTTGGAGGTACCAAAATGAATGTATTTGACATTATCGGCCCCACCATGATCGGCCCGTCCAGTTCGCACACCGCGGGCGCGGTGGCACTGGGCAGGGTGGCAAACAAGGTGATGAACCAGGCCTCGCCTGCAAAGGTGCGCATCGAGCTTTCCGGCTCGTTTGCACATACCTATAAAGGGCATGGCACCGATCGTGCGCTGATGGCAGGTATCATGGGCTACAAAAGCTACTCGGCGGAAATCCGCGATGCGCTTGACATTGCACAGCAGCGCGGCATTGAATACGAGTTTGTACCCACTGATATCCCGGGCGCACACCCCAATACTGCACGTATCTACATCAAAGGCAAAAACGGCGAGGAATGCACCGTGCAGGGTGCAAGCATCGGCGGCGGCAATATCCGGGTGGATTACATCAACGGTATGCGGGTCGATTTTACCGGAGAACACAACACCATTTTGGTGCTGCACCGCGACAAACCCGGCCTGATCGCCGCTGTGACCAACCTGATGAAGGAAAAATACAAAGAAGTGAACATCGGCAACTTCAGACTGTCACGTCCCGTCAAAGGCGGGGAAGCAATGATGACCATCGAAATTGACGGCATGCCTCCTCAGGGCATGATCGACGATATGAGGGGCATCGAAAACGTGATCAATGTGCTGCTGATTCGCTCCGTGTAACGCCCACGGCGGCAGAGTTAAGGAGAAATTTTCATGTTGCTGTATCAAGCCATAGAAGAACTGCTTGCCGCAGCGGCGGCACAAAATAAAAAAATCAGCGAACTTGTGCTGGCGGACCAAGCCCAGCAGATGGAAAAAACAGAGCAAGAGGTTTATGCCCAAATGGAGCAGAGCTTCGATGTAATGTGTGATTCTGTATTGCAGGGGCAGGGACCGAACCAACGTTCCACCTCCGGGCTGACCGGCGGCGAGGGCTTTAAGATGATGTTCTACTCTGAGCGCACAGCGGGCGGCTTGAGCGGCGTGTTTATGACGCGAGCCATGAGCCGCGCACTCGCGGTGTCCGGCTGCAATGCGGCGATGGGCAAGATCGTAGCGACCCCGACGGCAGGCAGCTGCGGTATTTTGCCGGGGTGCCTAGTATCGCTGTACGAAGATAAAAAAATGCCCAAAAAAGACATCGTGATGTCGATCTTTACTGCTGCTGCGTTTGGCATCGTGATCGCCCAGCGCGCCTGCCTTGCCGGCGCACAGGGCGGCTGCCAGGCAGAGTGCGGCAGTGCGGCGGGCATGGCTGCGGCCGCGCTGGTAGAGCTGCAGGGCGGTACCCCGCAGCAGGCGGCAGATGCCTGTGCCATTGCCATTGCAAACCAGCTGGGTCTGGTGTGTGATCCGGTGGCAGGGCTGGTCGAAATCCCTTGCATCAAACGCAATGTGTCTGGTGTGATGATCGCTTTTTCTTCGGCAGATATGGCGCTTGCCGGTATACGCTCTGAGATACCGGTGGACGAGTGCATTGATTCGATGGACGAGGTGGGCAGTGCGTTGCCGGCATCGCTGCGCGAAACAGCACTGGGCGGCTTAGCGGCTACCCCCACCGGCATGAAGCTGAAAGAGCAGGTCTTTGGACCCGCCCAGCACTGAGCAGAACAAAAGACGGCCCGCAAGGCACGCAGCAGCGCGTAGCTTTGCGGGCTGTTTTATTTTACAGAAAAGTTGCGGCAAACGAAAGGCGAGAGTGTTTCGATCTTCGTCCGTAACGAGAAAGGGTAAGCTTTGCTTTCGCAAAAGGCTTTAGAACATTGAGTCATGCCCCCCGGCTGTGCCGGGGGGCATGACTTCCCTCACTTCAGGCGTATCCCTGCCGTTACAAATGCCTTGAAATTACTCGGCGGGACCCTCGTCCGAATGTTTTTCCTGGTTGATTTTGCTGAGGTAACGGTAAATGCTGGCCTGGGAACAGGAGAGATGTTTGGCCACAACCGGAATGGCCCCTTTGAGCATAAAAACGCCTTTCTTGTCCAAAAGCTTGATAATTTCAAGCTTTTCCTCTTGATTCAGCCGGTCGGTCGGGATATTGGCATTGCTCGTGACTGCCAGAAAAGCGTCCTCCATGGCGGAAGAAATATTATCGTAAAACGTCTCGTGCTCCACACTCTCCGTGGCGCTGATCGCAATGTTCTTGGAAGCGTAATCATCGGGATGACAGAGTGAAAAAACTTTTTCGGAAAGATCCCGATAACGGCTGTCGTCAAAATTGATACAAAGCAACCCAACCAGCGCACCTCTCTCATCCTTGATAAACAAGGTCGAGCAGCGCAGGACTTTGCCGTTGGCGGAAAGCCCGCGGTAATTCAGCTTCCAGTCCTGGGTCAGATACGCTTTCTCCGCAATGAGCTGCATTGCCACATTGGTCAGCGGCGCGCCGATGCCGCGCCCGCTGATGGACCCGTTGGCAATGGCCACAATGGAAGGCTGCTTGCAGGAAAGGTCATGCAGTGCGATTTCGTAGTCCGGCCCCAGCATATGGCCCAGAAATTCAACCAGTAACGTATATCGGCGGATCACATCTGAAGTCACAAAATCTCTTCCTTTTCAATAGTGTCAATGGGCAAATATCACCCCTTTTAAGATCGTTCTAATAAAAATATAACACCAATAATAAAGCAAATCAATAAAATTTTCTTAAACAGCCTATCGCCCTCGGAAAAGAGTCCATCAAAATCGTGGTATTTCATAATAATTCTAATTGAAGAATGTCGTTTATAAATATTTTTACAAATCTGTTGACAATATTTTATTATGGTGATAATATTTTATTGTACCAAAGGAGGTGAACCATTTGAAGCAAAAAATCAATACCGAAAAAGCGCCTGCCGCCATCGGTCCCTATTCTCAGGGCATCAGGGCCGGAGGTCTGGTCATAACGTCCGGCCAATTGCCGATCGATCCCGCGACCGGCGCATTTCCGGAGGGGATCGAGGCCCAGACCCGCCAGTCCCTTGAAAACTGCAAGAGCGTTCTGGCCGCTGCGGGGGCAACGATGGACCAGGTCGTCAAAACCACCGTGTTCCTCAGCGACATGAATGATTTTGCCGCAATGAACGGCGTATACGCCTTGTTTTTTGACGGCATCTATCCGGCGCGCAGCGCGGTGGAGGTCGCAAGACTGCCAAAAGGAGCTGCCATAGAGATCGAAGTAATTGCAATCCTGCCGAAATGAAGAAGGAGGGGTTCAAAACACGTAAACAAATGCCAGCAAAAAATGGAAAATAGGGGGAAGATAGATGAACGAGTGTTTCAAATCCGTGCATTACGAACGTAAAGCAGGCAGCGGCCTGTACCCTGTCAAACGCTTCGGCCCGGAGCAAGCAAAAAAAGTTCACGCATTCCACGAAAGCTTTCCGGAATATTCGATGACTCCGCTGGCAAATTTGAAGTCTCTCTCAGAAAAGCTTGGAGTTGCCAGTATCCACGTTAAGGACGAAAGTTACCGATTTGGTCTGAACGCCTTTAAGGTGTTGGGCGGCAGTTACTCGATTGGAAATTACATTGCCAAAAGGCTCTCTATGGACATCAGTGAGCTTCCCTATTCCAGAATGATCAGCAAGGACATTCGCGACAGACTCGGCGAAATCACTTTTGTAACCGCGACGGATGGAAATCACGGCAGAGGTGTGGCATGGACGGCCAACCGCCTGGGGCAGAAAAGCGTGGTCTACATGCCAAAGGGAAGCGCGCCTGAACGGTTAAAGAACATCCAGGCTCTTGGAGCAGACGCTTCCATCACCGATCTGAACTATGACGACGCCGTGCGCCTGGCCAACGAAGGGGCGGAAAAGTACGGCTGGGTCATGGTGCAGGATACCGCCTGGGAGGGGTATGAAGATATTCCGGGCTGGATTATGGAAGGATATACAACAATGGCCTATGAGGCCGTTCAGCAGCTAAACGGTGAAAACCCCACTCACATTTTCCTTCAGGCGGGCGTCGGCGCAATGTCCGGCGGCGTCACCGGATTTTTCGCGGACCTTTACGGCGATCAGGACAGGCCGATTATTACGGTTGTTGAACCCAATAAAGCGGACTGTATTTACCAAACGGCAAAGGCGGATGACGGCACGCTGCACTTTGTCAAAGGCGAGATGAATACGATTATGGCAGGGCTTGCGTGCGGGGAACCATGCACGATAGGCTGGAAAGTTCTGCACGACCACGCGGACAATTTTGTTTCTATGCCGGATTATGCCGCAGCCAAAGGAATGCGGGTCCTGGGCAATCCAATCGGGAGCGACCCTCGGGTAATCTCCGGCGAAAGCGGTGCCGCAACAATGGGCTTTGTGACGGAAGTATTGCAAAATAAAAGTCTGGACTGGCTGAGAGATCAGCTCCGGTTGGACAAAAGCTCCAGGATTCTCTGCTTTTCCACGGAGGGTGATACCGACACGGAAAATTATCGCAGAATCGTATGGGATGGCCTGTATCCGAGCTTTTAACGGACAGTGAAGCAAAAATGCTTGGGAACTTAAGGAGGAGCTATTATGTGGGAAGCCTTGTATAATCTAACTGGATTTCTTTGGGGAACTCCGCTTATGATTCTGATGGTTGGCGTAGGCCTCTATCTCACGATCAGATCCGGATTTTTTCAAATTCTGCACCTTCCAACCTGGTGGAAACATACGATCGGTGAAGTGTTCAAAAAGAATAGCAATGAAAACGCCGGTGAAGGAGAGCTAAAACCATACCAGGCGCTCAGCACGGTTTTGGCCGGAACGGTCGGCAGCGGCAATATTGCGGGTGTCGCCGCCGCCATTGCCATCGGCGGACCGGGCGCTGTTTTTTGGATGTGGATCATCGCCATCGTTGGAATGATGACAAAAATGACGGAGGTGACTCTCGCCGTAGCCTACCGTAAAAAGAGCCCTTCCGGCGAATATTACGGCGGCCCAATGCACTATATGAAATCCGGCCTTGGCAAACTAGGCCCTGTATTGGCCGGCATTTATGCTGTCGCATTGTTTATCGACGTTCTGACAGACGCCTGTTTCGTACAGACCAACACGCTGGCATCCTGCGTAAAAGATGTGTTCAACGTTCCGATGATCCTTTGCGGAATTATCGTTGTCGGAATCAGCATTATCGTCATCCTTTCCGGCGGCATTAAAGTGATCGGTGATTTCTGCGGAAAAATTGTGCCTCCTATGATTATTATTTATATTATAGGATGTCTTGTTGTCATCTGCAGCAACGCCAGTGCGATTCCCCATGCGTTCGGCATGATTTTCCAGTACGCCTTTTCTCCGGCGCCGGCCGTTGGCGGTTTTGCGGGTTCGACTATTTCCCTATCAATGGCGCGGGGCGCTTCCCGCGGCATTTTTTCCAATGAGGCCGGCATGGGCACCGCCACGACTGTTCATGCAACCGCTCAGACAGACAACCCGGCCCATCAGGGTATGTACGGCATTTTGGAAGTATTCATTGATACGATCATCATCTGTACTCTGACAAGCCTTACCGTTCTGTGCAGCGGCGTATGGAGCTGCGGCGACTCAGGGGTCGTGCTTACCTTTGACGCATTCCGCAGCACCTGGGGCCAAATCGGCATTATCATACTTTGTATCGCGGTTGTTCTGTTTACCTATTCCAGCTATATCGGCTTTTTTGTTGAGTTCCGGACCTGTGTGGAATTCCTGTTCAGTGAAAAATCCGTCAAATATCTCCAATGGCTGTTCTTCGCGCTGCCAATCCTTTCCGTTACTCTGGAAGTTGAACAGATCTGGGACCTCGCCGACATGGCGGTAGGCTTTATCGTAATTCCAAATATGATCGCCCTTTTGCTGTTGAGTCCAAAGTTCTTGGAAATCTTTAAAGGTTATACGGCCAAATTAAAGGCGAAGAACAAGCCGGAAGCAGATGAGCAATAAGGATGCATCCCGCTTGTCAGTTTATTTCATAGAAATAACGATTCCCACACAAATGCAAGTGTTGCGGGGAACCTTAAAAGAAACGATTGCCAGCGAGCGCTGTGCATCCAGGCGATTGTATCCGGATGGATGGACGTCGTGTCCATCTACATCTGCCCCTTGGGGGCTCTGCTGGCCGGCGTCATGTTTTTGTGGGTCGCCGGAAAGAAGTTCGCTCTCGAAAGCGTCAGCGAGGGGATCAAAAAGCCGATCGGCGGCTGGTTCTATCCATTGGCAAAATATGTGTACTGCGTCTGCGCGCTGATTGCTTTGATCGCCGGCGCCATTCTCGGCGGCATCGGCTGAGGCAAATATTGTGTTTTAGCCGAGCCCTGGGAAATATAAAATATATTACAAATAACTCCCGTATGATAAGGAACGCTCTCATACGGGAGTTATTACATCGTCACCCCCGGCACAGCCGGGGGGGTTCTTTTATATGCAGGTAAAAGTTCTATTTCACTGCCGCGCCTAAGGCGCTGGTACGGCCGCCATTTGCAAAGAGCATGTTACCTAAATGTCTTTCTGTGTGGAGGGACCTTCGGTGGCCAATCGCGTAACCATTTTGTAAATTTTCCTGTTAGCAATAAAAATTTCCGTTTATTTTATTTTATTTTGTTTAAAAAAAAATCCTTACTATACAATCCGGATCGCGTGTTGTATAACTTAACCAGATAAAAAATCGATCATATTAATAAAAATATTATACAAATTGACAGCATTTTAACAAGCAGTTCTATGGTGTGTTCGCTCGGAATCCCATGGATTTCTCATTTGCGGAGCGGGGACGCTGTTTTGAACGAAAATCGGTAAAACGAGGAGGAAAAGCCATTGGACTCATTTGTAAAAGCAATTTTGTCCGCAAATAGCTGGTTAAATGGCATCGTGTGGGGCATACCGACGCTTATCCTGCTCATCGGAACAGGATTATATCTCAGTATCCGCACGGGATTTATCCAGTTTCGGAAATTCGGCTATATCATGCGCAACACCTTCGGCAGGATCTTCCAAAAGCAGGAAAGGAACAAAGGCTCGGTCACCCCGTTTCAGGCAGTTTCTACCGCGCTGGCCTCTACGGTCGGCACGGGGAATATCGCCGGGGTGACCGGGGCCATCGCCCTCGGAGGGCCCGGAGCGGTATTCTGGATGTGGGTTGCCGCCTGCGTAGGCATGGTCACCAAATACTCTGAGGTAACACTCGCCGTAAAGTATCGGGAGAGGAACAAAGAGGGCGACTGGGTCGGAGGGCCGATGTACTACATAACGAACGGACTCGGGAAGAACTGGAAATGGCTCGCGGTAGTGTTCTCAATCCTTGGTTCTCTTACGGCCATCGGCACCGGGAATATCACGCAGAGCAATACAATTGCCATTTCGATCAACACCGCCATTCAAAGCTTCCATCCAGATGCAAAGGGGTCTTCGTCCACCATCAGCATTGTCATCGGAATCATTCTCGCAGTGATTGTCGGACTGGTCGTCATCGGCGGCATCTCGCGCATTGGCGCGTTTGCGGAAAAGCTCGTGCCATTTATGGCAATTATTTATATTCTTGCCGCGCTTGTGGTCGTATTTGGCCATATCAACTATTTGGGCCTGGTTCTGGCCGCGATTTGCAAAGGCGCATTTTCTCCGTCGGGCGTGATGGGCGGCGCATTCGGCGTCACTATCGTCCAGTCCGTGAAATACGGCGCTGGGCGCGGAATTTTCTCAAATGAGGCGGGGCTTGGCACCGCGCCGATCGCCCACGCGGCCACAAGTGAAACCAACCCGGTGAAGCAGGGGATGTACGGCGTCTTTGAGGTCTTCGTCGATACCATCGTCATATGCTCCCTCACCGCTTTTGCTGTGCTTTCGTCAAGCGTTTCCAAGGATGCCTCCGGAGCGGTAACCTGGTCGATCCCATGGGGCAGCAAAGTCGGAAGCGACCTGACGGCAACCGCGTTTGCGACCGTGTTCGGCAATCAGGCGGCGAGCGTGATCATTGCGATCGGCCTCATCCTTTTCGCGACCACCACCATCGTCGGCTGGGCGCTCTATGGAGCCCGCTGCTGCGAATATCTTTTCGGGAGCAAGTCCATTCCCATCTATCGGGTGATTTACGTCCTTATGGTCTTCTTCGGCTCCACCATGGACCTCAGCGTTGTATGGGACATTTCAGATACGCTTAACGGCCTTATGATGATACCAAACCTGATCGCATTGCTGGGTCTGTCCGGTGTCGTCATCAAAATGACAAAGGCTCATTTTTCAGTCAAAGAAAGTTAAGCCGTGCAAGGGCAATGGGACCGGCGTTTCCTTTGCAGCGGATTTGGCTCTTGATGTTTACGCTTCCGATATGCTTCAAGAAAGCATTGCAACAATATATTTTAAAGGGGGACTTTCCATGATTATCGGTTTGCCAAAAGAAATTAAAAACAACGAATTCCGCGTGGGTATGACACCGGACGGCGCAAAAGCGTTTTGCGATGCGGGCCACACCGTGCTGGTAGAGACAAACGCGGGCCTGGGCTCCGGTTTTACCGACAAAGAATACCGGGACGCCGGCGCGCAGATCCTGGGCAAAGCAGCGGATGTGTGGGAAAAAGCCGACATGATTTACAAAGTAAAGGAACCCATCCAAAAAGAGTATCCGTATTTTCGAGAAGGCCAGACTATTTACACCTATTTTCATTTAGCCGCAGATCGTCCTCTCACAGAGGCTTTATTAAAGTCAAAAGTCCGGGCTGTTGCATTTGAAACGATTTTTGACGCCAATGGCGGTCTTCCCTGTCTGCTCCCCATGAGTGAAATCGCGGGGCGGCTTTCCGTTCAGCAGGGCGCAAAATATCTGGAAAAAACATTCGGCGGCAGGGGCACGCTGCTGGCCGGCGTTCCTGGAGTGGAGCGCGGCAACATCGTGATCCTGGGCGGCGGCGGCGTAGGTACAAACGCCTGCAAAATGGCCGTCGGCATGGGGGCAAATGTAACGGTGCTTGACATCAGCGCCAAACGGCTTGCGTATCTGGACGATATTTTCTTCGGAAAGATCACCACATTGTACAGTACCCGTGCCAACGTTCTGTCGGCAATTTCAAAAGCGGATGTCGTGATCGGCGCGGTTTTGCTTCCGGGAAGAGCGACGCCCAAACTGGTACGCAGGGATGACCTGAAACTGATGAAACCCGGCGCGGTTTTAGTCGACGTCGCTATTGATCAGGGAGGATGCTTCGAAACCTCCCATGCCACCACGCATGACGATCCCGTTTTCCTTGTCGATCAAATTGTCCATTATTGTGTTGCCAATATGCCGGGCGCCGTATCCCGCACCTCTACGCTGGCCCTGGCAAATGCAACGCTTCCATACGGACTGAAGATCGCGAATAAAGGACTGAAGGCCGCGTTGAAAGAGGACGCAGGATTGATGAGCGGTTTAAACTGCTATGACGGCAAATGTACCTTTGCCGGCGTCTCGGACGCATTGAAGCTCGACTACACAAATCCCAGCACGCTGCTGTAAAATAAAAAAGCTAACATAAAAGTGATCCACAAAAAATTATTTTGATGTGGATCACTTTTATGTTATATTGCAATTTTTTGACAAAATTTCATCTTGACTAATGATCCCTTAAGTTATATACTTTTTTAAAATTAAAAAGTGTATGCTTGTAATGTTCAAAAGGAGATGCGGCCTTAAGCTAATTAAGTTAACAATTGCAGCGGTAGGGGTATTTAATTTCCCATCCCTCTTGTTGCCTTGTATATCAACCGCATGGGCAATCCGACAAAAATATAACTAGGGCATCATAACCAATTTGATAAGAAGAGAGTGAGTGGGATCGCTTGGATGCAATCGATTATAAAATCTTGGATCTTCTATCAGAAAATTCAAGAACCTCGGCTGCAATGATCGGACAGCAGGTTTGTTTGTCAACCTCAGCCGTAAACGAGAGAATACATAAATTATTAAATAATGTTATTTTGCGTTATACGGTGCAAATGAATCCAAAAGCATTCGGATTAAATATTCATATGCTGGTCGGCATCGCCATGGAGCATTCAAGGTACCATAAAGTGTTTTTTCAAAAGGTCTCCGCCCTGCCGTATGTGAGCCATTGTTTGTATCTAACAGGAGAGTTTGACTTTTTAATCGAAATATTTGCAACTTCTTCGGAAAATCTTCAAAAATATCATGGGCAGCTCAGTATAATGGAGGGTGTTTCCAGCATTCAGACATTTTATGTTCTGGACGAATATAATGCTCCGCCCAATATGTATCTGAGTCAGCCCTAATATCATAAAGTCCAAACCGGCTGGCAACAGAGCAGATGGAAACAAACCAACGGCCCAAATTCGATCAGAGCCGTCCGGTCCGGACTCGCCTACGGCGGCCGCGGCTGAAACCATATTGTTGCAAAAGTGACTCCGCCGCACCGGGTGCGCCCAACCTGGATACATCGCCCCGCTTTTATCTGCCCATATATTTCCCTTCCGCGATATTTTGGAGCAAATACAATATGATACTGGCATCTCCACTTTGAATGTGATAAACTTTGTATGTCTTTCATGACAAAATCTCCTTTTGTTGTTAATGCGGTTGGCAGACCTGCATCTATTTTAACAAAAGGAGATTTTCTTGTATCTAAAGATTCTCATCTCACCTGCAAAGCTAGTGGTTCTTTTATTGCTAAAGCCGCAAGAAAAAAACAGCAGCCCATGCTCTGCATGAACTGCTGATTTTGGCTCCCCGTGTTGGACTCGAACCAACGACCCTGCGGTTAACAGCCGCATGCTCTACCAGCTGAGCTAACGAGGAATATGAAAATGTTGGCACCACCTATTGTCCCGGGCCGTTACCAGCCAAGTATCTTCGGCGCAAATGAGCTTAACTTCCGTGTTCGGAATGGGAACGGGTGTACCCTCATCGCAATCGGCACCAACTAAATTCCAACCTATTGAATTATCAAACACCAATCCTGTGACCCGTGCGGGATTCGACCGGATGCTCCGCATCCTTCCGGCTTGCACTTTCGCGCTTCACCACTCTTCGCTAAAGTTCTACCACCGGCAAAACTTCTTAACGCTCAGACCCTCTCGAGTTCGAATCCGCTTTAGAATTCTAGAAATCTTGGTGACCCGTGCGGGATTCGAACCCACGTTAACGGCGTGAGAGGCCGCTGTCTTAACCACTTGACCAACGGGCCATATCAAATCCGACACTTTCGGCCGGTCCGGAAGTCAGGGTCCCTGACCCCTTTTCCGGCTTACCTTTTGGTGCACCATCAGGGATTCGAACCCGGGACACCCTGATTAAGAGTCAGGTGCTCTACCAACTGAGCTAATGGTGCATAGACCATGCGGTCGGCACGCGCCTCCGGCGATCATGCCATCGGCTTACGGGGTTTTCCCGCACTGTTTTTTCAGATACATATCGTACCTTCAAAACTGAATAAAGACTGAGAAGGGAAAAGCGAACTTGAACGGGCAAACCAAAAATATGGTCAAGCCCTCGGCCTATTAGTACTGCCAAGCTGAACACGTTACCGTGCTTACACACGCAGCCTATCAACCTTGTAGTCTACAAGGGGCCTTACCAGCTTATGCTGTGGGATATCTAATCTTGGAGTCGGCTTCACGCTTAGATGCTTTCAGCGTTTATCCGATCCGCACATAGTTGCCCAGCTGTGCCATTGGCATGACAACTGGTGCGCCAGAGGTGCGTCCATCCCGGTCCTCTCGTACTAAGGACAGCTCTCCTCAAATATCCTGCGCCCACGACAGATAGGGACCGAACTGTCTCACGACGTTCTGAACCCAGCTCGCGTACCACTTTAATCGGCGAACAGCCGAACCCTTGGGACCGAATACAGCCCCAGGATGTGATGAGCCGACATCGAGGTGCCAAACCTCCCCGTCGATGTGGACTCTTGGGGGAGATCAGCCTGTTATCCCCAGGGTAGCTTTTATCCGTTGAGCGACGGCAATTCCACTCTCATACCGCCGGATCACTAACTCCAACTTTCGTTTCTGCTCGGACCGTCATCCTCGCAGTCAGGCTGGCTTATGCGTTTACACTCTCCCGCACGGTTTCCGTCCGTGCCGAGCCAACCTTTGAGCGCCTCCGTTACGCTTTTGGAGGCGACCGCCCCAGTCAAACTGCCCGTCTAACAATGTCCCCCGGCCGGATTCACGGCCGCAGGTTAGAATTTCAGCAACTTAAGGGTGGTATCCCAAGGACGACTCCGCTCCAGCTGGCGCCAGAGTTTCAAAGTCTCCCACCTATCCTGTACATAAATTACCGAAACCCAATATTAAACTGCAGTAAAGCTCCATGGGGTCTTTCCGTCTTGTCGCGGGTAACCGGCATCTTCACCGGTACTACAATTTCGCCGGGCGGGTAATTGAGACAGTGCCCAGATCGTTACACCTTTCGTGCGGGTCGGAACTTACCCGACAAGGAATTTCGCTACCTTAGGACCGTTATAGTTACGGCCGCCGTTTACTGGGGCTTCAATTCAATGCTTGCACATCTCCTCTTAACCTTCCAGCACCGGGCAGGTGTCAGCCCCTATACGTCATCTTTCGATTTGGCAGAGACCTGTGTTTTTGCTAAACAGTCGCCTGGGCCTATTCTCTGCGGCCTCATCTCTGAGGCACCCCTTATCCCTAAGTTACGGGGTCAATTTGCCGAGTTCCTTAACTACCCTTCTCCCGTTGGCCTTGGAATCTTCTTCCTGTCTACCTGTGTCGGTTTGCGGTACGGGCGCATCGGATATCCCATAAGACTTTTCTCGCCCTGCTCTAAGCATGCTTCCCTACTAAATTTCGGTCCCTTGCGCCCGGGTCAACCAACGCCCGGGTCATGCCCTTTGCAGGTGTCATCTTACTTAAATCCTTCTGCGGCTACGGAATGTCAACCGTATGTGCATCGGCTACGCCTTTCGGCCTCACCTTAGCTCCCGGCTCACCTGGAGCGGACGAACCTTCCTCCAGAAACCTTAGACTTTCGGCCAATATGATTCTCACATATTTCTCGCTACTCATTCCGGCATTCTCTCTTGAATGAAATCCACCGGCGCTTCCGCTCCGACTTCAACTCTCATTCAACGCTCTCCTACCATGCTCAGCCATTCTCCACGCTCTCAATCCTTTTCAGCTTTTAAGTAATTTCGCGTCGCTGCGCGCCGCCAGATTCCTTCTTCACTTTCGCTAATTGAGGTTATGGAGAATGACTGAGCATCCCAAGCTTCGGTACACGATTTTAGCCCCGTTGAATTTTCGGCGCAGGGTCACTCGACCAGTGAGCTATTACGCACTCTTTTAATGAATGGCTGCTTCTGAGCCAACATCCTGGTTGTCTGTGCAACCCCACATCCTTTGCCACTTAACCGTGTTTGGGGACCTTAGCTGTGGGTCTGGGCTGTTTCCCTTTTGACGATGAAACTTATCTCACACCGTCTGACTCCCGTATATCGATTATCCGGCATTCTGAGTTTGATAGGCTTCGGTAGCCTTTCGGCCCCTAGACCATTCAGTGCTTTACCTCCGGTAATCTGATACGAGGCTAGCCCTAAAGCTATTTCGGAGAGAACCAGCTATCTCCGGGTTCGATTGGAATTTCTCCGCTACCCACACCTCATCCGCTACCATTTCAACGGGAGTCGGTTCGGTCCTCCATGGGGTTTTACCCCCACTTCAACCTGGACATGGGTAGGTCACCCGGTTTCGGGTCGAATACAACTGACTTCATGCGCCCTGTTCAGACTTGGTTTCCCTGCGGCTCCGTCCCTTAAGGACTTAACCTTGCCAGTTACATTCACTCGCCGGACCATTCTACAAAAGGTACCCGATCACCCGTTGACGGGCTCTCGGTGCTTGTAAGCACAAGGTTTCAGGTTCTTTTTCACTCCCCTTCCGGGGTCCTTTTCACCTTTCCTTCACAGTACTCTTCACTATCGGTCACTGGGTAGTATTTAGGCTTGGAGGGTGGTCCCCCCACGTTCCCACCGGATTTCTCGTGTCCGGCAGTACTCGGGATACAGCCCGCTCCGCTTTCCCTTCGCATACGTGACTTTCACACTGTCTCGTCGGCCTTTCCATGCCGTTCTGCTCGGGATCGCAGACTCTTTGGCTGTCCACACCCCGAAGGCATTGCTGCCTCCGGTTTGGCCTCTTCCGCGTTCGCTCGCCACTACTTGCGGAATCTCAATTGATTTCTCTTCCTCGCCCTACTTAGATGTTTCAGTTCAGGCGGTTCCCCCCGTAAAGCTATGAATTCACTTTACGGTGACCGGACATAACTCCGGCCGGATTGCTCCATTCGGACACCTATGGATCAAAGCCTGCTTACGACTCCCCATAGCTTTTCGCAGTTTGCCGCGTCCTTCTTCGGCTCCCAGTGCCAAGGCATTCCCCTTGCGCTCTTTGTAGCTTGACCATGTGATTTTTTGGTTCTTCAAAATTGTAGTTTTTCTATCAGATTAATCTTTTAGAATAACAACTTTTCTCGCTTTATCTGCTTCTCGCTTTATTCAGTTTTCAAGGTACAACCTGAGGTTGACGCACGTCGCGGGTCAGCTTTCAGTTCAAAGAACCTTACCTGCCGCGACCTTTACCAGCCTGCAGATTACACACAACATTCCTTTTCACTTTCATGAACCGGAACATCATATGTATTGACACACAGTGTCTCTCGTCGCGCTCTCGCCCGTCGGTTTCCCTGACTCACGGTCGCGGATTCAAAATACCATATGTAATTGTGAACCTTTTGGGAGCGTCTTCCGACTGTCCCGCCCGATTCAGTTTGTCTCCCGCTCTTTTCTTCACGGCGGGCCGTGCATGCAGACTCAGTCTGCTGGTGGGCTTAATCCTCGAGTCACACTCTGCCTGAATGGCTTATGTGGTTCTCGTATGGATTAATCCCGAGCGCACTGTCGTGCGCTGGTGGGCTTAAGTGGACTCGAACCACCGACCTCACGCTTATCAGGCGTGCGCTCTAACCGGCTGAGCTATAAGCCCATATTTTGTTGTCGGACGCTCTGGCTAGAGGTTTGATCCCCAATCCTTCGCATTTCCAACGCCGGTTTCAGGTTCTTACCCTTCACCCTGTTCACTTTTCGGACTTCCTTCTGTTGCGCGGGCACTCTGCCGGCTGTTTCCAGCCCGTTCTGTGCGCGACGAAACGGACGTCTGTCCGTGGTGGAGATAAACGGGATCGAACCGTTGACCTCCTGCTTGCAAAGCAGGCGCTCTCCCAGCTGAGCTATACCCCCATATGGAAGTGATTCAACTGTCTGGTTCTTCTCAGTTCTCTCTCACTGAAGTTCCCTACACTGATTCCGGGAGCCTTTTCAGACTGTCCCGCCACTTAAAGGCACTTTCCTGCCGGTTCTCACCGGCGGGCCGTGCCTCCAAGCTCAGCTTGGGGCCTTCAAAATTAAACAACGATTGTTCAGAAGTCGTCTTCCGTAACCGACCTAGGATGTCTGAGCCATTGTTCATGACTCATGTCTCCATAGAAAGGAGGTGATCCAGCCGCACCTTCCGATACGGCTACCTTGTTACGACTTCACCCCAGTCGCCAATCCTACCTTCGGCGGCGCCTTCCTTGCGGTTAGGCTACCGACTTCGGGTATTACCGGCTCCCATGGTGTGACGGGCGGTGTGTACAAGGCCCGGGAACGTATTCACCGCGGCATGATGATCCGCGATTACTAGCAATTCCAGCTTCACGCAGGCGGGTTGCAGCCTGCGATCCGAACTGAGACCGTTTTTGGGGTTTTGCTCCACCTCGCGGCTTCGCTTCCCGTTGTTAACGGCCATTGTAGTACGTGTGTAGCCCAGGTCATAAGGGGCATGATGATTTGACGTCGTCCCCACCTTCCTCCGTTTTGTCAACGGCAGTCTGATTAGAGTGCTCTTGCGTAGCAACTAATCACAAGGGTTGCGCTCGTTGCGGGACTTAACCCAACATCTCACGACACGAGCTGACGACAACCATGCACCACCTGTCTCAACTTTCCCCGAAGGGCACCTAATGCATCTCTGCTTCGTTAGTTGGATGTCAAGACCTGGTAAGGTTCTTCGCGTTGCTTCGAATTAAACCACATACTCCACTGCTTGTGCGGGCCCCCGTCAATTCCTTTGAGTTTCAACCTTGCGGTCGTACTCCCCAGGTGGATTACTTATTGTGTTAACTCCGGCACGGAAGGGGTCAGACCCCCCACACCTAGTAATCATCGTTTACGGCATGGACTACCAGGGTATCTAATCCTGTTTGCTACCCATGCTTTCGTGCCTCAGCGTCAGTTAAAGCCCAGCAGGCCGCCTTCGCCACTGGTGTTCCTCCCGATCTCTACGCATTTCACCGCTACACCGGGAATTCCGCCTGCCTCTACTTCACTCAAGCACCACAGTTTCAAGTGCAATCCATGAGTTAAGCCCATGGTTTTCACACCTGACTTGCAGTGCCGCCTACGCACCCTTTACACCCAGTAAATCCGGACAACGCTTGCTCCCTACGTATTACCGCGGCTGCTGGCACGTAGTTAGCCGGAGCTTCCTCCTCAGGTACCGTCATTATCGTCCCTGAGGACAGAGGTTTACAATCCGAAAACCTTCTTCCCTCACGCGGCGTTGCTGCATCAGAGTTTCCTCCATTGTGCAATATCCCCCACTGCTGCCTCCCGTAGGAGTCTGGGCCGTGTCTCAGTCCCAATGTGGCCGTTCAGCCTCTCAGCCCGGCTACCGATCGTCGCTTTGGTGGGCCGTTGCCCCGCCAACTGGCTAATCGGACGCGAGTCCATCTCTCAGCGGATTGCTCCTTTGATTCCAGTGCCATGTGACTCCGGAATATCATGCGGTATTAGCGTCCGTTTCCAGACGTTATCCCCCTCTGAAAGGCAGGTTCCTCACGCGTTACTCACCCGTCCGCCACTAAACCATCTCTAAGCAAGCTCAAAAATGGTTCCGTTCGACTTGCATGTGTTAGGCACGCCGCCAGCGTTCGTCCTGAGCCAGGATCAAACTCTCTAAAATTTGGTATATATTCGCCTTCCGGCGTTTATATCTCTTTTAGAGCGTCTTCGGCTCTTAAAGTCCGATACACTAACGTATCGCTTGTGATTTTTTTGAAAGAGTTTTCCGTCTCTTTTTGTCCGAAAGTACTTTTCACTCTCGTCCTTTACGGGTTCCTTCTTCTGTCTCTCGTTGTTTAATTTTCAAGGTCCCATGCGGCTTCCCGGCCCTTTCAGACCCTCTTTCCGCAGCGCCCCTTTCGCAAGGCGCTTCACTATAATACCAAAACAACCTCCTCTTGTCAACCCTTTTTTTCATTTTTTTTGCAGCTTTCTTTTTAAGGCCGTCCTTACTGGTAAGAGACAAAGACATTCAAGCCCGAATCGGATTGATCCGTCACGTAAGAGATATCCTTCGGGTTCAGGGATACCCCTGCAGCCGCGGCGCCTTTCTGAAGATAAGCCGCCATTTTGAACGGCGACGCGGAAGTCAGCCCTTTTACCGTCCCATCGTAATCGCCGGAAGCAATTCGGAATGCCAGCGTCGCTTTTTTGGATTTCATTTCCGCCGCGATAGCGGAAACAACCGCGCTGTCTCCGGAATCATTCAGCGTTGAAATCACAATTCCTTTTTCAATAAAATAATTTTCTTTCATGGAAGAACAAACGGGAAGGGTCAGATTATAGATCGAACTGTCACCGCAGATCTGGGCATCCGTCAAAGAGGAAGCGGCAGGTGCAATGACATGCGTCAGTTTGATCGTCTGATCATCAATATTGAAATAGTTATAGATCAGTTTCGTGCTGTCGCACCAGGTCAGGTCGATGTGATACCAGTTCCCGTCGATTTTAATCCCATTCCACATGTGGCCAACACCGCTGCCGGTCCCTCGGATCAGAACGGTGGAGAGGCCGGCATAACCGCAGAGCAGCAGCATGGCTCTGGAGTAACCTTCGCACACCGACTTTCCGTCCATCAAGGTGCCATAGGCCGTAAAGGCTTTCCAGTCGCTGCTGTCATTTACCGCCGCGCTGTCATAGGTACAGGCATTCGTTATGTAATCAAACAGGTATTCTTCGCGGTCGAATTCACTCAGGCCGGATGGAATCGACTGAACGATGGATTGTATCTTTCCATTGAATGCCAGAAGGGCGGTATTGCATTCGCTCTGCGTCAACTCTGAGTAAAGCTGCAAAATCGTCTGGTTGTTCCGGTATCCATATGAATAAGCATTGGCGATCCAGAATACCTCGGGATGATCGTCCAGATAAGCCGTCGTCACCAAACGGATCTGAGCCTCCGTCAGCTTTCCCGGAACGGCGATCTGCCCGGTCGGAGCATAACCTTGTTCCGTTTTTGAAACCGCCACCTGATACACACTGTCCCCGATCATTTGATACAGGGTTCTTTCCGCATCGGTCTTCAAGGACTGGTAGCCGCCGGTCTGGGCCACCGTAGAGTAGCCGCCCGACGAAAAGGCGCGTTTTTGCACGCTTTTCCGTTCCACCGTCTGCGATTTTTTCGTCTCCGATACTTGCAGGGGAATTTTCACTTCACTTTTCACGGATGCAGTCTGTTTACGGACGGAAGACGAGGCCGAAGAAGCCGACGACGAATTCAGCAAAGCGGAAGAAGAGGAGGGCGAAGACTCCGCAGCGGAAGAAGAGGAGGGCACCCGGGAAGAAGCCTGCGTCACAGCAGACGATGGAACGGCGGACGTCAGACGTCCGGATGCTGCACACCCGGTCAATTGAAGCGCCAGAGCGCAAACCAATAAAGCCGCAATACCGCGGCGGCGATAAGTTCTGAGTTTCAAGTTCAGCCCTCCTGTACTTTCATTCCTTAATGCTTATGGTTTCATTATAGCATAGATATAGACAAACCATGACCTTTGAATCAAAATTTTAGAAAAATTTCATTTTCTATTTACAGCCGGCACCATCTTGACATCCCTGACTGTTTCCCCTATAATTGGGAAAGCCAAATGAATTTTCGAGGTGTAGCGCAGTTGGTAGCGCGCCTGCTTTGGGAGCAGGATGTCGCAGGTTCAAGTCCTGTCACCTCGACCAAAAAGGCGGTCCGGCCCTTGTGGCCGGGCGGCCTTTTTCGTTGTGCACGGCAGGCGAGAACCTGCCGGTGCAGCCCGGAGGACCGAAAACAGGAAACCTCTTCTGACTCCCGGAGCAGGGGCACGCGGAACGCGGCCCTGAACTGCACTGCCTTCAAGTCCTGTCACCTCGACCAAAAAGGCGGTCCGGCCCTTGTGGCCGGGCGGCCTTTTTCGTTGTGCGCGGCAGGCGAGAACCTGCCGGTGCAGCCCGGAGGACCAAAAACAGGAAACCTCTTCTGACTCCCGGAGCAGGGGCACGCGGAACGCGGCCCTGAACTGCACTGCCTTCAAGTCCTGTCACCTCGATCAGTTATAACTTCAAGAACTCACCACGACCGCTTGCTGTCCCAACGTTTGAAAACGGTCCTCTACTATGCCTTTTTCAAAGGCAATCAAGCCGTTTGATTCATAAGGATCATTGAAATAGTAACTGTCCTGATCATATCCAACCAGCACGAGGCAATGCTCCCCCGAAATCCATTGAAAAGTATCTCCGGTATTTTCTATAGTCCAGCTTTTTCCCGCCCTGGGTTGCTTCATATTGCTTGTCGCCCAGATGATAACAGGAGTGTCATGCTCAATATAGTTATGTATCAAAGATTCCAAATCCGTACCTGTCACATCAACGGCTTTCTTGGTTCCATCCCTTTCAAAAAACGAATTCATCACGGAGGCGATCACCGGCGCATAACAGCCAAATCCGTTGGGAGAGTGGGGATCCCCAATAAACGCCTCAGAGGGATGAGCTCCTGTCAGCCCATTATTTGACTGTGTTAAATCCGACTGAGGTGTCCGTCTTATGATCTCGTCCGCTGTGACGTCATAGCCGTAATACTTTAAAATCATCATGGAACTGACCAATTCGCACCCTGTCGCCAAAGTACCCTGCTGACTGATGTACGGTACGTCAATGATCTTCTTTTGAATGCTCTGATCACTACGTGGTATCGTGATAAGATTTTTTTGAATGGCATTGATAAATCCGAGCGCCGCCGTCATTACCAATCCACAGCCAAGCAATAAGAAAAAACGGTTTCTCCGTACCCTTCGTCCGTATCTGCGTCTTCTGTACTCTGGTGAATTAAAATAGCAAGTGCAACAGGAGGGTAGAAAGAGTCCACAAAAAGCCAAATCCATGATACAGTAGGAGTTGAAAAGACACCACTGAAGGAGAGGCTTTTTATGGACTACCACCATCTTACACCAAAAGAGCGCGCATTGATAGCCCAATTGTGGAATAACGGGATCAGTATGAGGCAGCTTGCACGCAGGTTGCAAAGGGATCCGGGCACAATCAGCCGGGAGATCAAGAGGAACCGTTCGGGACAAAAATATCTTAGCGTTCCGGCACGGGCCCGGTACCTTGAACGGCGAATGGAATGCCGCCGGAAGAGGCTGTATCAAAACCCACGTCTGACAGCTTACATATCCGAAAAGCTTGAATTGTCATGGTCGCCCGAACAAATTGCCGGAAGAATCCGGTTAGACTATCCGGATGACCGGGACATGAAAATCTCGCACAGCAGCATATATCGGTCGCTACGCGCGGACTTGCTGCCACGTTCCGTACAACTTACGATGAAACTGCGTCACTATGGCCGTCAGCATGGAGAAACTCGTGGGTACAAGGCCGGGGCGCGGGAAATCCGGGAGAGAAGCAAAGAAGCTCTACGCAGAAAGAGACTTGGAGACTGGGAAGCTGACACGATCGGGTTCGGACAAGCAAAACGCGCTTATTTGCTGAATGTGACCGACCGAAAAAGTCGATACTGCTGCCTGGCCGTCCTGCGCAACATCAGACGGGAAGAAGTCATGCGGGGCTTTGAGTTCTTCTTTGAAGGCGGAAAGGTTCCGCTCCGCACGGTAACGTCGGATCGAGGGATCGAATTCAACTGCCACCGTGAATTTGAGAGCCGCTTTGAAGCGTTGTATTATTACACTCGCCCAGCCTCTCCGTGGCAGAAGCCAACTGTGGAAAATACGAACGGATTGATTCGTCAGTTTTTCCCCAGAGGAACCCGTTTTACAGAACTTACCCCAGAAGCCGTGGCATTTGTCATGGAGCGTCTCAACGACCGCCCGCGTAAATGTTTGAATTGGAAAACTCCTGCTGAAGTCATTTCTTCTTATCTGTTGCACTTCACTTGACAATTCACCCTCTGCCAAAATACGCCCTTCTTTATTGAAAAATCATCTTACCGTTTGCATCACACCGGCATCCATCTCATGAACGGTATCGCATAGAACGTCAATATCTTCGGCACTGTGGCTGGCGATCAGAATTGTTTTTCCCTCATCCCGCAGATCCATAAGCAATTTTCGCACATCCTCCACGCCGTGGTTGTCAAGACCGTTCATAGGCTCATCCAAAATAAGAATACTCGGATCTTCCATGATCGCCTGCGCGATGCCGAGGCGCTGCCTCATTCCCAAAGAATACTTGCCGACACGTTTTTTACTGACAGGATCTAACCCCACGCGTCGGATAGCCTCATGAATCTCCTTTTTGCCGATCCGATTCTTAATCATAGCCAGTAGATGCAAATTCTCGTATGCGCTGTAATTGGGTAGAAAGCCCGGTGCTTCAATAATGATCCCCATGCTTTCCGGAACATCGATATCTTTCCCCAGAGGATGGTCTTACAAAACCGCAAATACATTTTAGCAACATGGTCTTTCCTGACCCGTTACGACCGATCAGGCCATGAATTTTACCCCGGCTGAAAGATACCGATATGTTTTTCAGGACCTTCGCTTCTTGAAAGGATTTGCTTACATTATTAATTTCGATGAAATTGCCTTCCATTATTACACCTTCTCTTAAATAGGCGGCATGACTTCAATCGCCTGTTTCTTACTTTTTACAATCACTGTTATGCCGAGGAATAGAATTAAAACAGCGTACATTGTTAGGACATATTGAATATTTGGCGTCGCTACTTTTTCGCCAATGTTGATATTATCCAACATTGCCCAGGATATAGGGGAAAACCAAACCAGTTTTGCCTGGCTTCTTACAGCCGTATCAAGAAACACAAAAAAAGCGCCGCATAGAATTCCTAAAAATCTATTTTCGAATATAATGTTGAAAGCGTAGATCAGCAGTCCCAGAAATATTCCCGCCAGCCAGGATAATAAAAAAGAAAACCACATGGCCTGCAGGGGAGTGAAAAAGGTAACGATTAACGGAGTAAGTATCGACGGAAACTACGGATGCGAAACAGATCAATACGAACCCTTTGAGGGAGATGTTTTTGACCCGGAGACAGATGAAAAAGTTCGAGGGAAAATGTATAAAAAAGTCAAAAAGCCCCTATACCCAGAACTTGTTGGTATAAACAAGGCAGATGGATTTAAGGAAAACGCTATCTTCTTTGATTTGGATTACCTGGAACCGTCCGTTGTTCAGGCAGATATGGCATTTAACGAGATCGCACCGCTGTTATGGATGAAAGCGGGCAGCAAAGGCCGTGTTATCCAACACGGGAAAAAATACGACATCTCTGAGAATTATGCTGTTCTCTTTAATTATCGTTACATTGGTGCCTTTACCCGTGAGGTACAGAAAAAGCCTGAAGTAAAGACCCTTTTCATTGTGACCGACCACGACGCTCGGTACAGAGATATGTGCGCTGCTTTCCCGGACAGGAACGTAACGCAGCTTTACGAATCGTATCTGCGTTCCTTTGAAATCTCAAGCGAGGGGTGAAGAAGCATGAAATACGAATTAAAGCCTTTCCAAATTGAGGGCGTTAGTGACCTACTCAAGCGAATAACTGCTGCTTGCGACACCTATTACGGTGCCAATCAGCCAACAAGCTGCGGCCTTTATGCTGTCACCGGCAGCGGTAAGACGGTTATGGCTGCCTCCGCTATCGAAGCTATCTTCAATGGCTCACAGGAATTCGGTATTCAGAGAGACCCGAAGGCTTGTGTCCTTTGGGTTACGGATTCTCCTGCGCTGAATAACCAGACGATTGATAAATTCAAGGCGGCGACAGATCTTGATCCATCCCTCATTGAGACTATTGAGAACACCTTTACTGATAATCATTTTCAGTTAGACGCTGGTCATGTGTACTTTCTAAACCGACAAAAGCTGGCGAAAACGGGTATGCTTGTCAAGGGCGGAGAGCATCTGACTTTCTGGCAGCTCCTGCAAAACACATACCAGTCAAATACGCATGTCTACATGGTACTCGATGAAGCGCACAGAGGACTTGGCTCCTCAGCAGTTACAGATCGGGATAAGGCAACAATTTATTCCCAACTGATTGACGGATTTGGCTCTCTCGGTCCGATGCCGGTTGTTATCGGGTTGTCCGCGACAATCAAACGCTTCCAGGATGCTATGAACGGCAAGAAAGACCGTGTGGCATTTCCAATGACCAGCATTAAACCGCGTGATGTGCAGGAATCCGGCCTTTTGAAAGATACCATTCTAATTCGTGTTCCGGCTGCGAAAGACCCCGTTAGCAGTATGTATCTCAGCGATGCCTGCACTGCTCTGAACAACTCCAGACAGGCATGGGCGGGTTGGTGTGCACAGAACCCAGATGCGCCTGAAATTGTGGCGCTAATGGTCGTACAGGTACCGGATAATGTGAGTGAACGGGTATTGAATAGTCTTTGTTCCGAGATCGCCTCAAAGCTGGATTTCATAGACCCGAACAAATCTTTTGCAAATGTGTTTGGAGAACACGCAAATTTACATATCGGTAGCTTTGATATTCCGTATGTAGCACCTGAGTCAGTTCAGGAGAATGTAGATATTCTTGTTTTGTTTGCAAAAGAGGCAATTTCAACAGGGTGGGACTGCCCACGTGCAGAGGTTATCTACTCCATGAGACCGCATAGCGACGATACCTATATCTCACAGCTCATTGGACGTATGGTGCGTACTCCGCTTGCGAGGCGTGTGGATATTGATACGCTGAATTCTGTATCCTGTTTCCTGCCGCATTTTGATCCTCAGACTGTTCAGAAAGTTGTTGATCGGCTTACAAAAGACGGCGGTGAGGACGATGGTTCCAGCTCCGGCAATTCCGGACGGAAGGTTATCGTCAATCCCGTTACGGTGGAGTGGGACTCGGATCTTGGTGTTGATGACGCATTTGAATCCATCATGTCAAGAAAGCGCAGCGCCGAGAAGCGAAATTATATTAAGGGGTTACTGGACTATACCGGGCTTCTTCTCAAGTACGAGGTTGATCTGGACGCTGAAGATTATGTGATGGACAAATTGCTCCGTGAGCTGAACGATTCCATACTGACATTCAAAGATGAATTTGAGAAGGCGAAGAATGCGCTATCCAAAATTGAAAGCACCGATGTCGTTTTCAAAATGTTTGATGAAACCAGCGTTTCTACAAACACAAGAACTGATACCGCCGATGCTTATGCTGTAAGACACGCAAGAGAAAAGGCAGACTCTTCCTTTGAGCTGGCTCTGACAAATAAATATTTTGCCCAGGAACATGGCAAAGGCATTTCTAATCGAGAAGCGAATATTAGTATTGCGGCAGCGGCCAGCGTTCCTGCAATCGTTTCTGCCGTAACGGAAAAAGCAAGAGAACTTCTCGATGAATTGCAGCACAAGTATGATCTGGTTGTCGCGGCGCTCGGAGAAGCGGCACGTGCAGATTTCTCTGCAAAGATGTATATCAACGGTATTCAGAGAATTGTTAAGCTCGTTAAGCCGATTGAGGATATTTATGACGGTGACCAGGATAGCTATCCGAAGCACGTTATGAATAATCCGACAACGCATCTTGCTCCGCTTGAGTTGGATATCCTGGAAAAAGCTGTTGTTGCAAGAGAACTGCGACGCGGAGCAATCGCATGGTACCGTAATCCGAGTAACGGCAGCGACCATGCTCTCTCTGTTATGTATCAAGATACGGCCAAGGGCGGCAAGAGGGCCATGCACCCCGACTTTATCTTCTTTGAGAAAGTCGGCAGTGATGTAAAGCCGTATCTGATTGATCCTCACGGCACTCACCTTGCAGATTCAGTTGATAAACTGAAAGGCTTTGTGGAATATGCAGAAGAATTTGGAAATCAATTTACCCGTGTTTGGGCACTGGTCGAAGTGAATGGTGAAAAAAGATATCTGGATTTGAAAGATGCTTTAACAAGTGGTGAGATTAAGGACTATTCCGGCAGTACAGTAGAACCGCTGTATCAAGGTGATTGTTCTCACAAATACGATTGACTTGAAATAAGGCAATCATCGCCAGCACCCCGAAGATACCGAGCAGTGTCCCTGCGAGGCCGAACACCCACGCCGAGCAGTACAGCAAGGCGGAGCAAATCCAGACGAGCAGGGTCAGCGCCACGATAACCGGGGCGACCAGTATTTTCAATATCATCTCATCTTTTCGACCTCCCTTTCGTTTCCTAATTCTACCATAACGCAGTGGGCGTTCTTTTGCAAGGATGCGGCGAGAATATCGTTCGCCGCCCTCCACAGCCGCCCCTGATTTTGGAGGACATCCTCCAAATCCGCGTCGTAAACGCGGCCCGTTTCATGCACGCGCCTGGTGAGCTGATTCAGGTTGTTGCTGGACCGGCGCAGGAGGGAAACCACCTCCTTCAGCTCCGGCAGCTCCAGCCTGACAATATAGCCGTCCATCGCCATCTTGCGGAGATACGCTGCCATGTTCCGGGTGCCGAGCTGCGCCATCTTCTGCTCGATCAGCTCCCGCTCCTGCGGGGTCACGCGGAATTTGAGCTGAATCTCCCGTTCTCGTTTTGCCATCGTCAACGCTCCGGGGCATCCCGCTTTGTGGTGGGCGGCGTCGGGGCCGTTCGGTTGCTCTCCAGTTTCTTTCTGACGGACGGTTTCGGCAGACGGAGGGGCTGGTCGCGGTTTTCATCCTTCCGGATGAACGCGAAAAGCCCTTTCCGATCCTTGAGCGCGGAGAAGGTCAGGGACTTGAATGGCAGCATAGCAAACAGACGGTCCTGATCTTTGGTGGAAGCGCGAAGCAGAAAATCCGGCGAGAGCTGCGCCATAAAATGCGTACCGCCGGGACTGTTCGGTTCTCGCTCGGCTTGCAGACGCCGGAGCAGCCGCGCGGCCTCCGACTGAATGTCCTCTTTGGTCAGGGGCTGGGTCAGCAGGTATTCACGCCGCGCCTGGTTGATGAAAAGGTCTACCAGACCGGGGTGCGCTCTATCTACGATAAATTCCAGGTTTCGATTATCCCCAAAGCCGTTCTCATCGTCAAAGACAGGAATCGTCCGCGCCCAATCTTTATTTCTGCGGTCAATGCGCCCATCCCAATCTTTCTCCCGGACCGTGTTTGCAAGCACATAGAGAGTGCGGTCAAACCCAAACTCGGCAATGACCTGTTTTGCGGTGTCGCTGCCGAGACAATTATTGCGGTAATTGTCCCGGATGGCGTCATCAATGGCATCCCGGCAGGCAATGTTCGCCTTGTGGGACGCGCGGTATTGTTCTATCTCTCCATGTCCCCGCGCATAGGCGGCGGGATATTTGTATACGGGTATCGTATTCATATGAAACCTCCTGATTTCAAAATCAAGTATTATGTGATAAGATATTTAACGTAAAGCGGGGTGAAAAAATGGCATACAGCGAACAGATGTGGCAGGACGCGAAAAAGAAATGCCGGTTGAACAATGCCTCGGCCTGAACCCGCGCAGCCTTGTGAAAAACATCCCCAATAAAAGCGAGCCGTGGAAAGTGCCGGTCAGCATCTGGCTGCATGAAATAGATGAAAAACGCCGGAAGAAAACCGAGCAAAAGCAGAAACGCAAGGCAAAAGCCGCAGCCGCCCGGAACGACGGCTCAGACACAAAATAATTCCGTACCGGGGCCGTTTCTCTATCGTGCCAATTCATGTTTCAGTTTTTTTCCAGTCCCACAGACGCAGGGCGTTTTCAGGCTCTCCAGCACGGAGGGACTTTCGCTTTTCGCCATGACCTCCGACGCCTGCCGCTGGGCGGGGGCGCGGCTGTCGATGTCCAGCAGCGCGTTCAGCTCCGCGAGGCGGGTGCTCTTTTGCGCAAGCTCCGCCTCCTGCGGGAACGGCTTGCCAATCTCAGCCTTTGCCGCCGCAATCTGCAAATGGAGATTTTCAAGCTGTGCGTGAACATTCTGCAACCGCTTCGGCATATCGGAAAGCGCGTTGTCGATACGGATCAGATTGCCGCGCGCGTCCTTACCAAGAGTTACCCGGTGGGTCATCTGCCCTTTGAGGGTAAGAATAAAATCCTGTCCGAACCCCTCCACGGACAGCAACATGGTAAAGCCCCGGTAATTTCCGATCTCCATCGGCTCCAATCCCTTGACCTCCTTACAGGCCTCCAGAATGGCGGCACTGGCGTTGTCCTTGTCGGTAAGGGAATCGCTCCATACCACCATTCCGGCAAACCCGTCCTTCGGGTGCGGGTGCGCTTCCAGCGTCGCCATATCCGCTTCCAGACCTTTAATGAAACCTTTGTTGCGCTCAATTTCCTCCGGGAAGTATTTGAGCAGATTGTCCTCTAACCGAAATTGCTGGCTCTGATGGTTGGCTTTCATCAATTTCAGCTTGGCCACGTCCATGTCGAGGTCCATCTTTTCCTTGATCCGCTCGTCCCCGGCGCACAGCGCCTTGATTTCGGCGTAGGAGAGCGCCGTTTCGTCAATGTCCTCGCAGGAGCGGACAGGACTTTTGCTGGTCATGATCTGCGAAATGAATTTTTGCTTATTTTCTACGGTCTGCCAGAGGTACTAATCGAATGTCCCTTGACCAGCGCCGAGTAGTAGTTGTCCATCGTGCTGGGCGCGTCGAACAGCGCCGCCAGCAGATATTTCCTGATGTTCCGGACGTAGGTGGTGTTTTTGTCCAGACAGTCGAAAACGTACTCGATATGCGCGCTGTTCAGCTTCAGGAACTTTTCCCTGACGAGAGCTGCGGGGTAATCGTCGCTGGAAATGCGGATCGTCGGATTGGCGGAGCAGAGCGTTTCCACGATGAGATCGACGATCTCGTCCAGCCGTTCCCGGTCGGTTTTGCGGTTCTGAAGAAGAAAATCGTACTCGATGTTCTCCTTGACCGTTTCCCGGATTTGCGCCGCGTCCTCGTATCCGATCCCATCCGATCCGGGGTTTCCCGCCCGGCTCGGATTTGATGGATAAGGATTTGCTCCATGCGTATTTGATTTTTGGGTACTTGATAAGTTAGTTCTTAATTGCGTTGGATTTCCCTGCGCAGGAGCATCCAATGCAGGCTTATCCTGCGTTGGATTTTCCAACATAGGCTTTTCCGGCGCAGGCGGCTGACCCGGCAGATGCGGCTGTTCGTAAATAACATACTCGGCACCCATGAGCTGGCCTTTTTCGTTGCGCGCTCTGGAGCGGGACGATATAACCGGCGCGCTCCAGCTCTCTGACCGCCTCGCGGATGGCGTCGATGCCCTCGACGCTGATGAGGGACAGCCCTTTGAGCGTGTAGGATCGTTTGCATCCAAATCGTTTGGTGGTCCATCCCGAAATCGGGACGGCCAGCCCCATCGCCAGAACGTATCCCGTCGTGATCCACTGCACGACGGAAATGTCCGCCTTCATATCCGCCGCAATGGTATGGATCGCCACATTGATCATCGTCGAATCAAACAGCGGCGCAAGCGCACCGACAACCAGAATGATGGCAACTTTGAGCACGGCCGGATCGAGTTTTTCTTTTGCCGGTTTTCCTTCCGTTTCACTCATGAGAAGTCCTCCTTGCTGTTTAAAAAACGTTTGCGTTTCTTATGCGAACATGATAGAATAAGCGCAGAGTTTTTTCAAGTGGCATGCTCCACATAGAAATAAGAAACTTTCACGTTTCCTGTATGCATTTTTACAACAGAGTCCCGGGAAGCGCTGAGGCTTGGAGGAAAAAATAAACGATGGATGAACAAAAAAGGGACACGCGCCGCCGCGGGGAAGTCCTGGAAGAGGCAATCCTGCAGGCCGCGATGGATGAACTCGACAAAACCGGCTATGCGCATCTGACGATGGAAAGCATCGCGTCACGGGCGGGAACAAATAAGGCCGTACTTTACCGACGCTGGGCCAATAAGACGGAGCTCGTGATGGCCGCCCTGCGAAAATATATGCCCAAAATCAAAACGGAGATTCCGAATACCGGCAGCCTGCGCGACGACATATACGCCTATC
The DNA here is from genome assembly GCF_004103755.1 of Caproiciproducens sp. NJN-50. Lineage (NCBI taxonomy): Bacteria > Bacillati > Bacillota > Clostridia > Eubacteriales > Acutalibacteraceae > Caproiciproducens > Caproiciproducens sp. NJN-50. Next base: position 414,913 of record NZ_CP035283.1, on the reverse strand, counting down.
TGCGCGGGCTTTCAGAACCGATGAAATCCATCGGCGCGCAGACGATCCGGGGGCTTATGATGGAACCACTGATGTGGAACACGATAAGGGCGGCTATGTCCCAGGCCATCCGATCGAGGGCGGAAAGCAAGGACAAGGTGGCGGAGGCTTTGATGGGGATTTTGAAAAACGCCGAACTTCGCGGAGAAGTCCGCCTTGAAAAGCTGACGCCCCGGATCATCTCATTGCCGTGGGATCTGCTGCGGTTCGAGCTGATCGCAAAGCAGGAAATTTCCGACGCGGCCATAACGGAGATCGTCGACGATATCTTTATGCCGTTGCTCCGATTAAAATGAGATCAATCGACAGACCAATAATCCACAAAGCAGCCCCGCCCGTTTGGGCAGGACTGCTTTTGTTATGCGCGGCGGGAAAGCCGTCCGGCGCAGCCCGGAGGGCAATGTTTATGATTTATTCATAAAAAATCCCATAAAACTTCAAAGAGGTTTCATAAGCGGGTAACAAAGTCCGCCTATACTAGTATCATTCCAAAAGGAAAACGAAAATCGAAAAAATATACTGCGCGGGGCCTGCGGCAAGGACGGAATACCGGACCACAGGCCCGCAGACGAACAATAAGTTCCTCTTACGAGGACTTTATATACTTTTTCAATACTCCTCCCTCTTTCATGCCGCCCCTTTGGGGCGGCATTTTTTGCGCTTTAATGGAAGGAATCTCTCGGGAAAACCGTTGTGTTCAGACCCGGAAAGCGGGGGACGTCCCCTATGGTATTCAAATGATCTTTTACTTTGAGCCGTCCGTTTTCCACCAGCCCCGGGTTGCTCCTCTCCACCTCCCGGATCAGGAGAGCTTTCAGTTCCTCTTTCTTTTCGGCAAACGCTTCGTCTTTTGAAAGATCGTGCAGTTCCTTGGGGTCCTCCTCCAGGTGGAACATCAGTTCGTCGCCGTTGCAGTTCGTCTGAAGATATTTCCAACCCTTGTCGATCACCGCAAAATACCGGTTTTCACAGCTCCCGAAAAAGATTCTGTCCTCCGGAGTTTTACGGTACCGCAGCAGGTCGGTTCCGTCCGTCTCCCCGTTATATTCCGCGCCGCAGATGCTTAGAATCGTTGGCATGAGATCGGCCAGAGTGACCGTTTTTTCACACCTTTGCCCGGCAAATTCCTTTACGGAGCTGCCGAATTCCGCAGGCGGCTTGATGATGAGCGGCACATGACAGGACCCTTCCAGATGATTGTATTTTGCACCCATGCGGTGGTCTCCCATCATGTCGCCGTGGTCCGAGGTGAAAATGATCCAGGTGTTTTCCAGCAGATTCAGCTCTCTCATCCGCGCGAAAAGAATCCCCAGATTGTAATCGATCTGCGTGATGCAGGCATAATAAGCCTTTTTGGACCGGACCAGCTGTTCCTCCGTCATCCGCCAGCTGTTGTTCAGGGCAAATGTGGCCCGGTAAAACCCCAGAGGGGCCCTGCTCAGGTCTGTCGCCCAGTCGCCCACTTCGGGCGGGGCAATCTGAGCGTCTTCATACAGCTTCCAATATTGCAGCAGAGGATCGAGGGGCGGGTGCGGTTTCGGAAAACTGGTCCACAGGAAGAATGGCCTTGTGGGATCGCGGTTCTCGACGAAGTCGACCGATCGGTCCGCGATCCAGTGAGTCAGCGTCTCCCGCTCCTCCATGCAGTTGATGACGGGTTCCACCTCGTTCTCCCCGACGCCGTGCAGCCGGGTGCTGGCTTTTCCCTCCCGACGCTTCTCGTTGAAGTAGTCCATCGGCAGTTCGATGTGTTCAAATCCATAGCAGGCGCGCATGGGCGCAAAGTGCATTTTTCCCTCCGCTCTGGTCTGGTAGCCGTTCGCCGTCAGTATTCCGGGCAGGGTTGCGCGGCCTTTCATTGGAAGCACGTTGCTGTCGTTGCCGGTCAGGCCGTGATGCTGCGCCTGCAGCCCGGTCATGATGGTGGCACGGGCCGGCATGCACAGCGGACAGGCGGAATAGCAGTTCGTAAAGGAGATCCCTTCGTCCGCCAGCCAGTTCAGGTGCGGGGTATAAATCTCCCGGTTCCCCAGAGCCGCAATCGTGTCATAGCGCTGTTGGTCTGTCGTGATAAAAAGTACGTTTGGTTTCTTCATGGATTACTGATTCCTCTTTCCGCGCTACTGCGCCTCCGTTGTTTTTTCCCGGCCCTTTTCCGCGTGGCACGACAAGGGTAATATTTGTCAGTACCGTGCTAATGACTACGTATTCATTAATTGAAATATATCACTTTTCACATTTCCTGTCAATGTAAGTTCATTCTTTTTATCTTTTTTACAACATATATCATTCCGTTTTGTTGATACTCCACAGATTCGTTTCCAGTTTACTCCGCCAAAAAAGCTTCCGTCGTCTCCCTGTGAATGAAAGAATAGCGGAAACTCTGGTTCACAGGTCCCACTTCCTGCCCATGAATCATCTGGTATAAAATGGAGCAACCGCTGTGCACCATTTCATAAATCGGCGCGTGGAGAGTCGACAGCGAAGGGTGAATCCAGGAAGCGATTGGGAGATCATCCATTCCGATGACCTGGACTTGTCCCGGAACGGGAATCCCAAGATCCTTCAGCGCATTGACGACTCCGATCGCCATCATGTCGTTATAAACCAACATGGCGCTTTTCCCTTCCATGAACCGGTCCCGATGCCCCATCACCGCCCGGTAAGCAGCCTCCATGGAAAGGCTGCACTCCAGAATCCGATCCGGATCCACTGTTTTATTCCGCCGCGAAAGACCGTCTTTCAATCCATTTAAGCGCTTTTGCGCTTCTTTTTCCGACACCGGGACTGTAACATATCCATAATGATAATCCCGCAGTTCTCCAAAAAATTCCCCGGCCTGACGTCCGGCATCATATCCGTCCAGCAGGAAATTGGCCCCTTCCTCCTGAGCGTTATAAACGGCGACGCAGGGGATATGATATTGCTCGATCAGTTCCCTGTCGCGCTCGGATAAAATAGAACGAAGCGTGATAAATCCGTCCACTTTCTGGCTTTTCACAATCCGCTCGAATGCGTTCATGCCGGCCTGTTCATCGTAATCGTACACCATCATGATATCATAGTCGCTTTTGATCAGTTCCCGCTGCACCACATCGTAGACATAGGCAAACATCATATTCTTGCTGAGGCTCTCAAAAAAGGTGGGAAATAAGATTCCGATGATTCCTGTCTTTCTGGTTTTCAGCCCCCGCGCCTGATTGTTCAGAGCAAAGCCGTACTGCCCGGCCATCTTTTGAATATATTGGCGCTTTTCCAAGGGCACAAGCGGGCTGTTGTTCATTGCTCTGGAAACGGTGGACTGCGAGATTCCAAGCATCGCGGCAAATTCTCTTGAATTAATCATATATCATCCCTCTTAGGTTTTCCTTATGTCCGCTCCGTATCAAAACACGCCGTCTCAAAAATCGAGTCGGGCTGATTTCCGTCGCAGGCAGACCGGGGCGGTTTTATTCTTTCCCCGTGAGCGCGGCAGCAATCGCATCCGCGGTGGGAGGGCACCCTTTCACCTGCCTGGAGGCGCCGTCGCAGCAGCGGCCGATGCCCAGGCCCTGAAATTCTCTGCCCTTCCAGCCCTGCCCGATGGCAATGGGAGTCCCATGGCTTCCGCCGCAGGAATACAGCGCGCGGACCAGACTGGCGTAACAGGCCGAGCAAGCGCTGTCCTGACACACGCCGGCAGTAAGCCGCGCGACCTTCGCGGAGGGCTTGGGATAACGGCCGCCCTGGGACGGTTCGTTCAGGCGCAAGATATCCTCCCCGCACACCTGCGCAGAACCGGCTCCCCATTGCTCCGCCAGCTCGATATACGGAACTTCGGAAAGAGGAAGCCCCATCAGACGGCACCCGTAGGCGTCCAGCTGAACCGGATCTTCCCCAAGAATCATGCGTCCGGTGTAAACGGGATTTCCTCCCTCTTCAAAATCCAGATCGCCGCAGATGCTGTCCACGATCGTGAGGGGCGGCCGCAGGGCACTGGCCAAAGCGGCGATCGGTTTCATCAGCCCCTCCGCATGAAAACGCCTCTTCTCCCGGTCGGGGAGACAGCCCTTGCAGTTTTTCAGCGCGCAGGTCATTGCCGTCTGGCAGTGGCCTTTGAGAACGGGCAGATTAATCAGATATCCGGCGTCCAATGCCCGGCCGCAAATCTCCATCGGCCTCAGGGGAGTCTGGACCGTCCGGGTCTGATCCTGTTTCAGGTCGTAAAGCGGCACGCCGTATTTCCGGCCCACCTCTTCGTATCCGGCGGCGCGGAACGCGCGGCCCGTGCTGTCCCCGACCCAGGAACCCTCAATGACGCTGATGTCCCGGATCCCATGGTCCTGTAGATACGAAATCACCCCGGCCAGCACTCCGGCGTGGGTGGTGGCTCCGGAATCGGGCGACTTCGATACCACAAGATTCGGCTTGAGCGCAACGTTGGCGCCCGATGGAATTTTTTTAATCACTTCCGCCGCCTCCATGAGCTTTCTGGTCATGGAATAGGCGTCGTTTCCGAATATTTCATACATTTTACTCATAACGACAGGATTCCTTTCTTTTCGTTTGCTTTCACGCCGGAATCGGCGACCGCTCCGCCCGCGCTCCCCGATGACTCAATCTTCCTGATTACGGCTGTATTTCTTTCCGGTGCTGCAAATGGATGCCGATGTGGCCGATCCCCAGAACCACGGCGGAGAGGATCAGCCAGACCACTTTTCCGTAGATTCCAAGGAACAGAAACGCGGTGACCGGCAATGTGGCGCCCGCGACGGGTACCCCCCAAAAGCCGCTGTAAAAATCTTTCAGTGTTTGATGACTTCTAAAGTAGCGGACCCACCAGAATTCGTAAAGAATCATCAAAGCAGCCGCCGCGGCCAGCCAAAAATCCCACAAAGACCATCCGTTTAAATTCAAATCGGTAAAAATCAGCGCTGTGCAGGTCACGCAGACCTGTCCCGCTTTTTCAAAAACCAGCAAAACCGGACTTTCCTGTCTGCTGCTGTATCCTTTGGGCCGGTGCTTTGTCCAGATCAGGTTGGGAATGGTCAGCATCAGCAAAAAAATGAATCCAACGTAAGAAAAGCCCAGATGCCCCATATCATGTCCCTCCGCAAAGGCAATAGAAAGGTTCATGCTTCTTTTTAAAATCAGTGAGAAACATTCCAATTTTTAAAATTTCAGCCGGTCCAGTCTTATTATATTCTATCCCAGGGCCGACTTCAATGATGAAAAAAGGGCGGTCGCCCTTTGCAAGCCGGGACGTTTCACGATCTTAATCAAACAAAAAAGGCCAGCCGAATAGTCAGGCTGACCTCTTTCCATTTGGCAGCTTTATCGAAGGGCCGCTTCTCCGCGCTCGCCGGTGCGGATGCGCAGAGCGTCCTGAATTTCCGATATAAAGATTTTACCGTCGCCGACCTGACCGGTCTTGGCGGTTTCCACGATCTTGTCAAGGATCTCCTCCAGGCGAGAGTCCGAAACGACAAGTTCGATTTTGATCTTTTTTAAAAAATTGTAGTCCACCTCCGTGCCGCGAACGAATTCGCGGTACCCGCGCTGACACCCGGAACCCATGATCTGCGTCACGCTGATGCCGTTGACGTTCAGCGATTTCAGCGCTTCCTTGATGTCTTCCAGCTGCTCCGGCCGGATATATGCTTCAATCTTCTTCATTTTTCTCCTCCAAATCAGCTAATCCATGCCGTTGAACGCCGGATAAGCGGGTTCTCCATGCTCCACGATGTCCAGACCGATCTCCTCTTCCTTCGCGGAAACACGGATCCGTTTCGTCACCAGCTTCGCCGCGGCAATTGAAATCAGCGTGCCGGCAACCGCAAACAGGATCGCCACGCCGATGGCGGCCAGCTGCCGCAGGAATAAATCCGCGCTGCCGAAGAACAGGCCGTTCCACTTCGCGGAAGAGTTGACGGAGGTCTGCGTAAACAGACCGGTCGCGATTCCGCCCCAGATGCCGCCGATACCGTGGCAGCCGAACACGTCAAGCGCGTCGTCATAGCCGAATTTTCTTTTGACGACCGAAATAAAGAAATAGGAAATCGGGCTCGCAAGGCCGCCGATCACAAGGGAGGCCCAGACCGGCACGAAACCGGAGCCCGGTGTGATCGCAACCAGGCCGACTACCAGCCCTGTGGACGCCCCAACCAGAGTCGGCATCCCGCTTTTCACTTTTTCCACAAGGATCCAGGTCAGCATCGCGGCCGCGGCGGAGGTGTTCGTCGTCAGAAAGGCATGCGCCGCCAGCTCATTCGCGGCCCCGGCGCTGCCGGCGTTAAACCCGAACCATCCGAACCAGAGCAGCGCCGCGCCGAGGAAAACAAACGGCACGTTGTGCGGATGATAGGAAATCTTCCCATAGTTCTTTCGCTTGCCCAGAAGAATGGAAAGGACGAGCGCGCTGACGCCGGAAGTGATGTGGACCACATTTCCCCCCGCAAAGTCGACCGAACCGATCTTCATCAGGAACCCGCCGCCCCAAACCATGTGCGCCATCGGGTAATAGACCAGAACGGACCAGACCGCCACAAAGACGGACAGGGAGGAAAACCGCATGCGCTCCACCACGGCCCCGACGATCAGCGACGGGGTAATCACCGCGAACATCATCTGAAAGATTGCGAAGATCAGCGTATCCGGCGGATAGGTCGAATCGTTCATCGCGCTGAAATTCATGCCCGCCCAGTTCAGGTTCCCGATCCATCCCCCCACGTCTCCGCTGAAGGAAAGAGAGAACCCGAAAAGGACCCAGAGCACCGCGGAAAGGCCCATGGTCAGAATGCAGCTCATAATGGTATTGACCGTATTTTTTCTTTTTGTCATGCCGGAGTAAAACAGCGCGAGAGCAGGCGTCATCAGCAGGACCAGGGCGGAACTTGTCAGCATCCAGGCTGCGTCACCGTGGTTCATCAAAAACATCCCCTATTTTCAATTCCCGCGGGTCGGATCAGGCGCCTCAGGACCCTTCCCGCAATAAAAAAACAGAACCGACAATTCCCTGAAAAGGAATCGCCGGCTCCATCGCCAAACAATATGATAAAGGAATTGTAGCATACTTTTTAAAGAAAATCAATACGAATGATTCACAAAAGTTTGTGCCCTTCAAATTATATAAACTTTTTCCGGGAATTTTCTGAATCTTACAAAGTTTCTTTTCCGTGCTGCCGCTTCGCACTCCATTTCGGCCCGGCGGCGGCGCCGGGTAAGCAAAAAGCATCCCAAACCGTTCTTGACAAACGCGGAAAACTGTTCTATGATAAAGAACAAATTAAATAAAAAAGCTGAGAAAAGAAAGAGTAGGTTCTCCCCTACCGGGCAAAGAGAGAAGCGGATGGTGGGATCGCTTCGCCGGCGGAGAAATCGAAATCATCTTGGAGCTGCAGACCAAAAGGAGGCCGTGCTTCTGATTAGGCTCTGACGGAAGCCCGCCGTAGAAATGGGAAGCGGCATCGATCTTAAATGATCCGTGCTGTGTGAGGTATGAAAGTAACGCTTTCATACGAAATTAGGTGGTATCACGAGCGATTCGTCCTAATGGGATGAATCGCTCGTTTTGTTTTTATTTTTCACTTAAAACGATAAAAAGGAGTCTTGACAATGGCAAACCAGAACATCTATTTACCCCATTACAGCGTTGGAGAAGACTGTTATCGTGAAATTCCTTTCATCACAAGAAACTTCGGCAAAAAAGCGGTTGTCATCGGCGGAAAGACGGCAATGGCAAAGGCAAAGGAAGCGATCCGGGCGGGCGTGGCCGGTTCGGACGTCAGCCTCCTCGGTTTTTTGTGGTACGGCGGAGACTCCAGTTTTGAAAACGTTGAAAATCTGAAGAAGGACCCGCTCGTTCAGCAGGCGGAGATGCTGTTCGGGGTCGGCGGCGGCAGGGCCTGCGACACGGTCAAAACCCTGGGTGACATGCTGGACAAACCGGTTTTCACCTTTCCGACGCTTGCTTCCAACTGCGCGAGCTGCACAAACCTGAGCGTGATTTATAACAAGGACGGCTCCTTCAAAGAGTATTATTATCAGAAACAGCCCGCCTGCCACACGTTCATCAACACGAGGATCATCGCCGAATCACCGTATGACATGTTCTGGGCCGGGATCGGTGACGCGCTTTCCAAGGAATACGAAGTCGTGTTTGCCTGCCGCGACAAGAAGCTTCATCATCTTCCGCTTCTGGGGCTCGGAATTGCAAAAACGTGCACCTCGCCGCTTCTCAGCCTCGGAACGCAGGCTCTTGAAGACTGCAAAAACAACAAGGTCTCGTTTGCGCTTGAGCAGGTTGCGCTGGATATCATCATGCTCACCGGCATCGTATCGAACTGTACCGTACACCAGAATCAGCCCGATCCCAAAGACGATTATTATTACAACAGTTCGCTCGCCCATTGCGTCTATTACGGCAGTTCGCTGGTTCCGGCGTGCGAAAAACACCTGCACGGCGAGATCGTTTCGTTCGGCGTGCTGTGCCTTCTCACTTACGACCGCCAGTTCGAGGAGCGGGACCGGATTCTCGCGTTTAACAAAAGCGTCGGGCTGCCGGTTACAATGGCTGAAATCGGCCTGACCCAGGCCGACCTTCCGGTCGTCGCAAAAAAAGCGTCCTCGGTTGTCGAGTGGACCTATGCCCCCGGAAACCCGACCGAAGAAAGATTCATGCAGGCCGTCAGGGACGCCGACACGGCCGGCAGACAAGCCCTGGGAAAATAGTAAGGACTTTCTTTTTCACAGAAGGACCGGCACTGCGTCATCTTTCCAGGCCAAAAGGCTGACACCCCAAGGGGTGTCAGCCTTTTTAAAGTTAAACTACTTTACGGAGATTTCCCCTTCGTATCCGGGCCTTATTCTTCCAGCGAATACAGCAGTTTGGGGATCGTTCGCCCCTTTTTTAGCAGCGACGCCTCTTCCCCGACGACCCTCGCGCCCATCTTCTCATAGAACGGCACCGCCTGCGGGCTGGTTACGAACTCGAACCGGCCGATCCTTTCTTCCCTGCAAAAAGCAAGCAGTTCATTCCACAAGTTCCGCCCGTATCCCTTTCCAATGGAAGCGGCACAAACGTAGAAAAATTCAAGCTGCCAGTTCGATTCGTTGCTCTGGAGCCCGAAAAATCCGACGGTTCGGTCTCCCTCTTTTAAAACACGGACCGGATTGGACCGGATAAAATCCGCCGTGACGTTATAATATCTTCTGAACTGATCCATATAATTCTTGTCATAGCCCCAGTACGCTTCGGAATCACAGGCCAGTCCGGACAGTTCTTCTGAGATTTTTTCTTCCGCTTTCTCTAAGTTCAACATAGGGTACCTCCCCGCCGCATTGCGTCCCGGCGCCGAGCCTTTCAGGCCCGCCGCAAAGATAACAAAATCGGCGATTCCTTTTCTAAAGTGTCACAATCGTCGGCTCATGGCCTGAAAAGGGGAAAAATTTTATAAATAGGTCCTTTGTTTTGATCTTCAGGCTGGACGTATTAATGCAGGGGTGGCACCCGATGAATTCCGATTCCGCAACGTCGCGGTCCATCAGCAGCCTGACCCGGTTCTCCCGGTCGTTCATCAGACCCATGACGCTGACGGAACCGGGAGTGACGTTCAAGTATTCTTGCATAAACTCCTCCCCCGCGAAGGAAAGGCGGGAACTGCCGGTCTGCTGGGAAAGAACCTTCGTATGAAACTCCTTTCTGCCCGGCATCATCAGAAGATAGAACTCCGTTTTCTGACGGTTGCACAGAAACAGGTTTTTGCAGATTTCGACTCCCAGAATCCTGCCGATCTCCCCGCAGGATTCCACATGCCCCACCGCGTCATGATCCAGGCGCGCATAGGGGATTTCAAGCCTGTCCAGCAGCTCATAGACAGCCATTTCCTTCGGAAGGCGGACGTTTGCCGGCTTCTCGTGATATACTCTTGGATCGATATGAATGTCGCTCATACAATCACCTCGAATTTCTTTTCATTTCTACAGGGAGGTCCCTCTGGAATTCAGCGGAAGCTCCGGAACCTTCTCCCTCGATCCCGCCATGGAAACGAAGAGGCCGGCCATGGTAAACGCCGCTCCCACGATTTCGATCCAGGTGATCCGTTCCCGAAGGATCAGGGCCGACGCGGTAATCGTAATCACCGGCACCAGATAAATATAGATGCTGGTCCTCACGACGCCCAGGGCGTTGACGGCCAGATTCCATGTCACAAAGCAGAGGGCCGAAGCCCCCAGGCCCAGGAACAGAAGATTGAACAGATTGACCCGGGTGAACATTTCTTTGATCTCAACATGGACTCCAAAAGCGCAGGCTGCAGGAATCATCAAAAGGATCCCGTAAAAAAACACCCTGCGCGTGCATTCGATGGTCGGATACTGAAAATTGCTGATTTTTTTCATCAAAATCGAATAGGCCGCCCAGACGGCCGCCGCACATAACGCCAAGAAATCCCCGAACGGATTTATTTTTAAAACGAAACCCCCATTGAAATCGATCAGCGAAATTCCAAGGATCGCCGTCAGAAAACCGATCAGAAAGGGGACTCTCAGCTTTTCGCCTTTTAATAAAAAATGAGCGAGCAGGGCGGTAAAAAAGGGAGAGATCGAAACGATCACACCGACGTTCGCCGCCAGCGTATACGTCAATGCAATGTTCTCAAACAGGTAATAGAGCGTGACCCCGCACAGCCCCGCCAGCAGAAACAAAATTTCCTGCCGAAGCGGCTTGATTGAGAACCAGCGGGGACGCATGAGCCAGAGAGCGGCGTACCCAAGAAGAAACCGCATCAGCAGAATCTCAATCGGAGTGAAGCTCCGCAGCAGTATTTTGGTGGAAATGAATGTCGTTCCCCAAATCAGAATCGTAAGAATCGCCGTCAGATTCCCGTAAAAAGCCTTTGAATGCGTCATCGTCGCGCTCCATATTCTTTCCGTTTATTTTAGATTGAAATAGATCATATCTTCCGTGATGGTTCTGTTCTTGATTTCATCCCGTCTTTGCGCAACGACTTTTCCACCCATATGCCGGTAAAAGCCCAGCGAAGGATTGCCCTGAAGGCAGTTGACGATCATGGAAGAACACCCCGCGGCGGTAAGCTCCCGCACGCCCGCCGAAAACAGGGCCTTTCCCGCGCCCGTCCCCTGGAAACCGCGCAGGACATAAATGGCATAGATTTCCCCCGAATCCCGATACGCCGGGTTTCTGGAGATTCCGCAGCGGCAAAAGCCGATGATGTTGTTTTCAACGGACGCAACCATGAAATTGTCATTTTCCTCTATCTCGGTCCGGCATTTTTCGGTCCTTTCCATCAGCTCCGCAATCCGCGCGTCGATCACATCGTCCGGCATCAGCCCCGTATAGGTTGTTTTCCACGTATACACGTTAACAATCGTAATTCCCAGCGCGTCCTCCGGAACTGCTTTGCGAATCTCAAACATCCAAGGCCCCCCTCCCGCTTTTTTTATCATAACATCCGGGACAGAAAATCACAACCGATTCTGACCATAAAAAAGCCGCTGTCGAAATTGAAACGCAGCGGTTTTTTTCAGAATATCTCAGGGAAAAATCACAGAGGCGCGGCGTTTATTCCAGTTCGAAGGCGCCCGTGTAAAGCTGATAGTATTTCCCTTTTTCCTGAATGAGCTGTTCATGGCTCCCGCGCTCGATGATGCGTCCATTTTCCAGCACCATGATGACGTCGGAGTTCTGCACGGTGGAAAGCCGGTGGGCGATGACGAACACCGTTCTTCCCTTCATCAGCGCGTCCATTCCCTTCTGAACGATGGCTTCGGTTCTGGTATCGATGGAGGACGTCGCCTCGTCGAGGATCATGACGGGCGGGTCGGCCACTGCGGCGCGGGCGATGGAAATGAGCTGCCGCTGCCCCTGGGAAAGACTGCTTCCGTCGCCCTCCAGCACGGTTTGGTACCCCTCCGGGAGCATGCGGATAAATCCGTCGGCGTTCGCCAGCTTCGCGGCGGCGATGCACTCCTCGTCCGTCGCGTCCAGCTTGCCGTAACGGATATTGTCCATCACCGTCCCTGTAAACAGGTTCACGTCCTGGAGGACGACGCCGAGCGAACGGCGGAGGTCCGATTTTTTGATCTTGTTGATGTTGATGCCGTCGTAACGGATCTTCCCGTCGGCAATGTCGTAAAAGCGGTTGATGAGGTTCGTGATCGTCGTTTTTCCCGCGCCGGTCGCTCCGACGAAAGCCACTTTCTGGCCGGGCTCCGCATAGAGCGTGATGCCGTGCAGAACGGTCTTTCCTTCTTCATAGCCGAAATCCACGTCGAAAAAGCGGATGTCGCCCCGGAGCGGCGTGTAAGTCACCGTGCCGTCTCCGTGAGGATGCTTCCACGCCCAGTTCCCCGTGCGCTCCTCGCACTCCGCGACGGTCCCGTCGTCTTCCACTCTGGCGTTGACAAGGGTGACGTAACCGCTGTCCTGCTCGCTCTCCTCATCCATCAGTTCAAAAATCCTGGAAGCGCCGGCCAGTGCCATGACCACCATGTTGAACTGCATGGAAATCTGGCCGATCGGGTTGATGAAGCTGCGGGACAGGGTGAGAAAAGAGATGATCGTTCCGATCGTCAGCGCGTGAACTCCGGTCAGGCCCAGGTTCGGAATCCCCGCAATCCCCGCCGCGCCCCCGACAATGGCGAGAAGTACGTAGAGCATATAGCCCATATTGCCGACGACCGGCATGGTGACGTTGCCGTAGATGTTCGCCTGGGTCGCGCAATAGCAAAGCTCTTCGTTCTTTCTGTCGAACTCCTCTTTGGCCTTTTCCTCGTGGCAGAAGACCTTGATGACCTTCTGCCCGTTGATCATTTCTTCAATATAGCCGTTCACGCCGCCCAGCGACTGCTGCTGCTTCATGAAATAGGTTCCGCTTCTGCCCACGATGGCTCGGATGACCTTCAGCAGGACAACGGCGAAAACGGCGACGAAAGCGGTGAGCCCGACGCTGAGATAAAGCATGGAGAGGAATGCGGCCGACACGGAAACGACGGAGGAAAACATCTGCGGGAGGCTCTGGGAAATCGCCTGGCGCAGCGTGTCGGTGTCGTTGGTGTAACGGCTCATCACGTCGCCGTGGGTGTGCGTGTCAAAGTACCGGATCGGCAGGGTCTGCATGTGGGTGAACATTTCGTCGCGGATCTTTTTCAGCGTGCCCTGCTCGACGACGACCATCATCCTGTTGTAAAGCAGCGTCGCGAGCGTGCCCGCCGCGTAGATGCAGGCCATCATGGCAAGCGCGTGCAAAAGTCCCGTGAAGACGGGATTCGGCCGCCCGAGCAGCGGAACGATGTAGCGGTCGATCAGGGTCTGCAGGAACAGCGAGGAACCCGCGTTCGCGGCCGCGCTGACCAGAATGCAGACAACGACAAAAATCAGATGAAGCCTGTAAACGGCCATATAGGAAAACAGCCGTTTGATCGTGCCCGGCTTGAACCGCCGGACCGGCGGCCTGTTTTGGTCTTTTAAAGCGTTTTCCGCCGGCATTTCACTCATCGAGAACACCTCCCTGATTCTGGGATTCATAAACTTCCCTGTAAATTTCGCAGGTTTTCAGCAGCTCTTCATGCGTGCCGGCCGCGTCGATTCTGCCGTCGTCCAGGACGATGATCTTGTCCGCGTCCTGAACGGACGAGACGCGCTGCGCGATGATGATCTTCGTCGTGTTTGCGATCTCCTCCCGGAAGGCCTGGCGGATGAGCCCGTCGGTCTTGGTGTCGACCGCGCTGGTGGAGTCGTCGAGGATCAGGATCTTCGGCTTTTTCAGCAGCGCCCTCGCGATGCACAGCCGCTGCTTCTGCCCGCCTGAGACGTTGGTGCCGCCCTCTTCGATATAGGTGTCGTACCCGTCCGGGAACTCCCGGATAAACCCGTCGGCCTGAGCGAGCCTGCAGGCGTGAACCATCTCTTCATCCGTCGCGCTTTCGTTGCCCCAGCGCAGATTGTCCTTGACGGTGCCAGAAAAAAGGACATTCTTCTGCAGCACCATCGCCACCTGGTTGCGGAGCGCTTTCAGGTCGTAGTCCCGCACGTCCACGCCGCCGACGGTCACTTTTCCGCCCGTGGCATCGTAAAGCCGGGGGATGAGCTGCACCAGGCTCGACTTGGAAGAGCCGGTGCCGCCGAGGATTCCTACGGTTTCCCCGGACGCAATGGAAAGGCTGATCCCGTCCAGGACCGGCTTGTCGGCCTTTCTCGCATAGGAAAACGTGACGTTTTGAAAGGCGACCGACCCGTCTTTGACCTCGCGCACGGGGTTTTCCCCGTTTTTCAGGTCGCTTTCCTCGCTTAAAATCCCGACGATGCGCTCGGCCGAAGCGCGCGAAATGATAATCATGACAAACACCATGGAGAGCATCATCAGGCTCATGAGAATCTGCATCGCATAGGTGACAAGGCTGGTCAGCTCGCCCGTCGAAAGCCCCTGAACGGGATTGTTGCCGCAGGCGACGATCTCCCTGGCGCCGAACCAGGAGAGAAGAAGCATGCTGACGTAAAGGCAGAACTGCATCAGCGGCATATTGAACGCCAGCCGCTTTTCCGCTTTTGTAAAATCCTGAAAAATGGACTGTGAAATGCCGGCGAATTTCTCTTCCTCATGTTCTTCGCGGATATAGGATTTGACGACCCGGATGCCGAGCAGATTTTCCTGCACGACGCTGTTCAGCCTGTCGTAGGTGTTGAACACCCGCACGAAAATCGGGTGCACATGCGACATGATCAGCCACAGGCCAAAGCCGAGCACCGGAATGGTCGCGAGAAAAATCAGGGACAGATGGACATCGATCCGGAAGGAGAAAATCAGGGAAAACGCGATCACCATCGGCGCGCGGACCGCGAGGCGGATCAGCATCTGATAAGCCATCTGCACGTTGGTGACGTCGGTGGTCAGGCGTGTGATAATGCTGGCGGTCGAAAATTTGTCGATGTTGGAAAATGAAAATTCCTGAACGTTGTGGAACATATCCCCGCGCAGATTCTTCGCGAAGCCCGCGGAGGCGATCGCCGCGCTGCGGCCCGCAAGAAATCCGGTCAGCAGCGAGAGCATCGCGGCGGCCGCCAGCACCAACCCCATCCAGAGGACATAGGACATATTGTTTTTGCTGATTCCGTTGTCGATCAGATACGCCATCAAGGTGGGAATCACGATTTCTAAAATGGATTCAAACGTAACATAAACCGGCGCGAGGATCGTGTCCTTTTTGTATTCCCCCACGCTGGATAAAAGCTTTTTTATCATGGAAAATTCTCCTTAGCGGTCCTTCCTGGTATTCGATATGTTTTTTTTCATTCTTTCAAGATAAGAGTACAGCATTTTCGTTTCTTCCTGGGTGAATCCCCGCAGCAGCGTCCGTTCCATCCTTTCCGCATCTTTGCACATAAGCCCTGCGATCTTCCTTGCTTTCTCCGTGAGAACAATCTTTTTCAGGCGCGCGTCCTGGGTGACTGCCTGCCGCTGGATCAGGTTTTTCCGCTCCATCAGGCTGAGTACCTTCGAAGCCGTCGACCGGGTTATGGTGAAACGGTCCTCCAAATCCTTCTGGTAGATCTCCCTGCCCTCATTCTCTGACAGGAAGCCGATGATCCATCCGTTGTTGCCGGTAACGGTTTCAATTTCTTTTTTATGGGAGGAAAACTCAAAATAGCGCCGGATCAGATTGTTCAGCGACCGAAGTTCCATTCCGATTCTTATTTTTCTCATTTCTCATTTCTTTCCTGTCCTTTTTGTCCAGTAATGTTGTATCTATGACAGTTTCATATACAACAGTATAATCAGAATCCGCCGTGCTGTCAAGCTCATTATTCAGAGATGACGAAGACTTTTTGTTCTTCGGGCGGAGCCGGGCTGAAAAGCAGGCAAGGGCGAACCACAGGCTTCTGCGGTTCGCCCTCTCTTGCAACAGGCATTTCATATTTTCGCCATTGTTATCCGCTACAGCTCATGGTAATAAAGGACAATGTCCTCATAGGTGCGGTCCTTCATCAGAAACCCCTTGGGCAGCAAGCCCAGTTGATGAAACCCCAATTTTTCGTAAAGATGCCTGGCATTGACGTTCGACTGAACCACGGCATTGAACTGCAATATTCTGAATCCAAGTCCGCTCCCCTGCTTCATGCTGTCAATCACAAGCTTTTCACCCACATGGCGGCCCCTGGCGTCACGACCGACAGCATAGCTTGCGTTTGCGATATGTCCGCATCTTCCTATGTTGTTGGGATGCAGGATGTACAATCCGATCACCTCCCGGGCGTCCGGATCTTCCGCAACGCCGCAGTAAGACTGCGCTTTAAAAAACTTTTCGCCGTCTTCCGCATCCAGAGGTTCGATCTGAGGAAAGGCGACGCCGTCATTGACAACCTGATTCCAGATTTTCACCATCTTCGATACATCGCTCTTTTCGTATTTTCGAATCAATATTTCCATATTGTACACTCTCCCAACCGTTAAAACTTGAGTCCGGCACGCAGCTTTGGAAACTTTCCGGCCGCACGTTTTTCAGTCCGCGATGATTCTCAGGCTGTCATTGACGCCAGAATTTTTGGAAATTCCACTGAAAAGATCACGGTGCAGAGGATCGCCGCCGTAGCGTCCGCGATCGCTTCCGCGGAATAGACGCCCATAACGCCCATGTAATGCGGCAGGATCAGCGCAAGCGGAATCAGCAGAATGACTTTTCGCAGCAGCGCGATAAAGACGGAAATTTTCGCCTGGTCCAGCGCGACGAACATATTCTGGCAGGCGCGCTGCAGGCCGAGAATGCTCATTCCGGCGAGGAATACCGGCATGACTTTCGCAACAACGCCGATCAGCGCCGCGTCGTCGGTAAACAGCCTCGCGATCGCGGACGGAAATAGAATCATCAAAAGGATCAGTGCAAAGTTGCAGGAGAACATGGTGGCCAGCAAAATCTTGAAACCCGCCTTCACCCGCTTCGGATTCCCGTGGCCGTAATTAAAACTGATAACCGGAATGACGCCCTGCGCAAACCCTGTCAGCGGCACGCTGACAATCTGCATGGCGCTCTGCATGACGGTCAGCGCGCTGACATAAATGTCGCCAAAATTCGCAAGGCTGCCGTTCAGTACAAATCCGATCAGGCTTTCCGTGCTTGCCATGATGAACGGGGAGACGCCGAGCGAAAACACCGAGCGGATCACCTTTCGGTCCGGCTTTAAATATTTCGGCCGGATCCGCAGGGAAGCACGTTTGGAAAACAGGAATGAGGTCACCCACACCGCGCTGCAGAACTGAGAGATCACCGTTGCAACCGCAGCGCCCGCCACCCCCATATTCAATACGAAAATAAACACCGGGTCCAGCGTGATGTTCAGAATCGCGCCGATCAGCACGGACCACATCGCAACGCCCGGCCTTCCCTGGCAGCTGATAAAATTGTTCAGGCCGATCGTGATCTGCACGAACAGGGTGCCGGTCAGATAAACGGAAAGGTATTCCGTCGCGTATCCGATCGTACGGTCCGACGCGCCGGTCAGGCGCAGGACCGGTTCCATGAAAAGATAGGACAGCGACACCGTTATCGCCGTGAAAGCCAGCAGCATGACAAAGCCGTTCCCAAGAATCTTTTCGGCGCGCTCACGGTCCCCTTTCCCGAGCGCAATCGAAGCAAGCGGCGCCCCGCCGCCGGCAACGATCTGAGAAAACGCGGAAATCAGAATGATAACGGAATTGGTAACGCCGACGCCCGCCAGAGCATCCGTCCCGGCCGCGGGGATATGGCCAATATAGATACGGTCAACAATGCCGTACAGCAGATTGATCAGCTGAGCCACAACGGACGGCAGTGCCATTTGAAAAATCAGCGGCAGCATGCGGCCCGTGCCAAGTCGTTCCTCATATTGGTTATTCAACGCTATGTATCCTCTTCCTATCGTCCTCGTATTTCAGCCAATTGAATTTTTTACTGCAATGCGCCGACAGGGGGAAAAATCGCGGCACACTCAGGAAACAATCCTTTTTACGTTTTATTATATTCCTGTAAAAAAGCGATGGCAATCCAAACCGTCTTTTTTTACAGGAAAAAATCAGCTTGCTTTCAGCGGAGAAATCCATGCCGGAAAAAAACAGCCTTGGGGACGGCTTCCGTCTCCAAGGCGCTTTTTACACTTTTGGTATGTTTCCGGGAGCTTAACAGCCCGAAAGGGAAAAAGTCACGGCCGCTTGATTCCGAGGCACAGGAGCAGAGAAACCACTGAAAAGACGAGAAGAACGGCGCACGGCAGCACATAGGAGCCGGTTGAAGCAACCAGCGAGCCGGCCAGCGTCGCGGTAAAGGAGGCCGGAATGAGCATGAGGTTGGCGACGCTGAAATTCACCGCCAAATGCTTCATCCCATAGAATGTTCCGACGAAAGCGGGGGTGATGGTGGGGGAACAGCCGTAAGAAACGCCGGTGAGGCAGATCCCCGCGATCCCAAGGGCAAGCGAACGGTTCAGGACCGAAACCAGCAGAACGGCGGCGGCCAGAATGGTAATGGCGCTCGTGGCGAGCATGGTGCGGCGGCGGCCCAGCGCATCGAACAAAAAGCCCGCAAAAATCCGACCCAGTCCGTTGCAGACCGACAGAACGCCGACGAGCGCGGTCGCCAGAGTCGCCGCGGCCCCGACGGACATGGTCAGGTCCCTTGCAAAGCTGATGACGGTGCTGCCAACCGCGCTCGTCGTGATGCAGAAGAGAAAAAACTTCCAAAAGGTCGCGCGCCGGACCATCTCGGCCGTGGTGTAATCCTTCCGCTCAAAATTTTCCTCCGGCTCCGCCTTTCGGGCCGCTTTCGGCTGCGGAAACCGCATGCCGGAAGGCGGGAGACGGATCATCAGGCCGGTCAGCAGGAGCACGGCCCCGATGGCGGCGCCCAGAATGAAATAGGTGTTTCTCCAGCCGACGGACCCCGCGCCGATCATTCTGCCGGCCAGGTTGCCCAGCAGCAGGGCACTGAGCCCGAAGCCCATCATCAGGAAGCCGGAGCACATCCCCCTCTTGTCCGGGAACCAGGCGCTGGTCGTTGAAATGACCGCGTTGTAGGCCATCCCGATTCCGAACCCGCCCATGCCGCCGTAAGAAAGGTACAGTAAGGCGATCCCGCCGCCCGACATGCGGGACACGATCATAAATCCGAAGAAGAACAGAAGCGCTCCCGCAATCACCGGAACTTTCGGGGACGTCCGTCTGGTCAGGTAGCCGGAAACCACGCCTCCGATGCAGAAAAAGCACATGGTCAGCGTAAAATTCAATCCCAGGCCGGACGGCGTCCATCCGAAGGCCTCGGCCAGCGGCGCTTTTAAAATCGACCAGGCATAGATGATTCCGGCGAACAGCATGCTGACCGTGCCGGCCAGCAAATAGACCCACCTCGCCGCGCAGGCGGCGGACGGATTTTCCTTTTTATCCATATTCTCTCCCCGTTTTCCCCGTCCTCCGCAACACTGCGGCGCGGTCAGAGCTTTATTTCAGGAGCTGCCCCGCGATGACCATCTGCTGCACCTGGGAGCTGCCCTCGTAAATGCTGGTGATACGGATATCGCGGTAGAGGCGCTCGATCTCGTATTCCTTGGAATAGCCGTAGCCGCCGTGGAGCTGCAGGGATTTGTTCACAATGTCAAAGGCGGACTCTGCGGCGTAATACTTGGCCATCGAGGCGGCCTTGGTGGCGTCCTGCTTGCTGTCCATCATCCAGGCGGCGTTGTAGGTGAGCATGCGGGCGGCGTTGAGCTTGGTCTCCATATCCGCCATCATGAACCGCAGGGCCTGGTTTTTCGCCAGCGGTTTGCCGAACTGGACACGTGCCTTGGTGTACTCCACGGCGAGGTCCAGCGCCTCCTGCGCAATGCCCAGCGACATGGAAGCGACACCGACGCGGCCGACGGACAGCGTCTTCATGGCGTTGATGAAACCCATATCGACTTCGCCGAGGATGCAGTCCGCCGGAACGCGGACGTCGTCCAGCACCACGTCGCTGACCGGCACGCCGCGCTGGCCCATCTTCTCCTCCGGTTTTCCCGTAGAAACGCCCGGCAGCTTCATGTCCACGAGGAAAGCGGTGATGCCCTTCGCGCCCTTCTCCGGACTGGTCTTGGCATAAACCGTGGTATAGTCTGCCACCGGAGCGAAGGTGATAAAGCACTTGCGCCCGTTCAGGATATAGTCGTCCCCGTCCTTCACGGCCTTGGTTGCCAGGGACGCGGCGTCGGAGCCGGCGCCCGGCTCGGTGAGGCCGAACGCGATGATGCTTTCTCCGGAAGCCACTCCCGGCAGATATTTCCGCTTCTGCTCTTCGGTGCCGGAAAGGATGATGGGCGCGGTGGAAAGGGAATTCGCGGAGGAGATGTAAATAGTGGCGGTGGCGCACTTTCTGGCCACTTCCTCCATCACGGAAACATAGCTGCGCATATCCATGCCCGACCCGCCGTATTCCTCCGGGATTTTCAGGCCGAGAAAGCCCATCCCGGCCATGGTCTCCACAACCTCCCGCGGAAACGCGTCGTTTTTGTCAACGTCGGCGGCGATGGGCGCCAGGGCCTTTTCCGCAAAGTCGCGGGCCATTTCGCGGATGTCTTCATGGTCTTCGGTAAAAAATGGGGTTTTCATTTTCATTTTTCCTCCTTACGTAATTCAAAATGGTTTATTCTGCCTGAACCGCTCCACCCTGGAGCCGCCGGACCGCCTTGCCTGTTTAACCGAACTTAAACCGGCCGCTTGTCGAGCTCTTCCATGATGGCAGGGATCACCTGATAAAGGTCCCCGACAATTCCGATATCGGCAATGTCGAAGATCGGAGCGTTTTCATTGGTGTTGACGGCGACGATCATCCCCGAATTCTGCATGCCGGCAACATGCTGAATCGCGCCCGATATGCCGCACGCAAAATAGATTTTCGGCTTCACGGTCGTCCCGGTCTGCCCGACCTGGTACGCGTGGTCGATCCATCCCGCGTCGACCGCGGCTCTGGAGGATGCGACCGTGCCGCCGAGCCGCTGCGTAAGCTGTTTCAGGAGTTGGAACCCTTCGGCATTGCCGAGACCCATTCCTCCGGATACGATGATGTCCGCGTCGGTGAGCGACACGGCTTCCCGCACAGTCTTAACGGCCTCCAGCACTTTAGTCCGGATATCCCCTTCGGCAAAATGCACGTCAAGCCGAATCAGCCCGCCCTTTCTGCCCGGTACCCTGACCGCCTTTTCCATCACGCCGGGGCGCACCGTCGACATCTGCGGCATGTGGCTGGGGCAGAGGATGGTGGCCATGAGGTTCCCGCCGAACGCCGGGCGGGTCTGCATGATTTTCTTGGTGTCCGGATTGATCTCAAGCTTTGTGCAGTCCGCCGTGAGGCCCGTCTGGCAGCGGACCGCAAGGCACGGGCCAAGATCCCGCCCGATGTGCGTCGCGCCGAGAAGCACGATCTCCGGCTTGTATCTTTCTATGGCTTCCTGAATGACTTTGGTGTATGCGTCGGTGGTATATTGTTTCAGCTCCGGCGCGTCGGCATAATAGACCTTGTCGGCGCCGTACTCGAAAAGTTCGCCCGCGAGCGGCTCCACCCCGGAGCCGCAGAGCACGGCGCAAAGCTCGCAGCCCAGGGCGCCGGCAAGTTTTCTCCCCTCGCCCAGCAGCTCCACAGCCACCTGCATCAGCTTTCCTTCCCGCTGCTCCGCAAAGACCCACACGTTGCGATAGGCGCCTAAATCCGCGGCCGCCCTGCCGTCCTCCGTCTTTTCGATCGCGTGAAACGGGCACGCTTCGACGCACTGGCCGCAGCCCGTGCAGGCGGGGCCGATCACGGCGATCCTGTTTTCCATCGTGATCGCCTCAAAAGGACAGGACTTCACGCATTTTGTGCATCCTCTGCATTGATCCTTTAATACTTCCACTGCCATGTCGATTTCATCCTCCTATGTTAGATCAGATGCTTTTCATCCAGTTTGCCGATCAGGGACTTCGCCATCTCGCCGACCGACCCCGCAAGCATCTC
This sequence comes from Caproiciproducens sp. NJN-50, assembly GCF_004103755.1. Classification (NCBI taxonomy): domain Bacteria; kingdom Bacillati; phylum Bacillota; class Clostridia; order Eubacteriales; family Acutalibacteraceae; genus Caproiciproducens; species Caproiciproducens sp. NJN-50. Next base: position 392,890 of record NZ_CP035283.1, on the reverse strand, counting down.
ACCCTTCCCCTTCTGCGGCGGCGTGAAGGAGCGGAACACCTGCGTCGGGGAGGCGTTCAGCCCGCAGTCCTTCCCGTCAAGTCCCACCGCGGCATGATCCCACACCGCGATCTCCTTTTGATAGGCATCCACGATCCGGCCGACCGACATATATCTCGGCTCGTTCAATTCCTTGACGCAGGTGAGGAGGCATGGCGTTCTGACTTCGATCCTTTCGTATCCGTCTTCCATCTGTCTCTGGACCGTCGCTTTGCCGTCGCCCAGCCGGATGTCCTGAACATAGGTGACGACCGGGATCCCCAGGCGCTGCGCGACCTGCGGCCCCACCTGAGCGGTGTCGCCGTCGATGGCCTGACGGCCGGCGAAGATGATGTCCACGCCCGGCACCTTTCGGATTCCGGCCGCGATGGTGGTGGAAGTCGCGCAGGTGTCCGCCCCTCCGAACGCGCGGTCGCTCAGCAGATAAGCCTCATCCGCGCCCATCGCAAGACATTCCCTCAGCATATAGGCGGCCTGCGGCGGCCCCATGGTCAGTGCCGCGACCCGCGTGCCCGGGTCCCGGTCCTTGATCCGGAGCGCCGCTTCCAGCGCGTTGGCGTCGTCCGGATTCAGGATGCTGGGAACGCCCTCACGGATCAGGGTTCCCTTCACGGGATCGATTTTCACCTCATTCGTGTCCGGGACCTGCTTGACACATACCAATATCTTCATGTTCGCTTATCCCCCTTTTACTTCTTCAGCAGCTGCCTGCTGATGACGATCTCCTGGACCTGGCTGCTGCCCTCGTAGATCGTGAATACGCGGCAGTCGCGATACATCCTCTCCACCTTATAATCTTTGATGAAGCCGTATCCGCCGTGTATCTGCACCGCTTTGGCCGCGATCTCGTTGCAGACCTCGGAAGCGTAATATTTGGCCATGGACGCATTGAGTGTGGCGTCCTGTTTGGTGTCCATCAGATACGCCGCCTTGTAGGTAAGCTGCTTCGCCGCCTCAAGCTTGGTGGCCATCTCCGCGATCATAAACCCGATCGCCTGGAAGTCCCCGATCCGCCTGCCGAACTGCTTTCTTTCCTTGGCGTACTCGACCGCCGCGTCAAGACACCCCTGCGCGACGCCGATCGACTGGGCCGCGACGCCCAGGCGGCCGGTGTTCAGCGTCTTCATGGCGATTTTGAAGCCTTCCCCCTCTTCCCCGAGGCGGTCGGCTTCCGGCACGGCGACATTTTCCAAGATAATATCCGAAGTCGCGCATCCGACGATGCCCATTTTGTCCTCCGGCTTGCCGCAGCTCACGCCCGGCGCCTTCATATCGATCACGAACGCCGAAATCCCCTTGTTTCCTTTTTTCATATCGGTTTTTGCAAAGACGACGGCGTAGTCCGAAAGAGGAGCCATTGTGATAAAGCATTTGCGCCCGTTGAGGATGTAATGGTCCCCTTCCTTCACCGCGGAGGTCACCATCCCGCTCGCGTCGGACCCCGCTCCCGGCTCCGTGAGGGCGAACGCCAGCTTCTTTTTCCCGGTCACGACCGGGGTCAGGTATTTCGCCTTCTGTTCGTCGTTGCCCGCGAGGAGCAGCGGGCCGCCCGAAAGGGAGTTCGGAGTCGACACATAGATGCTGGCGATGCCCGACACCCTCGCGACTTCTTCCATCACCAGGACATAGGCCCGCGCGTCCGCGCCCTGCCCTCCCAGCTCCTTCGGGATCTTGATCCCGAAAAATCCGGCCGCGGCCATTTTATCGAGCAGCTCTTCCGGAAAAACTCCGGTCGCCTCCACCTGATCCAATACATCTTTAGTAAATTCTTTCTCGGAGAATTCGCTCGCCAACTTCCTGATCAATTCATGTTGCTCTGTAAAATACGCATCTGCCATATTTCTTTCCTCCTGCTGTAAATAAGGCCATCCGCCGTTTAGCTAAAATTTCATTTTCGCGCAGCCGCCGTCTTTCCGGACGCGTTTTTCTTCGCCGGCCATGGCCGCCGCTTTTGATTTCAGGCCCTTTAAATCGATTTTGCCGCTCGCATTCACTGGGAAACCGTCAAATTCTAAAATATAAGCGGGCATTTTATACCGCGCCAGCCGCGGCTTTAAAAAATCCACAAGTTCATCCTTGTTGATGCCGCACCCCTGCCTCGGTATGATGCACGCCGCGATCTCCTCCTGAAGCACGTCGGCCGGGACGCCCACGACCTTGACCTGATCCACCCATTTCAGCCTTTTGATGACTCTCTCTATTTCACGCGGAGAGATGTTCTCTCCGCCCCTGATGATCATTTCTTTCAGCCTTCCGGTGACGTGAAGCTCCCCGGAGCCGTCAAAGTTCCCGATATCTCCCGTCCTGAGCCAGCCGTCTTCGGTAAAGGCTCCGGCCGTCACTTCCGGAAGCCTGTAATACCCAAGCATCACATTGTACCCCTTCACCTGAATTTCGCCGTCGAGATCCCGCCCCAGAACGCCGCCGGTTTTGAGGTCGGCGATGCGCGCGCTGACATGGTCGATCAATCTTCCGGCGGACGCGCCCTTTTTTTCCCCGGGATCATCCCAGCCGGCGATCGTCACGCACGGCGAAGTTTCCGTCTGGCCGTACGAAGGCTGCAGATGCATCTGGGGGAACCTGCGGCAGATTTCCGCGTATTCTTCCGGCGTGACGGGGGAACCCGCGATGATGCCGGACCTGAGGGTGTCGGCGCGCCGTCCGCAATGCTCCGACTTCCGGATCAGCGCCAGGAACATGCTCGGGACGCCGTTCAGGATGGTGCAGCGCCCGCGTTCCAGCGCATCCCATACGTAGGCCGTTTTAAAGCAGGGCAGCAGGTCCATTTCCGCGCCGCTGAGCAGGCAGGCAAGGATTCCGGCCGTGATCCCGAAGCAGTGGAACAGAGGGACCGTAAGGCACATTTTATCGTCTTCCTTCCAATGCATGGCTTCGACCATGGCACGGGAATTGTTCACCAGGCTGTAATGGCTGAGAAGCACTCCCTTGGAGAAGGACGTGGTTCCCGAAGTAAAAATCATGCAGGCCGGATCCTCCGGTCTCACCGCTTTCTTTTTCCCTTCCACCCTTTTCAAATCGGCCGGCGGCGGAGGGGCGGTTCCGACAAGGCTGCCCGCCCAGGTTCCGGCTCCCTTTTCCCCAATGGGAATAAATTTTTTTACTCTCGCTGTTTTTCTCCTGATCCTCTCGATCAGGCTTTCATTGCCTGCACCGTAGTACAGGACCTCCACATCTGCGTAATTGAGGACGCGTGTGACCTCCGCGTCCCGAAAGCAGGTGTTGATCAGCACGGGCACGGCGCCGATCTTCGCAAGCGCCAGAAAAGCGAGCACCCAATCCGGACCGTTGGCGCACCAGATCCCCGCATGGGTCCCTTTTCCGACCCCGTCTTCTTCCATCCGGGCCGCGGCAAAGTCCGAAAACCGATCCAGCTGCTCAAACGTGCAGTGAAAGCCGCCCATTTCAATCGCTGTGCACCTTCCGCTGAGATGGACGCGCTCTTTTAAGCATTCGCCGATTGTTTTACTGATAAGTTCCATCGTTCTCACCTGCGGAATCGTGAATTCAAGCAAAACGGACCGTCTTCGAAGGGTCCGTCTCCATCGACAACAGTCCGTTTTGCCGCTTCACTAATCTCTACTTCTTATGTTCATCTTTCCAGACATACAGAGAACCCTTTTCCAACATATCCCTGACCTGCCCGTCATCGTATCCCAGTTCTTTCAGGATCTCCGGCCCCTGCTCGCCGATCATCGGCCCCGGCCTGTAATCCGGGACGCCCATTTCCTGGAACTTGACCGGCAGCCTGACCAGTCTTCTGATATGGCCGTTCGGGTATTTCATGTCGTAGAAGCAGTTGTTTGCCTCGGCCTGCTTGTCGTTCCTGATTTCCACCCAGTTCTGGGCAACGGAGAACGGAACGTCGGCCGCCACCAGAATTTCTTTCCACTCCTCGACGGTTTTCTTGCTGAACGCATCCATGACAATATCGTAAACCTCGGAAGTGAGGCCCTTCTCCTGGCAGGTCAGAATCGGGAAATAGTTCTCGCTGCCCACAAGATCCTCCCTGCCGACAGCCGTGATAAACGCCTTGTAGTATGTATTGTAATCCGGCATGCAGGTCTGAATGAAACGGTCGTCCTTGGTCCTCCACGCCGCATTGAAGGGGTTGGCGGATTTCCTGACGTCGATCGGGTACTGCTGCGCGATGCCTTCGTAATTGGAGGCCTCAACCATCATGCCCATGTTATAGATCGAGCTTTCAAAAAGGGATGTTTCAACCTTTTCTCCGACTCCTTTGATTTTTGCCTGATACAGAGCCGCCAGGATCCCGGCCGCCAGGTTCATACCGACATTGTGGTCGCCGAGCCCGGGGACAACGTTCATCGGGACGGTGCCTTTCTGGCGAAGCGAATCGAGATATCCGCCCCTGGCGAAAAACGCCGTGAAATCGAACCCCGGAAGGTTCCTGTCCGGGCCGTATTCGCCGTATCCGGTGCAGATGGCGTAAACCAGCTTCGGATACCTGCCCTTCAGGCTGTCATAGTCCAGTCCCAGCTTCTGGAGGGCCTGGACTCTCCAGTTGGTGATCAGGACATCGGCCGTGTCAAGGAGCTTGAAAAAAGCCTCTTTGCCGGCGGGGTCCTTCATATTGAGAGAGATGCAGCGTTTGTTGCCGTTCTCAAGGTCCCACGTGGTGTTCTCAACCATGTCGAGCGGCCTGCCCTCGGACGGCGCCGTATATCTGAGCGGGTCCCCTTTCGCCGCTTCAATCTTGACGACGTCGGCGCCGAGATCTGCCATAAACCGTCCGGCGGCCGCCGCCGCGATAAAATTCGCCAGTTCGACGACCCGGACTCCTTCCAACGGTTTGCTCATATTGATCTATCTCCTTGTATCATAAATGTAGCTTTCAATCAGTTTTTCTTGTATTCCGCGTCGATTTTCCCATTCTTCGTCATAATCATGTGGACAACAAACGGGACAACGACAACGATAATCGTCAGATAGCCAAGATATCCGTATCCCGTGTTGACGAGAGGAATCAGACCGAACTGCGCGATCGCAAAGGTCAGCAGCGTGAAAATCACCGCGATGATAATGGTGCGCTTCATCAGATTTTGCTTGGACACTTCCGGCGAGGCGTCTTTCCTGTTCCAGGCGTTGACATAGCGCGCAATCACGCCCGCGATCATATTGACGGCAGTCGACACCGCGCCGAGAATGATCAGGATCGAGATGACCGGGGTGAGGAACGAGGCGCCGACGCCCGTCTGGACCATCAGCAGGGTCGGAACCTGAGCGGTTTTCAGATCCGGGTTGTTGACAATGGCAATCAGGCCGACCGTGCACATGAAAATGATGAAGGCATTGACGATAAAGCCGTAAACCATTGATTTCTTGGCTTCCTTCTCGTCTTTAAACGGCTCGGCATGCTGCATCAGAAGGCCGATCGACGCCAGCTGGAAAGCTGCGTACACGAAGCACCTCCAAAACGCCGGGCCCGCCGGTGCGGGAGCGGCGGCCATCTGGCCGATGTTGGCCGAGATCGTTCCCCACTGCGCAAAGATGTTGGGAACATAGACCAGCAGCAGGCCCGCGATGATCACGACCGAAACGGTGGAAGCCGCCGCCCGGACAAGGTCGGTCCCATAAATAGTCAGTACGAAAATAATCAGGCCGATGATCACGGTGCAGACAATGTACGGAATGCCGGTCAGCGCGTGCAGCGTCGCGCCGCCCGTCGCAAAGGCCACCGACGGGGCCAGGCAGATGGTGAACAGGTAAACGAGCTCGTACAGGTTCGAAAAAATCGGTCTGGCTTTTTCTCCGAAATCGCCGTAAAACTTATCGGTAAAAGTACGATAATCATAGGTCTCGTGCCTCTTGGCATAGCGAAGGCCGTACCACTGGAAGAACGCGCCGAAAGCCTGTGCGAGAACCGGTGTAATCAGTGCCCAAATTCCAAATTTGACAAAGTAAGAATACAGCTGGGCGCCCGAGGCAAAGCCTCCGCCGAACTGCGTGGTAAACCAGACAAACGCTACGCCAATCGCGACCGGCATCTTATTTTTATTGATCATGGCAATTCTACTCCTTTTGTTAATTCTACCCCATTCATCATTTTGAAAGCCGACGTAATCATTGAGGACGCGTTTTCAGCCCATTTCCTTGAATGCCTGAAGCATGGTGCCGGCCTGTTCATAGTTCACCATCTGGCAGTCGACTTCGATGTTCACATTTCTGAGGCCGGCGGCGTCGCAGGCCCGCTTGATCGGAACATAATCGAACTCTTCCGGATCGCAGAACTTCGTCATCAGGACAATCACACCTGCCGCGTTGTGTTTTTGGGCCAGATCGACAATGAAACCAACTCGCTTTTTGTCCCTGTCATACAGCACGCTACAGTTGTCCATATCGGCAAACTTCTGCGCGAGCGCATCCAGCGGATTCGGCTTCTCCGGCACGTCCGTGCGGTACTGTCTCGACTCCTGGGCAACATCGTCCGCAACGATCTTGATCCCGTTCTTGTCGAAAATCTCCAGAAGGCCGGGGGAATCGGCGAGGATGCCGCTCGTCACCACGCGGACTTTGCCTTCGTCCGCAGGGGCTTTCTTCAGCTCCGCCGTCAGCTGCCTGACCAACGCCGTGTGTTCTTCCTTCAGCATGAACCAGGCGCTCTTAAAGACATCGCTCCTCTGGACCGCGGTGATCGCATGGTCCGCAGCCGTTTCCGCAAACTCGCGCATCGCCGCATTGTGTTCGTTGTAGATCCGGTTGGACTCCGCGAGCAAAATTTCGGAAAACTTGGCGCCGGTCGCAATCTCGAGATCACTGATGACCTTCTCATAGCTCGCCTTCGTGAATTTGACGCCGTAATCCGGTTTTCTGTTCTGCGGATAGGTCATGGGGATGAACGGAATGCCGGGGACGGCATATTTCCAATTCTGGCCCAGGCTTTTGAGAGAGTCGCACAGCGAGGGAATGACGATCGCGGAAATCCCCTCAAATTTTCCCGTGATCCCAAGCTCAAGCACCGTCTGCATAATGGAGCAGATGAACGCGGGATAATATTTCTTGGCCTCATGGACCTCCATCTCCGCGCCCCACACGCCCATCGGGACAAGGCCCATGGAATGGATGATCTCCTCCGGGGTGTAGACCGGCGCGCAAGCGACGACTTTCCTGCCCTGCGCAAGGTACTTGCCGAGCTGCTTTCTCGGAGACGCAGCAATTTCATGAAACTGAGCCAATAATTCATCGATTGCCATCTGAACGGCCTCCTTTGTTTGCTTCCATAATTTCCATCAGGCCCTGAACGCGCGTGTCGTACTGCGCCTCGGAGAAATTCCGCGGATCGGCCTGATCGCCGTCAAAGCTGACCACCGGGATGTCACAGGCCCTGCCGATCTGCCGGCTCATTTCCGCCATGAACCCGGACCAAAGCTTGCAGGAGCGGTTTGTATGCACCAGAAGGCCTTCCACGTGATTGTCTTTGCAGAGTTTGATCCTTTTATCCCTGGAAAGTTCAAGATTCATTGCATTCGGGACTCTCGCATAGGCGCGGCACATGCCGTCGAAATCGTCATAGATGAACCCGAACGCATCCGCGTAGATGGTGGTTACCATGTTGATGCCTCTGCTCTTTAGGCCTGTCGAGGTAACCCTCAGCCACGGCCAGCAGGCAATCCCTTCGAACATGATGCGGTACTTTTCTTCGCCGTGATAGGTCGAGTCGCCTTTTTCATGGTTGTCTTCGTATTCTTTCAAAAGAGTTTCCATCGCTTCCGCTGCTTCCTTTTTGCCGCGCGCGGTCACCATGACCGCCATGTGGTTCAAAAGATCGAAGCCGTTGAACGGCGAAGGAAGATACTTGGCGCAGGAGGTCGCCGCCAGCCAGGCGCGGCTGGAGCGCCCGGAAATCTCCATGACCTCCTTATACCGTTCGTCGCTCCACTTTTTGCCCGTAATCTTCTCCAGCTGATGGATCGCACCCCAGAACTGGGCTCTTATGTACTCGGTCTCCGCGTCGGACACCTCATAATCGGGGTTGAACGGGATATCGATCATGATCATGGGGATATCCAGTTCCCTGGCAATATTCTCATACCATTTGATCATGCAGTTGCAGATGTTGTTGCAGCAAAGGACGAAGTCCGGCATCGGCATGTTCTGCTCCGGCGCGTCCTTCAGTTTCATGTACGCAAGGGAAACCCTTGCGTAAGCGCAGAGGTCGTTGGAATAACCGTCCCCCTCGCTCTCGCTGCACATCCGCTCGCCGCCGCCTCTCGCGGCGATGGCTGCGGCCTGATTTTCCGGATAGCAGACGGAGAGGCCCAGGGTTTCCGGTATCTCCACGGGGAAGTTGCTTGCACACCACCCGACCATCTCGCCCCGCGCCTTCGCCTCCATGCAGTCGCTGTAAGCCTTGGCCGCAATCTGACCCAATTTGTACTTTGCCGAATTCGGGTCCGGCGCAGGTCTTTTCTTCTTAACTTCTTCACCCATCAATGAAAACCTCCTTCATAAATTGTCGTTTTGAACTTTATCATAAGCATACAGCGCCGCGCCAAGAGCGCCCATGAGCTGGGCATGTTCGCTGTACACTATTCTGACCCCCAGTTCCTTTTCCATGGCATTCCGAACGCCTGCATTTCTCGCCACTCCGCCGCTCATGCAAACCTGCTCGCGCACTCCCACCCTTTTGACCAGAGAGGCAACGCGCGCGGCAACCGACTGACAGATCCCGGCCACCAGGTCCGGAATCCGGACGCCCGACGCAAGCTGAGAGATGACTTCCGACTCCGCAAACACCGTGCAGGTGCTGGATATATTCGCCGGATGAACCGCCCTGGCCGCTTCCACCTCAAGCTGTGAAATATCAAGATGGAGGATATTGGCCATGACGTCCAGGAACCTTCCGGTTCCCGCCGCGCATTTATCGTTCATGACAAAGTTGGCCATGCGCCCCTCCTCGTTCAGCGACAACACCTTCGCATCCTGTCCGCCGATGTCGATCACCGTTCTGACATCGCCGAATTCGCGATGAACGCCTACGGCGTGGCAGGTCAGCTCGCTCAGCTGCAGGTCGGCGCCCGCGAAGGTTTTTCTTCCGTACCCCGTGGCGACCGTGAACCGAATCTCTTCCCGTCTGACTCCGCTCTCCCGAAGCGCATTCTCCATGGCGCGGGAAACACCGTCCGTGCCCACTGTGGCAACCACAATGGAGGAAGAAACGATATCTTTCCCGTCCTTTAAAATGACCGCCTTTGCAGTGGTCGATCCAATATCAACGCCCAATGTAAACATAAAAATTCCTCACCTGCTATCGTTCGCCCGATATTGTTATTTTTTTGACATATCAGGGCGCAGAATGGCATACATGTCGATAAGTATACTTGTATACATATTATCTGCTAATTATCCCATTTCGATTTGAAGGTGTTACCTTCGTTAGCCATACATGTCGATAAGTATACATGTCTACAAGTTTGTTTTGCAAATCTATTGTACCAATAGATGCTCCCGATGTAAATAGCCATTTTGGATAGAATATGCCGATTATAACTGTTCATTTTCCATAAATCGCATCCTATATTTGGATTATAAAAAGGCATTTTGACCGATAAATCCGGAATTGAAGGCCGTTCTGCACGGAATTTCCCCTGTGGTCCGCACACAGCCGGTCCATGAGTAAGCCGAAACATATTTTCCCTATTCCATTTTTTCTTTTCATATAGTAAACTAAGGAAAGGGAATAGGATCTTATTTTAAGAGAGCGGGATAATTAGATGAATGAAAATATAAAGCCAAGAAACGTTCAGCCCTATACTGCGGATGAAGTGTACAAAAAAATACGAAGGAGCATCATCAAGCTGCAGTTGGAACCGGGGCAGATGATCAGTGAGAACCAGATGTCTCAGAAATACAATGTCTCCCGTTCCGTGATCCGGAGCGCTTTTGTCCGCCTTCAGCAAATACGGTTTATTGAAATCTATCCTCAGCGCGGGACATATGTCAGCCTGATTGATCTGAATCATATCTCCGATCTTCTCATGCTGCGCACCGCGGTGGAAAAAGAAGTTATTTACGAGATGTTCACCTCTCTGAAAAAGAAGGATCGGGCCGCCCTTGTGAATGCTTTGGAATCGAATCTGGCCGAGCAGGAAAAATGCCGCAATGAACCGGATTACAACGGGAAATTTCCGTGGATCGACTCGGATTTCCATAAAACGATGATCGACAGCGTCGGCCGGTATTCCCTCGTCGAGATGCTGGCCGACGACATGCTTCATATCGCGAGATGGAGGAACTTCGATGTTGCGTTCGATCACAGAATTCCGGCGCTGATCGATCAGCACCGCGCGATCGTCGAAGCGATCAAGGCGGAAAATATGCTGCTGGCACAGAAAAAGATGGCGGATCATCTCGAAACGATATCAAATATAGCCGACAGGGCCAAAGCGAAGTTTCCAAGCTATTTTAAATAGCCTTTAGAGCGCCTGGAAGAACCCGGATAACGCCGCCTCTGCGGCCTTCCGAATCCATCCTTTCTGCATAAAAAATCAGGCAAGCCCAAAAGGGCCTGTCTGATTTTTGGTGGAGGAGGATGGAATGGGAAAAAGCAAAACCACCGTCACGTTTGCTGCTGTTATCGGAATTCTATACCACGGTAAAAGTCCACGGCCTAAAAACGTGCCGCCGGCACGTTTTCTTTACGGCCTTCCGAATCTATCCTTTCTGCATAAAAAATCAGGCAAGCCAAAAGGGCCTGTCTGATTTTTGGTGGAGGAGGATGGAATGGGAAAAAGCAAAACCACCGTCACGCTTGCTGTTGTTATCGGAATTCTATACCACGGTAAAAGTCCACGGCCTAAAAACGTGCCGCCGGCACGTTTTCTTTACGGCCTTCCGAATCCATCCTTTCTGCATAAAAAATCAGGCAAGCCCAAAAGGGCCTGTCTGATTTTTGGTGGAGGAGGATGGAATGGGAAAAAGCAAAACCATCGTCACGTTTGCTGCTGTTATCGGAATTCTATACCACGGTAAAAGTCCACGGCCTAAAAACGTGCCGCCGGCACGTTTTCTTTACGGCCTTCCGAATCCATCCTTTCTGCATAAAAAATCAGGCAAGCCAAAAGGGCCTGTCTGATTTTTGGTGGAGGAGGATGGATTCGGACCATCGAAGCCGTAAAGCAACAGATTTACAGTCTGCCCCATTTGACCGCTCTGGAACTCCTCCGTATATGGAGCCTTGTTGGAAAGCAAAGCTCCTTTTGAACTGGAGCTGGCAGACGGATTTGAACCCCCGACCTGCTGATTACAAATCAGCTGCTCTACCAACTGAGCTACGCCAGCACATGTATTCTTGGATATGATTTTTTACAGCGCTTGAATACTATAACATTTTACCGTGTCTTTGTCAAGATATTTCGTCAGAAAACCGCGTATCTTAAATATAGATAAAACAGCTCAAAAATCAGTAACAATAATCGTTATTGTTACTATTGATTTCTCTCAAACTCTATTCTATAGTATTAATAGAAAATAAAAAGGAGGCACAAGGTATGAAAGAAAAAGATATTAGGAATCTGAACGTTGAGAGCGATCCGTTCGATCCATCCAACGAGCCGCAGGGCTGGTGCTCTCCGGAGTTCCCTTCAGGTTGTCTGCTTGACACCGACTTGGAATAAACGAACACGGCGATAGAGAAATAATTTTTATCGATTTATAGAAAGTCTGCGGCGCCGCCGGCAAAAGCCGGTTGCGCCGCAGATTTTCTTATTTTTATCGCTTATATCTTTACCAGTTCATAATCCCGGTTTCCGAGTCCCAGCTTGACCGCGTGGTCGATCAGAACATTCCAGTCCGTTGTTGGGTGAACATCGGCAAAATGGTCTTGATGGACCTTTTCGCTTTTCTCCAGCAGACTGCCGGGCAGGGCCGGCTGCCGGTTGACGGCCCTGGCGCACGCGAGATCAAGCGCGACCGGATCAAAAGACGCAAACATCCCTACGTCCGGCACGATCGGGATATCGTTTTCCGCATGGCAGTCGCAGTACGGAGAGACATCGACCACCAGACTGACGTGGAACTGAGGGCGGTCATGCAGCACCGCGTAGGAATACTCGGCTATTTTTTTGTCCAGAATATCATTGGATTCGTCGGAGGCAGGCAAGACAGCATCCATGGGGCAAACGCCGATGCATCTTCCGCAGCCGACGCATAAGTCATGGTTAACGGAAGCCTTTCGGTTTTCGATGGAAATGGCGCCGTGGGCGCAGTTTTTCCTGCACGATCCGCAGCCGACACACGCCTCCTGATCCACATGGGGCTTTCCGCTGCTGTGCATTTCCATTTTTCCTGCGCGCGACCCGCAGCCCATACCGATGTTTTTCAATGTGCCCCCGATCCCGGTCGACTCGTGTCCCTTAAAGTGAGTCAGTGAAATAATGATATCCGCATCCATAATGGCGTGCCCTATCTTGGCTTCCTTTACATATTCCCCGCCTTCGACTGGTACCAGCACCTCGTCAGTCCCTTTCAGCCCGTCCGCGATCAGGATATGGCACCCGGTGGAATCGTGGGAAAAGCCGTTTCCATACGCGGAATCCAAGTGATCCAGCGCATTTTTCCGGCCTCCGACGTAAAGGGTATTGCAGTCGGTCAAAAAGGGGCTGCCGCCAAGATCCCGGACAACATCGGCCACCACTTTTGCGTAATTCGGGCGAAGAAAAGAAAGATTTCCCGGTTCGCCGAAATGGATTTTGATCGCGGCATATTTTCTATTAAAATCAATTTGCCCAACGCCCGCAGTTATCATCAGCCTCTTCAGCTTTTGAAGCAGGTTCTCGTTCAGGGTAGCGTGCATATCGGCAAAATATACTTTTGAAGTTCCCATCCTGTATCCCCCACACAGTTCTGAAATTGATGTGATCCTGATTTTTATCAATATTATATCATTGAGGCCATAGGATGAAAAGTATTTTCTAAAATTCGGGCCCGGTGTGTCCGGGAGGCAGGGCGCTGCGGCCAGTTCCAAACGGAAACCGCATTCCGACGCCATGAGCGGAACCCGCAGAATCAGCAGCGGCCAGGCTGATTATAAAATTGACTAAAAACAGAAACATCTCCAACGCACAAACAAGCTACAGTTACAAATGTTATAAAAAGCCTTTACAAATGGAATTTGTGTTGCTATGATTAGACACATTCATGAAGCTTTCTATTCATCTTTTTTGAGAACGGCAAATACAGGATGGCATATGAAGGTGTGTCTCCCGAATCGATCTCACTCCTTGCCTAAAACAGCAAAACACTTGGCGGAGTTTGAACGAACCGGTTAAAACGGGCATGAGATCTCGGAATATCCGCAACGGATTTTTGGGATGTTCAAGCTATAATTCGTATCTTTAGAAAAGCCATCGGTCTTACCTCCCTTTGATGAATCTGCAATTCATTTTAGCGGAGTGCCCGGTGTTTTTTGTTTTTTTATCCGCTATTGGAAGCAGTTTGAAGGGACGTATGTATTATGATATCATTCAAAAAGCGCGGACAGACCTGCAGGATTGGCAACTTGAATCTTTTGAATGAATCCGGGTGCAGATTTCTAATAAACGATTCCATGAAACCCTGTCCCTGCTAGCGATTTACCGTGAATACGCGCTCTGCTCAATCATATGAACGGTTTCTGGAACACACGAACATAAATTAAGTAAAGGAATCTTCATCTATGGAATTGATCGCCTCTTTAACTATTTTCGTCATTGTCATGGCGCTGGTCATGAGCGAAAAGGTAAATCGGACCATCGCCGCTCTGGCCGGCGCATCTCTCCTTCTATTATTGAGGATTTTGACCTTTGACGAGGCTCTGAGCTACATTGACTTTAACACGCTGGGCGTTCTGGTCGGCATGATGATCATCGTTGGCATCGTAAAGGATACGGGCGTTTTCGAATACCTCGCCATTTTCGCGGCCAAAAGGGTGAAAGGGGACCCTTGGAAAATTATCCTCAGCCTGAGCGTGATCACCGCCGTGATCTCCAGCTTTTTGGACAATGTCACAACCGTTCTTCTGATCGTGCCGATGACATTTGTCATCACGGACACGCTGGAGCTCGACCCCATTCCCTTTCTGATTCCGGAGGTCATTGCTTCGAATCTGGGCGGCACAGCGACTTTGATCGGGGACCCGCCGAACATCATGATCGGAAGCGCTTCCGGCCTGGGCTTTATGGACTTTCTTGCGAACCTGGGGCCCATTGTCGTCATCATTTTCGCCGTCACCTTCTTCCTGTTTTATTTTCTGTTCCGGAAACAGCTTCAGGTCAGCGAGGAAAAGAAGCTGGAAATTCTCAGCTTCGACGAAAAAAAATCGATCAAGGATGTTTCCCTGCTGAAAAAGTCCCTGGCCGTGCTGGTACTTGTGATCCTCGGCTTCTTTTTCCACGAGCAGCTCAATTACCCTTCCGCTTTGGTCGCTTTGAGCGGCGCGGCTCTTCTCCTGCTGCTGAGCCGCGAAAGCGTCGATGAAGTCTTCTTAAACATCGAATGGCCGACGCTGTTCTTTTTCGGAGGCCTTTTCATCCTCGTGGGTTCCCTGGAAAAGGTCGGCCTGATCAACAGCCTGGCGACCGTCATCGTGCAATTGACAAAGAATAATCTGCTGCTGACCGGAATCATCATCATTTGGTTTTCCGCGCTGGCATCCTCCGTTCTGGACAATATTCCTCTCGTGGCAACGCTGATCCCGCTTATCAAGGCGATGGGAGCCCAGGGCATGAACATCTCGCCTCTCTGGTGGGCGATTTCCCTCGGCGCCTGCCTCGGCGGAAACGGCACGCTCATCGGCGCCTCGGCCAACGTGGTCGTGGCCGGGCTCGCGGAAAAGCACGGCTACAAGCTGACCTTTGCACGCTTCACGAAATACGGCATGCCTTTGATGATCGTGTCAATTATTTTGTCAACCCTCTATCTTATTTTGTTTTATTTGCTATAATAGGAGGTGAGGGGGATGCAGTCTATGAATAATTTGTCTGCCGATCAGGAAGAAATCGATATAAAGCTGACACAGATGGGGGCCAACGTGACCAGCCTGCACGGAATCATCAGTTTTATCCGTTTCAGCTTTGATCAAACGGAACTGCTCTATGTATATAACATCAACGCGAAAAACAAGTATTTTCTTCAGATGGTAAAGCCTTACCCTGCGGCTTCCGGCGTCTTTTCAAAACCGCAGGAGATTGTACAGTACATTAAAAACGACATCAAACAATTCAAAAACGCAAGCAACAGCAATGTGTTCGGTGAATTTGTCGCCGTCAACCAGAGTCTTTACGATTCCGCCCAAAAGATCAAGGACGTCTTTATGACCCACAATATTCCGAAGGACAGGATGCTGGAAGTCAAAGAGAAAATCAAGGAGATTTCAGACCTGCTTAACGAGATCCAAAGCACCAGTTCTCCCCTTTGACTGTCCTTAAGGAAAATCTCCGGTCCATACGTCAGGAGAATTTGCCGCATCGGATTGCCCTCCGGCGACCGGTTCTTTTCGGCACATTGCTTACAACAGAGGTCCCCTGCAGCAGGAATGGCTGCAGGGGACCTCTGTTGTAAATTTCCGCTTTAAAAAGGCGGGAAACTTTTTTGCACTTTGCCATGAAAGAGCGAAGGAACTCAGATCCTTGGAATAATCGTCTGTATTTTTTGCAGTCTTGGCGCCAGGAGAACGACGACGAACGGGGTGAGCGCAATCGGCACAACATCCGCAATGCCGATCCAGACAACGCAGTACCAGTAACCCAGCCCGGAAAAGAAAGAGAGAGAAAAGCTCGTTGTGAGAATCATCAGGCAGCCGAACAGAAGAGACCAGAACATCGATTTCCCGATAAACCCCTTCTTGTTTTCCATGTACTCGTCAAGGGTCTTATTCTTCAGCATAATCAGCGCGGGAAGCGCCGCGCTCAGCCCAACCGTGATTCCGTCCGCCAGCAGCGTGTGGGGCGCGATGAAGTACCCGCCCAGAAGCGACCAGACCAGCGTGCCGATATAGCCGGAGAAGAAGCCGGTGACGGGCCCGAAAAGAAACCCGATGGTCACGATGACAAATGCGAACGTTCTGAAATGGACCGCGCCCGGAATCAGGGGGATCGGGCTGCCGTATGCCCACAGAACCCCTGTAAAAACTCCGAAAATTGCGAAAAAGATGATGTTGACGAACGAGAATTTCCTTTTTGTAGCCATAACTACTCTCCTTAATAAATTGTTTTTAAAAATGCCGCAAAAATATTGTGAAGCTCCCCGACCGCATAGTCGAGCAGCTTTTTGCCCTTTTCCGCCGTCGCATAGGTCGGCGCCCCGATCACGCCGCTTTTCGTCACATCGCTTGTCTTCCAGCCAGCCGTGTACGGACCCAGAATGGTAACATAATCGTTGTCCCTCAGGCTCTCCACAGGGTCCTCGTCCACCGCAAGCTCCATATGCACCGTTTCCGGCCTGATGGCAAGCATCAGAGACGTTTCAAGCTCGCACGCGTGAAAAACGCCGTAGGTCCCCGACTGTTTCAGGCCCTTCAGCCCCTTGTTCCAGAACGGCGTAAACCACCAGTCAAAAACAAAGACGTCCAGCCCGAAGTCGATCCTCATGTCCCGGCTGATCAGATTCAGCATGTCCGTGTTCCCGCCGTGGCTGTTGAACAGCACGAGCTTTTGAAACCCGCTCTTTGAAACGGCTGCCGCGATATCGTGCAGCAGCGAGTAATAGGTCTGCGTTCCAAAGGTGATGGTGCCCGGAAAGCCCATATGCTCATTGCTTTTTCCCACGCAGAGCTGCGGGGCAAAAATGAGATTTCCCTCGTCGAAGTCCTGCTTCTCTACGATAAGGTCGATCAGCGCGGAAAGGATGATCGAATCCGTTCCCACGGGAAGGTGGGGGCCGTGCTGCTCCGTCGCGCCTGTCGGCAGCAGTACAATCGTCCTGGATTTGTCAAGCTGCGCGATTTCGTCCCGGGTCAGATTTTCCCATTTGGCAATCATAATTGCTCTCCTCTTTTTCTTACAGTTTGATGTAGAACATGATTTGCAGAACAACCGCCGCGGCGGTGGAGACAACCGTGACGGCAACAAAGGCCGTATCCCTCCAGGTGGGCCGGATCACCTTATAGGAGGAGCGCCTGACCTTAAAGTCGAGCTTGTAATAATGCATGGCAAGCGAAATACTGTGTCCCTTTCCCAACACGCGGAACAGAAGCGGGAGAGAAACGATCACATAATTTTTCATTTTCGCAAACGCGCCGCACTTTTCCACTTCCAGTCCCCGGGAACTCTGCGCTTCCATGATCGTGTCGAATTCCTTGATGATCATGGGGATGATCTGAAAGACAAGCCCGACCCCGAAAGCAACCGAATAAGGCACCTTCCACAAACGGAGGCCTGAGATGATCTGGCTGAAATTCGTCGACAGGATCACCGTATAAAATACGGAGATCATCAGAAAGACCCGCATGTCAAAGACGGCGCCTTTGTAAAGGTCGAACCATTCCAGGCTGAATATGCAGTCCCTGCCGAACAGGGAGAATGCCCGGCGGGACAATACGGGACCGATGTTCACCGTAAAGGCGCCCAGAACAAGCCAGAGAAGGAAGATAAACAAAAGAAGGACTTTTACCTTCGCGGCCAGAACGGCAATGTATTTTCCGATATGGCTGGTCCCCCAGATGACCAAAAAAACGAGGAACAGAAAAAGAAGCGATACGCCGCTTTTCACAAAAGAAGTCAATACGGAAATAACGATAAAAAAGAAGAATTTAGTTCTGGGGTCCAGCCGGTGCAGAAAGGAATCCATCTCCACATATTGTAAAAAATCATTCATTCTTGATCCCTCCATGCCGCATCAGAACGGCAGGCGGAAATCCTGCCGGCGGCCTCTCCGACAAAGGAGCCGACATCGCAGCAAACCTCGGAAAAACCGAAGTATTTCGACAGCAGCACAACGGGCGGTAGCGAGATGTTGATTTTTTCAAAAAGTTCATCCCGTTCCGCCATGGAGGCCCTGGAAGCATACGCCAGCTTCACGCCGTTGTTGAGCACGAGGATCCGGTCGGACACCTGGAAGACCAGCGGGATCTCGTGGCTGATGATGATGACCGTTTTGCCTCTTTGTGCCAAGTTCCGGATGATGTTCTCCAGCTGACTTTTGATGTGCAGGTCCATTCCGAGCGTCGGCTCATCGAGGATCACGACCTCCGCACTGGAAAAAAGGACGGACAGAATGGTCAGCAGATGCTTTTTGCCCATGGAAAGATTGAGCGGAAGCTCGTCCTTCACCTCGAGCAGCCCGTACCGCTCCAGCACGTCCAGAGCTTCGGCCTCGGAAAACTCGACGCCCTGGGCACGCGCGCAGAACGTCAGCTCCTTCATCACCGATTCCTCAAACAGCATGTGCTCCGGGTTCTGAAACACCAGGATGATGTCGCGGCTGATCTGCGCGACCGATTTGCCGGCGGTCCCGACCCCCTTGTACCGGACCGTCCCCTCGGTGGGCCGGTACAGGCCGTTCAGATGTTTGACAAAAGTGGTTTTTCCGGAACCGTTCTGGCCGATGATCGAAATCACCTTTCCGGGCCCGAATCCGGCGCTCACGTCAATCAGCGCGTGGAAACCGTCCTGAAAGGTCTTGCTGATTCCCTCCGCCCTGAGAATTTCATCCCCGTCATCCGACGATGCGGCCGGAATCGGCCGCGGTTTCCCCGACGGAAGATAGCGGCCCAGAACCCGCTTCGCTCCGTCCACGGTGTCGAACAGCTCCAGTCCCTCTATCTTTTCCGAGAGCCTTCGGTAGATTTCGACTTCCTGGGGAACCGTCACCCCAAGCGTTTCCTGAATCGCGAAATCCCTGAAAAATTCGTCTTTCGTCCCGTTAAACACAACGCGCCCCTCGGAAAGCCCGATGACATGGTCGACAATTCCGGAAAACCAGTCGAGATTGTTGTCCACGATCACGGTGGTCTGCCCGGTTTCCCTCAGCTGGTTCAGGATCGACTGGATCATTCTCTTCCCCTCCGGGTCCAGGGAGCTGACGGGCTCGTCCATAATGAGAATGTCGGGGCGCATCGCCAGCACGGAGGCAATGCAGACAGCCTGGCGCTGACCGCCGGACAATGTGGCGACCGAGCGCCGCCTCAGGTGCTGAATGTTGAGAAGGTCCAGAACGTATTCCACGCGCTCCGCGATTTTCCCGCTCTCCAGCCCCATATTTTCGATTCCGAACGAGATCGCATCCTCCACGCCGTAGCCGAACAGCTGGTTTTCAGGGGACTGGCTGACAACGGAAATGCTGATGTCCTTTCCCACGTCGAAGCTGCCCTCATAAACGCCCATCGGCATCAGTTCGGGGATGACGCCGCTCAGGATATTCACCAGAGTTGTCTTGCCGCATCCGCTCGGCCCCACGATCGCGGTCACCTGCGCTTCGCGGATTTCAAAGCTGACGTCCTTCAGGACCGCCTCCGCATTCGGTTTGTATTGATAGCTGATATTTTTAATCGAGAAACCCAAATTTTTTATCTCCTATCGTAATTCGTGCCTAAGGCTCACCGGGACGGCCTGACCGGGAACACGGGCAGCTTTTCCAAAAAAATGATATCGCTGCGGTTCGCCGAATCCCCTTCCGCGAGGATTGCGGCTTTTCCTGCGATTTTGCCTCCGGCTTTTTTCACCAGCGCCTCCATGGCCTTGACGGAATCCCCCGTGCTGATCACGTCGTCGACGATCAGGATCCGCTTTCCCCGGATCAGCTCGCTTTCCTCCTTTTCAAGGCACAGGATCTGCTTTGCCTGCGTCGTGATCGAGTAGACTTCCGTGACGACGGGATCCGTCATGTAAGGCTTGATGCTCTTTCTCGCCACGAAATACCGGCTCATGCCGAGAAGACGCGCAAGCTCCTGCACCAAAGGGATTCCCTTTGCCTCCGCGGTGATCAGGTAATCCACTTCCGGAATTTTCCCGCTGAGTTCCTGCGCCGCCCGGATCACCAGCTCCGCGTCCCCGAGAATGACGAAGCTCGCGATCGACAGGGAATCGGTGATTCTGATCACCGGCAGCTTCCTCGTCAGGCCCGCGACGTGAAGTTCATATGTTTCGTTCATCTTCCAGCCCCCTGTAAAAATAAAAAAGCAGACCGGGAACGGTGTTCCCAGCCTGCCTGCAGACAAAATGACAAAAGCCGACAGAGCGACCTTTCTTCGGCTGCCCTGTCCGACGACAAATAAGAACACCATAGCGTAGGCAATTTACGGTTGCCACATAGAAACGTCCACACCGTATCTGTGGACTTATATGGAGTATTTCAATATTCAATTATGAGCCTGAACTTTGCAACGTAACGATTATAGCATGCCGCTCCCGCGTTATCAATCATTAATTGCAATATTTATTTTTCCTGATTTTATCTGAAAAGAGAAACCTTCCCTTTTCGGGAATAAACGCCGGTATCAGCGGCAAAATGTTTACGGCCTTTTTCCGCCGAATTTTGCGTACCAGCAATCCGGATAGAGCGCGCCGGCGTTTTCGGAAACCTTCGGCGTGTCCACGGACGCATTCTCCCCCCGCCGGAGCCGCCTTGCAAAAATCACGGTGCGAAATCCGTCGAACTCATACGAGCAGGTGGAAAGGGTCAAAAGGGTGTCCGATGTTTTCAGATCAACGGGGATGTTGAGCACGGAGCGGATCCGCACCCGGCCGAGAAAGTCCGAAAAATCTTTCGGGGAAGCAAATTTGGTTTTTTGGTAATCGAACGGCTCTCCCTGCGAAGGGTCCGTATTGACCTTGATGACCGCGAAGATCTTCCAGGCGGCCGTATCGTTCCCAAGGCGGAACTGAATCACGGGATGCAGGTCATAAAAGCGAGGTTCCTGGTAATCCAGCAGAGGCGCGAACATTCTTCCGTCTTTCATGCTGTGCCCGTAAAGGATGATGTTCTTTTGACTTGTAGAACCTGAATACAGAAAAATGCTTCCGTATTTCGTCTCATTGCCCTCCCAGTCGTGCGTCAGGTAATAATCCGGCCGGTCCTTCGGAGGGCAAAGCACCGGGTCGTCAATAGCCGTGCCGGGGATCGTGATCCAACCTTTCACATCCCGGTTCGCCGCCTGAAGCTCGGAAAAAGAAAGCTTTTTCTCCTCCGGCGCGGAAGAAAAGGAAGCAGAGGAGGAACTCTGCGGCACCGACGAGGAAGCGCCGCGATAGAGCGACCGGGCCTTTGCCAGCCCCTCATCCGACTGTTTCGGCAGGGTGTACAGGCGGTGGAACAGAATGCCGCAGCAAACGGCAAACGCGCACAGGCTGAGGAAAAAGACGGCATGCCAGGCATTTTGCCGGAAAGACGCCTCTTTCAGAAGGACGGTTTTCCGAAAAGCCGCTTCCTTTAACAGGGCAGTTCTCCGGAACGCCTCTCTTTTCAGCCGGTCCGCTCCCCGCCGGACGGCGCTTCCGATGCGCCGGAAGCGCCGGGAAAACTTTGGTGATCTTATTTTCATCGACTCCCACCCTTCCGTAATCTTTATCGTAGCACGGCATGGCGCGGCGATCAAACGCTGTTTGTTTAAAATCCGGTTAAATGACCGGACCGGCGGATTCCGAAAAACATCCGGGGCAGACTTCTTTTTACTGAAAAAGCGGAAAAACGCTCCTTCCTCAAATATTAAACCGGCTTTAACACCGGCATAACTTTCCAAGAATGAAGATACGGTACAATTTTATCGACAATAAAAATGTCTGAAATATGAGGAGGTAAATTTCCATGCCTACGAACAAAAAAACGATTCGGGCCATGGCGGCGGCCCTGTGCTCTTTGGCGGTCCTGTGCGGCACCGTCGCGCAGGGCACCGCCGCGCACGCCGCAGAGGCGGGCGGTTCGCCCTACAACATCACCGTCGGGGTCGGCAGCAGCGATTCGGAAACCCGTTTCTGCTGGATCAGCGGCAGTTCCGCCGCCGGCGAGCTTCAGATCGCCAAAACCGGAGATGTAAAGGGCGGCAGCTTTCCAGCCAATGCCGCCAAACAGGCGTCGACGAAACTGGTGACAGCCACCGAAGGCGTTCTGGACAATCCCGGCAACACCGACCATCCGGTCAGTTCCTTCACAGACGCCGGCGGCGCCGCCCTGACTGATGAATATTCCAGCCAGGTGACGGTCGGGAGCCTTGCGCCGGACACCTCCTATTCGTACCGCGTGGGGGACGGGACGACATGGAGCCCCGTTTATACATTCCAAACAAAGAGCACGGCAAAGGGATTTTCCTTCGCGGCGTTCGGCGACCCGCAGGTCGGCGCGAGCGGAAATCTCGCCAACGACCAGGCCGGATGGGCAAACACGCTGAATAAAGTCTATTCGAAATTCCCGAACGTCAACTTCCTGTTCTCCATGGGCGACCAGGTGAACGACTACGACCATCTTTATACCCAGCAGCAGGAGTATAAAGCGTTTTTCAACCCGGAATCATCTGTCAATTACCTTCAGACGCACCTTCTCGCGGCGTATTCCGGAAACCATGATTTCCAGATGGGCAGGTATTACAGCTTCCATTACAACCAGCCCAACCTTTCGACGCTCGGGCAGACCCAGACCAACAATGTCCCGGACAACAACGGCGACTACTGGTTCCGGTACGGCAGCACCCTGTTCATGGTTCTG
Organism: Caproiciproducens sp. NJN-50; assembly: GCF_004103755.1. NCBI lineage: Bacteria > Bacillati > Bacillota > Clostridia > Eubacteriales > Acutalibacteraceae > Caproiciproducens > Caproiciproducens sp. NJN-50. The sequence continues at coordinate 370,201 of NZ_CP035283.1, read as the reverse complement.
GAAGGCAACAATTTCTATGATGTCTCCGCGCACGATGCGTTTATGAAGCAGGCGATCAGCGCCAACCAGAACGCGAAATGGAAGATCGTCTCGTTCCATCAGGCCCCCTACAGCGAGGCGAACCACGACGGGGCGACCAGCTCCGACGACGACGTCATGTTCATGCGCAACAACTGGACAAAGCTGATGGATAAATACGCGGTCGACGTTGTGCTGAACGGCCACGACCACTACTATACCCGCTCGTTCCAGATGTACGGCGGTTCCCCCGTGAATACGGTCAAGACCAACAAGGTGACCAATCCCAAAGGCACCGTCTACTTCACCCTCGACTCCGGCAGCGGCAGCAAATACTACAAATACAACACGACCGCCGACCACTCCTTCAGCGCGTTCGGCTGGCAGAACAACGTGCCGACCTACACTTACGTCAGCGTGACGGACGGCGCGATCTCACTTTCGACCTACGCCACAAGCTCCGATACGCCGATCGACACCTACACGATCACGAAATCAGCGGCGGCTCCGGCGGCGGCCTCCGTCAAGCCGGCCGGAACAGCTTCCAATCCGAAAACCGGCGACAGGAAAGGCAGCGACAGCGCCGTCTTCGCAATTGCCGCCGTCGCCCTGCTGGCCGCGCTCCTCAGCGCCGTCATGATTCTCCGGAAAAAAGCGGCCCGCGGCTGACGCTTCAAGGCCCGTAAAACGAGGCGGGCATCTTTTCGGACAGCCTCATTACACCAATCCGTGCAATGGGGTTGTCCTCTTTATTAAAGCAAGGGGGGAAAACCGGCGTGCCGAACATTCCGATCAAAAATTTTTGGAAAGCGGGGGCCTCACTGCTTCTGCTGTGCGCCTATCTTTTCGTCGCATACGCCGCGAGCCGGCACCAGGCCTATTACGACCCTTACAGCCTGTCCGGCAACGACAAGATCTCGTTCGAGAAAGCGAAAGTGGTCTCCGTGGAGTCCGAAGAAGCCAAAAAGGATGAGAAGCATCCCGGTCTGCTGATCGGTTCGCAGAACATCACAGTGCGGCTTCTGACCGGCGGCCGCAAAGGCAGCACTTTTCCAGTCATCAACAATCTGAATTACGACACGAACTATTACGTGAAACCCGGCCAGACCGTCATTGTATCCGTCAGTGAAACCGGCGACGGAAAAACCATCAACGTCAATGTCAATTCTCCGGACAGGACGCCTTTCCTCTATCTCCTGGCGGGCATTTTCGTCCTGCTTCTGTGCTGGGCGGGCGGCAGAAGCGGGTTCAAGTCCGTCCTCGCCATCGGGTTTACGGTAACAAGCACGGTCTTTGTTTTTATTCCGCTGCTTTATATCGGCGTGGCGCCCGCGGCCGCGGCGCTGATCTTCGCCGCCGTCACGGCCTGCGTCACACTCTTTCTGGTGGGAGGCTTCGAGTGGAAAAGCCTGGTCGCCATCCTCGGCACGGTGGGCGGCGTGGCCGCCGCTTCCGGGATCGAAGCCCTGTTCGGCATGCTGACGCGGACTTCCGGATACACGTTCGCGGACACGGACTCGCTTCTGGCAATCTCCTCCCACAGCGGGCTGAAGGTGGGCAGCCTGTTCTTCGCCGCCGTGCTGATCTCATCGCTCGGGGCGGTGATGGACATCGCGATCTCGGTGGCCGCCGCCGTCAACGAAATCCATGCGAGGGACCCTCAGGCCGACGGAAAGGCCCTTTTCGCCTCCGGCATGAATGTGGGCCGGGACATGCTGGGCACCATGGCCAACACGCTGATCCTCGCGTTCACGGGCTCCTCCCTGGTTATGCTGGTCCAGATCTACACCTACAACATGCCGTATTTTCAGGTGATGAATTCCAATTCGATCACAGCGGAGATTTTGCAGGCGCTGACCGGAAGCACCGCCGTGGTCCTGACGGCGCCGCTCGTCTCCCTGCTCTCCGCAAAGCTGCTCCCTCTTCTCGGAAAAGGCCGGGACCGCGGGGAGCCGGACGGGTTATGAAGATATTACGATTCTTCCATGTGATCCGGCAGCAATCATTCCCTGCGGTCGCGCTGCGCGGAAATTTAAAGACCTCATAAAAAACATTTGACAATTATCTTTGCTTCATCTATACTGAGTGTAAGTGCCTGACCAGTGTAGTCGGGCATATTTTTTTAAAACGAGGAATGCCAATTGAATCATCAGGACAAAACGCTAATCTGTAAAGACTGCGGCCAAGAATTTGTATTCACTGCAAGCGAGCAGGATTTCTTCGAAGAAAAGGGATTCACGAACGAACCGCAAAGGTGTAAATCCTGCCGCGATGCCCGTAAAAATTCCGGGCATTCCCGGCGCGAAATGTATGACGCGGTCTGCGCTTCTTGCGGAAAGCCCTGCAAAGTACCGTTTCAGCCGTCTTCAGGCCGTCCGGTTTATTGCAGCGACTGCTTCTCAAAGCGGCGGTAAAGCCCCAAATACGCTCTTCGGAGCCGTATTTTTTCACGCAGTTCGGAGGTTCGGCCAGCATTTTGGCCGGACCTCCTTGCTATTTTCCGGCATCTAATTGCCGATGACGGCCTGCCATCTTTTGACTGCGGCAGAGCAAATCGCGGTTTGGTATCACATCAATGTTACGCGGCGGCTGGCGGTCCCCTTGAATACACACCGTGCAGTTTGCGCTTAGACTGCACGCGAAATTCATTCTCCCCTTCCGGATACAGTTTGCGGCCCAATACGAAGTTCAGAGCGGACTCTGAGCTTGAAGCCCTATTAAAAGCAAAAGCCTTACCCTTTTAAATACGGCGAAAGGTCGCCAAAATATGTCAGGTCCAGCTTATGCATTGCCCGGGTGCAGGCAATATACAGCATGCTCCGATCCATTTCCGTCCGATAGGTGAAAGCATCTGCGAATGGGACGATTACCTGATCGAATTCCAAACCTTTCGCCATGTGGGCCGTTGTCACTGTCACACCGTCCTGAAACTCCGTGCTGCTGAAACTCAATAAACTGACTTTGGGAAATTGATCCTTAATCTGTCCGTATAGCTCAGCCGCCTGTTTTTGCGTCTTGCAGATGATCCCCAGGGACTGGTAATTGGACCCGGCAAATTGTGAAATTTTCTTTTTAAGCTGGCGAAATTGGGTATCCGCGGAGGAACATTTCCCGACAGTCGGTTCTTCCCCGTGCCGCTCGATAGAGATCAATTGATCGTTCCGCTTCAGCTTTTGAGCAAAATTCATGATCTCGGTCGTGGAGCGGTAGCTCTTACAGAGCTCCACACAATCGGCATCTTGGTAAATGCTCCTGATTGCTTCCATCGTCGACGAACTATAAGGATTGACCGACTGGCTGGCATCACCCAAAATCGTCATTTTGCAGTGGTACAGTTTCGCCAGGACTTCGTATTGTATTGGCGTATAATCCTGCATTTCATCAATCAATACATGCTTGATTCGCCGGTAATCCCCTTCGGCCCCCTCAAAGAATATTTTTACATAAACATAAGGAAAGACGTCGGCAAATTCCAAAGTGTTTTTTCGCTTAAACTGAAAAAGCCCCGGCTTTTCGATCGTATGGAAGAAATGACAATAGAGAGACAGCGTATCCTGAAATTCAAACATTTTCATGATAGCCGCTTTCACCTGTATCGTGGTTGCCGCTTTGATTTTCTTTCCCATCTCATTTTTGCTTCTGGTGATAATATTAGCAGCCATTTTTTCGAGGCGCTGCCTGACCGGCAGCCTCTTCATCGCTTCATAGCCTTTTTGCAGCTCTTCTTTACCGACGGCAATCGAGCCGATATTGAGGTCGGTTGGACGGAAGTATTCTGTATCCGCATGTCCCAAAAAGGATTTGAGCGAATTCACGAAATCTGCCGACGCTTTATACTGGATGCGACCAATCAGTTCTTTGTCAGGGTTATCAACTAAGTCGGATACTTGCTCTTCAAAAGTCTGAAATTTTATCCTGCCTGTGATCTCCTTACCCGCGATTTCTTCGAATCCGATATCGGCGATTTCTTCCTCTCCAAGTTCCGGCAGGACATTGGAGATATAATCACCGAAAACTTTGTTCGGAGAAATAATCAGTATGTCTTTTGAAGTCAGCGTGTCTTTAAAGCGATAAAGCAGGAAGGCCACCCGATGCAGGGCGATGGAGGTTTTGCCGGAGCCCGCCACACCCTGTATGATCAATACCCTCGACTGTTCATTCCGGATAATGGCGTTTTGCTCCCTTTGAATGGTTGCAACGATATTTTTCATATGTTCGCTGGAGGTCTGGCTCAATTCTTTTTGCAGAACCTCGTCGTCGATATTGAGGGAACTTTCGATCATGTATTCCATCTGGCCGCCTTTGACTTTATACTGCCGTTTTAGAGTGATTCTCCCCTCCATTTTCCCTGCCGGCGCTATATAATAGGCGGGTCCGGCCTCAAAGTCGTAGAACAAGCTGGAAACTGGGGCCCGCCAATCATAAATCAATATTTTATTTCCGCTTTCTTCCGCAAAGTTATGAATCCCGATATAAAAAGTGTTTTCATTGTTTTTTCCATCCCTGATAAAATCGACCCTTCCGAAGTAGGGCGAGTCGATCAGCTTGGAGAGTTTTTGCCTTTGTAGAATCGCGTTTTCACCGAAAGTGATCGCGTTATTCACAGCAATCCGGTTGTCCGCTTTTTCCACTGAGTCAAGCTGGGAAAGATTTTCCCAGATATATTTTTTCTTTTCACGGATTTCGTGAGCCTGGTTTGTAATCTTATCATCTATATCTTGAAACGCTTTTCTAAGCTTAATTAGTATCATTTCAAGATAACGCTGCTCTTCGGCTTCACTTTGATTGAACATTCAATAGCCCCCTTCGCAACTTAAATTATAGAGATTTTTTCAAGAAAGTATAGACTTTTTCTTCGTGACAAGGTATATTATTTTAATGGTATACCCCAGAGGTTGGTTGTGACATTCGCCTAATTCCTCCTTTGATTTATGTCGCGAATGCACAACGAGGGACCGTGATTCAAATCATATAAAAACTCAGATCATGATAATGTAATCTAAATTTCTTTTACTGGTGGATTATTGTGCTTAATCAAAACCACGCGTTGAACGCGCGGTATGCACAAGCCCCTGAAAAGGCATATTACAGGCAAGCGTCCCACAAAACCTCCTTTTGTTCTTTCATGCGGTTGGCAGACCTGCATCTATTCTAACAAAAGGAGATTTTCTTGCATCTAAAGATTTTTTATGCTCACAGCATAGCTGGCAGTTGTTATTCGCTAAAGCTACAACGCAAAAGCAGACTGACATATCATCAGCCTGCTTTTGTCGTTATGACCACTCGAGGATCATTACGCATGGTGTGGGTGACAGGACACTTGAAACCGAAAATTCTATTTCAGTACAATGTGGTGAACGTTAACAAATGGCGGTGTTATGCAGTTTTTTGCAATTTTTATTTCGCCAGCTTTGGTAGTCAAAGGCCGGTTTTTGCAGGCATAAACCCCAAATAAACCCCAAGGTCCAGACAGGACTGTTTAAATAACAGTACGATCACAGGCGACTGAGACTTTAATTTCAACCGCCCTTTCCATATTGCCTATTATCCATATAGGCATTAACGATGATGGGAATTTTTCAAATTAGTTCCTACACTCTTTTTCCTAAAGACCGAAATAACAGTGAAAATTGAATAGGCAGCAGAAGCCAGAAGAAAGATAAGAGTTTGCACGTCAAAGGTCAGTTCTTTGTTTGCAATCTTGATTGCAAAGATGACATAAACTAAGATGCAGTAAAAGATAAATGGAAACCCTTTCGCTATGCGCCATCGACTGATCAGTGCTTTTTTCATCTCGTTGACACAAACATTTTTGATTTTGATGTTATGACCTTTAATGTTTCCCCATTCGTAATAATTTCCTTTTTTTCCACCTTTATCATATTCGCACAGGAATAGCTCGGCTTTCAAACTCGCGCCCTTATCATTGTTTACGACGAAGTTGATTGTGCAAGAAGCAAAATCATCATCATATCCCAAATTTCCCTTTGTCATATTCTTTAGATGTATAAAAATGTAAACTAAATTTAATATATTAAGCCACCAATACCAATGAAGGATAAAAGAATCCTTTGTGATCGTTATTTTATGATCGCCATTCTCCAGCATCAAACAGGTAGCGGACTTCGTGTTATTGGTTTGAAGGTTGATGGGAACGCCATCAACCTTTAGTAAAATTGGAGTCTTTGCGTTGTGGAAACATTCAATATCAAGATTGCACATAAAGGCTTTACCTCGTTCACACTGTGATATACCCATCCCAGTTGCCATCAGCCATGTCGAATGCCATTGATATTATTCCACCCCAAGAAGTCATACTTGAAGTAAATGAAATCAAATTGTTGACTGCATCTCTCGCTAATTTATTGATCAGAGCATCTTCACCCATGCTTTTCCCAAATTGGACGGAGACTTTAGCAAAATTCCACATTACCTTTCGCATCAACGTTAATGCTGGATTATAAAATCCCCTAACGAACACAGGAATCACCTTGCTTGTGATTAAATTTATTGCAAGTTTTTTAATGAAAGGATTTCGTGCAAGTGCATAAATAGTACCACTAAACGAAAGATACCCAGCCATCATTGCGGCATTCAAAGCAGCGAACGCGACATCTAATGCTGTACCCACAAACCATGCAGGGATTCTTAAATTTCCATTTGGGTCACTATTCACAACGGGGTTATTTCCGCAATACGCGAACAGGTTTGCCCCAAGCACATCTCCCTGTGTTGCCCCTAAGACGCTGACATCATCCGCGTTGATGAACCTTCCTGTTTCCGGGTCATAGTAGCGGCTGTTGAGGTAATAAAGCCCGGTTTCGGAATCATAGTAGTAACCGCGATACCGGAAGGGGTTTTGCACGCCGATGGTGTCCGCTTCATCCCCTGTAACACTGAGCAGCTTGCCCCAGGCGTCATACTCGTACTCCACCAGCAATTTGTATTCGCCGTTTTCGACTCCGGCGATTCCGGTGATAGAGATAACAGTATTAGATGTTTTGTATAAGTGAAACCAGTCCTTGCTTTTAATAAAAAGGGTACTGCACCATCAGGATGATAGTACTGTAGTATTTTTGTGTTCTATTTAGCACCTTTCAAATTTTCTTCAACACTCCTTTTCTTGAATACCGAAATTAAAGCGTATACAGAATAAATAGCAGAAAACAGAATATAAATAAAAATTGGAATGTTGGATGCTAATTCACTGTTAACCATCTTGATGGCTAAAGCTATATAAGTTAAGATACAGTAAAAAGGAATAGGAAATCCTTTTGAAATGCGCCATCTTTTTATTAAGATTTTTTCCATCCTATTAGTCTTTATAGACTTAATATTAACATTTTTGCCTTTTATATTACTAAATTTAAAATAGTCCCCCTGTTTTCCATTTTTGTTGTGTTCTTGAGAAATTAGTTCAGCTTTTAAACTCATATCCTTGTTATTGGTGACAGTGAAATGAACTGTACAAGAGGCGAAATCATCGTCATACCCCAAATTTCCTTTTGTTACATTTTTCAGAAACAAAAGCACATAAATTGGATTAAAGATGTTTAACCACCAATACCAATGATTCAGAAATGAATCTTTGGTAAATGTTATTTCATGATTTCCATTTTCTAAAATTAAGTTAATAAATGATTTGCTCTTTTTATCATCCTTAAATTCGACCATATCATCATCAATTTTTAGCAAAATAGTAATTCCTATTTTATGATAACATTCAATTTTCATATTACCCATAATACCTTACCTCGTTTAAACCGTAACGTATCCATCCCAATTTCCATCTGCCATATCAAAAGCCATTGATATTATCCCACCCCAAGATAACATACTTGTAACAAATGAAGCTAAATGATTCATCGCGCCGTTTTTCAATGAATTTACTAGGAAATCAATTCCCTTACCTTTACCCAGTTGAAATGTCACCCCGGCAATCCTCCACATTACCTTTCGCATCAGTGTTAATGCTGGATTATAAAAGCCCCTGACAAACACGGGAATTACTTTATCCGTAATTAGATTTATTGCAAGTTTCTTTGTAAATGGGTTTCTTGCAAGGGCATAGATCGTTCCACTAAAAGAAAGATATCCCGCCATCATCGCGGAGTTTAGAGCAAGAAACAATACGTCCAATGACGTACCAACAATCCAAGCTGGAATAGAAAGATATCCATCCGGATCACTATTCATCACAGGATTATTCTCGCAATATGCAAATAAGTTTGTTCCAAGTACATCACCCTGGGATGACTGCAAAGTTTCGGCATCATCCGCGCTGATGAATCTCCCGGTCTGTGGGTCATAGTAGCGGCTGTTGAGGTAGTAGAGTCCCGTCTCGTTGTCGTAGTAGTAACTGCGATAACGGAACGGGTTTTGCACCCCAAGCGTGTCCGCCTTTTCTCCGGTGGTGCTGAGCAGCTTGCCCCAAACATCATAGTCATACTCCACCAGCAGCCTGTATTCGCCGTTGTCGACTCCGGCGATTCCGGTGATGTCGCCCTGCGCGTTTTTGGTATAGTAGTAGGCGTCGTCCCCGGAGGTGAAGCCGACCGGCGTCCCGTCGCTGTCGTACTGGAACCACATGACGTCGTCGCCGCTGCGCTGGGCCAGAATCCTGCCGTTCTCCGTAAAGTAATCGGTGATCGTTCCGTCGACGACCTTTTGAGTGCGGATTCCGCTGTCGTCATAAGTATAGCTCGCATGATGATTATTTGCAACGGCTGAAACCAACTCCCGACCTTCCCAGGTAAAGGACATCCCGTTCCGATAGGTCAGTGGGTTTCCGATGCCGTCATAGGTGATTCCCTGACCGTTGTAGCCGGTCAGCAGGTCCTTCCAGTCGGAGTCCCCATAGGCATAGGAGGTGCTCCCGGTGGAAGCCCCAAGGGTCCCCGTGGTGTAAGCGTGGGAGCTTGTCCCGGTGATGTTTCCACCTCCGTCATAGCTGTAAGTCGTGCTGACGCTGTTCTTCTGGTCGTCCACGCGGACGAGCTGGTTCAACTGGTCGTAGGTATACCGGGTTTCGTTCCCGTCCTGATCCGTTACCGTCCTAATATTTTCATTGTTGTCATAGGTATAATTATATTGGGAAAGTTCGGTTGCCGTGCCGCCATCCGAAGGGGCTGTGGCATTTGTATAATCGGCGATGAGGGAAGACGTCCTGTTATTGGAGCTGTCCGGGACGCTGACATAAGTGCGCTGAGCTGTAAGATAAGGCATAAGCGGCGCGGGGGAATGAATGGAGGTTTCTATTTCACGGTTCAGCGAATCGTAAGCGTGCGAAACGACGTCGCCCGTCGACAGATTCGTAACGCCTTTCAGGTTATCGTTGCCGTAGGTGTAGCCGGTCGAAACATTCTGATCGTCAAACACATACGATTCGCCGTTCGGGCGGTTCTTATCGTCATAGCTGTATTCGATTGTGTCGCCGCTGGAAGATTCCCTTTTGATCAGGTAATTGCTGGGGTCATAGGAATAGGTGGTGGTCAATCCTCCGTAGACCGTTTGATCCGTTACCTTGGCGAGATTTCCACGGGCGTCGTAGAGATAAAGATAAGCGGTCGCGCCGTTTTTCGTAACGGAGGTCACGCGGTCCTGCGAGTCGTAATTGTATCCCCATACAAAATCGCCGGAGTTATTCTTATACTTTAACGAAAGAAGATTCCCGTTTCCGGAAGCAAAGATTTTGGTGAGAAGGTTTCTTGAGCCTGCATTAAATATTGTCGCGTTTCCGTAACCGTCATGATCGATGGTATAATTGAATCCGTTATGCGTGATCTGCGTCAGACGGCCCGCAGCATCGTATCCGTATCGATTTTGGACCGTCTGGCTCCCATTCGCAGCGGAGACGCCGGTCAGCTGTTTAAGGGAATCATAAGAATAAGTGATTTGGGTCCCATCGGTGCCGTCTTCTTTTTGGGGACCTTCAACCGATGTGAGCAATCCGGTTGTCGAATTTACGTTATATGCGGTTGCTTTTCCGCGCTCGTCCGTGCTGGAAGCCACATAGTTTCCGGTCGAATCATAGGCTTGAGAGGTTTCAAGGAAAGACCCGCCGGCCAATGCTCCGCCGCTGACGGTTCCGGTTTTCGTATCTGTGACATTCCCATAGTCATCATGCGAGTAGACGCTGCCCAGCGAGGTTTGGGAGGAGCGTCCGGATGCCCGTTCCCGCCATAAGTGTAAACGCCTCCGGTATCGTCCGGCTGGATGGCAGTCGTTACCTCGTTATTCTGATATGTATAGGTAGCGGAACCCTGATTGACTTGAGTGGTCTTTGTCAGGTTCCCATTGCTGTTGTATTCGTTGGTCGTTTTCGACAGATCAAAATTCAGGGTCAATCTTTTAAATAATGCGGTATTTGAGTTATTGTAATAAATGATGTCATAGGTTACTTTGGTAATGGTCTTTCCCTGATGTTGGCTGGACGCAGAAATTGGCCCACTGTTATATTGTATCCCGCTGGTATCCGGATTAAAGTTGATATACTGCCATTCGTGGGTCCCGTCCGAATAAAAGAGTCCGAGATCAATCGCATAATAGCGTCCGGAAGTTGAGCTGTCACCTAAGGGGACAGAATCAGCCTCAGATTCGCCGGATACGGAAAATGTTACCTGGCTGGCGGGCTTATTGATGGAAACATCCTGATAAATATTTTTGGCAATCGCTGTTCCTCCGTTAATCTGAAGCCAACCGTTGGACACGCCGTCACCCGAAGCAAAATTTGTTGTTCCCCAGCTTGTGGGCTGGTAGCTTTCATTGTAATAATTGAAATCCCCGTTTTCCAGCATGTTGTAGGTGTTGGCAGCACTTCCAATTTCCAGTTGGAGACAGTCAAACCAGGCGGTCCCGTTCGCATAGCTCAAACCGCCGTATACCTCTACCCGGGTTGCGTTTGTCGGAACCGTAAAGGTCACAGAAAGCCTTTGCCATTCGTTTCCTGTCGATTTGGAAATTCCCTTACTCTCGGCTACAGGTCCGGCACCGTTACCATTGCTATCGAAAAAAGCAACATATAGGCAGGCTCCGTTGCCTCCGCTTGTGTCTGTAGCCTTTACGTATGAGGACAGCGTATAAACCGTACCCGGCGTCAAGTTGGTCAGCTTCTGCATGGCGCCGCTGCGCGTTGGGTTTGTCACATTCTGAGATATTTTCAGCGACTTCGTGCCAAGTTCGAGGTGTTGACAAAGTTCCAAAAGGAGAGGCAAAAATGGTATAATGTAGGCAAAGAAAAAGCAGTGGGATGTGTTTGGGAATGCTGACGGAGCGAGACGGGATACAGATAAAAATGCATTGTGTCACCCTTGAGGACCTGGTGCCGCAGGAGCACTTTTTGCGCAAGCTGGAAAACGCCGTGGATTTCAGCTTCATCTACGACGAGGTTCGGGATTTGTACTGCCCGGATAACGGCAGGCCCGGAATCGATCCGGTAGTGCTGGTAAAATATCTACTGGTGGGATATCTGTACGGTATCGAATCGGAGCGTCGCATTGAGCAGGAGATTCAGGTGAATATGGCCTACCGGTGGTTCCTGGGGTTGGATTTGGATGATCGGGTGCCCGATCATTCTACAATTTCCCAGAATCGGCGCAGACGGTTTCATGGAAAAGAGGTGACCGTCACCTGTTTGAACATATTTTGCATCTATGCATGGAAAAGGGATTGGTGGATGGAAAGATCATTCTGACGGATTCCACGCATGTAAAAGCGAATGCCTCATTTAAGGCGAATACAAAAGTACTGGCCCAGCGCGAGACAACGGACTATATGGAACGGCTGGATCAGTATGAAGTGGAGGAACGTGCGCGGCTGGAGTCATCCGGCGCCATCAAGCCGCAGCGCGCGGGGCGTGAGAAAAAGGAAAGCGAAAAGGTGCAAAAGACGGTCAGCACCACCGATCCGGACGCTGAAATGCTGCAGCGGCCCGGAAAACCGGAAGGAATGCATTACCTGGATCATCAAAGCGTGGATGCCGCTCACGGAATTGTGGTGGATGTGGCAGTGACACCGGGAAATGTGAACGATTCGGAGCCATACCTGGGACGCATTGAATACATGCGGAAGCATTTGGGACTGGATATTCAAGCAGCCGGCGCGGATAGCGCCTATGGCACCAGCATGATTTACCGGGCGATGGACGATATGGGCATCTGGCTGTACACGCCCGCAGCAACGGGCGGGGCAACCTACAAGGTGGAGTTCAGGCGCGAGAATTTTCAGTATGATGCGGAAAAGGACTGCTTTATTTGCCCTGCTGGAAAACAACTGACCCTGCGGAATCTTGAGAGGGAGCACTACAACGTCTGCCGGGTATACAGAGCCGAAAAGAAAAACTGCCGGGCCTCCCGATGCTAAGCAAGTGTGTAAGTGGCAGCCATCAAAGCCGCGCGATCCGAAAGAATATTTTTGAGGAATCCGTAAAAAAGCAGCGGGACACGGATGGTACATTCACCCACAAACATATCCTGAGTCTGCGCCAGATTTGGTGTGAGGGCAGCTTTGCGGCCCAGAAATGGATGCACAACTTAAGACGTCTGTTCAGACGGGGAATCGAGGCGGCGGAAGATCACTGCCTCTTGTCGGCAACCGCCTTAAACCTAAAGCGCATGGTTAAGTGCCTGGGATAAGTCCCAAGGCGCTTCTTTTTTTGCCTGTTCCCCCTGGATTTCTCATGGCTTCGTCCCGAATGATGGGGTTTGTCAACACCTCGAACTTGGCCCGAAGTGTGGAGCAAGATTAGAGGGCAGCACCGGCTATGGTGCTGCCCTTTGGTGTTTCCCCACGGGACACGGGGAGGCTTAAAAATATTTACATAGCTATGGGAAGGAGACAGTATGCCGGAAGGATCAGAAGCAGAGCAATATACCTATCAGGTCGACAAAATCAACTTTGTTGTGACTCCGGTATATAAAGACCGAGGCGAAACAATCGCGGCGATTCTGTTAAAGCTCATGGAAGCTGATACAGAACGGGTTTGTGCGGCGGCGACATCCTTAACACGGGCGGACGGAAGCGGTATACTATAAGTGTAAATACTGCTTGTTTGACTGCCGGAAAGGAGGCTGTCTTGAAACAGTCAAACAATAAGAAGCACAACATGGATACCGCCGCTCTGTACTGCCGTTTGAGCCGCGACGATAATCTTGATTGCGAATCCAACAGCATCACGAACCAGAAAGCCATTCTGAAAAAAGTGGCGAAGGAAAAAGGGTACGAGGATATTCAGTTTTTCGTTGATGATGGGATAAGCGGAACGACCCTTGACCGCCCCGGATTCCAGCAAATGATAAAAGCGATTGAAGCGGGCTATATCTCGGCTGTTCTTGTGAAAGACCTTTCCCGCCTCGGACGCGATTATCTGAAAGTCGGCTATTATACTGAAGAATTCTTTCCCGCCCACGATGTGCGGCTGATTGCCGTTTCGGATGGGGTGGACAGCGACGAAGGCGATAACGAATTTACCCCGTTTCGCAATATCATGAACGAGTGGTACGCGAAAGATATTTCCAAAAAGCGCCGCATTGTCAATAAGCTCAAAGGCAATTCCGGCGTTCCGCTTTCGCCCCCGCCCTACGGGTATATGAAAGACCCGGATAACGCGAAACGCTGGCTTGTGGACGAGGAAGCAGCCGTTGTCGTTCACCGCATCTACCAGATGGCGCTTGACGGATACGGCCTTTCTGAAATCACCGCCGCGCTGGCGCGGGACGGAATCCTCAATCCCATGTCTTACTGGCAAAGCAAGGGAATCAATCGCGGCGGGACGAAAAGCTCCGTTCCGCCCACGCAATGGGGGCATACCACAATCAGAAAAATTCTGACCATGCAGGAGTATTGCGGAGATGTAATCAACTTCAAAACCTATTCCAAGTCGTACAAGATGAAAAAGCGTATCGCCAACGACGAGGAAAACCGCGTCGTATTTTCCAACGTCAACGAAGCCGTCATTGACCGGGAAACATGGGAGAAGGTTCAGAGCTTATGGCGCGGCACCCGTCGGAAGAAACCGACGGTCAGCGGCGAACGAAGCATATTCTCGGGACTGCTGAAATGCCCTGAATGCGGCGGCAATCTCAACTATCACTTCAATCAGGGCAACCACGACATCAAATTTTTTAGCTGCTGCAACCATAACACCGGATACCGGAAATGTACATCCACCCATTACATTCGGTTGGATTTTCTGGAACAGGTGGTTTTGCAGGAAATACACCGTCTCACACAGTTTGCCGACGAGTATGAAGATGATTTCGTAAAAGAGATAATCGGACATTCGGCAAAGACGGCGGCATGTGAACGCTCGCTGCGGCAAAGGGAGCTCGACGGCCTGCTGGCGCGAGACAAGGAATTGGATGTGCTCTTTGAATGCCTCTACGAAGATAACGTGTCTGGCAAGATCGACGATGCACGGTTTTCCAAAATGGCCAAACGGTATGAGCAGGAGCAGGGAGAGAACGCCGCCAAAGTTAAGGCGCTCAAATCGGAGTTGCGGAAAGCGGGCGGGCAGCTCATGACCGCCGACAATTTCTTGGAAACAATTCGCCGGTATACCGACGCCCGGGAGCTTTCACAGCGGATGGTGACGGAGTTGATCGACCACATCGACGTATATCACGCCGAAAAGGTCGGAGGGCAGACTGTTCAACGCATCACAATTTTTTACAACTGCATCGGAGCTTTTACCGTACCGGAGCGCGAGAGCATCCCAGAAGCGGATGTACGCCTAAAAACGAGAAAAGGAGTAGCACTAAGCTACTCCCAAGCAAAAGCCGGATAAAAAACGGAGTGTCCTTATAAGGATACTCAGATCCTATAAGGACACTCCGCATGTCTAAGGGCGTAAAGTTTGATACAATTTAGCAATGCCTATACCTTTCGCTAAAATGTATAGGTATCGCTAAAAAGTGTATCGAAAACATGGGAACCAAACATACAGTTAGCCGCCCGAAATTCGATTCAGGCGGCTGCTGCTAACAATACAAAAAGCTATTAATCTTTCTTGGGTGCAGAATAAGGTTCCTGCCGGGTTGCAGCCTTTAAATTAAAAACCATAGCTTTGGCATCTTTGTAATAGATTCCCTTTATGCGATAAGAATCTTTTTCCGACCAGCTGTCTGCCATCAAATCACGGATAATATTTCTAATGGCTATAATGTGGCAATAAACTGGCTTTTTCTGTTCGCCCTTTGGTTTTGAAAATCTGTACGCATTCTCATCGGTCTGTTTGCAAGCCTGAATAGCAAAAACTTTGTTTTCATTGTCAATCATCATGCGCACATGAGACGGGTAGCCCATTTCTTCAACAACGCCCCTGCTGATAGTGATTCCTTTTGTATTGATAAGTATGTCGGATTCGCCTTTAAGAGTAACATCGATAACATTAAAACTAAACTGATTAAATTCTTTGAACATTGTATTGACCTCTTTCATTTTTTAATTTTCTGTAAAAACAGAGCTACTTCACGGTTGTCCCATTTTGGATTGATTATTGCAAATCCACGAAGCAATCCACCCTTGACACGATGAACATAAAACTTCTTTTCAATGGGAACTTCTTTCTTTTGGGAGGAATGCCTCCGATGCTTTAGCTGTTCCTGCACCAGAAGCCAGTCATCACGGGGCACAATGGCAGGATGATGGTCACGCAGTCTGTATTGCGGAACCTGACCCGTATTTTTTACCGCTTTGTGCGTGAAACAATCGACCGTATAGGTCTTCTGCATCAGTACATCTCCGCAATATTTTTCATTGCGCAATATGCTTAATACCGCGCTTGAACTCCAGACTGCATTGTTTTTTGCTGTGGGTACATGGGATTCTGTTAGGGCATTTGCGATTTCACGAGCATTCAAGCCATCCAGATAACAGGCAAATATGTATTTTACAGCCTCTGCTTCTTCAGGGATAATGAACAAATTGCCAAATTTATCTTTGTCATAACCTAATAAGCATTGCGTTGGAATTATGGGTATTCCTTTCTTAAAGCGCTGGATAATAGACCACCGTATGCTTGCGCTTTTTTGCTCTGATTCTCCTTGAGCGACAAGGCTCATAATGCCAAGTGTAAATTCATTTTTGCTTTCAGCAGTATTAAAGCCTTCTGTTTCAAAAAATACGCCAACCGGAGGATCAAGCGCTTTTAGCTTACGCACATTGTCCAGACAGTCCAGTGTGTTTCTTGCAAAGCGGCTTACACTTTTTGTAATGATCATATCTACTTTTCCAGCATAGCAATCATCAATCATGCGCAAAAAATTAGCACGTTTTTTTGTTGAGGTACCAGAGATACCCTCGTCAGCATAAATATCCACCAGCTCCCAATCGGGATTATTCATTATCATCTCCCGGTAGTGCTGAAGCTGTAGTTCATAACTGCTGGCTTGGGCATCTTCATCCGTACTAACTCTGCAGTATGCGGCTACCCGCAAGCGTCTCATGTTATCTGATTTTTGCTCCGCTTTTGCGGGAATCACCTCAACCGTAGTGCCATTTTTGTAAGCCTCCCGGATACGTTCCTTTTGCGCTTGCCGTTTTTCATTTGCCTTTGATGATTTTTCCCATTTCTGAATGTTGCCTATTTCAATTTTTCTTTTCGTAATTATCACCCCCTTTTTACCGTTGTCAGATGCTCACAGCTCGTGCGGTGCATGCCTGCACCTTAAGTTTCCTCAAATAAAGGCAACGAGAAATTATATCATTTATATATAGTGTAACGAAGCAATAACCACCACATGGTTTCAATTGGTAAATCCCCATAAATGACAAAAGCTCCCGCAAGGTTGACGTTACTGCCAGCCCTGCGGGAGTTGTATTTTAAAAATCTTAAATTATCCACGGCAGCTCGGTGCCGTCTTTGAATTGAAAGGTAATTTCGTGCTCGGATTGAACGATAATCCTGTCCACTGTCGCGTACCATAGTTCCTCATCGAATTCAGTGAGGAGAGTAGCGCTCTTTTTCAGTGTTTGGATAAACCCAGCCATTTTCTCGCGCTTTACCGTGCGCTCCTGCCGCTGTTCATTCACCGCTTCAAATTTGCCCTTTGCGGTTTCGTAACGTTCAATCAGCGGGGTATATCGTTGCTGGTAATCGGACTGGTCGATGGCGCTGTGGGCGTTTTCATCCACGCATTTTCGTATCAGTTCCATCACCACATCGCATTCCTCTTGAAGGGCGGCGCTTTCGGCATCCAGAGCGGTATTGTCGGTCAGAGACTGAATAATGGTATCATAACCGTCCAGAATTTCACTTTTGTTTTGAATCAGGCTGTTAAAAGCATTCACGAATGCCTGCTTCAGTGTGGATTCATACAGGTGGGGTGTCTTGCAGGGTTCCGCATTTTTGAATTTGTTGTTACACTGCCATATTGTGCGGCGATATTTGCTGGTGGAGTGCCACACCTTGCTGCCGTAAACTCCGCCGCATTCACCGCAGATGATTTTGCTGGAAAAGCACCCCGTACCGCTTTGATGGCCTGCCGTGGATTTGCGCCGCTTCATTTCATTTTGCACCAAATCAAACAACTCGGGCGAAATAATGGCCGGGTGACTGTTCGTTACATAATACTGGGGAACTTCACCCTCATTTACCTTCATCTTCTTGGTAAGGAAATCCACTGTAAATGTTTTTTGAAGGACAGCGTCACCTTTGTATTTTTCGTTGGTGAGGATGCTCTCCACCGTGCTAGATGGCCAGTTGCTTTTTCCGGATGGGGTAGGTACACCACTTTTTGTCAGGTGCTTGGCAATGCCAGACGGCGTTTTGCCTTCCATGAATAGCTTGTAAATCAAGCGCACCGTTTGGGCTTCCGCTTCTACAATCTTTGGTAAACCATCCTCGCCTTTCTCATATCCGAGAAAGTGCTTATATGGCAGGCTGACTTTGCCGTCGGAAAAGCGTTTCCGCTGGCCCCAGGTAACATTTTCGCTGATTGACCTCGATTCTTCCTGTGCAAGGCTGGACATGATGGTAATCAGCAGTTCACCTTTGCTGTCGAGCGTGTAAATATTTTCTTTCTCGAAATATACCTCAACGCCCTTTTCCTTCAGTTTTCGAACGGTTGTGAGGGTATCAACGGTGTTCCTGGCAAACCGGGAAACTGATTTTGTGAGGATGAGGTCAATTTTTCCAGCCAGTGCATCCGCAATCATGCGTTTGAAACCGTCACGTTTTTTGGTGTTGGTGGCTGAAATACCCTCATCGGTGTAAATCTCCACGAAATCCCATTCTTCATTATCGTGGATATATCGGGTATAGTAGTCAACCTGTGCCTCGTAACTGGAAAGTTGCTCTTCATTGTCAGTGGATACTCTGGCATAGGCGGCCACACGTTTTCGTGCGGTACGGTTCTCCGCGCTGAATGGAATCCGGTGAATAACCGTAGGCTGTATGACGGTTACTGCTCTTGCTGTTGCTGCCATGGGTTATTCCTCCTCTCGTTCATTTCACGCGCTCTTTGCCTTGCCGTGTCGTCCCAACTGTCGCGTCGCGATTTATTTTGCCATGCTGACCCATTACAGTTCCTCCGCCGCCTGCAACAGGGCAGGGTACTTGTCCGGCTCAATTTCACTGAGCTTTGCGGCCCCGAACTTACCAAGCAAATCTCTGACTGCAGCCGTTTTACCCGAGCGGCTCTTATTGGCTAGTACTGCGCGCACCTGCTCAATCGTAACGGGCGATTCTTTAGGCGCGAGTGGTGATACCTTTTCCTTGACAGGTTTTGTTTCCGGTGCTGGTTCATCCTGATCAGTGGCACCGGCCACGGCTTGCAGGCTGTCTGCTAAGCTGCGCAAATCAGATGCAACATTGAGCAGTAGTTTTATTTGACTCATGGGTCATACCTCCTTGTGGTTCAATTTCTTTGATTGACAGCGATTCTACGCTGTCGCCAGGAATCAAAACGATCAGCTTTTGTTTTTCGCCAAACAGGCGGCGCAGCGCATGCTCACGCAGGGTCACGTTACGACATCGGACGATGCCACCGGTCTGCGGCTTTTTTGAAACGCTGATCTTGAGTTCATGTTTCACACCGTTCACCTCTTTCTGGAGGGATGTGTTTTGTTACCCTCCATAACTTAGGCCAGGGCAGGGGCCTGACCCCTACACTTTTTCAAGGATTTCTTTGAGAGCCTGTTTTGTCCTTCTGGCATTCTGCTGAACGCTGGTTTCAGCAATGCCGAGTTGCCTGCCGTATTCGGCCTGTGAAACTGGCTTGTCCGACAAATACAACGCGTAAATCAAGTCACGCTGTTTGGGTTTGAGCTGTTCCACGGCAGCACGCACCATTTGGACAGTTTCTTTTTGCTCCAGCAGGTGTGGAATGTCAATGTCATCGGCAAACAGCTTCCCTTCAAAATCGAGGCCGTCCAATGAGGTGTGGCGGCGGGTTTCTTTGTGATTGACGTTGTACTCCTTACGGTCAAGGTCGATCAGAATTTCTCCAATTTCGTCAGATACTTCAATTGTGGTTGCTTCACCAGTTGCAAATTTGTACGTGATTTTCATGTCATTAGCTCCTTGAATTTTTTAATTTCAAGAGCTAATACACAACTGCTTAAAAACACGTCTGTTTGCTTATTTGGGACGTATCTGCAATGATTTTTATAGCTCTTGAATTTTTTCAAGAGCATGACAAGCAGCTGAAAACAAAAAAAGGAGTCTGACGCATAGCTTTACAGCTACTTGTCAGGCTCCTATCTCGGTTTATCGGATGGTGCTCTGTACGAAGTATGTTTTTAATTTTCTATTTTGTAGGGAGCCTTGGTAGCTCATTCGGCTCCTTGGTATGGTTAATATTTTGATATAAAAATTAAAAAACGCCAGACAAAAACAATTACGTTCTTGTCTGGCGTTTGGTAGCTATAGCTTTGCTATGCTCCGGTTGCTCAGTACAATATTTTAAGCAGGAACCGCTAACAATGTTGATAGGTCTACAATTGCGCTCCTACCGCAGTTTTTGCACTTTTCATTAATGTGACCATATCCTACATCATCATAAACGAAGTTAAGCGGTCGTCCGCAAATTGGGCATTTGGGTTTGCCTTTAATTTTAAGAGAGGTTACATTCTGTTGTTCCTTAGCCATACTATCTTCTCCTTTTCATGATATAATTACTTAATTTTGTTAGCTATAGTTTTTGTTATGCTCTGATTGCTCGCTCACTAAAAAATGTGTACTCGATTTTATGCCGCGTAAGCGGATTCTTTAATATCGCCAATTGATATGTCAACAATGTTCCGGCATCGGATGCATTTAATGGTCACTTTCCCACAGCTGTCTGATGAAGTATCAAAGAGTCTTTGCCCACAAACAGGGCACCGGTGAGGGATATATTCAACGGGCCACGCATTTTGCAGATTGCCAATGCGAATAATCTCTTTCTTTTCGCAAGTCGTTTTACATTTACATCTGCTATTACTACACTTAATCCTGATAATTAATCGGGAACCCGCTTGAACATCTAAAAGCCTCTTGTGATTTTTCTTACAAAATACATTTTGTTTCTCCATCTGATTTTCCTCCTTCAATTTTTGACAAAATAAAAAACCTACATATCTTATAGTATCAAATAAACAGAATTATAGTGCAAAATACACTAAGAACTGTTCAATTGGTAACTATAAATATGTAAGTTTCGCTTAAGTCTAAATAGAATATTTAGTAATATAAAATTGGGGGATCAAACAATAAGGAATTATTTCCAATCAGATGATGCTTTATATTCTAAAACAAACCGAAAAAAATGTCAAGCTAAAATTTGTATATTTTTTTATAAACTGGCAATAATATTAATTTTGGCACAAAAAATGCCTAGTAAGCTGGGAAACGGCTTGTTAGGCATTTATCGTATTCATAATACATTTGGATTATGGCAAAATATTACTATCATTTGAATAACTTTTTAAATAAGCTAAAAACGCTAACTGAAGTCCGATTATAAACCCTGTTATATGCGGCTTTCTTTGGATTAGTTATCCAACCATAGCCACGAGGTGCCTTTAAGCCGAGATTATGCCGGATAAACCGTTTCGGACTTGTCCGGGCACTTATCATTTTATTGAGACTTGGCTTTCTGATACCATATCTCACTGTGCACTACTCCTCTTCCGAATAATTGTAGGTGCATTCTACGCAAGGAAAACCATTAGCCATTTGAAAACCAGCATAGTATTTACAATTGTCGCAGTCTCCCCGTATAATAGGATTATCCGTTTTAGGGCATATGTCAAAATCATAATTTCTCAATTGAAATTTATCCATCAGATGCTCCCCTTAAAATAATTCTTCAAAGCGATTTGTTTTGATTTTCATAGCATTTTCTCTGCCGCCGCCAACAGAAATTCTGAAAGCGTGTTCACCTTTTTTAATGCTGATCGTAATCGAACTTTTACCAAGAGCCAGCAGTTCTTTTATTTGATCTTTATCAATAACTGCAATCTCACTGTCCGAAAGCCCAGCTACGCCACAGACAAGAGCGAGCACGAGATTATAACCATTATCTATGTAACTCAGTATTTCCTGTTTGTCACTGTTGGTTAGGTTAAACACCCAGCTACTATAATCCTCGGTTTTGCGATTTTCTTTATCGGCGCGATATTTAATAAAAAATCGGCATTCTCCAGTATTGGTAGTGAGATCATAAATCTGCCTGTCATCGTCACCCTCAACTAGCGCCGGTTTGATATGGCTGTTAAAGAGCATGGACAACACCGCGCCGTAATAAAAATCTGCAATTTTCATTTTTGACATGATCATCTCTCCTAACTTTATTATTATGATATCTAATAAATTTCAAAGCTACTTAATATCCAGCTTTACGCTTATTTCTTTTTTGCAAGAGGGACATATAGCTTTTTCCCCCTTAAGCAGCTTAAGCTTCACAACTTCATTGCAGTTGGGGCATGTGTAATCAATCGTCTGCCCAATTAGTTGATCATACAAGACATCTTCATTATTTAGCATTTTAAATAATTCATCAAAATTATTTGCTGTTGGCATTATTACACCCCCACATTATATTTACAGCTCTATCCCGTTCAAAATATCCCGCAATTTCTTGATTTCCTCACCGGTCAAAGTAACCCCTTTGCCAAGCTTCTCGTGTCCCTCCGACCAGTCGCGAATGTCGTACTTGGAATCGCGTTCATTCCAACTGACAAGGTTGAGCTCTTTTTTCCACCCTTTGGCGTTTTCTGATAAAACACCAAGCGATTCTGTTATCTCAAATTTTATATCTGGCATAGTTATTCTGCTCCTTCATTAAAAAATGCTATTTGCCCGTTATCCGTTGTATTCTGAGTTAATTTTGCATATTCAAGAATCTCTGAGATTGACGCGCCATTGTTTTTGAATTGATAAAATAGCGAGTCGCTTACGAGAACGTATTCCCACTTACAATTCATTCGGTCTTCTGGCTTTAGTTCATTTATTTTTCTTATCCAGTCAAGCGCAGATTTTTCTTTGCTGCGTACATTTACATTATTTGCATCCTTCTGCGCTTTGGTTTCAACAAGATAAATTTTATCGCCGAGCTTGACCATAAAATCGGGGAAGTAGTGTGAAATCATACCATCATCTCGGATATAATTTAAATACGCAAAAGTATGATAATTCTCTTTAATTTTTATTAAAGATTCAGTTTGAGAATCATTGTCGCAATACTCCATAAACGCTCTCTCATATTCACCCTTGTTGCTTGGATACGGCAGCCTTTCATAAATGGACTTTGCAACTGGGATAGAATAATTCTCACGCATTTTCATGGAACCAATTTCTGAAAAATATTTTTTTAATATAACTGCATCTTTTACTTCAATGTTATTCTGCATCTCATAAATTGCCTTGCTAACTTCTTTAATAACATGCTCCACAATCAAGGACTTTCTAAGCAAAAGCACACGCCAATTGTTATCTTCAAAAGGATTGAAAAGTTTTCCAAACAATTTAGTGCGAATATAGGTATCTATTACTCCGGCAAGTTCGGCAGTATTTATCTGCATAAAGGGAAAGCTTTCTTTTTTACGTATACCTACACGCTCAATGGACGTTGAAATTGCTCCAATGATTTTTGCAATAAAATCATTATAGCTTTTTGCATCAAATACCTGTGCACTGACAATGTAGTTGCCAAACCTTGTTTTAACCGTTATCTCTTCTGAGTAAAAAGTATCATCTTTCTGAGATGTAAATTTCTTAAGAGTATCGAAAGAAAATGTATGATAACTTTCCATTTTATCCAAAGACAGTTTACCACTGACTATGGTTTCTTCTTTATCTTTTATTATAATTGGGAAAAAGAGATCATACCCCTTATAATCCGATTTTAATGGCACGTCGATAATATCTCCGACAATACTCTTCTTATCATTTTTCATTTCATCGACTTCTATAACAGAGCCATCATCAATTAAGTCGTTATAGAAATCCATAAAAGCCGGATGCTCTACAATACTTAGAATATCGAAATAATTCGTTGGAGATTTTTTTTCTTTGAGTAAGCGGATTCGGTTTTCCTCTTTAATATCCTGATAATCAGGTTCACGCCACATAAGCCGTAAGCCTCTGCCAACCGTCTGCTCCAATAGAATAGAAGCCGAATTTGCACGCAGAGGTACAATGACGCAGATATTGTTCACATCAAAGCCTTCACGCAACATGAGAACGGAAACAATAACCTTAGGTTTTGATAAGGCATCAATATTGAAAAGCTTTTGCTTGATTTCGTTCCACTCATCAGGAGGAATATTACCCTTTTTATCCGAATCGATCTGTAGTATATCATTTTCCGCCAAACCCTCGTAATTTTTGAGGTAATCTACAACAAAAGGGGATACCTGTGTATTTTCACACATGACGAGCATTTTAGGATATTTCTTTTTATCAGCATATTCCAAGAACTGTTGCTCAAGAATTTGCAATTTTTGCAAACCTGCGCGAAGCATCACTTTTTGTCCTTGGGAGAGTCCAATAACTGTATTTCCGTTCCGTTCAGCCCTAAAATCCAGCTCCGCAAGATCCTGTGATGCAATTTGATTGCGCTTATCTAATACAATTGTCTTAACAAGCCCTTTCCGAATGGCAGTTTTTAAATCAAAATCCACCACAATATGCGGGAAATAATGCTTTGTCCGGTTTTTGCCCCCACCTGTTTCATTATAGGGTGTAGCAGAAAAGTCCACCTGTGTATATTGGTCACCTTTATGTTCAGCAATTTTCAACAGACTCTGCTGCCACTTAACCTCAATATCTTCACCGTCCACCTTGTTTTCATGGATATGATGCGCTTCATCGTTAAATACGACAATATCCTTAAGGTTCGAAAGATATTCAATTTCACTTCCGCTAAAATAACGGTTGTCCAGCGATTCAAGAGTATGTCCAGCGGTTGTACCCGGCGTTATTGGCAACAGGTCTTTTATGATAGCGGCCGGATTAGCAAACGGATCATCATTTTCGTCTTCGGATTCTTCATCCCCGCCAGCCAGCAAGTGCCAGTTTGTAATTGCAACCATGCCATCCCCGGTTATCTTTTTACCGATTTCCTCTTTTTTAACCACATTATTCTGAATAAAGGCAAAAAGAGCATTTTTGTAGGCATCTGGAATAAGTAACTGCTGAAATTTATAAAAATCAGAAGTTTCAAAGTTTCGGATTCCATCCTCATTTTCTTTACCAAGATAAGCGTCCAGCAACCGCTCATATACTATCAAGCCCGGAGCTACAAGTAAAAAGTTTTTTGAATATAGGTCTGATGGCATGTCCTCATGTTTTGCATTCAAATACTGCCAAATCATAAGTGCGTGCATAACCCATGTTTTACCAGTACCTGTTGCCATTTTAACAGCATATTTTGGACAGTTATATTTTTCAGCGCTGACTTCCGCAACACCAAGCTCTGCAAGCAATTCATCATCTACCATTTCGTACATATTAAATACGTTTTTTGCCTTTAGAATTTCATGTACATAAATGATATTTAAAATTGCTTGCCGCTGTCCCACATGAAAATTATATGGCCGTGTTTCAGTAAAAGCAGGGTTAAACCAATATCTGAGTAAATCTTTTGTTACCGCTGTAACTTTTTCAAGCATTTCGCCTGATTCATACGATTCATTCACAATTTGCGTCAATCGTATCGCAAATTTGAGAGGGATGTCTCCGGTACCAGTATTTTTCATGTTAGGCATATTACTGTACCTCCTGTGTGGCTATGCTTTCAAAGCCAAATATGTCGACTGCTTTTACACATACTGTGCGTTTCCCTTGTTTCTTTGTTACCGTAAGAGTTGTCTGATTTACTACCTTAAACGCATCACTATCCGTATCTTCGTTTTCTCTGTAATCCTGCCAAACGCTTACAAAAGTCTCTCCATCATAATCTGGGTCAATACTCCAGTATTCAATGAGGGAAAGAGGGTCATTTGCCATAATTTCTTGTAGAGCCTGTTTGTACTTATCCTCTAGTGGCAGAGCGTCCGGTGACAGAAGAATATAATTATCGAGCATGATTGTGAGTTTCTCTGTATCTTCTCCGTAGTCAATCTTTTGTACGGACTTAATTGTAAGATACTGTAGACTTGAAAAACGGATTTCACCGCTTTTGACTAGCTTTTCATATCCTGACTTTTTTGTCAACTTTTCAAGTAAATCCGGAGGAATAACTTGCACTTCAATACGATTATCTTTATTTTGCAATTCCTGCAAGATGCGCCCAATATCGAAGCTAAAATTCCAGCCAAGTACAATGACTTTATCCCACCCACCGAGATAAGTTTCACGTAGCTCTTGAGCCTTTTTAATGCTCGAGGCACCAGTCAGTTTATTGGGGGAGTCGACAATTACAAGTGTTTTCCCGCCTTTTATGTAGCCAAGATTACGCGAAGGACATTGTTCCTTTGTAAATGGTATTGCTCCATAAAGGCCCAAAACTACAGTGGCCAAATCTCCCACACGTTTATAAATCTTATTAGATGCAAAAACCTCTTTTTGATATTCTCCAACCGCCTGATATAAGTATGGCTTTGCATTCATATCAACAAGCCGTTTCCTCATAATCATGCAAGCTGGTTTTCCCAAATCAGACATAATCCATCGGTGTCCGAGTCTTTCGGCAACTGCACCTGTTGTGCCGGAGCCTGCGAAAAAGTCCGCAATAATCGAATCTTCATTTGAGGATGACTTTATAATTCGTTCAAGAAGTGCTTCCGGTTTTTGAGTATCGTAGCCTGTAGATTCGTTAAAATGGCTCTTAAGCGGGGAAATATCATCCCACCAATCTGATAAAGGTTGCCCATTGTTAATATCAAGCCAAGGCTGATCTAAATTTTCTGGTTGACCTTTTAGTTTTGCAAAAACGCCAGGATTATTATTTTTCAGCCATCTATAAGTAATATAACCATTCTTATCAAAGTATGAACCATATCGTTGCATGGTACTATCTGATAATTTTTGCCTTTGGATATTAAATATCCTATTATCAGACTTTTGATACAGATAAAGCACATCATGTTTTTTCTTAAAATATGATACCGCACGTGAACCAATGTCTTTATATCCCCAAACGATTTCATTGACAAAATTTTGCTTCCCAAAAATATCATCTAAAAGCAGTTTAACATAATGTCCAATATGCCAATCCAAATGAACATAAAGACTTCCTTTTTCTGACATCAGCTCCTTAATTAATACCAATCTAGGATATAACATTCTTAAGTAGCTAACTGTACCATCTTTCCAAGTATCAGCATATGCTGATTGCTCAATTACTGAAGGTTTCTGTTCTAGGTCACCGCTTGGAAGCTTGATTTTTGTTCGGTAATCCGCCTTGCTGTCAAACGGCGGGTCAATATAAATCAAATCAATTTTTCCACGCATGGAAGGAAGCCCGCTTTCTTCATCGCCTGCAAGCAACGCCTGCATAGTTAAAAGGTTGTCTCCATAAATAAGACGGTTTGTCCATTCCTGCTGCTCCTGCGGATATTTTACTACATTAAATAAGTCGCCCTGTGCTTTTGACGGAACGACATATTCATTTGTTTGAAGTCCTAGTTTATAAGGACTTTCTAAGCGTTCCATAATTTGCTCGACTTCTTTTTTTCCTTCCGCTACAATTTTTGGAAGCATTTCTATTAAAGATTCCGGCATATCATTTCCTCCACATTTCATTTAATCTTTAAACTATCCACGGTCTTTATATCTCAGCAATCTGCCATCGGCGGGTTTTTCTGCATCTTTAGGTATCAGCCATAAATTTGCCATTTTTATAGCACCTTCGATTCGTCCGTTAACACATAAAATCTGGACACGCCGCCTTGTAATGCTCCACTTATCAGCAGCTTCTTGTGCTGTAATATATTCCATTGTTTTACCACCTTGTACCAGTATAGAGTTTAGTATATTCTACATGTCGAACAATTGCAAGAGCATGTTTCCACTTTCTAATTATATTACCTGACCGGTACCATAAAAAGGACTTTGCGCACCCCCATAACAAAAATGCACACCCCAACAAAGGTGTGCAAAAATCAGTGATAACGATTGCAGTCAACAGTGGAAAATCAAGGCTTATGCCGCAGGAGCGAGCACCTTTTCAGGGTCAAAGACCCAGAAAGTCCAGTGAAATAGCCATAAAAACAACAAAGCCACCTTTTTCAAGGTGGCTATCATTGTATCACTTTTTGAGTAATGATTTGGTGCGAGTATTCTTACGGCATTTATTCAAAAAAGTCAGTAATATCAAGGGCTTACGGGCAATTAAGAAGCAGTATTTACTCCTAAAAATTGAATAACTTCATCATATTTTAAGGGCGTTCCGTGAAAGGGAACGTCCTTTTTTGTTTCAGGAGGTGAAAAGTCACATGACCAATGTAATTGCCGTCACCAATCAAAAGGGCGGTGTCGGTAAGACCACGACCTGCGCCAATCTTGGCATCGGGCTGGCGCAGGAAGGAAAAAAGGTGCTGCTGGTGGACAGCGACCCACAGGGCTCTCTGACAATCAGTTTGGGTAATCCCCAGCCTGATCAACTATCCGTGACGCTGGCAACGGTAATGGGCAAGGTTCTCACCGAAGAAGCCATTGACCCCAAAGAGGGCCTTCTTCATCACGACGAGGGCATTGATCTCATGCCCGCCAATATCGAGCTTTCCGGTATGGAGGTATCGCTCGTCAATGCCATGAGCCGTGAAAAAATCCTGAAGCAGTATCTGGACGGCGTAAAACGGCAATACGACTATGTGCTTTTGGACTGTATGCCCTCACTGGGAATGCTGACCGTTAACGCTCTGGCCGCAGCCGACAGCGTGCTCATTCCCGTTCAAGCGCAGTACCTTCCGGCCAAGGGCCTCGAACAGCTTTTGCAGACAATCAACAAGGTGCGGCGGCAGATCAATCCGAAGCTCAAAATCGATGGTATTCTGCTGACGATGGTAGACAGCCGTACCAACTATGCCAAAGAAATCAGCGCCCTGCTGCGGGACACCTACGGCTCAAAGCTGAAAGTATTCGACGTGGAGATTCCACATTCAGTCCGCGCCGCTGAGATCAGCGCGGAGGGCAGGAGTATTTTCGCCCACGACCCAAAGGGTAAGGTTGCCGAGGCGTATCGGGAGCTGACAAAGGAGGTGTTGAAGATTGAAAAGCAGCGCCAAAAACATAAGTCTGAACAGCTACGATGATATTTTCTCCACGGAGGAAACCCGTGAGGACGCCAAACGCGAAAAGGTCACGGATATGCCGCTTTCGGAACTGTACCCGTTTCCCGACCACCCGTTTCAGGTGCGGGACGATGATTCCATGAAAGAAACCGTGGAGAGTATTAAGGAATACGGTGTGTTGGTTCCCGCCATTGTCCGTCCCCGCGCGGACGGCGGCTATGAGCTTATTTCCGGCCACCGGCGCAAACACGCCTGTGAGCTGGCGGGGCTTCCCACCATGCCGGTCATTGTCCGCACTCTGGATGATGACGCCGCGACCATTATTATGGTTGACAGCAATATTCAGCGTGAAAACATCCTGCCGAGCGAACGGGCTAAAGCGTATAAAATGAAGTTAGAGGCCATAAAACGGCAAGGTGCGAGGACGGATTTAACTTCCCGACAAGTTGTCGGGAAGTTGGAAACTTTAGAAAGTGCTGAACTTGTGGGGAGAGAAGCCGGTGAAAGCGGCAGGCAGGTGCAGCGTTTTATCCGGCTGAACGAGCTGACGCCGCAGCTTCAGCAGATGGTGGACGACAAGAAAATTGCCATGACCCCCGCCGTGGAGCTGTCGTATCTCAAACCGGAGGAACAGACGCTTTTGCTCGACACCATCGAAAGCGAACAGGCCACCCCCTCGCTCTCGCAGGCCCAGCGGCTGAAAAAGTTCAGCGCGGAGGGCCACTTGAACGAAGACAGTATGCTGGCGATCATGTCGGAGGAAAAGAAGCCGGAGAAAAACGATCTGACCATCAAAGCGGATAAGCTCCAAAAATATTTCCCCAAGTCGTATACCCCGCAGCAGATGGAACAGGTCATTATCCGGCTGCTGGACGGATGGCAGAAAAAGCGGCAGCGAGATCAGGAAAGATAATAACCGTCGTTTCAGGCGTTCCGAAAGGGACGCCTTTTTTCATGTCTGAATGAATGGAGGAAACCGCATGACAACTGAAAAAATCAACGAAAGCAAAGGTAAAAAGGAGGATGAAAAGCGAAAACGCAAATGGCCGTACATTCTTGCGCTTCTATTGCTGTTGCTGCTTCTATTACTTCTCCTGCTGCGAAGCTGCGGAAATCAGCACCCCTGTCCGAACCCGCCGCCTTCCAGTTCCGTTCCCTCGTCGTCCGCTCCGTCTCTGGACGATGCCGGAAGCGCGGAGCCGGGGAGTAGCAGCACCCCGTCGCGGCAGGAAATCCTGTCCCGACTTCAAAAACAGGAAGTCACCGTCACCGACAAGGTGAGCGCACAGGCGTCCTTCCTCAACGGGTCGAAAGGGACTTCCGGTACATGGGAAGTGGAGAATCCGTCTTCCAATACCGTCATTATGCAGTGTGAAATCGTGTTGAACGGCGAAACCGTGGCGAAATCCGCGCCGATCTATCCGGGGCAGCACATCGACGGGCTTACCCTGTCCCGTCAGGTTTCATCCGGGAATCACAGTGTGACGGCGACCATCCGGTATTACAACAAGGATACCAAGGCTTACCTCGGAATGGCCTACTACAAAATCCGTCTTTCCGTTTCGTAATCAGCCGGATAGTCCGGTTGATATAAAAGTTCATAAGGAGGCTTCTCAATGAAAAGCAAACTCAGAAAGGTCCTCGCAGGTATCATCACCTTTGCCGTGCTCGGCGTGACGGCGGCAGTCCCGGCGTTCGCCGCCGACAAAACCGACACCGGCACAGGCAACATTACGGGGAATGTGACGATCAACGGCTCCATCTCGCCGCTGACTATTTCTGTCACACACCCGATCAACGTGGCCTACGCCATCAGCCCGGACGCCGAAACCTTTACCGCGCCTGACATCAAAGTGACCAACAACACCAAAGTCGCTGTGATTGCCACGGTGGAATCCCTGAAAGCCGCTTCGGGTGGCTCTCTTACCTTCACCGACGTCGATCCGTCCGCAAAAGCGTGGCGTTCGCTCAACCTCGCGGATTCCAAAAAGTACATCGCGCTCGGCATTGCGGCAAAAGGCAATTCCGGCTGGAACAGCGGGTACAGCACATCCACCCATTGGGCGGTGAGCGATTCGCCATTACAGGTCGGAACGCTGAATCCGAACACTTCCGGCGCGCTGTCCCTGACGGCGGACTACGGTCTTGCGTTCGACGGGGCGTACACGGCAAACCATCAGCTTGTTTTCCAGTTCCAGCTCACATAAGAACAGAAGCGCGGGAATTGGCCGGGATTTTCCCGGCCAACCTTCCACGCCGAAAGGAGGGTTTCTATTTGAAGCAATCATTCAGGCGGCTTTTTCTCGTCCCTCTGCTTACTGCCGGGATTCTGCTGTCCGGCGCTTCACCCGCATTCGCGGCCTCCGCCGCATCGGTTCTGTCGCTGACCGCGACGCCGAACCCGCCCGGGAACTATGTGGCGCTGAACTGGACAAACAGCGACAAAAGCCAGCCATACAGCTATATGCTCTATTCCAAATCCGCGCATGAATCAACCTTTCAGAGCATTCCCGCAAAAGATCGCGCGAAGGTTCTGAACATCTATCCTGTTGTCACGCCGACCGTTTCCTTTACAACGTGGCAGGGCAAAAGCTACACCCTGCCGAAGTCGGCATCCCTCAAAATGTGGATGGAAACGCCGAACGAGTACGATTCCAAAGGCTACGGCAAGGGCCTCATTTCCGTGGACGCTGTTTCGATCTCGGATTTCAACGCCAGCCCGGACGCTTATCTGAAAAACGCGGACGGCAGCTACAAATACGACGTGCTGTATTTCGGAGCGTGGGATTCCAACGGCAGTCAGGATTTATCTGTTACTGCGGAGAGTAAAACTGATGCCTTTATCAAAACCGGTCGAGGCGTCCTGTTCGGGCATGACACAATGGTGAGCAACGACCGAATTTCAATGCCGAATTTCTACAAGCTTGCTCACTACTGCAATATTCAGACCATCCCAAAATACACGGTACTCGGCGGCACACAGATCAAAGTTGCCAAAAAGGGCCTGCTCACCAATTACCCGTGGAAAATCGGGGACGTCGGTACGGTCCTGAACGTCCCGATGTCCCATTCCAATCAACTTGCTTTCGGGGATGTTTGGATGACGTATCAGCAGCCCTACACTTACCAAAATAGCGCGGAGGCCACCGGCTCCGGCGGGCAGGGCACCAACACCTTTTATCTGACAAGCTGGTCGAACTGTGCCATGATTCAGGCTGGCCATTCCAACGGTGAAGCTACGTCTGACGAACAGCGCGTTACGGCCGACACCCTGTTTTACCTCGCTCAGATTACGACCGACACAAGCTGGAACGATCATAAAGGTCAGGATTTGGACGCGCCGGATGAACCGACCATTTCTGGCGTTACGCACAATTCCGAACGGACACAGTACACCGTCAATTATTCTTCTCAGGACAACGCGACCGGCTATCAATACTATGTGGAGGCCACAGGGCAGAACGACGGCGTGAAATACGATTCCCCGGTTGTTTCCGCTTCTTTGAAAACAGGGATGAAAGACTATTCTATCGTAGTGGACAACAGTCCCGATACCGTCCCGGACGGGAGCATTACAACGACATCAAACAGCTATACTTTTTCCCGTCCATCCGGAGGCAGCTTTTACATTCATATTGCCGCCGTAGACAAGGCCGAGAATATTTTATCCGTTGCTCATTATCCTGTGGACGAGCTGGTATCTGTCACACATCCGGTCAGTATCGGCTATTCAATCGACCCAAACAGCAACACGCCGTTCACCGCGCCAGATATTCCGATTACCAACCATTCCACTTTCCCCGTCCGGGTTTCCGTCGCGGACCTGAAAGCGACATCCGGCATCGGTGACGCCGCCCCCACGTCCTATTTGGACTGGAACAGCCTGACCGCGGCGCAGACCGGAAGCGGAATCGCGCTCGGCGTGGGAATCAGCAAAACATCCGGTTCGGGCTGGACGGCGGTTGACCGGGAAACGCCTGTTTATACGGGTGATCTCGCGTCGGAAGTCCCGTTGGGAACGCTCGGCGCGAACGGAGCGTTGGGGAATCTGGCGCTTACCGCTAAATTCGGTTTAGCCTGGGTGAATACGCGAACCGTTTCCCATGAACTGATATTAAACTTCACGATTACCGATTAAGCCGGTCACATGGAAGGGAGTGATACAAAATGGCGGTTTTTCGTGTGGAGCGGACGCGGGACTACACGGTTATGAGCAACCATCACCTGAAGAACAGGGCCTTGTCCCTGAAAGCGAAAGGGCTGCTGTCCATGATGCTCTCCCTTCCGGACGATTGGGATTACACCACGCGGGGCCTTGCCTCCATCTGCCGGGAAGGTGTGGACGCCATCGGAAAAGCACTCAAGGAGCTGGAAAACGCAGGCTATATGGAGCGCCAACAGCTTCGCGGCAAAGACGGGCGCATCACGGATACCGAATATACCATCTATGAGCAGCCGCGCAAGCCGCCGGGTACGCCTTTCCCAGATACGGATTCACCAGATACGGAAAAGCCGTATCTGGATACCCCGGATATGGAAAAACCGGATACGGAAAATCCCGCGCAATTAAATACTAAGGGAACTAATATCCCTAAAAAATCAAATACGGATAGAGCAAATACGTATCAATCCAATCCGGCAGACCGAAAACCGGAGGCCGCTGCACCGGATGATTCGATGGATGCGACGGATAGCATCCTGACTCCAATATCTTATTGGCAAACACGAGGTGTCAACCGCCCTGGCAAGCATAAAGACGCACCGCCCACGAAATGGAACAGTTCAACTATCACGAAGATTCTTTCCTTACAGGAGTATTGCGGGGACGTTCTCAATTTCAAGACGTACAGCAAATCCTACAAGAATAAGAAGCGAATTGAGAACGACCGTGACAATTGGGTTATCTTTAAGGATGTGCATGATCCGGTCATTGACCGCGCTTCATGGGAAAAAGTACAGCAGAAGCGCGGCAAAATCCGTAAGCGGAAAACCAATGAGGGAGAAACCAATATGTTTTCCGGCTTGCTTGTCTGTGCCGACTGCGGTCACAATCTGCATTACCACTTCAATCAGGGCAACCCGGACATCAAGTATTTCAACTGTTCCAATTACAAAGGTAATCGGGGTACTTGTGCTTCTACCCATTATATCCGTGTCGACTTTCTGGAACAGGTCGTACTGGGAGAAATCCACAGGCTCACAAAATTTGCGAGCAAGTATGAAGATGAATTTGTCAAAGCGGTTATGGGACATTCTCAGCAAACGGTGGAACTTGAGCGGCAGAAAAAGCAAAAAGGATACAATGCTCTGTTGGCCCGCGATAAAGAGATTGACCGACTGTTTGATCGAATGTATGAGGACAATGTGGCCGGGAAAATTTCCGACGAGCGGTTTTCAAAAATGACCAAGCAGTATGAAGATGAGCAGAGCGGATTAGCAGGGCGGATAAAAACGCTGAGGGCCGAGCTTGATAAAGAAAGCCGTCAATCTGTGGGCACGGATATGTTCATTGCCACTGTGCGTAAATATACCAGAGCCAGAAAGCTCACACCGCGTATGCTGAACGAACTGATCGATCACATTGAAGTCCATCAGGCTGAGAAGGTAAACGGCGTATACGTCCAGAAGCTGACTATTCATTATAATTGTATCGGCTCCATTGAAATACCGGATGTTTCATCTCTACAGGAACCGGATGTTCTGATACAGACAAGAAAAGGAGTAGCCGTAAGCTACTCCCAAGCGCAAATGGCAGGATAAGCATATAAAAAGCCGAGTGTTCTTACAGCACTTTCAAATACTATAAGAACACTCGGCATGGTGCGGGTGACAGGACTTGAACCTGCATGGAATAATCCACAAGAACCTAAATCTTTAAGTCGCGTTGAATATTTCTATAAATTTCTTCAAAATTCCGCATTGGATAGCCATTCTTAAAATAGTACATAAGAATCCGTAAGAAATAAATAGCTTTTTATGTCGTACAAGTGTCGTACAAAATCGGGTTATAAATCACTGAGTTTGCCCCTCCTATATCCTCCGCAACTTCCCTGATAGATGCGAAACAGACACATAAAATTTTCTTGACAAATCGGAATGCCACGCATACAATGAAGATAAAGCAAAGGGCCATCTACCGAAGTAGACAGCCCAAAGCGCGATAATAACCGCTAACCTTTGAACCGGGGGCGGTTATTTTTTTGCCTGTTGCGCGACTACGATTATGTATCCCGTCGCTACGACAAGGAAGATAGCCGCATAGAGAATCTCCATGCAATCACCTCCATTCTCGGGGTATTGTGCCCCAAGCGTTGAAAGAGCTTTTTCCTAAGAACGGAGGATAACCGTCCGTGACCCTTTGCAACTTCCATTATAGCCGCATTATTCCAGATTGCAATAGTCCATGCTTCGGTGTGGGCTATTTTTTATTCTCAATTGCGCCCATTACACGCTTTACGACATCTGGATCATGTTTTCTATTTAAAATCTTGTCAATGTCAAGGCGCTCTATGCGCTCATTAATCGCTATAATTACAAATTCATTTAGACTTTCGCCATTCGGATATTCTTCAGACATTTGCGAAGCTGCATAAGCCTTTAATTCTGCCTTTTGCCCTTTGGGAACGGTAATATACAGCCGATCATATGATTTCTCATTATAGTTGCGGCTCCATTCTGTTTGTTTTTTCATATCGCGTTTACGCTTTTCCACATTCTCACCTCTACCATAGCATATCATTTTTGCACCAATAACGCAATTAGTCAATCTTACTAATAACGCTATTATAAGTTTGGCAGTATTTATTGTTTACTAATAACGTTATTAGTATTATAATGAGTACAGAAATTAAGAGAGGGGCGGTCAAGGATGGAACTAATAAAGGCAAACATAAAAGAGCAGGGTACGGAAATGCTTTTAAATTGCTTTACGCTCATGAACGGTACCGCAATGGAAGCAAACGAGCGGTTGGTATTTGCCGTCATTACTGATGAATTAGAATCGCGCGGGGCTGTTAGATATGATGAAGAAACAGAAGAATATTCCGTTTGTGCTTGAGCGCAACGGGAAGCAATACAAAATCATTGCATTAACCGAAACCAACGGTCCCAGCATGACAGGTCCAAATATCGAAGTTAAAAGTTGTGTTGCAATGTGGCTATACAAAGGTGTTTGGCATCCAGTAAAAAATTATGAGATTCGAGCAACGCTCAGAGAAATTTACGATTCATTATAGCGCCGCGCCGGGCAACGTTCCCGGCAGAAAGGATAACAGTATGATTAGAGTTTATTATGACAGGGGAAATATTGTTGCGGTTTTTAAAAGTAATCCGTATTTCGTTATTGGATTTCTGGACAAAGAGCAAAGAAGCCATATCAGGCAAAACGCTGAATCTTGCATAAAGTCAATGGGATGGAATATTAAAGATTTTGCTATCGACATATCCGAATAAATTATACAGGCTTCGCTAACGGCCAGACGGGCAGAAAGGAAAAACCTATGACTCTTGAACAAAAACGCATTGAACGTCTGTATGCCCTGCTCCATCAGATTGAGCGCAAAGGCCCAGATACAGCGGCAGTGCTAAGATGGGCGATATTTGAATTAGAGCGCAAATACAAATAAAAAATGCCCTCCCAACCATCACGGTCAGGAGGGCATAATCATATCTGTATGTTATTTCGCGCCCGTGGTGCCGGACGCGACCGCCCCGCTTTCAGTATCGTGGCTGAATAAATCCTTCCAGACAGATTGAATCTCATTCTTCACGGCGGTTTCGTCAAAAGTGATGCGGTACTTTTCGCAAAACGCCTTGACCGAATCCATGACGTATTGAAATTTCTTTTCCCCGCTGCCGCTTTCCGTGAATAACGTTTCCGCCGCCTTAACGCCATTGTAGACCAGCCCGGAGATCACAGATATCTGATTGGCCGTGAGCTTTGATTTCAGCCAGGGGACCAGGTAGGCAGTGATAGCGCCCATGAGTGCGGTGCCCACCACTCCGATGATCGCAACAATGACCTGAGTAATATCGATTGTCATATGTACCTCTTTCCGCCGGGTTAACCGGCCATGTTATTATTTCCGCCAGAATCGGTCTGGCTGTCCTGCGCTGCGGAGATCACCTGCGCGGCCTGTGACAGGTCGCCGGTCTGCATGCCCTGAACCGCCGCCTGAATTGCAGGATTATCGAACACGCCGCAATGATGGTCATATCCGCTTTTCGCGGCATATTGCGACAGGTTGACGATCTCTACCCACGCGACGTATTGAAGCATCTGCGGGGCATCCGTGACCGTTCCGGTCCGCCAGACGGCAAAGATGTAGACCGCCGCCGCGAGACATGCCAGATGGACCGCATTGGTAATAAGCTTGTGGGTTGTACGTTTCCTCATGTGCCGCTTCATACGACCGTCGCGACGAACTTCTTTACGCCGTTGACGAATACCCCGGCTCCCTGCCCAACGGCCCCTGCGGCTTTCAGAGTGGTGAGATACTTCCCTCCGGAGACGGTCTGTCCCGCCGTCTGAATCACCGTGCTATTTCCGGTCGTGACGTTTTTAGAACCAGTGGCCAAAGTGTAAGTCTGGCCGCGCTTGATCTTAATGTCCATCGTCGTATCGCAGTAAGAAGAACCGACCGTGATCCCCCCGCCGCCGATCTTCACATTCAGCGCTGAATTGTAGCAGATGTTGAGGTCTATATATTGCGAGCCGTTCCCGGAGAGCTTGCCGGTGCTGGAATACTGCCACATGTCGCACAGAGAGGCATAGCTTGCTTCGTCCGGGTTCTGCCCGGTGTACCGTGCGTACCAAAATTTTACGCCTTTGTTTTTCAGGTACTGGATATCAATCTCATTCCGCTTCCAGCTCTCGTTACTATAAACCCACGGATCATATCCAGCGTTCTTCACAAGCTCCAGCGCGGCCCAAGCGGTATCCGTGGTCTGATTCTTTCCCAGCGCCGCAAGCGCGTCGCATTCGGCATCGTAGGCGACGAACAACGGCGATGTTCCTGCAATCTTCGACAGGACAAATCTTGCCTCCGCTTGCGCTCCGGAAACCGTCGCGGATTCCGCATACCAATAAAAGGCATACGGGATTCTCAGCGTCTTACAGGCCGCGAGGTTCGTGGAAAATTGCCGGTCCATCGTCGTGCCGTGACAGACGCGGATGATCGCGAACTGACAGTGCCCCGTTGCTTTGAGCTTCGCAAGGCTTAAAATGCCATTGTGGTGGGATACATCAATTCCAAGAGTATAATTCATGCTGTTTTTTCCTTTCCGTCCACTTTACTTTCAAGGACAGTAATTCGGGTTTCATGGTTTTCCAGTTTTTTATTTGCCTCAACCTGCGCGCTTTTTATTTCTGAAATATCTTTTCCAACGCCGGAAATATCGTTATGGATAGAATCCAGTTTCGCGTTGACGGAGCCTTTCCATTCCCCATCGTCCGCGATGCGCTTGTCTCTTCCGTTCAGCCATCCAGCGAGGCCGACAAAGCACCCGACAATTGCAATGATCGTTCCGATTTCAATTGCCCCCACATTATCACCGCTTCACGTTTTTATCATCCAGCCCTAACCGTCGTTCCAGCCTCCGCGCTGCCTCCCGCTTGTTCGATCTGACAACATGCCGCGCAAGCCCGCAGCCGAATGTTAAAATCAGCCCTGCCAGCAGCCCCCAATACCATACGTCGGCCTTTGCCGTATCCCATGTGGTAAAGTAATGCCGAATCTGTATCATTTTAACCGGGCCGATTCCTGGCAGCGCGTCGACTTCCCGAATGTCCTGGTACGCCCCGTTCGATTCCAGCTTTTGAATTGTAACCGCGCCTATTTTCTGAATGTGCGTATCCCGCCAGTCTGCGGCTGTCATGCGGTTGATATTGACCGGCGCATTAAAATAGGCCCATGCCAAAAGCACAAGCCCTAATGCGATTCCGGTATCAATAAATTTTGTTTTGTGCCGCCGTATCCACGCGGCGAATTTCTGCATTACCATTCCAGCCCTTTCAGGGATGTTTGTTCATCTGTCGTAAGATAGCCGGCCTTTTGCAAAGTATCGATCAAGCTATGTATTTCGATCTCCATCGATATCGATTTTGAATAAGCATTGTCGTGATAGTCTGTAATCAAAGATACCAGCGTATATGCAGCGGTGCCGTCCGTAAGGACCGTTTGGCCCGTAGCGGCCGGTTTGGTAAAAGTGAACCCGCATGCCGTGCACAGATCTTGCGCATCGGTCAGCGAAATCAGCCCTGAAATCCAGCAGTTAATGACCATCAACAATTTGTATACCGTAGAAAACAGCCCCGTATTAAACAAAATTTCGATCATTGCTTTACAAGTCATGTTGTACCTCCCTGCTGAGCTATATAAGCCTGTATTGCAAGCTGCGCCGCCTGAGTATAGGCAACCTGCTCCTGTAGTTTCTGTAAATCCGTTTTATTACCGGCCTCCGCTTCCTGCCGCGCCACTTCCGCGTCAAAATCCGCCTGAATGGTTTCCGTGGATACCGTCGAGGCGTATACCCTGACATTGCCCTCGTTCCCGTCCGCGTCCTTGTAGATGATAAGTTGCTTTGTGCTGTCAAGGCTGTACGCCTTTGTCAGAGCTTCCGGCGTGGCCTGTGGAACACCGGCTAAAGCAGACGTACCATCCCAAACCCGCCATGATTGATAAGCCATTGTAAGACCTCCTAATTCTTATACTTTGTCCATGCGGACCCGTCACCGATGTATGTCGGGTATTCGTTGAAATCGGTTGAATACCACCAGGCATCTTGAAAACGAAACGGAACATTCATTTTGCTGGTAGAAATTAACTGCGTATTTCGGCTGATTCCGTCCAAAATCGCCAGCGTATTTTCCGCAAGCGTTTCAGAAGCAAAGTCGTAATACTGGATATTTCCTGAAGAATATAAAACCGCTAATGATGTGCCGATTTGAATAACAGCGACAATTGCAGTAGCAAATGGGGAAATTGTCCGGTTTGTCCATACTCCAATTTCAAATTCATGCAATGATGCAGTTGAATCAGTACAACGCAAATACAGTTTGTTTTGATAAGCAGTTATACCATAAATTGAAGGAAGCGGATGCAACGACCCGCCTAATGATTGTGTTGTTTCAGTGTTTGTTGTCGTGTCAAAAATTCGGATTGTGGTTTGTGAAGTATCGGATGAATCAGTAAAGCACTGATAATAAATTTTGTCATCGACTAGGACACCTTCGGATAATGATTTTTCATTATCTTGAGATGTAGTATTTGAACTGATTGTTTTTATAGTATGATGTGTATTTGTAGCAAAATCAAAAGAAAGCAAAGCAGTATAATAAGAAGGAGTATTTGGAAAGTTAGCCCTATAGACAAAATAGACAATGGTGCCTTTAGCTCCCACTTGACCAGAAGGAAACATATAGCTAACATTTCCTGTTTGGCCTGTTAATAAATCATGTGCTGCATCAGTTGTTGTAGTCCCTATTTGTGTTGTTAAATCAAAATTGCAGATAATCGTTCCAACGGTATCATCATAAACACAGGATACCGCCGCATATAAGGTAGTACCAGAGATACAGGCAATAACGGCGGAAATGCCAGGAGCTGAACCAGAACTGGATAAAGTTATAGTATGAGAATAAACAGTTGATACCGTATTTGTGGAATGATTCCAACGATAAATATACAAATATAATGTTGCACCAAGTAAATGCCCTCGTATTTGATAGATATCGCCATTATATGAAAGAGCAACCGTCCTATCAAGATTACTTACTGTATTAAATGCAGTTCCAGCGTTCAGTGAGCTATCATACGTCCTGATCTCTCCGCCAATGGTAAAGCTGTTTTTGTCTGTGATCCTGTTTACGGAATGTTTTTCGGGCGCTTCAATCCAGATACCATTTTTATTCTCTGGTTCGTCCGGCTGCACAAACAGATTTAATTTCGTACCTCCGGACTGCTTAAAATTTAGCTTTGCATTCTCCGCGTCGTAGATGAACGGCACTGTCGCCCCGGCCTTGAAAAATTCGTCCGGCAAGCTGTCCCCGTTCTGCAACTGCGCCGTGACCGCCGTACCGTTGACCGTAAACGTGTCCCCTTCCGCGTAATCGTCATTGGCATAAAATTTTCCGTTTGGTCCTGATCCTGACAAGGCATATACGCCGCTGGATTTGGTGTAAGTATAAGTCTGGACGCACGCAGTGTTCATTTCTGAGATTCGGCTATTGAAATTCGCCCGTGTCGCTCCGTCCGTCCCTAAAAATTCAGTGATTGCGTTCACGAAATCCACTCTCCTTTCTCAAAAGCATTCATAGTCAAATTTTTAGCGTCCAGCTCGTCAAATGTCAGGCTTTGCGCATCCAGTTCATCCCATATCGTATAGAGATAAGCAATATCCACCAGCATGTTAGCCGGTATCGTTTTCCACATGGTAGCGTACAGAGGATTGAGGTCGGCAATTCTGGACTCGCCGCGGTACTTAATGTGTACCTGATACCCATCGAGCGATACATCAACTTCAAGGCCCATGTAAGCCTCAACAATGGATTTTAATACCATGAGATTGATTGGAGGCTTTGTTATGATCTTTGCCCTGATTGCGTCTCTGCGGGCCTGTAACGTGCCATTGAGCGGCGCGGATAGACTCAGTATCTTTTCCCATCGTGCGCATCCGTCTTCGTCTGCGGTTGACGGGAACTTATTATTTACTGCCTTTTTTACGGCGGCGGACAGCTTGTCGATTTCAAAATCAACCGACCCGGCTATCGCGTTGACCTCAACAATTCCTTGCAGCCGTTCCGGGAGCTGGTTGAGATAATTTGACTGTTCATCGTAAAACATCAGCCAGACACCTCCGTGACCGTGATCGTGCCGACCACCGGAACCTGATACGACGCGAATGTTTTTGACAATGCAAGATTCTGTGCTGCTCCATTGATCGTAACCGCGCCGATATCTACAATATCGCTGTGGCTGTCTAGGATCGCCGCTTGAAGTTTGGCATAAAAAATTGTCGGGTCTTTAAACCCGACAGCGTTAATATAATCTGTGATCGCCTGAACAACCACAGGCTGGATTGTGGCGAAGCTAGATCCGGTCTTGATCTGTATCTCGGCGGAAACATCAATCGTCAGATCCGTTGATGTTTCGACCGTAACCGTATGCCCGATTGGGGCGATCCCGTCGCCGTCCGTTCCCATTTCGGTCTGAACGGTATTCACTAATGTGCTTGATGCGGTTTTGCCGTCTTCGTCGCCTATGACGAGTCCAACGGCTCCGGCGGTCCCCATGATATGCGCCGGAAATACTTCAACGGCACCCACTCCATCAATTGCAAGGACTTTTTCTTCATAATCCGCAATGTTGCCGCCAAAAGCGGATTGGCGGACCTTTTCATAAAATCTTGTCCTTAAATCATCGTCCGTTTCATCATCACGGGCGGAAATTAAGGGAGTCGCTATCAATGTGGCGCTCCCA
Source organism: Caproiciproducens sp. NJN-50 (assembly GCF_004103755.1). Lineage (NCBI taxonomy): Bacteria > Bacillati > Bacillota > Clostridia > Eubacteriales > Acutalibacteraceae > Caproiciproducens > Caproiciproducens sp. NJN-50. The sequence continues at coordinate 328,049 of NZ_CP035283.1, read as the reverse complement.
AAATTATTGATGTTGTCTGCGTTAAGAATTGCCCCGGAATACAGATTGCCGGAAGAACCGGCCTGTTCGCAAGTGGCCTTATATTGGCCTGTGGTGATTTTTTCAGTCAGCGCGAATGAAACATCGTTAATTTGAAATCGGTTGCCTATTGCCGCATCCATTGCCGCGCCGGAGCTGTCAAATAAATTGATCTGCCGAACGGCGTAAGTAGCTGCTTCGCGCGTAACGCCAAAATCTGTAACAACCCGGTCCAGCCATTCCTCTTCCGCCGTGTCAGCAAACATCAAGGCCATCAGGTAGGCAATCATATAGGACTGCTGCGCCATCAGGAACGCACAGGGGGACAAAGTGTTATAAATAATACTTCCTTCCCGTTTGTCAACCGTGTCAGGGACCAGCGCAAGCATTTCAGATAAAATCGTGTTGTAATCGTAATCATCTATAGACGGAAGACTAGCCATTTTGCACCGTCACCTCCTGATTTTCTATATTTCCGAATATGGTATTTACGGTAAATGTGGCTGTTGCGGTTTCACCGGAAAACGTGATATCGAAATTAGAAATTCCGGTTATGCGGTCGTCCTCTGCCAACGTTTCAGATATTCTGCGCTGCAAATCTCCGCTGACATATTCACGGCTTTTTCCGATCAGGTCTGACGATTCCATCCCGTAGTCCGTTGAATAAATCGGATACTCGAATCGCTCTACGGATAAAATGAGTTGTACGGCCTGTAACACTGCATCGATTCCGTCAGCCGTGCCATAGATATGGTCCCCGTCTATTTTCCACGTTTTTGATGGATGGAAGATATCTTCTGTTTCTAATCCGTAGGTTTTTAAAACACTCATCCCAACACCCCGATCAATGCGTACTTTTGACCGCCCTGCTTCATCATCAGCGTGACGCGTTTCCCAATTGTGACGGTTGTTCCTTCCGGTACGTCCACCATGTCAATAGGTACAGACATAGGCTTTCCGTCAATCTTCACGCTGGATGCGCCCCAAATTCCATAAACTAAATCTGCCGGCTGATAGACAGCCAGATATTCATCAACAATCTGTTTGATCGCGTTGTATAAGTCCATCAGCTCACCGCCGTTCCTGCATATGAAAACATTAGGTCAAGTTTCATCGTATGTTCCGTGCTTTTGTATTCATGTACCGCGTGATCTACAACAGCCCAGGCGTCAAGGCCAATGGATGAAATAACCACGCGGATACTGTTTCCGGCCATTACCCTTGAATCTCCGGCGCAATCGACGTTTTCCAGCGTTTCAGTCTCACGGTTTTTGATCCCGAGAAGCCGGTTGGCACGGGAAGCAAGCTGCGCGTCGTTCAGGTCTGCGGAAACCTTGTCATAGATCATCAGTTTACCCCATTTTTTAATGGTGCTATCGTCCTTTGCAACGTAAGTATTCCGTACCCCTTTACTGGAATCGTCTTTTGCCACAACCGCGAAATTATAGGTGTCGCTGTCAATCGACTTTTCGTATTCGTAATCCTTCGCAAGCGATCCGTCCCCGATGATGATAGGCAGCCGAAGATTGTAAATATCCCGCAGTTCCAGCGCGCCGAAGCTGTCACGGAAGACGTACCAATATCCATTCCCGACAAGGTTGTCTTGAATCGACATATAGATCATATCCAGGTGGGATTTGTTGTCATAAAGATACTTTCCAAGCTGATATTCCGTGCTTTCTATCGTGCCAAGCCTGATCCGGTCCCCGCAATCATAGGCTACCGTGTTTACCCAGCTTGTCAGCGTCGTTCCGTTAGGCCGGATGATTGAATTTGAGCTTTTAAAATAGCGCAGTTGATCGTATGCCGTACAGGAATATTTTTTGTTGTCTTTTTTTGTGGAAAAAAGGAACCCGTAAAACACATTGACGGAGCCGAAATAGAAAATGACTGTTGAACCGTTTGGGTAAAGTTTCCCAAGCGCCGCAGGATATTCAAACGTAAACTTCCCGGCCCCGTCGTTCCAGCGTGTTTCATATTTGACATTACATGCAATTTCGGATACATCTTCGCCGTTAATCGTCAGCATAGCATCACCCGTTCAGCTTCTTGTCAAGCCAACTGACAGCATCATAATAAGCGTTTTTGATTGCCGTACCTGCGCCACTCACAACGGCGGCTACGCCCTGCAACTGTGCTTTGGCGCTCACACTGTTGCCAGTTGCGCCGGAGTATGGGGAAATATTATTCACGGTCTTTGGCGCGTAAATCGTTCCAGGCTTTACTGTCGCCGCATTTGTTACCGGCTTCCCACTGCTTTTTAGGGTAAGATAATCGTGCTTTTTTTCCTGAATAGCCGCTTTGCTTTTATAAATCTCCGCGTCTGTTTTTGTTCCGACGCCGGTCTTTTTATAATTTTTATATGCCGTATTGCTTGATGAAAGAGTTACTTTAGGCGGAGTTGGCACTTTTCCGGGACGCGCTACCGTCGGTATGTTCGTCGTTTTCACGCCGACAGGCTTGTATTCCTCCAGTTCAAATGTGACGGTGTAAACCCCCGGAGAGGTTTCCTGCGAATCATAGGATTTGAACCAGGCCAATACTGACAGGTTAGCGGATGAATTGCGAATGTTTGTTATGACAAGGCGGGAAGGGTCTGTTGTGTTTCCTAGCAAAGATTTACATGCATTGAATATTTCTGATGCTCTCCATTGGTTATACTTTGAAGCCTCTGTCGCATTCTCATATAGTTGGCATTGAATAGACCACGTTTCCGGGTCTTTCGCATTTGGAACATTAAACTTCCCCGCCCCTACCCCGTCGTATGTTTCAAGATCACGCCCGTTTTTGTCTTGGACGGATTCCACCGCGTAAAGGGAGAACCCTCCGAAGGACACATAGTAATGAAATGTCATAGCATTTTACCTCCGGCGGAGGCAGAAGCGCGACCTGCGAGAAGATTCCCTAGATAGCCGTCTACCTCGTCTAGGTCAGCGGTTTTATTTACCGTTTGGTTCGCAATGTTTACGGACGGTTCAATTTTCTGCGCGTTGAACGTCGCGAAGAACTTAGCCGCCGATGCCTCAAAGACATATTTCAGGTTTTCTTTTTCGATTTCTACCGTGCCGGATACTTTGATCGGGTCTTTGTTATTTATTGTGGTAGGAATGGATCCAAATTGCGTAGAATTTCCAAGTGTGGAAGCGCCGAGCTTTTTTTGTTCGGCGGCGAACTTTGCTGCGGAAGATTTAACATCAGATAACGTCGCGGCAGATTTTTTCAAATCGTCATTTTGCTTTGAAAGTGAAGAAGCTATCCCAATCGTTGCCGCTGCTCCTGCAATAAGCGCAGCCGCCGTAATCCATTGACCAGCCACAAGACTAACTGTTGTTCCGGTTAATAGTGCAACCGTCCGGGCAACCATCATAGCGGAATTAAATACTACAAGTGCAGTTACTACTCCGCCAACGGCAGGGACCAAAATATAGGCGTTTTGTGCAATCCATGAAAGTCCTTGTCCAAGCATTTGCGTTCCCTGCGCCATAACGTTAAAAAATGGTTGAAATTTTCCAGCGTCCATATCTGCGTTTAGTTGCTGGAATGTGCCGGATAAGCTTTGTACAGCTCCATTAGATTGGTCCCCAATAGCCGACATTAGGTTTGTTTTGAATAATTCTGCCTGTACAGAAAGGCTTTTAAAATTCGCATCAACAACGCCTTGCGTAGCACCAAATTTATTAAATTCTTTGTCAAGATAGGAAATCGTCCCAGCAATATCGCCTTTTTGAAAGTTTTTCTGAATTGTATCGGCTGAAATTCCAGTCATGTTAAATCGGTTTCTAAGGCTCATTGTCTGACCGGACAAGACTTCTTTCAAAGCAAATACTGCGCCCTCGGCTCCCTGCGCCGGGTTGAACAAATAAAGGCGCTGAGTCAGGTCAAGAAGCTGTTGAAGCTGATTAATATTTTTGGTGTACGCCAAAAAAGAAGTTGTTGCAGAAGATAAATTTTCACGGTCAAGAGCTGATTTGCTGGCGTATGCTGAAACAAACTGATAAAGGTCTGTACCTAACTGCTTGTTTCCCATCAGTGATTGGAGTGTAGTTTGCTGGATTTGCTGTGTCGCCGCCGTCTGGATAGATTCTTTTAAAAACCCGAACGCTTTACGGGCGAGATAAACCGTAGAAATCATGGTTGCAAGTTTTCCGGTTATGCCTGTAATTCCAGTTGCCGCGCTTACAGTTTGTGGTTGGATGTTTCGAAACGCTTCCCCAAGCGTTTTTGCGCCTTTAGATGCGTTTTCTGTCGCTTTTTCGCCTTGCTGCGCGGAATTAATGATTTTGCTCATAGTTGCGGTGTACTGATCTGTAAGCCGCATAATGGATTCTAATGTATTTGCCAAGCTATCACCCCTTTACATGGTGATTTTTTTGTGATATCCTTTTATAAAAGGAGATGGGAATATATGGTTAAGGTAAAAACATTTAAGCAAACTATGTTTCACACAAACCTTGATAAAATGGTGAATAGTTTTATTAAGGAAAATAATATTTCTGCTGAAAATATAATCAGTGTTGTTCCTGTTTCTGCTCCGGTGTACAATGGTTCAATGGTTGCAAAAACAATAACGCTAACTTACAACGAATAAAGCGGCGGGTTAACTCCCACCGCTTTTATTTCTCTCTCATGTGTTCTTGCGCCACAAGGTCACTTGCTACTATAAACGCACGTTGCATGGTCAGGTCAACAACAGGAAGATTGAGGAAAGTCGCCGGTAAAATGCTGTGGTTCTGGAATACCAAGTGAGCGTAAGCCCACATTCCATCACCATGTCCCCGGCAGCTTCCCTCTATGCGTTTTTTGCTTCTTTTACCCCGTCCATGAAGTCAGCATTTGCATTGACGAAATCGCTATACGCTTTCATCAGTTCGGCAAGTTCTGAATCGGTAATCAGTTCGATCAATGCGTCATAAGGCTCCATGATTTTGTGGCCGCATTTTTCGGAGAGCGCGTCTTGCAGTTCCTTGCTCCGCAGATTCGGTTTTACCATAGCGGCGGCCATCGTCGGAACAAGCGGCAAAGAACCGGGTAAATCTTTGCTTGCCGAATCCTTTGCAACTTCGATTCCCTCGTTTGCAGAAAGCTGCCGAAATTCAAATTCTTCATCGAATCCTTTCAGTCGGACTTTCAAATTAGGTTTTCTGTGCGGGTGCAAGAAGCTTTCTAGGGTTTTATCCATATGTCCTCCTTAAAGTACATCAAAATCGTTCGCGGTATAGGTACAGTCCAATTTTTGTGCGTCGGTGCTGGAATCGTCCAGAATGCCAAATGAAATTTTATCCGGGATAACGCCGGTCATTTGAACCTCGACGCGGTTTGAGTTGTCTGTACCGGCATCGGAGTAATACTGCAATTCAATATCGGGTACGTCTCCGCCGTTTTTGTAGTTTCTCCACGCCTTTGCGAACGCGTTTGACACATTGTAATAAGATAAGTCCCCCGTAATATTCATGCCTCTTACGGCATGCTGCTGCGTTCTGGAGCCGAGAAACATTTTATCTTCTTTGGTGGTTTCTACACGGCCCTCAATCTTTGCGATTCGGAATGCTTCCAGCCGGTCACCGTCCAGCGTAAAGTACGCTTTCCCATCATGGCCAGAAGGAATATCCTGTAAATTCTCTTTGTTCATTCTTTACGCCTCCTTACGCAATAACGGTGATCTGAATCTTATCCACCGTATCAGCGACTTTGATGTTTGCCGTTGCAACAACGCTGTCGGAATCGGTTCCGGCATTGATTGTTACATCGTCTGCGGTGAAATCTTCCAGATAACCGGGATTCAGATAATTTTCAGTAGTGAGTTTTACGACTTTCGCTTTGATCTGAGCGCGACCCTCTACGCTGTTCCTGATCTTGCCGATGCACTTCGTGTCCAGGAGCTTTTGCAGATTCATAGCGTAGTTGTCAAGCGTCCGCATAATCAGCCCTTTGTGGAAATCCTTCGGGGCCTCGTCGGTGTATGTAACCAGTGAATTGATGTCATACACGACGGTGGGGACACCATAAATCAATGCGACAATCAGCTGCCCGCTCTGCACGGCGGTTTCCTGCTGCGTATGCGTAAGGCTGGGACTAACTTTTGTCCACCAACTGATTTGGTGGTGGGTCAAACTGCCTGTAATCCCGACTTCGGCAACCAGTCCCGCAATTGTGGAGCATGCCTCCAACGCAGACAGATCGTAATCGTCAGGGCCTCCGCCCACGGTATTATTGTAAATGGCAACATTGTCCGCAGCAACGCCGCTCATTACGGCCTGAATCATGTTGTTCTTTGCTCTCTGATCCGCTACAAATGCGCGAAGCGCGGTAATTGTTGCCGCCGTGCTTCCGCAGTAGGCGATTACATTGAATGTGTACTTCTCCATCTCTGCAAGCCACAAATCCGCCTCTGTGGAGCGTGGAGTACCGTTTGTGCCGCCGGTCAGTTTGACCGAAGCCGCCGCAAGCGTGCCGGTGCCTGAGACTGAAATGAAATCATTTGCGACGAATTCCGATTCATCGGTAACTATCTGAGAATCAATCTCAGTAGTTCCAACCAATGTTTTGATCACCCAGGACTCGCCGCTTGCCGTTACCGTCACAGTGATGTCATTGCCAAGGGTACCGACATACTTTGCTGTTGCCGTAATTCCGGTTACTACTGTTCCAGTAGCCTTTACACCGCCATCGGTATTCGACCGATAAAGAATCAATTTATCTGCACTGTGAAGAACTTCGGCAACGAGTTTCATTCCAGCGCCGGTATAATCAGAGCGTTTGTATCCGAGCGAATAAAGCGTGTCATCGCTGGCATTGATCTCCGTCACCGTATCGCCCCAATTCAAGGCGAATGGCATAGCAACGATACCAGTTGCGACAAGCTCCGCCGCACGTTCCCCAGCCTGAACTGTAACGTTTGTTCCGGGTAAAATCTGGATCATATGTTAACCTCCTTTGTAGCTTTCTGGATAATTGCGGAATCGTCAGGCAGGATCTCCCACGCCGTGACGTTTCCGGTCACGTGTCCTAATCCGTCGGTAATGTCCGAGCTTTTATCAAGCATCCGAAACGTGCCGATGTCGGAAGGAATCACGTCAAGGTTTTGAAGCAATAAAAAAATCGTGTGAGAAATCTCAGCACGATCTGTTGAATCTTTTGGAATATAGGTTATTTCAAGGCCAAAAGTAAATTCGTCTGTGTCTGCCAGCCGCTTTGAATTCTGCTGCTGATAAAGATTAACCGCAAGCTCAGGAGGGCTTACCCCGGACTTTCGGTTCCCTATATCAACTTTCATAGTCGGAAACAGGTTTGCCATAACAACGGCGGTCCCTATCAAAAGATTGTCAGCGATGGTTAATGTGCTTGCAAGCCTCCGAGCGTTCAAACTCGGGTTAAACCATATATTGGTTGGAATAGTCACATTACCACCCGCCTTTCTTCTTTACTCGCTGAATTTCTTTATTGAAAATAGATTGCGCTGATTCTTGAGCGGAATTTTGGCCGTATTCCAGCATCCTAATTCCATCTACCCATCCGGTCGTTTCGCCTTTTTTGCTGACGATGCGGTGCCCATTGTTTACATAAAGCGAATAGTACACACTATTGTGATATTTGCTCTCGTGCCCGTTTCCTACTTTATGAGTTCCGCCGTTAATCCAACCTTTGCGTAGCGTACCTCCTACTTTGCCGCTTCCCTTTGGGTATTTCCCTACGGGTGTCTGCTTAATCGTTTCTGCCATTGCCTTTGCGTTCATTTGAGACAAAACGCGCTGTGCGCTATCGTCAAGGTCAGCTCCCAATTGCTTTAGTTGCTCCATGTACTGCTGAAATCCAATAACGCTCATGATATTTTCACCCCGGATAGCACAACGCTGTTCGAGAATGTGCGGTTAAACGGAAGCCCAGCAAGTCCGGTAAACGTTTGACCTTTGTGCAACACCGTAATTGAATCGCTCTGCTTAAGCGTTACGGCAGTATCGACAAGCAAAGTAAAAACGGGTTCCGTCATTGCGGCCGCATTGTCGGTATTGAGAACCGGCGCAGACTTTTCGGACAGGTGACATAAAATGTTTTCGTAAACCGTTTGTGTCTCTGTAGACTGGTTTACATCTACATCCCGTGTCACCGTCGCGTAATCGTCCCACTGTGCTTGCATGACCGATTTACAGCTTGCGATAGTATCTATTGGTAAATTCATACTACCACAACCTTCTGAATGCGTTTAACGTGGAAGAATAGTCAATAATCGGAGCCGTTGCTTTGTTCGTATCCGTATTGAACGTTACCGACGTATCGCCCTCTGAAACCGACTTAACTGTACCGCTTGATTGCTGGAATACGCCGCCTTTAAAAATTGACCATGAGATTTCAACCCACGCATAGAACAAGCCATCGGGTAAGCCGGTCATGTCTTGCGGAAGTTTGCAGTATGCGCAAATGCTTTGCAGGGCCTGATTGATGAAAGATGTGTATTTCGCCGTATCATCGGCGGACGGCGATGTTGCTATATAGCCGCGCGCCGTCCACTCCGTCAATACATCACTTACTGTTTTTGCCATCCTTTGCACCGGCTTCCTTTTTCTGCTCGTCCGGGTTCAGCACTTCGAATCCTTCTCCGGTGTATTTCGTTACCTGGGAATCGTCCACAAGAAGAACCATTCCCCTTCGCTTAACGTAAGTCATTATTTTCCCCCTTACGCCTGTGCGGTTGCCTTGGTATGAATGTAAATACCGGCGGTTTCGTTGTCCTTGACAATCAGGTCATGGTGCATACGATAGAAGATGTCATAAGCATCGGCGGACTGGTTCGCATCAGGAGTAATGATCTTGTCGGCATTGCGCTTAATCACCGCATGAATCGCGGACTTCAATGCATACACGAAGTTGATCGGTTTGTTGCCCGTAATCGTCTGGAACCCGCCCGCAGTCTGGCCAGCCGTAGTACCATCATTCAACTGGATAAGGCTGTTGAAACGGGTCTGCGGTACTTTCACGATAGGCGTAATTCCGTCTAGCATTTCAATGCGGCGGTCAATGTCTGTATTCGCCTGACCAACGTCGATACGGCGGGAAATGGCAGCATCGGATTTCAGCATCCGGTAAACTTCGTTGGTGACGTACAGAACGCGTCCTTCCTGCGGAACATCTTTTTCATTCATGGCGGATTCCGCGACATCGAACAAGGAAATAATGCTGTCGGAAGACGTAAGGTCTTTTGTTGCTACTGTCGCAAGGGTGCCGGAGCGAGTAGCCGCCGAGTAGATTTCAGCGAAGCGAACAGCGTCAATTTCGGGAACCTCTTTCGTTCTCACGTATTCAGACGCTACCTGACGATAAAGGTCGAACGCTACTTCATCATTGTCAATCACGTCGATACGGAACTTACGGCCACGGTCATACTGTAGTGTGTGTTCCTCCCAGGTTACGGAAGCCGCGCCCTGAGTGTATCCGGTATCACGGTCGTAGTTGCCAGCACCGTCAACGGAAATCTTCGGCAGTTTGATTTTGTTGGTTCCAACGAACTGCGTCGCAAGCGTCGCATCGTCCATGTCGGACGTTACGGAAGCCTGCTCGTAAATCAGGTCAAGGATAGGGATAAACTTTGTTACTTTTTCAGAAAAACTGTTGATTGCCATTTAATATTCAGCTCCTTATGTTTTCGGCAGTTTTACTCCTGCCTCTTTTGCCCATTGTGCCATATCATTATCACCGGTCTTAGGCGGATCGCCTTTTACCGGCGGCGGCGGATTCTGCGTCTGCGCGTCCCCGAACAAATAAGCCGAATCCTTTTTCAAGGCTTCAAGTTGTTCATTCAGGCCTAGGACGTTATCCCCGTCAATTGAAATTTTGCTTTCGTCCAGCAAAGCGCGGACGGCCTTTGTGCTTTTGGCTTTTGCGCCAAGCAAAGCAGTTTCAACCTTGCTGTCAAGCGTGACCTTTTTCAGGTTGGCTTCATAATCGGTTTTGGCTGTCTTGTTTGCTTCCTGCGCCTGTGTCAACTGCGTTTTCAAGGCTTCATTGTCACCGGCCAACTTTTCAAAGCCTTTGATCTGTTTGTCTCGGTCGGCGATTTGACCTTCAAGGGTCTTCTTTGCCTCGTTTGCAGTGTTGAAATCAGTGCGGGAAACAAATCCTTTGCCGATTTCGGTAGATACTTTTTTGTCAATATCTTCGGTGTACGTATCACCTAAGATTGTTTTTAGCCATTCGAGCATTGTAACTCCTTACCCGCTATCCTTTTTCTCGGGCCAGTCCCCGCATTGCGGTGTGCATTATTTTGTTCCGCGCACCACGGATAATTTGGTATTAAAAAACGCCCTGCCGTAAGGCGGGACGTTTTCAATCAATAACCTGAATATCACCAATATATCGCTTTATCACGTTCTCTGCCGCCCGTTCAGCAGCATTGACAGGATACCCGATTTTGCAAGAAGCAGAAGGGACATCCAGATCAATTGTGATGCTAGATGACAAACTTTCGATAACCGCATCGTGAATTTCTTTTATAAGCTCGCTTCTCTTGATTTGCTTGGCCATTGTTGCGCGAGAAAAAGTTTCCGAATAGCACCCGCCCGCTGCGGAATCCGCTGATTCCCGAAACATCTGCGCAAGCTGCTTGCTGATTTCTTTTACGGAAGTAGAACCGGAATTTATGTTGATGACCGGTTCAATTCTTGCTGCCTTGAATTCTTTGAAAAACTTTTCAGCCGCCGTATTGAACATATATTCAAGGTCTGCACGGGTAATATCTTCTGACATAATAATCAATCCTTTTTATTTATTCAGCCGTTACGCGGCAAGCGAGATAAGCGGATCACCGCCTTTCATCCCCTATAGTGACAATGGCCATCATAAAAAGCACCACAATCTTTCCCAATGCATGGCATACGGTCTTGCTTTTCTAATAGCTTTGGGTATGCATTGTATTGAGATTATCATCGTTGTACTCATATGTATTTTCAGTGACTTGCTCAATTTTTAAATTGTAGGGGCAATACTTCATATGCCTTTTCCTTTCGCCCATTCTTCATATGTCTGCGCTGTTGTCTGATAGGATTTGCCTGTTTCAGGGTCACGGGCTATTCGTGTACTGTCGAACCCTTCAACATCGACATGCGGCGCGGCAACGCACCGGCAATTCACATGGAAAGGTGGGTAATTAATGCCCTCAATCTTTTTTGATAGATCGTATGTCTTGCCATCAAGTGGAGCACAGATATTACATGTTGCCTTGTCCAGCACTGCGACGATTTCATATTTCTCTATGCCATCGTCCACATATGCCTGATAATTGGCCTGACCGGTAACGTGCGACGATTCATTGTAAAGAAGTCGGTAAGATTCGTATTTCTTGCCGGTTCCGGTTACATTGCCTTGCTTATCAACGCGAACAGCGCCGATCTGCTTTTGAAGTTCTTCGGAAAAGTCTTGCGGAGGTCTGCCAGTGACAAACATATTTGTTAATGTTTGCCGGATCTTAAAGCCTGTATCAATGTCCTGCCGCCATAGGTGTTCTGAAATATCCATTCCGAAAACCGGCTGCTCAATCACTTTTCGAATTGCGCTGTCTGCCAGTTTTGAAAACTTGAATTGAAAACCTGTGTACTGCTCAATGTCGAAAAGCCTGTGGTAATACTCCTCAGTGTAAATCTGTGTTGCCGTGCTCTCAATCTGCTGCCGCTGCTCCTGATAAAGCTTTTGCAGAGTGGCGTCGCACTGTGTCAGGAGCGCCTCATAGCGGGTCACGCGGGCTTTCACGGACAGGTTGTCAACTTGAAGGTTGAACGTGCCGATGGAATCCTTTGCGAGTTTTTCAAACTCCGCCAAGTCGCCGCGAAACTCCCGCAACTCGGAAAGAGAAAGGATCTTCTGCGCCTCGTCCAGCGAGATTTTGTTGTTATTCGCATATCGGACATAGAAGCGGAACACGGTGCCGTTGAGGTCGCGCTTGGCCTGCTCAAACGATGCTATGAGGTCCGGGAGCTGACCGTTTACGGCTTTCTCCATGCGGCCTATGCTGTCAATCGAGCGCTGCTCCCAGTACGACGGCATCAGAGATCACCGTCGCCGAAAGCATCGTCCAAACCACGCAGTATGCACAACAGGGCGTTATATTTGGTTCGAATCTTTTCGGATTCAGTTTTAGCGCGCTCATACGCTTCACAGGTCGCCTTGTTAATGGCATCTTTTAATTCTTCCTGCGTATAAGTTTTTTCTGAATGGCCATCAAAAAAAGTCTTATTCGTCATTCCTTTTCACCCCCATCATTTGCATTCGGCTCCGGCTTTCCGGGAGGCTTTTCCTGCCCCGGAGCGCCCGCCTGCTGGTTGTATTGGTCGAGCAGGTTCTTTTCTCGCTCCTGCTGCTCCTTCTCGATCTGCGCCCGCTCTGCCTGCCAGTCATCAACCAGCGGGTGAACCTTGGTCTTAGTCTCGTCCGACATGACCGTGTTCGGCGTCTGCGCGATAATTGCTGAAATCTCTGTATCATTCTGCGGCTTTGTCCGTTTCCACGTCTGGTTGAATTGTGTGGATTCATCAGAACCGAGATAGTGAAGAATCGCTTTCAAAAATTCATCAATTGCGGTCCTGAACTCGGTTTCCATTAACCCGGCCTTTTCCTCCAACTGCCCATAAAGGTATGAAATGTACACCCCTGACTGATCGCCCGAAGTCGGGGGGTTCGGATTGACTGCCATTGCAGAAAACCAGAATTCTTCGTTGAGGATTTCGCGGAACTTTGAACGAGCCTCGAAAGGAATAGGTGCCTGAATCGGTTCAACCCCGCCGCCGTTATCTCCATCTACAGATACAAACTTTTTCAGTTTCATCATCTGCACAGGGTCAACCGGGCGCTTAATTGGATTCCCATCATTGTCAAGCTTTGGGCTACCATCCTGATTGTATGCCGTAACTTCACGCTCGCCGTTATAGTTTTTTAGCACCCATATAATTTCCTGAATATCGTCAATATCGTTTGCAAAGCCGCTCACGAGCTTATCCAACGCGTCGATGATATCTTTGTACATGATAAGGTCGTTGTCGGCGTGAGCGTTGTTCTGGAACTCAATAAACGGTATCCTGCCGTAGTCGTGCGGCTGAATGTTATACGTTCCGTCGGGAAGCGTCTCAAAGTCAATCGTAGGTGCCTTGCATTCGGCTGTTGCTTCCGGCTTAATGAGATATGCTACTTCCTGATCGTCCCAAAACTCATAGCGCGTTACCGGATTACCGCCAGCGTCTAGAAACGCATAAGCCCTAATCAAATACAATAGCTTTTTCTTTGCCGTTGAGCGGTCGTATATGGGCCGAACTGTCAGCGGGTTAATATACCAATAGTCGAATACATTCTTGCCTGTATCGTCCTTGCCTGACCAATATTCAAGCCATCCTTTGCCCGTGTTGGAAGCATCAAGGCCAAGCTGACGAATTACTTTCGGCCACTGCGTACCCATCGTATCCTGAACCTGTTTGAGTAGCGGATCATCACCCGTTCCGCTATCGTCTTCCGGTACGTCAATCTGCGGCGGTTCAGAGAATAAATAACCAATCTTTTGATCTACTACAAGGCGGTGGCGATTCAGCGATACGCGGTTGTCCGCGCTATGTAGAGGGTTCGCTCCGATCAATTTCAGATAGCCGTTTACTTCGTCAATTGCGGCGGCACCGGTATTCTTGATTTTGTCATGGTTGGAATAATAGTCGAATCCCTCTTGCGCCACTACCGCGAAGTGCGCATATTCGCCCTCTGTATTCTGAATGTACTTTCTGATTGCGTTTAAATCCTGCATTTAATCACCACCCTATTGTTGTTCCGCCGCGATGCATTTCGCTTTCCATTGCGTACCGTGCGGCATCTATCGTATGGTTATCTTTATCGGGATACCCTGCCTTGAAATTCCCGTTTGCGTCCCGGTCCAGCTCATAGCCGTAAAACTCACGCCATGTGTTAGGGCAGCGGTCCGGGTCAATTATGATTTCTTCCAATTCATCCGAAAGCCACTTGACACCATAGTCAACACTGTCTGGACCTTTCTTTGCCCCGCGAATGCGAATTCCCGCTTCTCTGTAATCCGCTATGCTTTTCGGTTCGGCACTATCTGCCGTTACTTCCTGATTCAATGGGTTATGCTGCTTCACGAGCTTTCCAGATGCGCCATTGCTTAATCTAACCTGATATATTTCATCGAAAATAAAAAGTCGCTTGCGCGTCTTGTCGTACTGGCAAGCCACATAAGCGAACGGGTCCGAAGCATATCCCCAGTCAAGGCCACGATGAATCCTATCAAACCTCTTGATTTCTTCGTCGGTAATCGTGCGTTGCGTCAGGTTTGTAAACACTTCCGCGCCGGTCCCGGTTACTTCGCCCAGGTATTCATGCCGGTATGCTTCTGGCTTAACCTCTTTTAAGTGCTCCGCGTCAACTATGAACTGCTCTCCTAGCCACGCAGGGGGAACGGTTAAATAATTGCTATGATGTTGCAGCATGTCGGGCATGGAGAATTCAACCGGATCATTTACCCAGTTCCTTTGAGACTTTGGCGGATTGTAAGTGTAGAATACTGTGAACTGTTCTCCACCACGAACAACCGACTGCTGGATACTCCTGATCTTTTCAGATCCTTCGAATTCGTCCAGTTCTTCAAACCATAGATATCTAATATAGCCTTTTGAAACTTTGATTGACTTCGATTTTTTGACTTTATCAGCGCCGCGAAATAGGATCTGCTGGCCGGTTGGAATATAAGTAAGGCGCAGCGGTGATATTGTATCTTTCCAGTATCCCGATACGCCCAATTTATCAATCGCCCATATAAGCTGCTCATAAACACTATCGTGAAGATTCTCTTTGTACCTGCGAAAAGCTACTGCATTCGTGTACTTGCCCTGTGCCGCATCCCGCATCATGCCGCTTATGATTTCTTCGCTCACAAATGAGGACTTTGTAGAGCCGCGCCCGCCGTCTAATTTGTAATAGGTGTGCTTGCCTTGCTTTATATCATGATGGACCGGGTAGAACGCAGGGGCGATAATATCAGTCAGCTTTACTTGATTCTGGGATATCATCAACGATTGTCACCCCGACATCTGCGTCAAGCCGCGTATTGTCAGTAAAGAGAGCGTAGCGCCGCCCGAGAAGTTCAGCGGCCTTGTTAACGTCTGAAAGCTTTGCCGGTATCTCAACGATTTCAGGTGTTTCCTCGTCAACGATCTTTTTCTTACCGTTGGAGTCATAAGAACTTTTATGCTTTTTCGTGACTACAACGGTGTTTTCCTTTTCCTCACGGCGAAGGATTCGGGTGAGCGTTTGGAGAACTTCATTTTGATCTGCAATCGTTTCATCCTTGCGGACCTGCATTTTCTTATCAATTTCAGCACGAATATTAGCATAGCTTAACAAGCGACTTCCTTGAACCGTCGCCGCTACGGGGCTATATCCCGCGCGAATGGCGGCTTGCGTAGCGTTCAGATCAATTAAATATTCATCAATGAATCTCTGCTGTTTTGCTGTAAGTTTGGAACTCACCGCCTCTCACCTCGCTTTACTATTTATTCCTAAAGAAAACTATCATAACAATGAGTATTATTAAATAGCCCCATTGAGGTATGTTCATGCTTTTCTCCCGCACCATATCAGCCTATTCCATTCCGCTTGCAGCTCCGCCAGTTCCGCTCGTTCCTCCCTTGCGAGGGACGGCTTGCTTTTCAGATTCAGGATTGCTTTGTATATCTCCTGCCGTCTTTCTGGAATATCCAAGTCTATCCCTCCAATAACGATCGGCTCTGGCCTCCGCTGCCCCAAATAGATACGAATTGAATTCTGGTATGTAATGATATTTCATAGTTCACCAAAACAAAAGCGCACCGCCGAAGCGATACGCTAGAATATTCAAGCGCGCCCGCCGAAACCGTGCGCCTCGGTTGGATCGATACAGCCTGACAAGCCTTCCGGCGGGTATGTAGTGTCAGCATCCGGTTAACACGCCGCAGTCAATCCGTTTGAATTGGCCTTTATGCTGGCATATCTGCGCCGCCCGTAGCAAGTCGAGCGGCGCTTGGGAGGACCCGGCTATTATTCCCGCCGCCGGGAGGCGAGTTCGATATGGATAAATGTTTCCTTGTAAACGCTCTTACAACTCTTCATTTTTAATTATATCGTAACTATCGTCACAATGGTCACTTTTGCAAATTTCTTTTAAAAAATCTGCGCGAATATTCTTTTTCGGCGCTAATGCTTCTTCCACTGTGCGCCGCTATTTCATTCCATCCAAAACCCTTGCGATACTTCCAATCAAGGATGTTACGAACGCGCACGTCCTCAATGCCGTCTATAAACCCGTCTATGGCATCTTTTTCCTGTTCGAGTAATTTCACCTCTTGCCGTGCTTTCTCGTCTCTGCGGACCCCGTGGAGCGTAACTGAGTGGTTTATGTATGGATACTCGTCAAGCGAACCCTTTACCGAGTCTGTGACGATTGTCGTTTTCAGGTCTTTCAAGCGGACAATGATGTCGTGATAGTTCTCAAGCTGTTCTCGCGTCAATCAACATCCCTCCTATCGGTTCTTCCGTAAAGATAATCCATTGAGACATGCAGAGCGTCGGCCAGATGGAATAGAGAGTATCCAGGAGGGCCGCTTTTTCCGTATTCATAAAAACGGATCATTGTCAGTGATAATCCGGCTCTATCGGCAAGTTGCCTTTGCGACAGCCCGGATTCCTCGCGGAGCTGGCGAAGACGGTCAGGGAAAATCATGATTTACGCTCCTTCAACGCGGCTTCGGCTGCTTCACGGGTGTGTCTGTAGTTTAAGCAAGTTCTTCTATTATTCCCTTGCTCTTTCATTGTGGCCCAACGGCAATTTTCTGGTGAATAACCTTTGTCGTTGTCAATACGATCAATAGATAGCCCTCGCTTGTATCCATGAGCCAACGCCCATCTTCCAAATTCACCCATGTCATGCCATTCTTTGCAAACCTGAATTCCCCTTCCGCCATAGTTTTTATAGGCGTGGTTATTTGGGTTTTCACACCGCTCTATCATCGAATTATGTACGCTATAAAGCGGGTGCCCTACAAAACCATGTATTACCGATTTTTCCCCATTGAAAATTCTAACCTCATGTCTCAAGCATCCGCAACTCCGCGTACGTCCCCTCAAGATGTTGTCTGCACTCGTTTCAAACGATTTTCCACAATCACATTTGCATTTGAAACGCGTTTTGCTTCCATGAACATAAATAACATCAGTTACTATAAGACGTCCATATCTTTTTCCTTTGTATTCACTAAAATCCTTTTTGCACATTTTTAAGATGCTCCTTCGCTTCACTCTCAGTTAGAAAGACAGTTATTCCAATTGCGCCGACCGGATACCGCTTACGTTCTTTCTTCCACGAAACATGATGCTCGACTTGAATTTTCATGAGCGTTTGCTTTCTGGTCTTGACAATTCCGATAATTTCTCCGACCAAAAGCTTTCCGTAATCGACCGTCACGAAATTCCATGTATTTCCCCATGTGTCGGCTCTAACAAAAACCTTATCCCCCACTTTGCACGGCAACTCCACGATCTTCCCCTCGTCGTACTGTTGAAACAGTTCAGGCAACATATTGAGCGCTGCGGCTTTATCTGTGGAGTATGTATCGCGGATTTGCTGGATAAGGTCAGGCATGGTTTTCCATTTCCTTTCTCAAATCTTCTTTGATGTAATAATTCCTGCCATACTTCTTGCATGCCGCTTCTGCCGCTTCTCCAAATGCTTTCCAGTCGATATTTGACGGATGATAATTCATTTTCCCAATCTTGAATTTGTCAATATAATTGCCTTTTTCAATCAGGAGAAGAACGTCGCTCGCGCTAAGAACCGGTTCGCAGGATACCCACGTATTAATTTTTGCGGCGTGCGCGCCTTTCAAAGCCTGCAAGCGCCAGAATGGAGTGCCAGCGCCCGGCTCTGCGGGCGAAATGCCGTCCGTGAGATTCGGGTAGCCCGCGTATGTAACGCCGAACCAATCTTCTCTGTCTAAAAGGTCAAAGTCATGTATCGCGTCAGTTCCATTCTTCGTAAGAATCTGAACATGGTTGCCCGCCGCTTTTATGGCTTTGATAATTTCGCGTGTTGAGAAAGAATCATAGCCCAGCGGGTACGGGTCACAAGTGAAGCACAGATGAATCAGTTTTCCAGTGATATGCTCCGATTCAAGTTGACGCTTTACGGCTCTCACAATATCCTTGCGTGGCTCCACATGACCGCTAAAATCTTCGCGGCTCCTATGCAATACAGACGGCGCAAAGCAATAAAAACAGTTGTGTGGGCAGCCTGTGTAAATGTTGATTGCAAGATCGCCGTATTCTTTCGCCCGTGCTTTTGGTTCATAAATTGGTTTCACTTTTCTCCGTCCTTTCTCTCGCCGTAGCTGCAAAATCTCACATATTGCGGCGTAATTATTTCTCCGGTATCATCCAGTTTCCGATATGCTGGGCATTGAACCGTATTTCGATATTGGCAGTCAAAGCATCTCACCACCGGAACAGCGTCAACGGTCGGCTGCTCGTCTATAACATCCATTGCAGATAAGTCCGGGCACACACGATTATTTAACCCAAGAAATTCAATTTTGTCTGCATCAATCGGTCTCATGGCTATCATCCTTTCCACCCATCAGAGCGGAGCAGGAAGGGCAATATTTTGTTGTACCGCCCGTTACCGTATTGTGGCAATTACTGCATTTTGGCTGTGTATAAGTCCATACATTGTCTTTGTGCGCGTAGCCACCAATCCAGTGCCCATGCACCACCGGCTTATACTTTCCTGCGGCGATTTTGCGTAGGTAGGAGGCGGCAAAATTAAATACTTCTTCCCCTTTGTCAAACGTTGGAATACATCCAAATAGGTGCGCGCTTCTTGCATACTGTTCTAGCTTTTCAGCCGCTTCAAGCGGCGTAAGGTCAGGCATGATCTGTGGCCTCCTTTTGCCAATCCTCAAATTGCTTTTTTACCCCATCCGGCCATTCGAGGAGAGTACCACACTTCCCGCAGAAATTCGGGTGCGCGAGCAGGATAAGTCCACATGTGGGGCATCTATATTCCGAGAACTGTTGTTTGCTCTTTATAGAGCTTTTTGAGCCGTAATTGTGTACAATTTCTTCAACTTTCATTTCTTTCCCTCCTGTTCCTGCGCCTGAACGTAATGGTCAAACAGCTTTTGATGCGATGCGGGAGATAAATCCGTATGCCCCTCTCGGATAGCCTGCATAAGCGCCTTTTTCAGCGTGGCGATCTGCTGGTCTTTGGCGGCGTTGTTTTCTATCAGCGCCGGAATATCGGTGCGGGCGTGGGCGATAAAATCCGCATCTGGGCGTTTGTATTTTTTGTTTGAATTAAACAGTCTCGCTATCATTTTGCCTTTTTCACCGATCATATCAAAAACGGTAAAGCCTTTCATGTCAAATATCGAAATCCACGGCCCCGGCGTTGCCGCCTGCTCACGGGCCTTGATCTCTTCAATGTTCAGCATTGTTTTTCTCCTTACTGGCACATTACGTGCATTTCGCGGTATCCCATTTTTTCAAGCTGTTCAATGCTAATCAGTACTTCGCTATGTTTGCGGAAACTGTGCGGCTTGATTTCATCATAAAACGGATATTCTTTTTTCAAGTACCCACGCCATGATTCCAACTCTTCACGGGTGTACCGTTCGCATTTGTCAATCTGGATTGTATAGCCCCCAAAGTTGCGCTCTTCCGAATCTTCCGTATGGAATCCCCAAAACAAGAGGGTTTCAGGTAAAAGTGGCTTATGTTCATTGCATACAATTACATAATTTCTCTCCATGCTTTTTCCTCGCTTTCTGCCGGTCTTTCCCGGCCTTTGCGTGATAAGATATCATCGTTTTCATACGGCGGTATGAGCCGCCGGAATGACGCTGTTTACTTTTCATTTGATGTTCACCCTATAAATATTTCATTTGGCAAAATTACCCCAAAATCTTTGAGAGCCTCGGATTTCATTTCCTCTTTTGAAGAAAATACTCGATTTGTCAAAAGAACATGTACTGCATCCCGTAGCGCTTGCTGGGTAAGTGTTCCAAACGTATTGTAATCTTGCTTTGGAAAAGTTAAATAAGAATGAAAAAATGCAGAAATTTCAGCATCAAATATTCGACTATCTTTCATTTTTTCGCCTCAATCAATTCGCACCCGATTCCGGTACCAACTTCCGTATGCTTTCCACACTTCATGCAGCAGTACCGGCATACCGGCTTTTGCTTTACCGGGCAAGTACGGATTTCACAGGATGGATACTCGCGGTGGCAGTGATAACAGACTTCGGTGTATTGCTTCATCGGACGATCCTCAGTTCAAAATATGGATATTTTTCCCGGAATTCCGCAGCCTTGACTTTGAATGCTGCGGTTTCCATCCCCTTGACATCCTCAACCCATACCCTAGACCCATCCCACACTATGAAATCGGGGCGGTAGCGGATCCCGCCAGAGAGGATAAACGACGGCTGCCGATTGAAACTCTTGATCTGGCCGGTCCGAAGCATTAGCTTTAGCTCTGTGTACCGCTTCGCCTCGGCCTTGCTGTCAAATGTAATTCCATCAACCGTTGTCTTAACGGCATTGTATTTGCTATGCCTTTGATTTCCAAATTTAAATCCTGGAATAAATACAGTGCTCATTCTTCCGCCTCATCCGGGAGCCTTGCCAGCATGGATTGAATTCCCCTGATCTTTTTAATTGCCTCTTCGCGTTCGAAAATATTGCTGCGATTACCAGACTCTACGATGCATTCAAGCCAAACACAGGCTTTCAGGGCCTCAAGTTTCGTCATATCTTGTCTCAACCTCCGAAAACTTCTGAATCTTCGGTTGAAATTCCAGTTGAATGCAACCGCAGCGCCCCTCCTTATTTTTTGCGATCTTCAAAACGCGCTCCTCCGGTTTATCCTCGTCGTACTCTATAAGAAAAACATCATCGGCATCCTGCTCGAACTGGCCGGAATCTCTTAGGGCCGTCATATCAGGCGCGGCTTTACCGGCGCGGTTGAGTTGCGAGAGGGCAAAGACTGTGATCCCGTTCCGCTGGGCTAAGGTGTGCAGGCCCATTGAAATCTTTGTGGCCCTGTCCACGAGGCTTTCGCCGCTTTGCCGGATCAGGGTAACGTAATCTATGAAAATTACCTCCGCGTGAAGTTGTAATGCCTTTGCCTGAATTTGTGCTAGGGAATACCCCGCTGCTCGGACTGTGTAAAAATTTAATTTTTTAAATTCATTGTAGCCATTTGTAATCCTTTGCCATTCCTCGTCGGTGATTGAATTGGTTTTGATTCCTGAAAGTGAGACCTCATTGAACCCGCCAATCAGCCGGTCCCCGAGCTTTTCGTTATTTGTTTCAAGCGAAAAATAAATTGTGGTGTATTTTCTGGAAATATTCCGCATCATCTGGAGGGTAAAAGCGGTTTTCCCTGCGCTCGGACGGCCACCGACGATGATGTAATCCCCCCGCTCGATGTAAGTGTATTTGTCCAGTCTTGAGAATCCGGTGTGTATGTACTCCCTCGGGCTATCCTGCCGGTCGAAGAAGCGCATATACATTTCCTCGGCGGAAACGGTGTCCTCCTGTTTCGGCTCATCGAAGCATTTCAAAACTTCCTCTGCCTTCCGCTGGCATTCCCCCGCCTCTGTGTTGCGCTGTAAATCGTCGGCAAGCTCAATGGTCAAACTATAAGCCCGTGTCTTTTGCGCGGCCTCACGGACGATCCTCGCGTACTCTGCGGCATGTCTGGCGGAAGGTACAATCTGAGCGGCGGGGATGATGGTGGTTTTGTATTCTTCCCCAGTCAGCGCTAGCACGGAAACAGCATCAATCGGCTTGTTTTGCAAATACAGCTTTAGGCATGCCGCGTAGATCGTCTGCATTTCCGGAACCTGAAAGTCTGTTGGCTCGATGATCAACTGAATCTCCGCCATCGTTTTGGCCCCTCCGAGAAGGATGCTGCCGATCAGAGATTGCTCGGCCTCAATATTCATGATCATGGTAAAAAATCGTCCTTTCTGCCCGGATGGGCTTCATCTTCCCAGCGCTTTTGATTCAACCAGGTCGCCGGGTTCGGGATGTATTGCCCGCCGTCGCGCTGCCACTGATCTGATCGTCGTTGAAGCTTCAGGGCCTCCAACATGGCAACAAGCAAAACTTCGTTTGGCTTGTATTTTTTGAACGAGCGTTCAGCCGCGCCCTTGCCAACTTTTTTTGGATATGCTTTCCAGAAGCGATTAAAGCGATCCTCGAGAGTCATGGAGCGGCCAGCGAATTTCTCCGCTCCTGTGGCCGTTTGAACCGGTAGGCTCTCGCCTTGAGGTCCCTCTTTCTCGCCCCCTGTGGGGGCTATAGGGGTATTTCGTGTATCGTGTATCGTGTATCGTGTATCGGGCGATTTTTGAAACATCTGATTTCCGATGATATCATCTGATTTCATGTGGCTTCTTTCATCATTGGGGAGCGGGCACTTCGAGCGGTGTGCTCTGGTCTGCTGGTGCCGCTCCCAGCTTGACATTTTCAGGTATTCATGGCCGGAGTTTTCATAGAAAAAGATCATATTTTGCGCTTCCAATTCGGAAAGCCATGATTTCAGTTGATCGTCTGTGATATCAGATGATTTCAGCGGGAAGCACTTGCTTTTGACGATTGGGAGCCTGGCATCCAGCAGTCCGAAATCATCACAATTTACGATTAGTCGATAAAAGAGACGTTCCGCCTCGATGCTCAGATGGTCTATGCTGTCGCTTGTGCAAATTGATTCTTTTAAAATTCGGTTCGGCAATTTCTCACCTTCTAAAGTCTCATTTGTCCCTCAATCTGCGGCCTCTCGTCCTCTCCACGGCGCTTACGCCTCACGTAGGAGTGTACCGGTATCAACTCACGGTTTGAACCTAAAAGCGCTTTCTCGGCCCCTCTAGTGGCATCCCTGACATGCCGTTCCCGGCTGCGCTCCTGCTTGAGCCATCTCTCGGTAAGATAAGCCTCGCCATCTGCTGGGCGGAAGTACCCGGAGCCGTCAATGTTGAGTATCGCGTAATCTTTTCTCGCCCGCTCGATCTCCCGGCGCATGAGCCGGTCCGGCAGCCCTGTTACGGCGCAGAGCTGCTTGCGGCTGATCGCGTTGGCGGAACCGACGGGGATATAGTCAATGATGTTCATGGCGCCGCCTCAAAACGGGAGATCATCCGGAACCGGTGTTTCTTCAAAATCTCCCATATCTTCTCCGGCGTCAATATCCGCTGATCCGTGCGCGGGTTCATATGTATTTTTGTTGCCGCTATTGGAATCCCTGTCGCGCTTCGGCTCCGCAAAATGAACCGCATCAGCGACGATCTCCACGGCCTTGCGCTTATTGCCATCCTTGTCCGTGTAGGTCCGCGTCTGGATGAAACCCTGTACAATTACCATGTCGCCCTTCTGAAACCACTTGCAAATTAGCTCAGCGGTACCGCGCCAAGCGACACAATCGATGAATGCGGTTTTCTTTTTCTCACCGTATCCAATATCATTTGCTAGAGAAAATGATGTAACGGAAATACCGTTCGGTGTGTGTCTCAGCTCAGGCGTTGCGATAAATCTGCCTTGAAGATTCACGGAGTTAAGCATTACATTTGCCTCCTAATGTTTTTGTTGTTCAAATTTGGGCGCATCAAAATTTCATTTTCTTTCCATCCGTTGTCAATTCTCCACCGTAGTGTTGCTGCTGAAATGCCCACTTTTCTGGCCCATTCAGAAACAGGAAGCTTTATTCCTGATATCGTTAGAAAAACCGTATCCCTTCGGTTGTTTTCCTGTTCCTCATATGTTGACCATTTACAATTTGAAGGCGCATAGTTTCCATCGTAATTGATGCGATCAATTGTCAAATTTTCAGCATATCCGTTTTTCATAGACCATTTGAAAAAAGATAAAAAATCATGTAGCCATTCGTCACATACTTTTATTCCGCGCCCACCGTAATCTTTGTAAGCGATATTTTTTGGATAATAGCATCTACTTTTCATTCCGCACCAAATAGTCCATAGGCGCGTTCTTGACATACCATGTTTTGGTGGATTATTAAGTGGAGCAATTTCTTTTTGCAGGCATCCACAACTCCTAGTTTTCCCAGAAATCAAACTATCTGCTAAAACTATTTTGACTTTCCCGCATTCGCATTTACATAACCACTGAGCCTTCCCGTGAATGTTATTGCTTGCTTTGCTTATTACGGTAAGTCTGCCAAAAACATTGCCTAGCAGGTTTCTAGGTGCCATTCATTATCCTTTCAGCCGTAAAGCGGCGTTACAAATAATTTTTACCAAATTCGTTTATAAACCGTGCCGTATCCCATCCGTAATAATTCATTGCGGCGCGTTGCCCTGCACGTTTCAAAATCAGGTCGTTTTCGTGGTTGTTATGTACGCCATACGGCCCCGTGTTGTGCATTTCGTGAGTCAAAAAAACGACAAGGCCGAGTTTGATTGACTTCTGACGGTACGGCCCGAAAAAAATTTCATGGCGGGCAAAACCTGGGCGGCGCTCATTCGTCCAAAACGGGCCGGGAGGAACAATACAAAATTCTTCCTTTTTGATTGTCATTTCACCCCTTCAAATTCAATCTGACCGTCAAGGTTTTTGTCCTCCATCCACCAATCAAAAACTTCATCTGCGGTTTTCCATTGCGTAGGTTTTCCGGCTGCTTTTCGCCTTTTAATCATTCTTCCAAATGCGAGACGATAATTTAATTCATACTTTGGGTATCTTCGGAATTCATCGTAACGATGCTTCTGCGCCATCGGGCAACCAACACACCCAACGCGAGAAAAGCCACATTCATAAAGCGGATTCATACATAAATGTTCAGACCTTGCAAAGCTCCAAACATCTGAATTTTTCCACTCAATTATTGGATTTATTGTTGTGGTGCCTTTTATTGGACACGCTTCAAAATCTTTGCGCGATTCGTCATTATCATCAAAAAATAAATTGTCTCTTCCCGCTTCAAGCGCTCCACGGTTAGCCTTTCTGCCTGTGCTTTCATCCCAGCGTACCCCAGTAGTAACACAACGATTTTTACCGCCAGATTCCTTGAAAATTTTGCAACACCATCGAAAGATTCGTGTTGGAGGTCCAAAAGACGGAATCAGTCCCCAGATGCTAGCCGGTTGCCATTTATACCGTGGAAGATTTAGCGTGCATTGAATACCTTCCAATTCCAACCTGTGAAATGTTTCCCGGACATGCCGCACGGTTTCCGGCGCATCCGCCGTGGTATGATTGTGTTGAACTTCAAAATCAATTCCAGCCCTTTTTGTTAGTTCCAAATTGACTTCTGAATCCTTGCCGCCGGAATATGTAACAATCAGCGGAGCATTATAGTACGTTTCAGAAATCTCGGCGGCATACTGAATCCGTTTTATTGCTGTTTGTTCTAAGTCCATAGCGCCTCCCTCTTTGCGATCTCCTCCGGCGTATCGGTTTGGATGCCCTGCGCTTTGCAATCGTCAACGATAAGCTCGATCAAGCGCGACATTTGCGCGGAGTCATAATCCGAGGAGCCGAGGTAACAACGGATATTGTGGTATCCCGGCGTATGCTTGCACTCCCCGAGATCGTCCGTCATGCGGCCAACGTGACCGGAGCACCATATCTTATCCCATCGCTCAATCATATCTTCCCGAACCGGCTGGATAACAAAATTACCGGCTACATCGTGAATATATAGGCGATAGATTTCCTCCGGAGATATATGGAGTTTTGATGCGAGTTTATCCATGAGTAGCCATGCATAGGCGTTGGCGTCGAGCGACCGTTTTTCACGGTGGATTTTTATCTCAGCATCATAGAGCTTTCCGTTCTGCATATCGTCGAGAAACATCTTCGCCTGCTCCGATGCTCTGGTGCGGAGTGAGAGCCAAAAACCATCGCCGTCCTGCGCCCATCGTGCACGGTCAAACTGTATCCTCATGCCGGTTCAGCGTCCTTATCCGGGCGCTTTTCCAGAGCTTTCACGATAAACGTAAACTGTGCTTCTGTAATGTGGCCGATGGTATCGGGCACGTCGTGCGGGAACTTCTTGCCGAGGTACGCCAACATTTCTTTTGCGTTCCATCCGGTACGGTGCAACTCTTTGAGTATGACGGTCTGCTTGATCTCGCCGATGTACTGAGGAGCGGCTTTTTGGGCTTTTTCTGCCTCTTTTTCGGCCTTATCATCCAATTCGGCACTTGAAATCTTGTCGGGGTCCTCCCCGGTTGGAAGTGCAAATACACGAAGCCACATGTACTTAAAGGCGTATGTCATGGCCTTGCCTGAACCTTTATCCTGCGAGTCCGCACCGTCGCCAGCGGAAGCGATTTCGATAAATTCTTTCGGGTCCTCCACGTTTACCATCCGGTATTTTGTGTCAACGTGGGTGATGCTGCCCGCGCGGTTGGAGTCCTGCTGGAATGGATAGACAATCAGGTTGTACTTGATAAGCTCGGCGCGCATAATGGCTGTTACTTTTTCCTCAGACAGCGCCTTGTAATTGGTTTTTCCAAATTCGACATGATCGTCTTTGGCAAGATATTGGACATCCTGCATGATCGCGAGGATTTTTTCGTAGATATTCATTTCACGCCTCACTTAATCGACAATTTTTCGCCTGCCACGAGCTGCGCGTGAGGGACTTCGGCCCCGGCTTTCAGCGCGTTTTTGACGGATGTTTTGTTGATGATCGGGTCTTTTACGGTGAGCATATCCGTGTCTTTCTGAGTTTTGGCCCACTCGATAAAGGCGTCCTCATCGTCGATCTGCACCGAAGGTGGATTCTTTCGGATTTTAAGAACGTTGCGAGGCGTTTCCAATTTATCCTTTCCGCGCAGTTTGAATTGCTGATAAAGGTAGTTTTGTAGGCTGTCAGCCTTATGCTTTTTGGCTTCTCGGCGCTCTGCAAGCGCGTCTTCTTCTGCTTTGATAGCCTGTGCATCGCTCAGAAGCGATTTTATGTAACATGCAATATTGTCCGCTTTATCGTCAAACTCTCCATCGAGCGCTTCCAGCGTGTCAGCAATGGCTTCCTCTGGAATATCACCGGATGCAATCTGATCCAAAAACGCCTTATAGGTCTGATTGATTTCATAAAGCGATGCCATTATTTTTCCTCCTTCGTGAGCAGTTCCTTTTCCAGCGCGTTCAGGGATTCAAGCAGGGCGCGAAGCTGTGTTTCTGCGTCTGCGAAAAGATCATCAGCTATATAAATTTTCCCAACAAATGATGTAGTTCCGTTTTCTGCTGGCGTTGGTAGCGGGACAAAATCAGGTTCTGGATAATTCCCAACTTTAGGAGCATTATCATACCCGTGCTTGTATCCCCAGCACTCAATTCCAGTACCGTCGATTTCAAAATGTATTTCCGCTTCCGTTGTCTCATTGATACGGAGCACTTTAGCCGCACAGTCAAGGACAAGCTGATTTACTTTGCTCATTTCACTACCTCCAGAAGTTCGCCGTTTTTCAGCTGGTAGTATGTATCAGCTTTGATCTTCTTGCCGTCTACTACAACGGCTTTCCACGTTTTGATGCCGCAATCGTCCTTGTTTTCCTCGCAGATCACCAGAACGGCCCCGAGACCGCCTTTTGCTTTTACGCCATCCCCGCGGACCAGGCCGACGCCGTTTTCTCCGACGGACACCGAGCCGCGGGATGTGGCAGCGCCGCGATAGCCCGCAGTGGCAGCGCCGGATTCGCCCGCAGTGGCAGCGCCATAATTGCCCGCAGTGGCAGCGCCGGATTCGCCCGCAGTGGCAGCGCCATAATTGCCCGCAGTGGCAGCGCCATAATTGCCCGCAGTGGCAGCGCCATAATTGCCCGCAGTGGCAGCGCCGGATTTGCCCGCAGTGGCAGCGCCACAATAGCCCGCAGTGGCAGCGCCATAATTGCCCGCAGTGGCAGCGCCGGATTCGCCCGCAGTGGCAGCGCCACAATAGCCCGCAGTGGCAGCGCCGGATTCGCCCGCAGTGGCAGCGCCATAATTGCCCGCAGTGGCAGCGCCGGATTCGCCCGCAGTGGCAGCGCCGGATTCGCCCGCAGTGGCAGCGCCGGATTCGCCCGCAGTGGCAGCGCCGGATTCGCCCGCAGTGGCAGCGCCACGATAGCCCGCAGTGGCAGCGCCGGATTCGCCCGCAGTGGCAGCGCCATAATTGCCCGCAGTGGCAGCGCCATAATTGCCCGCAGTGGCAGCGCCATAATTGCCCGCAGTGGCAGCGCCGGATTTGCCCGCAGTGGCAGCGCCACAATAGCCCGCAGTGGCAGCGCCATAATTGCCCGCAGTGGCAGCGCCATAATTGCCCGCAGTGGCAGCGCCGGATTTGCCCGCAGTGGCAGCGCCACAATAGCCCGCAGTGGCAGCGCCGGATTCGCCCGCAGTGGCAGCGCCACGATAGCCCGCAGTGGCCTGTTTCGGGTCCGTATGCTCGAATGTGGTATGCGCTTTGACATATTTGATATGGGCTTTTACCAGCCCAGGAATACCAATCTCCGCGCCAACCGTGATTTTCTTTCCTACTCGCTTAGAATCATCTTTACGCTGACCGGTTACATCATCGAGGTCAACCTCGCAATACCGGCTTCCGGCACCAGGCGCGTAGTATCCCAGAACGTCAATTGGATCTTCGCAGGCGTGAAACCCCGTCTCGCAAAGGTCTGCATCTGGCTCCTCGTCGGTCCGCCCGATCTCATATTGGTGCCCACGGCACTGTAAATTTTTATTAAAGCCCTTGTAAGCTTTCATTTGACAAACTCTCTTTCTCCGCCTATAATAGCGGTGTAGATTTATCGTTTTGCCGTCATGCGGGTGCCAGCCGCTTGGCGGCGCTTTTTATACAGGCTTGGAATTCACCATTAGTCAAATTCATAGCCGCTTTAATCCAGACCTCCGAGTACCCATGCTTTAATAATTCGTTTACTCGTTTCTTACGTATTTCAAAGTCCCACCCGAACAGGGCGTTGTTAATATCTCTGACTTCTGGAGAAATACGGTCATACCCGCAAACGCAATCCGGATATTCGCAGTGAAAACAGTTGTGATTGCACTTCATTTATGGCCGTCCTTTCTGGCAATCCGATCATGTAGGTCTCTGCCCATCTGCACCATCCCGCTATGTACGTCTGCTTCGACAGCAGCTTTATAGGCCGTGCAGAACTTTCGGCAAACTTCCTGCCGCAGGATGCACGGGCAGCGGGCGCACGGGTCATACATGATACTTCTCCGCTCTGCGGAATCCAAGCCGGTATGCGTCACGGTTGCTGTGGATCCGCTGTTGTTTCCAGCGCAGGGCCTTGCGGATATGGTGGGCGGAGATAAGGCGGGTAATGAATTTCATTTTGTTTCGCTTCCTTCCGGGCGGCGGGCGTAAACCATTCCGCCTTGGCTTAAAATTTCTTCAAATGTACTCCGGCCGCCAAGATTATTTGTGATGTAAATATCATCCCCGTCGTCACCATCCGGGTCTGAATGGTAGGCGACAAGCCCGTACATGCCCAGCCCTCGGAACTGTGTCCATACGCGTTCCCCGTCCATCTGCCGGAGTTGGTAGAGCGTCAGCGGTTTGTTTTCCGGGGCGGCGCGGCGGTTCCAAGCCCCGGCAGCCATCACTCGCCGGTCGATGATACTTCCGTCCGTATTGTGGAAGTCTTGGAATCCGGCCGTTGTTGCTCCGCATTGAGCACATCTCGTCCATGCTTTTTTAGAATTAACTTCCTGCCAGGCTTCGCCCCCGCAGAACGGGCACGGTTTCAGTTCTTCCATCAGATTTCCTCCTATTCTTGTAAATTTTCCCTTTCCGCAGTAGAATATTGTCGGAAGGGAGGTGATATTGATGATGCACTATGCTCTTTGCAGCTCAAAAAATTGCACTTATCATCAAATGTATGGTTCGGAAATTGTAGCTGGAAGGTCAAAAATTACTGAGATGAAAAAGTTTTGCCCTTACTGCGGGTCTCCTATGATCGGAAAATGTCCTAATTGCGAGGCATTAATCGAAGACAACACCTACAAATTCTGTCCTGATTGTGGCAAGCCGTACAAGTAATCCAGCAACTAAAGGGAGCCTTTCGCAGAGGCTTCCTTTAATTTCGCTCCGCAGTTTCCACAGTATTTTGCTTCGGGTAAATGCCATTGCTTGCCACACTTCGGGCAAACGCAAAACTTTGTTTCCTTAACATTTTTCTCCATGCTTTTCCCTCCTTCCCCGCCTCTCGGCGGTATTTCAATTCTTTTCACAAAATTCGGTTGCCTGTAGCACAACCTGTAAAATTTCATCTGCGGTCAATGTGCCCTGGCCAATCAGCAGTTCAATAAAAACAACCAGGATGCAGACGGCCGGCATTACTTCATCAGGCACTAGTGGGATATCCACGGCGTGGGAAACCGGATCATAGTCGATGGTGTAATGTTCGGATTGGTCCACTGGGAACGGAATCACATTACTCACGGCATCCTCACCGCCCCGATCAGACATGCTGCATAAATCAAATGGATTGCGATATGGTTCCAGCGCGGGACTGGCTTCTTGTCGTGCCCAAAAGCGTACCCGGCCCAAAGGATCAGCGTCACGGCGATACAAACAGGCTTCATAGGTCGTACCCCGTGCGGTAAATGCGCAGACATCTTTTCAGCAGACTTTCCATCCAGACATTGCCTTGCAGTTTGGAGGCTTTAATTGCTGCCTTAATTGCCCGCACGGTTCGCTTATGTGCGTTTCTGCGGAGCGATTTCATATAGGCTGATTGAGCTTCGATCAGCTCAAAATTGGTTGCGGCTGTTTGCGGATTGTTCATAAAAGCATCTCCTTAAAAATAATGGAGTGGCTTTTGAACGTCGTTGGATTTACGGTTCCTGTTCTTTTAAAATATCCTCAGAGGCGGAAATCACTGAATCTGCAAGCGGTCCGGTATATATCCCTTTAAGAATGCTCGAAAGAAGAGGCTCGTAAAGGGACCCAAATCCGCGTTCGTGTAATTGCTGCAAAAGCCAGCGCTGGGTTAAATGAATTTTCTTTAGTCTGATCTGGATATTAAGCCCTTCCAAAAGTCACGCCTCCTTTCTCGCGTCCAGATTGTGATACCATGCGTAAAATTTTCCGGTTGGGATATTGAACCCCCTGTTTGCCTTTCCGCTTTCCTTCCAGCCCAGGCCAATTGGATTGTATCCCATCAGGCAGGACCGGAGGCAATAGCCGGAAATGCCAAGGAATTTTGCGGCAATATCTACCGGTATCGAGCGTGGATAGGTATGAACAAGATCATCAAGTTCTGAAAAACGGCTAAGGACTTCATTAGGGATTTCCATGATTGCTGAACAACTCCTTTACCTTCGCCCTGCCTCGCTCGTTATACATGAATGTCGGAACCTGCTTCGGCCCGTGTTCGGATTTTGACAGTGTGGTAATGCCATATTCGTCCGTTTTCAGCCCTGCCGCCGTGGCTTTCTTGCCAACGGTGATCCGGTTGCTTCCAACTTCATCCGCAATATCCTGGGCACTGTAGAGCTTTCCGCATTCCGGGCGAGCGCCAATTTTTTGTCCGGTTACTTCTTCAATGGTAGTCAGGCCGAACACCTGCGCGGCGATTGCGGAAAGATGCTTATCGCCGATTGTCTTCATGAGCACTTTCAAAGCGCGTGTCTTTGCATTCATCGACATTGCATGAACGCGTTCCTGCTGCATTTGAAGTTTTAAATCTGCCGTCGGCACCTTGCGGAAGTATGTATTCACAAGCTGCCGCTGAACCGCCCAAGCGAGATCGTCTGTAAAGGATTTAACAAGCATGAGATAACCGGATTCGGTGATGATGATTCCTTTAGGTGCCTTGTTGCTGAATCCGTATGTCCGTCCGAAATCGTCACCGACATCGGAACGACTGATTTCAAAAAAGTCCGTGCCTTTTACAAAATGCTGCTTGTTTTCGTTGAACCGCTTCCGGGCAGCTCCTTCTTGCTTGCTATGGCAAGCATCGATATCCTTGAAGGTAACGACACGTTGACCGTGGTATTCTTTGACAGTGAGGTCCGTGCGGTTGATCTTGATAATTTCGTTCGTTCAAATCATTCCTTTCATCGTAGCCGCATTATTCGGATTCAGGCCGAGATAATCGCAAGCCGAAAGATAGGTTAGGCCGAATTTTGCTCTGCCACGGTTGACCTTCTGAATGTATTCCTGTGCGGAAGAGCGGTCCCAGATTTTATTTTTGATTTTTCTAATCGTGAGAATCATTCCTTTCTTGAAAATGGATTTTTGCTGATGTAAAATCAAATTGGAGATGATACGGTTGACAATTAAAGAGGAAGAATATGCGTTAAGATATTTGTTGAATCATGCGGGCGGAATTGAAAATCCGGATGATAAAAGTCTTTATGAACTGCTTACTGATGCATTAGGGCCTGACGTAAAAGATTTGATGTTTGCTTTAAAAAATGATGGTTTAATCAAATTCGGTTGGTTTAGCGACGGTCCGCATAACATCCGGATAACGCCTGATGGATTAATGTATTTTGACGTTAAAAAGCGCAGGAATAAAGAGCTTTGGATAAAGAATGCCTGGATCCCGATTTTGGTTAGTGTAGCTACCAATTTAGCAATAAACGGATTAAAATGGTTGTGGCCGCTGATACAAGAATGGGTATCCAGTTTTCACTAAAAAACTTTTTCACGCAATACTTCCTTTCTTGTAAGATTTTCATTTCCGGAGTAGAATTGTGGCGGAATGGAGGTGGTATATTGAGCAATCCAAGAGTTACAGTAAACGCGGAAGATTCTAATGGCAGAAATCAAACTTTTCATGATAATCAAACAAACCGCAACATGAACCGGAAGCAATTTGTTAAATCAATTGAAAAAGGGAATTACGAAGATTATCATGTAAGAAAAATTAACAACGTAAAAACTCCGTGTTCAAATCCAGACTGCAGCAAAAATAATAATTTAGGATAGCGTAACCCGATAACCTTTAAGTTCAATTATTTCTCCGTCTGAAATTACCGCGATCACTTCGCCGTTATCGGAAGTAATGACGATTTGATCGCAATTTTTTTCGCCTATTACCATTTGCCCTCCTTTCTGCGGCGCCCGCGCTGCCGAAACGCCGCTATTGCACAACGAACTATTTAAACTCTGGCCCCATTCCTTCTAATTTTCTGGATAGCGGACCGGATACAGGCCAATCCGCCGGGTGCCTGCCGGGAGACTCTTTCCGGTTCCGGCCCCGGAGTACGGTCACGCCGCACGGTGTTGACGTCCCAAACTACACAAAATTCATTTGTGGTTTTGGTTAATTGGCAGAAAATCACTTTC
The DNA here is from genome assembly GCF_004103755.1 of Caproiciproducens sp. NJN-50. Lineage (NCBI taxonomy): Bacteria > Bacillati > Bacillota > Clostridia > Eubacteriales > Acutalibacteraceae > Caproiciproducens > Caproiciproducens sp. NJN-50. The sequence continues at coordinate 294,695 of NZ_CP035283.1, read as the reverse complement.
TTTCCAATTTTCTCTATTGACATATCTTAGCGAATCATTTACAATTTGCGTGTTGAGGACAAATTGTTATCGCGCTTTTTGAAATGCCAATTTCAGAAGTGCTTTCTTTGTTGTTGTCTGATTGAGTAATCATTTATTACAATGCTATTGTACCAACATTGATGTTAGTAGTCAAGAGGTTTTACTAACATTTTTGTTGGTATTAGTGCTAATGTTGGGAGCGAATTTTTATGTCATTTTCACAAAGGCTTACTAATCTGATGGAATCCAAGGGCATAACGCCTTACCGCATGTCTAAAGATACAGGCATTCCAGAAGCTACAATCGGTCGTTGGAAAAACGGGAAAGCTATTCCAAACGGAGATATGCTTGCAAAGGCTGTCAAATATTTAGAGACAAGCGCGGACTTCTTATTGTTTGGAAAAGAGCAAAAAAATAAGCCCGTCACAGAACGTGACGAGCTATCCAATGAAATAATTCGGTTGGTTAAGAAATTACCTCTCGAGAAACAAAAGGAATTGCTAGACTATGCTCGGTACAAGGTAGACCATCAGTCAGACAAATAGCTTTTGTTTTAATGCTTTCAAGCGATTCTAAATTTGCTTCCTTAAGTATTTCTGCAAGTCTTCTCGGAATTTCTTCATCCTCCATTGCATCCTCCTGTTTTACAAAAGAACATATGTTTTTAATTTCCCGCTTATTTTAGCACTTTTCCCATAATCTTGCAACACAACATATAGATTTTTAATTACTATATATAGCAAAGTCCAAAAAATGGCCGTCAGGAGGTAGCAACATGGGCAGACCAAAAAAAGAAAAGCCGAATCACGGCAAATATTTCGAGGTTAAAAAGACAGTCGGTCATAGTCTGAACGGTGATCCGATCCGTAAGAGCTTCTACAGCGATACAAGCAGAGCCGATGCAAACCAGCAAGGCGAAGAATGGATAATCGCTCAGAAGGTAGCGGAGCAGACCGGAGAAGCATTTATTGAAAAGGACGTAACATTTTCCGAGTGGGCAAAAAAGTGGCTGGAAATCTATAAAAAGCCCAACGTGGATATTAATACTTACCATATGACTTACGAGCAGAATGTAAATAATCATCTAATACCTTTTTTTGGTAAGGCTGATATTAAAAGCATAAAGCCGGTTAACATTCAGGAATTTTTTGATAGCAATTCACATTTTTCAGAGTCCGTGCTGAAAAAGCTTCATATGTGTTTAAACGGTATATTTGAAACTGCGATTGAAAATGATGTATGCCAAAAGAATCCGACTCGCCACACGGTTGTAAAAAGCCATAAAAAAAAGAACGTCAAACAGGTATATTCTGATAAGCAAATTGAGGTTGTAAAATCTTCTGCAAAACTCAGCATGCCGGAAGTATATGTTGCGCTTTGCACTGGCCTACGTCGTGGAGAACTGCTCGGGCTAAAATGGGCAGATTTTAATGCTGCCGAAAAAACTATATCTGTAAACCGGGCGATTGCTGACGTTCAGGGAAAAGAAGATCGTAAGCTTGAAACAATTAAGACAAACCCTCCAAAATGGAAAAGCTATCGGGTAATTCCGATTGATAATGATTGCGCGGAATTCATAGGTTCTCTGCCACATAACGGGGATTACATTTTCCCAGGCCGTAGCGGCTCCGTACAAAGCCCAAATACATGGTCACAAAAGTTAAAGCGGTTTATGGATGCGCTTCACGTAGCCCATCCAGACGTGCCGGAGCTTACGGCGCACGAGTTGCGGCATACATTTGGAACAGTACTTCGCCGCAGAGGCGTAGACATCTATACGATTCAGAAAATCATGGGGCATAAAGACATTAAAATGACATCGGAAATATATGTTCACAATGAAATGGACGTACTGCGCAAAGGGCTAAAACTCAGTACAGGTGTCGTACAAGTGTCGTATGGACGAAAATTTAAGGTCAAACAGGCAAAGAAAAAAAGTCACACAAACCACTGAATAATTCAGCATTCATGCGACTTTATAGCCTGTGGTGCGGGTGACAGGACTTGAACCTGCATGGAATAATCCACAAGAACCTAAATCTTGCGTGTCTGCCAATTCCACCACACCCGCGTAAGGCCCGGAAAAACCGGATTGTTGTATTATACCGCAAAAGCAGCGGTTTGGCAAGGGGTCAATCCTTCAATACGCCCTCGTCCAACATTGATTGAGCGGCAAGCATCGCGCCGAGACGGCCGCTGTGGTAATTCAGTCCGCCCTGCATCCAGGCGGCATAAGGCTCGCGCAGCGGAGCATCTGCGGAAAGCTCGATCGAGGCGCCCAGCGTAAACGCTCCCGCCGCCATGATAACCTTGCAGTCATAGCCGGGCATATCCCACGGCTCCGGAATCACAAACGAATCCACCGGCGCGCCGCGCTGTACGCCGCGGCAAAAGGCAACCAAAGCTTTCTCGCTTCCCAGAAGCAACGTCTGAATGATATCCGCGCGAGGCTCATCGCATTTCGGCGTTACTTCATACCCCAGAAGCTGGAACAATGCCGAGGTGAATACCGCGGTTTTCAGTGCCTCTCCCGTCACATGGGGAGCATGGAACGCACCCATGAAAAGTTCCCGGTTGTTGCCTAGCGTTGCCCCCACTTCCCGGCCGACGCCCGGCGCGGTCAGACGGTAGGCACATTTTTCCACAAGCTCTTTTTTCCCGGCAATATACCCGCCGGTCGGCGCGACCCCACCGCCCGGGTTCTTAATCAGGGAACCCGCCATCAGGTCTGCCCCACGAGAAACAGGCTCTTCATTCTGCACGAATTCCCCGTAACAGTTGTCAACCATTACAATGCAGTCCGGTGCCTTCTTTTTCGCAATTTTCGCTATCTTTTCAATTTCCTCGACAAACAGCGACGGACGCAGGCTGTACCCGCGGGAACGCTGCAGATAAACCATACGGATTCCGGGGTGAACCCTGCGTTCGATCTCTCCATAATCCGGCTTTCCGTCCGGAGTCATCTCGACCTGCTCATACCGGATGCCGAATTCTTTCAGCGATCCGATCCCGTTTCCGGTCAGACCGATGACCGAGCGAAGGGTGTCATAGGGAAGGCCCGTCACGCTCAGCATCGTGTCGCCGGGGCGGAGCACGCCGAACAGCGCAACGGTCAGGGCGTGCGTGCCGCTGACAAAATTGTGGCGGACCAGTGCGTCCTCTGCGCCGAGCGCGTCCGCAAAGACACGGTCCAGCGCGTCGCGTCCGCGGTCCCCGTAGCCATATCCTGTAGAAGCGGCAAAATGGCTTTCGCTCACTCCGTTTTTAATAAACGCGGCCAGCATTTTCTGTTGATTGTACTCCGTCGTCCGGTCGATCCATTCCACCTGCGGCCGGATCATTTTTTCAGCACATTCCGCCGAATCAAGAATTCTCTGACTGATTTTAAAAAAAGGATACAAAAGATCGACTCCTATTTCTATTTCTTCGTGTGTCTCCCACTTTTCAGTGTTCGCCCTCCGCGTCAGGGGAAGTCAAAACCGGTTTCCCTTCGCGGTCCAGAAGCGGCGTCAGCCCACCCGCATAGCCGGACTGCATCGCAAGGTACTGCACGCCGGTCCGGGTATCCCGAATGATTTTCAGCGTTTCCAGAGTTCCCTGGGAATAAACAACTTCAAAGCGTTTTTCTTTCATGAATCCTCCTTAAAAGTGTATCTCGGCCCATCTTCCGCTGGGTACAAAGCCCATGGACCGGTAAAATTCCTCATTCGCGCCATCCGCCCTGAGAAGGAAGATCCTCTCGCGGTTCAGCAGGCCCGTCAGCGCGGTGACCGCCGAGCGGCCAAATCCCTTGTGCCGGAACTGCGGCAGGACAGCAACGGCGGAAAGAACCGCGGCGCGTTCCGTCATGGAAGAACAGAGAGCGCAGGCCACCAGCACTCCGCCGGAGCGGATTCCAATGGACATGGCGGCGCCGTGCCGCGTGCGATAGGACAGATCCATATAAAACGGCTCAAATTCCGGCGGAACAAAGGTATCGCTGCGCGCCGCGCACAGCAGAGCGTAAATCTCGCGCGGACCCGGGTTTCGCTCCGCCTCTGACGAATGGTTTTTGTCAGCCGTCCCGCGCAGCAGCATAATCTCCCCCCGTGATGACACCGGGAACCCCAGGCATCCGGCGGCCTTTTCCGAACAGGAAACGGTCTTCACGTCCAGCATCCGAAGGAATCCGGCCAGTTCGTCCCAGTCCGATTCCCGGTCTTCCAGCACGGCGGTATCGTCCAGCTTCGCCAGAGAGGAGCCGCCGTCCTGAACCCAGAACTGGGCAAAAGCCTCTTCAATCCCATAGGCCTCCGCCACGGACCGGATTTTACATCCGAATGGATTGTCCTCGGAAGCGGTGATGTCATTTTTTGATTCTATGAGTTTTATCATACGGTATCTGTTTCAGCGATCCTTTCGGCCAGAACGGCAAGCAGCTTTTTTGCTTCTTCGTAGTCCTCCTGCGCGATGACGCCGACCGGGGAGTGCAGGTAACGGCACGGCAGTGACACAGCCGCCGTCCGGACGCCGGAGCGAGAGGAATGAATGGCCCCCGCGTCGTTGCCCCCGGCGACGGCGCGCTTGGGCTGGCAATTGATTCCCGCGCTTTCCGCCGCTTCGAACGCCATCCTGTAATAGTCCCGGTCATAGACGGTTCGGCGGTCCATAAACGATAGGACCGGGCCGTCCCCTAGCCGGCAGACATCCCTGCCATGCTCGACCCCCGCGACGTCTGCCGCCGTGGTGCATTCCACCGCAATGGCCGCCTGCGGCGCGACTGCGAATGCAGCGGTTTTTGCGCCGTTCAATCCTACCTCTTCCTGCACGGAGAACACAAACGTCGTATCGTATTTGAGCCCGTCTCTCATCAGCTCGATCAGAAGCGCACAGCCGGCACGGTCATCCAGCGCCTTGCTTTTCACCATGCCGTGCGAAAGGTCAAACACCGAGTCGAATACCGCCGCGTCGCCGGGCCTGACCTGTCTCTCGGCCTCCTCCCGGCTGCCCGCGCCGATGTCGATGTACAGATCCTTGAGCGGAACGCTCTTTCCTTTTTCGTCCCCCTCCAGGAGATGGATCGGCTTAATGCCGATCACGCCGGGAAGCCTGCCCCCGATCCAGACCGTTTTTCCCGGCAGAACGCGGCGGTCGATTCCGCCGACCGCCGCGAATTTCAGCAGTCCGGCGTCCGTATAATCGGTGATCATCAGCCCGACCTCGTCCATATGCGCGTCAAGCATCAGCGTGGTTTTCGGCCTTTTTTCTCCTTTTTTGAACGCGATCACATTCCCAAGCGGGGTGACCTCGACCGAATCGGCAAGCGGCCCGATCTCCCGCAGGACGATCTCCCGCACCGCGTCCTCGCGCCCGGAAATCCCGTGCGCCGCGCAAAGCTCCCGGAGCAGTTCAAACCGGCTCACTTCCCCACCTCCCGCAGATACGCGGCGAGCAGCTGCGCCGTGTTTTCAATATCGTTCAGATCGACGACCTCCGCCGGAGTGTGCATGTACCGCAGCGGAATGGAAACCATGCCGGTCGGCACGCCCCGCCCCAAAGTCGCGATTTCATCCGAGTTGGTGCCGGTGTTTCCTCCCATCACCTCGCGGGTCCAGGGCATTTTTTTCTTTTCCGCCAGCCGGATCAGCGAATCCGTGATCTTTTTGTCCAGAACCGGGGCGATGCCGATCATCGGCCCTCCGCCGAGTTTTCCAAGATTGACGTCCGGAATCCCGGGCTGAGAAGCGAAACTGACGTCCACTGCAACAGCCTGCGTGGGCTCCGCGGAAAACGCGCCGATTTTCGCGCCCGCTCCCCCGACTTCCTCCTGCGTGCTGCAAAGGACGGTAACCCGGCAGCGCAGGGGTTCACCGGACAGAATCTGCGCGCAGCGGACAAAAGCCGCAACGCCGGCGCGGTCGTCCAGCCCCGCCGCGGAGACTCTCGCGCCGAGCAGGCGCTTCGGCTGTGTGCAAAACAGAATGCGGTCTCCGGGGCGGACCAGTTTTTCCGCCGTGCCGCGGGTCAGGCCGACGTCCACCGCCATTTTATCGACCGGCTCCACCTTGTCCTCCCCGCCCTCCTGCAAATGGGGCGGAGTGCAGCAGACGACGCCGCAAAGCGTCTCTTTTCCATACACAGTGACCGCGGTCCCCGGCAGCACGCGCGCGTCGGCCCCGCCGCACCGGCCGACGTTCAGGAATCCGTTTTCATCGATCCCGGTGACGATCAGTCCGATCTGGTCCAGGTGCGCGTCGAGCAGAACATGCTCCTTTGCGCCCGGGTCGCCGAATTCAGCCGTCAGATTGCCCATCCGGCTGATGCTCACCTTTGCGATTTTCGAAAGTTCCGCCTCCGCGGCCTTTGCGGCGGGCAGTTCCCCGCCCGGAGTTCCCGGGGCCGCGCAGAGGCGGAACACAAGCTGTTCTAGCTCCTTCAAAAAGCCACTCCTCCCATCGTTCGGATTCCCTACTTCAGCGCGTTGACAAGCTCGCGGAAAATTTCGCCGCGCGTTTCGTAATTCGGGAACATGCCGAAACTGGCGCAGGCCGGGGAAAGAGAAACGACATCGCCGCTTTCGGCCTCTCTCTGGCAGAGATTCACCGCTTCTTCCAGCGTGTCCGCACGGAAGATTTTCAGGTTTTCCGGTCTGTAATTCGGCGCGGAAACCACCGCCCTTTCGATCTTGTCCGCCGTCTGGCCGATGAGCACCAGAACCTTGACCTTATCCGCGACGACGGGCCCGAGCGGTTCGAACGGAATATTTTTGTCGTAGCCGCCCGCAATCAGCAGAATGCGCTGATCGAACAGCGAAAGCGCGCCGCTGATCGTGCGGCTCGGCGTTGTGCCGATGGAATCGTTGAAGTACCGCACGCCCTCGAATTCGCGGACCAGTTCGTTGCGGTGTTCCACGCCGGCAAAATTCTTCGCGACGCGGGCGATGTCGTCGACCCCCGCGTAACCCCAGACGGCGCAGATCGCCGCGAGGTAATTCTCAATGTTGTGCTTTCCCGGAATTTTAATGTCGGAAGCGTTCATGACGCGCGTTTTTTGCATCCCGTTCACAAAATAGATCTCGCCGTCGGGATCCATATAAGCGCCGTGTTCCACCGGATGCCTGCGGCTGAACAGCAGGCACTGCCCGCGCACATCCCGTGCGAACGAGGCGGTAATCTCGTTGTCCGCGTTCAGAACCGCGCGGCCGAACGCGTCCTGATGCAGAATGATATTTCGCTTGGCATCGATATATTCCTGCATGTCCTTGTGTACGTCGAGATGATTCGGCGTCACGTTCGTCACGACAGCAACATCAGGGCTGCGGCGCATCGAAATGAGCTGGAAGCTGGACAGCTCCGCGACCGCGGCGTCCTCCGGCGCCATCTGCTCCACGCGGGGCAGCAGGGGATCGCCGATATTTCCGCCGAGGTGCGCCCTTTTTCCGGCGCTTTCAAGAATTTTTGAAATCACGGTCGTTGTCGTGGTCTTTCCGTCGCTGCCCGTCACGGCAAAGATTTGGCACGGGCAGGTCTCGAAGAAAATTTCCATCTCGGAGGTGACGGCGGCCCCCCGCGCGCGCGCGGCATCCAGCTCCGGAAGGGTGTAACGCATGGCGGGCGTGCGAAAAACGATTTCCTCATCGAGGTCTTTCAGATAGTCCTCGCCGCATCTGAGCCGGACCCCGGCTTCCGTCAGCTTTTCAGCCGCTTCGCCCAGCTTGTCCTCCGTCCGTTTATCCCTCGCCGTAACAACGGCTCCCTGCTTCGCAAACGCGACCGCAAGCGGCAGGTTGCTTCCGCCGATGCCGCAGAACGCGACGGTCCTCCCTTTTATCATCCGGTAAAATTTCCGAATATCCATAAGAATTGTTCCACTTCCTCCAAAGATTGGATAGGCAATTGTTTTTATTATACTTGCGAGCGATGGAAATATCAAGGGAAAACGGGCGACGGGCCGGGAAAAAACAATCCGCATAGGGAAAAAAACGCCGCTCCAAAGAGCGGCATCCTGACTATCCCCGCTAAACGGCGCAGCGCCCGAAATAGTCCGCGGCGCGGCTGACCGGCATCGGCTTCGCGTAGCGGAAGCCCTGGATTTTATCGCATCCGCACTGGCGGACAAATCGGTCGTGCTCCTCGGTCTCCACGCCCTCCGCCGTCACGAGCAGATTGATGTTGCGGAACGTGCGGGTCAGTTCCCGGATCATGATGTTGCACCGGCGGTTTTTCATCGAATCCCAGATCAGGCTTTTGTCGATCTTGACCACGTCGAACGGCAGGTCGATCACATTGGTGATGTTGGAGTACCCCGTCCCGAAATCGTCCAGAGCGAACTGAATGCCGGTGCGGCTCAGCTCGCGGATTTTCTCCGCGATCAGTGTATAATTGCTGATGAGAATGCTTTCCGTGATTTCAAACAGAATGCGATTCGGCGAAATTCCGCTGTCTCGGATGATTTTCAAAAGGCTTGGCACGGCGTCCTCGCCCATCAGCTGCACGACGGAAAGGTTGACGGAAATCGTGTCGACATCGATGCGGCAGGACAGCAAATAGTTAATGTAGCTGCAGACGCGTTTCAGAACCATCCATCCGATTTCGATGATCTGGCCGGTCTCCTCCGCCACGGGAATAAATTCGTCCGGCGGGATATATTCGCCGTCGGGGCCCTTGAGCCTCAGAAGTGCTTCCGCCTCGGTAAAGCTGCCGTCGCACACGGTGTAAAGGGGTTGGTAATATATCTCAAACCGATCGTTTTTGATCGCGTCGTTCAGCCATTCCTCCAACCGGCGCCGCTCCCTGCCGCTCCGGCCCGCACCGTAAAACAGCCGCCCGGAAAGGCCGTCCCTCGACTGACTGTTTTCTGAATCCGGCATCAGAATCACTTCCCAAAGTTTTTTCTTACAACACAGCCTTCGAAGAACGGACCGCCGCAGGTCACGGACGCCGGAGCTCCGGCCCCGTCACCCCGCGTGCGGCCCTGTCGGGGTAAACACAGTCATCCTGTATAAAACATACTTGAAAGAATATTAATTTTTATTATAATTAACAACATCCATTATAATCCAGCAATCAGGGAATGTACAGTGCTAAAAATTAAAAACAGTAAGATTCAGGAACAACCACAAGGATTTTCAAAAGCCCAACAGCGAAATTATCGGATTTGACTAAAGAGACGAAAGGAGCTGTGAAGTCAGGAAGATTTGCCGGCTCCTTCACAAAAAGCGTATATTTGCAGCCTTTCGGTCTGAAAATAAGCGCAGGGGTGAAACTATGAAAAAAAAGCGGATCGCGACGCTTGCGATTGTCATGACCATCATCTGCGCTCTCGGCGGAGCGACGGTATACGGCTATTCCCAGGCGGAGCGTTACAGAAGGGATTTACAGTACGGCTACACGCGCTCACTGAGCGACCTGCGCGACTGCGTGGACAATATCCAGATCACTCTGAACAAGGCGGTATACGCCAACACCGCGACAGAACAGAACGGCCTGGCCGCGAAGCTGATGCGGGAATCCGGCATGGCGAAAGCGGCGATCTCCGTTCTGCCGCTGACGGAAAACTCCATCGACAATGTGAGCAGGTTCATCACTCAGGTCGGCGATTTTTCGATGAGCCTGTCGAAAAAGATCTCGGAGGGAAAGCCGATCAGCTCCGATGAATTCAAATCGATGGAAAATCTGGAGGCCTATGCAAAAAAGCTGCAGAAAGACCTTCAGGACGTGGACCCGGATTTCAGCTCTGAAAACTTCAACGATTCCCTGAAAAATACGGAGCAGGACTTTACGAATTTCCCGTCGCTGATTTACGACGGCCCGTTTTCCGACCATGTCAGCCAGATGAAACCGAAACTGACGCAGGGGAAACAGACGATCCCGCAGGGCAACGCGCAGAATATCGCGGCGGATTTTACCGGCCTGCAGCAGTCCGGACTGTCCCACTCGCAGGATACGGCGGGAAACATGCCGACCTATAATTTTACGGCCAACGACGGCGGCATCCGGATTTCCGTCACCAAGGCGGGCGGCTATGTCTCCGAGATGGCGAACACCCGCGCGGTCGGAACGAAGACGCTCGACTACAAGGCGGCCTCCGAAAAGGCGCGCGCGTTTCTGGACGGCAGGGGCATCCAGAACATGAAGGAAAGCTATTACGTGATCAACGACGGAATCTGCATGATCAACTACGCCTATCTGCAGGACGGCGTTCTGTGCTATCCGGACCTGGTCAAGGTGGGGGTCGCACTGGACAACGGAGATATCGTCCGCTTTCAGGCGACGGGCTATCTCATGAACCACACTTCCCGCACTCTGAAAGCATCGCTTTCCTCAGCCGACGCGCAGAAAAAGGTCAGCCCGAATTTGACGGTCAACCTGAGCCGGCTGGCGCTGATCCCGACTCCCGGCCTGAATGAAGTGCTGTGCTGGGAATTCCAGTGCACCGGCAAAAACGGCGACCGCGTCTTGGTGTATGTCAACGCCAAGACCGGCTACGAGGAAGACATCCTGATTCTGGAGTCGTCCGACAACGGCGTGCTGGCGCGGTGACACGCGGAAAACCTGAAAAAAGGGCGGAGCGCATTTTCTGCGTTCCGCTCTTTTGCGGCTTCCGGCACGGACCGGGCGGGTTCTGTTCTTTTGTCCGGGCAGCGTGGAAAGCCGCCGCAGGGGACATCCCCGTCAGATATCCCTCGATTCGTCAAGGACCGCATCCCGATAGATCAGGTCCTCCCGCTCTTCAAAACCGATGGAGCTCCAGAAATGGTTCCCAAGGTCATTCGAGCGGAACACGACAAGCGCCGCCTTATTGATCCTCTCCTCTTTCAGCGCGCCGACCACGGCACCCACCAGGGACCGGCCGACTCCTTTTCCGCGGCAGGAGGGACAAACCGCAAGATGGTAAATATACCCTCTTCTGCCGTCGTTTCCGCAGAGAATCACTCCGATCACTTCACCCCGGTTCAAAGCGACAAAGCAGGTTTTGGGATTTCGCGCAAGAAATCCGGAAATTCCGTCTTTTGAATCGTCCAGCCCGCGCAGGCCGATCCCCGGCATGCCGGCCCAAAGGCGGCGGACCTCCTCATAGTCCTGAATCCGCATTTGTCTGATTTCCATCGCAGTCACCTCACAGACAGGAATCGGGCCGAAACCGGTCCGGCCTTATCCTCCGAAGCTATTTCCCCAGCAGCTTGACCAGCACGGCCTTCTGCGCGTGCAGACGGTTTTCCGCCTCGTCGAAAATCTCTTTCGCGTGGCTTTCAAAAACCTCTTCCGTGATCTCCTCCCCGCGGTGGGCGGGCAGGCAGTGCTGAACGACCGCGTCCGGCTTGGCGGCATTCAAAACCTCCGCATTGATCTGGTATCCGGCGAAATCCTTCCGGCGCTTTCCTGCCTCGGCTTCTTCCCCCATCGAGGCCCAGACGTCCGTAATGACGACGTCCGCGCCCCTCGCGGCCTCGGCCGGGTCGTTCGTCATGCTGAACGCCGGGTGAGTCACGGCAAAGTCCAAGACATCCTGCGCGGGTTTATAACCGGAAGGGCAGGCGACCGCGACTTCCATCTTCATTTTGAGTCCGCCGACGATCAGCGAATTCATCATGTTGTTTCCGTCGCCGATGAAACAGAGCTTCAGCCCCTCGAGCGCGCCTTTGTATTCACGGATGGTCATCAGGTCCGCAAGCACCTGGCACGGGTGGGAATAATCCGTCAGGCCGTTGATGACCGGGATCGTGCCGTTGGCGGCCAGCGCCTCGACCTCCGACTGCTTGTAGGTGCGGATCATGATGCCGCTTAAATACCGCGACAGTACGCGGGCCGTGTCCTGCACCGGCTCCCCGCGGCCGATCTGCAGGTCGTCGGACGAAAGAAAAATCGGCAGCCCGCCGAGCTGATACATGCCGACCTCGAACGAGACGCGCGTGCGCGTGCTCGCCTTCTCAAAGATCATGCCGAGCGTCTTGCCCGCGAGGCGCGGATGCGCGATGCCGTGCTTCTGTTCATACTTGAGCTGATCCGCAAGATTCAGGATCTCCGTGATGTCCCCCGCGGTCAGATCCATCATTTTCAGTAAATGGTTCATAACGGTCCCTCCTGTCGTATTTATGATTTGAATGTGTCCAGCACTTCCCTCAGAATCGCCAGCCCCCGGTCCGCTTCCTCCTTGGTGATGACCAGAGGCGGCAGCAGGCGCAGAACATCCTTCGCGGTCAGGATCAAAAGCCCGCGTTCCGCGCATCTTCCGGCGATTTCGCCGGGGGCGCCGTGCGACGGCTTCGCGCCGATCATCATGCCCATCCCGCGCACACAAGCAATGCCGGGCATTTCCGCGAGCTTTTCGGAAAGATATTTTCCCTTCGCCTTTACGCCGCTCAGGAATTCGGGCGAGGCGAGGCGGCGGAGCACCACCAGCGCGCCGGCACAGGCGACCGGGTTTCCCCCGAAGGTCGAGCCGTGGGTTCCGGGGCCGAGGACGTTTGCGAACGGCTCGGCGCACAGGCACGCGCCGAGCGGCAGCCCGGAGGCGATGCCTTTCGCGCTGGTGACGACATCCGGCAGAATGCCGTAATTCTGGTAGCAGTAGAAAGCCCCGGTTCGGCCGACGCCGGTCTGGACCTCGTCGACCATCAGCAGGATCTTTTTCTCCGTGCAGAACGCGCGCAGCTCCTTGACGAACGGCTCCGGCATCGGCACCACGCCGCCTTCGCCCTGAATCAGCTCGAGCAGGACGGCGCAGGTCTTTTCCGTCACGGCGGACTTGACGCTTTCCATGTTGGGTTCCGCATAGGAAAAGCCGGAGGTCAGCGGAGTGAAACACGCGTGGAACTCATCCTGCCCGGTCGCGGCAAGCGTCGTGACGGTGCGGCCATGAAATGAATTTTTCAGCGTGACGATCTCCGTGCAGCTCGATCCGAGAAAATCCCGGCCGTATTTGCGTGCGAGTTTGACGGCGCATTCATTGGCCTCCGCGCCGGAATTCGCAAAAAACACTTTCGACATGCCGCTGAGTTCGCACAGCTTTTCCGCCGCCGCCGTCTGAACGGGGCTGTAATAAAGATTGGACAGGTGCTGGATGGCCGAAGCCTGCCCCGCGACGGCCGCGGACCACTCCGGGTCGCAGTAACCGAGCGAATTGACGCCGATGCCGGCGGTAAAATCGACGTATTCCTTCCCGTCCACACCGACTGCCGTCGCGCCTTTTCCGGAGACGAGCGCCACCGGAAAACGGGAAAAAACAGGCATCATGTTCCGCTGTTCCTGCTGTTCGATTTCTTCAAAGGTCATATTAATTTCCTCCGTTTCAGCACAGCATGGTCCCGATCCCCTCGTCGGAGAACAGCTCGATCAAAATCGAGTGGGGAATCCGGCCGTCGATGATATGGGCCCGCGCGACTCCCCTGCGCACGGCGTCCACGCAGCAGTCGATTTTCGGGATCATTCCTCCGCCGATGATTCCCTCGTTTTTCAGTTTCGGCACGTCGCTGACGTTGACGACGGGAATCAGCGTGCCGTCGTCATGCGGATCGCGGAGAAGCCCGCGCACATCGGTCATCAGGATCAGCTTTTCCGCTTTCAGCTCCGCCGCAACGCGGGCCGCCGCGATATCCGCGTTGATGTTGTAAACCTCGCCGTTTTCGCCGCCCGCGACGGTCGAAATCACCGGAATATAGCCGTTTTCCGTCGCGTTGCGGATCACCGCGGGGTCCACCTTCGTGATGTCCCCGACGTAGCCGAGGTCTTCCCCCTCCTCCAGCTTCTTTGCGGTCAGCATTCCGTCGTCCAGCCCGCACAGGCCGATGGACCGCCCTCCGTGCCGCTCCAGAAGCTGGACCAGATCCTTGTTCACCTTGCCGGCCAGCACCATCTGGACAATATCGACGGTTTCGCGGTCGGTGTAGCGCATGCCGTTTACAAACCGGCTTTCCTTGCCGATCTTTTTCAGCATCGCGCTGATTTCCTTTCCGCCGCCGTGGACCACGACCACGCGGATGCCCACGAGCTGCATCAGCACGATATCGCTCATGACGGCTTCCTTCAGCGTTTCGTCCACCATCGCGCTGCCGCCGTATTTAACAACGACGGTACGCCCGGCGTGAGTCTGGATGTAGGGCAGGGCCTGCACCAGCACCTGCGCCCGGTCCGTATTTGAAATCTGCATGTCGCTTTGTCCTCCGTTTTAAGACTTGGGGTATTATCCGATGAATGACGACCATCCAGCCGGGACACGCCTACGGCGTTCCTGACTTTCGCTTTCGGGGGGTTCTAACCTCCGTCCCGCCAAACAAAGCGAACGGTCTCCCCCGCGCCGGGCGGCGGGCTGTTGGCAGCGGAGACGCGCCTGCTTAGGTGCGGTAGTCCCCGTTGATCTTCACATAGTCATAAGTCAGGTCGCAGCCGAACGCCGTGGCTTGCGCGTCTCCGTCTCCCAGTTCCACCAAAATAGTTACTTCGTCCTCGGAGAGAACTTTCTTCGCAGACTCCTCGCTGAATTCGATTCCCGCGCCGTTTTTGCAGACTGCGATGCTGCCCGCCTTCGAGGAGAACGAAACCCCGACCCTCGAGATATCCGTCTGTGCGCCGCAGTAGCCGAGCGCGCAGAGTACGCGGCCCCAGTTCGCATCCGAACCGAACATCGCCGCCTTGAACAGGGTGGAATGGATGACGCCCTTCGCCGCGATTTTTGCGTTCTCTTCGTCTTTCGCGCCGGTCACGGTGCAGACCAGCAGCCGGGAAGCGCCTTCCCCGTCCTTTGCCAGCATCCGCGCGAGTGTGGTGCAGAGCTGCAAAAGGGCATCCGCAAAAGTCTCATAGTCTTTTCCGGTGGCCTGCGTCAGTTCCTGATTCCCCGCAAGACCGGAGGCCATGACCGCGCAGGTGTCGTTCGTCGAGGTGTCCCCGTCGATGCTGACCATGTTGAAGCTTTTGTCCACCGCCGCGCGCAGCGCCGCATCCAGCACGGGAGCGGAAACCGCCGCGTCGGTCGTGAGGAAGCAGAGCATCGTGCCCATGTTCGGGTGGATCATGCCGGAACCCTTCGCAATGCCGCCGATCTTCACGGTTTTGCCGCCCAGAGTGCAGGAAACCGCCAGATTTTTGACCACGGTGTCGGTCGTCATGATCGCCTTCGCCGCATCGAGAGAGCCGTCCTTCGACAGAGACGCCGCCAGTTCCGGCACGGCGCTTTCAATCGGCTCAACCGGCAGCGGCACGCCGATGACTCCGGTGGAGGCCACGATCACGTCGCCGTCCTCTACGGACAGTGCCTTTGCCGCCGCTCTGCACATCCGCTCCGCCTTTTCCACGCCGTCCGCGTTGCAGGTGTTTGCGTTGCCGCTGTTGACGATCACCGCGCGGGCTTTCCCGTCTTTCAGATGTTCTTTTGTCACTAGGATCGGCGCGCCCTTGACCAGGTTCTGCGTGTAAACCGCCGCGGCCGAACACGGAACTGAAGAAAAAATCATCGCAAGGTCCGGTTTCAATGTGTTTTTCCGGATGCCGCAGTGGACTCCGCCTGCGGTAAATCCCTGCGCGGCGGCGACGCCGCCCTCCACAAACTGTACTGCCATTTTTACTGCCTCCCGTACGATCCCTGACCGCACGGAAAGGCTCACCGACGTCCCAGAAACCGACTGAATATATTAATATCTGTATAAATCTATGATTGTATCTACCATTAAGTATGTTAATTCGGCGTCTGGCGAAATAACCGGGACACACGTTCTGCGTTCAGGAGTCTTCCCGCCTAAAAAGCGGGGGGAAGGGCCGTGAGGCCCGTTGTCTCATCCAAACCGAAGAGCAGGTTCATGTTCTGCACCGCTTGCCCCGCCGCGCCCTTGACCATATTGTCGATCGCCGAAATTGCGATCAGCATGGAATCGTGCGGGTCAAAATGGAGAGAAATATCGCAGAAGTTCGACAACCGGACGTTTTTGATATCCGCGACCTTTCCATCGGGCAGCAGACGGATAAAATATTCGTGCGCATACCGCGCCTCATATGCCGCGCGGATTTGTTCCGCCGTCACGCCGGGTCTGATGCGCGCGTAGCACGTCGCGAGGATACCGCGGTTCACGGGAAGAAGGTGAGGCACGAACGTGATCGCCACGTCTTTGCCGGAGATCAGGCGCAGGGTTTGTTCCATCTCCGGATTGTGCCGGTGATTTGCAACCTTGTAGGCCGAAAAACCCTCGTTCAGCTCCGCGAAATGTGTGTTCTGCGTGAGGCCGCGCCCCGCGCCGGTCACGCCGCTCTTACAGTCCGCGACGATGCCGTCCGGCTCGATGAAACCGGCCAGGAGAGCCGGAGCCAGCGCGAGCGGGACCGCTGTGGTGAAGCAGCCCGGATTCGCGATGATTTTTTTCCCTTTGATCTGCTCGCGGAACAGCTCCGGCAATCCGTAAACCGCCTGTTCGTGCAGCTCCGGGTGTGTGAATGTCCCTTTATACCACTTTTTGTAACCCTCTTCGTCTTTTAACCGGAAGTCCGCGCCGAGGTCGATGAACGCCTTTTCTTTTTCAAAACAGTCCGCCGCAAGCTCCTGTGAAAGCCCGTGCGGCAGGGCCGCGAAAACAACGTCACTTTTTTCAATGACTTCTTCCTGATTGCCGCAGACAATGTCGCAGAGCCGGGTATACGCAGGATAGATTTCACTGAGGCACTTCCCCGTAAAGCTGACCGAGCTTGCCGCCGCAAGCTCTGCCTGCGGGTGCTGCGTGAGGAGCCGCGCCAGCTCCGCGCCCGCGTAGCCGGTTGCACCGACGATTCCCGCCTTAATCATCCCCGTTCGCCTCCAGCAGTTTCAAAATCCGGTTCGCCTGCGCTTCCACGTTCTGAGGAGCGGGACCGCCGAGGACCTTTCGGCCGTTCACGCAGCGCTCCAAAGAAATCGCGCCGTAAATCGAATCTTCAAATAAACCGCTTTGCTTTTGGTATTCCTCCAGCGGAAGCGTTTCCAGCGTCAGGCCCTTTTCGATGCACAGGGCAACCAGCTCCCCCGTGATCTTGTACGCGGTGCGGAACGGCATCCCTCTGCCGACCAGATAATCCGCGCAGTCCGTCGCATTGATGAAGCCCTTCGCGGCGGCGGCGCGCATATTCTGCGGAAGGACCTTCATGGTTTCGATCATCGGAGTGAACGCCGTCAGGCACATCCGAAGCGTGTCGACCGCGTCGAAAATCGCTTCCTTGTCTTCCTGCAAATCTTTGTTGTAGGCAAGCGGCAGGCCCTTCATCATGGCGAACAGCGTGGTCATATCGCCGATGGCGCGTCCGCTCTTGCCGCGCACCAGCTCCGCGATATCCGGGTTCTTCTTCTGCGGCATGATGCTGGACCCCGTCGAAAACGCGTCGTCCAGTTCGATGAATTTGAATTCCCACGAACACCAGAGAACGATCTCCTCCGAAAAGCGGGAGAGGTGTACCATCGCGATCGCGATGCAGGAGGCGAGCTCCAGGCAGAAATCCCGGTCGGAAACGCCGTCCAGGCTGTTCTGCGTCGGACCGGAAAAGCCGAGCAGAGAGGCGGTGCGCTCCCGGTCGATCGGGTAAGTGGTTCCCGCCAGCGCACAGGAGCCGAGCGGGCAGAAGTCCATGCGCTTTGCCGCGTCCTGAAGGCGGCCGGCGTCGCGCAGGAACATCTCCGCGTAGGCGAGCAGATGATGCCCGAACGTGACGGGCTGCGCGCGCTGCATGTGGGTGTAACCGGGCATCACGTCTCCGCTGTGCTCCAGCGCCTTTTTGCAGAGGACCGCAACAAGGCCGTCAATCTGCTTTTTCAGCCCGGCGCACTGCTTTTTCAGGTGGAGCCGCAGATCCACCGCAACCTGGTCGTTCCGGCTGCGCGCGGTGTGCAGCCGCCTGCCCGTGTCGCCGAGGCGGGCGGTCAGCTCCCCTTCCACAAACGTGTGGATGTCCTCCGCCGCCGGATCGACCGAAAGCGCCCCGCTTTTCAGGTCGGCGAGGATTCCCTTCAGGCCCGCCTGAATTTTTTCCGCTTCGCTCCGTTCAATCACGCCGCATTCGCCGAGCATCGCCGCGTGCGCGATGCTCCCCTCGATATCCTCCTCGGCCATGCGGCTGTCGAAAGAAATCGAGGAGTTGAAATCGTTGACCTTGCCGTCGAGTTCCTTGTGGAACCGGCCCGCCCAAAGCTTCAATGGATTTGCCTCCCCGGTGTAAGAATCATGTCCGGCGCAGCCGGAGGGGGAACAGCCCCTCCCCGGAAGCGCCGGAAAATTTTTTATATGCCCGCTCGGCGGAGCGATGCTCCGGGAGCGTCCCCGTACCGCCAAACTCAGCTAATTTTATTTTTCTGAGCCAGACAGCGGGCCATTGGGTGCAGCGTCACCGCTGCTGCTTTTTCATCGCCTGAACCGCGATCGGCAGGCCGAACAAATTGATGAAGCCCTCCGCGTCCGCCTGATTGTAGACGTGGTCCTCGCTGAATGTGGCGATCTCCTCGTCATACAGCGAATACGGGGAAGTTGCTCCCGCGTCGATGATGTTGCCCTTGTACAGCTTCAGCTTGACTTCTCCCGTCACCTGTTCCTGCGTGGAATCCACGAAGGCGGAGAGCGCCTCGCGCAGAGGGGTGAACCATTTTCCGTCATAGACCAGCTCGGAAAATTTCTGACCGACAATCTGCTTGAAATGGAACGTGTCCTTATCGAGACACAGCTCCTCCAGCTTGCGGTGCGCATGGTACAGGATGGTGCCGCCGGGAGTCTCATACACGCCCCGCGACTTCATGCCGACCAGGCGGTTTTCCAGAAGGTCGATGATGCCGATTCCGTTTTCCCCGCCGACCTTGTTCAGCTTTGCGATCAGATCGACGCCGCACAGCTTTTCGCCGTTCACCTTGACCGGAACTCCCTTTTCAAACGTGACCGTCACATAGGCCGGATGATCGGGAGCTTGTTCCGGCGAAACGCCGAGCTCCAGAATCCGGTCGTACTGCGGCTCATTTGCCGGGTCCTCCAGGTCAAGGCCCTCATGGGACAGGTGCCACAGGTTTTTGTCCTTGGAATAGTTGGTCGCTCTCGTGATATTCAGCGGGATATCGTGCGCTTCCGCGTAGTCGATCTCTTCGTCGCGGGATTTGATGTTCCAGATTCTCCACGGCGCGATGATCTTCATGTCCGGCGCAAACACCTTGATGGCAAGCTCAAACCGGACCTGGTCGTTGCCTTTGCCGGTGCAGCCGTGCGCGATGGCGTCCGCGCCTTCGGCCTTGGCGATTTCCACCAGGCGCTTGGCAATCAGCGGCCTGGCGAACGACGTGCCCAGAAGATATTCTTCCTCATATTTCGCGTCCGCTTTCAGCGTCGGCCAGATGTAATCCTCCACCAGCTGCTTTTTTAAGTCCGCGATATACAGCTTGGAGGCTCCCGTCTTTTTCGCCTTTTCCTCTAGGCCGGAAAGCTCCGCGCCCTGCCCCACATCGGCCGCGACGGCGATTACTTCGCATCCGTCGAAATTCTCCTTCAGCCACGGGATAATAATCGAGGTATCCAGCCCGCCAGAATACGCGAGCACCACTTTTTTGATTTTATGTTTCATTGTGCACAGCCACCTTTTCTCTCGTCATCGTCTGTTCGTTCCTGTGTTTTATTATACGCCGATTATACAAGAAATCAAGTGATTTTTGCATATTTATTCACTTCTGCGATTTGTATAAAAATACAGGGTAAATGTGGGATGAATTTTACAGTTTCACCCGGTCTCCGGCTTTACGCCGAGGAATCTTCTCAGACGGCAAATAGTTACCCCCCGGCAAAGCCGGGGGTTCTTCATATGCGGGCAAAGCCCTGTATTACTGGCTGCGCCTCAAGGCGCTGGTACGGTCTGCCAATTGCAAAAGTTTGTTACTTGCTACCCGTAAACGGGTCTGCATACTCCTTAAGCGTCATCTGGTCTTCAACCTGATCTTCTTCCAATTGATTTTTTAATGTACTCAGCTATTGCTTTGTCATTTTTCCCTGCCGTATCTACAAAATAGCCTCTACACCAAAATGTCCGGTTCCCATATTTGTACTTCAAATTCGCGTGCCGCTCAAATATCAGCAAAGTGCTCTTTCCTTTGATAAATCCTACGAATCCGGAAACGCTCATCTTCGGTGGTATTTTTACCAACATGTGTATATGATCCGGACACACCTCTGCTTCCATGATTTCCACCTGTTTCCAGTTACATAACTCCCGCAGTATTTTTCCTATCTCAGCCCGCATATTTCCGTACGCTACTTTTCTACGATACTTGGGTGCAAACACTATGTGGTATTTGCAATTCCAGCTCGTATGGTTTAAACTATCTATGTCATTCGTCTTCATGTCGAATGTGCCTCCTTTTGATATGTTTTGTTGCAGTTGGCAGACCGCAGCTTTTATTATATCAAAAGGAGGTTTTTTACTATTATCACCGCTAAAGCTTTTTGGGAACTCCCGGCACAGCCGGGAGTTTTCGTATTACAAAAATTCCCCGGAAGCGCGCGCTGCGCTTCCGGGGAAAAAACGGCTTTGGAAAGGCACGGCCAAAGACCGCCGCAGAGGGGGGAGAGGTCAGCGCCTGGTGCCGAAGAAAAAGAGCGCCATGGTTCCGGGGCCGGAATGCGCCCCGATGACGGGGCCGCAGTTTCCTATTACAAAATTTTTGACTCCCATGCGCCGCTTGATTTCCCCCGCGAGGTAATCCGCGTCCTCGCGGCAGTCGCCGTGGCTGATAAAAACCGTCTGGGAGGCAGGATCGACCGCGGTTTCCTCCATGTGGTCGGCAAGCGCGTCCAGCGAGGCGCGGCGGCCGCGGACTTTCCCCATCGGGATCAGGTGGCCCTCGTCGTCAACGTGCATGACCGGCTTGA
Organism: Caproiciproducens sp. NJN-50; assembly: GCF_004103755.1. NCBI lineage: Bacteria > Bacillati > Bacillota > Clostridia > Eubacteriales > Acutalibacteraceae > Caproiciproducens > Caproiciproducens sp. NJN-50. The sequence continues at coordinate 273,850 of NZ_CP035283.1, read as the reverse complement.
TGCTCAGCACGGTTCCCAACAGCGCCGTCGCGCCGGAGATGCGCCCGCCCCGTTTGAGATGATTCAGGTCATCCACGGTAAACCAGTGGCAGATATGCAGCTTGTTCTGCTCCACCCAGTCCCGAAGTTCCCCGACGCTTTTGCCCGCGCGCTTCTGCTCCACGGCGAGGGAGATCAGCAGACCTTGGCCAAGCGAAGCGGCGAGGGTGTCCACGGCGAAAACCTTTCGGTCCGGATATTTTTCGGCGAGCTCCTCGCAGGCGATCTTCGCGGACCCATACGTCGCGGAAAGGCCGGAGGAAAACGCGATATCCAGAATGTCCTTCCCCTGCTGAAGCAGGGGCTCCATCGCGCTTTTATAGGCATCGACATTCACGGCGGAAGTGGTGCACATCCCGCCGGCGCGGATGCGTGAATAAAATTCACAAATCGGCATTTCACGCTCATCCAGGTAATTGCGGTAGTCCTTTCCGTCCATATGAAAGGAAAGGGGCAGGACGACCACTTCAAGCTCCTTGGCGAGCTTGTCCGGCAAATCGCAGGAAGAGTCCGTAACAATCACATAATCCGCCATTGTTTTCTCCTCTGTTATCTAAAATATGATATCTTTATTATTCTATCACCGCTTGACGGATTATGCAATTGTTGTCTTATTTCGTTGGAAATAATAGTCTTTAAAATCAGAAAATATTATGTTCAAGACGATGTGACGTCTAATAAAATAGCAATCGGGCGGCAGCCGGGATGCTTCCGTTCAGTCTTCCCTTCGGGCAAAGACGCGGCAGGAAAACCGGAAGGAGAGCAGGAACAGGGCGGCGGCGAGCAGCGGGAGCAGGGGCAGCCAACGCTCCGGATCGGCCCCGCCCGGCAAGGGCAGGTTCATCTGCCTGAGCAGGGCGACGCCGAAGGTCGGCAGCAGAACGACGCCGATCAGAACCAGCCGGGCCTTCTGCGTTCCAAACCGATAAAAGATCGGAAACAGGACGGCGTAGAACAGCAGAGCAGCGCCCCACGAAACCAGAAAAGCCAGGGCGGCTTTCTGCGTGAGGCCGACGAACAGCTCCAGCGCAAACGACAGCAGCGTGAGGCTGGTGGAAAAGATCAGCGCAAACAGGTAGCGCGCGAGGACGACCCGGCTCCCGGAGACGGGGAGGCTCCCTTCGTACCGCCGCCATCTGGCAAACTCGTCGCAGGCGAACACGTTGACGGAGAGGATGACCGGCAACATCACGATGAAGCCGGACAGGATGGCGGAGGCCGCATTTCCCGAACTTGTGGCCAGGAACACGATCAGATAGAACGCGGTCACGGCGATCAGCACTCTGCCGGTCCGTTTCAGGTACAGCAGGTCTTTCAGAATGAGTCCGGTCACGTCGTTTCCTCCTTTGCAGCCGGCGCGGCTTGATCCCGCCGTGGGAAAATCTTGATCCGCGCGATTTTCGGCATGTTCTGCCGGAAAGCCAGGAATGCCTTAGCCCTCCTTTTTTCGGGCGAAGACGCGGCAGGAAATCCAGTAAGAAATAAAATACGCCGCGACAGACAGAAACGGAATCAGGCGGATTCCGAGCAGCAGAACGGATTCACTCGGCACGGGCAGGTTCGCCTTCGAAAGCAGCATCAGGCCCAGAACCGGCAGAAGAACGATCGCCATTAAGAGCAGGCGCGCCTTCTGAGTGCCGTACTTGTACATCGCCGGAAACAGGATGGCGCAGAACAGCAGGGACAGGCTCCACGAGGCCAACAGCGCGGCGGCGGTTTCCATGGTGACGCCGCGGAAAACAATCAGCTCCAAAAACAGGGAAAGCAAAGCCAGAGCCGTGGAAAAAATCAGCGTGATCAGATAGCGCGCCAGAACAATGCGGCTTTTCGCGACGGGGAGGCTGAGCTCGTAAACCCTCCACTTGGCGGCCTCGTCGTAAGCAAATGCGTTGGAGGACAGGATGATGGTGAGCATGATAACCACGCCGGAAAGAATGCCGGACGCGGAGTCCTTCGATCCGGTCGCGGTAAAAAGAGCCAGATAAAAGACGAGAAGGGAAATCAGCACTTTCGCCGTTTGTTTCAAGTACAGCAGGTCTTTCAGAATCAGTCCGGTCATGCCGTTTCCCCCTTCGCATATAAAAGCATAATCTCATCGAGCGGCGCGGCCTCGATCAAAAGGTCCGGGTATTTTTTCCCGGCGGCGGCCCGGTCGGCCACCAGCGCCTCGCATTGAAAAGCTCCCCGGCGCACGCGCAGAAAATCGGCCGGGTCCAGCCGCTCAAACTGGGAGGCGCCGCATTTCAGGAGACCCATATGCTCTTCCAACTCATCCTTCGCGCGGCTGAATACAATTTTCCCTTCATGAAGAAAGGTGATGGAATCCGCCACACGCTCCAGATCGGAGGTGATATGGGACGAAAACAAGACTCCGCAGCGTTCATCCTGAATGAAGTCGAGCAGAAGGTCGAGAATGTCGCTCCGCATGACCGGGTCCAGCCCGCTGGTCGCCTCGTCCAGAATCAGAAGGCGGGGCCGGTGCGCGAGCGCCGCCGCAATATTCAGCTTCATCCGCATTCCTCGGGAATAATCCTTGATCTTTTTGTCGTCCGGAAGCGAAAAGTCGGATAAATACCGGTAAAACAGATCGCGGTCCCAGGTTCTGAATATTCTGCTCAGAATCAGATTGACATCCCTGGCGCGGAATTCCCCGGAAAAGCAGTTTTCGTCCAGCACGACGCCGATCTGCTCCTTGACGGCGGTTTCGTCCTCGATATTATCCTTCCCGAAAATCCGGATGGTTCCGCCCCCGCGCCGAATCTCGTTTAAAATCAGGAGGATGGTCGTGGTTTTGCCCGCGCCGTTTTCCCCGATCAGACCCATAATGCTGCCTTCCGGAACGGTAAAACCGACATTCTGAAGCGAAAACGATGGATAGCTTTTGCACACGCCCTTCAGTTCCAGCAACGGTTCCATAAAAAATCTCCTTTTAATCTTCTCCGCCGTACAGGCGGTCCAAAATCCCGCGCAGTTCTTCCGCCGAAATTCCGCTCTGCCTCGCCTGCTCCACCGCCCGGCGAAGCAATTCTTCCACCCGGCGGCATTGTTCGGCGCGGATGGATTCGACGTCCCTCGGAGCAATGAAACAGCCCTTTCCCGCGACCGTCTCGACAAATCCTTCCGCCTCTAGGTCGGAATAGGCCCGGCGCGTTGTGATGACGCTGACGTGAAGCCGGCGCGCGAGCAGCCGCATGGACGGCAAAGGATCCCCCGGGCGCAGCGAGCCCGAAAGAATCTGGTTTTTGACCTGCGCGGTGATCTGCTCATAGATTGGCCTTGCATCGGAATTGCTGATTACGATGTCCAGTGCGCATCACCGCCCGCGTATTTTAACTGTATATATCATATATACACAGTATCATCTGTAATTGAAAAAGTCAAGAAATTTTTTTCGATTTGGCCTTTTCAGCGAAAAGTCGGAGGAGATGCGGCGGTGGAATGAAAGGAGGCCTGATCTTTGACTCGGAACGGGAAAAAACACGCGAGCCTGAAAAGCGGGTACGAAAAGCTCGCGTTCGGCAGCGTCAACGACGCGGTGCGTCTGCTGTTTGGAGAAGAGCCGGACCCGCAGGAGCTGGAGTCCATGGATTTCAGCAACATCGCGGAGATCCGGCGCCTGAAGGACGGCGGTCTGGAAATCAAGTTTTACGACCGAATCCGGGCGCTGGACTGTCTGCGCAGCCTGAGCGAAAAGGGCGCGGGGGATTCCCCACTGTACCGCGCGCTGCAGAAATGCGCGCAGGAGACGCGGGAGGAAAAAAAGGATGGAATTTAACTCCTTTTCCACGCGCCAGCGGGAAGCGCTCTGCTGGTGGTGCCCGGGATCGCCGCACGCCGGGCGGGACGCGGTGATCTGCGACGGCGCGGTGCGCAGCGGAAAAACGCTTTGCCTGGGCCTTTCGTTCGTGCTGTGGGCATCCGCCCGGTTCGACGGGCGGTCGTTCGCGCTCTGCGGAAAGACCATCCGCTCGCTGCGGAGGAACCTGGTGACGACCCTGCTGCCGGCGCTGACGGAAGCCGGGTTCTCCTGCGTCCTCCACGCGGGAGAAAATCGAATCGACATTTCCTTTGGGAAAAGCAGAAACCGGTTCTACCTGTTCGGCGGAAAAGACGAGGGCTCGGCGGCGCTGATTCAGGGGGTGACGCTCGCGGGCGTGCTGTTCGACGAAGTCGCGCTGATGCCCCGTTCATTTGTGGAGCAGGCGCTGGCGCGCTGCTCGGTGGATGGTTCCAAATTCTGGTTCAGCTGCAACCCGGAAAGCCCCCGGCACTGGTTCTACAGGGAATGGATTTTAAAGGCGGAAGAAAAAAACGCGCTGCGCCTGCATTTCACAATGGAGGACAACCCGTCCCTCAGCCGAAAAATTCTTTCGCGGTACCGGTCTCTTTACACCGGCACCTTTTACGAGCGGTTTGTCCTTGGAAAATGGGTTGCGGCAGAGGGGCTGATCTATCCCTTTATGACGCAAAACATGTTCTACGGCGTGCCGGACGGCGGCTTTTCGCGCTATGCCGTCTCGTGCGATTACGGAACCTCGAACCCCTGTTCCATGGGACTTTGGGGGCTGCGGGACGGCGTCTGGTACCGCATCGAAGAGTCCTATTACGACTCCCGAAAAACCGGAGAGCAGCGCACCGACGAAGAGCATTACGCCGCTCTGGAACGGCTTTGCGGAAACCGAACCATCGAACGCGTGGTAGTCGACCCTTCCGCCGCGAGCTTTCTGGAGGTCATCCGACGGCACGGGAAATACCGCGCGCGGAAGGCGGACAACGCCGTGCTGGACGGCATCCGCAGGACCGCCGCCGCGCTCAAGCAGGGAAAAATCAGGGTTTGCCGCTGCTGCGCGGACGCGGAGCGGGAATTCGGGCTGTACCGCTGGGATGAAAGAAAAAACGGGGACGTGCCGGTGAAGGAAAACGACCACGCGATGGACGACATACGCTATTTTGTCACGTCTCTTCCACGCGCGGACAACGGATTTTTCGCCGTCGCGGCACCGAGAGAAAAGGAGGGAAAACATGCTGTTTTCCCATAAGAAAAACGGCGCGGCGGTTCGCGCGGTCCAAACGGCGGAGCGGAACGCTCCGTTCTCGGATCTGACCAGCTATGTGCCTCTGTGCGCCGGGGAGCGCCGCCTGTACGACGCGCTGCGCGAGGCGGTGCCGATCATCGACGCGGCGATTGAAAAGATCCTCCGCCTGGTCGGCAATTTTACGGTCCTCTGCCCGGACGGCACAGCGCAGCGCGAACTGAACCGGTTTCTTGAATCCGTGCAGGCCGGCGGGGCCCGGCAGGGGATTTCGAGCTTTCTGTCCACTTATCTCGACCAGCTTCTGACCTACGGGAACGCGGTCGGGGAGATGGTGGTGCAGGGTGGGGAACTGCGCGCTTTGTACAACGCTTCTCTGGACGACGTGGAGCTACGCGCCGCGTCGCCGCTCGCCGTAGAGGTGCGCCGACGGGAAAACGGAGTCGGCGTGCCGGTGAAATTTCCGGAACTGGTTTTCTGCTCCGCGCTGAACCCCCCGCCGGGCAGCGCGCAGGGGGTCTCTCTTCTGCGGGGGCTGCCGTTCGTCAGCCGGATCCTGGTCCAGATTTTCCACACCGTCGGGGTGAACTGGGAACGTCTGGGCGCAGTCCGCTTCGCGGTGACCTACAAGCCGGATTCCGACGCGGCGGACCAGGCGTTCGCCAGGGAGCGGGCGGAGCAGATCGCCACGGAATGGGGGCGGGCGATGCGCGGAGACAGTGTGAGCGACTTTATCGCGGTCGGCGACGTGAGTATCCGGGCGATCGGCTCGGATGTGAAGATTCCGGACAGCGAGGTCCCGGTTCGGCAGATTCTGGAGCAGATTATCGCCAAGCTCGGGATTCCGCCGTTCCTGCTCGGCCTGACGTGGTCTTCCACAGAAAGGATGTCCAGCCAGCAGGCGGATATCCTGACAAGCGAGCTGGAATCGTACCGGCGGCTTCTGAATCCCGTTATTTACAGAATCTGCAGCATGTGGCTGCGGCTGAACGGGTTTCCGCCGAAATTTTCCGTCGAGTGGGACGACATCACGCTCCAGGACACAACCGAGCTCGCCGCGGCGCGCTATCAGAACGCCCGCGCCGCCCAGCTTGAGCGGACCATCCGGCCGGAACGGCCCGTCATTTAGAACATCGCAAAGCCTTCTCTGTGTTTGACGGGACTGTCTTGGGACACTCCCGACAGGAACGCCTTTCTTTAACGGAATTTGAAAAAGCACGACCAAAAGCGGCAAAAATCCCATCCAGCCCTCGTCGTCAAGGCTTGAGGGCGAAAAAGAAAACAACAATAATTGAAGGGTTAAATCTCAACAACGACAGGTTATTAAAACTCACTCTATTTTATGAAAAGGAGGAATTCGTATTCTGACAAAATCTTATGCGCAAAATTCGGAAACGCCCGGAAACAAATCGGTTCCGGACGCGGACGCGCTTGAAAAGGTCAATCGCTTTACACGCCGGGATTTCTCGGCGGATGAGCTCTACATCTTTCCAATCGTTCTGTGCGACAACGAGATCGACCGGGACGGCGAGCGCTTTTCCATTCCCGCGCTTGAAAAGCTCTCTCGGCTGTTCGTAGGCAAGACGGGAATCTTTAACCACAGCGGCAAGGCAGAGGACCAGGCGGCGCGTATCTTCGACTGCCTCGTGGAGAACGACCCCTCGCGCAGGACCTCGGCGGGCGAGCCCTATACTTACCTGAAGGCAAGCGCTTACCTGCCCCGCACGGAAAAAAACGCGGACCTGATCGCCGGGCTTGAAAGCGGCATCAAAAAGGAGGTCAGCGTCGGGTGCGCCGTCCGAAGCGCGACATGCAGCATCTGCGGCGCCGACCTGAAAACCGGTTCCTGTGAACACGAGCGCGGGCGCTCTTACGGCGGCTCCCTCTGCTGCACGATACTGGACGACCCGACCGACGCCTACGAATGGTCGTTCGTCGCCGTGCCCGCCCAGCGGGAAGCGGGCGTCGTCAAGAGTTATTCCGACGCGGCCGGGACCGGATCGGAGGATCTTTTTAAGGCCCTGCGCCGCGGCGGGCCCGTCTCGCTGACGCGGGAAGAAGCAGAGGCGCTGACGGAAAAAATCGCGGTTCTGGAACGGGAAGCCGCCTGCGGGCGCGTTTACCGGGAGGAGCTGACGAAGGATTTTGTGCGCAGCGCGGCGCTGTCCAAGCCCGGAATTCCGACCGGCGCCCTCCGGCGCGCGGCGGACGGAATGGACCTTGACGACCTGAAATGCTTTGCGGCGGCATTCCGCCGGGACGCGGAGCGTCTGGTGCCGCTGACGCCCCAACTGGCCGGGGCGGAAAGACAGATTCCGGCAGACGGCAACTCGGCTTTTAAAATATAAAGGAGGATACAAAAATGAACGTGTCTTTAAACGGATTCCGGGAATCCATGGTGACCTTTGAAGCGGAAGACGGCCTTACGGCCGGCGTTCCGGTCAAACTGACGGCAAACGGAACCGCCGGCCCGTGCGCGGATGGGGACGTATTCTGCGGCGTGGCGGCAAACGAACGCTGCGGCTTCGCGGCGGTTCAGCTCGCCGGCTACGCCTGCCTGCCCTATGACGGGACGGCTCCGGCGGTCGGGTACCAGAACCTGTGCGCCGCGGCGGGCGGCAAAATCAAGACAGCGGAAACCGGCGGAAGAAACCTGCTCGTCACCGACGTGGACGAAGCCGCCCAAACCTGCGGCATTATTCTTTAAAAGGAGGAATGTGAAGTGAAATACGAATCCATCCGTCTGGAAAAAGGCATGTACGGCGTACCGGGAAAATCCTTTACACAGACTCTGGAGGGTCTGGACCCCTCCGCCGACTACGCGGGCACCCCGCTGGAGGGTCTGGACGCCTACCAGCGCCAGCTCAAGCGCTTCGATATCAGGGTGGGCGGCCCCGCCTCCGATAAAATCGAAAAGTTCTTTCAGACCGGTGACTCCTCCGCGCTGTTCCCCGAATATATCTCCCGCGCGGTGAGTCAGGGCATGGAGCAGGCAAACCTGCTGCCCGAACTGGTCGCGGCCACGACGCAGATCGACTCGATGGATTACCGGACGATCGAGTCGGACCCCTCCGAGGACGACAAAAGCCTGAAGCCCGTCGCGGAAGGCGCACAGCTGCCGCAGACCAATATCAAAATCAAAAGCCAGCTCGTGCGCCTGAACAAGCGCGGCAGGATGTTGACGGCGAGTTACGAGGCGCTGCGCTTCCAGCGTCTGGACCTGTTCACCGTGACGCTGCGGCAGATCGGGTCGGCCATCGCGCGCAGCCAGCTTTCCGACGCGATCGGCGTTTTGCTCAACGGCGACGACGGAAACGAACCCGCCGGTACGGTAGCCGCCTCTGGCGCGGCTCCGGATTACGGGGACTTGGTGAACCTGTGGAGCAGCCTTTCCCCCTATACTCTGAACACGCTGCTCGTGTCGACCGCCGCGACAAAGGACCTGCTGTCCATATCCGAATTCAAGGACGCGGTCGCGGGGCTGAACTTCCAGGGCACCGGCAAACTGATCAGCCCTCTGGGGGCAAAGCTGCTGCACGCGCCGCAGATGGAATCCGGTAAAGTCATTGGCCTTGACAAAACCTGCGCGCTCGAAATGGTGCAGGCGGGCGGCGTGACAACCGATTCCGACCGGCTGATCGACCGTCAGCTTGAACGTACCGCCATCAGCGTGACGGCCGGTTTCGCCAGGCTGTTTGACGGCGCGGTCCGCATTCTGACCTATGGAGCCTGACTGTGATTGAAATTCGCACTGAGGATGTGTTTGCCCGGTTCTCCATGCTGTGCGGCAGAGAGGACACCGGCGCGTATCAGGCGCTGTGTTCCGACGCCGCTTCCGAAATCAGGGCCGGCGAGCGCGCATCCTGCGGAGAGGAAAGCCGCGACGTTCTCACCGCGGCAGCCGCGGCTCTCGCGTTTTACCGGTATATTCTGGCATACGCGGGAACCGGGGTGGAGTCTTTCTCCGCGGGGGACGTCAAGGTGACCTCGGGGACCGGGAACACCGAATCCGCACGGAGACTATGGGAAGGGGCGGCGGCCGCAGCCGCCCCTTATCTTACGGACACGGGATGTTTTCTGTTTGGAAGGATCCGGCCGTGAGCAGGCACTCGGCTGTGGAAACCATGCTGAAAAAGTACGGTTCCACGGCAAGTCTGAACGGGACGCAGGTCAAGGCGGTCATCCGTCCCCTTCAGATTCAGTCCGGTGCCGACAGCAGCCTGACCGGCGGAGATTCAGGGCTCTGCTACCGTTACACCGGGCCGGCGGGCTGCCGGCTTTCGAGCGGGGATACCCTGGTGTCCGACGGCCTGACGTACAGCGTGCGCCGGTCGGGCACCGCGGTGCTGGGAGGAGAAGCGCTGTACGAATGGGCGGTACTGAAGGAGCTGCCCGTCTCGGCGGACACGGAGATCGTCCTGCTTTCCACGGACGGGACCGCGCTGGCGCACGCGAAGGGCTACGAATCAAAAATTCTGAGGGACGGATGTGAAATCCGCTCCTGGGGCGAGGGAAGCCCGGCGGAGATCGGAGAAGGGGAAACCTCCTATGAACTGACGCTGTACGATGTTTTGCCGGAGAACGGGATTTCTTTTTCAAGCCTGGGGGAATTTCTGGTGGAGATCAGGGGGACCGCGCGCACGGAAGCCTATTCCGGCTGCCGGGTGAAGGACGAAACGGAAAAAGGAGGACGGCTTCTTCCGCCGCATCGCTCTCTTCTGATTCTGGCGGCAGAAAAAACAGAGGAGGCGGTATCGTGACGGAAAACGCGGCGGAAGAAATTTCAAGGGCCATCGAGCGCGACTGTCTGAGGTTTCCGCGAAATCTGAGTCTGGAGGAGGGTGAAAATGCGGCTGACACCGATGAGCTATAAGGACTATATCTGGCCGCGCAACCCGGAGACCGTGACGGTGGCTCGCGCGAAAAACATCGGCAAATATCCGATTCCCCGCGCCGGGAATGTGCTGCAGGATCTGGGGATGGGAAGCCGCACCGTCAGGGGAAGCGGCGCTTTCTCCGGTTCCGGGTGCGCGGAGGAATTTCAGAAGCTTTCCGCCGTTTTCGCCGAAGAGGGCGTGGGACAGCTTCTTCTGCCGGGCATGGCGCCGTTCTCGGCGGTGTTCTCCTCGCTGACGCGGAAGGGGGACCCGCGCCCGGACCGCATCGGCTACGAATTTGAATTCTGGGAGGACGGCTCGGCCCCGGAGTCGGAATCGGTCGTCAGCGACCCGAAGACCTACCTCTGCAAAGCGGGGGACACCCTGTTCTCCATCGCGGCTTCCTTCGGAATCAGCGTGGATGCCCTTCAGGCGTGCAACCCGGACATTCAGTGGCCGAACGCTCCCGGGGAGGGAACGGCGGTGATCGTGCCGTGATCTATCTTGCAACCGGACCCGCGGGAGAAATCACTCTCCCCTCGCCTGTCCGCATCCGGCTGGACCGGGACGCGGACGCGCCGGCCGACGGTTTTGAGGGGACCTTTCCGCTGCCTGCCGGCGGCGGTCAAATGACCGGGCTGACGGTTTACGACGAGACGGGGAATATCTTCTTCGACGGGATCGTCGACGAACAGGAAGAGGATCTGACGGGCGGCACTCTCTCCCTGTCCGGCCGCAGCCGCGCGGCGCTGCTGCTGGATAACGAGGCGTTGCCGCAGAATTATGTCAATCCGTCGCTCGCGACCGTTTTTGACCGGCATATCCGCCCCTACGGCTTCACCCGATTCCTGGGGGACGAAAAGTCCTTTACGGGAACGCTGGCCGTGACCAAAGGAATGAGCGAATGGGCCGCGGCCGCGGCTTTCTGCTCCCGCTTTTTAAAAACGGAGCCGAGAATCGCAAACGGAATATTCGACGCCTCCGGCTCCGCCCCGGAGTATGAATTTGTTTTCGGAAAAAGCGGAATCCGGTTCAGCTCCGGGCTGGCACGAGGCCGGTACTGCGAACTGTATTCGGAGCTGTATATGATGGACCCGGACGGCGGAACCTATACGCTGTCCGCAAGGAGCGATGACGCGGCGGCGCTCAGCGTAGCGCGCAGACGTTTCCTGAGCGCAGGAACGGACGTCTCCGCCGTGTTGAAAAAGGCGGGGCAAAGCGCGTTCACCTGCGTTCTGGACTGCCCCGGCGCCGTTTCCGCGCCGCTGCTTTCTCCGGCGCGGATCACCGAACCCCCGTCCGGTTTTGAAAAAAGCCTGTGCGTTTCTGCCCTTCGCTACCTGCTCGACGCGGAGGGAGAACACACCAGAATTACCCTGAGGAGGGAATGACCATGTGGATCTCGCAGAAAATCATCGCCGCGCAGTCGGCGAAGCCCTCCGCCGAACTGGCGAAAATGACCGGAAGCGCCGCGGCCCAGGGCGTGAATGAATACCGCGGTCTGCCGTTCGCCGGGCCGTGGGGAATCGCCTATCAGCCGCCGAACGCGGCTCAGGCCGTGATTGTCTCGACCAGCGCGGGGGACGCCTGCATCGGGACGATGGCTGCCGGCCGGGACTTAAAGCCGGGGGAACTGCTGCTGTATTCCTCCGGCGGCGCGGAGTTGTATTTAAAGAACAACGGAGACATTGTCATCAACGGGCAGGTCTTTCAGAAGGAGGCGGAAGATGGATCTTGAACTTTCCGGCGGCGATTTCGCCGCGGACGAAAGCGGAAGGCCCAAAACGGTCACCGGGGCGGAGGAGCTGTTCCAGCGCGCCGGGATCCGGCTGTCCGTGCCGCTCGGGTCGTTTGCCTGCAACCCCGCGCTCGGCAGCCGTCTGCATACGCTGACGGCCGACACGCCGCTGCGGGAGGAAAAAGCTCTTTCCATGGCACAGGAAGCGCTGCGGGGGCTGCCGCAGCTCGCCGTGGCGGAGGCGTCCTTTCCGGAGGACGACCCTTCCAAGGTTAAAATCACGCTGATTTACGGCGGCGACAGCCGCGATGTGGAGGTGAAGCTCTGACGGACAGCTACGATGCGATTCTGTCCCGCATGAAGAAAAAATTCACGGACCTCGCCGGGTACTCTCCCGACGACGCGTCGGATATCGGAATCCGAATCCGGTTATTGGCGGGAGAGATCTACTCGATCGGGACCGCGGTCGATTGGCTCAAGCGCCAGTCCTTCGCGCAGACCGCGAACGGGCAGGAGCTGGAATACCGCGCGCAGGAGCGCGGGCTTTCGCGCAAAAACCCGGTGCAGGCGCACGGCATCCTGACCTTTTCCCGCGACTCGGCGATCTGGTTCGACGTGCCGGTCGCGGCCGGAACAGTCTGCTCCACAGCAGGGGCAAACCCGGTGCGGTATGTGACGACCGGGGCCGCCGTCCTGAAAGCGAACACGCTGAGCGTGGACGTGCCCGCCCAGGCGGAGGAAGGCGGCAGCGCGGGAAACGCCGAGGCCGGAAGCATTACGGTCGCCGTCACGATCCCCACCGGCATCCAGGCCGTGAACAATGCCTCCGCCTTTGCGGGCGGAGAGGATGAGGAGAGTGACAGCGCGCTGCGGTCCCGCCTGCTGCAAAGCAGCGCCTCCGCTTCCAACGGAGCGAACGCGGCGTACTACCGGGATTACGCGCTCTCCTGCGACGGGGTCGATTCCGCCAGCGTCGTGCCGCGCGCAAACGGCGCCGGGACGGTCGCGCTGTATCTGGGCGGCAGGGGATGCGCCCCGTCGGACGCCGTCGTCGCCAAAATTTCGGGGGACCTGAACGCCGCGAGGGAAATCTGCACGCAGGTGACCGTGGCGGCGGCGCAAATGCTTCCGGTCAATGTGACGGCCTCGGTGACCGCGGCAGCCGGGCTGGACTCCTCCGAAGTAAGCGCGGCGTGCGAAACGGCGGTCCGAAATTATTTTGACGGCCTCGGCGTTTCGGAGCCGGTCGTCCCCGCCGCGCTGAACGCCGCGCTGTTTTCCACCGGCATGATCCGCAACTGCACGCTCAGCGTGGGTACGGCATCCGTTTCACAGAATCAGATGGCCGTCTGCGGGACCATAACGGTGACCGTGACGCAGGGGGGATAGCTTTTTGGATACTCTGGAATCGATGAAAAACCAGCTCGCCCCAACCGGGCTTTACCGGCTGGACGGGACGACGACGGTGGATTTTGAACTCGCTGCCTACGCCGAAGGGCTGAACCCGCTGTGTGCGGAGCTTCTGAGTCTGCAGGCCGAAAGCTACGCCGCGACGGCCTCCGATTACGGACTTCGGGAAAAGGAGCGCGCGTTCGCGCTGCCGCCCTCCGGAGACGCGGAGGCGCGGCGCGGGGCGCTGCTCAAGCTTTGCGCGGTGTTCCCCGGAACCTGCACGAAGGAAGGTCTGGAAGCCGCGCTTTCCGCGTTCGGCCTTTCGGTCCGTCTGGAGGAAGACCCGGCGGATTCAAAAATCATCGCGCATTTTCTCTCTTTGCCAGCCTGCGGGGAAGCGGAGGCACAAAAAAAGCTGGAAATATTTTTTCCCGCGCATTTGACGGCCGAATCGGATTTCACCGGCGTTTCGTGAAACAATAACCGTATTCCCGGGGAAGCGTCCGCTTCGACAGAAATTGGTTGCAATTTCCCCAAAACTGCGGTATTTTGATAAAGACACAGAAGAAAAGACAAGGGAAACGGACGAAGAAACCGCAGAAAAGGAGCGGCTGATCGAAAATGCACGAAAACAAGGAGAAACAGGAACGCGCCCTTTTGGTTGAAGTGGACACGGGGGAATACGACGCGCAGTCCTCTCTGGCGGAGCTGTACGAATTGACCCGCAGCGCGGGCGCGCAGCCATTCGGCGCGATGACGCAGAAAAGGCCGTCGCCGGACGCCGCCACCTGCGTGGGAAGCGGAATGATGAGCCAGATCGCCGATTTTGTACAAAAATACGAACTGAACCTTATCATCTTTGACCGCGAGCTGTCCCCCACCCAGATCCGCAACACCGAGCGGCTGAGCGGAGTGCGCGTGATCGACCGGACCATGCTGATTCTGGACATCTTCGCGGCGCGGGCAAAAAGCCGGGAAGGCAAGCTTCAGGTGGAACTCGCCCAGTTGAAATATCTGCTGCCGCGCCTCGGGGGGCACGGCAGTGAGCTTTCCCGCCTGGGAGGCGGAATCGGAACGCGGGGCCCCGGAGAAAGCCAGCTGGAAACCGACCGCCGGCACATCCGCCGCCGGATCGATTCCCTGACGCGGCAGATTCACGACGTGGAACTGCACCGCAGACAGATCAGCCGGCGAAGAAAAAAGGATGGCTTTGTCACCGCGGCGCTGGTCGGCTACACAAACGCGGGAAAATCGACGCTGATGAACGCGCTGACCGGCGCGGGGGTACCGGCGGAAGACATGCTGTTCTGCACGCTCGACCCCACGGCACGCACCTTACGGCTGCCGGGCGGCGAAACGGTGATGCTGATCGACACCGTCGGCTTTGTCCGCCGCCTGCCCCATCACCTGGTGCAGGCGTTTCGCTCCACGCTGGAGCAGGCTGTGGAAGCGGACATCATCCTGAACGTCTGCGATGCCTCCAGTCCGGAGGCTCCCGCCCACCTGGAAGTGACAAGAAAGCTTCTCGCGGAACTCGGCTGCGGGGATCGCCCCATCATCCCGGTCCTGAACAAATGCGACCTGATCCCGGACATCGGAGATATCCCGATGATCGGTCAGGCGGTGCGCGTCAGCGCACGGACGGGCGAGGGGTTGGATCAGCTCCTCGCCACAATGGAGGAGAAGCTCCCGAAACCGTCTTTAAGGGTCCGGCTGCTGCTTCCCTTCACCGAATCCGGCCTGGAAGCCGAAATCCGAAAGAGCGGCAACGTGGAAAGCGAGGAATACACCGAAAACGGCTTTATGCTGACCGCGAGCATTCCGCCCGGGCTTTCCGGGGTCTTGAGCCGGTTTTTAATTGAATAAAGAATTTCAATGTGACCTCCGCGATTTCTCGCGGAGGTTTTTCTGATTTTTTTGTTTTTCTTAAAATTCAGCATCCTGCATAGAACAGCTTTGAAGCCAAGCAGAATTCCATTTTATATCGACGAAAATCGGTCCTTTTTCCCCTTCGCGGGAGTGTTTTTTTCCGCAGGCCCCCCACCTTTTAAGCGTGTCCGGCTTATAATAAAGCACTTATTTTGGATAAATTATCAAATTTTTCTCCCCTTCAACCGATAAATAATTATCCATTTAAAATTGCCGTAACAGAATTCAAGAAAGAGCAGAACTTGATTTCAGTCTAAAAGGAGTAGAACCAGCCATGAAGGGAAAATGGAAGAGGGAAAAAAAGCGGAACTCAAAATTGAAGCAAAAGAGAAGATTCCACTTTGGGGGCGGAAAAAGTCTGACGGTTAAAATGCTGGCCTGGATCGGAATTCCCGTACTGTGCTTTTTCTGCGCCGCCGCTTTGCTCGTGCTGAACAGCGTGCGGCAATCCGTTGCACAGATCATCGGCGTCCAGCTTTCCGCGCAGTCAAAGTCGGTTTCCAGTGAAATCAGCGAATTTTTCACCGGCTACATGAAATCGGCGGAAAGCCTTGCGGCAAGCACGCAGGTAAAGTCTCTGTTTCTCGACACGGTGGAGGGGACCTCCGTCATGCAGAGCGAAGAATACATGGCGGTTCTGCAGACGCTGCAGAACATTCAGGACACGGACCAGGATAACATCGTGGCGGCGTGGGTGGCCGACGCCGACTCGAACCAGATGATGGAATCCACCGGGCAGGTGGTCTCATCCGGGTTTGATCTGGAACAGGCATCGTGGTACCGGGAAATGACCAGCGAAAAAGGGGAAGTCCTGACTGAGCCTTACCAGAACGCGGCGACAAACCGGCAGATTGTCAGCGTCGTATGCCCGGTTTATCAGAAAGATACCGACAAGGTCATCGGCGCTGCGGGACTTGACGTCACCCTGGACAGGCTCAACGACCTTGTGAGCGGATACAAGCTGGGCCGGAACGGATTTCTGATTCTGACCTCCAAAAACGGAACGGTTGTCAGCTCGCCTAATCAGGACTGGAATAACAAAAGCATATCGAAAACCGGGCTTCCCGCTAATCTGATCTCCGCCATCTTGGGCGGGACTTCGGAAATCGTCCAATACGACGCTTTGGGCGGCAAAAATTACGGGTATGTCGCGGCGGTCGGAAAAACCGGCTGGGCGGTTACGACGGGGCTGCCGGAAAACGAGTACAACAGCTCGGTTTCCTCCGTTCAGACAACCATGGCCGCCGTATATGGGATTTCGCTTCTCCTGCTTCTCATCCTGCTGGTTTTCCTTTCGCTCACCATCGTCAGGCCGCTGAAAAAGCTGCAAAGCGCGGCGCAGAAAATTGCCGACGGAGACCTGGACGTCTCCGTGGAGCTTCACGCTTCCGACGAAGTCGGACAGGTCGGTTCCGCCATTTCCAACATTGTCGGCAGGCTCCGGGAGTACATCCGTTATATCGACGAAATTTCCTCCGTGCTGGACCGGATCGCCGAAGGAAATCTGATTTACGACCTGAAATGCGATTACGAGGGTGAATTTTCCAAAATCAGGCAGTCTCTGCTGCACATCCGCGGCACGCTTTCGGATACCTTCGCCGGCATTGCGGAAGCGGCCGACGAAGTCGCGGCGGGTTCGGCGCAGCTGGCGGGCGGCTCCCAGTCCCTTTCGCAGGGGGCCGCCGGGCAGGCTGCTTCCGTGGAGGAGCTTTCCGCCTCCGTCACGGAAGTGGAGGAGCGCGTGGAGCGCAGCGCAGGCAGCGCGGAAGAAGCAAAGCTGCTTTCGGATGCCGCTTCCGAACAAATGAGGACCGGAAACGAACGGATGGCGGAACTGACGAAGGCGATGGAGGAGATCAGGAATTCTTCCGGGCAGATCGGCCAGATTCTGAAAACCATCGACGACATCGCCTTCCAGACCAACATTCTCGCCCTGAACGCGGCGGTGGAAGCGGCGCGCGCCGGGGAGGCCGGAAAGGGATTCTCCGTTGTGGCGGATGAAGTCCGCAGCCTTGCCGCGAAAAGTTCCGAGGCGGCAAAGAGCACTTCGGCTCTGATCGAAGCCTCCCTGCGCAGCGTGAACAACGGCGCGTCCGTCGCGGAGGAAACGGGGAAAGCCTTTTCCAAAGCGGGCGACAGCGTACACAGGACCTCGGAGCTGATGGCGGGAGTCGCGGAAATCACCGCGCAGCAGACCGGCTCCATCCGGCAGATCCGGCAGGGACTGGACCAGATTTCCTCCGCGGTGCAGACCACTTCCGCGACCGCGGAGGAGGCGGCGGCCTCCAGCGAGGAGCTGAGCGGCCAGGCCGGGGAACTGAAATCGCTGGTCGGCAAATTCAAAATTGAATCATAGAGGCCGGCCCAAATGAAAAAACGAACTTCCGGAACAAAATTCCGGGAGTTCGTTTTGCTTTCTGTACGGCTTTGCTGTTATTTTGTGAGCGGCACGCGGACTCCGAACAGTTCGACCGACTCGATCTGCTTCGCGTCGACCAGCGTTTCGAGGCTGCCGGAAAATTCAAAATCTCCGTCGGGATCCACGCTTCCGCCGATTTTATTTTCACTCTCCGTCACGGTCGAGCCGTCTTTCAGGAAGAGTTTGATGGGCGTGTTCGGAAAAAGTGCTTTTTGCCCTCCCTCCGCGCAGGTTCCGGAGAAAGAGATCGACAGGTCGGAAATCGTGATGCTTTGGACCGTGAGATGCAGCCCGTTCGGGGTCGTGCCGCTTTGAGCCGGATGGAAGGTCCGCGACGTGTCGGCAAAGGAAAGTGTGAACGGAATTTCCCATTTGCCGGGAAAACGCGTCAGCCTTTTCGATTTGAAATTTCGGGCGATCCTGTAATGGTCCAGGTCGTTCACCGTGCAGTCGCCGGTCAGACGGTTGTCGTCCAGCCTCGGATTCAGCGCGAGGACGATTCTCCCTCTGTTCAGGGCAAGTTTCTGGTCCTTATCCTTTTTTACCGCGTTCTGATAGGCTTCCTCGCTGTCAAAGCCCACATGCTCCACGCCGTTCCCGGTGATAATTTCATCCTCGAAATTGACCGGGTTTCCCGTCTCCGTGTTCTGGAAGCAGAGCTCTTTCAGCCCGGATGCTTCCGTGCTGTTTCCGGGCGTGATGCTGAGATAGAGCAGATTCTGCTGGCAGCCGTACTCCCCGGTTTCGTGGAACCCGATGTTGTCAAGATAGGATCCGGGGTAAAGGCTGGAAAATCCGACATGCTGCTTCCCCGCCGGAATGGTCCAGCTGGGCGCAACCAGTGATTTGTCCGCGTAAACGTCGAACAGTCCCGTCTTGAGAAAATGCTCCGGCTGCTCCGGCGACATTTTCCGGTACAGCTCGCCGAGATTCTTGAACAGGAACCCGGCGTCTTCGCAGGAATTCACCTCATCGGTAAAATCCTTGAGCGACAGAGTCACCTGCTTGCCGTTTTGTCCTGAAAAATCCCCTTCCGCAATCGCTTCAAACTGCGCGGTGTCCGGAACGGAGGCGTCATCCGTGCGGAAGGTAAAGCAGTTATACTGTTTTTCTCCGGCGCCAACGCTCGCTTCGGCAAATTCCTGCAGCCGCGACCTGCGGGTCGCGGTGGACTCTTGAAGCGGCGTCGAATCCGTGCTTTTTACCGTGAAGGCGATATACATCCTCTGGTTGTCGCAGGCCGTCCGGTTCACGGTGATCGTGAGGCCGTCCGCCTGTGCCGTCATTTGAATGCTTTTCCCCACCGCGTTCTCCACCTCCGCCGGGACAGACGAAGTGATTTTCTTTTGATAGATCGGTTCCGGAAACTTTGCGAACTGCCGGATGCCGTAAGCGACGGCGGTGACGGAGCCGAACGCGACCAGCGCGCAGGCCGGGATCAGAATGCCCCAGCGGATTTTCCCGCGGCGCGGAGCCTGGCGCATCGCTTTTCCCGTCCGGCTGAACAGATCATTTGGAATGGGCCGGAGATTGGCCTCCGTCTTGTATTCGCTCCGAAAACTCCTCATATTCTTCTCCTTTCATCAGGTCGCGCTTCAAAAGCTCTCTGGCCCGGCTCAGCCGCTTTGCCGCCGCCGAATAGCTGATGCGCAGCGCGCGGCCGATTTCTTCGATCGGCATGTCCTCGTAATAAAACAGATGAATCACGGTGCGGTACCTGGGCGGCAGGCGCATGACGCTGTAATAGACCCCGGCGTTTTCCTCCGCCTCCCGCGCCGGAAGCTCCCCATCCGGCGGAAGGGGTTCCTCCCGGCGCCGCGCGATGGATTTCCACAGGCTGCGGCCGCAGTTGACCGCCGTGTGAATCAGCCAGGCTTTCAGATGTTCTTCATTCTCGAACCGGGGCTCGGAACGGACCAGCCGCAGAAAGACCTCCTGAAAGACATCCTCCGCATCCGCCGAATTTCTCGTCCGCGCAAGCGCGAGCCGGTACACCATGCTTCCATACCGCTCCAGCGCCATTTCCGGCTCCATCAAAAACGCCATTCCCTCACCCTCCTTTCACCTGTAATACCACCGAGGTCCACAGATCTTGACCGAAAAAATAAAAAAATACGAGTCGGAGCATGTCCCCGTCGGAATCCCTCCGAAAGCAGAAGGAACCTGCCGAAAGACGGAGGCGAATCCCGTGTCCCGTGAGGGCACGCTCCGCTCGTCTTTCAGCAGGCCCAAGCTGTTAAGAAAATAAATTTTGTCAGGTGGCCTCGGCGCTGCCGGCAGGCGTCTCCTTTCCGTTCCAGTTCGGAATCACGCCTTTGACGACATAAATGCCCGCGCAGACTACGGCAAAGATGATTCCGACCGGATAGGCGATCGCGGTGGAAAGGTGCAAACATTCGGGCGCCATGAAGAAATAAGTGCAGGTCACCGCCGACATAAAGGTCGCAGGCACGGCCGCGACGAGCGAAGCCATGGAATTCTTTTTCCATTTGCAGAGATAGGCGGCGGCGGACCAGAGGACAATCATGGCCAGGGTCTGGTTGGAATATGAAAAATAGCGCCAGACGACGCTGAAGTCCAGCTGCGTCAGCAGCGCTCCCACCGCAAACAGGGGAATCGAAATCGCAAGGCGGTAGGAAACCTTTTTCTGGTCGATATGGAACCAGTCGGCGATCGTCAGCCTCGCGCTGCGGAACGCGGTATCCGCCGAAGTGACCGGGCACACGCCGACCCCAAGAACGGTAAGCACTGCGCCGACCGGGCCGAGCAGCCCTTTGCCGATATTGTAAACCATCGCGGACTGATTGTTGTGAATCGCGTTGCCCGCGTCGTAAAGGCCCTGCGTCCCGCCGTAATAGGCAATTCCGACCGTCGCCCAGATCAGGGCGATGACGCCCTCGGCCACCATCGCGCCGTAGAAAATCTTGCGGTTCTTGCGCTCGTCATCCACGCAGCGCGCGATGAGAGGGGCCTGCGTGGAATGGAAGCCGGAACAGGCGCCGCACGCCACCGTGATAAACATCATGGACCAGATCGGCGTCTTCGCGGGGTGCTGGTTGGCAATCGATATCTCCTGCACGGTATAATTCCCCGTAAACAGGATGCCGCCCATGACGCCAAGGCACATCAAAATAAGCAGCGCCCCGAAAATCGGGTACAGCTTACCGATGATCTTATCGATCGGGAAAAGCGTCGCCAGGAAATAATAGATCAGCAGAATCACGACCCAGAAGTTCTTCGTCAGGGAAGCCGGGGTAAGCTGCGCAAAGAGACCGGCGGGCCCCGTGGTGAAGGTGGCGCCGATCAGGACAAGCAGAATGACGGAAAAGACACGCATGATCTGCAGCATCACCTTGCCAAGGTTCCTGCCGGTAACCTCGGAAATGGAAGCGCCGTCCTGCCGCATGGAAAGCGTTCCGCTCGCAAAATCGTGCACGCCGCCGGCGAAAATGGTGCCGAGCACAATCCAAAAATAGACGACGGGTCCCCAAAGCGCGCCCAGAAGGGCGCCGAATATCGGCCCCAGGCCGGCGATATTGAGCAGTTCGACCAGAAACGCCTTCGGCGTGCTGATCGGCACAAAGTCCACCCCGTCGGGATGCGCAACACATGGGGTCGGGGATTGATAAGGCTGAAACACCTTATCGACTACTTTGCTGTATGTAAAATATCCGACGATCAGCAATATGAGAGATACGAAAAAAGTGATCATGAGACTACTCTCCCTTGAATTCGTTATTTTGAATCGGAGATGAATGGCACATATGGCTTATTCTTTTTTAAGCAAATACCTTCTTTAACGTCCCCTCTGCTTTTTGTTTGATATTCGAATATCAACTAAGAATTATCATACACCTATTATAATGACAATCAAGAATCAATTTTCACAAAATAATTCAGATAAATAATTCTAATTATGTATAACTATATAAAAAATCGCCCTCGGCGGCGCCGGGCGATTTTTCTGCATCTGCATATTCCTCTGTTTTTTCCGTTCTCCGGGAGATTCCCGCACCGTTCCGCCGCAACAGGCAATTCGGCCGTCGCCCGGATCAGGACGATGACTTTTTATGTTGCTCTTTTGTCCGATACATCTCCCTGTCCGCCATCTCTACAAGCTCTTTCGCGGTCAGGCCGGAAGCCGGCATGGTTACAACGCCCAGCGAAACCATAACCGTAATATCACAGTCCCCTATAGACATCATGGTTTTTTCCAAATCACGATAGATCCGTTCTGAAATGCGGCGGGCGCCGTCACCGCCGGTGTTTTTCAGGCAGATCACGAATTCGTCTCCGCCGTAGCGGGCCGCCCAATCCGCGCCGGTCCGGATGCAGGTCCGAATGGTGTCCGCCGCACGCCGCAGCAGCTTGTCTCCCGCCGCGTGGCCATACGTATCGTTCACGGTTTTCATGTTATCAATGTCAGCGAAAATCACTGACAGCGGCTTTTGTTCCGCCACGGCGCTTACAATGTCGACCGGCAGGCGGTCATCCAGAAACCTGCGGTTGTACAGGGATGTCAGTTCATCCCGGATCGCCATATTGTTGATGTCCCGGACCGCGTCGAAGAATTTCTCTCCCTTGTTGTACTCGCCCGAACCGATCAGCATGGTGTCCGTCGCGTTCTTCAAAAGCTCCAGTACCACGGGCGGCTCGGCGGATTCAACCGGCAGGGCGGTCAGTAGCATGACCGCGCCGGGACTGTGCTCCAACTTCATAAAGCTCTTCTGCTCGCGGTGAGCCCTTACCGAGACGCAGTTTTCGCAGATGCGTCCGTTTCCCCAATAGTCGTAACACACCTCGCAGGTTTCTCCCGTGCTGTTGCCGCGGCATTCCATTACCCGCTTCCGAATCGGGTCCACGAGGCGCACCGCGTCATACATTTTGTTAAAAAAGTCCAAATTTTCCCGTAATTTATTCAGAGTCATTTTTTCGGTCATCCATTGATTCCTCCTTGGAACAGCGGCCTGTCAGCCAAATTTTCGGCGCGCCTTTGGGAGATTCCCCGCACCGTTCCGCCCGGCGGAGCCCGCCCTGTTATCCGTCCGCCTCCCCCGCGGGACAGCGATACGCTCAAAAAATCAAAAATTTCTCAAACCGTGCCCGGCGGAGCCGCGAAAGAGGCTTTGCCTCCTTGCAATATTTTGGAAACGGAGGTATAATGTACCTGCAAGGCAAAATAAAAAGTGCAAAGCAGGAACAGGGTGCGGGAACACCCTGTCCCCTGCATACGGAGAGCCACCCTCCATACGCAGCGGTAATACCGCGCGATGCAAGGTTATTATACTTCCTTTTTTCATCTTTGTACAGGGGAGAGAAAAGCCTGCTTCGCACGTCGGCGCCGGGTATGGATTGGGACACAATTCCGTACCGGCGCTTTTTTGAACCTTGCGGGCGGCAGCGTGCCGCCGCATCTTCGACCTGCCATACGGAACGGCGAAAACCGGAGGCTCAGTTTGGCGCAGGACGGTCTAGGAATCTCCCAAAAACGGGAGTGTCTTCCCTCCGTCCCGCCCGTCTCAGCCGACTGTTCTGCTGTTCGCCGAACGGCGGGCCGTTGGGTGCGGCATCACGCCGCCCCCGCCGGTCGGGACGTGCGAAGTATATGTGAGAGGAAGTTTTCAGATAAAAGCGATAACAGTTGTAATCTAAAAGATCGGTGCAGCAAGCCGCGTTCCGGCCGGCGAACCGGCATCGGGCGGGTGCTTCGGAGCGCCCGGACCGCTGCCTTTTTCTGATTTTGCAAGGAGGCGCACGCCATGAAAGCAATCGTCCGCGTCAGCTTTTCCATGGTTTTTTCGGCTCTTTTTCTTGTTTTGGCGTCAGGCTGCGGCAAGCAGCCCATTTCCACGAGCGCATCGGCGCAGGAATCGTCCTCGTCCGTCCCTGTTTCCTCCGGCCAGCAGAGCGGAGGGGCATCCTCCTCCGGATCCCCCGATTCGGTCATCTCGAACGACGCGAACGGAATCCCCGACAAGGCCTTTTACCAGGCGGTTCTGAAAACGCCCCAAGAAAATGGAAAGACACCCGTGGACGAAAACGGGGATGGAAAGCTGCAGGTCAAAGAGGCACAGTCCGTGCCCTACATCGCGCATTGGGAGAAAAAGGGGATCGGGTCGGTCCAGGGGATCGACCGGCTGAACGCCGTCGAAATCCATCTGGAAAACAACCGGATCACCGATCTTTCCCCGCTGGTGAAGCGCGCCCTGAAGGTAAAAACCGGCGAGGACCCGGTCTGCGCGTATCTGAACGGAAACAAGGTGAATAACCTGTACTCCCTGACCGCCCCGATCCTGCTTTCGAGCAAAATGGGCATCCAGATCGACCAGCTCGACCTTTCGGGGAATGAGATCACGGATGTCTCGCCGCTCGGCCTGCTGAAAGACGCGGGAATCAAAAATCTGAACCTGAGCCACAACAAAGTCGAGAACGTCGACGCGCTGCTGAACGGGACCATGTTCGAGGTCCTCGATCTTTCCTACAACCGGATCGCAAAGATCGGAAGCTGCGACACCGGCGTGTTCTACCTCGACCTTTCCCACAACCGGATCGAAAGCGTTCAAAGCCTTTCGGGAACGTTCCTCACGCAGCTGTATCTGTCGGACAACGATCTGACGGATCTGAACTTTATCAAGGGAATCAAGGGAGACGGGACGAACGGGAAGGGGCTGGTCTGCCTGGACGCTTCCGGCAACCGGCTCTCCTCCCTGCCGGATTTCAAAAGCTGGGGCTGGACCAATCTTTCCCCGGAGAAGGACGACGGAACGTATCGGGTGGATTTCAGCGGCAACCGCCTGACGGAGAGCGAATTCAAAGCCAAAATGCCGGAGGCGTTCCTTTCGGCAAAGAGAACGGGTTCGGACGGCGATACCGTCATCGACGGCGCAAAATGGCTGGCCGAACAGGTGCGGCAGCAAAAGGCGGCGTAAAAATCGGAGCGGGACCGCAGAAAACCGGACGGCGAAAACGCCGTCCGGTTTTCTATGTTTTTCTCTTTCGCCTGCGGAAGAAGCGGAAATAGAGGAATGACAGAAGGCACACGGCCGCGAGCGTGAAAGCCCGGAAAAGAACATGGCGTCCCGTGTGGTATCCTCCGTTCTTCGGCGTGAGCTTTTCCGATGGATAAAGCGAAAAAGTCAGGTCGCCGTCCGGCAGGGAATTGAACTTTGCCGTGTAGGAGCCGTCCTGCGAGCGGGTCATGGGGAGGCTGCTCCTCACCACGTAAGGCGCTTCCTTCGGCGGAACGACCCGGACGGACAGGTTTTGGAATCTGGCCCAGTTCTTCGCCGGATCAAGCAGGTATCCGTAGGAATAAACCGGAGAAGCGGTCTTTTCCGCGTTCATTTCGCCGCTCACCGGATATTGGACAGAGACCTGCCGCGCGCCTCCGGCGGGGAACGGGACCTCATAGGTCAGCAGAAGAATCCGCTGCTTCGCCAGAAAGTCGTACAGCTCCCCGTCCCCGAACGCGATTCCCTGCTTTGCGATGTCTCCCGCGGCCCGCAGCGCCGCGGCGGTCAGCTCGGATAGGAATTCCTCCGTCGGATACGCCCGATAGGCTTCGGTGTTTTTCAGCTTTTCCCGCAGGAAAGAGGCCGCGTCCTGCTCTGTCGCCGTGGTCCGCACCTCGGCGTCGAGTTCCTTTTCCCCGTTTTCCGTGTAGGTTTTCACGTCCGGCCTGGAAACATCCCCCACCGCGAGAACGGACATGCCGGCCCCCGGTTCGCACATGCCGTCCAGCAGGATGCCGGAATCCGTCCGGGAATAACCGTTCACGCCTGTCGTCAGGACCGCGGCGTTCTGTCCCATCTCCTTCAGGCCGACTTTCAGGCGGACGAGACCGGCGCAGGAAAAGCGGTACAGCGTTCCCTGACCCTTTAACGCTTCCGGAGTCCCGGAAGGCTTGGACGCGCTTTTTAAAATCTCCCCGAAAGAGGGCAGAACCGCCGAATCCAGCGTCCCGTCGTCCGAAAAGTACGCGCGGGGGCGCGAATCGACCGACTGCTCCTCTCCGATGGAAAATCGGAACGGCAGGTCTTTGCCGTCCGACCGGATCCCGATTCCCTGCATCCGGGACAGATCGGAAAGGCTTGCGATCATCGGGAACGCCATCTGCACGTTCAGCGCGCCGGAAGACGGATTCTTCATCTCATAGCGGGCGGAGGCTTTTGCCAGCGGGCTGTAATCGCTTCTCTCCTGTGAGGAAAAATCGAAAGAAAGGTCTTCCCCCGTCACGGCCACAGGGCAATCCGAAAGCGGGGTAACGGCAAAGGACGGGGAAGCCTGCATCCGGACGGGCCCGGAGTTTGCGGAAGCCTCCGCCGGGGAAAGGACCGCCAGCGCGGCGCAAAGCAGCGCCGTCCAGAGCCGTTTCAGCGGGAAACCTTTTTTCAGGGCGGACAAGGTCACACCCTTTTCAGGACTTTTTCAATTTCGCCGATGAACATTCTGTGGTAGTCTTTTTTCGGATAATTGGCCTTGTCGATCGCCGGATCGAGGAAACAAGCGGGGTCCATATTCTGCTGATAGAGCTTGCGGCAGAGAAAGACCAGCTTTGCCTCGGCGAAATACGGGGCTGCTTCCTGGAACAGCGGGGTCAGTCCCGCCGCCTTGATCTTGTCGCCGTCGCGCCCGGAGTGGCTGCCGCAGTAGTTGAGCGCCGCGCGGTGGGATTCGTCGAGCACGCAGAGCGAATAGCGGGGCTCCCGGTCCAAAAACTCCAGCGTATAGCGGGTCGGGCGGATATAAATGGTGGAAACCGGCTTGTTCCACAGGATGCCGAGCCCGCCCCAGCTGGCGGTCATGGTGTTGCACTTTTCCTCGCTGCCGGCGGAAACCAGCATCCATTCCTTGTCGATCATGGTGAACGGGTTGAACGAAAGCTGTGAAACCGGGATTTCCTGAAAATCGGACATTGAAAATACCTCCTTCTCATTCTGAACGCGCCGCTTTGAACGGCTTTTCAAAGCGGACAGGACCGCAGCGATGCTGCTTTTCTTTATATAGATATTATATCCCAATTGTAAAGGTTTTCCTCCGCAATTTCAAGATGCCCTCCGAAACGGCCCGCACGCAATTCCGCCGCCGGGAATAAACCGCACCGCTTCCGCACAAAATAGCAGTACCAAAAAAGGAGGTTTGCATATGGCACAGGACCACATGGAAGGCGGCGGGCCGCTGCCGAAATCCATCAATGAATTCACGCCGGACCCGAAGGCGGACGCGCTCTCCATTACGGGGTTGGTCAAGTCTTCCGGCAAAATCACCGGGTACCAGCTTTCCGACGGGCGAAAGATCACCCGGGAGGAAGGCGTGCGGATGACCAGGGAGAACCAGATCCGCGGCGTCGCGGTCGCCGTGAAAAAAGGCACCGAATACCTGCGTTCCCTTCCGGACGGCTCGGAGGACAACAACCTTGGAAGCCTGCCGACCGTCTCTCAATAAAGGCCCCGCCCATTCAAGAACGGACTGTTTTTCCGGCAATATGAAAAATCATTTGCCCGCCGGGCGGAATCATGCTATAATCGGTCTTGGTTCCAGTTGCACAGCCGGATCGCGGATCAACCGGACCCAAACGGAGGACTGAGAAACATGGCGGGTTGGGAAAGCTACACCATACCGAGATATTTGAAAATTGCAATGGACCTGGCGGCCCGGATCGCGTCGGGTGAAATTCCGGAAGGCTCCCGCCTGAAGGGGCGGTCCACACTGGCGACGGAATATAACGTTTCGCCCGAAACAATCCGGCGGTCCACGTCCATCCTATCCGATAAAAGCGTGCTGAAAATTCTGCTGGGCAGCGGAATCGTGATCTTATCCAAGGAAAACGCGATCAAGTTCGTCAAAAGCTTCAAGGATGACGAGCGCGTCGCCGATCTGCGCCTGAAGCTCGCCCAGCTGATGGAAAAGCGCAACAGCATGGACGAGGAAATTCTGACCCTGACCAAACAGATCATCGACATGTACCGCTACAAGCGGTCCGATCTGATCACGCCGGTGGAAATCCCCCTTCCCCGCCAATCCCCGCTCATCGGGAAAAGCATCGGGGAATTGGAGATCTGGCATAATACCGGCGCGACGATCATCGGCGTGGTGCAGCAGAAGGACATCATCCTTTCGCCGGGTCCCTATTACGAATTCTGCGAGTCGGACCGGGTGCTGATCGTCGGCGATGAAAACGTGATCGAACGGTTCAACGCTTTCGTCAACGGCATTTCCTGAGAAGCGTTCTTTTTTTTGTTCAATACGGTTTTTCCCCCGCGTCCCGCATTTCCGTGACGCGGGGATTTTTATCAGAATTTTTAAAAATATTTCGCGAAGATGGTATAATAATGCCGAAGAAAGGCAGAGAAAGCCATGTTGTTATGCATGACAATCCAGAATGAAACGGACCGCGATGCGGTGGAGCGGCTATATCGGCAAAATTACAAAACAATGATGTACATAGCCATCGGAATTTTGAAAGATCAGAGCAAAGCCGAGGACGCCGTTTCGCAGGCTTTTCTCAGGATTATTGACAAACTTCAGAAATTTTCTTTCGAAGACTGTAACAAAACGAGGGGTCTCATCGGTATATTAGTGAAAGACATCTGCTATGACATGCTCCGGGCCGATGCGCGCCAGAGGCCGGTCGACCTGGAAGAATTCGATTTGCCCTCGGGCTCCGAAGATTTTCCTTATGAATCCCTGCTGTCGGCGGAAAATTACAAAACGCTGGTGGAGGCTCTTTCCGGGCTGAACGAAAAATCGAGTCATATTTTAAAGCTGAAATATGTTTATGAATATTCCGACGACGAAATCGCCCGGCTTCTGAACATCTCAAAGGAGAATGTCAGGGTCCGGGTCCACAGGGCAAAGACGGCCCTGCTGCGCGCGCTGAAGGAAGGTGGGAACCGCCATGAATAGATCAGAACTGAATCGTCAGATTTTCGAAGCCATGCTGAAAGCGGCAGTCAACGAGGATTTTGAAAGGGAACTGCGGGACCTGCCTTCGGAAAAGGATTTGACGGACGGCTGCGAGCTTTCCCCCGCCGCCAAAAGCAAAATCGAAAAGGCAATCCATCAAAGTTATCGCCGTTCCATCGCCCGGCGTGCCGGGAAAACGGCAAAGCGGGTCGCCGTCCTTCTCGCCGTCATCATCCCGGTCGCCCTCGGGAGCCTTCTGAGCGTCGAAGCCACGCGGAACGCCATTTTCAACGCTTTCATGGACTGGAAATCCGACCATATCGACATCCATTATCAGGAGGGTGGAAACTCCTCTTCCGAGCCGTCTTCCGGCGTTGCCGCCGTAAAGCCCAAATATTTGCCGGAGGGCTTTTTTGAAGCGGGGACGGTGGAAACCGGCTCTGAAACCGAAGTCACCTACCAAAACACTCAGGGCGACACCATCCTTTTGCGGCAATATCCAATGCCGGAAGGGGGAAATACCGGGATCGATACGGAACATACCACACGGAAAGAAATTAAAATTCAAGGCGAAAATGCATCTTTGTTTATCGCCAATTCCCCTGATGATAAATCCTATTTGATCTGGAGCTATGATTCCAGAAGTTTTTTATTAAGTTCCAAAATTGCTCCTGAAGAACTGGTCAAAATAGCGGAAAGCATGGAATAGGAAAAATTTTTAAAAATTTTTTAGAAAAAAGTGTAACAAATCGGGGGTCTCAAACGGTAATACTATAGGAAGCCAAAAATAAAAGAAAAGGAGAATCATTATGAAAAAGAAAATCTTCGCGCTGATTCTGGCTGTTTCCATGGTATTCTCGGCGGGAGTTCCGGCATTCGCTTCGGAAAAAACAAAAGCAACCACATCTACAACGGATTCGGGAATCCATATTATGTGGACGAACACAGATATTGCGACTGCAAATGTCAATTTCTACGGCGACCGTGCTGAGTGCACATCTACGATTCATGGAAAGGACGGCACATCCAAGATCACCGCCACCGCGCTGCTGAAACGGGTCAACAGCAACGGGACGACGACGGTCAAAGCCTGGACGGGCCTGAGCGCAAGCGGAGCAAATTTCTACTTTGATAAATCATATTACGTCTCCAGCGGATACACTTATATTTTCGAAATCAACGCACAGGTGTACCGGAACGGGACCGTGGAATACATCACTGAATCCGACAGCGACTATTGCGGATAATCTTTATCCTTCCATCTTTTATCTGATTATAAGAGTCGTTCATTTCTCTTACATACACTCATGCACCGGCGGCTTAAAAACCGCCGGTGCCATTTTGGTTATAAAAATTATTTTATAAAAATTTTTAAAAAAGTGTAACAAATCAGGCTTCTTAAACGGTATGTAAGCAGAAGGGGAAATTTACATATCCCATACATACCGATTTCAATGTGCATATATGAAAGAGGATGACACCGATGGGTCATAAAAAAAGATGACACTATTCCCCTAGCAACCACCTTTTTGTACACCTATTTACTTAAAAACTTAGGAGGTAGAAAAATGCTAAGGACTTGGAAGAAATCAATCAGTTTGCTTCTGGTTTTCGCGTTGTCCATAACGGCCTGCGCCCCGGCATTTGCTGCGGAAAAAAATAGAATTTCCATAGATAATATAAAAATCCCAAATCCTTCGACAAGGTTTATTGATTTTTTTACAGATTATTTCAAGAATCACAGCTCTTTTAGCGTTTTGGATAGAACAGGAAATGATATCAACGAAAGTTTCTATAAGAATAATTTAAATTACTATCATTCATCAGATTTCAAAGCAATAGAAATATTTGTTTGTGATAAAGTAAGTTCTGTTTGCAAGCATACTGAAATTAAAAAATTCGATAGTAGTGCCTCACCAAATTCATCATTTGTGAAGAAAACGATTTCTGATATCTTTTATCACCCCCTAACAGCTGATATAGGTGACCGATTTGTTGAAGTTTGGGATACAATTACTGGTACTTATGTTTACAATGCTAATACCGGAAAAATCTCCGAATACTCAAGCCCAAAGCTCCATGTTGATTTTCAAAATACCGGTTATGGAGTGTGTATACCGAGAATACGTCTACTGGAGCTCATTTATCTTCAGATAAATACACAGTTACCTTTACAGGTAGTTTCGATGTCAAAGGAACTTCATACGGGGTAATTTACGATTACGGCCATGTTTATGACGAGTTGGAAGGAACTCCTGAATAACTATCTTGAATTGAAGGGGGAAGAACAAATGAAAAAGAAACAAATCGTTGTGTTTTCAGTCGCCGCCATTTTACTTGCTTTGGTTGAATTCATGACACAGTGGGTCCGCACGTGGTCTATTGCGATGGGGCAACCATATGCCGACAAATCCATGCCAAAAAGCATTTATCAAAAAATGCATTTGCTTGGAAGGCTCAACCAAATCGGCGAAGTGGGATGGCGGGTACTCTTCTTCCTTTTCCTCTGTTATATCGGCTGGCTGATTGTCCACGAATTCATTGCCTTTCACTACGCCGCCCTCGGAACATTCTGTCCATTGATATTTTCCATGCTAATCCATTTTGCCTTTCAACCCTACCTGTCTGTTGTTCTATTGGATTACGCTGCTCGCCTTGCTTTCACGGTAATTTGGCTTTTCCTCCTGGAAGGTTCTCAAATTATATGGAGAAAGATTCGACCAATTTAGAATTTGGAGGATTTATAATGAAAAAAATATTGATATCTACAATTTTTTGTCTTTTCACTTTAATAGTTGTACGAACTTCCGTCTTTGCGGCAATACCAAAGTCAACTACAAAGAACTTTGGATCTTTAATGAATGATTATTTTGCTGAAACTAATTCTTACGCTGTTATCAATAAAAACGGCGATGACATCAGTAATGCATTTTATCTCGACAACATCAAAAGCTATCAATCCTCAGATTATAATTCTATTGAATCTTATACCTTAAAAAACGTATCCTGTTTCTCTAAAACCACAATTACCAAAGCAGCAAATTTGGGGGTTCCTAACGCATTTACAACCAGACATATTTCAAAAGAAGACAGTTATATTGCGTCTGCAAAGTCTTCCGTATACGATGACAAAATAAAAATAAAATGCTTTGTAACATTAAGCGCATCATTTACCTATAATTTCACTACCGGTAAAATTACAGGATGCTCTGATCCAACCTTGTCGTTTGATTATGATACGATGGACTTTGAAAACCTTACCGAGTTAAACGTCAGGACAGATAATATTTCGACGGAATCGTCTGTGTCGTCAGATAAATACAGCGTAACATTTTCATCAAATTATGACGTTATTGGAACATATCTTACATTTGACGATCTCACTTTTGCGAAAAACAAACGGATTACGATGACCGGTACTCCGGAGTAATTTTTTGAGTTCAATCCTGGCGGAGCGCGGTAAATTTACCCGCTCCGCTTCTATGTATTTTGACTATCTTAATGTTTTTTCAAAATCATGGAAATTTTTTCATTTGACAATTCAAACCAATCCCCGTATAATATCAATTGACAACTTACCATTCATAAAAAAGTTGTTTGTAAATTTTTGTAATTCATGTTAATAACAGGCTTCTCTTCCCGATCGCTTCAAAAAGAGAGAACTGTTGGATTTTTTCAGACAACCTGCAACTTTTAATGGAATTGTTGAATTTGAAAGGAGCGTTTGGAATGATGAAGGTATGTATCTCCGGGCTGGGGCGGGCCGGCAGCCAAATCGCCAGATATCTGCTTGCCGGAGATCAGGCAAAGCCCGTCTCCGCGATCTGCAGTCCCGGAAGCGTCAAAGCCGGGCGGGACCTCGGAGAAGTCGTCGGCTGCCGCAGCGCCGGCATTCAGGTTTACCCCTCCGACCGGATCGAATCCTGCGTTTTTAATACCCGGCCGGATCTTGTTCTTGATTTCTCCACGCCGTCCGCCGCGCTGGCGAACGCGGAAGCATTCTTTTCCCTGAACGTCCGCGTCGTGATGGGGACCACGGGATTTTCCAAGGCGGAGGAAGCGGAGCTTTATGCGCTCGCGGACCGGTACGGCGCCGGACTGATCTACGCACCGAACATCACGCGCGGCGTCAGCACGCTGATGTTCCTGACCGAGCTTGCATCGCGGATCCTGAACGGCTACGACGTCGAAATCATTGAGATGCACCACAACCGCAAGGCGGATATCCCATCGGGGACCGCCGCAAAGCTTGCGGACCGCCTTCGCGAAACCTCGCCCCCCGGCGAAAAACTCGAAGTCCCCATCGCTTCCGTGCGTGCCGGCGGGATCGTCGGCTGCCACAAAGTCATGCTGGTCGGCAAGAACGACATGGTCGAGATTTCGCACCAGAGTTTTTCGCGGGATGCGTTCGCGGAGGGAGCGCTGTATGCGGCGGAATTCATTCAGGACAAAACCGGGATTTACGAAATGAAAGACGCCATGAACCTCGACGGAATCCTGGCGGATTACCTGAACAGAAGCGCCGAAAATCCGCCCCGGCGTTTCGCGCTGGTATAGGGCCGGCTGCCGGAAAAAAGATAAAAAAAATTCCCCGGCACGGCCGGGGCGGCGGTTTTTGCCGAAGACTGTTCCGATTCGGACGAAGAAAACAAAAAGCGGCCGGGGACCGTTTATACGGCGGGCATGCTTTTCTGGACGCGGCCGCGAAAATCTTCATAGGAATGGCTCCCGTTTAACAGCCGCAGCTGTTCCGCATCCGGCAGGGACATAAAGTACGTCTTCAGCTTCTCTTCGTTTTCACTCAGTTTCGAGGGAAAAGGAAATTCATGGTATCCAGAGTAATCCATTTTCATCACCCGTTGGTATTCTATGAAGGATTTTTGAAAATATGCACCGCGGATCTGAAAGGAAATTGACAGGATCAATCTGCCATGCTACAATGATTGCAGATATCAGAATGTAATTTCAGTATGCGGAACAGAATCCAATCAGACCGGCGGGGTCTTAAAACGTCTGACTGCAAAGGCGAATAAGGATGAAAAGGAAGAGACTACCATGAAAATCAGTTTGCTGGAACCCCTTGGCGTGCCGGAGAGCGTAATCCGCGGGCTGTCCTCGGAGCTGACGAAGGCCGGACATGAATTCGTCTGCTACGACAAAAAGACGACCGACAAAAAAGAGCTGGCGGAGCGGTCCAAAGACTCCGACATCGTGATGATCGCGAACAACCCGTATCCCGACGAAGTGGTGGAATCCGCCGAAAGGCTGAAGATGCTTGCCGTAGCCTTCACGGGAATCGACCATGTGGGCCTCGCGGCCTGCAAAAAGAAGGGCGTCGCCGTCTGCAACTGCGCCGGATACTCGAACGAGACCGTTGCGGAACTGGCGGTCGGCCTGGCGGTCGGCGTCCTGCGCCACATCCTCCCGGCGGACCAGGCGGCCAGAACCGGCAAAACCTCGGCCGGGCTGACCGGGCGTGAAATCTGCGGACGCACGGTAGGCATCGTCGGCACCGGACGCATCGGGATCCGCACGGCCCAGTTGTTCGGGGCGTTCGGCGCAAAGCTGCTCGGCTGTGCGCGCCACGAGTCGGAGGAGGCGAAAGCCGCCGGCATCCGGTTTGTCGGGCTCGGCGAACTGCTGCGGAACAGCGATATCGTATCGCTTCATCTTCCGCTGAACGCCGAAACCAGAAAATCCTTCGGAAAAGAGCAGTTCAGCCAAATGAGGCCGGGGGCCGTCTTTCTCAACTGCGCGCGCGGCGCGATCGTGGACAACGAGGCGCTGGCCGAAGCGCTGAACAGCGGAAAAATCGCGGGCGCGGGCATCGACGTCTTCGACATGGAGCCGCCGATCCCGGAGGATTACCCGCTGCTGCACGCGAAGAACGTCCTTCTCACGCCCCACGTCGCGTTCGCCTCGGAGGAATCGATGCTGCGCCGAGCGAAGATCGAATTCGGCAACGTGACGGCCTTCCTCGCCGGCAGACCGGAAAATCTCTGCAAAATCTGATGAAAAAGGAACTCTCTGAGCGCAACGGCTCATCGGGAAAAAACCAGTCCGTGGAAAAGGTCTTCCTCATTCTGGAGACGATGGCGTCCTGCCGCGAGCCTGTGCAGCTGAGGCGGCTGGCGGAACTGACCGGCTGTCCTCCCAGCACGGCGATCCGCTTTTTGCGCACGCTGATGAAGCTGGGCTATGTCCGGCAGGACCCGGAGAGCCAGAAATATTTTCTCACTTTCCGGCTGTGCCGCCTGGCCGGGCAGATCCGCGACGCGAGTCCCCTCAACCGGATCGCCAGGCCGGTAATGGAAACTCTGGCGCGGCGGTGCGGGGAATCCGTATGTCTTGCCGTCGAGCAGGAAAACCGCGCGGTTTACGTCGAGGTGGTGGACGGGCCGGACCATCTGGTCCGCTCGCTCCAGAGGATCGGGAGCAGTTCGCCGCTGCACTGCACCGGGGTCGGCAAGCTGCTGCTGCTCAACCGCTCGCCGGAAGAGCTCGACCGCTTTTTTCGGGAACAGACGCTCACGCGCTTCACAAAAAACACGCTGACGGAACCTAAGGCCGTCCTGGACGCGCTGGGACAGGCCCGCAGCAGGGGCTATACGTTCGACAACGAGGAATGCGAGATCGGGGCGCGGTGCGTCGCGTTCCCCGTGCGCGATTTCACCGGGAAGATCGCGGCGGGGCTGAGCGTGACGGGCACCGTGTTCCACATCAGCGACGAATTCGTGCGGCATTACGCGCCGGCCATCAAGGCGGCCGCCGACGAGATTTCCGGCATTCTCGGATATTCGGAAGCAAAATAGGGCGCGATTATTTTCAACAGGGGGCGCGGCTTTCGCCGCGCCCCCTGTTTTTTATTATTCCCTTCCGCCCGTGCCGTCCAGCGTCAGAAGCGGGCGGTAAAGCTCCGGCCTGCGGTCGCGGAACACGCCCCACTCGGCCCGCTGCGCCTCGAGCGCGTCCAGGTCGAATTTTGCGGTCAGAACCGCCTCTTCCGTGCGGCCAGCCTGCGCAAGGATTTCCCCGGTCGGCCCGGCGATGAAAGAGGAGCCGTAAAATTCGATGGAAGAGGACCCGAAGGTTTCCCTCCCGATCCGGTTCGCGGCGGCGACCGGCACCAGATTACAGGCCGCGTGCCCGACCATGCACCGCTGCCAGTGATCTTTGGAATCGACCTCCGGGGCCTCCGGTTCCGAACCGATCGCGGTCGGGTAAAGAAGCAGCTCCGCGCCGAGAAGGGCCATGCACCGGGCGGCCTCCGGGAACCACTGGTCCCAGCAGATGCCGACGCCGATGCGCCCAAATTTTGTATCCCAGACTTTAAATCCCGTGTCTCCGGGGCTGAAATAGAACTTTTCCTCATAACCCGGCCCATCCGGGATGTGGCTTTTCCGGTAGACGCCGAGCAGGCTCCCGTCCGCGTCGATCATCGCGGCGGAGTTGAACCGGGCATTGTTTTTCTTTTCATAGAAGCTGACCGGAAGCACCACGCCAAGCTCCTTTGCAACCGCGCGGAAACGCCGCACGGCGGGGTTCCGCTCCGTTTCCGCAGCCCAGCCGTACACCGCCGCGTCCTCGCACTGACAGAAATAGGGCGTTTCAAACAGTTCCTGCAGCAAGACGATGTTCGCGCCCCGCTCCGCGGCGCGGCGCACCATCCGTTCCGCCCTGTCCCGGTTTTCTTCCGGGGATTCGCCGCAACTCATCTGCACCGCAGCCACCGTCACATTTCTCATTCCGCCTTCTCCTCTCCGCCAGATCCCGCCGCCGGGATCTGCTGCGTAATGCAGTGGATATTCCCGCCTTCCCGCACAAGCGGGATCCCGTCCACCGTCCGGATTCTGCGATCCGGAAAAACCTCCTGAAGGATCTTTACCGCGGCCTCGTCCGTTTTCCTGGCATCCCCGCCGAACACGGGCAGAACCACCCCTCCGTTGACCAGATAGAAGTTGAGGTAGCTGAGCGTCAGGCGGGTCCCGTCAAAGCAGCGCACAGGCGGCTGGGGAATCTCGATCACTTGCAGAGGGCGCCCCGCCGCATCCCGCGCGGTATTTAAAATTTTACGGTTTTCCCCCGTGATTTCACAGTTTTCGTCTTCCGGATCGTCGCAGACCTGTAAAAGGACTGTGCCGGGCCGGGCAAAGCAAGCGATATTGTCCACGTGCCCGTCCGTCTCATCGCCCGCGAGGCCCCGATTCAGCCAGATCACTTTCTTTACGCCGAGAAATTCCCGCAGCGTTTCCCCGATCATTTCGCGGCTGAGGTCCGGGTTCCGGTTCGGATTGAGCAGGCATTGTTCGGTGGTCAGAAGAGTCCGCTCGCCGTCCGTGTGGATCGAACCGCCCTCCAGGACGATCGGGGCGTCCGCGCGCGGGATTCCCAAATGCTTCAGCACGGCGCGCGCCGCCTCATGGTCCGGTTCGCAGGGAGCGTATTTTCCGCCCCAGGCGTTAAAGCGCCAGCGGACGCCGAGCCGCGCGCCGTCCTCTTCCAGTACGACGGTCGGGCCGCTGTCCCGCACCCAGGCGTCGCTGTGGGGCGCGGTAAAGATTTCCGCCCTGCCGCCGCAGAGACGTTCGGCCCGCCCTGCGGTGTCCTCCGCCGCGACGACCGTGACCGGTTCGAACTCCGCGACTGCCCGCGCCGCGGCCGCATAACCGGCGCAGACCTCCTCATTGTTCTCCGGATGAATCAGCGACCGGCGCACCGGCCACTGGATCAGCGTCCTTTCGTGCGGTTCCCATTCCGCCGGCATTCTTCTTGTTCCCGCCATTCCGATCTCCTCCTGTCCCTTTCTGATCCTTAATTATATCATGTCCCGGATTTAAAATCATCAGGCGCGTGTCCGCGCAGGGAAAATGGAAGAATTAGCATGCCTGGATTTGTTACAAAATTCTTTGCGATACTTTACATCTTTGGGGATATTCGTTATAATTAAAACATTCTTTGATATTTTTTTGACAAAAATTCGCGGGATTAATCGTTACATTTTTAACAAATTAGAGCTTTTGGATTGATGGGGAAAATTGGAGGGAAATAATTTTGAGCAGACTGGTGATAGCGACGCCGGATAAAGCCCAGACGGCGGTGGAGGGACTTTACCGCGATCTGGAGCGCCGGATCGTGGCAAGCCCGCCCGGGCTTTGCCCGGTGGATCTGGCGGCTTC
Organism: Caproiciproducens sp. NJN-50; assembly: GCF_004103755.1. Classification (NCBI taxonomy): domain Bacteria; kingdom Bacillati; phylum Bacillota; class Clostridia; order Eubacteriales; family Acutalibacteraceae; genus Caproiciproducens; species Caproiciproducens sp. NJN-50. The sequence goes on along the minus strand of NZ_CP035283.1, from coordinate 236,342 downwards.
CTTTCTGAAACTGTGCCGGGCGCAGACGTGCGGAAAATGCGTTCCCTGCCGCGTTGGGCTGGCGCAGCTGGAAACCCTTCTGGAAGACGTGCTGGAACACCGGGCAACGCTGCGGACGCTGGACCTGATTGAAAAAACCGCCCGCGTGATCGTCTCTACCGCCGACTGCGCGATCGGCTGGGAGGCGGCGGGAATGGTGCTGCGCGGCGTCCGCGGCTTTCGCGAGGACTATGTGGAGCATATCGTGAACGGCCGGTGCACCTGCAGCCTGAACCAGCCCGTGCCGTGCGTCGCGCTGTGCCCGGCCGGGGTGGATATCCCGGGCTATATCGCGCTGGTGGCGGAAGGAAGAAGCGCGGACGCAATCCGCCTGATCCGAAAGGACAATCCGTTTCCGGCATCCTGCGGATACGTCTGCGAGCATCCGTGCGAGGCGCGCTGCCGCAGAAACATGATCGACGATTCCATCAACATCCGGGGGCTGAAACGCTACGCGGCCGACCATGCGGGAGAAGTCCCCGTGCCGGCGCGCGCCGACTCCACCGGAAAGCGGGTCGCCGTCGTCGGCGCCGGGCCGGGCGGACTCAGCGCGGCATATTACCTTTCCCTGATGGGTCACTCCGTCACGGTCTATGAAAAGCAGCCGCTGCCTGGCGGCATGCTCCGCTACGGCATCCCCAGCTACCGGCTGCCGCGCGAAATGCTTCAGCAGGACATCGGCGCGATCCTGTCGGCGGGCGTGAAACTGAAAACAGGCGTGGAAGTGGGCCGCGGTCTGCCGATCGCCGAGCTGACGCGCCAATATGACGCGGTTTACATCGCCATCGGCGCGCATTCCGACAAAAAGCTGGGCATTCCGGGCGAGGAAAGCCGAGGGGTCGTTTCCGCTGTCGAAATGCTGCGCGAAATCGGCAACGGCCGCAATCCTGATTTCAGCGGCCGGAACGTCGCCGTCATCGGCGGCGGAAACGTGGCGATGGACGTGGCCCGGTCCGCCGTGCGTCTGGGGGCCTCCCGCGTGGGGATCATGTACCGCCGCCGGCAGGAGGATATGACCGCCCTGCCCGAGGAGGTCGAGGGAGCCCTTGCGGAAGGATGCGAGGTGCTGAGCCTGCACGCCCCGTCGCGCATAGAGGCGGATGAAAACGGAAACGCCTGCGCGCTGTGGCTCAAGCCGCAGATCATCGGCAAAGTGGATTCCGCCGGACGCCCGTCCCCGAGGAACGCGGACGTTGGAGAGCTGCGCTTTCCCTGCGACCTGATCGTGGTCGCCATCGGGCAGAGCATTGAGTACGAACCGTTCGCGGAGTTCGGCGTTCCGGTCAGCCGCGGAGCCATCCAGGCAAAGAACAGCGCCAAGGTGGAAAACGTCGCCAATCTGTTCGCGGGCGGCGACTGCGCCAGCGGACCCGCCACCGTGATCCGCGCGATTGCCGCCGGAAAGGTCGCCGCGGCGAACATCGACAACTATCTCGGATTCAACCACGAAATCACGGCGGGGGTGGAGATCCCCCAGCCGAACCTCAGCGACCGGCCCCCCTGCGGCAGGGTGAACATGACGCTCCGTCCCGCCGGGGAGAGGACGTGCGACTTTGAGCCGATCGAACACGGCATGACCAGTGAGGAAGCCATGCAGGAAGCGTCGCGCTGCCTGCGCTGCGACCACTTCGGCTACGGGATTTTCAAGGGAGGAAGAATCGCGAAATGGTAAATATCACAATCAACGGAACTCCCTTTCAGGCGGAGGAAGGGGCCACGATTCTGACGGCCGCCTCCGCGGCCGGAGCTGCGATCCCCACCCTGTGCTATCTGAAGGGAATCAACGAAATCGGGGCCTGCCGCGTCTGCGTGGTGGAGCTGGAGGGAACCGACCGCCTGGTGACCGCCTGCAACAACAGGGTAAAAGAGGGCATGGTCATCCGCACCAACAGCCCCCGCGTGCGGGAGGCGCGCCGTACCAATGTGGAGCTGATCCTCTCCCAGCACGACTGCTACTGCGCCACCTGCGCGCGCAGCGGCAACTGCAGTCTGCAGGCCATGGCGAACGACCTGGGAATTCTGGAGCTGCCGTACCGGCGCGAGCTGCCTTATTCCCCGTGGAACAAGGATTTCCCCCTCATCCGGGATTTCTCCAAATGCATCAAATGCATGCGCTGCATCCAGGTGTGCGACCGGATCCAGAGCATGGGGATCTGGGACGTCGCGAACACCGGGTCCCGCACGACGGTCGACGTTTCCTACAACCGCCGCATCGAGGATTCTGACTGCGCGCTGTGCGGACAGTGCATCACGCACTGCCCGGTCGGCGCGCTGCGGGAGCGGGACGATACGGAGAAGGCGTTCGCCGCGCTGGCGGACCCGGACATGGTCACGGTCGTGCAGATCGCCCCGGCCGTGCGGACGGCATGGGGCGAGTCGCTGGGCCTGCCGCGGGAACGGGCGACCGTCAAACGGCTCGTCGCCGCGTTGCGGAATATGGGCTTCGACTATATTTTCGACACCACCTTCAGCGCCGACCTGACCATCATGGAGGAAGGCAGCGAATTTCTGGAACGGCTGAAAACGCGCGGGGACAATCCCCTGCCGATGTTTACCTCCTGCTGCCCCGGCTGGGTCCGGTTTGTCAAGTCGCAGTATCCGGAGCTTGTCCGGCAGCTTTCGACGGCGAAATCCCCGCAGCAGATGTTTGGGGCGGTTGCGAAAAGCTATTACGCGAAGCTTCTGAATGTGGAACCGGAGCGCATCTGCTGCGTCTCCATCATGCCCTGCATCGCAAAGAAACACGAGGCCGCCCTTCCCTCCATGAACAGCGCGGGGACGGAGCGGGATGTGGACGTGGTCCTGACCACGCGCGAGGTGGACCGCATGATCCGCGCGGAACACATCCGGGCAAACGAGCTCGAAGAAGAGGAATTCGACGCTCCGCTCGGAGCCGGTTCCGGCGCGGGCGTGATCTTCGGCGCGACCGGCGGGGTGATGGAAGCCGCGCTCCGCAGCGCGTATTATCTGGTCACCGGGGAAAATCCGGACCCGGACGCGTTCCGCGGGGTTCGGGGGATGGACGGCTGGAAGGAAGCCTCCTTCGAGCTGAACGGCACGCCGCTCCGGGTCGCGGTCGTCAGCGGTCTCGGGAACACGAGGCGGCTGGTGGAAGCGGTCCTGCGCGGCAGGGCCCGCTATGACTTTGTAGAGGTCATGGCCTGTCCCGGAGGCTGTTCCGGCGGCGGCGGGCAGCCGATCCGGGAGGGGGAAGAACCCGCCGGCGAGCGCGCGAAGAACCTTTACGGTCTCGACCGGAACAACGCGGTCCGTTTTTCCCATGAGAATCCGGCCGTTCTGCGCCTGTACCGGGATTACATGGAAAAACCGCTGTCGCACCGGGCTCACGAACTGCTGCATACGGACCATCAGCTTTGGGAGATGCCGCTGTCCCCTCTTCCGGCTGACCGGGGAACGGACGCGCCGGACCGGACCGACTGGTAAAAGAGGCTCGCAGAAAAATAGGGGCGCGGGAGAAACTCTCCCGCGCCCCTTCTTAATATTCCGCCGCAGAGGCCTCCCGCGCGGTTCATCCCGGCTTTGCCGCCGGTTCCGAACAGTTTTTCCGAAAGCAGGAATCCAGGTGGTCGTTGACCAGCCCGGTCGCCTGCAGGTGGGAATAGACGATAACCGGACCGAGAAACTGGAACCCCCTTTTTTTCAGATCCCGGCTGACGGCCTCTGAAAGCTCCGTTTTCGCCGGAATTTCATCGAGCGTCCCGTAGTGCCCGACCACCGGCTTTCCCCCGACAAAATTCCAGATGTACCGGTCGAAGCTTCCGAATTCCCTCTGTACTTCCAGAAACCGGCGGGCGTTGTTCACCGCAGATTCTATTTTTCTGCGGTTCCGGATGATGCCGGGATTCTTCATCAGTTCCAATAGTTTATCCTCGCCGTAGGCGGCGATCTTTTCCGGGTCGAACCCGTCGAACGCAGTCCGGTAAGCCTCCCGCTTGCGCAGGATGGTGATCCAGCTCAGCCCCGCCTGAGCGGATTCCAGCACCAGAAATTCAAAGTGCTTCCGGTCGTCGTGGACGGGAACTCCCCATTCCTCGTCGTGATAGGCGCGGTACAGATCGTCCGATTCGCACCAGCCGCAGCGCGTCATGCCGCAATCCCCCTTTCCGTTCCATCCATCCTACGCGATATGATATCACAATCGAACATATGTGTCAATAAAAAGGCGGTATTTTTCCCGACGCCGCGGGCCGAAGACCGCCGAAGCAACAAAAACCCCGCTAAAACAGCGGGGTTTCAGTGTTTAAGAATGCGACCAGGCCTGTAAGCCGAGTTCTGTCTTAAGCAGCCATCTATCTTGGCCGGGTGTCGCCACCGCGGCTCGATGCCACCTTCTCGGGACGCGCCGGGCCGGCGCGCAACGTCCCTCTGCGGTGTTGCTCCGAATAGGGTTTGCAGAGCCGCGCGGTCTCCCGCGCGCTGGTGGGCTCTTGCCCCGCCTTTCCATCCTTACCGCAAATGCGGCGGTTTCTTTCTGTTGCACTTTCCCTGGGGTCGCCCCCGGCGGCCGTTAGCCGTTATTCCGCCCTGTGGAGCTCGGACTTTCCTCGCACGCGCGCTTTCGCGCTGCGCCCGCGGCTGCCCGGCCTGCTCGCATAGTACTGTGTATTTTAAACGATTCCGCTGAAAATGTCAAGCGTCCGGCTCGAAGGAATATTCGGAAATCAGCCTGCTCTTCACATCCCACAGCTTGCGGGACAGATCGACGTAATAGCGGTGGGGATTTTCAAACCGCTTGACCTCGTCCCAGAGCGTATCCACCTGCCGGGAGCAGAAGGACTGGAGAGCCTTCAGGGACTGCTTTTCCGTGAGGCTGTTCCCGTTCCGGAACAGCTGAACGCGGATGTCCTCCGCCCTGAAATTCCGGAGAGTCTTGCGCTTCCAGACAAAATCCGGGTCGAAAATTTCATAGGGGCGCGTGTCGTCGATCACCTCGTCGGAAAGAGTGATGACATCCGCGAGCGCCTTGCCGCTCGCGCGGTCGTAAAGGCGCCAGAGCCTTTTGAAACCCGGGGTGGTGATTTTCGACACATTTTCACTGATTTTGATTTTCGGCGTGACGCCGCCGTCCCTGTTTTCCACCCCGCTGAGCTTGTACACCCCGCCGAACACCGGATGGCTGGACGAAGTGATCATGCGTTCGCCGACGCCGAAGCTGTCCACCTTCGCCCCCTGGATCAGCATATCCCGGATGATATATTCGTCCAGCGAGTTGGAGGCGCAGATTTTGCAGTCCGGAAAGCCGGCTTCGTCCAGCATCTTTCTGGCCCGCTTGGAAAGATAGGTGATGTCGCCGCTGTCGATGCGGATGCCGGCGGGCCGGAAGCCGCGCGGCAGAATCTCCTCCCGGAACACCTGGATCGCGTGGGGAACGCCCGATTTGAGAACATTGTAGGTGTCGACCAGCAGCGTGCAGCTCTGCGGGTATTCCCGCGCATAGGCGCGGAACGCGTCGAGCTCCGTGTCAAAGAGCTGGATCCAGCTGTGCGCCATCGTGCCGAGGGCCGGAACGCTGTATTCCCGGTCGCAGATGGTGCAGGCCGTGCCGCAGCAGCCGCCGATGTAAGCGGCGCGCGCCCCCAGGATCGCGCCGTCGGCGCCCTGCGCGCGCCGGGACCCGAACTCCATGACCGGCCTGCCCTCCGCCGCGCGGCAGATGCGGTTCGCCTTTGTCGCGATCAGGCTCTGGTGATTGATGGTCAGCAGGATCATGGTCTCAATGAACTGGGCCTGGATCACCGGCCCGCGCACGGTGAGGATCGGCTCGCCGGGGAAGATCGGCATTCCCTCGGGCACCGACCAGACGTCGCAGCAGAAGCGGAAATTCTCCAGGTAGCGGATAAACTCCTCATTAAAGATTTTGCAGTTGTGGAGATAGTCGATATCCTCCGGCGTGAATTTCAGGTTCTTCAGGTAATCCACAAGCTGCTGAACGCCCGCCATAATGGCGTACCCTCCGCTGTCCGGTATTTCACGGAAGAACATGTCAAAATAGACAATGGTGTTCCGGTACCCGTTCGTGAAATACCCGTTCGCCATGGTGATCTCGTAAAAATCGGTCAGCATGGTCAGGTTCTTACTTTTTTCACTGTTCTTTTCCAAAAAAACATCCCCCGAAATTATGATTCAAAAATTACTGTGACTTCCAATCCTCAGGCCGACATATTATAGATTGACACGAAAGCTTGAGACAATCGCACAACGGCGTGTCACAGGCTTAGCGGCGGCATGGGTCCGTCCGGTCCCCTGCGGCCGGGCCGGCTGCCGTCCGCAGGACAGTAAGCAGGAAATGGCCGGAACTTACGGCCGTTCGTTCTGCGGTGTCCGGCCAGTCAAAGCAAAGCTCAAATTTAAGTTCCTAATAAAGAATAATTTTATCATGCCCTGGTAAAATAATATTGTATTTTGGCACTTAGTCTAAATTATAAACTTTTTCTAATAATATGGCGAATCAGGTGAAAAAAATCCATTTTTTATTGCAATAATAACAAAAAGATATTATACTAAGCACTGTCGGTAAAATTGGTAGATTCGGTCCCGGAAAAGAACTGTTTTGCCGAATCCTGCCGGCAAACACAGTCTTGTGAAAAAGAAGTGTATGCAAAACCAAAATATGCTACGAGGAGATGAACGAATTGAGATTGCGCAAACAAGCACTTGGAACCCGCAACTTGGTGGGTGCGCGCGTCGAAATGGCACGCAAAAATCAGGGTATGAAGCAAAAAGAGCTTTTGGCTCAGCTTCAGGTCAACGGAGTCGACATGAATGCTTCCGGCCTGTCCAAACTGGAAGGACAGATTCGTTATGTGACGGATTTCGAGCTTTCGGCGCTTGCCAATATCCTCAATGTTTCTGTGGATTGGCTTTTGGGCAGGGAAAAATAAGTTCCGGTGTGAGAGCGTTCCGCAGCCCGGTGCGGAACGCCCTTTTTTTCTTTCTTTTTCCGCTTTTGTACGTTATAATGAATATACTCTATTCCGATTCAATTGACAAGGGGGTTTTTCGTTGTTCGACAAGCACCAGCTGATCCGGATCAGGCCTCTTTTGGTGTTTCTGGTCTGTTATACCGCCGGGTTTCTTCTGTTCGCGGCAACACTGAAATACACCTTTCCGTTTCTCGCCGGCTTTCTGCTGGCCCTGCTGGCCCAGCCGCTGATCGAGTGCCTGCGCCGCAGGCTTCATTTCCACCAGACCGCGGCCGCGGCGGTGGCGACTCTCGCGGTCTACGCGGTCCTGTTCGGCCTGCTGTTCCTGATCGGATTGTGGCTGATCCGTGAAATCAGCAATCTGATCGCCTATATCTCCACCCTGAAACCGTCGGACCTGGGCCCTCTGACCTCGCCGTTCAGCTCCCTGATCCAGCAGTTCAACGACGCCATCAATCATTTTGACGCGGGATTCCTTCAGCAGAACCAGGAGAAGATGCTGAACCTGGCGCAGACGGGCCTTTCCCTCGCGACCAAAACGCTCAGCGCCGTCCTCGGCTTTCTAACCTCCCTTCCCGCCATTTTCACCATGTTCATCGTCATGATCTTTTCCACTTACTTTTTTTCCAAAGACATGCGGAAAATCAAGAATTCGCTGCTTGGGCTTTTCACGGCCGGCGGCGCGGACGACCTTCGCAATTACTCCCGCAACGGGCGCAGCCTCAGCGGAAAATACATCGGTTCCTATCTCCTGATCTATTTTATCACGTTTGTGGAGACACTCATTGTTTTTATCGTGCTCGGCGTGCCGTATCCCCTCGTATTCAGCCTAATCACCGGCATCGCGGATATCCTGCCGGTCCTCGGCCCTGGGACGATCTACATTCCAATTTCCTGCTTCTACCTTTTCACAGGCAACTATTTCACGGCCGGCGCCCTTCTTGTGTGCTGGCTGATCATCACCGCCATCCGGCAGATCATCGAGCCGAAAATCGTCTCGTCCTCCATCGATATCCACCCTCTTTCGATGCTGGCCGCCATCTATTTCGCCCTGGTCGCCAAAAATTTCTGGATTCTGATCTATATTCCGCTGCTGATGATTCTGTACCAGACGCTGACAAAATCCGGAAAGCTTCCCACCCTGTTCGAGCACCGCGAAAGTTCCTCCGGCGCCAAACAGCCTCCGCTTGACAGCCGGACGAAACCGTGATACACTGGATCCAGACAGTAAGTTCAAGCTAACCAGCGGGCGTTCCCGCGTGGAACGCCCTGAAAAATTCATCATACAGATTCTGTCGTGGGAGGTGATCGAATGGCGGCCTGGATTCTGATCAGTCTGATCGTTGCCGCGCTCGCGTTCCTGGGATTCCATTCGGTGGATTCCCTGAGTCACGGCGGCTGCGGCGGTGACTGCGGCAGCTGCGGAGGATTTGAAGAACCCGCGGATATCAACCGCAAGCGCTGAGGCATTCATGGTTGCGGACCCCGCTGAAAGGGACAATGTCCCTTTCAGCGGGGTCCGTTCGTTTTTGGGTCCTGTAAGGGGAGCTTTTATCCCCCGTCCCGCCCAATGAGGCATGCTTTCCTGAGAGGGCGGACCCGCAGTGCCGAACAAATTCTCCGAACCGCTCCCAGCTTTTCAGCCACGGCCGGTCCTCCGGACAGGAAGCACCTACGGCTGACACGAAGGCCCTGCGGGAGCCTTTACCCTCCGAACCGCCCAGTGAGACCGCGCTTTCTCTGAGAGGGAAAATCCGCAGCACCGGACAATTCTCCAGACTGTTCCCAACTTTGCCGTTTCGGGAGCATTTGTCAACTCTCCCGCCAGCCTAAACTTTCGGTTCTCTCCGGGTAAAACGGCGGGGCGCGGGTGCAGCGGCACGCTGCCGGGCGGCTTTTTCCGCCTCCACCACAAAGAGCGGCGCAAGCGACAGCGCCGCCACAACCGCCCACTGCCGGCCCGTCAGCACCGCCGTTTTAAAAACCGCCGCGAGCGGCGGCACCGCGATGACAGCCGCCTGAAGAAAGACGCAGGCGACGGCCGCCAGAACCAGCTTTGGGTTGGCAAACAGACCGGCGCGGAACACGGAGCTGTCGGAGCGCATATTGAACGTATGTACCACCTGTGAAAGGCTCAGAACGGCAAACGCCATGGTCCGCCCGATAAACGGGGACGCCGGGTCCACGTCGAAAAACGCGCGCCCGATGCTGTACGCCAGCAGGGAAAGCGAGCCGATCAAGCAGCCCTCCACCAGAATATTGTAACCCATTCCCCCGGAAAAAACGCTTTCGCCGCGGCGCACGGGTTTTTGGTTCATCACGTCGCCGCCGATCGGTTCCACGCCGAGCGCGAGTGCCGGCAGGGAATCGGTGACCAGGTTCACCCAGAGAAGCTGGATCGCGAGAAGAGGGCTGGGCAGCCTCAGCAAAAATCCGACGAACACCGTCAGAAGCTCCCCGATATTGCAGCTGATCAGAAAATGCACGGTTTTGCGGATATTCTGATAAATCCCGCGCCCCTCCCGGACGGCCGCGACGATCGTGGCAAAGTTGTCGTCGGTCAGGATCATGTCGGAAGCGGCCTTGGCCACGTCCGTCCCGGAAATCCCCATCGCGCAGCCGATGTCCGCCGCCCGCAGGGCCGGGGCGTCGTTGACGCCGTCGCCGGTCATCGCCACAACCTCGCCGCGGGACTGGAACGCCCGGACAATGCGCACTTTATGCTCCGGAGAAACACGGGCAAACACGGAGAGACGGCTGACCTTTCCACTCAGTTCCGCGTCGGACATGCGGTCCAGCTCCGGACCGGTCACAACATTTCCGGCGCTCTCCGCGATCCCGAGGCGGACGGCGATCGCCGCAGCCGTCGCCGCATGGTCTCCGGTGATCATGACCGGGCGGATCCCGGCCTGTTTGCACATCCTGACGGCCCGCTCCGCCTCCGGGCGGGGCGGGTCGATCATTCCGACCAGCCCCAGAAAAACAAGGCCCTGTTCGGCCTCCTCGGCACTCTGCGGGGGGCGGTCCGCGTCACGGCAGGCAACGCCGAGCACCCGCAGCGCCCGCGACGCCATCTCCTCGTTTCTGCGCTCCATCCCCTCGGTTCCGGACGAGCAGTACCGCAGCAGGACGTCCGGCGCGCCCTTAGTGACGATCCGGCAGCGCCCGCCCGGCAGACGGTGCACGGTGGTCATCCGCTTGCGCTCGCTGGAAAACGGGAACTCCCTGACGCGGGGAAACCGCTGCTCCAGCCTGCCGGGATCGGCGGACGCCGCGCGGACTAGGGCGGTCTCGGTGGGATCCCCCCGGAGCTTGCCGCCGGAACTGACGCAGTTCGTGCAAAGTGAAGCTGTTTCCAGCAGCAGCCGGCCTTCCGCCGAATCCGCCGCGAGCCTGCCCGCTGCACTCTGCAGCTCCACGACCGTCATGCGGTTCTGCGTCAGCGTGCCCGTTTTGTCGGAGCAGATCACGCTTGCGCTGCCGAGCGTCTCCACCGCCGGCATTCGCCGGACGATCGCCCGTTTCGCCGCCATGCGCCGGACTCCGACGGCAAGCGTGACGGTGACGACCGCGGGCAGCCCCTCCGGGATTGCGGCGACGGCAAGGCTGATGGCGATCAGGAACATCTCCAGCGGGTCTATTTTCTGGATCAGCCCCATGATAAAGATCACAAGGCAGATGACGAGCGCGCCCGCGCCCAGCATGCGGCCCGTCTGCGCCAGCTTTTTCTGGAGCGGAGTCTGCGGCGCGGCCTCCCGGCCGATCATGTGCGCGATCCTGCCGACCTGCGTGCTCATGCCGGTCTCCACGACGATCCCGCGCCCGCGGCCGGCGGTGACGGAACTGGTGGAATACAAAAAATTATGCCGGTCGCCCAGCGGCGTTCCGGCCGGATATACGGAATCGGCGTCCTTTTCCCCGGGGAGGCTCTCCCCGGTCAGCGCGCTTTCCTCCGCCTTCAGGTCCACCGATTCGGTCAGGCGGAGATCCGCGGGCACCAGGTCGCCCGTTTCCACCGCGACAAGGTCGCCGGGGACCAGCTCCTCCGCCGGGATTTCGAATTCCTTTCCCGACCGGATGACGCGGGCCTTCGGGCTGGAAAGCCTTTGGAGCGCCTCGATCGCCCGTTCCGCCCGGCTTTCCTGGATCAGCCCCGTCACCGCGTCGACCGCGACAATAATCAGGATGATAATCGCGTCGATATAGTCGCTGTCCCGCTGGAGCCAGGAGGTCACAAACGAAACGCCCGCCGCAATGAGCAGGATGATCACCATAAAATCGGAAAGCTGAGCCACAAAGCGGAGGAACAGGCTTTTCCTTTTCGGCCGGGTCAGCTCGTTGTTTCCATACTCGCGCAGCCGCTCGGCCGCCTGCGGCGGCGTGAGACCTTTCCGCAGGCTGGTTTTCAGTTTTTCCGCACAGTCTTCTTTTGTCAGGCTCTGCCATTCCAATCCGTATCATCTCCTGTTTTTTATATAAGTATATTCGCAAGCCGCGGAAAATATGGTATAATAATCACTGAACAACTCTGACCGGAGGAACAGGAATGGATGTCAGAATCATCAGATATGTTCAAACTCACTGCCATAACCGAATCACCGATCTTATTTTTCCGCTGCTCTCCAGGATCGGCAATGCCGGCGCAGTCTGGTTGGCCGCCGCGATTCTTCTGGGGTACAACAGGCATACCCGCAGCTTTGCGTTCATGCTGTTTTTTTCCATGGTGCTGGCGCATATCATCAGTCAGATTTTAAAGCCGATCATCGGCAGGCCCAGGCCGTTTGTGCGAAGCCCAGGCGCGCGCCTGCTGATTCACACCCCGGGCGGCTATTCGTGCCCGTCCGGGCATTCGGCTTCTTCTTTCGCAGCCGCGACCGTCATCTGGCTTTTCAGCAGCCGGTTCGGCACGGCCGCTTTGATTCTTGCGCTGTTAATTGCTTTTTCCAGGGTCTTTCTCTTTGTGCATTATCCTTCCGACACGATTCTCGGTTCATTACTTGGCGTATTATGCGCATTTATTGTCATTTATTTATACAAATTGTAAAATTTAACTTTAATTCCTGTACACAATATCCATTTTACTTTTGTAAAAGAACGATATATCTTGCGTATTTCTTATTTTGGCACCAAAATTAGAGCTTTTTCGCTTGATAATCTCCTTTATGTGAATTATCATATTACCATAATCAGGTAAAAGGTGATCAATATTCACAGAGAGGATGGTGGTGCATGTTCAGATTTGTGGGGTGCGCAGATATCCCGGGTATCTGCCTGAAGTATTATGTATATGGGGATCGCAGGAAAGGATATGGAATTAAAATCATCCGTTCGGAAGACGACTTTGTAGGGCTTTTCGTCTCAAGAAATCTCTTCAAGGTTCTGGACCTCGCAAGCCAGCTCCGTCGCTGTAAAGTTTTTCCTGAAAATCTTTGCGAAATTCTTGAGGACCTGGCGTATGGCAGCTGCTCCGATTGACAAAACAGATTCACTCATTTATAATGTTTAAAAAAGATACTGACGTAAGGAGTGGCAAAATGAAAAAATATGTTTGCACCGCGTGCGGTTATGTATATGACCCGGCGAATGGCGACCCAGAGCATGGCGTAAAACCCGGAACCGCGTTTGAAAACCTGCCGGACGATTGGACATGCCCGGAATGCGGAGCGGGAAAAGACATGTTTGAACCTGAAGACTGAGGAAAGAAGTCTGCTGCTGTTATGAGCGTCAAGAAATTAACGGAAAGCGTCTATTCCGTGGGCGTTTTAAATCCGGGCATGCGTGTTTTCGACATTATTATGCATGCCGAATACGGAACAAGCTACAACGCCTACCTGATTACCGGCGAAAAGAACATTCTGGTCGATACGGTTCTCGAATCTTTCTTCGATGAATACCTTGAAAACATTCAGAGCATAGTGGAAATTTCAAAAATCGATTACCTGATTGTAAATCACACGGAGCCAGATCATTCCGGCTCCATCGCTAGACTTCTGGACCTGAATCCCAACATCGTCGTCTATTCCACTTTTTCTGCGAAGAAAAACCTCACCGCGATCATGAACCGGGAATTTCAGAGCGTAGTTGTCAAGCAGGGGGACAAACTGGACCTTGGCGGACGGGAACTGGAATTCATCGTCGCTCCGCTGCTGCACTGGCCGGATACCATGTTCACCTGGATGCCGTCCGAGAAAGTGCTGTTCACCTGCGATTTTCTGGGATGCCATTACTGTGAGCCGACCCTGAAGGACTCGTCGGTCCATTATCCGCAGCAATACTGGGATGAATTTGAAAATTATTACAAATGCATTATGGCACCGTTCGGGCAGAACGTCCTCGCGGGGCTCGACAAAATCGAGGGGCTCCCCGTCGAGCTGGTCTGCACCAGCCATGGGCCGTGCCTGACGGACAACATCCGGAAATGCAAAGAGCTTTACCGCAGGTGGAGCACGCCCGCGCCCCGGGAGAAAAAAATTGTCGGGATTTTATATGCGTCCGCCTATGGCTACACGGGCAGGCTCGCCTGTGCGGCCGCAGAAGAGCTGCGCAAAAATGAATCGCTCGACGTGCGGCTGGTCGACATTGTTTTTGAGCCGTTTGAAAAATCCGCGGAGCTTGTCAACCGGGCGGACGCCCTTTTGGTGGGTTCCTGCACCATTAACCGGGACGCCCCGAAAATCGTATGGGATGTGCTGGCGAGCATCGATCCGATCAATACCCGCGGGAAACCGGCGGGCGCATTCGGATCCTACGGCTGGAGCGGCGAGGCCGTTCCGATGATGAAAAGCCGGCTGGAACATCTGAAATTCAAATTTGTCGGCGACGGATTGAGGGTAAACTTCATGCCGACGCCGGAGGACCTTTCCTCCGCGCGGGAGTACGCCGAACAGGTTGCGGCTCAGATCAAACCCTGAAATCAAATGCTGATGCCCGGTATGCTGCGTGCTTACCGGGCGTTTTTTATTTCTGCCATTTTTCCGTGGACAGGCAATGGCTGATCATCTTCCCCATCGGTTCAGTCAGAAATTTATTTTTATGCACAACGACTTTGAACTGCCTGGTAAACCGGATTCCATCGACCCTCCTCGCGCAGAGAACACCGGTTTTCACCTCTTCCTCAACCGTGCGGCGTGAAATAACGGAGACTCCCAGTCCCGCGGCGACCGCCGCCTTGATGGTGTCCGTATTGTTGCAGGTCCATGCCGTCCGGAAAGAAAATCCTCCCGCCTTCATGCCGTCCTCAAACGTTTTTCTCGTCCCGCTGCCTTCCTCCCGGATGATAAACGGTTCCCGCTCCAGTTCCTCCGGCCCGACCGAGGAAAGCCGCGCGAAGCGGTGCCGCGCCCCGCAGATCAGGACCAGCTCGTCCTCCAGAAACGGGCGGCTGCAAAGGTCCGGCGACCTGATCTCGCCTTCGACAAGGCCGATATCTGTGGTATCGCGCAAGATCCTTTTTTCTATCCGGTCCGTGTTATCCTCATACACTTCTACCTCCACCGCGGGATTGGCCTCCTGATACCGACGCACAAGCTCCGGCAGAATGGTCGACCCCACCGTGACGCTCACGCCGACGCGCACGATTCCGCTGCCGGCCATGGTCCTCATGCTCGTTTCAATTTCTTCGTTCATGCGCAGCATCTGGCGAGCATAACCGAGCAGCATTTCTCCCTCCGGGGTCAGATACAGTTTTTTCGACAGCCTGTCAAACAGGCGGACCCCATAGAATTTTTCCAACTCCGAAATTGCCTGGCTGACGGCGGACTGCGACACGAACAGGGCTTTTGCGGCGGAAGTCATATTCATTCTGTCACAGACGGCAATAAAAATTTTAAAATGACGAAGTGTCAAACTTCCACAACCTTTCACTTATTGATATAATCAGATATTAATATTTTACTTATCATAAATCAAGGGGTATGATGAAAGAAAAGAAAGGAGAGGACTGTTTGAAAAAATTAGCCGCTGCCATTCCCGGCATCGTTCTGACGGTCGTCATAGCGATTCCCGCCTGGCTGCTTGGGACGGCATTTCCCGTCGTCGGAAGCCCTGTGTTCGGAATTCTGTTCGGCCTTCTGCTGGCCTTCTGGAAAAGGCCCGTCCTGTTTGATGAGGGAGTCCGCTACACATCCAAAAAACTGCTCCAGTACTCGATCATACTTCTCGGCTTTGAAATGAACCTGTTTCACGTGTTCCAGGTCGGCGGCCAGACTTTGATCCTGATGGCGTTTACGCTGACCGCCGCCTTTTCCACCGCTTTTTTCTGCGGCAAAGCGCTGAAGCTGGACGGCAATACGAAGACGCTGATCGGAGTCGGCACGGCGATTTGCGGCGGCTCCGCCATTGCAGCCACCGCGCCCGTGATCGGCGCCGAAGACGAAGATGTAGCTCACTCCATTTCCACCATTTTTTTGTTCAATGTAATCGCCGCTTTCCTGTTCCCGTTTCTCGGGCATCTGATGGGCATGAGCGACCACAGCTTCGGCCTGTGGGCGGGAACCGCGGTCAACGATACCTCGTCCGTCGTCGCGGCGGGCTACTCCTTCAGCAACGCAGCCGGCAATCTGGCGGTCATCGTCAAACTGACCCGCACGCTGATGATCGTTCCGGTCACGCTGGCGCTTGCCTTTTACACCTCCCGCAAAAGTGCGGCCTCCGGCAAAGGCAGCTACGATCTTAAAAAAATTTTCCCCTGGTTCGTGCTTGGCTTTGCCGCCGCTTCCGTCGCTTACACCTTTCTGCCCCTTCCCGCGATTCTCTGCGGATTCCTTTCCAAGGCGGGGAAGTTCATGATCGTCATGGCGATGGCGGCTATTGGGCTGAACACCAATCTGATCAAGCTGATCCGCAGCGGCGTAAAGCCGATCCTGCTCGGAGCGGCCTGCTGGGCTGTCCTGTCCCTGACCTCGCTTGGGGTTCAATACGCATTTCATTTATAAAATTTTTAAACCGAAAGGACCGCGGGCAAATGCCCGCGGTCCTTTCGGTTAGTTTTATGATGCATATCGTTGTACTCTTAAAATTTTCAGGCCCAGCCCCACTGCTTCAGGAGCTTCCAAGTGGCCGAGCTTTCATCTGAAAAGACATAGTTCCCGCCGTTAAGGTTGACTTTTCCCTCGTATCCGCCGAGCAGCGCCTTCAGCTTTTCGCCCGGTTCAAAATTTTCTCGGTAATCCACGCCGATATTGAGGTATTCCGACGGCTGTGGCGATTCATAGCTGCGGTTAATCTTTCCGTCAAGAAAATCCTGAAGGATTGCTTCCTGAAACTGCTTCGCTTTTTCCACATCGGGCACAAAAGTTTTGCTTTCCACCTTGCCGGTATAAACTTCGACATTTTTAATGTTTTCCGGTGACAGATAGAAGATCAGGTCGCTGGTCTCCACAAATTCCCGCATGCCGTTCAGCTTGCTATAGGCGGGAGCCAGTATTTTCTCCAGATTCATCTGATCGGAATAGCTCCGGTAGCTTCTTGTGAAGACGCTCCCGTCTTTCATCCGATAGGAGAGCGTCAGGCTGTTGCCCATGTTTTTCTTCAGGGTATAGACAGACCCGGAGCGGTACTGCCGGATCAGATCCTGATGAATCCCGACCACCGTCTTGATGTTTTCCTCCTGACGGATGGCTGGAGACAATGTATAGATCCGGTTGCGGAAGTTTTCATTGTAAACCAGCTGGCTGCCGGACCCGGTCCAGTAGCTGTCCGAATTGATTCCGATGCTTTCCACCTGGGAAGCATCGGGTACCCGCGTGTCGTAACCGAACAGCCCGGTGCACAGCACCCCGTAGAAAGCGACAAACGCAACGGCAAAAACGCCGTACCACGCAAAGCTCCCTTTCATTCTGTGGAACCCGCGGGAATAAAGCGCCTCGACGATCACATGCGCCGCGAGAGAGCCGAAGATCACGCCGATGAAAAAGTTTGTATTCGCGTTCGCAGTGCCGCAAAGGAACAGGCCGAACCCGAGTCCTCCGACCGCCGTCACCAGGAATCGGACCAAAAGTTTCGGCAGCGGGAACGCGAAGTTGTCCTCCGCCGACTCACTTCTTCTCCTGTGATACAGCAGGACGGAACCGCTCAGCAGCAGCCCCGTCATGGCGAGCCACCAGACCAGGAACCAGAGGGACTGAAGCTTCATCACGGCGGCAAACGCCGCGGCGAACGGTGCGAAGGCGGTCAGGACGGCCAGATGCTGAAAAGCGTCTCCGGGAAAGCCGGGCAGCAGCATCCCGGCAATTTTGTAGACACAGAAGATCAGAAGCGGATAACCGGCGTTAATGCCGAGGGCCGAAAGCACCGCGTCCAGCGTCGTGCCGGTGCAGATCATCATGAACATGCAGAAGGTGAACGCCGCCGCTCCCATCAGCAAAACCCACAGCATCAGCGCAAGCGGCGTCTGATACCCCGGCATCACCGAAACGCCGTAGGCCGCGCCGATGATCCACAGGGAAAGAAAATCGAGAATCACAGGCACAGACAGAATGGTCAGGCCCGCGCACCAACGGCCGAGCAGCAGGGATTCCCGGCTGACCGGCAGCGCGTGGAAAAGGTCCACGCTGCGCTTTTTCTGCATGTAGCCGAACAGGCTGATACAGAGGATGGCGCAGAACAGCAGGACGATCGCCGCCGCGAGAACCGGAGCCACGCTGCTGGCCACGCTGGTATAGCTCCGCGAAAGGTCTTCCAGTCTCTCCGCCTGCGACAACCCGGCCTGCCGCGCCAGGGAATCCGCTTCGCCCGGCAGGGTGACCAGCAGAATCAGCGGATTTGCCAGAAACAGAAGCAGCGCGAGAAGGGCCGCCATGCCGAAGTTCTTTCTCAGCGACCAGAAATAGGTCTGGCGAAACTGAGCGAATGCGTCAGGAGAGGATGTTGTTGATGTCATAGCCGGCCACCTCCATTTCACTGATAAAGACCTCCTCCAGCGTCAGCGGGAGCGCTTCCGCGAAAAGAGGATGCAAAGATTCCAGTTTTTTCATCGTTTCTTCCTGTCCGCCGCGCACCACAAGATTCAAAAGCGAGCCGTGCGTTCCCCACTGAAGGATCTCAAGCGGCTCAAACGCGCTTTTGTCCGGCATCGGGCGGAACGCCGCCTGGACCTTGCTCACGCCGAGCCGCAGCGCGTCGATGTCCTTCTCGAACAGGATTCCGCCCTTGTGAAACAGTCCCACATGGTCGCACAGGTCTTCCAGTTCGCGCAGATTGTGCGACGCGATGATCACGGTCATCCCGTGCCCGGAAACCTCCTCGGAAATCAGCTTTTTCAGCAGCTGCCGCATCACCGGGTCCAGGCCGTCGAAAATTTCATCCATCAGAAGATACTCCGGGTGCGCCGAAAACGCGCAGATCAGCGCGGCCTGGCGCTGCATTCCCTTGGAAAAGTTGGAAATACGCTCTTTTTTGCCGACTGGGAACAGCTTGCAGAGATCCTCAAAGCGTTTCCCGTCCCATTTCGGATAGATTCCCGCGTAAAATTTTGCCATATCGGTCAGCGTGGCCTGCGGCAGAAAATAGGGGTAATCCGGGATAAAACAGATCTTGGACTTGACCTCCGAATGTTCAAACGGTTCCCCGCCGTCCACCAGGATTTTCCCCCCGTCCGGGAAATAAATGCCCGCGCAGGTGCGCAGAAACGTGGATTTCCCCGCGCCGTTGGAACCGACCAGCCCAAAAACGGAGCCGCCGCCGATGGTGAACGTCACTCCATCCAGCGCGGTTTTGTCGCCGAATTCCTTTGTCAGATTGTCGACCTCAATCATGGCGATCCTCCCTTCCCTCATAAGCGCCGGATATCTGCGCCAGAATTTCTTCTTTTGCCACTCCGCAGGCGGCCGCTTCCGCCGCCGCGTCGCGCACTTTTCCCAACGCCAGTTCCTTTCTGAGCCTGACGGCGGACTCGTCTCCTGCCAGAAACGACCCCTTGCCCTGCACCGAAAAAATGATTCCGTCCCGCTCCAGCATCTGATACGCTTTCTGTACCGTGTTGGGATTTACGCCGAGCTCCTGAGCAAGCGCCCGGACGCTCGGCAGGGCTTCCCCCTGCTCCATCGCGCCGAGAGCGGCCATCCGCGTAATGGACCTGTAGAGCTGCTCATAGATTGGCAGCCTGCTTTTATAATCCAGCACGAACATCCTGATCACCTCGCTGTACCTACTGTATTATTAATGTTAGTACAGTCACAGTATAACATCCCTTTTCCTCTTTGTCAACGGTTAATTTATTGAAAACGCTTCATCCTTTGCATTCTGCTCCCAAGGTAAGCAAAAACTCCCCCGAATACAATATTCGCGTAGTAGGTGATGATGCGCCAGAGCAGAATGGCGGGGAAAATCGCCGTCGCCCCGAAATAAAGGCTGAAGAACAGATAAAAGCTGCTTTCCGCTCCGCCGGAGCCGCCCGGAAGCGGCACAAACGCGGAAACCATCGCCACGAAAACCTGAGCGGCGACCATGGTGGTGACAGAAGCCCCATGCATGTTAAAGCTGCGGTAAATAAAAAACGGAATCAGGCTGTTCAGCGTGATCTGCAGCACCGTGGAAACCATGACGCTCAGGTAAAGCGGCGCGGAATTCCCCATCAGCTTGGAAGCGTCGTGAAACACCTGAAGCTGGCTGTGAATTTTCCGATAGCGCTCCTCCGGGTGGCGGCACAGCTTCATCCGGTGCAGCAGGGAAAGCGAGGAACGGAGGATCCGGTCCGTCGTTTTTTCGCTGACGATGAACAGAACCACCACCGCGATGAAAATGCAGTTGGTAAAAAGGCCGATCACGGTCAGAAACGCAAAGTTGGTCACGCTGGTTTGAAAATAGTGGAGCTTCAGCGCAACCATCAAAAGCGCGTACAGAACCATTACGACCTGATAAATCAGGGTTTTCACCGCGACGACGGAACCGGCCATGCCGGTGTCCATCCCCATATTGCTGAGCGTGTACATCTGCATTGGCTGGCCCCCGGTGGCAAACGGGGTCACCGCGCTGTAAAGGAAACCGATCATACCCGTCGAAAAGGAATCAGAAAACCTCCACCCGCTTTTCAGGTGCCGGCAGAGCAAATTGATTTCATAGCCTTCCAGCAGCCAGCAGGAAACCGCGGCCAGCACTGCGGCGAGCAGCCAGGAACGGCGAAGCGTTTTCGAGATGCGAGCCAGTGTCTCGATCCCCCCGCCCATGGTAAACAGAAAATACAGCAGGATGCTGATGGAAAGGATCAGGGTGATTGCCACAAAAAGATTCTTTCCGAACTTTTTCTTTTTTTCCGCCATACTTTAACTCCATAATCCATCGTTTTTCCGACTATAACTTATATATTTTATAACATCCTGCCCGATTATACAAGTCGAATCGAAATCCTTTCCTTACCTGCGGTCTCGGAATTTATTTTTTAAGGCCGATTTTAACTGTATTTTTCAAATTTGGCAAAAAACGCCAGCCTGTGACAGTTTTATTTCTCTACGCTTCACCGTCTTTTGTCTTTTGCATAATATGTGATAAGAAACATCCAGTTTCGCGAAAGGAGAAACATTATGCTAGACCATGGAAAAGCTTCAAATAATGTGATGTCAGAATATAATAACAGTGCCCAGAACGCACCGGAAGCGGCGGGGAAAGCCAACACCGTAAAAACGTATGGCAGCAACGGCGGGGTGGTTTCCGAATACTCGAGCGGCCGGAATCCCAAATCGGGCGGAGCCGTGTCCCCGGCAGTTACCGGCAGCAACAGCGGAGTTGTCTCCGAATACTCAAGCGGGTGGAACCCCAAATCGGACAGGGCGGTGTCCCCGGCCACCTCCACAAACAGCGGCATGCAGGACAAAATGAACAGCATGGTGTCCACGGCCACCTCTTCGAACAGCGGCATGCAGAATCAAATGAACAGCATGGTGTCCCCGGCCACCTCCACAAACAGCGGCATGCAGAATCAAATGAACAGCATGGTGTCCCCGGCCACCTCCACAAACAGCGGCATGCAGAACAAAATGAACAGCATGGTGTCCCCGGCCACCTCCACAAACAGCGGCATGCAGAATCAAATGAACAGCATGGTATCCCCGGCCACCTCTTCGAACAGCGGCATGCAGAACAAAATGAACAGCGTGGTGTCCCCGGCTACCTCCACAAACAGCGGCATGCAGAATCAAATGAACAGCATGGTATCCCCGGCCACCTCTTCGAACAGCGGTATGCAGAACAAAATGAACAGCATGGTGTCCCCGGCCACCTCTTCGAACAGCGGCATGCAGAACAAAATGAACAGCATGGTGTCCCCGGCCACCTCCAAGGACAGCGGCATGCAGAATCAAATGAACAGCATGGTATCCCCGGCCACCTCTAAGGACAGCGGTACGCAGAATCAAATGAACAGCATGGTGTCTCCGGCCACCTCCAAGGACAGCGGCACGCAGAATCAAATGAACAGCATGGTGTCCCCGGCCGCCTCCAAGGACAGCGGCATGCAGAATCAAATGAACAGCATGGTGTCCCCGGCCACCTCCAAGGACAGCGGCATGCAGAATCAAATGAACAGCATGGTGTCCCCGGCACAGACCATGAAAGCAAATAATTTTGTCAGCGGTCAGGGATGCACGAAGAACCGGACGCGTTTCCCGGACGAAACCCCATACGCGATGGCATATGTTCCATTCCAGCAGTTCGATACGACCTATCCCGCTGAGCGGGGGTTGGATTACGGAACAATTTTTCCCGAATTGAATAAACCATTTTTGGGCGGAGGGATGAAAAAATGAACGAACGCCAAGATCTGATGCGCAAAATCAACGCAAATCAGTTTGCGATGTGGGAACTTCACATCTACCTCGATACCCATCCGGGCGACTGCACCGCGGCCGCGAAGATGGAGGAATACCGGAAAATCACGGATGATCTTGTGGCGAAATACGAGGCGGCCTACGGGCCGATCAACGAAACCACCCAGAACACCAACCGTTGGGCCTGGATTGCGGAACCGTGGCCCTGGGAACTAAACGAGGAGGAAAAATAAATGTGGATTTATGAGAAAAGACTGCAGTACCCCGTAAAAATTACAACTCCGAACCCGGCGCTTGCAAAACTGATCATATCGCAATATGGAGGGCCGCATGGTCTCCGGGTATGACAGGAAACTTTCCGTTTGATGCGGCATAGGATTGAAAAAAGCGTTGCCGAAGAATCGGAGGGATTCAGTTGCTGAAAAAAATTTCCTACGACCGCGAGAAGGTTGCCGCTTACGCAAAACAATGGGCCCTGAGCCGGAACCCGCGCTTTTACAGCTTCGACGGGATGGGCGGAGACTGCACCAATTTCGCCTCCCAGTGCGTCTTCGCCGGATGCGGCGTTATGAACTATACAAAAGACGTGGGCTGGTACTACAACAGCCCGGGCGACCGCACGGCTTCCTGGAGCGGAGTCGGGTTCCTGTACCAATTCCTCATCGGGAACAACACCGGAACCGGCCCCTTTGCCGTGGAAACCGACGCCTCGGGCATTCAGCCCGGCGACCTGGTGCAGCTGGGCAGCGGCGACCATTTTTATCATACGCCCGTTGTGGTCGCGGTCGAAAACGGCGCTATCTACGTCGCCGCACATACCTACGACGTTTACCTGAAACCGCTGGACGGCTACTTCTTCTCCCGGATCCGTTACCTGCACATTGCCGGTGCCCGGGCATGAGACTGGCGTCCGGGCCGCTTCTCCCGTTCAGGGGTGCCCGGCAAATTCTCTCTCCGCTCTCCCGAGACGTTCTGTGTCCTGACGGAGCTGCTCCTCCCGGGACATGACCTCACGGGAGGACACTTCCCGGAACTCATCTCCTTCCGAATCGCTGGCGGACTCAAACATTGTTTCCCGCCTCAAATGATATGTTCCGGAACCATCCGCCGAATAGCTCTCGCCCGTAAACCGGAACGGCTTCTTTCCCATGCGCCCACCCCCGCTTCCATGGTATGGGGCACAGGGTTCGTCCTATCCCTGATTTTCCCGCCGGAAGGATGATTTTCATGAAAACCGCCGCCGCCTATATCCGCGTTTCGACCAGCGATCAGATGGAGTACAGCCCGGACAGCCAGCTCGAATGCATCCGGGACTACGCCCGGAAGAACGGTTATCTGCTTCCGGAGAAGTATATTTTCCGGGAAGAGGACGGCGTGAGCGGCCGGGGCGCGGCAAAGCGAACGGAGTTCCAGCGCATGATCGCCGAGGCGAAACGCCGCCCCCGGCCGTTTGACTGCGTTCTGCTCTGGAAATTCAGCCGGTTCGCCCGCAGCCGGGCGGACAGCGTCCTCTATAAGACACTGCTGCGCCGCCTGGGAATCGACGTCGTGTCGGTCAGCGAACCGCTCGGCGACGACAAGACCTCCATTCTGGTGGAGGCGATGATCGAGGCAATGGACGAATATTACAGCGTCAACCTTGCCGAGGAGGTCCGCCGCGGCATGAGGGAAAAAATTTCGCGCGGAGAGCCGGTCACCGCCCCGCCGTTCGGATACCGGATGAAGGAGAAACGCTTTGTGACGGTGCCGGACGAGGCCGCCGCGGTCCGGCTGATCTACGCCGATTTTCTTCGCGGGACCCCGCCGCTCGAAATTGCGGAAAAACTCAACGCAGCGGGCATCCGGACCCGGCGCGGAGGGCGCTGGGAAGCGAGGGCCGTGCGCTACATCCTGAAAAATCCCGTTTACCGCGGCGCGCTGAGGTGGAACCCGGAGGGGACGCTGGGACGCGGCTCCTCCGGAGCCGAAACCCTTCTTACAGGGGATTCCCACGAGGCAATTGTGCCGGCGGAACTCTGGAGCGCGGCCCAGAGCCGCTTCCGGCCCGGGACGGCCCTTCGCAGGAGCGCCCCCGCGTGCATGCTGCGGGGGCTTGTGCACTGTTCCAGCTGCGGTTCGCTGCTGGTTCCGTCCTCCTCCGGCAGCATGCAGTGCTGTGGATATTCCCACGGGTCGTGCAGGGTCTCACACAGCATCTCCATGCGAAAGCTGGAAGCCATGGTCACGGCAATGCTTGCAAACGACCTGCAGGTGACCTCGCTGCGGATTTCAGCCTTTTCCTCGGATGAGGGGGAAGAGCGCGTGCTGATAAAGCACCGGCTCGAC
Source organism: Caproiciproducens sp. NJN-50 (assembly GCF_004103755.1). Classification (NCBI taxonomy): domain Bacteria; kingdom Bacillati; phylum Bacillota; class Clostridia; order Eubacteriales; family Acutalibacteraceae; genus Caproiciproducens; species Caproiciproducens sp. NJN-50. The sequence continues at coordinate 212,275 of NZ_CP035283.1, read as the reverse complement.
AGAGAGCGCGGGCGCCTTTCCAGGCTGCGGGAAGCATATCTGAACGGCGTGGAACCGCTTGCCGGGTACACGAAGGAATACAGGGAGACCGAACTCGCCTGCCGAAATCTGGAATCCCGGCTGAACCGGCCGGCGGACGCGGCGCCGGAGCAGCGGAGCCAAAGGCGGGATTTGATCCTTCTGCTGCGCGGAAATGATTTCACGCCGGAACAGAAAAACGCCTTGCTGCGCTCCCTGATCCGAAAGATCGTATTTGACCGCGGTCGGAACCGCATCAGTCTTTATTACCGGTAAAAACACATCACACGGAGCCATTCGGCGGGCCGCATGGAGAAATGGGGGCATCCCTGCGGTATCTGAGCCAGCGCTACTCCATGCCGAACCCGGAACTGAAAGCGATTCTTACCGATGTCGGCACCGAAGAGCTGGCGCATCTTGAAATGGTCGGAACCATTGTCTACCAGCTGACGCGCAACCAAACCCCGGAGCAGATCAAAAAAGCGGGGTTTGATGCTTATTTCATCGACCACACCACCGGCATCTATCCGGTGGACGCCTCCGGTGTGCCATTCAGCGCGGCGACCTTTGATTCCACCGGCGACTCGATCGCCGATCTCAACGAGGACCTGGCGGCGGAGCAGAAAGCCCGTCTGACCTACGACAATATTCTTCGCTACTGCAACGACGATCCCGACGTGCGCGACGCGATCCGCTTCCTGCGCGAGCGCGAGGTCGTTCACTATCAGCGTTTCGGCGAAGGTCTGCGAATTGTAACCGACAGCCTGGACTCCAAGAATTTCTACGCGTTCAATCCTCAATTCGACAAATAGGAATTCGGTCCAAAGCGGCTGCCGAAAAAGGCCGGCGCGACTTTTCTTCGCGCCCGGCCTTTTTTCACAAAAAGTACTGGGAGCCACGCGAAACTTTCCGTCCTCAGCCCGTCTGCGGACGATCCGAATGCGCGGTCAGCGTGCCGAGACGTTCACGGGAAAGTGCAGTCCCTGTCAGGGCAAAAATCCTTGCCAGCATTCGGGACGGCCCTTGCAGGCCGTCCCCCGTATCTTTTAAAGGTCAGAACCAATTACGCCTGCACCAACGGCCACGGTTGCGCCAGCCACACCCCCAACGGCTGCAGCAGCCCCAGCGGCCGCAGGATCCCCAGCGGCCACAGTTCCAGCAACACATCGATTCGTCTCCCCCTTTCTTGGATTCAGTACATAATATGGCTATTTGACAAAACTTGCTAATATTCCCTTGGAAGATACGAATTTGAACATATCGGGGACCTTGCAAGAAACGAAAATGCCCGAATCTGCGCTCTGCCATCAGCATCCCGCAGGAAAGGGTGTTGTGTAATGCGCGAAGATTTCGGTATGTCCGGAAAATCATATCCCGGCCGCGCCGCCCGCACCCGTAACGTTCACGATTGCCGCCGCGGCCCTTCAGCCGGCTGTCGGCCGGATCGAAAGACTTTTATTTCTGTTTTTTCATATGCCTCCAAACCGTGGAACGGCTGATTCCGAGCCGGGAGGAGACCCTTGCCATATTCCCCTTTTCCTCTCGGATCACGCGCTGGATGATTTCGTCCACGAGATCATCCAGCGATTTGCCCGCAATCGGAATATCTTCGCGGGGCTGATTCAAATCGCTTTCCTCCCCGAGCACGCGGGCAACCACGCCAGACCGGATTGTCGGTTCATCCGCCAGAAGGACCAACTGATCCGTTACCCGGCGAAGCTGTTCCAGATTTGTGGTCCAATTGAATTTTACAAGCAATCGAAGCGCCTCGTCTTCGATTGCCACAACCTGCTTTCCGAATTGAAAATTAGCTTCATTCATATAGTTGCTGACAAGATCTCTCATATCCCCGGGGCGTTCCCGCAGGCTGGGAAGACGAATGCGGTATTTGCCGAGCAACCTGCCCAGCGCCTCCAGCAGCCTGTCCGAGGAGACCAGCGATTCCGGCAGTTCACAAAACGACGAAACAACCAGATGTCTTTCAAAAAAGCCAGGGTCACTGAGGATCGAGAGGAGAAGCCGCTGGTTATCCAGGCTAAGCAGACAGGGCTGCCGCAGATAGACCGCCGCAGAATCGTTTGTCCTCAGAATTTTTTGAAAATTCATCAGGCTGGCGGAGTTCGCGGTTTCACCATCCAATGTGAGGAACGGGGAAGCCTCCGCTCCGACAAAGCGGATCAGCTCCGCCAGCGCATCCTTGCCCGTTCCGATTTCTCCGACAATCAGGACCGGCACGTGAAGTCCGGTGTATTCCTTCACTTTTTCATAGGTGCCTTTCAGGTAGTTGCTGTTTCTGCCAAAAGTGGAGATCGAAAAATCAGAGGGCGTCTTCGGGGACGAAATCGCCAGGCCCGGAACCGTTTTCATTTCAACGGGGCACAGGGACAAATAAAACGCCGCATACGTTCTTCCATTTCCATCGCGGATTTGATTTTCAGATATGGACCAGACCTTATCGTCCAGCTGAAAAAGCGATTGACGTTTCGATTCGTTCTGAAATACGTTCCCCGCTTCGTCGGCCAGTCTTTTCAGGATGGCATCCGACTGATCGGCGGGCAGCTTTTGGAACAGGGCGCCGCCGTCCCGGTCCAGTACCGCATAATACATCGGAACGTTTGCCAGGACTTGCTTTTCAAGGATATTATCCAACCTGACCTTTTGAAGGTACCGATAAACCCGCTCCGCCTCCGAAAAGGCTTTTCTCACACTCTCCTCCCCGGAGGTAAGCAAAACCGAGGTGAACCCCATTTTGTGCGCTTCCTCCGAGGTGACCACGTCCCCGAGGATAACCTGGTAATTTTCCCTCTTTAACCGGTCCAGCAGGGCCGACAATTCCTCCGAATCAGCAATGGTGAAAATATCGATCGGATTATCCATCAGCTTTTTGATGGATTGTGCCCCTTCGGTAATACTGCGGAAACCGACCATGGCGGATTTCCCGGAAAAGCCGCTCGCCAAGGTGATCATTCGGATGTAATCATATCCGGAAATATCGATGCTGATAACGGGGACGGATACATGCCGTTCAATCAGTTCCGCCGTGCCTCCGCGGGAAAGGATGATATCGGCGCCGCTGACATGGAGGGCTTCCGCGGCCTGAACGCCCTGCCAAAGATTTGCGACCACGACCTGAATATCAAACTGAGGATATTGGCCTGACAGTGTGAGGACCAACCCTTTGAGTCCCTCATAGGGTGCAATAACGGTCATTTTAATTCTTGACATAGCATCAACATCCTTAATCGGCATAAAAGCTGTTTCAATATGCCATATTATAGCACATGGTCCGGGGCCGTTCAACCTGATCGTTACAATGTGAAACAGGCAGGAATTCCATGCTGATCGGCATCCCTCCGCGGTTCTATTTTTTATCATTATTACGCTGAAATTATCAGCTGCGTACCTATATTCTCCCACACAAAGACCTCCCGGCGCTTTCATTCAGCGCCGGGAGGCTTTTGGACAAAGGAAAGGGAATTCACACATAGAGGGAAATCGTCAGCCATAGGCCTGAACGGATGCGGCGTTCTTCGCGCCGTCCGGAAGCACGACGGAGGATGCGGAGCCAATGTCGGAAATATTTCCCGACAGTTCGCATTTTACTACATGAACGGAAACGCTGCTTCCGTCGATTTTCTGAAAAATCTGGTTGGCCGCGTCGGTCAGGTCGGCCTCGATTTTCACAAGCTGCCCTGTGCCGGCGTCAATATAACAGTACCCGTACAGATCCGGAGCGCTGTTGAGAAGGGTCTGGACCACCGTCCCGGAGCCGTCCGACATCCCCGTGACGGCCGCGATCGTTTCCACCGCCGGGCGCAGGATTTCGCCGCTGAGCCTCAGCTCGATTTTATGTACCTTTCGGGAATCCATCGTCGTTTCCCGCACGTATTTCTGATCCTCGGCGCTGTTCAGCATCCGGAGAATGTCCACCTGGGCGGCGGGGGAGGTGTCGAGATTCCCCGCGCCGGTCTTCTGCCACGTGCCGTTCGGCCTGCAGTAAAACCAGAGCTTCCCGTCTTCGGTCACCGTGTAGGTTTCGCCGGTGCTGTCCGCGCCGTCGTTCCGGGTCTGCTGAACCGATTTTAACGCGAACGGCTCCGCCGCATAAGTGATTTGATTCGAAGAAGAAACGGCGTGCTGGGCGCCGTCCGCCGTAAAAACCAGTTCCTGACCAACGCCGGCGTCACAGCTCCGGATCGAGTCCGCGTTCGATTCCGCCTCGCGCAGGAGCACGCCGGCGTCCGGACCATGCGAACAGCCGCCGAACAGAACTGCGGCCGCGAGGAAAAGAAGCGCGGGAAACAAGGGATTTACTCGTTTCATTTTATACCTCTCTTCAGGTTTCCATGGAATCTGTTTCCATTATAATGTCTTTGAGAGCTGTCCGCAACCAGGATTTCTCCCCGCGAACTTGACAGCCGGCGACAAAACAGCGTAAAATAGATGAAAAATCAACCGATTTTACAGATTGTAATCTGCCTGTCCCGATCGGGTAAAGGATGTTGCCCCCATGAATCAGATCAGAAACCTTGCGCTTTCCATGGCTTCCCTTTCCGTATACCGCGGAATTCTGGAACGCCCGGTGCCGCGCGCGCTCTGCCGCCTGCTGAACGCGGCGGGCCTTTCCTGCGAACCGTTCGCACAAGCGTGGGGCGCCTTTTTTTCCGCCCTGTGCGGGCAGGGCGGAAGCGGCGGCCTGCTCGGCTGCCTGGCGCAGGAAATCCTGTGCGACGAAAATGCATTTTCCCTGGCCGCGGCGCGCGGCGCGGAGATTCCTCAGGTCCTGAATGCCGCGGCCGGGCGCGACCTGGACGTCATTTTCCAGGCGGCGTCCGTCACCCCGGAGCAGCTGCTCGCCGGGTGCGGCTTCGCGGACGATCTGCCCGCGCTGAGGCTGCCGCGCTGGGAAACGGGAGACCTGCCCGCCGCGCTTCGGGGCGGCTCCGGACCGCTTGCGGACCGGGCAGCCCGGTTTCACCGTGAAAACGGGTGCGGCGTTTACGCGCGGTTCCGGGCGTTTATCTGGCGCGGCGGGGAGCTGCATCCCGTGCTGCACCCCGACCCGACCTCTCTTTCCGAGCTGACGGGCTACGAGCTGCAGCGCGGAGAGGCGATCGACAACACACTGGCGTTCCTGCGGGGCCTCCCCGCGAACAACTGCCTGCTGTACGGCGACCGGGGAACGGGCAAGTCTTCCACCGTCAAAGCGATCCTGAACGCATATTATTCCAAAGGCCTGAGGATGATCGAAATGCCGAAGGAATCCCTGCCGGATTTTCCGGTCCTGGCGGACCGCATCGCGGAGCTGCCGATGAAGTTCATCATCTTCATCGACGACCTGTCGTTTTCACGGCAGGATGAAACCTACGCCTCTCTGAAAGCGGTTCTGGAGGGGGGCCTTGCGGCAAGGCCGGAAAACACGCTGATCTACGCGACTTCGAACCGCAGGCATCTGCTTCGGGAGACATTTTCAGACCGGGAGGGCGACGAGATCCACCGGGGGGACACCATTCAGGAGAGCCTTTCGCTGGCGGACCGGTTCGGCCTCTCCATCCGGTTCAGCCTTCCCGGCAAGGACGAATACCTGGATATTGTCCGTCTTCTGGCGGAACGCAGAGGTCTTGGGAACCACATGAGAGAACTTGAGGAGGGGGCCGAGCGCTGGGCGATCGGCCGCGGAGGGCGCTCGCCCCGCTGCGCGAAGCAGTATATCCGCGCCGCTGAGGCGCGCATCCGCAGCGGCAGGGCGCCGGAGTGAACTTAAGACAAGAAAAGGAGTCAGAAATGGGAAAAAGACTGTTGGCCGTATTCCTGACCGCGATGCTTGCGATATCCTCCCTGTCCGGTTGCAGCCACGCAAGCGATGTTGCCTCCGGCGCCGGGGACAAGGACTACCCCGCCAAAATCGGAGACGTGGTCATCAAGAAGGAACCCGCCGGGGCGGCGGTTCTTTCGCCGAGCATTGCCTCCGTGATTCTATCCGTCGGATACGAGGCCAGCCTGAAGGCACGAAGCGCGGATTGCTCGCAGAGCGACCTGTCCGTCCTGCCGGTCGTGACGGCGGACGACGCGCAGAAAATCCACGACCTCGGGGCCGACGTCGTCTTTGCGGATGCCCTGACCGAATCACAGAAGTCGGCAATGGAAAAGGCGGGGCTGACGGTCCTGACCCTGGGCGGCGCCACAAGCCGGGAAGACCTGGAACGGCTTTACTCCAACGTCGGTTCCGTCCTCAAGGGCGCGCGCACAGGGTATCAGCAGGGAAAGGACACCGCAGACGGAATCTACCAGACCATCGACGACATTACCCGCGCGATTCCCGAAAGCGACACTCCCGTCACCGCAGCCTATCTGTACGACGCCAAGGGAAGCGCGGCCACCGGCGACATGCTCGCCGGGCATCTGGTCGAGGCTGCCGGCCTGACGAATTCCGCTTCCGGCGGAAAGGACGGAACCTTTAAGGTTTCCGACCTTCTGACGGCCGACCCGAAATACATCTTCTGCGCGAAAGGCGTCAAGGCGGAGCTGGAGGCTTCGGCGGAATACGGCAAGCTGACGGCGGTCAAGGAGAAGCGGGTCTACGAGATGGATCCCGGTATGATGACCCTGCAGGGGGAGGAACTGATCCAGGCGGTCAGCTTTATGGCCGGGACGGTGCATCCGGAGCTGCTTCAGGGCGTCTCGTCTTCCGAACCGTCCGATTCGTCTTCCCCGTCCTCCTCTGCCGCTTCACAGGTCGGCACGGATCTGAATCTGAACCAGACGCTGAAAAGCGGAACGCAGAGCGACGATGTGCTGAAAATGCAGAACCGCCTGGAGCAACTGGGATATATGTTCGTCAAGCCCACCGGGCTTTACGCCGAGGCCACCGCTCAGGCCGTGAAGGATTTTCAGTACCTGAACGGGATGACGGTCACGGGAGTTGCGGATCCGGCGACGCTGAAAAAGATGTTTTCCTCCGACGCGGTCAAACGGACCAGCTAGAAACAAAACATTTTCCCCGGCAGCGTTTTGCCGGGGATTTTTTCCGCACAGGACTAATTTTGAAAGATACTTCTCAGGCGGCCATTGACAAAACGGCCCGCCTGTTTTATAATAATTGAGATTTGCGTCTGCGGTTTCGGTGAAAACAGGCAGACTGGCAATTCTTTCTGTCTCCGTAGCTCAGCTGGATAGAGCGTCCGCCTCCTAAGCGGAAGGCCAGGCGTTCAAATCGCCTCGGGGACGCCAAACAGAAGGCCGCAACCCCAGAGGGTTGCGGCCTTCTGCATTTAAACTGCCCTCACCGCGCTGTACGCACTGTCTCCATTCTGAAACCGGAGCCTCCGCCCATGCGGCCGGCCGCTCCGGCAATTATCCGCCCTCATTTTCTCCATTTCCAGATCAGGTAGCGCCGGACAACGTCTGCCACGGGGCACTGATTTTTCTCCGCAGTCTCTTCGAAAACCTTTCTCAGCGCGGGGAAGCCATTTCCAAACGGATTCTGTATTTCCAGGATACGCTTGTCCAGCTTTTTTATCTCCTCTACATCCAAAGCATTTCCTCCCTTGATCGGCGGATACTATCATTATACCGCAGAATGGGCTCTTGGCAAAAATTTCAGGATGAAATTTCGATGAGGGAGAATGAAAGTTCACATGCCCATAATGATATTATCCGGGCTTTGTGATATAATGAAGATCCAGATACAGATCCGGGGAAATGTTTTTTCTTCGGATTAATACAAATACCTTGGGAGATTTTCTATGAGATATGATGCGCCGTACGGCCCGTTCGGGCTCTATGGGGACCCGCGATATTATTTGGCCGTGCAGGAAGAAAAGAGGCAGATCCGCAGGGAGGCCAACCGTCTCGGCTGGACCGCGTTTCTGGGGACCGTGTTTCTCACGGTCCTTTCGACCGGCGGCGTCCTTTATTTTCGCATGCTGCAGCCCTATCAGCCCGCCTTCGCGAGTTTCGGCGGGCTGAATCCCGTACTGTACTACCTGATCTCCGCTTTGGGCTATGCGGTGGGGATTTCCGTCCCCGTGCTGTTCTATTTTGCCGTGCGCAGGATTCCGCTCGCCGCGGGACTCCCGTTCGAAAGGGCGGGCGCGGTCAAAACCCTGGCCTGCGTGTTTCTGGGAAGCGCCGGCTGCATGTTCGCCAATTTCCCGGCCAGTATGATCGTCAGCCTGGAACAGGCCATGGGATTCAGCGGAACGATTCCGGACATGCCTCTGAACGACGATCCCGCCGTGCTGGCCCTCTATGTGCTGAGCGTCGTCGTCATTCCTCCCATGGTGGAGGAAATGATGTTCCGCGGCATGATCCTGCAGGGGCTCCGCCGCTTCGGGGATGGATTCGCGGTGGTGGCTTCGGCGGCGCTGTTCGGCCTCTACCACGGGAATCTGGCCCAGACGGTCTTCGCATTCCTGTGCGGCCTTGTTCTGGGATTCGTCGTGATCCGGACCAACTCCCTCCTTCCGGCCATCCTGGTCCACGCGGTCAACAACGCCTCGGCGGTTGCCATCCAGATGGTCGAGCGGTACCGGGGCGAGGCGGAAGCCGTGGCGGTGGGAGACAAAAGGGCAGTTGTCCTGCTTGCGCTCGGCCTGCTTTCCCTTCTTTATCTGCTGTTCCGGGACAAGCGCTTTTTCAGCTTCGGCGGCCCCGCTTCACCGCTCCGCTTTTCCCAGAAGCTGGGCGCGATGTTTTCCAACCCGGGCGTCATCATGGTCACGATCTACGCCGTGGTCACTTCGGTATATGTCCTTGCAGGTACGTAAAGTATATGCGGAGCGATGAGGATTTTATGAGCGAGGCCATCCGGCTGGCACGGGAAGCGGGCGCCGAGGGGGAGGTCCCGGTCGGCGCCGTTGTCGTGCGGGAAGGCGTGATCGTCGCGGCGGGAAGAAACCGCCGGGAAGCCGGAAAAAACGCCCTTTGCCACGCGGAGCTGGAAGCGATCGGCGGGGCCTGCCGCGCGCTGGGCGGATGGCGGCTGTGGCAGTGCGAGCTGTTCGTCACGCTGGAGCCGTGCCCCATGTGCGCGGGAGCCGCAGTCAATGCGCGGCTGCGCCGCGTCGTGTTCGGGGCACACGACCCAAAGGCCGGCTCCTGCGGGTCGGTCGTCAATCTTTTCGAACTTCCGTACAATCACAGGCCGGAACTGCGCGGCGGAGTGCTGGAGGCGGAATGTTCCGCTTTACTCACCGATTTTTTCCGGGAACTGAGAAAATAAAAGGCTTCGGAGTGCTTTGCAGACTGCAAAGCACTTTTGCGTCCGCGCGGCCTTGTCGTCAGGCTGGGTCCTATTTTTTTCGCTTAAACGCCTGATCGTCCAAATAGAGGGTGTCCCCGTCGATTCGATAATCATAGGTTTCCTTGACATTCTTTACCACGATCTTGTACTGCATCGTGATCTGCGAGCCCTGAATGCTGTAGGTCCCTTTAAAGGATCCGAAATTCAGCGCTTCGATCTTCATGGTTCCGTTTTGGTTAAACCGGTATTCCGTCAGGCCGTAAGAATCCTTCCAGACGCCAGCGATCCTGTCCGGTTCCGGTTTCGACGCTGTTTTGCAACCGGTGCACAGCAGCAGAAACGCCGCCAGGAGCACCGGTAGGATTTTTTTCATAGCAGCTTCCCTCCCCGCCCGCTCTGATATCATCCGTTTCCCGCGCTTGAACATAGACTTCATCGAATCCGTTTATTTTTCAAAACGGAGGCCGACCACCCTGCGGGGAAGGCCGGACAGCCTGGCAATCTGCTCCTGCGTCAGCGGATTGTACGTCTGGCTCCACTCTTCAAAATTCGGATCAATCAGGAGACAGGCCGCGAAAAGATCCGCTTCCCTCTCATAGCGCGGGGCGCACAGATTTGTCAGGTCGGAGACGACCTGCGCGTTCAACCCGGGGTGAAGAAGAAGATGCCCCAGCTCGTGCGCGCAGCAATATCCGCTTTCCGTCTTGGAAAGGGTCTCCTGCAAAACGATGATCGGCTGACCGGCTTCCGTGCGAAAACAGAACCCGCGCACCCGTTCCGGCAGGTCCAGCCGGCGGACCTGGACGCCCATGCAGTCGCAAAGGCAGAAAGGCGAACTGCTCCCGAACCGCTTGGTGATGCGGTGCGCCAGCTTTTCTATCCCGTTCATTTTTACCTCCCCGCGGCGTGCTTTTCCGGCGAAGACAGAGCGGCGGCGACACGGATGGCATTCGCGAGCTTCTCCCGGTCGCTGCGGCTGATGGGCGCGCCGTTGAACATCAGCCCCGGCTGTCGTTCCAGCGTGCGCGCAAAGCTGTCGATGACGTCCCCAACATCGCCGGAATATCCCGTTCCCAGCAGTTCGTCGGTAGTGCACTCCAACACCGACGCAAGGCGCGGCAAAAGCGCGCTGTCCGGCGCGCGCCGGCCCTGCTCGTACATGCCGACGGCCGACGGGGAAACGCCGAGGCGCCGGGCCAGCTCTTTCTGGGTCATGCCCCGCTCGCGCCGAAGCTGCCGGATCTTTTCATTCAGCAATTGGGACCACTCCTTTGGCTCCGTATTATAGCACACATATCGTGTTATTTCAAGGGCTTTTGGATAACCCGGACGCCTGAGTCCCAGGAATGGCCCTTTGCTTTGAATTTAAGAACAAATGTTCTAAAAATGATTGAAATCCCTATTCCCCCATGATATGATAGGAATCAACAACGCCGGTATATTTCAATCGGCGTAATTTACGATCCAACAGCTACACATTTCGTGCACAGAAAGGAGCTTTATGAATTACTGCGAATGGGGAAGGGAATATCTGCTTGAGGCGCAGCGGCTCAAGGATCGTCTGCGCCCCCTGCGGAAGCAGCTGAAAGACGCTGCCGGGGAAGACGCCGTCCTGCTGCTCCGGCGGACCTCCATGCTTGGAGAAATGTATCTGGAACTGCACCACACGGGAGAACACCTGCTGGAAAGGGGAGACCGTGAATGAGGCGGGGATCCAATTTAAGTCTCGATCTGTTCGGGGACAGGCTGAATCCGGACAGGCAGGGCCTGGACGACGGGGGGCAGCACAGGCGGATGCTGCGGACCATGATGCTGGCGGCACAGGGGGAGCTGACCGCGCGGCAGATGCAGTGCGTCCGCCTGTGTTACGGCGAAGGGAAAAACGTGAGTGAAATCGCGGCGGAGCTGGGGCTGTCGCCGTCCACGGTGTCCAGGCATCTGAAAAAGGCGCGCCGGCGCCTTCAAACGATTCTGCAATATTGCTATCCGTCACTGAACCGGGAGCGCTGCGGCAGCCGCCCGGATTCCGGCGCTGTTTCATTCCGGCGCACGGGAGAAAACGCGGACGTCATTTCTCCTCCCCGCGGGACAGCTTCGAAAGAAGGCGGTCGAGCGCCTCGCTGAACTTTTTCAGCCGGATCGGCCTGCCGTCCCGGTTGCAGAAACAATGCCCGCTTCTGCCTGCGGCCCGAAACTTTCCGGTTTCCGGATCCGTGATGCGGTATTCCAGCGCCAGCCTGACGCCCTGATAGGCGGAAACCCGGACGTCGATCCGCACCGTTTCCCCGAACCGCACCGGACTCCGATAGGAGCAGGACACCTCCGTCACGGGAATCGTCAGGCCGCCGCTCTCCAGCTTTTGATATCCCCAGCCGAGCTGCTCCAGATAATCCAGGCGGGCTTCCTCCATCCAGCGGATATAGTTGGAGTGATGGACGATCCCCATCTGGTCCGTTTCATAATACTGCACGCGGCGGCGATAGGGAAGCGGGCCGCCATCCCCCCGACCTCCCGGTGCGGCCGGAAGGTCTTCCGCGTGAGTCTGTTCCAGCGCCAGCAGACGCTTTTTGATCTCAAGCCCCGCGGCATACCCGACCAGCGAGCCGTCCGACCCGATCACGCGGTGACAGGGGATCAGGATGGCGACCGGGTTTTGATTGTTTGCCATGCCCACGGCGCGAAAAGCCTTCGGGCTGCCGGCCCGCTCCGCGATCTGGCGGTAGCTCCTTGTCTCCCCGTAAGGGATGTCCAATAAGGCGTTCCAGACTCGCTTCTGAAAAGCCGTTCCTTCGGGCTTTAACGGAAGATCGAACCGGGTCCTTTTTCCGGACAGATAATCCGCGATCTCCGCGGCGGCGCGGTCGGTCAGTTCCGTGCGCCGGAGCGCCGCGCGCGGTTCTGCCCCAAAATGCACGATGGTGATTGCCTCCCCGTCGGACGCAATCGTAAGGGGGCCGATTTCCGTGTCGTAAACGAAACAGGATTTCTCACCGCCGGGTGCCGCCTGCGGGGGCTTTTTCTTTTCTGACATGTTCTTCACCGCTTTCCGGATTCTTTTCTTCAGTATAGCAGAATCCATATTCGTCGGCAAGGTCCTCCTGCCAGGACGCGCCTGCGGCGTTTCCAGCTTTCGTTGTCGGGAGATGCCAGCCTCCGTCCCGCCCCAAACAAAACAAACGGATTTTTACCGTTCTGACCGGCGGGCCGAAGACGCAGCGTCACGCTGCCCACGATTTCAGCTTTGCGGAGCAGAACGATTCCGGGAGCCTCTTCCTACTCTCCCGCCAGACCAAACCTGCGGTTCGCATGGTGCCAAACGGCGGGGCGTGCGCGCAGGCTCAGTCTGCCCTTGACAAATCGGGGAAGACCGGATAGGATAGAGAGTAAAATAATTGGATTATTGCCGGAAAATTGGAAATCGGAGGTTAAAAATGGGAAAAATACCGAATCTGGAAGAAGCGCAGACGCTTCTGGAAGAATACAATAAGGACCCGTTTCACCTGCACCACGGGAAAGTCGTATCCGGCGTCATGGGGTATTTCGCGCAGGAGTACGACCCTGAAAACGTGGAGTTCTGGAAAGTGGCCGGGCTTTTGCACGACCTTGATTTCGAGCAGTACCCGGAGCAGCACTGCATCAAAGAGCAGGAAATCATGCGGGAACGGGGAATCGACGAAAAGCTGATCCACGCCGTCGCAAGCCACGGCTACGGCCTGACGGTCGACGTCAAACCGGAGCATATCATGGAAAAAATCCTGTTCGCCACCGACGAGCTGACCGGGCTGATCGGCGCCGTCGCCCTGATGCACCCCTCCAAAAGCGTCTCGGATATGCAGCTCAAATCGTTAAAGAAAAAATTCAAGACCCCGGCCTTCGCCGCGGGATGCTCCCGGGACGTCATCCAGCAGGGCGCGGACCTGCTCGGCTGGAGCCTGGACGACCTGATGGCCCGGACGATCGACGCCATGAAGAGTCTGGTCGGGACGATGGAAATCTGAAGCGTGAAAAAAGTCAAGGATTTCATCCGTATCACGATCGGCGTCGCAATTAATTTAGCCGGTGTTATGATCCTGACAAAAATCTATACAAATCTCCTTCTTCGATGTGAATTCCTTAAGAACATTTTTTCAAAACTTCTGGATTTCTTTTGTAATCTCATCTCTAAACTGAAAGTAAAACACCCATAAAAAGCAGAAGCAGGATTTTTCCTGCTTCTTTTTGTCGCCGGATGTTCGTCCCCGCCGTTCATGACAGATTGTGCTGTTTTAGTCACTCCTGCGTTTTTGTAGGTTGACAATGTTTTCACGAGGCACTAAACTGTCTGTTATGATATGAAAAAACAGATTTGATTTTCTGCAGCTTTAAGGAAAGAAGCTTAAAAATGAGGGTTGTGTTTTTAACTCCCGCCGGCGACGTCAGGCGGTCGGCGTTTTACAGGATGGGGAACTCGCTGTACGGCCATTCCAATTCCATCACCGGCCCGCTGGTGCTCGGCCGCATCCTGAAAGACGCGGGGCACGACGTTTCCGTCTGGGAAGAGCTTTATCAGGACGTGGATTTTTCCGTCTTTCAGAATGCCGACGTCGTCTGCCTTTCGACCATGACGTCGACCGCGCCGCGGGCCTATCTGCTGGCGGACCGCATCCGCCGGGAGACGAGTGCCCGTGTGCTGATCGGAGGGATGCACGCCTCCGTACTGCCGGAGGAGGCTGCCCTGCACGCGGACCAGGTGATCGTCGGAGAAGGGGAAAAAGTGATCCTGGACGTGATCGAAGGAAAGATCACGGACCGGATCGTCCGCTCGCCCTGCCTGAAAAATCTGGATGAGGCCCCTTATCCGGACTACTCCCTTCTGAAAACGAAATGCGAATGCGCCAACGTCCTGTCGACCAGAGGCTGTCCGTTCTGCTGCTCGTTCTGCACCACCTCGCGCATGTTCCGTCCCTATCGGGAGCGAAGCGTTGAAAGCGTGATCGGCGAGCTGAAATATTACAAAAAGCTCGGGTTCCGGTACATGAATTTTGAAGACGACAACTTTACGGCAAACAAGGAGCGGGCCAAGGAAATCTGCCGCAGGATGATTGCGGAAGACCTCGTGTTCAAAGAAACCTTTTTCTTCGGAAGAACGGACATGGCGAACGACGAGGAAATGCTGGACCTGCTCCAGAGGGCCCACCTGACCCGCGCGCTGGTCGGAATCGAGTCGCTGAACCAGGATTCCCTGAACGAGATCAACAAGCGGCAGAGCATCGCGGACATCGAACAGTGCGCGGCCGCTCTGTCCCGGCATAAAATCCGCCTGATCGCCAGCATCGTCCTCGGGATCGACACGGACGGAAGGGAAGAGATGCGGCACAGCGTCGACTTTGCCAGGAAAATCAACGCGTACCAGCTTCAGCCGGCGGTTCTGACTCCGTTTCCCGGCACAAAGGTATTCGAGCAATATGAGCGCGAGGGACGCATCCTCACAAAGGACTGGTCCCTTTTCGACATGATGAACGTGACGTTTCTGCCGAAACGGCTCACCCCATGGGGACTTCAAAAGGAGTTTTTTCACGCCGTCCGCCGGTTCTACAGCTTTTTTTCCTCTTTCCGCATCGGCAAAATCTTCGGCGTCCAGTACGGACTTCGGAGAATCGGGCTGGCCCTTCTGATCAAGCTCGGCGTCCCGTTCCTTTATCTCGCCTCGATCTTTAAAAGACGGACCAATTTATACCGGATCCGGCACTGGAACCCGAAAGCCCTGCACGGATGAAAAAACAGAAGCGGATTTCTTCCGCTTCTGTTTTTTAATCGGATCCTTTTTCCCCGCGGATCGCGTTTTCCAGCGTGTGCCACCCCAGCACGGCGCACTTTACCCGCGCGGGCATGTGGGAGATGTCCTTTAGGGCGATGGCCTCGTCGAGGTCTTCCAGCTGCGACTCGTCGCTCACTTCCCCCTTGATCATGCCGAAAAAAAGGTTTGCCAGCCGCAGCGCCTCTTCCTTGGTCTGGCCCTTGATCAGGTCGATCATGATGGAGGCCGACGCCTGGGAGATCGCACATCCGACGCCCGTAAACGCGGCGTCCTCGATGACCCCGTCCTTTTCCCGCAGCTCCAGTTCGATCTCGTCCCCGCAGCTCGGATTGACCCCCTTGAGCACCGCCGTCGGGCTTTCGATGTGGTGCTTGTTGCGGTTCGAATTGTTGTGCTCCGTCAGGATCTGGGTGTAGATGTTCTCAATCCCCAAGTCCGAGCCACCCCCTGACTTTTTTCAGGCCTTCAAGGAGAACGTCGATGTCTTCTTTCGTGTTGTAAAAATACAGGCTCGCGCGGCAGGTCGCATTCACGCCGAGGTACTTCATCAGCGGCTGCGCGCAGTGGTGCCCGGCCCGGATCGCCACGCCGTCGGAATCCAGGATGGAGGAGACGTCGTGGGGGTGGACGCCGTCCACGTTGAACGAGATCACGCCGCAGCGCTGCTCGCCCGCTTTTGCGTCGCCGTAAACCGTTAAGTGCGGGATTTTCGCCAAACCGTCGAGCGCATAGGCCAAAAGCTCCTCTTCGGTTTTGATGATCGTATCGTACCCCACTTGATTGATATAATCGATCGCGGCGGCCAGCCCGACCGCCCCGCCGACGTTCTGAGTCCCCGCTTCAAATTTCTGCGGCAGCGGCGCGAACGTCGCGTCCTGCTCGCTGACGTACTCGATCATCTCGCCGCCGGTCAGGAACGGCGGCATTTTGTTCAGCAGCTCCTCTTTTCCGTACAGCACGCCGATTCCCATCGGGGCCAGCATCTTGTGCCCGGAAAACGCGGCGAAATCCACACCGAGCTTTCTTACGTCGACCGGGTAGTGCGGGATGCTCTGCGCGCAGTCGAGAACGACCACTGCCCCGGCTTTATGCGCCCTGCGGACGATTTCCTCCACGGGATACACCGTGCCAAGCACGTTTGAAACGTGTGCAGCCGCCACCAGCGCGGTTTTCGGTCCGATCTTGTCAAGCTCCTGTTCCGTCAGGCGCCCGTTTTTATCCGGGTACAGATAGACGAGCTTTGCGCCTTTCGCTCTCGCCACCATCTGCCACGGCAGCAGATTGCTGTGATGCTCGGAGACCGGCAGGGCGATTTCGTCGCCCTCTTTAATAAAATTCATCCCGTAGCTGTATGCCACAAGGTTCAGGGATTCCGAAGCGTTGCGGGTAAACAGAACCTCGCAGTCTTTTTCCGCGTTGATGAATTCACGAACCGCGGCGCGGGAATCCTCGTACATCTTTGTCGCGCGGATGCTCAGCCCGTAAAGGCCGCGGTGCGGATTCGCGTTGGAGCTACGGTAGTATTCGTCCACGGCGCGGATCACGGAAAGCGGCTTCTGGGTAGTCGCGGCGTTGTCCAGATAGACAAGCCGTTTGCCGTCCCGTTTTTCATTTAATATGGGAAAATCATTCAGATACGGGTTCAATGGCTTCCAGCCTCACTTTCACATAATCTGAAACCGCGCTCCGCAGCGCGGGGTCCGGGATCCGGTCGGTCACCGGGCGGAACTGCGCCTCGATCAGCAGTTTTCTCGCTTCCAGCTCGCTCAGGCCGCGGGACATCAGGTAAAACAGCCGGTTGGAATCAATTTTTCCGGCGGATGCCGCGTGCTGGCCCTCCACGTCCTCTTCCGCGCACAGGATCAGCGGGGCGGAACGGTTGACCACCTTCGGGCTGAACAGCAGGCTGTACTCGCTCTCGTGCCCGACCGCGCGTTTCGCGCCCTTCAGAAAGTCGATGGTCCCCCGGAACGTCTTGCGGCTTTCGTCCAGCAGCGCGCCGCTCGCGTGGATCTCGCTGCGCGAGGCGCTTCCGACGTGCTGCGCCACATAGTTGATATCGATCGAACGGCCGCGGTCGCCGAAATAAATGGTGTCCAGATTCAGCCGGCTCTTTCTGCCTTTCAGGACGGCTTTCAGCCCGGCAGCGGCATTTTTTCCGCCGAGTTCCGCCTGAATCACGCTGACTTCCCCGTTTTCGCCGCACTGCGCGCCGACGTCGTCATAGTGCAGGCACCCGTCGCCGAGCATCTGCACCTGAATCAGCCGGATCACCGCGTTTTTTTCGGCGTAAAGCCGGGTCAGTCCGCCGTGAAAGCCGAAAAAGTCCGACCGCGACTCATAGCTCATTACGACGGTCACCTCGCTGCCCTCTCCGGCGATCACGGTGTTGACGTCCAGAACAGACGGGTTCGTTTCGTCCAGATGAAACGTAAGGAAAACCGGCTTTCCCGCCTTTACGCCGTCCGGCACCCGGACGGTGACGCCGCAGGTGCGGTTGTCCTCCGTAAAATTTCTGGCCCCGTCGCCCATGCCGGTCGAAAGATCAGGCGCAGGGAACGGATCAAAGGATATTTCAACGTTTTCAGGCCGCTCCGCAGAGAGATATTCCCCTTCGTAAGGGTGAACCTCCGGGATCGTCTCTGAAAGCTGCGTATCGTTGATTCCCAGCCGGAACCAGGTGGGGACCGGCAGGGAATTGACTTTTGCAAGTGTAAGATTCATGGTAACATCCCTTTCACCGGCCGTCAGCCGATGGAGCCCTCCATTTCCAGCTTAATCAGGTTGTTCATCTCGACGGCGTACTCCACCGGAAGCTCCTTCGCAATCGGCTCCGCAAAGCCGGTCACGATCATCGCCTTGGCATCCTCTTCGGAGATGCCGCGGCTCATCAGATAAAAGATCGCGTCGTCGCTGATGCGGCCGATCTTGGCCTCGTGCCCAACGTCCACGTCGTCGTTGCGGATGTCCATGACGGGGATCGTGTCGGAGCGGGAGCGGTCGTCCAGCATCAGGGATTCGCAGGAGACGGACGACTTGCACCCGTATGCGTTCGGAAGGATATTGACCGCGCTGCGGTAGGTGCACCGGCCGCCGTCCTTCGAGATCGACTTGGTATTGATGCTCGAATAGGTGTGCGGCGCGGCGTGGACCACCTTCGCGCCGGTGTCGAGCGACTGGCCTTTTCCGGCGAACGTGATGCCGGTAAACTCCATACGGGAGCCCTCTCCCTTTAAGATGCTCATCGGGTACAGGTAGGATACGTGGGAGCCGAACGAGCCGGACACCCACTCGATCGTTCCGCCCTCCTCGACCACCGCGCGCTTGGTGTTCAGATTATACATGTTTTTTGACCAGTTCTCGATCGTCGAGTAGCGCAGGCGCGCGTTTTTGCCGACGAACAGCTCCACGCACCCGGCGTGCAGGTTGGCGACGTTGTACTTCGGCGCGGAGCAGCCCTCGATGAAGTGCAGGCTCGCGCCCTCGCTGACGAGAATCAGCGTGTGCTCGAACTGGCCCGCGCCCGGCGCGTTCAGCCGGAAATAGGACTGCAGCGGGATCTCCACGTTCACGCCCGGCGGAACGTAGACGAACGATCCCCCCGACCAGACCGCGCCGTGCAGCGCCGCGAACTTGTGGTCCTCCGGTGGAACCAGCTTCATAAAATGCTTGCGGACCATCGGACCGTATTCCGGGTCGCGGATGGCGCTTTCCATGTCGGTGTAGACAACGCCCTGACGGCTTACTTCCTCGCGCACGTTGTGATACACGACCTCCGAGTCGTACTGCGCCCCGACGCCCGCGAGCGATTTCCGCTCCGCCTCCGGAATTCCGAGGCGCTCGAACGTATTTTTGATATCGTCCGGCACCTCGTTCCATTTGGCCTTCATCCCGGTGTTCGGGCGGATGTAGGTGACGATCTCGTCCATGTTCAGCCCGTCCAGCGGCGGGCCCCATCCAGGAAGCTGCAGGCGGTTGTAAACCTGAAGCGACTTTAAGCGGAACAGGCGCATCCACTCCGGATCGTTCTTCGCGGCGGAAATCTCATTGACGATCTTCGCCGTCAGGCCCTGTCCGACCTGGTAGGAGGGATCGACCCTGTCGCGGATGTCGTAGACGGTGCGGTCGATGTCCTCCACCTGTGTTTTTCTTTTATGCAGTGCGTTCAACTTTATTTCCCTCCGCGTTCTCAGACGGCGGGGGCCGCGAGGCCCTGGAAGCCCGAAGCGTTGATCCGGTCGATCAGCGTCCGGTCGCCCGTCCGCACGATTCTGCCGTCCATCAGGACGTGCACGGCGTCCACCGGCAGGTAATCCAGTATCTTGGTGTTATGTGTGATGATGAGCAGGGAGTTTTCGCCTGTCCGGAACTTTTTCACACCCTGCGAAACGATCTTGACCGCGTCCACGTCCAGGCCGGAATCCGTTTCGTCCAGAATCGCGAGCCTGGGGTTCAGCATCAGCATCTGAAGGATCTCCGACTTTTTCTTTTCCCCGCCGGAAAAGCCGACGTTGAGGTACCGGGAGGCATATTCGTCGTCCATGCCGAGTTCCTCCATCTTCTGCGCCAGTTCTTTTTTATAGGCGAACAGCTTCACCGGCTTGCCCGTGACGGCAAAGCGCGAGGTCCGCATGAAATTTTCCAGCGAGATGCCCGGAACCTCCTCCGGATTCTGAAAGGACAGGAAAATTCCGGCTTTCGCCCTTTCGTTCGCTGGCTCGTTCGTAATATCTTTTCCTTCAAACAGGATCGAGCCGCCGTCCACGTGGTACTGCGGGTGCCCCATGACGGTGTTGACCAGCGTGGACTTCCCCGCGCCGTTCGGTCCCATCAGAACATGAACCTCCCCCTTGCCAACGGCAAGATTCAGCCCGCGGAGAATCCGGTTTCCCTCCACGCTGACCGTCAGATCCCTGATTTCCAATAGCTGCACTGATTTTTCCACCTCTCCGGTTTTGTTCGACGAAAAGGGCATTTGCCCTTAATGTATACTAATTTGATGTGCATTTATATTATAGACGAAAATACTCCGCTTTGCAAGCGCCAAAAGAAATTTTTAACGCAAATCCGACGGTTTGCAGCCCAGAATCGACGCGATTCTGGAAAGGGCCTCCTCATCCGGCTCCCGCTCGAGATTCTCCCACTCGTAGAGGAGCTTCGGTTCGACGGAAATGCGCTCGGCAAGCTCGGAGAGCGTCATGCCCGACATCTGGCGGTAAGACGCGATTTTCCTGACCGGCTCCAGCAGCCAGGCGCGGCGCTTTTCCCCGTCAATCAGAAGCGGGCGGCCGTTGTGGAGCATCAGTTCGCACAGAACGCCCTCCTCGCTGAACACCGCCGGGCTCCCGCCCGGGGCGATCCCCTCGGCGTAACGCTCCGGCAGGACGTACTCCCGCCCTCCGTCGTCCTGTCCGCGAAGGCCGGGCGGGTCCCCCCACGGCAGGAGGGAACAGCTTTCGCCTTCCCATTCCGGTTCCGGAGCGGAAAAGCAATTGATCCGATAGATGGTTACGATTTCGCCCATAGCGGCGCCCCCGATTCAGTCGTTTCTCTGTTTTTCGTCTTATTATAGCATAAAACCGGCAAAAAGTTCCCTGGACATTGCTTCTTTCCGTGTTTGCAAAATTCCGGGCTTTGTATTATAGTGGTAAAAACAGGAAAGGGATGCGATAAAAATGCCAAAAGTGATTTTTCACGTGGATGAATCCGGCCGCTGGCCGATGGTCCTCTCCAACGCGGAAAGCATGATGAAGTACGCGCGCGCGGAGCATGTCCTCTTCGAAATCGAAATCCTGGCGAATTCCGAAGCCGTCCGCCAGCTGACCGCCCAGGCGGCTGCCCAGGCGGAGCTTACGGAGCGCATGGAAGAGCTTGCCCGGTCCGGGGTCCGATTCGCGGGCTGCCGCAACGCGATGCGCGGCCTGAACATAGAACCCGGCGATCTGCTTCCTCTGGCTCAAACGGTTCCTTCCGGCGTGGTGGAGCTGGCGCTCCGCCAGGAGGAGGGATACGCCTACATCCGTCCCTGACAGGCGGGCTGAGCCTGCAGGCACGCCCCGCCTGTCAGCAAGAATAGCATCATTTGCTCCGTTTGGCGGGAGAGTTTAGGGACACTCCCGCTGACAGTTCGGGAGCTCCGGTTCCCGGTCCGCATGGGAATGCCGTTCGCTTCGCCGGGCGGGAGAGACCGGGGACACTCCCGCCGACAGCGCGGAAGCTCTCCGGTCCAGCATGAAAATACGGGCCGCTCTGTCAAGGGGAGAGTGCGGGATCCGTTTGTTTTGGCGGCCCATGCGCCCTGATGCGCAGAGGGGGAAAAGCGGCTCCGCTTTTCCCCCTGGAACGCCGGCCAAACCGCACCTTACTCCGTTGGCCGCGCGCGCTTTTCCCCGTGCTTTTCCCTGCCCTGCAGTTCCGGCACGGGATGTGTATTCTTCGGCATATGGGCCTTTTTGCTGCTCTGCGTCGGCTCCCCGGAATCGGGGCGCCGCATTCCCGCTTTCGCCATCTCGGCTCCCCTTTCAAACGTCGTTGTTTTTAACGGATTGCTTTTTTTCGCTCCTGTTTTGATTTTTGTTCTCCCTTGTGACGGGAGTCTGCCCGTTTGCTTTCCGAAGCCGGCTTTTTTTGCCGTCCGGCTGGCTGTCCTTTGGCACGGGAACCACCTCCGGCATTATTCTGGCTCTTTGGCGGGGCTTTATGCGGATTTTCCGAGACGGCCAGCTCCAATTCCGAAATCATCCCGTCGAGGAAGCGCTCGGCGACGCTGCGGTTCTTTTCCGTCGCGTACAGGCTGCTGCCCAGCGTGCAGCAATTGCCGAGCGTGGAGACCGAAATCTGGAAGCTCGGCGGGTGCTTGACCGCCGTCGTCAGATAAGCGTCCTCGATTTTTCCATTCCCGAAGTCCAGCCGCTTCCCGTCCAGAACGCCCAGATTGGTAAAGGAGATCACCGGAATGGAAAAATTCCGGTCAAAGACCTTTTTCCTTGCCGGATAGGGCAGAACGGTAAACAGAAAATCCAGAAGCATCGGGCCCTTCAGGCAGTTCCTGCTCCCTTTCTGCCCAGACATCTGGGCTGCGACTCTTTTCAGCGTTTCCCGGAACAGTTCTCCCTTTTCCGGGGAAACGCGGCAAACATAATTGCCGGTCAGGTTGCAGATTCCGCAGCGCGCGCCGTCCGGCAGGTATTTGCGCAGGTCCACCGGGCAGGGAATCTCAAGGTCCGCGCATCCCGTCAGCGAGAAATGCGCACGGCCGTAGGCGGTCAGCAGAACGTCGTTGACGGTGACCCCCGCCTTTTTCGCGTACTGTTTTAAAGCGGAAAACAGCTCGCCGCCGGCGCGGCGCAGCACGGTGACCGGCTCCCCCTGCTCCTCCTCGGTCGGAAGATACATTTCTTTTTCCTGCTTCCGGCAATCCATAGGGGCGCGCAGGATCCGGAGGCGCTCCGTCAGGCCCATCCCGCGGAAGATCTGCCCGACGCCCCGGTCCAGCGGTTCCGGCGGCACGATGGTCCCGGGGGTTTCCGCACAGCGGCGGTACAGCGACGCCAGAAGGTACAGGTACTGTTTAAAACCCGTGCCGTCGGCGGCCAAATGGCTTAAAATGACGCAGAGCGTATCCGATCCCGGCCCGCGGACCAGGTGAATTTTCAGCTGCGGCTCCGAATCCAGCTTGATCGTATCCAGCAGCAGGCGTTCCGCCGCATTCTTCTCTCCGGCCTCCGTCACGCGGACGATCCGGTTCGCGGAAAAGCCCCGGTCCTCCCAGCCGCGCGACTCCGCCGAAAACACGCAGCGGATCTGCGGCACGGAGGACGCCGAAAGATCGACGGCGCGCCGCAGCACGTCCGGGTCCAGCCGCCCCGAAAACCGGATCAGCGCCCGGATCAGCGGATCGTGCGCCGAAGAGTAAAAATACTGCATCAGGTCAAACGCTTCCGTGCGGATTTTATGCTTCATCCCCGTCGCCTTTCTTTTTTGCGCTCTGTGTCTGTTTCTGTCCGGATTTTTCCCCGTTCAGGATTTTCTTCTGGTTTTTCAGCAGCTCGTCGATTTTGCGGTGAAGGTCCTCGACGATGATCTCGCTTTTCAGGTTGACGATATAGTCGTTTTCCGCGCGCTGCCGGTCTTTTTCCTCCTGGCGGTTCTGGCTCATCATAATGAGCGGGGCCTGCACCGCGGCGATGCAGGAAAGCACCAGGTTGAGCAGGATGAATGGATACGGGTCGTAGGGGTTCGCGAGAAAATAGACGTTGGCGCCGACCCAGACCAGAATGACGGCGGTAAAAATCAGGATAAAGGTCCAGCTCCCGGCAAAGCGCGCGATCGCGTCCGCCGCCCGCTGCCCGAAGGTCAGCTGTTCGTTCACCCTTTTGTCGGTGTTTTTGGAAAACTGCCGCTGAAGGATCAGGTGGATCATTTCCTCATTTCCGACGTCTTCTTCCACGTCCTTCATCACCGTTTTAATAATGTCGATTTTAGACGGATTCTTTTTCATGGTTCATTCCTCCGGGCAGGCCTGACTCATCATCCGCGCATAGGCGGGGAGGCCTTCCTCAAAATTCACGCCGAACCGGACGTCCGTTCCGGCAAGATGGGTGCGGGCGATCGCGCCCTGCGTGAAATCCACGGCCGCGCGCGCCGCCTCTTCCAGGGGCAGGCCGTTCATCAGCGCGCCGATCATCGCGCTGGCGAACACATCGCCCGTGCCGTGGTAAAAGCCCTCGATTTTCCGCGAGAACGCGTATCCGGCCCGATCTGTTTCCCGGTCGTAAAAGGCACAGCCCGTTTTTTCCGGGGAAAACGAGACCCCGGTCATCACCACGCGGCGAGGGCCGAGCGCCGAAAGCCGGCGCAGCGTTTGTTCCGTCTCCGCCCGCTCCTGCGTCCCGTCCCGGTAGGGCTCGTCCAGCAGCAGCGCCGCCTCCGTCCGGTTCGGCAGGATCAGGTCCGCCTTCCGGCACAGGGCGGCCATCCCCTGCGGAAAATCCGGTCCGAAGGAAGCATACAGGCGTCCGCCGTCCGCCATGACGGGATCGACGCAGACGGGTGCGCCCGGCGCGCGGAATTCGGCGACCACCCGGGAGACCAGCCGGAGCTGCTCAAACGAGCCGAGGTAGCCGGTGTAGATCGCGTCGAACCGGAGCCCGAGCGATTTCCAGTGTTCCAGAATGCCCGGAAGGTCCCCGGTCAGGTCCCGGAACGTAAACCCGGCAAAGCCCCCCGTATGCGTGGACAGAACCGCCGTCGGAAGGACGCTGACCGTGCAGCCCGCGGCGGAGAGGATCGGCAGCGCCACCGTCAGGGAACATTTTCCGACGCAGGAGATATCGTGTACGGCAAGGATGTTTTTTTGTTCCCTCATATCCGTTTCCTTCCGTGTCAATGATGCTCCTATTTTAACGCGCAGCGCAGCCGAATTCAAGACCGGATAAAAAAAGCCCCGCCATTCAGCCCGGAATGAAACCGGAAGACATGTTTGGCGGGAGAGCGGTCAGAGCCCCTATAGCCGGGATGAATGCAGCGGCGTATTAACCGGGGCAAAGCGTGCGGAATCAGCGAAACCGTGAAAAGGCACCGCGCGTCATCAGTATTTCTGAAGATAATTTTCGATTTCCCAGTCGGTGACGGCGCGCGTGTAGCGGCCCCACTCGCGCTTTTTGTCCAGCAGGAAGTTCCGCAGCGCGTGTTCCCCCAGAACGTCGGAGACGACCGGGTCTTTTTTCAGTTCCTCCGCCGCGTCCATCAGGCTGAGCGGAAGCGTCCCGATGCCCATTTCCGCAACGGTACTGTCGGGCAGATCGAAGAGGTCGCGGTCCGTGGCGGGAGGCGGCGTCAATTTTTTCTCAATGCCGTCCAGCCCTGCCGCAAGGCAGCACGCCAGCGTCAGGTACGGGTTGGCGGACGGGTCCGGGGAACGGAATTCGATGCGGGAGCCCCTCCCCCTGGCGGAGGGAATGCGGACCAGCGGGCTGCGGTTGCGGCAGGACCACGTGATGTGCACGGGCGCCTCATAGCCGGAGGCCAGCCGCTTGTACGAATTGACGGTCGGGTTGCACACGGCCGTCAGCGCCCCGGCATGGGCCAGAAGGCCGGCCATAAACCGGTATGCCGTTTCGCTCAGCCCGTTTTCCGAGGGATCGTCCGGCCCGTCGAACAGGTTCCTTCCGCCGCTCATCAGCGACATGTGAAGGTGCATGCCGGAGCCGCTCACGTCCGAGCGCGGCTTCGGCATGAAAGTGGCGTAGCCGCCGGAGGCTTTCGCGATCGATTTGACCGCCATCTTAAACGTCATGATGTTGTCCGCCGTCTTGAGCGCGGTGTCGTATTTAAAGTCGATCTCGTGCTGGCCGACCGCCGCCTCGTGGTGGGACGCCTCCAGCTCAAAGCCCATGTTCTCCAGAGTCAGGCAGATCTCGCGCCGGATGTCGCCGCCGATGTCGATCGGGCCGAGGTCAAAATAACCCGCGGTGTCGCGCGTCTGCGTGGTCGGCCTGCCGTAGTCGTCCATTTCAAACAGAAAAAATTCACATTCCGGGCCGACGTTGAATTCCAGCCCAAGCTCCGCGGCCTTTTTCATTTCCTTTTTCAGGATTTGCCTGGGGTCCCCGTCATAGGGCTCCCCTTCGGGGGAATAGACGTCGCAGATCAGGCGGGCCACTCCGTCGTGGGTCGGCCGCCAGGGAAGCATGGTAAACGTGTCGCGGTCCGGATGCAGGCACATGTCCGCTTCCGCGTCGCGCGCAAATCCGTCCAGGGAAGAGCCGTCGAAAACGCACTGGTTATCCAGCGCCTTTTCCAACTGGCTCTTTGTGATGGCGACGTTCTTCATCATTCCCGTGATGTCCGTAAACTGCAGACGGATGAACGTGACGTCGTTTTCTTCCACCAGCCTGTAGATATCCTCTTTGCTGTAATGGCCCACTCCGCATACCTCCCGGCGGCAAAATTTCAAATAAAGCCAAAAAAAGCCGGCACAGCGTGTCGGACTTCCTTGCCCAAATCAATTGCGTTCGTTGTTCGCACTTGTTTTTACCCCTTTATTTTATACCATAGGGATGCCCCGTTGCAAGCCTAAATATGAACGAACTGAAAATAATTTCTAAACTCTGGGCCCGGCCGCTTTTACGGCCGGACGAAAAACAAAAAAATTTTTCAGCGGCGCAAGAAAACCGGCTTCCGCGTCGTATTATCAATGAAAGGGGAGAAAGGAATGGAGGCTGCAGAGACTCGCGCGGAGGAACTCCTGAAGCGGTATTCCGGCATGGTGCTGCGAATCGCCCTGCACAATGTCGGATCGAGGGCCGACGCCGAAGACATCGCACAGGAGGTGTTTTTAAAACGGATCACCGCGCGCCGCGCATTCGTTTCGCCGGAGCATGAAAAGGCCTGGATGATCCGGGTGACCGTCAACCAGTGCCGGGATTTTCTCAGGTCGGCGCAGCGGAGGGCGGTCCCGCTTTCGGAGGACCCGCCGGGCGAAGCGAGGGGCTCCGAAGTGATGGAAGCGGTCCTGTGCCTGCCGGTTCCCTACCGGAACGTGATCTATCTTCATTATTACGAGGGTCTGAGCGTCGGGGAAATCGCGCATATCCTGCGCAGGAGGGAAAACACGGTTTCCTCCTGGCTGCACCGGGCGCGCGCCGCGCTGAAAGACCTGCTGACAGGAGGTTTTGACGATGAATAACAGGGAAAAATACCGGGAAGAATGCAATCGCATCCATGTTTCCGAAGAATGGACGCGGGAAACCGCCGGCCGGATGGAACAGGCGGGAGGGCGACCGCGAAAAAAACGCTGGATGATCACCGGCGCGCTGGCCGCCGCGCTTGTCTGCGTTCTGGCTTTTTCTCCGCTTCTGAAGCCGGCGACCGTCACCGTGGAGGCGAAGGAAAACCTGATGGAGGGAATCAGCGCGCAAAAGCGGGAAATCCCGACAAAACCGGATTCCGATTTTGTCTCGGCACAGGCAGATTTCGCGGTGAAACTTTTTCAAAAGACGGCCGCCGCCGACA
Organism: Caproiciproducens sp. NJN-50; assembly: GCF_004103755.1. NCBI lineage: Bacteria > Bacillati > Bacillota > Clostridia > Eubacteriales > Acutalibacteraceae > Caproiciproducens > Caproiciproducens sp. NJN-50. The sequence continues at coordinate 185,201 of NZ_CP035283.1, read as the reverse complement.
AAAACTCCCTCGTTTCGCCCGCTTCCGCCGCGCTCGCGCTCGGCATGACGGCAAACGGCGCAAAGGGAGACACGCTCTCCCAGTTCGAGGCCCTGCTCGGCGGCGGAATGGATCTTTCGGCGCTGAACCGAAATTTCGCTTCGGAGCAGAATGCCCTCAAATCCGTCTCGGAAGGAAAGCTTCTGCTTGCCAACTCGATCTGGTACCGGGACAAAAGCCTGACCGTCGAAAAGCCGTTTTTACAGGCCAACGCGGATTATTTCGGCTCGGATGCATTCCGGCTCGACTTTGAGGACCCCGCCTCCGTCGGAAAGATCAACGGCTGGGTCAGCAAAAGCACGGACGGGAACATCAAGAAAATGGTCGAAAAGATCGACCCCTCGGACATGATGTTTCTCATGAACGCGCTCTATCTGGAGCAGGACTGGGAACACGCTTATAACGGATGCACCGACGACACGTTTCACGCGCCGGGCGGAGACAAAACCGCCAAAATGATGGGGTCGATGGAAACGTACCTGAGCGACGGCGCGGCGGAGGGAATCCTCAAGCAGCTGAAGGACCCGCGCTACGCCTTCGCGGCGATCCTGCCAAAAAACGGGACGGCGCTGAATGAATATCTCAAGGGCCTGACGGGAGAGAGCTTTCTGAGCCTGATGCGCTCCGGAGGGCAGGCATTTGCTTCGGCGTCGCTGCCGAAATTCAAATTCGACTGCACGCTGGGCCTGAACGACGCGCTGAAATCGCTCGGCCTTTCCGACGCGTTCGATTCGGCGAAAGCGGATTTCTCGGCGATGGGCAGTTCGCCAAGCGGCAAGCTGTTTATCAATTCGGTCCTGCAGAAAACATTCATCCAGGCCGACGAAAAGGGTCTGAAAGCCGGAGCCGTGACCTCCGTCGGCATGGCCGGATCCTCGCGGCCCGATCATGTCCTGCAGTTTGACCGGCCGTTCGTCATCGCCGTGGTTGACACTTCGACGGACCTTCCCCTCTTTCTCGGCGTGGTCGCAAATCCGTCGTAAACGAACGAAAACAGTCCGATTTTTTCTCTATATGTAAAATTATTATGAATTCTTTCACGGACGTTGGAAAACCGCGTCCGTGGTTTTATAATATAAATAAAAGAAGTGAAATTCGAACTTGCCGCCGGACGCGGCGGGATTCTGACGAAAAAGGAAAGGACGTGCCGATTCCCGATGAAGGAACGCGGAAAAGGACCGCTGAAACACATTCTTCTCGTTGCCCTGATTCTTTTCGTGGGCGCGGGCGCGACTTACGCCTCGCTGAAGCCGGATCAGTTCAGCGAGGGAATGTCCGTTGCCGTCGAATGGCTGAAATTTGACATGTTTGCAAAGGCGGCCGAACCGGAGTCCTCCGCGCCGCCGTCCTCCCAGGCTGACGCATCCTCCTCTCCGGCGTCGTCCGCACCCGCGCAGAGCCGGGAATCCGCGCCTCCCGCTTCCAGCGGTCCGGAAACCCCGGCCGTTTCCCTGGAGCAAGCGCAAAAGCCGCTGAAAATCGACGTGTCGCTGAAGGACCAGAAAGTCCGCGTACTGGATGCAAAGGACCGGCTGGTCAAGGAATTCGCCTGTTCCTCCGGCGAGGAGGGCAGCGAAACGCCGACCGGGACCTTTACCGTGACCGACCGCGGAGAATCCTTCTACAATCCCGCGGTAAAGGAAGGCGCCTATTACTGGACCCGTTTTTACAAGACCTATCTGTTCCACAGCCTTCCGTTCGATGAAAACGAGGACATGGAGCCGCAGGAGGCCGCGAAGCTCGGAACCCCGGCGTCCCACGGATGCATCCGGCTGGAAACGGAGAACGCCAAATGGATTTACGATCATATTCCGAAAGGTACTGCGGTTGTGATCCAATAAAGTTTCAGGCTGCCGCAAAGGAGACGCGGCAGCTTTGTTTTTACAGTTTATTCAATTCTTTCCGGGGCTTCTATGCTATGATAATGATAGAAATTCCACGGCGAAAGGATGTGAAAGTTTGAACTGGCTTATGCGCTTCTCTTATTGGTACAGCCGGATGATGGCGGGGCGGTACGGCTCCGACCAGCTCGGCCTCGGGCTGATTGTGATTTATCTTGTGCTGGTTTTTCTGGCCAGACTGCTCGGGCTGCCGATTCTTTCTTTTCTGGCTCTCGCGCTTCTGGTCTGGGGAATTTTCCGGATCTTTTCCAGAAATACTTCCCGCCGTTATCAGGAAAACGCCGTGTTTTTAAAGTACTGGGGCCGGATCACCCATTGGTTCCGCACGGCTTCCGGCCGGTTTGAAGGCTGGCGGGGCAGGACCCTGTACCGGATGAACGATAAAAAAACGCACCGGTATTTCCGGTGCCCAAGCTGCAAGAACACCTTGCGTGTGCCGAAAGGCAAGGGGAAAATCGTGATCACCTGCCCGGTCTGCCACACGGAGTTCACAAAAAAGACCTAGGCCTCGTGTGAAAAATGAAGGAATTTGTCTATCCGGCGTTTTTTATTTATCAGGCAAGGCCTGAGTCTCAGTGCTGCCGCCGGATCGGCAGCCAAAGGCTGATCGCAATGCCGACCGTGATGCAGAGGGCCGCGGCCAGCATCCCGGTGAAAAAGGAGGGCATCCGGTCTCCGACCAGAACCAGCGTTCTGTCCCCGGAAGATTTCTGTTCCCCGTTCCCCGGCGCTTCCGCAGCGGCCTGCGGCGAATCCGCGGCTTGTTCCGCCTCCGGCGGCCGGACCTGCGAGCCCGGGCCGTCCTGGTTTTGAACTTCGCCCGCATCTTCCGGGAGCGATACCGGCTTTTTGCGGTCCCCGCCTGCGCCAGGGCTCTCGACTCCCCCTTTTCCTCCCGTTGCGGATACGGCGCCGTCTCCCTTTGCGGCACGCTGGACCGTAACCAGATACTGCGCAGTCTGCGACCGGTCCTCGGATGTGACCGTGATGGCAATCTGCGTCTCCTTTCCCGCCCCGTTGAGTGTTTTCCGGCTGACAGAGGCCTTTCCTCCGTCCGCCGCGGCGGGCCGAAGCTCCACGGTGCTGACCTCGCTGCCGACCGCCAGAGAATAGCTGCGGACCGAAGGCGAAAAATCCGGCTCGAGCTTTCCGGCCGAAGGGGTAAGCGAGGTCAGGGCGGCTTTTGAGGAAAGGGAAGGCAGAATCTTCAGGCTCAGCTTCGTTTCCGCCTGGTCCGCGTCCAGGGAATCTCCATCATAATCGCAGACCTGGTCCGCCGAAACGGTCAGGGCCGTGTTTCCCGCCTTCGCACCCGCCTCCACCTGAAACACAAAGGACGCGACCGTGCCGGAAAGTTTGGGGGCGTATCCGTTTTCCGTATTGCAGACATAGACGCTGCTGACCAGGCCGGAACCTCCGTTTGTCTGCATCGTGCCGCTCTTGACCGCGCCGGATGTCTCGGTGCTGACATAATCGAGCTTGTCCTCGTCATATTGTATCTTCAGCCGAAACCCCGCCGCCGTCTCTTCCGTTTTGTAGGCAGCCACGTCCAGGCGCACCAGTTCTTCTCCCGATGCGGACACGGGGTTCATCGAATAGGAAAAGTAGGCGGCGGAGTCTGCGGACGCAGGAACCGTCGGAAATCGTGCCAGCAGCCAGCACAGGCAGGCTAGAATGGGAAGACGGATTTTTTTCATCGGATTTTCCTTCCCCGGCAGCAGTCAAAAAACAGCCGTACCGCAAACGGCATGGCTGTTTTACAGAATACAAAATGTTTCGGATCAGGCGGTGACGGCGTTCTGCTCCATCTGGGAAGACCGGATGTCCCGCAGGCGTCTTTTCCGGAGGATCAGCAGACGGAAACGATTGTAGCGCTGAACGGCCGCAAACGGGGCGTTCGCCAGCATAATCAGAAAGGACATGACGATCCCGACCAGCAGCGGGTTGATGAGCAGCGTGACAACGGCGCAGATGCAGTTTTTCAGATGCATCCACTCCCCCCTGCAGGTCTCCACGATGAATTCATCCAGATAGTCGATCGACATTTCCGTCAAATGCTGCTTGGAAAATCCGTTTTTCCCGATATGCTGGGGAACCCTGTCTTTCCAGAACTGAATTTTCAGTGTATCCCGATACCAGCGGCCGCCGTGTTCCCACTGTTTCGGCGCGTAGCGCCCCTTTTCCGGGTCAAAAGCGGATTTCGGCATTCTGATGCAGATCAGGAATACGACCAGATGCCAAAGCCCTGCAATGACAAGATTCCAGACCAGCATGTTCAAAAAGGATAAATTTTTCAGCATCGCGGTCACTTCCTTTCTTCGATTCTTGAGAATTGTTTATTTTTATGCAGCCTTACGGGCAAATATACAAACCGCTTTCCTCCCGGATGTCCGGGACGGCAGCCTTCGATGTTATTATATTATAATACAGGAAACAGGAGTGTGCAAGATGAAAGTATTGTTTATCGGCGGAACCGGCGTCATCAGCGCTTCGGCGGCCTCTCTCGCCGCGGCGCGCGGGGATCAGGTGACGCTGCTGACGCGCGGCAGCCATCCGGAACTCGCGCCCTCGGGCGCGGAACTGCTGAAAGCGGATATTTCGGACGAAGAGGAAATGGAGCGGCTGCTCTCCGGCAGAATCTTCGACGCCGTCGCGGACTTCACCGTTCTGAAGCCGGAGCAGGCGATGCGGGACATCTCCCTTTTCACCGGGAAAACCCGGCAGTTCCTGTTTATCAGCTCGGCCAGTGCCTATCAGAAACCGCCGGTGCGGTATCCCATCACGGAAAGCACGCCGCTGCGCAATCCGTTCTGGCGCTATTCGCGGGACAAAATCGCCTGCGAGGAGCTTTTCACAACGGCATACCGGTCCCATGGCTTTCCCGTCACCATCGTGCGTCCCAGCCACACTTATTGCGACAGGAAAGTCCCTCTGCCCTTTTTCGGCGGCAAGGGCGGCTGGCAGGTGCTTTCGCGCATTCGTTTAGGAAAGCCGGTCATCGTGCACGGCGACGGGCTGACTCTTTGGACGTTTACGCACGCGGACGACTTCGCAAAGGGGTTCTGCGGGCTTCTGGGCAATCCGCACGCGATCGGAGAGGCGGTCCACATCACCAGCGACGAGGCGATCACCTGGAACGACGCGCTGGAGTCGATCGGCACGGCGCTCGGCGTCAAGCCGAACCTGGTCCACATCCCATCGGATTTTCTCGCGGCGTTCGACCCGGAGCTGCTCGGCAAACTGCTGGGCGACAAGGCGTACTGCGCCGTGTTCGACAACTCCAAAATCAAACGCCTGGTGCCCGGCTTTTCGGCCGGCATCCGGTTTGCGGACGGCGTCCGCAGCAGCGTGGAATATTATCTTTCCCACCCGGAGATGCAGGTGCCGGACCCGGAGTTCGACGCCTGGTGCGACCGCGTGATCGCGGCTCATTTCGCGGGGATCAAGAACGCGCAGAATTCCTGAACGAACGGCAAAGGCGGCGCGGCCCCGGAAGATTCCGGGGCCGCGCCGCCTTTGTCTGAAATTAATTAAACGTGTAAAGGTTTTGATAGGGGTTATTGGAATTCGGGCTCAGCACGAAGAACGGACGGCCGAACAAGCTCTGTTTGTCAACCGAAAACGCCGCGCAGAATTCGTCCAGATATGCGCCGATCTCCTCAAGGTCCGCCGCCGTGGCCGGAGCCGCCGCCACCTGAGGGGGAAGGTCCGCGGGAAGTTCCTCGCAGCGCAGAAACATCTTCCCGCCGTGCATCCCCGTCCCGCAGAGGTTTCCGACCGGCGCTTTCCTTTTGGAGCCGATCCCCAGCACGATGATGGTTCCGCCGGCCTGGTACTCCCCGAGAAAACTCCCGGTCTCCCCGCCGATCACGATCAGCGGCTTCTGCTCCCGATAGGCCTTCATATGGATGCCGACGCGGTACCCCGCATTGCCGCGCACCAGAATCTTTCCTCCGCGCATCGAATAGCCCGTCGCATCGCCGCAGGAGCCGTCGATCACGATGGTCCCCGCGTTCATGGTGTCGCCGGTCTGATCCTGCGCGTTGCCGCAGACATGAATGGAACTCCCGTTCAGATAGCATCCCATCGCATTGCCTGGAATTCCGCGGATCGTCAGATTCTTCCCGCTCATTCCCGCGCCGATATAACGCTGCCCCATGCAGTTTTCAACCAGGATGTCCGGGTCCGCCGCCGCGCGGATCTCCTCGTTCAGCGCCCGAAAATCCCTTCCGTCCGCGTCAATCCGGTTCATTTCGCACCTCCGAGTTTCTCCGCCCGGCGCCGGGCCGTAAACGCCATCAACTGCGGTTTCTGTTTGAGAAGATCAAAATCGACGGTATCGAGCGGAGTCTGTTCCCGGATCAGGGATGTGTAAATTCCGGCCCTGGCGATTTCTCCGATCAGGATAAATCCTTTCAGCAGATTGTCCTTCACCACCAGCTTTTTGTAAACGCCCGGTTTGGTTTCCACGATTTCTTCCCCGTCGTAGCTGCCCGCCGTGAGGACGTGGAGCCCGAAGAAGCCGATTGCGTTCATCGGCACGGCATTCGCAAAGCTCTTTTCGCCGCCGGCCATATTCACTCCGGCCGCCTCCCCCTGCAGGTAGGCGTTCGGCAGGATGGCCAGGACGCGCCGCTGCCCGGTCGTGATGTCGCGGCATTCGCAGCAGTCCCCCGCCGCGTAAATGTCCGGCACACTGGTTGCGGAACGCTCGTCGACGGCGATGCCCCGGCCGACCTCGCAGCCCGCCTGTGAGGCAAGCTCCGTATTCGGCCTCACGCCGACGGCGACGACAAGAAGGTCGAACTCCACCGTTTTCCCGCTTTTCAGATGCGCCCGGTCTTTCCCAAACTCCGCGACGCTGTCTCCGAGCAGGAAGCCGATTCCGTTCGATTCGATCTGCTCCTGCATCATCTTCGAGCCCGTTTCGTCAAGGATACTCGGCAGGATTCGGTCCGCGAGATCGACAACCGTGATGGAACCGGCCCGCCCTCGGATGCCCTCCGCGCACTTGAGGCCGATCAGCCCGGCGCCCACGATCAGCACGCGGCTTTCCGGGGTCAGGGCCGCTTCCAGCGCCTTCGCGTCGTCCAGCTTCATAAAGGTGAATTTCTTTTCCACCCGGTCCAGCCCCGCCATCGGCGGGATAAACGGCCGGGAGCCGGCCGCGATCAGCAGCCGGTCGTAAGGGAGCGATTCCCCGCTCTCCAGTCCGACCGTCTTCCGGGCGTCGTCGATCCGGACCGCCTTTTTTCCGGACAGGAGCGTCACGCCGTTCTTCTCATAGAAATCGGCGGGGCGGGTCCTCATCTTCTCCTCCGTCGTGCTCCCCTGCAGCAGATAGGAAATCAGCGGGCGGGAGTAGGCGGGATACGGCTCGTCGGAAATCACCGTAATCGGCCCCTCCTGATCGACGGAACGGATTCCCTCGACGCAGCCGACGGCCGCGGTGGAATTTCCGATTATCACATATTTCATTCGGTTCACCTCTCTTCAAAGACGATGGCGCCGTTGGGGCAGCCCGCGACACAGGCGGGCTCCCCGCACGCGTTGTCGGTGCAGAGCTCGCATTTCCGGACCGCGTGCCCGTCCGGGGCGGGCAGCACCGCCCCATAGGGGCAGACCAGGATGCAGGTAAAACATCCGACGCACTTGTCTTTGTCCACGTGGATCACGCCGTCCCTTCGGGAAATTGCGCCCGCGATGCAGCTTTTCATGCAGATCGGATCGTCGCAGTGACGGCAGGAAACCGCAAAGCTGATCCGATTGTCCCCCTCGATCTGGATCTTCGGGTGGATTTCCATCCCTTTGAGCGCCTTCGCCATATCGCGTTCGCCGGTCGCGGCGAACGCGCAGTTGTATTCGCACAGATGGCACCCCAGGCACCATTCTTCGTTTACATAAACCCGTTTCATCGCTCATTCCCCCGCGTGCTTGATTCCAAGGATCTCAAGCTCTCTGTCGTTCAGTCCCACGCCGCGCAGCATCAGGCGGTTTCCCCGCATCGACTCGATCGAGTTAATACCCATGCCGCCCATCATTTCCATGATTTCATGCTGCCACGCTGAAACCAGATTCACAAGGCGCTGATAACCGATCTCCGGATTCAGCCTTTTCACCAGGTCGGGGCGCTGGGTCGCGATGCCCCAGTTGCACTTGCCGACCTGACAGGTGCGGCAAAGGTGGCAGCCGAGCGCGATCAGCGCCGGGGTCGCGATATAGACCGCGTCCGCCCCGAGCGCGATGGCCTTGACCACGTCCGCCGAATTCCGAATGCCGCCGGCGACGATCAAAGACACATTGCTGCGGATTTTCTCCTGCCGCAGGCGCTCGTCCACCGCCGCCAGCGCCAGCTCGATCGGGATGCCGACATTGTCGCGGATGCGGGTCGGCGCCGCGCCGGTGCCGCCGCGGAACCCGTCGATCGCGATGATGTCCGCGCCGCTGCGCGCGATGCCGCTCGCGATGGCGGCGACGTTGTGTACCGCCGCGATCTTGACAATTACCGGCTTTTGATATTCGGTCGCCTCTTTCAGCGAATAAACCAGCTGGCGCAGATCTTCAATGGAATAAATGTCATGATGCGGCGCGGGGGAAATCGCGTCGGTCCCCTTGGGGATCATTCGGGTCTTGGAAACGGCGTCCGTGATCTTGGCCCCCGTCAGATGCCCGCCGATGCCGGGCTTCGCTCCCTGGCCGATTTTGATCTCAATCGCCGCGCCGGCCTTCAGGTAGTCCGGATGCACCCCGAACCGGCCGGACGCGACCTGCACGATCGTGTTCGGGCCGTACTCGTAAAAGTCCTCGTGCAGCCCGCCCTCTCCGGTATTGTAAAAAGTCCCCAGCGCCCGCGCCGCCCGCGCGAGGCTCTCGTGCGCGTTGTAGCTGATGGAACCGTAGCTCATGGCGGAAAACAGGATCGGAACTTCCAGCTTGAGCTGGGGAGGCAGGCCGTCGGTTTTGATCTTACCGTCCGGACCGCGCTCGACGCGGTCCGGCTTTTTGCCGAGGAAGGTCCGGGTCTCCATCGGTTCGCGCAGCGGGTCGATGGAGGGATTCGTCACCTGGGAGGCGTTAATCAGCATTTTATCCCAGTAGATCGGATAGGGCTTCGGGTTGCCCATGGAGGAAAGCAGCATGCCGCCGGTTTCCGCTTGGGCGTAAATTTCGCTGATGTCGCTCTGCCCCCAGTAGGCGTTCAGGCGGAACGTGTCCGGGTTTTTGACGATTTTCAGCGCATGCGTCGGGCAGAGCGCGACGCAGCGGTGACAGTTGACGCATTTGCTTTCGTCGCTCTTCATCGTTCCGGAATCCGGGTCGAAGGAATGCACCTCGTTCGCGCACTGGCGCTCGCAGACACGGCAGGCAATGCAGCGCTGCGGGTCGCGCAGAACGTCGTATTCCGGGATTTTATAGTTGATCGCCATTAAACCCGCACCCCCTCGTTGACCCGGATGACGACCGGCTCCCCGCCGCGCGGGGACCACAGGCGGTCCGGCTCCGGCTCCACCGTGCGGATCGCGCATTCCTCGCTCGCGACGTACACGCGGTCGCCCTTTTCGCCGACCACCATGCTGCGCAGCTTCAGGCGGTCGTTCAAGGCCATCATGCCGCCGGTAAAACCGAGCAGGATCGAGAACGGGCCGGTGATCAAAAGGCCGGAAAACACATTCCGCAGATAGGTGTAGCGCTTCTGCTCCTCCGGGCTCATCCGGTCGATCTCGCTCCAGAACGGCGCGGCGATCACGTCGGCGGTCTCAGTCAGGCTCATTCCCTGACGCCGGTTCAGATAATCGATAATGTAGGTGATGACCTCCGTGTCGGTCAGCAGCGTGCAGCGGTAGCCGAACATCTCGATCCACCGCCGGTTCGCGTCGTAGGAGGAAATCTCCCCGTTATGTACCACCGTGTAATCCAGCAGGCTGAACGGGTGAGCGCCGCCCCACCAGCCCGGCGTGTTCGTCGGGTAGCGGCCGTGCGCCGTCCAGCAGTAGCCCTCGTAATCCTCCAGCCGGTAGTAGCGGCCCACGTCCTCCGGGAAGCCGACCGCCTTGAACACGCCCATGTTCTTCCCGCTGCTGAACACATAGGCCCCTGTGATCTGCGTGTTGATCTTCATGACAAAGCGCGCGACGAATTCGCGCTCGTCAAGGCCTGTGCTCTGCAGCAGCTTGTCGTACGGAAGGCCGAAGTAGCGCCAGACGGCCGGTTCATCCGTGATCTGCGGAATTTTGCGGGTCGGTATTTTTTCGGCGACGGACACGTCGAAGCTGGACTGAAAAATTTCCTCGCACTCGTCTTTGGCGCGCGCGCTGTCGTAAAAGACGTGGAACGCGTAAAGATCGCGATTCTGCGGATAGATCCCGTAGGCCGCGAAGCCGCCGCCCAGCCCGTTTGAGCGGTCATGCATCGGCTCGATGGACCGGATGGCCGTTTCGCCGCTGAACCGTTCGCCGCTTTTTGAAATCACGCCCGTGATCGCGCATCCGGACGGAATTCTGATTTGCCCCTCATTTTGCATTTTTCCTTCAGCCTCCCTGCAGGAAACAGACTTACCGTTTTCTTTTGCCTTTTGGTCTGAATTTGAAAACGGAGGGCTTTGTTAATAATATAAACTTATTTTTAAAAATACTTTACTTTTGTACGTTTTCCCATGATATAATGTTTATCCGATAAAGTCAAGTGTTTCTGAGATTTTTACCGAAATGGCGGAATTTGTTATCCAAAATTCATAAGAAGAGGTTGAATGACGCTTTCCGACTTTTTTTTCTTTCCTTTTTGCATTTGCCGGCAATTAAAGATTGACTTTTTGCCCTGACCGCCATATAATAGGAATATACAACGAGGATGTTGTTGGGGCTTTCTGTAAGTGCCCCCACAGCATCTTTTTTCATTGTCAACGTATTTTATATAGGGAGTGGATTTCTGATGGGCAATGTTCCGGAATTGTTCGGAAGCATGGTGTTCAACGACACCGTAATGCAAGCTAGGCTTCCAAAATCGGCATATAAGGCTCTTAAGGAGACAAGGGAAAAGGGCAAAACGCTTGACCCGAGAGTGGCCGACGTGGTGGCAAACGCCATGAAGGAATGGGCATTGGAAAAAGGCGCGACCCACTTCACCCACTGGTTCCAGCCGATGACCGGCATCACCGCGGAGAAGCACGACAGCTTTATTTCTCCCACGGACGGGGAAAAGGTCATCATGGAATTTTCCGGCAAGGAACTGATCAAGGGCGAGCCGGACGCTTCCAGCTTTCCGTCCGGCGGGCTGAGAGCTACGTTTGAAGCGAGGGGCTACACCGCCTGGGACCCGACCAGCGACGCCTTTGTCAAGGAAAGTTCCCTCTGCATCCCCACCGCCTTTTATTCTTACGGAGGAGAGGCCCTGGACAAGAAAACCCCGCTGCTCCGTTCAATGGATGCCGTGAACAAACAGGCCCTGCGCATCCTGCGGCTGTTCGGCAACACCGAGGCGACCCGCGTGACCACCACGGTCGGCCCGGAACAGGAATACTTCCTGATCGACAAGGCGCTGTACGAAAAAAGAAAAGACCTGATCTACACCGGCAGAACGCTGATCGGGGCAAAGCCTCCGAAGGGGCAGGAGCTCGACGACCACTACTTCGGGGCGCTCAAGCCCCGCGTGGCCTCCTTCATGGCGGACCTGAACGAGGAGCTGTGGAAGCTCGGCATCCTGGCGAAAACTGAACATAACGAGGTTGCGCCTTCTCAGCACGAACTGGCGCCGATCTTCACCTCCAGCAACGTCGCGACGGACCACAACCAGCTTGTGATGGAACTGATGAAAAAGGTCGCCATCCGGCACGGCCTGACCTGCCTGCTGCATGAAAAGCCCTTCGCCGGCATCAACGGCAACGGCAAGCACAACAACTGGAGCATGTCCACCGACAAGGGCGAAAATCTGCTGGAACCGGGAGAAACGCCCAGCGAAAACGCGCAGTTCCTGCTTTTCCTCGCCGCCGTCATCAAGGCGGTCGACGAGCACCAGGACCTTCTGCGGATCAGCGTCGCCAGCGCGGCCAACGACCACCGCCTGGGTGCAAATGAAGCGCCTCCCGCCATCGTTTCGATGTTTGTCGGCGAGGACCTGGAAGAGATCCTGAACGCGATTGAAAGCGGCGCTCCCTGCGGCAAAAAGAACCGCGTCTTCATGGAGATCGGCACCGACGTGCTGCCGAAAATCCCGAAGGACACGACCGACCGCAACCGCACCTCCCCGTTCGCCTTCACCGGCAACAAGTTTGAATTCCGCATGGTCGGCTCTTCCGATTCCATCGCCTGCCCAAACATGATGCTCAACACCATCATTGCGGATACGCTGTGCTGCTTCGCGGACCGTCTGGAAAAGGCGTCCGATTTCAAAGCGGAACTGAACGCCCTGATCCAGGAAGTCATTAAAAAGCACAAACGCATCATTTTCAACGGCAACAACTACGCGCCCGAATGGGTCGACGAAGCCGCAAAGCGCGGCCTTCTGAACCTGCACTCCACCGTGGAAGCGCTGCCGTACTATATTAAGCCCGAAAATGTCGCGATGTTTGAAAAGCACGGCGTCCTCACGAAAACGGAGGTTTACTCCCGCTATGAGATCCAGCTTGAGAACTATTATAAACAGGTCAGCATCGAGGCGCTCGCCATGGCCGACATGATCCGCAAGGACCTTCTCCCCGCCGCCGCCGCCTACATGAAAGACCTGAGCGAAACGGCAAACAGCAAAAAACAGCTTTCTCCGGATCTGTGCTGCGGATTCGAAAAGGGACTTTTGGAAAAACTCGCTCCGCTGGTCACCGACCTGTACAGGAAGACGGAGGCTCTTGAAGCCGCCGCCAGCACGGATCGGGAATTTAAGGATGCTCTGGACGAGGCGGAATACTTCCGCAACACCGTATTCGCCCAGATGTCCGAGACCCGCGCCGTCGCGGACCAGGTCGAGCCGCTGATCGGCTCCGGTTACCTGCCGTACCCGACCTATGGAGAACTGCTGTTCAGCGTCGTGTGAATTTGCCCCTGCAATCATAAAAGAGCGGCAGGAGGGCGTGTTTGCGGCTTTTGGAAACGCGCCTTTCGATCCGCCTTGCGGCGGCGGGAAACCGCGACGGCGATTCATCCTCCTATTTTTCCAGATTCTGACTTGCACTTCATTCAATTATAAGATTCTTTACATATCTTCCTATATAAAGGGAACGGCCCGCCTGAGGCGGGCCGTTCCCTTTTTTCCGTAACTCTCCCGCCGGCGCACTGGGATCGGGGACCGATTCCGGCGCGCCGGCAAAATACTCATGATACTTTTAGTTGAAAGAAAGGAAAAGAAGTATTAAAATCTGATATGAGACGGAAGATGATCCGGGGAATCGAAGCCTCCGGGCACGGACGGCGGAGAAGCCGCCCCGGAGGTCACTATCAGCCGGTCAATCAATTTAACGGAGAATGGAATCTGATTTCATGCAGGAAACGCATCGACCTTCCGAACTGAGAAATTATATTAAGATCGCACGGCCCGACCACTGGATCAAAAACCTCTTTTTGCTGCCGGGTTCTTTTTTCGCGTTTTTTCTAACCTCCCAGCATATGCCCTGGGAAAAAGCCGCTCCTCTGCTGATCGGTCTTGCGGCGACCTGCCTCATCGCTTCCGCAAACTACGTCATCAACGAATGGCTGGACGCCGATTTCGACCGGTTTCACCCGACGAAAAAATTCCGGCCCTTCGTCACGGAACAGATGAGCGTCAGGTTTTTACTTCTGGAGTATTGTCTTCTCTGCGCGGGCGGGCTCCTGCTTTCCGCCCGGATCAACCGCTGTTTTCTGACGGCGGAGCTCGTGCTTCTCGCGATGGGCCTCCTCTACAATGTGCGCCCGCTGAGACTGAAGGACCTGCCTTACCTGGACGTCCTCACCGAATCGGTCAATAACGCGCTTCGGTTTTACCTCGGGTGGTTTATCATCACAGACCGGTATTACCCGCCCGTCAGCATCATACTCGGGTTCTGGTTCGGCGGGGCTTTTTTAATGGCGGTCAAGCGCTTTTCCGAATACAGGATGATCGCCGACCCTGCCCTGGCCGGAAAATACCGGAAATCCTTTCTGCACTATTCGGAGAAGTCGCTGCTGATCTCTTCTTTTTTTTACGCGATGTTCTCGGTGTTTTTTCTCGGCGTCTTTCTGGTCAAGTACCGGATTGAGCTGCTTCTGGCGGTCCCGTTTCTGTGCGGTTTGTTCTGTCTCTATTTTTCCATCGGGCTGAAAAAGGACTCTGCGGCACAGAAGCCGGAAAAACTGTTCCGTGAAAAATTTTTGATGCTGTACCTGGTCTGTTTTCTCGTTTTGGTGGTAGTCCTGCTGTTCGTCAATATTCCACAGCTCAGCGTTTTCCTGAGCGACAGCCTGATCGAGGTAAGCTGATGCGGATAAAAAAGAGCCTCACTTCCAAAGGGAGGCCCTATCGGGCGGTTATTTTCGACATGGACGGCACACTCTATCATCAGCGGGCGCTCCGCCTTTTCATGGCCGCCGAGCTGCTTCGGCACTGCCTGCGGCACGGACGGGAAGGGCTTCGCGACTGCAAAATTCTCTCCGGTTACCGGAAAAACCGCGAAACGGAATGTTTTTCGGGAGATTGGGAAACGGAGCAGTACTCCGCCGTCGCGCGGAGATTACACCTCCCCGAAGACGCCGTCCGGCGTACCGTCGAAACGTGGATGCTCAAGGCCCCGCTCTCCCATCTCTATGCCTGCCGGGACCGGCGGCTGCAAAAGCTGATCCCCGAACTCCGCGGCCGGGGAATTCTTGTTTTCATTTATTCCGACTACCCCGCGGCGGAAAAGCTGAAAGCCCTCCGGCTTTCAGCGGACGGCTGTTACTGCGCCGCGGACCCGGAAATCCGGCGGCTGAAGCCCGACCCCGCCGGGCTGCGGGCAATTCTGGGCAAAAATGAACTTTCTCCCTCGGACTGCCTGATGGCGGGGGACCGGTTCGACCGGGACGGAAAGGCGGCGGAAAACGCCGGGATGGATTATCTGATCCTCCCTGCCGGAAAAGGGCGAAAAGAAGCCGTCCGGCTTTTGGGACAGGCCACGGGCTTTCCGCAAAAACACGAAACGGGGGATAAAACTTGACTCAGCTGCTGCTCCTCTCCGCCCTGCTGGCGGCCGGCACTTTCGCTCCGGGCTTCCTCCTGTTCGGAATGCGGCACCGGGAATCGGTTTTTTCCTTCGGGAAACGGAATTATGCCGTGATGTGCGGCCTCTCGGCGCTCCTGTGCTTTGCCATCCTGTTTCTGACCGGTAATTTCATCGGCAGGGCGGAATCCACCCCGGACGCCTTTCTCAGAACCGGATGGCCGATCCTCTTTTTAGAAGCCGCTCTGTTCTGCGCGTCCGTCCTCTGTGTCTGGATGCTGCGGCAGATGGGGGAATTCTTCTCTGGAAGAGAACTCTATTCCATCATGAAAACCGCCTGCATCCTTGTTGCCCTTTGCCTTTTCTGTGAACTCTTTGTTTTCAATTATTTAAGTTTCGTTCCTTCCGTAAAAAATATGTCCGCGGGATCCCTCCCCCTCGACGGCGCCAAACTGGAAAACGGGGCCTCCTTTTCCGGAGGGGAAATCTCCATTGGAGACAACGGCGGGTCCGTGACCTTTGACGGGGTCGGCCGAACGACCTGCTGCTTCCGGATTCAGGCGAAGGACAACGGAAAAGTCTGCATCGTGAAAGTGGAACTCCGCGACGAGAACATGGCCGCCGACTTTTACCATTGCGGCACCTACGACTTCAGCGCCGATTCCGCCCGGACCACGGTCCTTCCGGTCTACTCCGCCGGAAAACTGGATTCGGTCCGCTTCGTCTTCGACGACAGCTGCGCCGGCCTGCGCATTCAGGGAATCTCGGTCAACCAGCCGGGTTTCTTCTTTTCCTGGGGCCGTTTTCTGCTGCTTTCCCTGCTGGCGGTCGGAACCTTGTGCATCATCCGGAAAAAAGCCTGGACGGTTTTCTACGATCGGACCTCCCATACCCACAATCGGATCATTGTCTGGCTGGCGGTCCTTCTGTGCTTTGTGTCGGTTGCCCTCTGCAACGCCGCCGGCGCGGGAAAGGAGATTTCGTACCCGCTGCGGGGGGCCCCGGAAGCCTACGGCTGCTATATCCAGCAATTCGACGCGTTCCAGAAGGGGCAGCTGAACCTGGATCTGAGCGTCGACCCGAAGCTGGGGGCAATGAAAAATCCCTATGATTACAGCGCCCGTGTGGCGGATGGCGTCTCGTTCAGCTGGGACCGTTCCTATTATAATGGAAAATACTACTCGTATTTCGGCTTGACGCCCCTCTTCACCGTTTACTATCCTTATTATTTTCTGTTTCACTCTTTGCCGGCGGATTCGCAGGCCGGTGCCATTCTGGCGCTTTGGGCCATCCCGTTCCTCTTTCTGCTGCTGCGCGAACTCGCGCTGCGGTACTGCAAAAAAATCAATCTTCTCTTATTTCTGCTTGGGACGGCGGCGGCCGTTTTTTCCAGCATGCTGTTCATGCTCCAGATTTCAGCGGACTTTTATTACATCGCCTATCTGTCCGAAATGCTGTTTCTGTGCGCCTTTCTTTTCCTGATCTTCCGGTCGGACCGAGAGAGCCGGGCGGGACTGCGGGCGTTCCTTCTGTTTCTCGGCGGCATCGCCTATGTCCTCGCCGTGGGAAGCAGGCCGGTCGCCGCCCTGTCCATCGTGCTGGTCCTGCCGGCGCTCCTGAAGGAGCTGCTGCACGGAGAGGGACGGATTTCGCGCCGGCTGCTGCGGCTCGGCGCGTTCGCCCTGCCGGTCCTCTGCGGCGCGCTGGCGCTCATGGAATACAATTTTCTGCGGTTCGGCTCGCCGTTCGAATTCGGCACGACGTATCAGCTTACCATCGACAACATGAGCTGCAACCGCTTCAGCATCCTGAACCTCATCCCCGCCGTCTACCATTACTTCTTGCAGTTTCCCAGCCTTGACCCCAGGTTTCCGTTTCTCCACGTTGTTGACAGGCAGTTCAATTATTACTCCTCGTATAAACTGCATATCGTGATGCTCGGCATGATGAGTTTTCCCAGCCTGTGGTGGATTTTCGGGATGCGCCGCTCCCCGGTCTACCGGGAAAGAAGCGACGCGCGGCTGTTTTTTTGGACGGTCCTTCTGCTCTCGCTCGGAATCGCCGTGCTGAATTACTCCGTTTCCGGCATGGATATCCGCTATGTCACGGACTTTTCGCCGCTGCTGTCGGCGCTTTCGCTGCTTGTCATTCTGGATCTCAACCGGGAATGCGCCCGGTCCTCCCCGGCGGCGGGGGGCCGCTCCCCTTCTTACGCGCTGTCCTGCGCCAGCCTGATTCTCACCATTCTTGTGGGGACCGCGGTGATTTTCGGCAACGAGAGGAACACGATCTATTACACCGACCCGGCCTTTTACGCGAATCTGGAACGGCTCTGCATGTTCTGGTAGCGGCATCGCCCGCATCTATGGCCCGGACACAAAGCGCCTTTTGCGCCTCCGGCGGCCACGACCCAGAGCATGTCCAAGGATCAGTGCGTCACTCGAACAGGGAAAGCTTACCCCGGTTTCTCCGTTGTCAATATAGACCTCGTAAAGAGAAAACTCTGTTGCCCGCCATATAAGCGCGCAGGGGGCTTTTCTGATTTTGCAGCATATCGCTGTCCAACTTGCCGCTGTCCATAACGGAAAGGCGCACATACAGACTTTTGTAAACACGGTTTGGCAGCGCTGCATTAAGAGGCTGTGCATAGATTCTACTTTTTCTCGCCATTTCAGCACCCCCTTGCTCAGAAGCTGCCTGCTCCGCTTCCTCTGGGATACCTTTGAAAACGTGGCGCGAATTCTGCTGTCTGATACCCGCACCGCCCCTTCGGAAGACACGATATTCCCTCTTTCGGGTCCGTTATTCGGATATGGAAGACCGGCGGCCAGGCAGCCCGACAGGGAAAAATGCAATGGCTTGTCATTGACAATGACCTTCAGGGTATTCCGTTTATATCCATTAATTGGTAATAATAAATTGGAGAGGCAAATATCGTTCATAGAAGGAATTATATTCTACTAAGAAATGCTATTATTCTAATATAGGATTTGACGCTGCCCCGGCCCGAAAGGCCTGGGAGGAAACCTCTTAAAAACGTAATTTCCTTCCGATGGAGATGAAATCGCATGAAAGGCATTTTTGCGTCTCTGGTCATCGTGCTGATCATGATTTCCGCTATGCTGTACGGTCTTTACGACACCGGACGCAGCCGGACAAACGGGCAGGAGCCTGTGGGCAAACCCGCTTACCACGTTCAGCTTGTGACGCAGAGCACAAATGAGCATTTTTGGACGACGTTTAAAAAAGGAGCTTCCGATGCCGGAAAAAAATTGAATGTGTATGTTGAATTCGTAGATGTCGCCCAGAACAATGAAGACACCTCGGTGAAAACTCTTGAGAAAGCTCTCCTCTCCAATGTTGACGGAATCGCGCTTCAGGCGGAGGATATTGAAAAGACATCCGCCCTTGCCTCGGAAGCGCGGCAGAAAAAAATTGCCATACTTACTTTCGAGAACGACCACTTCTTTATTCCCGAAGTTCCCACGGTGGGTTCCAGCAGCTACGACATCGGCTTCCGCGAGGGCGAGATGGGCGTAAAGGCCTGCGGCGGCAAAGGGAACGCGGCGATCATTGTGAACGGCAGCGGAAGCAAGGAAAGCAGCCAGTATAAAAACCTGAAGCTGCAGGGCATGATGGACGTTTTCTCCAAAAACAAGGGAATTCAGGTTCAGAAAATATATGCGCTGGATTCCGGCATGTTCGAAACGGAAAAACTGATGAGTACCATTCTGACACAGGACCCGAAAATCAACCTGATTCTCTGCACGGACGAGCGCAGCACGCCCGGCATTGCTCAGGTACTGGTCGACGAGAACCGCGTGGGAGACGTTTCAGTCATCGGCTATGGGGCCATGCCCCAGACTTTGAATTACATCGGACGTGGTGTCATTTATGGTTCCGTCTGCCCGGACGCCTACCATATCGGCTATAATTGCGTTCAGCAGCTCAACTCGATTCTGAAAGGGAACCATATCTCCGACAGCCTGAATACGGATCTGTTTTCCATCGATGCGGCAAATGTCGACCGGTATCAGGTGGCTAATGATGAAAATTAAAACGAGGCCGTCATTCGGCGGGATGAAATACCGCACGAAACTAATGGCCTTTTTCCTGCTTGCCGTTTCCACCATCATGCTCGCCAGCCTTTTCGCCTACCTTTCCTCCCAGATCCTGATGGGGGACACGAACCAGATGCTGAAAAAGAATCTGGAGCTCACAGTGGCCTACAGCAGACTGGAAAAGGTTCAGAACGATATTGAAATTTATCTTTCCACCAGCAGTTCGGACAGTCTCATCGCATTTTACAACGACAGTTCCTCCCTCAACGAAAACGCCGCCGAACTGCTTTCGGAGGTTTCCTACACGGAGCGGGGGATTAAAATCAAAAACGTAGCAAATATGATTTTGAACTACCTTGATAAAGCTGAAGCTGCCATAAACGAAAAAAGAGGAAGAAATATCTCCGCCTACACGGCCGATTATGAGGAAATCGTAAAGGAAAGCGACTACATCACGGTCTATATGGAAGAGATCATGAGCCGCGACGTCATCGACAGTTCGGAAAAGTTTGAGGAGATCAGCGTCCGGCAGCAAAACACGTCTCTGCTCAACGATATCTTAATCGCGTGCGTCATGGGATTCGTCATCGCCATGATCATTCTGTTCAGTTTCGAGGTGACCAAACCCATCACAAGGCTTGCCGGATACGCCCAGAGGATTGCGGACGGCGATTTTGACATTGCCATCCAGCCGGACAGGACCAGCGGAGAAATCCATACGCTGTACAGTGTGTTCGCCTCCATGGTGGTCAGCATCAGGGAATATGTCGACCAGATCCAGGAGAAAAGGCGCCTGGAACGCACGCTGAGTGAAGAGAAGCTGAATAACCTGAAAATGAAAAACGCGCTGCACGAGTCGGAGCTTCTGGCGCTCCAGTCGCAGGTAAACCCTCATTTTATTTTCAACACAATCAACATAGGGGCAAAGATCGCCATGCTCCAGGGAGACAGGGCTACCTGCACCTACCTTGAAAACGCGGCCGATATTTTCCGCTATAACTTGAACGGGCTGGACTCCAACGCCACGCTGAAGCAGGAAATCGACAACGTCGTGTCCTATATGTATCTTTTGCAGATGCGCTTCGGCGACACGATCCGGTTTTCGCTCGAGGCCGACGAAACGGATTCGGAGCTGATGGGACTCGTTGTTCCCCGGATGACTTTGCAGCCGCTCGTTGAAAACGCCTATATTCACGGCATCAGCAAAATGGAAGAAGGCGGCACCATCCGGCTGAGAGCATGGAAGGAGGGAAAGCTTGCCCATATTGAGGTCTGCGACAGCGGGAGCGGCCTGCCGCCGGAGCAGATCGAATCCATTCTGAACGGATCCCCCGAAGATACCGGCGACGACAGGCCCCATGAGCGGGGGCACACGACGGGGATCGGACTCGACAACGTGCTGAAAAGGCTGCGGCTTTTCTTTGACAGGCGTGACGTCATGTGGATCGATTGCGCGGGCGGTCTGACAAAATTCATTCTGGTCTTGCCGCTGAATTACGAAGGGAGTGGCGAAAATGTACCGGGTGCTGATCGTTGACGACGAACCGATCGCGGTGAAATCCGTCGAGTACATAATCCGAAACGATCTCGACAGGCTTGAAGTCGTGGGTACGGCCGGCTCCGGACGGGCCGCCGTTGAAAAATCAGACAGCCTTCACCCCGATATAGTAATTATGGACATCAACATGCCGGGCATCAACGGACTGGACGCCATGAAGCATATCCGCAGAGAAAACCCGGCGGTCCACTTCATCATCATTTCAGCCTTCGACTATTTCAACTACGCGGTGGAAGCCGTCGCGCTGAACGTGGACGAATATCTCCTAAAGCCGGTAAAAGAGGAAAAGCTGGTGCAAACGCTGGAAAAGGTGGTCCACCGGATCGACGAGCGCCGCGACAAGGTCAAGCGGGAGCTGGAACTGAAAGAAAAATTTGAAATGGTGATCCCCGTGCTGGAAACGGGATTCATCAGTTCCATCTGCATGCTGGACGGTTCCGAGGAAGACCTTCAAAAGTACTGCCGGCTTTTTGGGTTTGAAAGGACGGGCGGCTATGTTCTCGCCGTCCAGTTCGGGGAAACGGACGGGGGTGAAGTGCAGAACAGAATCGGAATCGGAGTACAAAGCCAGAAGTTTTATCAAAACTACCGCGACATTCTGAAAAATGTATGTGTGTGTGTCGTGGGGCCACTTATGCTTAACCGCCTGATCGTTTACGTGCTGGACGAACATTCCCCTGGGTTTGAGCAGAAGCTCGCGGCGGTGGAAACGGCGCGGCGTTTTCTCCATCAGGCGCAGAAACTGAAACTGGGTTTATCCGCCGGAATCGGGGGGTACTGTCCGGACGTTCGGGGGGCGCGCGAATCCTATCGGCAGGCGCTTTGCGCGCTGGAGTATCTTTCGCGGCTGAAAAGCGAAATCCCCATCCTGCATTACGAGGACATATTGGAGGAAAAGAAGGGCACGGGGAACTATTACGCGCAGCAGCTTGTTCAGGCGGTCTGCACCAAGGCGGATGAAGGCGACGCGGGAGGGGCCCTGTTCGCTTTTTCCAATATTTTCGACCGGATGTGCGCGGACGTCATGCCCGATTTCGATGAACTGAAAAACAACTGCATCTCACTGATCGTTGGATTCGACCGGAAGTGGGGAAACTGGATCCGGGACTACCCCGCCGCACTCGGGGAGGCGGCCGCCGCATGCAGCCAGACGGAGCTTTGTCATATCTGCAGCCGCTTTATTGCAGGGGCGGTGAATGAAATCGCCTCAGGGAAAAAGAAAAGGGCGAACGACATTATTCGGAAGGCCGATTCCTACATGGAGTCGCATTACGAGAGCGAGGTCACGCTGGGTGGAATTTCAAGAGAAGTCAACTTGAGCCCCTATTATTTCAGCCATTTTTACAAGGAGGAAACAGGCGTAAATTTTATTGATAAGTTGATCAGGATCCGCATTGAAAAGGCGAAACACATTTTAGCGTCCACGGATGCGTCCGTCAAGGACGCCGCCAAACAGGTAGGGTATGCCGATCCCAATTATTTTTCAAAACTGTTCAAAAAGATTGTCGGCGTCACGGCAAGCGAGTATAAAGAACATTATGGGAAGTGAGTCTTGTGACAGCAAAACCTTTCAAACGGCGTAAAGGCGGGCTGGTGGCGGCGCTGCTTGCCGTCGTGCTCGGAGCGGTCTGCACGGGATGCGGCGCAAAGCAGGCTCCGGAGTCCTCGGAGGGCGGAGGTCACAGAATACTGGTTGGATTCTCCATGGCAACGCTCAAGGAAGACCGATGGCTCCGGGACCGCGATATCTTCTCCGCAAAAGCGAAACAGGAGGGACTGGACGTCATTGTTTCCAACGCTAACAACGACGCCGCCATGCAGCGGGAACAAGTGCAGGACATGATTCGGAAGAAGATCGACGTTCTGGTCATCGCGCCGCAGGACCGCGATGACGCGGCGGCGTGCGTTCAGGAAGCCAAAAAGGCCGGAATCCCCGTGATCGCGTACGACCGGCTCGTCAGGAACGCCAATGCCGACGTCTATGTTTCATTCGACACCGTGAAGGTCGGCGAATTGCAGGCAGGCTCGCTGGTCAAAGCTGTTCCCGAGGGCGGATATCTTCTAATAAACGGGTCAAAGGACGACAACAACACCTCCATGTCCCACGACGGCTGCATGAGCGTGCTGAACGGGCCGATTCAGGCCGGGAAGATCCGGATCGTCGCGGAAACATGGGTGGAGGACTGGCGCAGAGAAGGAGCCTACAGCTTCGTTTCCGACCAGCTCAGGCAGCATCCGGACCAGATCAAGGCGATCATCGCGGGCAACGACTCCCTCGCATGGGGCGCCATCGACGCCCTTTCAGAAGCGAAGCTTGCCAAAAAGGTGCTGGTCGTAGGGGAGGACGCCGACCTGGCCGCCTGTCAGCGCATCGTGGACGGGACGCAGCATCTCACCGTCTACAAGCCGATCGAAAAGCTGGTGGATCAGGCGGTAAAAACCTGCAAGCTTCTCGCCGACGGGGAAAAGCTTTCCTACAGCCGCACCATAAGCGACGGAACCTACAATGTCCCTTTTCTCATGATCGACGTAGTCGGGGTGACAAAGGGTAATATCGACGAAACGGTAATCAGGGACGGCTTCCATCTCAGAGAGGACGTATACCGCACGCCTGAGGTCTCCTCGAAATAAGCTTCACCACACAGGAGTCCCGCTTTTTTCCGCACTGCGGGGACTGCCTTTGGCCTCTGTGAACTGTTTGTTCACAGAGGCTCCTTTTTATTATTGCGGCAATAAAACGCTGCTTCAACCGGGTGGATCGCAGAACTCGGCAATATAAGAATGATACACAGCAATCCGGTTCATTGTAAACGAAGCCTTTCAATAGTATGATGAATATCACAAAAAGATAGCAAACGGTCCTGTGATTTATGTGCATTGCTATCGAAATGAAATTGGAAGGTGGATTGAAAATTTGAAAAGGTTTTTTGCTGTACTGTTATCGGTCATGCTGATCGCGGGGCTAACGGCCTGCGAATCAAAACCGGCCGACGTCGCGCCGGCCTCGTCCGGGGAGGCCCAGTCCTCGGGCGGCGCGGCAAAATCGGGCGGAATCGATGTGGGCATTATCCTTCCTACAAAGGACGAACCAAGGTGGGTGCAGGATGAAACAAGATTCAGGGACGCGCTGAAGGAATCCAATTATTCCATTGAAGTTCTATTCAGCCAGGGTTCTTCCGCAAAGGAAAAGGAAAATGTAGAAGCACTGATGGCCAAGGGTATCAAGGTGCTGATCATCTGCCCGCAGGATGCGGCAGCAGCGGCGGCGGCGGTTGACGAAGCCAAAGAGGAAGGCATCACCGTCATTTCCTACGACAGACTCATCACGGATACGAAATCGGTCGACTATTACGTCACATTCGACAGCATTTCGGTCGGCAAGGCGCAGGGACAGTATCTGATCGACAATGCGGCCGGAAAAGGCAATCCGCTGTATCTCTACACCGGAGCCGCGACCGACAACAACGCGTTCCTTTTCTTTGAGGGCGCATGGGACGTTCTTCAGCCGAAGATTGCGGACGGGACGTTCGTCATCAAGAACTCCAGCGAAGCCGTCAATCTTCAGTCCAAAGCGACCTTGACCCGCGACGAGGAAAGCAAGATCATCGCACAGGTCACCACTAACTGGGATTTCAACGAAGCGAAGAATAAGGCCGAAGCTCATCTGACGGCGGCGAAGGCGGCCGACAAGGGCAACGTTTATATCCTTGCGCCAAACGACGGCACGGCGCGCTCCATTTCGGATGTGTTCGCGGCGGACACGGCGGTGACAAGCTATAAGATCACCGGGCAGGACGCCGAAAAGGCGTCGATCCAGTATATCATCGACGGCAAACAGTCCATGACCGTGTTCAAGGATGTACGCATTCTCGTCAAGGACTCCATTGCGATGGCGATTTCCATCCTCCAAGGCAAAACTCCCGAGACAACAGGAACATACAACAATAAAATGGTCGACGTCAAGGCAAAACAGACAGACGTTCAGGTCGTGGATTCCAAAAATGTGAAGAGTGCCATTATCGACTCCGGATACTATCAGGCTTCCGATTTCACCAACCTGAAGTAACGTGACAAAAAGCAGATGGGATACTGGTGACAAAGATCCAGTGTCCCATCTGTTTTTACAGCATATTAAGGGAGATTTTGCGTATGGGTGATTACATACTTGAAATGAAGGATATCACAAAGGAATTCCCGGGGGTCAAAGCTCTGGACCGGGTCAACTTCCAGGTAAGGAAGGGAGAAATCCACTGCCTTGTGGGCGAAAACGGAGCCGGAAAGTCCACCTTGATGAAAGTTCTCTCGGGGGTCTATCCTTATGGCACTTACAGTGGACAGATCATCCTGAACGGCGCGGAGCAGCATTTCACAAATATCGCCGACAGCGAGAAAGCCGGCGTCGCCATCATCTATCAGGAGCTTGCGCTGATTCCCGAGCTGACTGTTTACGAAAATATCTATTTCGGCCATGAGATCATGAACGGGAAGACGGTGGACTGGAACAAGACCATCATCGACGCCAGGGAAATACTGGAGAAGGTAGGGTGCGGCGCGAATCCTGTCGCAAAAGTCAAGGACTTCGGCGTCGGCACGCGGCAGCTCATTGAGATCGCGAAGGCGCTCAGCAAGGACATAAAGCTGCTGATTCTCGACGAGCCTACGGCCGCCCTGACGGAAGCCGACAGCGCACATTTGCTGGACCTGCTGAGAAAATTGAAAACGCAGGGGGTCACCTGCATCATGATATCCCACAAGCTAAAGGAAATATCTGAAATCGCCGACAGCATCACAATACTGCGCGACGGCAAAACCATTTGCTCCATGGATGCGACAAAACAGAAGGTTCCGGAAAATGTGATCATCCGCCATATGGTAGGGCGGGAGATCGACAACGTTTATCCTCCCAAGGAGCAGCGTACAATCGGCGAAGTCAGTTTTGAAGTAAAGGACTGGTCGGCGTACGACCCCGCTGCCGGCAGGGAGATTCTTCACCATGTCGGCCTGAATGTGCGAAAGGGCGAGATCGTCGGCATCGCGGGGCTGATGGGCGCGGGCCGCACCGAATTCGCGCTGAGCGTGTTCGGGAATCCACGCGGGTACAAGGTGTCGGGCGACATGTTCATCAACGGAGAAAAAGTGAGCTACCATCATCCGGCAAAAGCGATTCGTGGCGGGCTCGCGTATATGACGGAGGATCGGAAGGCGAACGGTCTGATTCTGATTCAGGACATAAAGCAGAACATCGTCATGTCCAATCTTAAAAAAATATGCAGAAAAGGAATCATCAATGAAAACGAGGAAGTAATCTCCGCCAACGGGTATATGAAATCGATCAATATCAAGGCGCCGTCCGTGGATCAGGTGGTCGGTAATTTAAGCGGCGGGAACCAGCAGAAGGTTTCGCTGAGCAAATGCCTGTTCATCGATCCGCATACCCTGATTCTGGATGAGCCGACCCGCGGCATCGACGTGGGCGCCAAATATGAAATTTACACCATTATGAACCGACTTGTGGCAAACGGCATGAGCATCCTTATGATATCTTCCGAACTCCCCGAGATTCTCGGCATGAGCGACCGCATTTACGTGATGTCCGAAGGCAGGATCACCGGGGAACTTCCGACCGGGGAAGCGACGGAAGAAAAAATCATGACAATGGCTACGGTCAGTTAGGAGCGAGAGAATATGAATCTTTGGACCGAGACAAAAACGCTGCTAAAGAAAAACATCCGTGATTACGGAATGTATATCGCCCTGGCCGCCATTATCGTCATCTTCAGCGTCAGCACGGGCGGCGACTTCATTTCACCGAGAAACATCAGCAACTGGATCAACCAGACCGGCTACATCGCCGTTCTTGCCGTTGGAATGACGCTCATCCTGATCATCCGACACATCGATATCTCCGTCGGGTTCCTGTGCGGCTTCATCGGCGCCATTTCCGCTATTTTGATGACGCAGGCCCACGTTCCGGCATGGCTGTCGATTGTGCTTTCGCTTCTGCTCGGCCTTGTGATCGGTATGTTCGGGGGTTTTCTGGTGGCGAAAGTCGGCGTTCCGTCTTTTGTGGTCACGCTTGCGGGCATGCTTGCATTCCGGGGGCTTCTGCTGTGGGTCACGGAAGGCACCGGGACGATCATTGTATCGGACGAAGGCTACAACGCGCTTGGAAATGGGTTTATCCCGGACATCGGCACAGTGAACGGCCTGCACATCCTGACGATACTGATCGGCGTGTTAACGATTATTTTTTATATCTTCTCGCAGATCAAGACGCGCAATAATCAGCTCCAGTATCATTTTCAGGTCCTGTCCGTACCCATGTTTGTAATCAAGCTGATCTTTATTTCTCTGATTATCGGATACATTGACTATATTCTGGCCGGATTCAAGGGCATTTCATGGACACTGGTCGTTGTGGCGGTCGTCGTAGCCATTTACAGCTTCATCCTAAATAAAACGCCGCTTGGACGTCACATTTACGGCGTAGGGGGCAACGCGCAGGCCGCAGAGCTTGCCGGCGTCAATGTGAAAAAGGTGACGTTCCTGGTGTTCGCGTCAATGGGCCTGCTTGCGGCCCTGGCCGGCATTCTGTTCACCGCGAGGTCGAAATCCGCAACCCCGACAGCAGGCACGGCGTTTGAAATGGACGCCATTGCCGCGGCCTATGTGGGCGGCGTATCAGCGGACGGCGGTGTCGGTAAGGTGACGGGCTCCATCGTGGGCGCCCTTGTCATGTCTTCGCTGATGAACGGCATGAACCTGATGGGCATCGGTATTTCCTACCAGTACATTATCAAAGGGGCGATCCTTGTCCTTGCAGTCATTTTTGACATTACGACCCGTAAAAACAGAAAAGTGGATTGATCCCCGCGCATTTGGAATATTTCCACGAACGCGGGAGCCTCATGCGGACGATTCCCGTGAAGTTCCTCATCGGCGGCAAACAGGTCTAACCATTCCTTCCGGCGCATCCGACCTTCCATTCGGCATCGCCCCAATGGTCCGCCGCATTTACGGCCCGGTACCCCTTAACCTACTCGCACGGGCCCCGCCTTTCTGATATAGGTGAATTGTCAAGTGAAGTGCAACAGATAAGAAGAAATGACTTCAGCAGGAGTTTTCCAATTCAAACATTTACGCGGGCGGTCGTTGAGACGCTCCATGACAAATGCCACGGCTTCTGGGGTAAGTTCTGTAAAACGGGTTCCTCTGGGGAAAAACTGACGAATCAATCCGTTCGTATTTTCCACAGTTGGCTTCTGCCACGGAGAGGCTGGGCGAGTGTAATAATACAACGCTTCAAAGCGGCTCTCAAATTCACGGTGGCAGTTGAATTCGATCCCTCGATCCGACGTTACCGTGCGGAGCGGAACCTTTCCGCCTTCAAAGAAGAACTCAAAGCCCCGCATGACTTCTTCCCGTCTGATGTTGCGCAGGACGGCCAGGCAGCAGTATCGACTTTTTCGGTCGGTCACATTCAGCAAATAAGCGCGTTTTGCTTGTCCGAACCCGATCGTGTCAGCTTCCCAGTCTCCAAGTCTCTTTCTGCGTAGAGCTTCTTTGCTTCTCTCCCGGATTTCCCGCGCCCCGGCCTTGTACCCACGAGTTTCTCCATGCTGACGGCCATAGTGACGCAGTTTCATCGTAAGTTGTACGGAACGTGGCAGCAAGTCCGCGCGTAGCCACCGATATATGCTGCTGTGCGAGATTTTCATGTCCCGGTCATCCGGATAGTCTAACCGGATTCTTCCGGCAATTTGTTCGGGCGACCATGACAATTCAAGCTTTTCGGATATGTAAGCTGTCAGACGTGGGTTTTGATACAGCCTCTTCCGGCGGCATTCCATTCGCCGTTCAAGGTACCGGGCCCGTGCCGGAACGCTAAGATATTTTTGTCCCGAACGGTTCCTCTTGATCTCCCGGCTGATTGTGCCCGGATCCCTTTGCAACCTGCGTGCAAGCTGCCTCATACTGATCCCGTTATTCCACAATTGGGCTATCAATGCGCGCTCTTTTGGTGTAAGATGGTGGTAGTCCATAAAAAGCCTCTCCTTCAGTGGTGTCTTTTCAACTCCTACTGTATCATGGATTTGGCTTTTTGTGGACTCTTTCTACCCTCCTGT
Organism: Caproiciproducens sp. NJN-50; assembly: GCF_004103755.1. Classification (NCBI taxonomy): domain Bacteria; kingdom Bacillati; phylum Bacillota; class Clostridia; order Eubacteriales; family Acutalibacteraceae; genus Caproiciproducens; species Caproiciproducens sp. NJN-50. The sequence goes on along the minus strand of NZ_CP035283.1, from coordinate 156,378 downwards.
TGCACTTGCTATTTTAATTCACCCTTGAACGAAAGGAGGGGCCTGCGCGGCCTGAGCGCAAATGAAAAAACAAGAAGAAATTTCGGTTAAGGGGCACCCGGCCATGGGTCCGGGAGGAATAGGCCCCGCGCGGCCCGAGCGCAGTCCCTCCGGACGGGACGCGCCTACGGCGTTCCCGGCTTTAGTTTTCGGGAATTTCCTGCCTCCGTCCCGCCCGTCTCAGCCCGCCTTCTTCCGCGTGCTGACCGGCGGGCCGAAGTCGGCGGCGACTCGCCGCCCTTGATCTTTTCCGGGGGAACGGATATACTGGTCCCATCGGAAGGTGGGACGGCGGATGGGAAAAGAACGCCTGGATAAGATCCTGGCCTCGCAGAACCTGGGGAGCCGGAAGGAGGTCGGCGCGCTGATCCGCGCGGGACGGGTCTCCGTGGGCGGAACGGAGGTAAGGCGGCCCGAATGGAAGGCCGACCCGGAGGCGGACGTCATCGCGGTGGACAGTCAGGTCCTGAACTTCAAAAGGCATGTCTATCTGATGATGAACAAACCGGACGGCGTGCTGTCGGCGTCGCGCGACCCGCGCGCCCGCACGGTCGTGGATCTGCTGCCACCCGGCCTGCGCCGCCGCGGCCTGTTTCCCGCCGGCCGGCTGGACAAGGATACCCGCGGGCTTCTGATCCTGACCGACGACGGCGGGTTCGCGCACCGGATGCTTTCGCCGAAAAGCCATGTGACGAAATGGTACGAGGCCGTTCTGGAATCTCCCGTTTCGGAAGCGGACGTCCTCCGGTTCCGCCGGGGCGTGGCGCTGGCGGACGGCACGGTCTGCCTGTCCGCCGGGCTTTCGGTTCTGCGGGAAGGGGAAACCCCTTTGGTCCTGGCGGGCCTGCGGGAAGGAAAATTCCACCAGGTCAAGCGGATGTTCCTGGCCTGCGGAAACCGCGTGCTCTCGCTGCGGCGGGTGCGCATCGGCGGCCTCGCGCTCGACCCGGAGCTAGCCGAAGGCGCGGCCAGGGAACTGGAAGCGGAAGAAGCCGCGCTGGTGTTTCGCACAGCGCCATGGATAAAATAGACGAAAATCGCCCCGCTTTTTTTAGTTCCCCGCAGACAAAATAGACGAAAAAGCGCCTTGCAATTTGTGTTTTATCGGATTTCCATAAAGCGAAAAAAGAAACTTTGGGTAAAAAGGACCTTGTTCATCCATTCCCGCTTCTGTTATGATGGCTTCAACAGGAAAAAACGGATTGTTCTTCGTAAGGCCGGCGAAGGAACGGATGAATCAGGAGGTTGTGCACATGGCAAGCGTAACGCTTAAAAATGTCTATAAAGTTTACAGCGGGAATGTCACCGCGGTCACGGATTTCAGCCTTGAGATCAAAGACAAGGAGTTCGTGATTCTGGTCGGTCCCTCCGGCTGCGGAAAATCGACCACGCTGCGGATGATCGCGGGGCTGGAGGAAATCACGAAGGGCGAGCTCTACATCGGGGACGCCCTCTCGAACGACGTGGCGCCGAAGGACCGCGACATCGCGATGGTGTTCCAGAACTACGCGCTCTACCCGCACATGACGGTGTTCGACAACATGGCGTTCGGCCTGAAGCTCCGCAAGATCCCGAAGGACGAAATCAAGCGCCGGGTGGAGGAAGCCGCCCGGAACCTGGACATTTCCCACCTGCTGGACCGCAAGCCGAAGGCGCTCTCCGGCGGCCAGCGCCAGCGCGTCGCGCTGGGCCGCGCCATCGTGCGCGACCCGAAGGTCTTTCTGCTGGACGAGCCTCTCTCCAACCTGGACGCGAAGCTGCGCGCCCAGATGAGGACGGAGATCGCAAAGCTGCACAAACGGCTGGGCACGACGTTCATCTACGTCACGCACGACCAGACGGAGGCCATGACGATGGGCGACCGGATCGTCGTGATGAAGGACGGATTCATCCAGCAGGTGGACACGCCGCAGAATCTGTACGATTACCCGGTCAACCAGTTCGTCGCCGGGTTCATGGGCTCGCCGCAGATGAACTTTCTCGACGGGACCGTCGAGAAAACCGGTTCGGGATACGCGTTCCGGTTCGGCGGGTACAGCGTCCCGATTCCGGCGGACAAGAACAGGGACGACGTGCTGAAAGACTACGTCGGCAAGCAGGTCGTTTTGGGCATCCGCCCCGAGAACGTGCATGACGAACCGGAATTTTTGAAAAAGGCGACCGACGGCATCGTGGAGGCCGACGTGGAGGTTACCGAGCTGATGGGCGCGGAGACCTACCTGTACTTAAACTGCGAGGGAGTGAGCCTCACCGCCAGGGTCGACCCCTCCTCGACGGCGAAATCCGGGGACCGGATCAAGACCGCGTTTGAACTGAACAAGATCCATCTGTTTGACAAGGAAACGGAAAAGGCAATCCTGAACTGATTTTCCGCAACCGGCGGGCCGCACGGGCGCATTCGGCGTCTGTACGGCCCGTTTTTTTATCCGTTGGCGAAAATTTCAGCCGCCGTCAGCAATATTTTTTACGGTTATAACGATATTTCACAGCTTTTTTTCCCATAATATGAAAGATACGGTTGAAATCTTATTCGTCTTTGTGTAAAATGATGATAGATTTACTTATTTGAAAGAGAAAAGTTCAGATAGATCAGACAGATCTGGAAATGAGGGGATACCATGTCTAACAGGCTGTTTCAGGGAGTCATTCACCAAATGAAGGACGCGGTCGACCGCACCATCGGAGTGATCGACGAGACTTCCGTCATCATCGCGTGCAGCGAGCTCGGGCGGATCGGCGAGGTCAACGACAGCGTGACCGCGGAGGCGCTCACCGCTCCCGGCACTTTTGTCATCAACGGCTACACCTATCGGTCCTTCGGCAACCGCCCGCGCCCGGAATACGCGGTCTTTGTTTCCGGCAGCGACCCGGAGGCCGGCAGGTATGCGTCGCTGCTCGCGATTTCGCTCAGCAGCATCAAACAGTATTACGACGAAAAATACGACCGCAGCAACTTTATCAAAAACGTCATCCTGGACAATATCCTGCCCGGCGACATCTATCTGAAGGCGAGGGAGCTCCGCTTCAATTCGGATGTCAGCCGCGTGTGCATGCTCATCAAGATCACGAACAAGTCGGATATCTCCGCGTTCGACGTGATCCAGAACCTCTTCCCCGACAAGAACAAGGATTTCGTCATCAATATCAATGAAACCGACATCGCGCTCGTCAAGGAGATCAAGCCCGGCATCGAGATGAAGGACCTGGATAAGCTCGCGGGCTCGATCGTCGACACGCTCAGCAGCGAGTTCTACACCCACTGCGTCGTCGGCATCGGGACCATCGTGACCGGCATCAAGGATCTCGCCCGCTCGTTCAAGGAGGCGCAGGTCGCGCTGGAAGTCGGAAAGGTGTTCGACACGGAGCGCCTGATCGTCAGCTACGACAACCTCGGCATCGCCCGTCTGATTTACCAGCTGCCCACCACGCTGTGCGAGGCGTTTTTAAAGGAGGTTTTCAAGCGCGGCTCCATCGACTCGCTGGACCATGAGACGCTGTTCACCATTCAGCGGTTCTTTGAAAACAACCTGAATGTTTCAGAAACCTCGCGCAAACTGTTCGTCCACCGCAACACCCTGGTGTACCGCCTGGAAAAAATCAAGAAAATCACAGGCCTGGACCTGCGGGAATTCGAGGACGCCATTATTTTCAAGGTGGCGCTGATGGTGAAAAAATATCTTTCCTCCGATCCCGTTAAATTTTGACAATATAAAAAATTACAAAAATATTACAAAATATTTTTATATTGGAATAATATTTTTGAGGCCCGTTGGTATTATGTAAACGTACCAATGGGCTGTGTTTTTTACGCTCGGAAAATGGTCATAACAGGAAAGATAATGGGATTTTAGAATATGGAGAGATGGAATTGATTGATTTTCAGAACGTGAGCAAAATCTATTCCAACGGCACGAAAGCCCTGAAGGACGTCAGCCTCCGCGTGGACGACGGGGAGTTCGTTTTTATCGTGGGGTCGTCCGGCGCGGGGAAGAGCACGTTTCTAAAACTGATTACCTGCGAGGAGCGGCCCAGCGAGGGTGAGATCACCGTGGGAGAGCAGAAGCTTTCCGAGCTGAAACGGGGCGACGTGCCGTACCTGCGGCGCAGGATGGGGATGGTGTTCCAGGATTTCAGGCTGATTCAGAAAATGACGGTTTACGAAAACGTGGCGTTTGCCATGCACGTCGTCGGAGCTTCCAGCCGGGATATCCGGAGGCGCGTCCCTTACATACTCGGCCTTGTGAATCTGCAGGACAAGGCGGACTGCCACCCGCGCGAGCTTTCCGGAGGGGAGCAGCAGCGCGTGGGCCTGGCGCGCGCGCTGATCAATTCGCCGCGCCTTCTCATCGCGGACGAGCCCACCGGGAACATCGACCCGGCGCTTTCGTTTGAAATCGTCGACCTGTTCAGCGAAATCAACAAGCGCGGCACCACGATCCTGATGGTGACGCACGAGCATTCCCTGGTCAAGCGCTTCGGGCGCAGGGTCATTGAAATACACGGCGGCTCCGTTGTTGCGGACAGCTGCAACTGGGAGGCGCGCCATGATCAATAATATCCGCTACCTGTTTCGCGAGGGCGTGCGGAACATCTGGAGCAACCGGACCATGTCCCTCGCTTCGGTCGGCGTTCTGGTTTCCTGCCTGCTTTTAACGGGCGCCGCGATTTTGTTCTCCCTGAACATCAGCACCGCGATGGCGGCCGTGGAGGGAAACAATTCGGTGAAGATCTACATGGACAAGGACCTTCCCGTTCTGGCGTCCCTCAAGGCCGGCGAGCAGATCAAAAAGCTGGACAACATCAAAAGCTGCCAGTTTGTGTCGAAGGACAACGCGCTCAAGCAGGTCATGGGGATGCTGGGGGAAAAGGATTCCTCCCTGTTAAAGGATATGACCGGGAAGGACAACCCCCTGCCCGACGCGTTCCAGGTTTCGTTCAGGGATCTCTCCAAATATAAGGATACCGTGGCGCAGATCAGGAAGATCGACGGAGTCTCCTCCATCAACGACTATTCCGACATTGCGGCGAAGCTGACCAGCCTGCACCGTCTGGTCACGACGGTCGGCTTCTGGATCATTCTGCTCCTCAGCCTGGTTTCGCTGTTCATCATCTCCAACACCATCCGCGTGACCATGTTCTCCCGCAGGCTGGAGATCAGCATCATGAAATCGGTGGGCGCGACCAACTGGTTCGTGCGCGTGCCGTTCGTGGTGGAGGGGATCATCATCGGCCTGCTCTCGGGTCTTTTCGGGAGCCTGATCCTGCGTCTTCTCTACGACAAGCTGACCGGCACGCTGACTTCCATCACGCTGTTTTCGCCGCTCTCCATCGGGGCGATACAGTGGAAGATCACGCTGCTGTTCCTGCTTGCCGGCTCCCTGTTCGGCGCGGTCGGCGGGGCGATCTCAATCGGAAAATACCTGAAAAGAGAGGGAGGCGAAATCGTTGAGTGGTAACAAGGCCGTGAGGATTCTCGCCGCGGTTCTGGCGGCGTTTCTGCTTCTGTTTTCCGTTCCGGCAGTCCAGCCGGCCCAGGCTTCCACACTGAGCGACCTGCAGAAAAAGCAAAGCGGTCTGAAACAGAAAAAAGCGCAGGTGGACGCGCAGATCAAGAGCCTGAAAAACGATGAAACGAAAAAACAGCAGTATAAAGACGCTCTGACGTCGCAAATTAACACTGTGGAGGAACAAATTGACAATCTGAACGACCAGATTGCCGGCCTGAACAGCGATATCAAAGAAAAAGAAAGCCAGATTGCCCAAAAGCAGAAGGAGATCGACACGGACTTCGACAAGCTCAAGGAACGCCTGTACGCGATTTACCTGACGGGCGACGCGTCCACCATGGAAATTATCCTGAACGCGAAAAGCGTTATGGACCTCGCCGACAAGACGGAGATTCTGCAGGCAATCACCCAGCACGACACGGAGCTGATCGACCGGCTGAAAGAGGAAATGCAGTCCGTTTCGGACCAGAAAACGGACATTGAGAAGAACCGGGACGCCGTGGCGGCGAACAAGAAGGAATACGACCAGAAGCAGACCGAACTGACGAGTTATGTCAACGAGGCGAACAGCGCCCTGGCCGACATCGCGGCGGACCAGTCGGCCGCACAAGCGCAGAGCAAAGCGCTTGCCAAGCAGGAGGACGAAGCCTCCAAAGCGATTGACGCGTGGTACGCGGAGTACTATGCGTCAAAAGGCGGCGGCACGGGCGGCAGCGGCGGCTACGTCAGCACGGGCAACTTCATGTGGCCGGTGCCGAGCTGCACCAGTATCACGAGCGGATTCGGGCCCAGGTGGGGCACGGTCCACAAAGGAATCGACATTTCCCGCTCCGGCATTTACGGCGCGCAGATCGTCGCGGCGGATTCCGGCAAAGTGATGCAGGCGGGCTACGGCAACTATGGAACGGGGTACGGCGGGTACGGCAACGTGGTCGCCATCGACCACGGCGGCGGATACTCCACGCTGTACGGGCATATGAGCCGCGTGGCGGTCAGCAAGGGCCAGCAGGTGACGAAGGGACAGACGATCGGATATGTCGGTTCCACCGGGGACTCAAGCGGACCTCACTGCCATTTTGAGATCCGCGTCAACGGCGTTGCGAAAAACCCGCTGAACTGGTTTTCCAAGTAATCGATAAGGACTGAAGGCAATGGGCAAAAAATTCTCGCTGGGCGCGGCGGTGTCGATTGCGGCCGTCACGGCGGCCGTCACGGTTTCGCTCACTTACGTCTACGCGATGGACAGCTTCAATTCGAAGGTGGCCGACATCAACGAGCGCCAGGCCATGTATCAGAAGCTGAGCGAAATCGACCAGAAGGCGAGACAGGATTTCATCGGCGCCATCGACGAGTCCGCTTTGACGGACGGCATCTGCGCCGGTTATGTCGCGGGGCTGGGAGACTCCCACGCGCAGTATCTTTCCGCGCAGAAGTACAAGGAATATCTGGCGGCGAACAGCGCGAAAAGCATCGGCGTCGGGATCAGGACCGTGCAGGATGAGGACGGGAACATGGAAGTGACGGAAGTGCTGCCGAATTCTCCGGCGGAAGCGTCGGGACTCAAAAGGGGCGACGTGATCGTCTCGATGGACGGGAAGGAAGTTGTCCGCATCACCTACGGCGACGCGCTGAACAAACTGGACGGCACGGCGGGGACCAAGGTGGCGCTGGGAGTCCTTCGTCCGGGCGCTCAGACAGGCTCCGCTTCCTCCGTCTCTTCCGGCGCGGCGTCGCAGAGCCTCACGTTTACGGTGACGCGGGCGGAATATACCGACCGGACCATCACCTATTCCATGATCAACGGAAACGCCGCGTATCTGAAAGTCTCCGAATTCACGGAGGATACGCCGACGAATTTCAGCGCTGCGCTGAACAAGCTGATCGGCGGGAAAGCGTGCGGCATCATCGTGGATCTGCGCAACAATCCGGGCGGCAGCGTCGATTCCGCGGCAAAGGTTCTGGATCTTCTTCTGCCCGCGGGAAATACGGTCAGCAGCCGGGACAAAAGCGGGAAGGTCACGGTGGAGTACGCCTCCAAAACCGGAGAGGTCGATCTGCCGGTCAGCGTCGTGATGAACGGCAGCACCTACGGCGCAGCGGAAATCTTCGCGGCGGACATCAGAGACTTCAAAAAGGGAATGCTCGTCGGGGAGAAGACGGCCGGATACGGCACAAAGGACGAGGCGGTGCCGCTTTCCGACGGCTCCGCGATGATCCTTTCCGTCGCGGATTACCTTACCGTCGGAGGCGCGGCGTTCCAGGGGACCGGCATCGAGCCTGATATCGGAAAGAGCCTGACCGACGCGCAGGCGGGCCTTCTCACGCGCAATCAGCTTCCGTTTGCAGAGGACCCGCAGATTCAGGCGGGCGTGACCGCGCTGATCCGGCAGGGCGCCGCGGTGCAGCGGGCGCCCGGCGTTTCCGGTTCCGCGTCTTCGGCGTCCTCGGCATCCTCGGTGCCGGCTTCCGGCGCCGGCGCCGATTGAGCGGTGGGGCCCTCGGATTCGCCCCGGATTTTGTTGACAGAACGGGTTCGCCTTACTATAATGGAATTATTCTGTTTCGGCCCTGTTTGTAACGAGGTTACAGGCAAGGCCGCAAATATCTGATTTTAATGTCCAGGAGAAAAGGGTGGTAATAAAATGGTCAAACAGGTGATCCTGACAAAAGAGGGCCTTGACAAGCTGGAAAGTGAGCTTGAAGAGCTGAAAAGCGTCAAACGGAAAGAGGTCGCTGAAAAAATCAAGGTCGCCCTTTCGTTCGGCGATTTGTCCGAAAACAGCGAATACGATGAGGCAAAAAACGAACAGGCAATCGTCGAGGCCCGCATCGCGGACATCGAAGTGATGATGAAGAATGTCCGCGTGATCGACGAAAGCGAACTGAGCGGCGAGAACGTGCACATCGGTTCAAAGGTGGAGCTGCGCGTCGTAAATCCGAAGACCGGCGGCAGCAATGTGGTCAATTACCGGATGGTCGGCTCCAATGAGGCGGACCCGGTCAACGGCTGCATTTCGGATGAGTCCGTGGTGGGCAGGGCCCTCCTGGATCACGGGATTGGCGATAAAGTCACGGTGGAAGTGCCCGCCGGAGTCATGGAATATGAGATTCTAGCCATATCCAAGTGAAAACTGCGGGCAGGAACGGCCGGGAGGCTTTCCTGCCCTTTTTCCATTCCGGCCCGCCGGACCCGCACTGAAACGGCGCGGCGGGAAATTCCTCATCACTAAAATATTTAGGAGAATGAACATGAGCGACGGCACAATGGAACTGACAGGAAATGCGGAAAATCCGGAGAACAGAAGCGAGGCGGAGATCCGGAGGGAAAAGCTGACCGCGCTGCAGAAAGCGGGCAAGGACCCCTTTCACATCACCACCTGCCCCCACGACTGTTCGGCGCAGGAGATCCGGGACCGCTTTTCGGAGCTGGAGAACAAGGATGTCTGCATCGCGGGCCGGATTGTAGGATGGCGCGATATGGGCAAGGCCGGGTTTATGGACCTTTCCGACCGCAGCGGCCGGATCCAGGTCTACATGAAGATCGACCAGGTCGGAGAGGAAAGCTACACCGACCTGAAAAATTTCTGGGATGTCGGCGATATTATCAGCGTCAGGGGGTATGTGTTCAAGACCCGCCGGGGGGAGATTTCCGTCCATGCGAAGGAAATACGGCTTCTTTCCAAATCGCTTCTGCCCCTGCCGGAAAAATTCCACGGCCTGAAGGACACGGACCTGCGGTACCGCCAGAGGTATCTCGACCTGATCATGAATCCGGAAGTCAGGGATACGTTCTTAAAGCGCAGCGCCATCATCCGCGCCATCCGCGACGTGCTCGACGGCCTGGGCTATGTGGAAGTCGAGACGCCTGTTCTGAACACCGTCGCGGGCGGCGCGGCGGCCCGCCCGTTCGTTACCCACCACAACACCCTCGACATGGACATGTACCTTCGCATCGCGACGGAGCTGCACCTAAAGCGCCTCATCGTCGGCGGCATGGAGCGGGTGTATGAAATCGGCCGCTGCTTCCGCAACGAGGGCATGGACGTGAAGCACAATCCGGAGTACACCAGCCTGGAGCTGTACGAGGCCTATACCGATTACCACGGCATGATGGACCGCACCGAGCTGCTGGTCCAGGAATGCGCCAGGAAGGCCTGCGGCACCGAGCATGTCACCTGGCAGGGCGAGGAAATCGACCTTTCAGGGGAGTTCGCCCGCCTTTCGATGAACGACGCGATTCAGAAATACGCGGGGATTGATTTCCTCTCGTTCAAGGGCGACGACGAAAAGGCGCGCGAGGCCGCGGGGCAGCTCCATCTGGAGCTGGGTCCCGCCGACAAATGGGGCGACATCATGGCGAAGGCCTTCGAGGCGACCGCCGAGGATAAGCTCGTCCAGCCGACGTTCATCTACGATTATCCGGTGGAGGTTTCCCCGCTGACGAAGCGCAAGCGCGGCACGCCGGAGCTCGTGGAGCGCTTCGAGCTGTTTATCAACCGCTGCGAATTCGCCAACGCCTATTCGGAGCTGAACGACCCGATCGACCAGCGCGGCCGTTTTGTGCACCAGGCGGAGCTTCGCGCCTCCGGCGAGGAGGAGACCGACGTGATCGACGAGGATTTCCTGACGGCGATGGAATACGGCATGCCGCCGACCGGGGGAATGGGAATGGGCATCGACCGCCTTGTGATGCTGCTGACGGACAGCGCCTCCATCCGCGACGTTCTGCTGTTCCCGACGATGAAACCGCGGGAGGACTGACGTTCCGATGGCACGGGAGGGCCTCCTGATTCATGGAGACGGGGAATATCCGGAGCCGCAGAGTCCAACACCGGATACTCCGAGGAAAAAATGGGAAAACTTCTGGTATTACCACAAATGGCACGCGCTGGTTCTGCTTGCGGCGGCGGTTTTCCTGATTTTTCTGGCGCGGGACCTGACGCGCCCCGGGGCCGATTATGAAATCGGGCTGGTCACGGCCAACGGTTTTCCGCAGGAAGCCGTCGGCCTGCTGGAAAAAAACATTGCAAAGTGCGGCGAGGATTTAAACGGAGACGGCCGCGTGACCGTGCAGATCGACAGCTACGCGGCCGGCGCGGAAAACGGCGGCTCCGGGATTCAGGCCGCCAACCAGGTCAAGCTGGAAGCGGATCTCTCTGCGGGAGACTGCATGCTGTTCCTGACCGACGCGGATTCATTTTCTCAGCAGCAGAGCAAGCTGGGAATGTTCGCCAGGACGGACGGCAGTACGCCGGAAGCGGGCGAAAGCGGTCCCGGAGGGATGCGAATTCCCCTTTCCGGGCTGAAAGCTCTGGCGGGGCTGTCCTACCGGACGGCGGAGGGAGAAAACCTGATGGAAAGGCTGGGCCTGTCCCTGCGGGTTTACAGGGACACCGCGGTCGATGGAAAAAAAGACGCCTACTGGAACGCTTCCCGGCGCCTGTTCCAAAAACTCGCTTCCGGATGATGTCTCTTTGCCCTCTTTCCGGATCGGTTCAAAATAGCGCGGCGCAGGTCCTGCTGCCGCGTTTATTTTGCATTTTACGCGAAAAACTTTTAAAATATATTCATAATTTCATTCCCAAATCTATTATAATCAAATTATATGAAACCCTGGCGTGCCTGCACAGAATTGCCGGGCGCGTCCGGACGCAATTCCGGCGGATAGGGACAAGACTCTTGATTTTTAATACAAGGCCTGATACAGGCGGAGTGAGGAAGGGAGATCAAAATGGCGGCGGGAAAAATTCTTGTGGTGGACGACGACCAGAATATCTGCGAGCTGCTGCGGCTGTACCTGGAAAAAGAGGGATACGACGTGGTGCTGGCGGACAACGGCAGAAAGGCGCTGGATGAGTTTGATAAGGAAAACCCGGACCTGATTCTGCTGGACATCATGCTTCCGGAGCTGGACGGCTGGCAGGTCTGCCGGGAAATCCGGAAAAAATCGCAGTGCCCCATCATCATGCTGACCGCGAAGGGCGAAGTGTTCGATAAAGTGCTGGGCCTGGAGCTCGGCGCGGACGATTACGTGGTCAAGCCGTTCGAGGCGAAGGAGGTCGTGGCCCGCATCAAGGCCGTTCTGCGCCGGCTGGGCAAAAACGGCGGCGAGGCCGTGAAAGAGGTCAAATACGACAAGCTCTCCATCAACCTGACCAACTATGAGCTGAAGGTCAACGGCGTTCAGGTGGACACGCCGCCGAAGGAGATGGAGCTGATTTATCATCTGGCCAGCAATCCGAACCGCGTGTTTACGCGCGACCAGCTTCTCGACGAGGTCTGGGGGTTCGATTACTACGGGGACAGCCGGACGGTGGACGTGCATGTCAAGCGTCTGCGCGAAAAGCTGGAGGGCGTTTCGGACCAGTGGGAGCTGAAAACAGTCTGGGGCGTCGGTTATAAATTCGAGGTGAAAGAATAACCGGAGAACCGCCTCCGGGGGGATGCAATGCAGAAAACCCTTTTTAAAAAATACCTGAGGATCACTTCCCTGGTCATCCTTATCAGCTTCTTTCTGCTCAGCTTCGTTCTGCTGATCGCGATTTCAAGCTACTGGAAGACGGAAAACCAGAATCTTCTCCGGAAAAACGCGGAAAGCGTCGCCCGGATCGCGGCCGACAGCGTGATCACGGTCAACCGAAACGAGTATCAGGTGGACGGGGTGAGGATGCAGACCTTTATCCTTGCGTTTGCGGAGAATATCGACGCGGACATTTTCGTCACCAAGCTGAACGGGCAGACCCTGCTGGCGGCTTACGGCAGCGGCGGAAACGTGGATTCCACCAAACGGGTCAGCTCGGAGATCATGCAGAAGGCGCTGAGCGGCGGCTATTCCGAGCAAGGGACGATGAACGGCTTTTACAACCAGAAATATTATATCGTCGGAGTGCCGATTTCCGTCACGGTGAGCGGAACTCCCGTGCAGATCGGCGCGGTGTTCGCGGCCTACAGCGTGAAATCGTTCAACGCATTCCGGCTGGACGTTCTGAAGATGATCATCTTCGCCGCGCTTGCGGCGTTTGCGATCTCCTTCTGCGTGATCTGGCTGTTTTCTTACAAGCTGGTGCAGCCGCTGCGAAACATGGCCGCCGCCGCGCGGTGCTTCGGGGAAGGAAATTTTTCCGTGCGCGTGCCGGTCGCGAGCCAGGACGAGATCGGCCAGCTTTCGGTGGCGTTCAACAACATGGCGGATTCTCTCGCGTCGGTGGAACACGTGCGGCGCGATTTTATCGCGAATGTGTCCCATGAACTGAAGACGCCGATGACGACGATCGCCGGATTTATCGACGGCATTCTGGACGGAACCATTCCTCCGGAAAAACAGAACCAGTACCTCCGCATCGTTTCGCAGGAGGTCAAGCGCCTTTCGCGCCTGGTGCGGACCATGCTGGACCTTTCCCGCATCGACAGCGGCGAGCTGAGGCTGCGGCCGGCGCGGTTCGACCTGATGGGCACCGTGCTCTCCGCGATGCTGTCGTTTGAAAAGGCGATCGAGGATAAAAAGATCGAAGTCCGGGGGCTGGAAAACGCCGAAAGCCTGTTCGTGGACGGCGACCCCGACATGATTCATCAGGTCGTGTATAATCTGATCGACAACGCCGTAAAATTTACAAATGAGGGCGGCTATATCGAAATCGGCATCCGTCAGGAAACGGACCGGACGACCGTTTCCGTTGAAAACAGCGGCGACGGAATCTCTCCGGATGAACTGCCGATGGTGTTCGAGCGTTTTTACAAGACCGACAAGTCCCGAAGCCAGGACAAAAAGGGCATGGGGCTGGGCCTGTACATTGTGAAGACCATCATCCGGCTGCACGGCGGCGAGATCACCGCCCAAAGCGTCTGGCATGAAAACTGCCGGTTTGAATTCTGGCTCCCCAGGCGGATCGAAAAACCCCGCGAAGACCAGCGCCATCTGGTGGAAACCCGCGGCGAGGAACCGAAGGAAGAACCGAAAAAGAAATGAAAGGGCTTTTTTATGAACGACAACGGCTTTGATCCAAACAGTGAAAAAGACCCATGGGAATACGGAGACCGTCAGCAGGACGAGGCAAAACAGGAATCGGCGCCGCAGGACGCCGCGGAGGACGGAAAAGCGGAGGACGGTGAAGCTTCGGCTCCTCCTCCGGAAGAGCCGGAGGAGGAACCCCGGCAACCGGCTCCGCCCGAAGGAGAGCCCTCCGGACAGAGCGCGCCGCCGCCTCAGGGGGAAAAGCCGCCGGAGTCCGCGCAGCAGGGACAAAATCCGGGGCAGGCTCCCGGACAGCCGCCGGTTCCCCCCTATGGGCAGTACGGAACGCCCCCTTACGGGGGGAACGGCTACGGGCCGTATGGAGCGCCCTACGGCTCTCCTTACGGCGCCCCCTACGGACAGCAGCAGAATTACGGCGGCTACGGAAATCAAAACGGGAGCCAGCCGGGAGGCGCGCAGTACGACAATCCCTACGGCCAGTCGTACTGGAATTATTCCGGCGGCGGGCAGTACGGCCAACCGAGCCAGCCGCCCGTGCCGCCCAAAAAAATGGGGACCGGCCTGAAGGCGCTTTTCTGGGTGCTGGGCGTGCTGGTCGTCGGACTGATCGTCGGGACCGCCGTTTACGGATACCGGATCTCAAATCAGAATCCGGCGGCCGCAAGCAGCGAAAATTCAGCTTCCTCCTCCGCTTCGGGAGAACAGGGCGGTATTTCTTCCTCCCCCTCTTCCTCCGGCAGCCTCATCGGCGGCGTGGAGGGCGACGGAACCAATCCGAATGCAGGCGGGATCGCGGTGCAGCCGCATCCGTCCGGCGGCGAGCTGACCGCGACGGAGGTTTACAAGCGGGTGATTCAGAGCGTGGTCGGCGTTCAGACGACGATCCAGCAGAGCGGCACCAGCGAAGGAACCGGCATTATCGCCTCTTCGGACGGCTATATCCTCACCAACGCGCACGTGATCAACTATTCCAAGAGCTACCCCGTCAAGGTGATCCTGCATAACAACAAAGGTTACGAGGCAAAGGTCGTAGGATACGACAAGACCTCCGACCTGGCGGTGCTGAAAATCAACGCGACGGGGCTTTCCCCGGCGACGTTCGGCACCGTGGACGGCATGCAGGTGGGCGACCAGGTCATCGCGATCGGCAATCCCGGCGGAATGAGCTTCGCCGGCTCCCTGACCGGCGGATATATCTCGGCGCTGGACCGCTCGATCGAGGAGCACAGCGACAACGGCATGACCTATATCCAGACGGACGCGGCGATCAACCCCGGCAACTCCGGCGGGCCGCTGGTGAATCTGTACGGGCAGGTCGTCGGCATCAATTCCAACAAAATCGTCGCGACGGGCTACGAGGGCATGGGCTTTGCGATTCCTGTCAGCCGGGCCAAGACCATCATCGATGACCTGGTCGCCCACGGCTATGTGTCCGGCCGCACCCGGCTGGGCGTCAAGGCCAAGACGGTTGAGGAGCTCTACACGCAGCTTTACGGATATCCGCAGGGCGTGCTGATCGTCGGCATTGATTCCGACAGCTCCCTGAAAAACAGCGGCGCCGTCCAGGGCGACATCATCACGGAAGCGGACGGGACGAAAATCACCGATATGGACGGCCTGTACGCGGTCCTGAACCGGCATAAGCCCGGCGACACGATCAAGATGAAAATTTATTCCACCTCCCTTTCCGAAACCGCGGGCGGCGGCAAAGCCGGCGCCACAAAGGAAGTCAGCGTAAAGCTTCTGGAAGACAAGGGAGAAACACAGTAACTTCCTACCGGCCGGCCCCGCGGGGGCCGGCTTTTTGGCACGCTTGGCCGAAAATGTACTGTCAGAGTATCTCCGGAGCGCGGCTGCGCATGATAATATCGAGGCGGCCGCGGGGAGGTTCTTTCCTTCGGGCTGTGGAGTTTTCGAAAGGAGATGCCGGTATGGGACAGAAGAGACGGGCGGTGATCGCCGGGGGCGGCTGGGCCGGCTGCGCCGCGGCGGTATCCGCGGTAAAATGCGGGATGGAGACGGTTTTGCTGGAGCGGACGGATCTGCTGCTCGGCACGGGCCTGGTCGGCGGGATCATGCGCAACAACGGGCGTTTCACGGCGCAGGAGGAGTGCGCCGCGTTCGGAGCCGGAGAGCTGTTCCGCATCACGGACGACTATGCCCGGCACCGTGACGTCGATTTTCCGGGGCACAGGCATGCGAGCCTGTACGATGTAACCAGGACGCCGGCCGCGGTCGAACGGTATCTGAGCGAAATCGGCGTTCAGGTCGAGTATCAGGCGCGCGTGCGGAAGGCGGAAGCGGCGGAAGGGACCTTGCGCAGCGTGACGGACGACAGGGGAAGGGTCTTTGAAGGCGATGTGTTCGTCGACGCGACCGGCTCCGCCGGGCCGCCGGGCAACTGCGCGCAATACGGCAACGGCTGCGCGATGTGCGTCCTGCGATGCCCGAGCTTCGGCGGGCGGGTCAGCCTGACGGCGCTTGCCGGCGTGCCGGAGATTCAGGGGAAAAACGCCGAGGGCGGGACGGGCGCGATGAGCGGCGCCTGCAAGCTGCTGAAAGAGTCTCTCGCGCCCTCCATCGTGGAGCGCCTGGAAGCGGCGGGGGTCGTGATTGTCCCTCTCCCGAAGGAGCTTGTTGAGGACCACCTCGCGAAAAAAGCGTGTCAGCAGTACGCGCTGCCGGAGTACCGCGAAAATCTGATTCTGCTCGACACGGGCCACGCAAAGCTGATGGCCCCGTTCTTCGATCTTCACAGGCTGCGGCGGGTGCCCGGCTTTGAAAACGCGAGCTTTCTCGACCCTTGCGCGGGCGGCCGCGGGAATTCGGTGCGCTTTCTGGCGATGGCGCCGCGCGACGATTCTCTTCTGGTACGCGGAATGAAAAATCTGTTCTGCGCGGGGGAAAAAGCGGGGTTGCTCGTCGGCCACACGGAGGCGATCGTCACGGGGTCGCTCGCCGGGGTCAACGCCGCGAGGACGGCGTCCGGAGAGGCGCCGCGGGTTCTGCCGCGGGTTCTCGCCTGCGGCGAGGCCATCGCCTTCGTCCGGGAGCAGATGGGCTCCGAGCAGGGGCTCTCCAGGAAATACACGTTTTCCGGTTCCGTACTGTACGAGCGGATGAAGACGCTCGGGCTGGATTCCGCCGACCCGCAGCGCATCAGAGAACGGGTGGAAAACCTTGGGCTGACCAATGTTCTGCGTCCGCGGATCAGCGCCTGAGCCTTCCGGGGACGGCGCTTTTCTTTTGATTGTTTTTATTGAACCGGTGTCAATTTTCCCGGATTGATCTATTATGGTATCAGATGTGAAAGAATCAGGAAACGCAGCGATTGGAACGCTGAGAGAAAAGACGCTTTAAGGAGCACTTAAAGCGTCTTTCTTTGTATCAAGAATTTCATGGCGATTGACGATCATTGAAAAAGCGTTTGCGCCAGGGGGCGTCCTCGGCGCCGGCGCCGGGGACGTTTTGCGTCCGAAAGAGGGCAGGAAACGAAGATATTCCCGCGAGATGCCTTCTCACGGACCGCGGGAAGAAAATCCTTTCTTTGCGTTGGAAAACAACGCCGGCTTGCCGGCGGGGATCTTCTTGGTTACAAAAGGAAAAGGGGGCGCGCCATGGTCGCCGGTACTTTCAAGCAGGAAATTCTGAAAGTATACAACAGTGTCAACAGGCAGATTTTCAATACCGGCGTAAGGCAGCAGAATGTCGAGTTTGCCGGCAGCAAAATCATCATTCTGTCCCTGAACACCCGAATTCCCGCTCTAAAGCTTCTGGACGACAAACATTCCGGCACAACGGACTATATGGATCACCTGCTGACGCAGGTTTTTAAAAAGGAAATTAAAACAGCAATAGAAAAACGGTTTCATCTGAATGTAATCGCCGTTTTCAAGGACTATGACGCGGCGTCGGAATTCTCCGGCACGATCCTATGCCTTGACCGCGATGTAGATGCCTGTCTGAATGAACTGCCGGAGCTTTGAGAAAAAGAGCCGGCGCGAAAGCCTGCCCGGGGTCTGCCCGGGGCGGGCCGAATCAGTTCAAGAAAGGAAGAGTTTTGAATGCGCGAACCCTGTAAAATCGAAGTGACCGGGGTCAGCAAAATTTTTCGCAAAAACGGAACAAACGTGGCCGCCCTGGCGGAAACGGACCTGGCCGTTCAGGAAGGGCGTTTCGCGAGCATCATCGGCCCGTCCGGCTGCGGAAAGTCGACCCTGTTTCATATTATCGCCGGGCTGATGCCGCCGACCGCGGGGGACGTCACCGTCGACGGGCGGAGTATTGTAGGAAAGGCCGGAACAGTCGGCTATATGCTGCAGAAAGACCTCCTGCTGCCCTGGCGAACCATTCTGGACAACATTATCCTTGGGCTAGAGATCCGCGGCGTGCCGCGCGCGCAGGCCGTGGAGCGGGCCCTTCCCCTGATGGAAAAATACGGGCTGGGGGGCTTTGACAGCCATTACCCGAACGAACTCTCGGGCGGAATGCGGCAGCGGGCGGCGCTGCTGCGCACGCTGCTGTATGACCGCGATATCCTGCTGCTGGATGAACCGTTCGGCGCGCTGGACGCCCAGACCAGGCTTTCGATGCAGAACTGGCTGCTTGAGATCTGGCAGGATTTCGGGAAGACGATCCTTTTTGTCACGCACGATATCGACGAAGCCGTCTACCTCTCCGATGATATTTATGTCTTTTCGCAGAGACCGGGGCGGGTGCTGGCGAAAATCGAGGTGCCGATCGCACGCCCGAGAAAGCCGGAGGATCTGACGACCCCGCGGTTTATGGAACTGAAACATCATCTGCTGGAGCTGCTCTCCGCCGGGCAGGCTCGGGCGGAGGAAATTTCATAGGGACGGGAGTGAAAAAAATGGCTGTCATCAATCAGGAAACCTGTTGCGCGGTTCGCCGTGCGGCGGACGGCGAACCTTTGCGGGAAGAAGAGAAGACGGCGCGCCTGATCGAATCCTACGACGGGGAAACAGAGGAAAAAAAGCGCAGGCGGCGGGTGCTCGCCGGAAGAATTCTGGTGGGTGTCCTTCTGTTCGCCGGGTGGGAATTCTTTACCCGCATCGGCTGGCTGGACTCCTATTACTGGAGCTGCCCGAGCGCGATCCTCCAGACGGCGTGGGTACAGATGACCCAGGGTACGCTGCTGCGCGATATTGTCTACACCTCCGGCTCCACAATCATCGGTTTTGTCGCCGGCACGCTGACCGGCGCCCTGCTGGGCCTGTCGTTCTGGTGGTCGAAAACCTACGCCGGGATCAGCGAGCCTTTTCTCATCATCCTGAACGCGCTGCCGAAGCTGGCGCTCGGCCCCGTTCTGGTCATCCTGTTCGGCATCGGCTTCTTTTCCAAGGCCGTGCTCGCCTTTCTGATGACCGTGGTGACCAGCGCGATTTCCGCCTACGGCGGGGTCAAGAGCGTGGACCCCGCGCTGGAAACGCTGATGGTGTCCCTCGGCGCGAAGCGGCGGCAGGTCTTTTCAAAGGTCGTCGTGCCGTGGTCGATGCCGTGGATCATCTCCAGCCTGCGGATCAACATCGCGCTGGCTCTGGCAGGCTCCATCGTCGGCGAGTTCATCTCCTCCGAACAGGGCGTGGGCCGCATGATCATCTACGCGGGCACGATTCTCGATATCAACCTGGTCTGGGTGGGCGTGTTCGTCCTTTCCGTTCTCTCCATGCTGATGTATTGGGGAGTCATTCTTCTGGAAAAATGGTTGTCCAAACGACTGGCGATCATTTCCTCATAAATCTTTTTTGGAGGGAAAACAAGATGAAAAACAGGTGGATCTCTTCCGCGGGCAGAAAACTGCTCGCGGCCGCGGCCGGCCTTGCGGTTGTGCTGCTAACGGGCTGTTCGGCAGCCTCCCCGGCGCAGACGGATTCCCAGGCGGCGCAGCTGAAAAAGCTCGTCATCGCGGAGCCCGTGCATCTGAGCGGCTACCTGCCGCTGTATGTCGCGCAGCACGAAGGATATTTTAAGGAACAGGGACTGGACGTCAGGGTGATCCAGGCGACCGGCGGCAACCATGTGACGGCCGTCGTCAGCGGCGACGCCTGGGGCGTGATCGCCGGAGTCGATTCCATCGCGCTGGGCAACAAGAACAATTCCGACCCGGTCACCGCGGTATGCAACTGCGTCAACCGTGCGAACGTGTATCTGTTCTCCAAAGAGGGAACGGCCCCCAAGAGCGGGAACAATGCGGACCTGAAAGAGTTTCTGAAAGGAAAAAGCATTGTCGCGGGCCGTCACGGCGGGAGTCCGAACCTTCTGACACGCTATCTGCTGATCAATCTGGGGCTGGACCCCGAGAAGGATGTGCGCCTGGTTGAGAATGCCGACGCCGCCACGGTGGTCTCCATGCTGCAGAACGGCAACGGGGATATCGGCAACGGCGCGGAGCCGCAGATCTGCGAGGGAATTTCCAAGGGAATCTGGGAGGAGCCCTTCTACAAGTTCACCGACCTCGGCGATTTCTCTTACTCCGTGCTCAGCGTGAAGAAATCGACCATCGAAAAGGACCCGGAGACCGTGCAGAAGTTCGTGAGCGCGATGAAAAAGGCCCTCAAAGTCGTCCAGGACGACCACGATACGGCGAAAAAAGTGCTGAAGCTGGAATTCCCGACTCTTTCCGATGCTGAAATTCAGGCTTCCCTCGACCGCGCCTACCAGGATAATCTGTGGAGCCCGGACGGGATCATCAGCAAGCAGGCCGTCACGACCGACATGGATATGCTTTTAAAGACCGGCATTTATACCGGGAGCTATTCCTACGACACCCTGGTGGATATGGAATTTGTAAAGAAATAACGGCAGAAAAGCGCGCCGCTTCGGAGGACGGATTGATTTCTTCCGAAAAAGCGCGCTCTTATTTTGTCCGCGGGGAATAGTTTTCCCCGCCCCGCCGTAGATTTTAGTAACCGGCGGCGCGGAGGGAGGAAAACACATGAGCATCCTGGCGGGAGTCACGATTCTGCTGTCGTTTCTCGGCCTTCTGGCCGCCGTGCGCGGCGGGGAGCGGGAAACCCTGCTCCAGGCGGTCACGGCCCTGCTGCTGTTTCTGCTGTCGCTGTGCGCCGGCGTGCTGGCTTTTCTGTTCCTGGTCTGGTATTAGGTTTCGCCCGGCAGGCCGGGAGAGGCGGCTACTTCGCGTCCGGCTTGCCGGATTCTTCTTTGCCGGGTCCGCCGGGGAGGGTGCTCCGGCCCTTTTTGATTTTCCGGCGGAAGAAGAGCACTGCGGCGCCGATGACGGCCGCAACCGCCAGAAACGGAAGGGCCGCCGTGACGGCGAGGACAAGATAACGGCACGCCTCCCCAAGCGCGCGCAGCGAGGCGCGGAAGATGGAACCGACCTGTCCGCCCAGGCCCTTCGCCGGAGGCGCGGTGATCGCCGCGACCTCCTTGACCGCAACGGTTACGGTGGACAGGCTGATGAGGGAATCCCACTGCTTGAGCTGCCCGGTGAGCTGTTCGATCTCGTTCTGCACCTCCGTCAGGCGCTTTTCAATCGCAAGGACATCGTCGATCTTTTCGGCTTTTCCCATCAGCTCCAGGATCCGGTCCTGCTCCGCGCGCAGCGTTTTCAGCCGCGTTTCGGAATCAAAATAATTCTGCGTCACGTCCTGCCCGGCGACGCTCTTGCGGACCACGCTGCCGAGGTTCCCGGCTCCGGTCAGGAACTCGTCCAGCCGGTCCGACGGCACCCGCACGGTGAAGGAGGCGCTTCGCAGCGCTCCGCTGCCGGAGGCGTCCCCCTGGACCGTGGAGCTCTCGATGTACCCGCCGAACGACGCGGCCAGAGTCCCCAGCTTCTCGTTGGCCTCATCGTAACGGGTGGTCTGAAGGTCCAGATCCGCGCTCCTGATCACCTTGCGGGAGTCGGAAGCCGGCCTGCTTTCGGCGGCGGACCTGGCAGAGGCTTTCTGTGCCCCGTTCTCCAGGCCCGCGGCGTCCGCGGCGGCGTATTCCGTCCCGGAGGACGGCGAGGCGGCATTCGTCCGGCCCGGAGGAGCGGAGGCGCCGGAGGCGCACCCCGCCGCGGCCGTCAGGCAGAAGATCGTCATCAAAAGCATAAAAAATCCTGCTTTTTTCAATGGAATCCCCCTTTCGTTTTTCGGATTTTCATTCGATTCTCATTCTACACGAAAAACGGGGCGGAAGCAAGGCGGCGGGTCCGCTCTTGACTTTCCGCGCGGAAAATCATATCATGGAACCAGTATAAAATCTGTAACGGGAGAACCGCCATGAGAAATCCAACCTGATTGTTTTTTTGCATGTCCCGGCCCGCAGACAGCGGGCCTTGTTCCGATGCAAAAAACAGTCAGGAGGATTTTTTTGTTTAAAACTAAATATCAGATTTATTATGTCATTGTCCTTTTGCAGGGCATGGTGTTTTACGCGCCCGCGGCGGGCCTGTACCGGGTGGAACGCGGGCTGAGCGTGTTCCAGATCACGCTGATCGAGAGCGTCTCCCTGCTGCTGATGATCGCGCTCGAACTCCCGATGGGATTTCTGGCCGAGCGGACCGGGTACCGGAGGACCATCCTGATCTGCAACCTTCTGTATTTTCTTTCCAAGCTGGTATTCTGGCGGGCGGACAGCTTTGCGCTGTTTCTGCTGGAGCGGGCGGTTCTCGCCGTTGTGTGCGCGGGGCTGTCCGGGTGCGATTCGGCCTACCTTTACGCCTGCGCCGGCAGGGAACGCAGCGCGGCGGCGTTCAGCCTTTATCACGCTTTCACGGCCCTGGGAATCGTGATTGCCGCGCTGGTGTTTACATTCGGGATCGGCGGGGATCTGAGCCGTTCCGCCGGGCTGACGGCGGGAACCTACGGAATTGCCGCCGCCCTTTCGTTTCTTCTTCCGGAGGCCGGGGGGCCGCGCGCGGAGCCGGTCCCGTTCTCACGGGCGGCGCGGCTGCTGCGGTCGGAAGGCCGGAATGCCCTGCGGTTCCTGCTCTATCTGGCCGCGTGCGCGCTGCTGACCCAGACGGTGCAGACGGCGGCGGTCTTTCTGAGCCAATTGCAGTATCGGGAGTGCGGGATCGCGGTCGAAGCGATGGGCCTGTGCTATCTCGCGGTGCAGGGGGCGGCGCTCTCCGCCGTGTTTTCCCATCGGATTTCCGCCCGGATCGGCGAAACGGCGTTTACCTCCGCGCTTTTCCTGCTTGCCGCTGCCTCATGCGCCGTTTTATCGGTCACCCGGAATGCGGCGCTTTCGACTTTTTGCGTCGCGGCTTTGAATGCCGCCGCCGCGCTGCTCGCCCCGGCGGCAATGACAGTCCAGAACCGCCAGAGCGCAGCTGCCTTCGCGCGCGCGGCGGTTTTGAGCATTTATTCGATGGCGGCCGACGGCTTTTCCGCTCCCGTCAGCGCGGCGCTCGGGAAGGCGGCCGGCTCCGGCCTGAGCCGCGCGTTCGCTCTCGGCTCCGCTTTCTGCGCGGCGGGGCTGGTCCTGTACCTCGTCTGGGCGCGCCGGGGCGGAGTCATTCGCGGCGCGTCCCGGAATTGATCAGGTCTCGGAACGGCTTTTGGAACGCGAAGAAAGAAAAACAAAGCAGATTGATGAAATTGCAGGTAAAAATCAGGTATTTGATAGGAAAAATTTCGGCGGCGGCCCCGGCGGCGGCAATTCCCATAGGGGCGATCCCATGGGCGCCCATGGAAATAAGGGAAAACACTTTTCCCCGCATCTTTTCCGAAACGCTTCGCTGGACGGCGGTCAGAATCAACACATTGACGACGGAGTTCCCAAATCCGGCGGCACATGGAAGAATCAGGCCGGCTCCGGGCCCGGCAAACGGGAACAGCGCGTTCAGGACCGTGTCGCCGCGGCCGCCGCAAGAAAGAGGGTCATCTGTTTCCCGGATGGAATCCGGAAAACGGAGGTGAACAGCATTCCCATCAGGTTGCCCGCGCTGATTGCGCCCGCCGCGATTCCATATCTCTGAATTCCGAATCCCGGCGTGCTGAGAAACAACGGCTGAAGCAGGAGAAAGGAACCGCTTGCAAAGAAATTAAGAATAAAGGCCATGAGAATCAGATCTTTTAAGCCTGTGAATTTCGCGGTGTATCCGATTCCGCTTTTCAGATCTTTCCAAAAGGAAAGCGGTTCGGAACCCGCCTTTTTGTTTTCCGGCGGATTTCTGACCTTCAGGAAAAGGGACAAAAATCCTGAGAAGAGATAGGAAATCCCATTCATCAGAAACATTCCTCCCGCGCCGCTGAACCGATACAAAAATCCTCCCAACGAGTTTCCGGCGGTCTGCGTGAGGTTCTGGGCGACATTCAGGGCCGAGTTCGCCCGCATCAGCCGGTCCGCTCCACGATGCGGGGAATCAGCGATTTGACGCAGGGAGTAAAGAACGCGCCGCCGATGCTGAGAATCGCCCCCGTTACGCAGAACACCCACAGAGGAGGATGGCCAAGGCAGGTCCATGCCGCCGTTGCGGTCATGGAGGCCCCGCGAAGAAGATCCGCAAAAACGAGAATCCGCTTCTGATCCATCCGGTCGATCACCACGCCGGCGAACGGCGCGGCGAGCAGTCCGGGAACGGCGGAGACGGCGACTATCATTGCCATCAGCGCGCTGGAGCGGTACGTTCGCAGAAGAAAGAATCCCAGCGCGATTTCATACAGGGCGTCCCCCGCCGACGAGACGAACTGACCCTGTAAAAAAAGCAGGTAATTCCGGCGTTTTTTCCAACGGCCCATTCGGTTCCCACCCTTGCAGACAATAAAAGCATCATACACATTGAAAATTTGTTTGTCAATGTGTAGACGAAATTAAAAATTGTTTACATATTTGTAAAATCGTGATATGATATCAAAAAAGAAGGGGACGGAAATGGAACTTTCGGAACTGTTCTGGAGCGCGTCGGTCGAAGAAATCGCGCGCGGATATGCGCTGCGGGACGGATTTTACATCTGCCTGATCTGCGGGGAGCGATTCGAGGACGGGGCGGTGTATCAGGATAACTGCGCCTTTTATGAGGCGAGAAAGTATATTGAAAAACATATTGCCGCCGAACACGGTTCGGCGTTTGATTACCTGGTCGGCCTTGACAAACGCTGCACCGGTCTGAGCGAGGTCCAGAAGGAGTACCTGATCAGCGCGTATCAGAGGCGTTCCGACCGAGAAACGGCGAAAGAAATCGGTTGCAGCGAATCGACCGTGAGGAACCATCGGTTTAAGCTGCGGGAAAAGGCAAACCAGGCAAAGGTTTTCCTCGCGATTCACCGGCTTGTGGAGCAAAACGCCGCAGAGGAGGGGGCGGGGCGGCTGCTCCCCGTGCCCAAAAGCGCCGCGATGGTCGATTTGCGGTACGCGGTGACCGAGGAGGAAAGCGAAAGAATCCGGCGCGCGTATTTCGATGAAGCGGGGCATCTGAAGGAATTCCCGGCAAAGGAGAAGAAAAAGCTTGTGGTGCTGCGGCAGATCGCGGCGCTGTTTGCGCCGGGACGGGGATACACTGAAAAAGAGGTCAACCGTTTGCTGCAAAGGATTTGCGCCGATTACGTCACGGTTCGCAGGGAATTGATCGAGTACGGCTTCCTCGACCGCAAAAAAGACGGCTCCTGTTACTGGGTCCGGGCATAAAAAAAGAAGCTCCATTTTTTAAATGGAGCCCCGGGTTCCGCCGGGAGAGGCCGCGCGGTGTTTTCAGAGATCGGCAAAGCCTGTCGCAACCGCTTCCTGGAACGCGCGGTCATGCTCGACCAGAAGCATGGTCGGGGAGGCGGATAAGATCATTTCCTCAAGCTGCATGCGCGAAAGCAGATCGATATAGTTGAGCGGCTCGTCCCAGACGTAAAGGTGCGCGGGCTCGCACAGGCTGGCGGCGAGAAGCACCTTCTTTTTCTGTCCCTCGCTGTACCCGGCCATGTCGCGCTCGAACAGCCCGCGCGAAAAATCCAGCTTGCGCAGGATGGAAAAGAGCAGGGTTTTGTCGATGCCGCGCGATTCGGCGTATTCCATGAGCCCGCCGCTTAAAAAATCGGCTTCCTGCGGCACATGGGAAACGGTCAGCCACGGCCCAATCCACAGGCTGCCGGTGTGGTCGACCGGCTGCCCGGTCAGCAGCTTCAAAACACTGGATTTTCCGCAGCCGTTGCGCCCGCGCAGAAACAGCCGGCCGCCCGCGTTCAGGCGGAACGAAACCGGGCCGCAGACTTTGCGGCCTCCATAATACAGGCAGAGGTCCCGCGCCTCCAGCAAGGTGCTTTTCGGAGGAGACAGGGGATGGATTTTCAGGTCCTCCGCCGTGTCGAGATCTTTCAGAAGCGCGGACTGCTCCCGCGCCGCCTGTTCGCGCCTTGCCTGGATCGTTTTGGCGCGCTTCATCATTTTGGCGGACTTGTGACCGATGTAACCCCGGTCGGGCCGCAGGCCGGAATTCTTCGTGCCGTATTTGGTCTGCTCCACGCGGTCCGACCAGCCCGACGTCCGAGCGGCGGCTTCGGACAGGCGCCTGGCCGTTTGCTCCAGCTTTTGGTGCTCGGCCAGTTCGAACTCGTCCCGGCGGCGCTTGTTTTCCAGGAAGGACGAGCAGTTTCCCTTTTCCAGCTCGATGGTTTTGCGATTGATCGAAAGAATATGGTCCACGCAGCCGTCCAGAAACGCCCTGTCATGCGAAACCAGCAAAAATCCGCGCTTTCCGCGCAGATAGCGGGCCGTGCGCCCGCGGGCTTCCAGATCGAGGTGGCTGGTCGGTTCGTCGATCAGCAGAAAGCGGTTTTCCCTTAAAAACAGAGCGGCCAGCAGCACTTTGGTGCGCTCCCCCCTGCTCAGGGTGGAAAAGGGCCGTCCGGAGGCATCCTCCGAAACGTCCAGAAGGGACAGCTCCCGCTGAGCGCGCCAGTCCTCGCAGCCCGGGACCATCCCGCGAATCAGCTCCAAGGCGCTTTTCGATTCGTCCGGAACCGAAAACGGGAAATAGTCGAATGCAATGCCGGAGGAAATGGTTCCGCGGTATTCGTATTTTCCCATCAAGAGGTTCAGCAGGGTGGTCTTGCCCTTCCCGTTCCGCCCGATCAGCCCGAGCTTCCAGTCGGTATCGAAATCGAACGATGCGTTTTGAAAAATGGGCTCCGGGCTTCCATCATAGGAAAAAGTAAGGTTTGAAATTTGAATCAGAGACATGGAATCCTCCCGAAAATGCGCAGGGGCCGCGGGAAACCTCACTCCCCGCGGCCCTTTGCAACGAAAGGACTCCATCCGCCGGCGTTTGCCGGCGGATGGAGCTCCCGAAAAAAAGGAGCTTTCGGATGCGCAGATTCTCCCGCAGCCGCACGGCGACAAAGACAGCCTGGAATCAGGCCGTCCAACCGATTGGCGAACTGTAATCAGCGGGAAAAATGGCGCATCCTTTCAACTCCCATCTTAAATTTCTAAAGCAATCATACCCCGGAACGTCGTCTTTTGTCAAGATCATGGCCGGAAAGAAAATCTACCAAAGGCTGTTTTGGGTTCCGCAGTCCGGGCATTTGGGAAAATCCAGGCCGTATTTCTTGTAACAGTTCGGACAGACAACTTTTTGAATGTCCTCTTCTTCCGGTTCCATCGGCGGCGGATCAAGACGTGATTCCAGATCGGACACCCGCTCCATCAGGTCGCCGACCGCGAGGAAAGCAAGCCCCAGGGAAAGCCCCAGCACCATGCCAAGGAATTGGAAAAAGGTCAGGTCCTTTATCGCGAGGAGAAAGAGCAGAATGCTGCCGAGAACCACAGCCCAGCCCAGAACCTTAAAAAATTTGACCATAGACGCTCCTCAAAAATAGTCGACCGAGAATTCACATCTTAGTATCCTCATAACAACAAATTTTCCCAGATTTTCAATTTAAGTTCCCGAATGGGGAATTTGCAAACCAAGTCCGCCTGTGATAAGATAAAAATAACTGCGGCGGCGCTCCGCCGCGGAAACGGAGAAATACATGGAAAAGCAGGAGAAAAAGGAACGAATCAGCGAATACCGGGAACGCAAAAAGATCGGCGGGATCTGTGGGATCCGGAACACAAAAAACGGGAAAGTCCTGCTGACCGCCGCGCCGGATCTGCGCGGCTTCCAAAACCGGTTTGAATTCGCCCAAAAAACCGGAAGCGGGCTGAGCCTGAAGCTTCAAAGGGATTGGGACGAGTTCGGCGCGGAGGCGTTCCGGCTGGAGGTCCTGGAAGAACTGGAGCAGAAAGAGACGCAGACGCCGAAGGAATTTTCAGAGGACCTGAAAACACTTCTGGAGCTCCGAACGGAGCAGATGGACCCAAAGACGCTGTACTGAGAGGCCGGCGCGCCGGAAGGAGGGCACAATGCGGGAGCAGTATATCAACGCCGTCGCGCTGCGGCGGGACCGGGTGACGGATTTTGACCGGTACCCGTTTTCCGTCCCGGCGGTCCGCGCCCTTTCGGAGCTGCCGCTGCACGGGAGCGTCACGTTCCTGGTCGGGGAAAACGGCACGGGAAAATCGACGCTGACCGAGGCGATCGCCATTTGCTGCGGTTTCAACCCGGAAGGCGGCAGCCGGAACTTCAATTTTGAGACGTACAGCTCCCACTCGGAGCTTTGCGATTATCTTACCCTGTACAAGGGCGTCCGGCATCCGCGCGACGGGTATTTTCTGCGGGCCGAAAGCTTTTACAACGTTGCGACCAATATTGAGCAGTTGGACGAGGGCGGCAGGGGGCCGAAGATCAAATACAGCTACGGCGGCTCATTGCACGAAAAATCACATGGGGAGAGCTTTTTCGCGCTGCTGATGAACCGCCTCGGCGGGCACGGGCTTTACATCTTCGACGAGCCGGAAGCCGCGCTCTCGCCCCGGCGGCAGCTCGCGATGCTCTGCCGGATCGACGAGCTGGTCAAACAGGAATCCCAGCTCGTCATCGCGACGCATTCGCCGATCCTGACCGCTTACCCGGACAGCGTCATCTACGAGCTTTCCGCCGACGGGATTCATCGGCGCGCATATGAGGAAACGGACAACTTCCGGGTGACGAAGGAATTTTTGAACCGGTACCCCCGCATGCTGCGGGAACTGCTGGACTGAGCCGGGATTCAGCCGGCTGCAAAGGAGAGAATCATGAAGCAAAGAGAAAATTATACAAAGGTCAATTCGGAAACATGGGATCGCTGGGCAGAGGAAGGGAATCAATGGAGCATCCCGGTTTCCCGCGAAGAATTCCTGCGGGCCAGGCAGGGCGAATGGGATGTGTTGCTTACGCCGGTCAGGCCGGTTCCGAAAGATTGGTTTCCGCCGTTTCCGGGACTGAAGATTTTGGGTCTTGCCAGCGGGGGCGGGCAGCAGATGCCGATTTTCACGGCGCTTGGGGCCGAATGCACGATTTTCGACAACTCCGCCCGGCAGTTGGAAAGCGAGCGGATAGTCGCGGAGCGCGAAAACTATCAGGTCAAAATCGTCAGAGGAGACATGACAAAGCCGCTCCCTTTCCACGACGGGAGCTTCGACCTGATTTTCCATCCGGTTTCCAACTGCTATATCGAGGAGGTCCAGCCCGTGTGGGACGAATGCTTCCGGGTGCTGAAACCCGGCGGGGTCCTTCTCGCCGGGATGGACAACGGCCTCAATTTCCTTTTCAACGACTACGACCGTCTGGTGGTGGAAAATCCGCTGCCGTTCAATCCGCTGAAAAATCCGGCTCTTTACGAGGAACTGATGAAAAACGACGACGGGCTGCAGTTCAGCCACACGATGGAGGAGCAGGTCGGAGGCCAGCTGAAAGCCGGATTTCGCCTGACCAACCTCTATGAGGACCGCGACCTGCCGGGCAATGGGCGGTTGCAGGATTTTGCGCCGACCTATCTCGCCACCCGCGCGGTGAAGCCGTAAAAAAACCCCCTCCGGCTATGCTGGAGGGGGTTTTACACTCTGTAAAATTCAGTGCTTTTTATTTTCTTTGTAGTAGGAGGACGGCATGTTGACCTCCAACCGTTTCCCGGTGCCGTTGACCACGCAGTCCAGGGGATTTTCCGCCACGTGAACGGGCATTCCGGTTTCCTGCTCCACCAGCCGGTCCAGCCCGCGCAGCAGCGCGCCGCCGCCGGTCAGCATGATGCCGTGGTCAATGATGTCCGCCGAAAGCTCCGGCGGGGTCTTTTCCAGCGTGCTCTTGATCGCGTCGACGATCAGGGCCAGCGGATCACTCAGGGCCTCCCGCACTTCCCCGGCGCTGATGGTCACGTTTTTCGGCAGGCCGTCCACCAGGTTGCGCCCTTTGATCTCGACGGAAGAGCCCTCATTGTCCTCGGTCGGGAACGCGGAGCCGATCTTGATCTTGATTTCCTCGGCGGTGCGCTCGCCGATGAGAAGGTTGTACTTCTTCTTCACATAGGAAATAATGGATTCGTCGAACTTGTCCCCCGCGCAGCGGACCGAAACGGAGGTGACGATATCCCCCAGCGAGATGACGGCGACCTCCGCCGTGCCTCCGCCGATATCCACGACCAGGTTGCCGGTCGGCTCGGAGACGGGCAGCCCTGCGCCGATCGCGGCGGCCATCGGTTCCTCGATCAGCTCGACGTTGTTCGCTCCGGCCTGGCGCGCGGCATCTTCCACGGCGCGGCGCTCGACCTCCGTTACGCCGGAAGGGATGCAGATGATGATATGCGGCTTGGAAAAAGCGTTCGCTTTCACCGCTTTGCGGATAAAATGCTTGAGCATCGTCGCCGTGATGTCAAAGTCTGCGATCACGCCGTCCTTCATCGGGCGGACGGCCACGATGGAACCCGGCGTGCGGCCGATCATCTCCTTGGCCTGCTGGCCGACCGCCAGAACGGTGTCGGAGCGGACGTCCACGGCAACGACGGACGGCTCGCGCATGACGATTCCTTTTCCCTTCATAAAGACCAGGGTGTTGGCGGTGCCCAGGTCGATTCCTATATCTTTTGAAAACATCTGTTTTTCCCCTTTCAACGCATCCGGGCCGCGGCCGGTTCCGAATGATCCGATCTTTTCTTATTATAACCCGAATGCCGGAGATTCTCAACCTTTAATTCAGAATTCCGCGCGTCAGGAAGGCTGCTCGGCTTTTTCCTGAAGGCCGGCGAGGATCCGGTGGATTTTGGCGATCGGCAGGCCGACGATATTGTAATAATCGCCGTTGATGCGCTTGACAAAAAGAGCGCCCCGGCCCTGGATCCCGTAGGCCCCGGCCTTGTCGAACGGCTCCTCCGTCTCGACATAAGCGTCGATTTCCGCCTGAGACAGCGTGTAGAACTCCACCGAGGTGCACTCGTGGCCGTTGATGAGCTTTTTGCCGCTGATGACGGTGTAGCCGGTGTAGACCTGATGTACGTTGGCGGAAAGAAGTTTCAGCATGGCCTTCGCCGCCTCCGCGTCCTTCGGTTTTCCCAGAATCCTGCCCTTGAACACAACAACGGTGTCGGCCGCCAGAATGACGGCTTCCGGATGCTG
Organism: Caproiciproducens sp. NJN-50; assembly: GCF_004103755.1. Classification (NCBI taxonomy): domain Bacteria; kingdom Bacillati; phylum Bacillota; class Clostridia; order Eubacteriales; family Acutalibacteraceae; genus Caproiciproducens; species Caproiciproducens sp. NJN-50. The sequence continues at coordinate 125,427 of NZ_CP035283.1, read as the reverse complement.
TTTTGCAACGGCCTGCGCCTTGCGCGCGGAAAGCTGCTCCACAATCTGCATGGGAGGCGTTCCGTGCAGGAAGGTTTCGCTCACGTTGGCCGGCACAACGGTAAATTCATAACCGGCCATTTTCAGCAGCTCGCTGCGGCGCGGCGATGAAGACGCTAGCAGTAACATGGTAAAGAAAACTCCTATCTCTTTGATGAATTCTTCTTTCAGTGTATTCTGTTATACCCTAAAATTGCGGCGATCAGCAGAAGAGCCTGGGCGACGTGCAGATCCACGGTCATTCCGAAGGTAAAGCGGAGAATGGAGAGATCGACGTTTACGGTGGAAATCCCGAAGCTGGCCCCGGCGCTCAGAAAGGAAAGAAAACGCACGCCGGCCGCCGCGTCCGAAACAGCTTTTCCAAGAACAACCGCAAGGACAAGCAGAACGATCAACAGAAGCGTTTTTAGAATGCCCTTTTTCATATAAAAAATATCTCCGGAAAATTTTGTCTCAGGCCAACGGAGGGAATCAGCCTGGAAATATTTCTGGTCCGGCGGGGAGCTTGCATCAGGTAAACTCTATGTAGAATCGCCGTATCTTCCGGTCGACCCGAAAGCGCCCGCTCCCCGGACCGTTTCGCCCAGGTCGTCCGTTTCAAGCAGTTCCACCTGAAAGACGGGCATGACGACCAGCTGCGCGAACCGTTCTCCCGGGGAAAGAAGATAGGAAGTTTCCCCCGTGTTGCCGATGCCTACGATCAATTCGCCCCGGTAGTCGCTGTCGATGACGCCGACGGCGTTGGGCAGCGAAACGCCGTGCCGGACGCCGAGCCCGCTGCGCGCGAAAATCAGGCCGACCGTTTCGGGGCCGGGCAGCGCGATCGCCACGCCCGTCGGGATGCGGTACAGCCCGCGCGGCTCGATCAGGACCGGCTCGTCGATGCAGGCGTACAGGTCCAGACCGGCCGCCCCGTTGCTGCCGCGCGTCGGCAGCAACGCGTTTTCCCTGATTTTTTTGATCTTGATTTTCATGAGTCCTCCCGCCGGGCGGCGAAGCCGCGGTAGTAAAGTCCGCGCGTAAAGGAGTTCGGCTCCGCATTTTTTTCGGTTCCGTTTAAAATTTCATCGATGATCCGCTCTGTTTCCCGTGTGTCTTCCGTCGAAAAGCGGAGCAGGCCGAAATCAACGTTTTCCACATCGCCCATGCGGCCGGCAAGCGACAGCGGGACGGAGTTGAGCACCTCGCTGCACGCGCCGTAACATTGCACCGGGAATTTCACGCCGCGGCGGTCGGTCAGCTCCGGCGACGATTTACAGGCAAGACAGCCCTTCGGCGAATTCGCGGCCGGGCAGTTCCGGCAGAGCATCAGCGGAAGCCTGCCGTAAAGGAACAGCCCGCGCGGCACGGAGCCGCCGATGCGCGCCGCCTGCCGCAGCGTCAGTTCGTAAGAAAGCTCCGCGTCGGCCACGCCCATCGACCGGTAGAATTCCAGCGCGGGGGTATTTGTGATGTTCAGGGAAAACCCGCCGTGAACCGTAAAACCGCAGTCCAGCGCGAGCCGGACCCCGTCGGGCGTGCCGGCCCAGACGTCCGTGACGCCGGCGGCCTTCGCGTTTTCCAGGCTTCGCCGAACGGCGCTCTCCATGCCGAACAAGCCTCGGGGCAGTTCCGCCGCCGCCTGGAATCCCTCTTCGAGCAGCCGCGCGATACGGTGAGGTTCCGTATGATAAGGGATGTAGCAAAGTTCCAGCTTTTTGGCGTTTTCGGGCAGTTCCGCGCGGGAAAACCGCGCCCGGAACCGGAACGGCCCCGCACGGTGGGGCGCAAAACCGGGATCGCCGCAGTCCGTCCACGGAATTCCGGGGCGGTCGGCGCGGCGTTCCAGCAGGGTTTCCAGAGCTTCGCGCCGCATGCGGTTCAGTTCGGAAACAGGCGCCGTCAGCCCATCGTCCAGGTCCACGGCGACGCGGTCCGCGTAAAACGGTGTTCCGCCTGTTTTGGAAAGCTGATCTTCGCATCGTTTCCCATCGAGCGCACGGTGTTCCGCGCGTTCGGGTACCGCCCCGCAAACGGTGAATTCCATGCCGTTCCGGTCGGCGGCGGTCAACTGCATCGGCTTATTATATTTGATTTTCAGCGTAAAATCAACGGGAATTTTTATAAATTCCCTGGAATAAAGATTCTTCAGCCCGGAAAGAACCTCCCCGGTCGCCGCGGCCGCGTCTTCCTTCGAGCGCACGCCGAACATGGCCCGGCCGCGCTTTGCGTCCGGATAGCCGGTGGTAAAGCCGGAACGCGAAAAAACCGCGCCGAGATTTTTCAGAAGCCCCGAAGGGATTTCCTTCCCGTCCGCCGCGAAACGGCAGGCGGCGGTGGCGGCGGCGACGTATTCCGGCCGTTTGAGCCTGCCCTCGATCTTTGCGCAGACCGCGCCCGCCCCGGAGAGCTCCGAAAGCCGCGGGATCATGGAAAGGTCCTTGAGGCTCAGGTCGTGCCCCGTTCCCCCCGGCGCCGAAAACGGCAGGCGGCAGGGCTGCGCGCACATGCCCCGGTTTCCACTGCGGGAACCGAGCACGGAGCTGAAATAGCACTGCCCGCTGACCGACATGCACAGGGCGCCGTGGACAAAAGTTTCCAGTTCGATCGGGCAGGAGCGGTGGATCTCCGAGATTTCTTCCAGGGAGAGTTCGCGGGCTAAAACGACCCGCTGAAAGCCGAGATCGTACAGCGCTTTTGTCCCCGCGGGCGTGTGGACGCCGGTCTGGGTGGAAGCGTGCAGCCTTAAGCCCGGCGCGTGCCGGAGAAGGCGCGAGGCGAGGCCCATGTCCTGCACCAGAAGCGCGTCCACCGGAAGGGAGCAGGCAAAGCGCACGAAATCAAGCGCCGCGGGGAGCTCATCGTCCAGCAGCAGCGTGTTGACCGCGAGGTATACTTTCACGTCACGCGCGTGACAATATTGCACGGCCTGCCGCAGTTCTTCCTGTGAAAAATTCTTTGCGCCCGCCCGTGCGGAAAACTGGGCCCCGCCCAGATAAACGGCATCCGCCCCCGCGCGGACGGCTGCCGTCAGGCTTTCCGGCGAACCGGCCGGAGCGAGAATCTCAATCTTATGGCTCATCGGTTTTCTTTTCGAAAAAGCTCATGAATCCCTCGGGGTCCGGGCCGTCCGCCTGGGGGGTCACGCGGGAAAAGCTGCCCGTCTGCGGGCGGGGCACGTCCGCCCCCGGAGCGATCGGCGGCGCTTTTTCCGGGGAAGCGCCCTCCGGCGGCGTTTCGCCCGCGGCGGAGAGCCGGGCGCGCAGCGTCTGGATCTCGCGCTTCAGGCGCTCGATTTCCCTGCGGGATTCCTCCGCCTCCAGGCGGGCATGGGAGGAATCCTCCAGATAATCCTTGATCTGCGTGCGGAGATTTTCCGCCGCGTCCGCCGCCTTGTTGGCGTCGTCACAGTAGCTTAACGCGGCGGAGATCGCGGCCATGGTGATGGAGATGCGCTCGTTCCGGTCCAGCATCGCCTCGATGGTCTTCTGGACCTTTTCGCCGACGGAGCGCATGTACCCCTCGCTGTCCTCGGAACTGACGACGCATTCACAGCCGCAGATATTCAGTTTGATCCTGTTTTTGCTCAAATCATTCATTCCCTTTCGTGAAAGCCGCGTTTTTTATATAGCTTATTATAATCTATTTCGCTATAATATGAAAGGGATATTCCGACTTTTTATAAGGCCTTTTCCCACGGGGAAAACAACAGGCGGAGCAAATTTCATTTTTTAGTGAAAGTGTATAAATTCCGCTGAAAAATGTTCTTTAGTAAGCGCATTGAAATAAAATTTGAAAATTGCCTGAAAACCGCGTCATATAGGGAAAAACGGGCAGTTTCAAAGAACGCTGTGAAGATGCGTTGCTGCACTTGAAAAAGCGGTAATATTGGTGTATCATAGACAGAAATAAATTTGATGAAATCGGGGGGCCGTTCCGATGATTTACAGGCAGCCGGTCAAAAAGATACAGGAGTCCATCTGCAGCATGCTGGAGCTGGTGTTCGGGGTCAGCCTGAAGAACGCCACCGACGAGCAGTGCTACAAGGCCGCGGCGCTGTGCGTGCGCGACCTGATGGAGAAGGGGCGCAGCGAATTTATCAGGGGAGCCGAGAAAGCGGGGACCAAACACATCTACTATCTTTGCATGGAGTTCCTTCTGGGGCGTTCGCTGAAAAACTGCCTTTTCAATCTGGGAATCGAGGAGGATTACCGGCAGGCGCTTTCCGGGCTGGGACTCAAGCTCGACGCGCTCTACGAGCAGGAGCCGGACGCGGGCCTCGGAAACGGGGGGCTGGGCCGTCTCGCGGCCTGTTTCCTGGACGCGCTGGCGACGCTCGGATACCCGGCGACGGGGTATTCCCTGCGCTACGAGTACGGCATCTTCCGGCAGAAGCTGGTGGACGGCTGGCAGACGGAGCTGCCGGACTTCTGGCTTCCGGGCGGCAAGATCTGGCTCCGGAGCGAGCCGGAAAAAAGCGTGGAGGTCCATTTCAACGGGAAGATCGAAGACTACTGGAACAACGGGTTTCATGTGGTGAACCACAAGAATTACACGAAGGTCACGGCCGTGCCGAGCGACCTTTATGTTCCGGGAATGGACGGCCGGGGCGTCAGCCGGCTTCGGCTGTGGTCGGCGACCAGCGAGGATTTCGACATGAATCTGTTCAACGGCGGGGATTACCTGCGCGCCGTCGAGCAGAAGGCGACGGCGGAGAGCATCACGAAGGTGCTCTACCCGGACGACAACCATCCGGAGGGAAAAAGCCTCCGGCTTTCGCAGCAGTATTTCCTGGTTTCGGCCGCCGTGCAGGACATTATCCGGCACCATCTGTTCCAGAACCGGACGCTCGACAACCTGCCCGACTGCGCCGCAATCCACCTGAACGACACGCATCCGGTGCTGGCGATTCCCGAGATGATGCGCGTCATGCTGGACGAGTGCGGCTACGGCTGGGACGCCGCGTGGGACATCGTGCGGGAAGTCTTCGCCTACACGAACCACACGGTGATGGCGGAGGCGCTCGAGTGCTGGGGAATCGACCTGTTCCGCATGCGCCTGCCCCGCATCTACCAGATCGTGGAGGAAATCAACCGCCGCTTCTGCGCCGGGATGCACAACCGGGGCGTGGACGGCTACAAGGTGGGCCGCATGGCCCCGTGGAACGACGGATTCGTTAAAATGGCGAATCTGGCCGTGGTTTCCTGCCACAGCGTCAACGGAGTTTCGAAGCTGCACTCCGAAATCCTGAAGGACCGCGTGTTCCACGATTTTTATACGGAAATGCCGGAAAAATTTACGAACGTGACCAACGGGATCGCGCACCGGCGCTGGCTCTGCCAGGCGAATCCGGGCCTGGCCGCGCTCCTGACCGAGTTGATCGGGGACGGCTTCGTGCGAGACGCTTCCGAGCTCCAAAACCTGATGAACTATCAGAACGACCCGGCGGCGCTGGAAAAAATGGCGGCGGTCAAACGGGAGAACAAGCTCCGGCTCGCCCGGTACGTCAAACGGGAAAATGGCGTCGATCTCGACCCGGACTCGATTTTCGACGTGCAGGTGAAAAGGCTGCACGAATACAAGCGCCAGCACCTGAACGCTCTGCAGATTCTGACCGACTACCTGCGCCTGCGCGAGAACCCCGAAATGGAGTTCACGCCGCGGACCTATCTGTTCGGCGCGAAGGCCGCGCCCGGATATTACTTTGCAAAACAGATCATCCGCTTTATCATTGATCTGGGCAAAACGATCGACGCCGACGAGCGCGTCAACCAAAAGATGAAGGTCATCTATCTGGAGGATTACCGCGTGACGCTCGCGGAGCTTCTGATGCCGGCGGCGGACCTCAGCGAACAGATTTCGCTCGCGGGGACGGAGGCCAGCGGGACCGGCAACATGAAATTCATGATCAACGGCGCGGTCACGCTCGGCACGCTGGATGGCGCGAACATCGAAATCCGCGAAGCGGTCGGAGATGACAACATGATCCTGTTCGGCATGAATGCCGGGGAGGCGCAGGGACTGAAACAGGCCGGCTACCAGCCGCGCGCCATCGCGGACCACAACCCGGAGCTGAAAGCCGCCCTTGCCGCGATGGACGCGGGATTCTGCGGCGTTTCGTTCCGGGACATCGCGGATTCGCTGCTTTCCTCCGACCCCTATATGGTTCTGGCGGATTTCGCTTCCTTTGAAAAAGCGCGGCTTAGGTCGGAGCAGCTCTATCTCGACACGGCGAAATGGCGGAGAATGTGCCTGATTAACACGGCGCAGGCGGGAATCTTTTCAGCCGACCGGGCGATCCGCGAATATGCGGAGGGGATCTGGCATGCGTCGCCCGCTCCGGACCCGCACGGAAAACGCGTCAATTAAGGGACCGGGGGGAATGCGCGATGTTCAATTCCCGCAACTCGATCTACCGCGATCCGGTGGGGGCGGTGCCCGCCGGGACCCGCGTGCATTTTAAGATCACGCTGCCGCGCAATCTTGGCTGCTCCGGCGTAAATCTGATCGTCCGGAACGGCGCGGGCGGGCCGGAGCAGGTGTTCGGCCTGTTCTGGTGCGGCATGAACGGGGACGCGGCGGAATGGTGGGAATGCCATTTCCCCGCCGAGGAGCCGGGCGTCTATTTCTATGATTTTAAACTGGAAACGCCGTGCGGGCCCCGCCGCCTGACGCGCGGGCCGGGCGGCGAAGCCGGGTTCGACGGCGGCGCGCGGTGGCAGCTGACGGTCTGCGGGAAAGAGTTCGCGACGCCGGACTGGCTGGCTGGCGGGGTGCTGTACCAGATTTTTCCGGACCGATTTTTTTCCTCCGGGCAGAAAAAAGACGGCGTTCCGGCGGACCGGAAGCTGCACGGAGACTGGGACGAAACGCCGGACTGGCGGCCGGACACGAGAGGGAAGATCACGAACTCCGACTATTTCGGCGGCGACCTCGCGGGCATCCGGGAAAAGCTGCCGTATTTAAAATCCCTCGGCGTGACCTGCCTGTACCTCAATCCGATCTTCGAGGCGCACTCGAACCACCGGTACAACACGGCGGACTATACGAAAACAGACCCCCTGCTGGGGAACGGGGACGATTTCCGCGCGCTGTGCGGGGCGGCGGCGGAGCTTGGCATCCGCGTGCTGCTCGACGGCGTGTTCAACCACACGGGCAGCGACAGCATCTATTTCAACCGGGAAGGGCGCTACTCCGGGCCGGGCGCGTATCAATCGAAAGAATCTCCGTATTATCCGTGGTATTCCTTTAAAAACTGGCCCGATGAATACGCCTGCTGGTGGAACTTCCCCACTCTGCCGAACGTTGAGGAAGGGAACCCGGAGTACAGAGAATATATCTGCGGGGAAAACGGGATCATCCGCCGCTGGCTGCGGGCCGGAGCCGCGGGGTGGCGGCTCGACGTGGCCGACGAACTGCCGGATGGGTTTCTGGAAGCCCTGCGCGCCGCCGCGAAAGCGGAGAAACCGGACGCGCTGATCGCGGGCGAGGTCTGGGAGGACGCCTCCAACAAGGTCGCCTACGGAAAACGGCGGCAATACCTGTTGGGGAAGCAGCTCGACAGCGTGATGAACTACCCGTTCCGCAACGCGATCCTCAGCTTTCTGACCGGCGGGGATGCGGCGGCGGCAATGGAGACGATTCTCTCGGTGCTGGAGAACTATCCGCCGCAGGTGGTGCGGGTCCTGATGAACAACATCGGAACGCACGACACGGAACGCGCGCTGACCGTGCTGGCCGGGGAGCCGCGCCGGGGCCGGGGACGCGAATGGCAGAGCGCGGCGCGGCTTTCTCCGGAACAGCGCCGCCGGGGGCTGGCCCTGCTGCGCTGCGCGTCGCTGCTTCAATACACCCTGCCGGGTGTTCCGTGCCTTTATTATGGGGATGAAGCCGGGATGGAGGGCTACGCGGACCCGTTCAACCGCGCCCCGTTCCCGTGGGGGCGGCAGGACGAGGAACTGACGGATTGGTACCGGGCACTCGGAAGGCTGCGCGCGCGGTGCGAGTGCCTGAAGGACGGGAAACTGATTCCGGTCGCGGCCTCCGGCGACGTGCTCTGCTACATCCGCTCCGGCGGAGGAGATTCGCTGCTCTGCGCGGTCAATCGCGCCCCGGAGGAGCGCCAGGTGGTGGTACCGCCCGAATGGAGCGCCGCGGAGCCGGTGTTCGGCAGCATCCCGGACGCGCGCGGCGTTCTGACCCTTCCGCCGTTCGGCAGCGTGACGCTGCGTCTTCGGCCCGCCAGTCAGAACGGAAAAAGCCGTCTGCTTTGTTTGGCGGGAACCTCCCGAAAGCTAAAGCCGGGAACGCCATAGGCGCGAAAGACACTGTGTGTCCGCCTTAGGAGCGGACCATCCGGTCGGGACGGCCCGCCAGTCAGAACGGAAAAAGCCGTTTGCTTAGTCTGGCGGGACAGAAGGAACCTCCCGAAAGCGAAAGCCGTGAACGCCGTAGGCGCAAAAGACGCTATGCGTCCGCCACGGCGGCTCACTTAATAAAAATAAAGAGGATGATACCATGCTTCGAGACAGAGTTCGCGATTATTACCTAGTAAAAGACAACAACTGCGCGGAAACGACCCTGCACGCCATTGACGACGAATACCATCTGGACCTTCCGGAAGAAGCGTTCAAGCTGGTCGCCGGCTTCGGCGCGGGGCTGGGCTGCGGAAAAACCTGCGGGGCGCTCTGCGCCTGCATCGCCGCCCTCGGAAAGATGAGCGTTGGGGAGCGCGCGCACGCGACGCCCGGTTTTAAAGAGCAGTGTGCCGCACTGGTGGAAAAATTCACCGAAACGCTGGGAGACACGGAATGCTCGGCGCTCACCCAAAAGTACAAGAAGGAAGAGACCCGGTGCCTCGATACCGTGATGCTTGCCGCGGACGTGTTTGAGGAGTTCGCCAAAGAGCGGAACGCCTGACGACATCAGTCCTCCGGACCGGAAGTGGCTGTGTCGGACACAGCTGATGGAGATTATCGGTTCGCTTTCCCGCGCGCCCTGGCAGGCCCTACGTATCACACGCGTCAGGCTTCCTTGTCACCGGGAGGCGTCCGCCTCAGCTCTCCCGCCAAACTCAGCCTTCCCCGCGTTCCGGATGGAGCATCGGTTCAGCGGTACGCTGCCGTGAAAAACCGGTACGCGTTGCGGAAAAAAATGCCGTCCGCGATTTCTTCACCAAACCGCGCGCGCATCGCGTCGTAAAGCAGTCCCATGTCCCCGACTCCCTGGATTTCGGCCCGGAGCTTGCAGCCGTCGAAATCCGCGCCGACCGCGACGGTCCCCTCGCCGCCAAGCTCCAGGAAATGCTCCGCGTGCCGCAGCAGGCCGTCGATCGAGCCTTCGCCGCCGACAAACGGCGCGTACAGATTCAGCCCGACCAGACCGCCGCGCTGCGCGATTTCACGAAACTGATCGTCCGTCAGGTTGCGCGGGTGGTCCTCGACCGCCTTCGAGTCGGAGTGCGTCGCGACAAACGGGCCTTTCGCCAGCCGGGCGACGTCCCAAAACCCTTTTTCCGACAGATGGGACACGTCGACCACCATGCCGAGCTCGCCCATCTGTTTCACGACTTCTTTCCCGAATCGGGCCAGGCCGTCGGCTCCTGGCGTCATGCAGCCGTCACCGAGCTCGTTCGGTCCGTTCCAGGTCAGGGTCATCAGGCGCACGCCCGTTTCCCATGCCTCGTTCAGATGCGAAAGCTCGCCGCCCAGCGCGGCGCCGCCCTCAATGGAGAGCAGTGCCATATTCTTCCCGGCGGAATCCGCCTTTTCCAGTTCCGGCCCATCCACGCAGAAAACGGGCGCCTTCCCCTTCTCCGCGGAAAGTTTCCGTTTAAAATCCGCGGTGACCTCCTGAAAATAGCGGAAAGCGGCCTCCCCCCGCAGGTCGTCGCTGATCCAGACCGCGAACACCTGAGCCCACCGCTCGAACCGCTCCGTTTTTTCGAGGCTGATGTGCAGCCCGTTGTAGGAAAGCCCAAGCCCTTTTTTGCAGCACTCCGACGCGGTGTCGCAGTGCAGGTCAAAATATTTCATATGATGCCCCTTTCCGGTTTTTGCCTTGATTTTTTCTATTATAATACAGATTTGGGGCGGGGAAACAGGAAAAATTGAAGATGCGGTTTCTTTTCTTTTTTTGGCATTTGACTTTTGCCGCATCTGTGCTATAATACAGTAGTTATCCGCCCGTAGCTAAGTCCGGATATAGCAGCAGATTCCGATTCTGAAGGCCGGGGGTTCGAATCCCTCCGGGCGGGCCAACGTTTTTCACAAATCTCCCAGAGGGATTCGAACCCGAAAGGGTCCGAGCGTCCGGGAATTGTGCCTGCGGCACAATTTCAGCGAGGAGCGGCGCCGCGGCTGTGCCGCCAGCCGTCGGCGGTGAGACCGCCGGTAAATCCCTCCGGGCGGGCCAACGTTTTTCACAAATCCCCCAGAGGGATTCGAACCCGAAAGGGTCCGAGCGTCCGGGAATTGTGCCTGCGGCACAATTTCAGCGAGGAGCGGCGCCGCGGCTGTGCCGCCAGCCGTCGGCGGTAAGACTGCCGGTAAATCCCTCCGGGCGGGCCAAAATAAACACAGGCGGGTTTTTATAACCCGCCTGTGTTCATATCCACCGATTGTTTTTTCTTCTTTCGGATCATTTGGCCGGCGGCAGCGGCTTTTCAAAAAAATAGACATCGGAACAGCAGGAGGGAACGAAAGTGAACGTACTCGTGATCGGCTGCGGACGCCTTGGCTCACGGCTTGCCGGTATCCTGGATGAGCAGGGCCATGACGTCACCGTTGTGGACTCGGACCCGGATTCCTTTCACAATCTGAAAAAAGAGTTCGGAGGCATCACCGTTGTCGGAATGCCGATGGACAGCAAGGTCCTCCGCAGCGCCGGCGTGGAGGGCTGCGATGCCATGGCGGTGGTTACGCCGGACGACAACCTGAACATCACGGTTTCGCAGATGGCGCGTGAATTTTTCGGGATTGAAAATGTTGTGGCGCGCATTTCGGACCCCCTGCGCGAAAATATTTTCAAACGCTTCGGCCTAAAGACGGTATGCCCGACCAACCTGGCGGGGGACGCCATGGCAACCGCGCTGACGCTGCCGTGGGAGCCGAGGACCGTGACACTCGGCACCTCCACCGTCACGTTTCATTCCAAGGAGGTGGACCGCGCGCACGCCGGCATGAAGCTGTCCGACGTGCCCAGGAACAGCGGGGAACAGGTTTTCGGCGTGATCAGCGCCGACGGCCGGATGGCGCTGTGCCGGAAGACGGAAGACATCACTCTTTCCGAGGGCGACCGCGTCGTCCTCACGTCCGTGATCGACTGACCGCAGGAGGGTTCTGTGCATGAAAGTTATCATTGTCGGGGGCGGCAAGCTGGGCCACCAGATCGCGCGCAACCTGATGGAGCGCAAGTATGACGTCAAGCTGATCGAAAAGGATAAGGCGAAATGCACCCGCCTTGCCAATTCGCTCGACGCCGAGGTCATCTTCGGCGACGGGACCGAGCTGGAAGCCCTGGAGGAGGCCGGCGCGGACGGGGCGGACTGCTTCATCGCCGTCACGGGAAGCGACCAGGACAACCTCGTCGCCTCCCAGCTTGCCAAAAAGGAATTCAAGATCAAGAAGGTCATCGCGCGGAACAACGATCCGCGCAACCTGGACGCGCTGCGGAAGCTCGGCCCGGACATTGCCGTAAGCAGCACGGAAATCATCACCAATCTGATCGAACAGGAAGTCGACAGCGCCCAGGCGCATCTGCTGGCGACCCTGAACAGGGGGCGGGCCTCCATCATCGCCCTCACCCTTCCGGACGATACGGCGCTGGACGGCGTCATGCTGAAAGATCTGACGCTTCCGTCCGGTTCGCTGATCATTTCCATCGTGAGAAAGGAAAGCCTGATGATTCCAAACGGCCTGACGGCGTTCCGCGCGAACGACGAAATCGTCGCGGTGTGCGACAGGAACGGTGAAATAGAGCTTCAGCGCACGCTCGGTGCGCACGCACAGTAAGTTTTTTTACAATGGGGAAAAACGGTCATGACTTCAGACCGTATTTGAGGGGACGGGAGTCTACTTATGAAAATCATTATCGTCGGCTGCGGGAAGGTCGGCTACACGCTTGCGGAGACTTTGTCGCAGGAAAGCCACGACGTGACCGTCGTGGACAAGTGTGCCGGACCGCTGCAGAAAGCCGGCGACGACCTTGACGTGCTCTGCATCCGTGGAAACGGGGCGAGCGTGCGCACCCTGCTGGAAGCGGGCGTGCGGGAAAGCGACCTGCTCATTGCCGCCACATCGAGCGACGAGCTGAACATGCTGTGCTGCCTGACCGCCAAAAAGCTCGGCGTCCAGCAGACCGTCGCCCGCATCCGCGACCCGGAATACGCGGGGGAGATCTCCATGCTCCGCGCCGACCTGGACCTGGACATGGTCATCAATCCGGAGCAGGCCGCCGCGGAGGAAATCGCGCGGATTTTGCAGTTCCCACCCGCCGTGAACGTGGAGCCGTTCGCCAGGGGAAAGGTGGAGCTGGTCGAGCTGAAAGTCACCGGCCAGATGCCCCTCGCAGGCCTGACGCTGAAGGAAACCGCGGCCCATTTCCCCACGCCGATCTTGGTCGGCGCGGTGATGCGGGAGGGAGGCGTCTTCATTCCGGACGGCTCGTTCCGCATCCTTGCGGGCGATACGGTCTATCTGGTGGGCAAGCCTTCGAACGTCTTTGAATTCTGCCGGCAGATCGGAATGCCGGCGCAGAAAATCAAGAACGTGATGATCCTGGGCGGAGGCCGCCTTTCCTATTATCTGGCCCGCTCGCTGGAAGAGGCCAGGATCCGGGTCAAGATCATCGAGATCCGGAAGGAGCGGTGCATGGAGCTTTCCGAGCTGCTTTCGCAGTCGCTGATCATCTGCGGCGACGGCTCCGACGACGCGCTGCTCCTTTCCGAGAACCTTGAGGACATGGGCGCGCTGATCGCAGCCACGGGACGGGACGAGGACAACCTGATCGCGGCGCTTCTGGCGAAGCAGCACGGCGTCGGGAAGGTCATTGCGAAGATCACCCGGCTGAGCCACCCCGAACTCGTCCAGAAGATGGGAATCGACAGCGTGGTCAATCCGCGGCAGATCACGACGGACCTGATTCTCCGGTATGTGCGCGGGCTGACAAACGCGCAGGGCAACCCCGTCAACACGCTGTACCGCATCTGCGGGGGCAACGCGGAGGCGGCCGAGTTCATCGCGGACGGCTCCACCTCCTTTTTGAACGTGCCGCTTCGTGACCTGCATATGCAGCCGGGGACCCTGATCGCGGCGATCGTGCACGGGAACGAGATCGTCATCCCCCACGGCGACGATGTGCTCTGCTCCGGCGACAATGTCATCGTCCTGGCCAAGGACCGGAAATTCGCCGACCTCAACGAGCTGATTCTCACAGAGGAGGTCCCGAATTGAACTGTCCACTGATCTGCAGATATCTGGGATATCTTCTCTGGGTCGAGGCCGGCTGCATGGTGCCCCCGCTGCTGATCGCGACTTACTACAAGCAGGGAGACGCCCCTTCTTTCCTTTTTTCCATCATCCTTCTCACGCTTGCCGGCGGCGTGATGTCCCTCTGCCCCGTGCGGCAGAAGCGGATGTACGGGCGGGACGGATTTGCGATCGTGGCGATCGGCTGGCTGCTGATCTCCATTTTCGGCGCGCTGCCGTTTGTGATCAGCGGGGCGATCCCCTCACCCGTGGACGCTTTTTTCGAGGCGGTCTCCGGCTTCACTACGACGGGCGCCAGTATTTTGCAGAAGGTGGAGGGCCTGCCGAACGGCATCCTGTTCTGGCGCAGCTTCACCCACTGGATGGGCGGCATGGGCGTTCTGGTTCTGATGCTGGCACTGAATCCGAACGGCAGAATCGGTTCAAACGGCGCGATTTCCATTCTGAAAGCGGAATCCCCCGGCCCCACCCCTGAAAAGCTGGTTCCGCGCATGGACCACGCGGCCAGGATCCTGTATGCGATCTACTGCGTCATGACGGTCGTTGAAATCCTGTTCCTGCGGATCGGCCGCATGCCGCTGTTCGATTCGCTGATCCACACGTTCGGCACGGCGGGAACCGGCGGCTTTTCCAACAAGAATCTCAGCGTCGCCGCCTATCACAGCCCGTATCTGGAATTGGTCATCGCCGTATTCATGCTGCTGTTCGGCGTCAACTTTACGCTTTATTATTTTTTGATCCATAAAAATTTCCGCGCGGTGCTGCACGACGAAGAACTCCGGTTTTATTTCGGCACCGTCGCGGTTTCCACCGCCCTGATTGCCCTGAACCTCTGCCGGAGCATGCCCGTCCCGGTGCCGGAGGCCCTGCGGCAGTCGTTTTTCCAGGTCAGCTCCGTCATCACGACGACGGGGTTCAGTTCCACCGATTTCGCCACCTGGCCCTTTTTCAGCCAGGCGATTCTTGTCCTGCTGATGTTCCTGGGTCCGTGCTCCGGCTCGACCGGCGGCGCGATCAAATCAGTGCGCATCGTCGTCCTCTTCAAGATCGCCCGGCGCGAGGTCGCCAAAATTATCCATCCCCACTCGATTTACCGGGTCAGGCTGAATGGGCGGGCTATGGAAGAGGAGACGATTTCTTCCATTCTGTCCTTTTTCTTCCTTTACATCGCCGTTTTTACCTGCGCGCTCTTTCTGATCCTGCCGGACGGCAAGGACCTGGTCACTTCCTTTACGGCCGTCGCCGCCACGCTCGGGAATATCGGGCCTGGTCTCGGGCTGGTGGGGCCGCTGGGCAATTTTTCCGGTTTCTCCCCGTTCAGCAAGCTGGTCTTTTCCTTCAGCATGATTCTCGGACGGCTGGAAATCCTGCCGGTTCTGGTGGTTCTGGCCCCCGGCTGCTGGGTGAAGAGCAGGGGATAGCGGAGCCGGCGGAAAGACAAGGAGGATATCTTCATGGAGGTTCCGATTTCTAAAATCATCACGGCTTTGCTCCGCTGTGACGCGGGCGATCCGAAACGGATTCAGCACGCGCTGAAGGTTTACGCTTTTTCCAAAGCGATTGCCGAAGAGGAGGGCATTCCCCGCGCGGAGCGGGACATCCTGGAAACCGCGGCGGTGCTGCACGACATCGGCATCCATGAAAGCGAGCGGAAATACGGCTCCAGCGCGGGCCGGTACCAGGAGCTGGAAGGGCCTCCCGTCGCGAGGCGGATTTTGGAGCCGCTCGGACTTCCCGGCGGGTTTATCGACCGGGTATGTTTTCTGATCGGGCATCACCACACCTACAACGGGATTTCCGGCATGGATTACCAGATTCTGGTCGAGGCGGATTTTCTGGTCAATCTCTACGAGGACGGCAGTTCGCCGGAAACGGCCCGCGCGGCCATGGAACGGATTTTCCGCACGGAAACCGGAAAGCGGTACCTCCGGGACCAGTTTCTTTCGGACCATCCGGCCGGAGACCATCCGGTCGGGACGGTCCGCCAGTCAGAACGGAAAAAGCCGTTTGCTTAGTCTGGCGGGGCAGAAGTTAGAATCTCCCGAAAGCGAAAAGAACGGGCGGAAAACTTTCCGGGTTACGGGGTTGTCCCGGATTTCAACATACTGCAACTCTTCAGGCTATGGCCACAGAATAGAAGCCGGTAGGGCAAGAAAAGATCGTTGCGTTCACGTCCAGCACAAAGTTAAATATCCGCGATTTGTATTATGATTAAAAAATATAATAGATTGTTGATAAAAATCGGGAGCGGAGCGCCAATCGGGCTGGACGCTCCGCTCCCTGTTTTGCCGGCGGAATCTCTCTCACTGCGCCGGGTATGGGCTGGACTTTCCGCGTTCATACTTCTTTCACATACATTCGGAATTCCGCCGGCGGGCAACGATGACGTTGCATCCAACGGCCCACCGTTCAGCAGACAGCGAGATGATTAGCTGAGATGGGTGGGACAGAGGGAAGAAACTCCCGGCAAGCGGAAATCGCGTCCGCCGTTGGCACGTTCGTCCAATGGACCGGCGGGTCCGCGCAAGGGCTTTGCCTTTGGGAGATTCCCCAGACCGTCCTGCCAAACTGAGCCGCGAATTTTCGCCGTTCTGTCCGGCAGGCCGAAGGAAGCGGCGTCACGCCGCCCGCAAGGCAACAAAAAGCGCCGGTACGGAATTTGTTGTCATTCCATACACCGGCGCGCGCGCAGATACAGGAGGAAAAAGAAGTGTTTATACTTCCTTCCCCTGTACAAAAACAGAAAAAGGAAGTATAATAAGTCCTGCAATGCGCGGTGAATTCCGTTGTGTATGGAGAGCCTGAGTCTCCGTATGCAGGAGGCGGGTGGTGGTACACCCTGCCTCTGCATTGCACCTTTTATTTACCTTGCGATTCTATTATAATCCTTAATTTACCAAAATTCAACAGGTAATATTCGATTTCATATTTTATCGGTTTTTGAGTGCTTGGCGCCCGGAGCCTCTTAACCCAAAATTTCTTCTATTCATTTTTTCTATGTCCTCAGGCCGGATTCCTGTGGGCCTATGGCCCGGTTCCCCTTAACCGATCATTTCTTCTTATTTTCTTCTTTGCGCTCAGGCCGCGCGGGCCCCGCCTTTCTGATATAGCAGAAAGGCGGCAAAGACTATGCAGGGGGACTTCAACTTCCCGTCGGGAGGGGCACCTAAACGTCCCCCTGCACCCCGGCACCTGTCATGAAGCAACAACGAATTCTTACGCAAGTGCTTCCCATTGAACGATTCCCAATCTTACGCCGTATGTAAAAAGGTAACTTTTTGAAGAATTTCAGCTTTTAGGTAAATACTTTGTGGCTTTAATTTTTCAGCCCCCGTCGTCCATGAAAAGCTGTTGTTAGAAGAACAGAAAAAATCTTTTTGACGGCTCCCGGGGGGTTCAGGGGGGATTTTCTCTGGAACCCTCCCTACGGGAGTTGAAAATCCCCCCGTGCGAACTTTGCCTCCTTTCGTTCAAGACCGAAAGGAGGGGCCTGCGCGGCCGGAGCGCAGAAGAGAAAATCAGAAGAAATAAAAGGTTAAGGGGCACCGGGCCTCAGGTCCGCAAAAGATCGGCCCTGTCCGGCTTGATCGCAAAAAAGGCTGAAGTCGCGACCGCCGTAGGCGCGAAAAGACACTGTGCGTCCGCGTCCCGTCCGGATGGACCGGCGGGACAGAAGTCGGAATCTCCCGGACTACCCGGCCGTTCTCCCGGAACGGCAAAACGAAAGGAAGTGCCTCGAATGAAACTCACGGTGATCCACGGCAGCCCGCGCAGGGGGAATACCTACCGGGCCGCTCAGTTGTTTCTGGAAGCGCTGAAAAAGCGCGGGCCAATCGAAGCGCGCGAATTTTTTCTTCCGCAGGACCTTCCGGAATTCTGCCACGGCTGCGCCGCCTGTGTCACGCGCGGCGAAGAGGGATGCCCCCATGTTTCCTACACAAAGCCGATCCTCGACTCCATGCTCGCGTCGGACGCTCTGGTCCTGACGACGCCGGTCTATGTGATGTCGGCCTCCGGCGGGATGAAAAATTTTCTGGACCACTATCCGTTCCTGTTCATCAATCACCGTCCAAAGCCGGGATTCTTCCACAAAAAGGCATTCCTGATCTCCACCGCCGCGGGCGCGGGGACGAAATCCGCCATGAAGCCGATTGCAACCAGTTTAAAATACTGGGGAATCAACCGGGTGTATCAGAAAGGTTTTCGCATTTTCGCGCTGAGCTGGGATGAAATGCCCCCTAAAAAGCAGGAAAAATACGCCCGCCAGCTCGACCGCAGCGCCGAAAAATTCTGGCGCGCCGTCCGAAAGGGAGACAGCGCGCCATATCTCTTTACTCGTTTTTTCTTTTTCATCAGCCGGATGATGCACAAAAACGGAGCGGACATCCCGCTCGACCGGGAGTACTGGGAAGCCCGCGGCTGGCTCGGCGGCAAATCGCCGTTTGCAAAACAGTAAAAGGCCGGCTGAGACGGGCGGGACGGAGAGTAAATACTCCCGAAAGGCGCTATGCGTCCTGGCCGAATGGTCCCGGAACCTCCGATACCGGCGGCTCGTGAAGGCGTTTCCAGAATACGACGCACGAAGCGATGATCAGCAGGTGGCCGATCAGGGCGAGGCCGTTTTCGATCCAGTATCCGCCGGGCATCACCGTGTTCACGGCCTCGACGATCTGCTTCTGCAGTTCCCCGTTCTGAAAAATCATCAGGGAAGCCACACTGGAAACGATGCTGAGCACCGCGATGACAATCCAGACCACCGCGAAGGTACTGCCCCTCTTTTCCTTGTTTCTGCCCAGGAAAAGAAGAAGAAGGAAAATACCCGGCATGACCAGGAACGATACGACGGCGCCGACCGTCCCGCCGATCGAGCTGCCCGAGGACGCCGCCGCGCTGATGTTCATTTTGGCAGACATGTAGTCTACCGTCACTTTGGTGATGATCGGACTCAGGCTGAACGAAAGAATGGTTTCCAGCAGCAGAACAACGCCGGCCGCCATGCCGAGCGTAAACGGAAGGCCCTCGGTTTTCCGCAGATTCTTTTTTTCCATATTATGTACCTCTCCTTTATCTCCAAGCATATGAAATCATCTGTCCTCATTATACTTTTTGTTCGCGGCACTGTCAATTTGTGGGAGCCGTCCAGTTTTTTCCGGATTTCCGCCCCGGCGTGCCGATATGCGTCATATCCGGCCGAAGATCGGAAGCTCCGGCTGAAAATATTGTATTTCGGTTGAAAGAAACCGATGGGAATGGTAAACTATAACTACTTGTTCCCGTATGGAGGCATCAATGAAACGTCTGCTCAAATTGTGGCGCTTTCTGACCAGCCCGGAGATGATCCTGTACCTGGTTTTCGGCGTTCTGACCACCGTTCTCAATATCGCCGTTTTCGAGTTCTGCTACAGCGCCCTGCGCTGGCCGTGGCAGGCCGCGAACGCGCTGGCGTGGGTCCTCGCCGTCGCGTTCGCGTTCATCACCAATAAACTGTGGGTGTTCCGCAGCAGCAGCTTTCAGGCGGACGTCTTCTGGCGGGAGCTGCTCGGCTTTGTGGCGGCGCGCCTTCTTTCGCTTGGCGTGGACTACGCCTGTATGTGGCTTTTCATCGACATTCTCGCGTGGAACAGCCTTGCCGCGAAAGCGGTGGACAATGTAATCGTCATCGCGATCAACTATGTTTTAAGCAAACTCGTCATATTCCGCAAAAAATAATCGGGGGGCGCAGCCAGCGTCCCGCCGGATCTGGAGGAAACAGCATGCAAGCAACTGAAAAAACGATGGACCAGATTGTCGCCCTGTGCAAGAACCGCGGATTTGTCTATTCGGGTTCCGAAATCTACGGCGGACTTTCCAACACGTGGGACTACGGCCCGCTCGGCGTGGAATTCAAGAACAACGTCAAAGCCGCGTGGAGGAAAAAATTCGTTCAGGAAAGCCCCTACAACGTCGGCCTGGATTCCGCCATTCTGATGAACCCGGAGGTCTGGGTCGCCTCCGGCCATGTGGGCGGGTTTTCCGATCCGCTGATGGACTGCCGCGACTGCAAGGCGCGCCACCGCGCCGACAAGCTGATCGAAGATTTTACCGGCGAGAGCGCAGACGGCTGGAGCAACCAGAAGATGATGGACTTCATCCGCGAACACCACATCAAGTGCCCGGTCTGCGGCAGCGAAAATTTCACGGATATCCGCCAGTTCAACCTGATGTTCAAAACCTTTCAGGGCGTGACGGAGGACGCGAAAAATGAAATCTACCTGCGCCCGGAAACGGCGCAGGGCATTTTCGTCAACTTTGCGAACGTGCAGCGCACCACCAGAAGAAAAATCCCGTTCGGCATCGCGCAGATCGGCAAGAGCTTCCGCAACGAGATCACGCCCGGCAACTTCACGTTCCGCACGCGCGAGTTTGAGCAGATGGAGCTGGAATTTTTCTGCAAGCCGGACACCGACCTCGACTGGTTCCATTTCTGGAAGGATTTCTGCGAAAAGTGGCTCATGGACCTCGGCATGACGGAGCAGAATATCCGCCTGCGGGACCATGAAAAGGAGGAGCTCTCGTTTTATTCCAAGGCGACGACAGACATCGAATACCTCTTCCCGTTCGGCTGGGGCGAGCTCTGGGGCATCGCGGACCGCACCAACTACGACCTGTCCCGCCACCAGGAGCACTCCGGCAAGAGCCTGGAATTCTTCGATCCGGAATCGAAGGAGCACTACATCCCCTACGTCATCGAGCCGTCGCTCGGCGCGGACCGCGTGGCGCTCGCGTTCCTATGCGACGCCTATGACGAAGAAACGCTGGAAGGCGGAGACACCCGCGTTGTGATGCATCTGCACCCGGCGCTCGCGCCCTATAAGGCCGCCGTGCTTCCCCTGAGCAAAAAGCTGAACGGCCGCGCGCAGGAGGTTTACACCGAACTTGCCAAGCGGTTCATGATCGATTACGACGATACCGGCTCCATCGGCAAGCGCTACCGCCGGCAGGATGAAATCGGCACCCCGTTCTGCATCACCTTCGACTTCGACAGTGAAAAGGACGGCTGCGTGACCGTGCGCGACCGCGACACCATGAAGCAGGAGCGCATCGCCATCGACGGCCTGACCGCCTACCTGGAAAACAAAATCAATTTTTAATCGTCAGATCCGCTGCGGCCGCCCCGGAAAAACCGTTTGATCGGGCAATCGGTGTGCTTTCCGTGCGATACACGGTAAAAGGGGGAAAATCCGATGGAATACCTCACCTGGATGCCGGCTTTGAATGTGATTGAGTCTCTTTTGAGAATACTCGCCTATATGACGCTGATCTCCGTTGGATGGAAGCTGTTTCAGGCGCTTAGCATTTACGTTCATAGAAATATGAAATAACTTATCCTGCGGCCTCTGGAAAGCGCCGGAATCGCGCACGAAAGGGGGCCCCTCGGAATAAAATAAGACTGGGGGCGCTGTGAATCATTCTCCGGCGCCCGCATGGCTTCGCCGAGGGAACCCCTCCCGTCTGTCCGGCGAAGCGGTCAGAGACGGACCTGCTCAGGCGTCCCGCGGTCCGGGATACGCGCGGCAGAAACGCGCAGAACGGAGCGGGGCTGCGTGGTCAAAAAGCTCAGCCTGAAAAATCGTCCTCCGGGAATCTGATCGTGTGCCAAAAAGGGCGGATTCGGAATCTTGTGTTCCGGATCCGCTTTCTTATTTTGTTATTGCGCTCAGGCC
Organism: Caproiciproducens sp. NJN-50; assembly: GCF_004103755.1. Classification (NCBI taxonomy): domain Bacteria; kingdom Bacillati; phylum Bacillota; class Clostridia; order Eubacteriales; family Acutalibacteraceae; genus Caproiciproducens; species Caproiciproducens sp. NJN-50. The sequence continues at coordinate 104,219 of NZ_CP035283.1, read as the reverse complement.
GTGCGGGCCTGTATTTTTGCGGGCCTGAGGCCCGGTGGCTCTTAAGCCTTTATTTCTTCTGATTTTCTCTTCTGCGCTCAGGCCGCGCGGGCCGGGTCTCTGCGGGCCTAAGGCCCGGTGGCTCTTAACCTTTTATTTCTTCTATTTTCTTTTTCTGTCCTCAGGCCGGACAGGCCCCGCCTTTCTGATATAGCAGAAAGGCGGCAAAGACTATGCAGGGGGACTTCAACTTCCCGTCGGGAGGGGCACCTAAACGTCCCCCTGCACCCCGGCACCTGTCATGAAGAACAGTTTTGTTATCAAGCCAGAGCTTCCCATTGAACGATTCCCAATCTTACGCCGTATATAAAAAGGTAATTTTCTGAAAATTTTCAGCTTTTAGGTAAATACTCTGTGGCTTTAATTTTTCAGCCCCCGTCGTCAATGAAAAGCAGTTGTTAGAAGAACAGAAAAAATCTTCTTGACGGCTCCCGAGGGGTGTTAGGGGGACCATCCGGTCCGGACGTGCCTACGGCATACCCGGCTGAGAAAACATCGTTGCTTCCCTGTTTTTTCGCCGCTCCGGGAAAGGAAAGCGTAGATGCAGCGGTACGCTGCCCCCCACCCGTACTTTGCTTCCTTTCGGACAGAGCCGAAAGGAAGGGCCCGCGCGGCCGGAGCGCAAATGAAAAAACAAGAAGAAATGATCGGTTAAGAGCCACCGGGCCCTAGGCCCGCAAAAAGATCGGGCCTGTCCAGCCCATACCCGGCGCAGTGAGAGAGATTCCGCCGGCAAAAAAGGGAGCGGAGCGTCCAGCCCGAATGGCGCTCCGCTCCCGATTTTTATCAACAATCTGTTATATTTTTTAATCATAATACAAATCGCAGATATTTAACTTTGTGCTGGACGTGAACGCAATGATCTTTTCTTGCCCTACCGGTTTCTATTCTGTGGCCATAGCCTGAAGAGTTGCAGTATGTTGAAATCCGGGACAACCCCGTAACCCGGAAAGTTTTCCGCCCTTTCTTTTCGCGCCTACGGCGTTCCCGGCTTTCGCTTTCGGGAGATTCCAACTTCTGTCCCGCCAGACTAAGCAAACGGCTTTTTCCGTTCTGACTGGCGGACCGTCCCGACCGGATGGTCCCCGGCCGGATGGTCAGGGGCGGCGGATGCGGGGGACAAGCAGGATGGCGGCGGTCCAGAAGGCCTCGTAGATCGCGAGCGCGGTCAGGCTGAGGTGCTGGAGGCCGGAGGTGAGCGACAGGAACGCCACGAGCGCGAAGCCGAGTGCGACCGCCGCGGCCTGCAGCGCGACGGCGACGGAAATGTTCGCGCGCTGGCGGATGCATCCGGTCAGCAGGCGGAGCATCGCGAAGGCGCGCCCTTTTGTGGCGATCATCGCGTCCGCGCGGTCGGGCTCTGCGGAGATAAGACCGGTGTAGACCTTGCCGAGCTGCTCCGGCAGAACGGAGATTTCCTGCTCGTACAGGCCGAAGCATTCGGCCAGAAAACGCGGCGTGATGTTCGGGTCGCTGGTGCGGACGATCAGGCTGATCCCGTTGCGTTCCATCCGCCGCAGCGCCTGGGAGCGCCGCAGATCGGAAGTGTAGTCGATGATGAACATGGCGACCAGACATCCGCCGGAGGCCAGGTAAACCAGCCTTTTTCCGCTTTGGATGTATTTTTTCTCATAGTCGCGGGACGGAGGCTCGATTCCGTGCGCGCGCATCAGTTCATTCGTACCGATCAGGATCTGCCGGCCGGAGACGGTTCCGCTCACGCCCTTCCCGTCCTCGTAAACGGGTTCGCCGATTTTCGGCAGGATTTCCCGGCGGCTTTTGATGATCTGGTCGAACAGGTCGGAAAGCGGGCCGCCGACCGTGCCCATCAGCGCGGCGGCGTCCATGATCGCCTCGTCGATGCGCTGCCCCGCGAAGGTGCGGATGCCGTTCAAAATCACCGTTCCGCGCGGGAACAGGTCCTGCGCGTCCAGCATCACGGCGTTAGCGGCGCTGAAGCGGTCGATCGCCGACCAGCCCGCCACCATCGAGCCGCTGCGGCGGGCAATTCCGCACAGCCGGGAAACCGGCAGGTTGACGCACAGCATGTTGGTGAACGGGACGCAGACGCAGCAGGAAGCGGCCAGAACCGTGATGGCCGAAACCGCGCCGCCGGACGTGAGAAACGCGGCCGCGGCGCACAGCGCCAGGCTGAGAAGGAACCCGGCGGGGGCCAGGACCTGCGAAATGTGGTCCGCCGGGTCCGGCGTGTAGGAAATCCGCAGGAAGCTGCGCAGGAATGCCGCTTCAGACTGATAGGCGATGTGCGGCTCTCCGAGCACGCAGTCCTTGGCAAGGCGCAGGGAAGTGTTGTAGTCGCCGTAGAGGCGCACGGCGTACTTCCGGTCTTTGGTGCAAAGATACCGGAAGTTTTCGAACATGCGCCGCGCCATGCTGAACTTGCCCGCGGCGTTGAGGAACAGGGCGAAGGCTGCAAGGGGAGAGTACAGGTGGATCCCTCCGGGAACCCCGAGAACCAGCAGCACGACATTTTGAACCAGAGCGGCCAGGACCGCCACGGCCGCGGCCGAATCCCCGTTTGCCTGAAACGAGGTCAGCCCTTTGATCCCGTTCCAGAATGTTGGAAAACTGAATCCCGCCGCGACGATCAGAAAGACAAGCTGGATGAACGGGTAGGACGGCCCGTCCAGAATCGTATGTAAATCCGGCGGAAGGACCGCCGGATGCTCGGCCACGATTCCGACCAGAAGCAGAATCAGGGACGTGATCCCCGTGACTGCCAGGCGGAGCGAGAGCCGCGTGACGTTTTTGAGAAGATCGTGCCGGACGGAGGGTGCGTCGGACGGGTCCGTGTAATCGTCCAGCTCCTCCTGCTCAGGGGGCTCTTCGGCGAACGATTCCTCCGGTTCCTCCGCGCCGAACAGGCGGAACCGGTGCCTGGCTCCGCGCGGCGGCGCGGGCGGTTCCTCAGGTTCCGGCGGGTTTTCGCCGGCCGGCGGTTCAGGCTCAGTACGGTTCTCCTGCCGTTCCGGGTCTCCGGCCGCAAGCTCCGGCTCAGGCTCCGGTTTTTTCGGGGTCTGTCCTGACTCCTCCTCCGGTTCGGGGATCGGCCCGCTTTCCCTTTTTGGGAACGGAATCGGACCGGGCGGTTCCGGCATCGGGTACTCCGCCGCCTCCGTTTCCAGAATCTCTTTCAGTCCGCGGGGCAGGATGACATGCACGGGCGCGCCGCCGGCGCGGTACTGCGGTCTCGGTGTGTCGGACGGCTCGGTCCGGGGCGGGGGGACGCGCCGTTCCTGCTTGGCCTCCGGCGGCGTTTTCACCGGCTCCTTTACGGGAACCGGCGGCGTTTCCTCCGCTTTGGCGGGGCCGCTCTTTTCCGGAGCGGAATCGGCCTGTGATTCTTCCCCTTCCTCCTGGTCTTCCTCCGTGGTAACCTCAGGCGGGACGGGCGGCTCCGGAACGGGCCGTGTCACCGGGGGCCGCACTTCCGGCTCCCGGCGCGGGCCTGGGGTCACCGCGGGGCGTTCCGGGGCCTCCGGCTGAGGGATCTCCGGACCTGACGGCGCGGGCGGCGGGACTTCGGGCGGATTTGCGGGTTCCTCCTGCGGCAGGATCTCCTCCGGGTCGAGACCCGCCTGCCGCATGATTTTTTCCAGCCGCTCGTGGCGTTCCCGGTGGATGCGGTCGAAGGTTTCGCCGATTCCCGGTTCGCCGTCCCCCTCGCTGCCGTCGAACAGATAGGAAAACTTCGGTCCGTCCTCTTTCGCTTCTTCTCCGCTTTCCGGATTTTCGGAGCCCTCCGGACGGATCGTTTTTTCGTATTCCTTCCGGTATTCCTCCAGCGGGCGAAGCTGAAGACCATAGTAAAGGTCGTCCTCCTCGCGGAACTCCTCGCTCTTTTTCCGGCGCCCAAACAGCGAAAACCAATGTTTCTTCCGTTCCTTTTCCGGTTCCGGCTCCTGTGGGCCGGTCTCCCCGGGGTCCTCCTCGGAACCCGCCTCCATGTTCAGCGCACGGCGGGCTCCGCGCAGAATTTCCTCGCTGCCGTGCGGCGCCGTGGGCGCGGGACTTTTCTCAGGGGCGGTTTCACTTTCTGGGGGGACGGTTTCACGGTCCTTGATGATGCGTGCCTCCGCTAGGATTTCTTCGACCGAATAATCATTTCGCGGAGTTTTTCCGTTGTCGTTCATTCGATCCGCTCTCCCGTGTTATTTTGTCTTAATTCCAAGCCGCTGCCGGGCGATCTCATAGCAAATCACACCGCACGCGACAGAAGCATTAAGCGAATTTATCTTACCCCTGATCGGCAGGGATATTACAAAATCCGATTTTTCTTTGACCAGGCGCCCGACCCCGGTCCCTTCCGAGCCGATCACCACGGCGACGGGTCCGGAATAATCCACCCCGCACCAGGGTTCGCCATCCAGATCGGCGGCATAGATCCACACCCCGCGCCTTTTCAGATCCTCCAGCGCGCTGGCCAGGTTTGCCACCCGCGCGACCGGAACATATTCCACCGCCCCGGCGCTCGATTTCCCGACGGCCCACGTCAGCCCCACGCTCCGCCTCGCAGGCAGAATCACCCCGTGCGCGCCCGCGCATTCCGCGACGCGAAGGACGGCGCCCAGGTTGTGCGGGTCCTCCAGTCCGTCGGCCACGATCAGGAACGGCGGCTCCCCGCGTTCCTGCGCCAGCCGGAACATCTCGTCGACCGTCGAGTACTCCTTCGCGGCCGCGACGGCCGCCACGCCCTGATGGACCGCGCCCCCGCACATAAAATCCAGCTTCTTCGGGTCGATCTCCTTGACAGGGATGCCGCGCTGCTTCGCCTTCGCAATCAGCGCGACGACGGAACCGGAGCGTTCTCCCCGCGCGAGGCAGAGCCTGTCGATCGCCCTGCCGCTGCGCAGGGCCTCCGCGACGGCATTCCTTCCGGCGATTACGCCGCTGTCCCCCTGGCCTTCTCCGCCGTTTTTCATTTGCACCTCTCCAATCCCGAATGGCAGACTGTACTGATATTCGTTATGATATCATGAACCGCAGAGCCGCAGAAAACTCAGCCGGCCCGCAATCATGGTTCGATGTTCTCCCAGGCGTCGGAAGCTCCGCTCCCGTTTACACTGTGAGGTTATTATACCATATTTTACAGGATTCAGCAGAAAATTACCAGAAGTTTTATTTATCAATACAGAATATACAATCCGGGAGGCAGGGAGGAAAGCCGTTCTTAAGCCGTTTATACCCCGCGTATTTACACTGGTTGACATAATATGTGCGAACAAAGTGTGGAAAACTCTGTTGAAAATGTTAATAAGTCAGTCAGATCCATTGTGGAAACGGTGAATTCATAAACATGCATAAAAGTTTATGTAAACCCCGGCCGGACCATCCGGCGATAACCGTCCGTATTCCTCCGGAGGTTGAAGAGGCCCGCGGCGCATGTTATAATAACCTCACGGCGTAAGCGGAAGCAGAGCTTCCGACGCCTGGGAGAACATTGAACCGTGCTTGCGGGCCGGTTCCATTTTTATACGGCTTTGCGGTCAATGGCGGAATACGCGGCGAATGAAAAGGAAAGGAGGAGAAAAGCTCATGAATCTGGACACGCTGGGTCAGACGCTGGACTGCGGGCAGTGTTTCCGATGGGAGCGCCTGCCCGACGGCTCGTGGCAGGGGGCCGCGGGGGACCGGTGCGCGCACCTCACGGCGGAAAGCTGGGAAAGCGTGCTGGCGGACCCTTTCTGGACTTCTTATTTCGACATGGGCCGGGATTATGAGGCGATCCGGGAGCGGCTCGGCGCGCTGGACCCGATTCTGGCGGAAGCGGCGCGCTATGCGCCGGACCTGAGAATCCTGAACCAGGACCCGTGGGAGGCCCTGTGTTCGTTCCTGCTTTCCCAGTGCAACAACATCAAACGGATCAAGGGGCTTGTCGCCCGCCTCTGCCGGGCTTACGGGGAGCCCTCCGGCCCGTTCCCCGCGTTTCCCCGCCCGGAGGCTCTCGCACGTCTTTCGGAGCGGGACCTGCGCGCGCTCGGATGCGGATACCGCGCGGAGTATCTCCTCCATGCGGCGCGCAGAGCGGCGGAAGGGAAGCTGGATTTCGGCCGCCTGAGGCGCCTCCCGCTTTCCGACGCGCGCCGCGAGCTGACGGAGCTCCCCGGGATCGGGCCAAAGGTCGCGGACTGCGCCCTGCTTTACGGACTGCACCGCCTGGAGGCGTTCCCGATGGACGTCTGGATGAAGCGGGCGATGAAAACGCTGTTTCCCGGCCGGAAAGCGGAAGATTTTGGGGAATACGCGGGCATTGCGCAGCAGTACATTTTTCATTACAGCAGAAATCACCCGGAATTATTTTAAAGTTTCGGAAACTGATGCATTTTCGTCAGGACTATGGGTTTTCGATATTTCATTTTACCCCGCAATGGTTTATAATAAAGGCAAAATAAACTTCTAGGAGTGAATGCCGATGTCTTTGGTCAACACAAAGGAAATGTTTCAGAAAGCATACGGTGGCGGGTATGCGATCGGCGCCTTCAACGTCAACAATATGGAGATCGTGCAGGGAATCACCGAGGCCTGCGCGGAACTGAAGGCCCCCGTGATCCTGCAGGCATCTGCGGGTGCGCGGAAATACGCGACCCATACCTATCTGGTCAAGCTGGTGGAGGCGGCGGTCGTCGAACACCCGGAGCTGCCGGTCGCGCTGCACCTGGACCACGGCCCATCCTATGAGGTCTGCAAGGACTGCATCGACGGCGGTTTCACCAGCGTCATGTTCGACGGCTCCTCCAAGCACTATGAGGAGAATGTGGAGGAGACCAGGAAAGTGGTCGCTTACGCCCACAAATACAATGTGACCGTGGAAGCCGAACTCGGCAGGCTCGCCGGTATTGAGGACGCGGTCAGCGTCGCGGACGACAAGGCGCAGTACACCGACCCGGACCAGGTGCAGGATTTCGTAAAAAGCACCGGCGTCGATTCTCTGGCCATCGCGATCGGAACAAGCCACGGCGCGTACAAGTTCAAGCCGGGCCAGAAGCCCCAGCTCCGCTTCGACATTCTGGAGGAGGTTTCCAGACGCCTGCCCGGATTCCCGATCGTTCTGCACGGCGCTTCCAGCGTGATTCCGGAATTCGTTCAGATGATCAACCAGTACGGCGGCAAGATGCCGGACGCGATCGGCATCCCGGAAGACATGCTCCGCAAGGCCGCGACTATGGCCGTATGTAAAATCAACATCGACTCCGACCTCCGCCTTGCCATGACGGCAACCGTGCGCAAGTATTTCGCGGAGCACCCGGACCACTTCGACCCGCGCCAGTATCTCGGACCTGCGCGCGATGCAATCAAGGGCATGGTCGAACACAAGATTACTGCGGTTCTCGGCTGCGCAAATAAAATCTGATTCGCTCGCCGGAAAGAACGGCGGAACAAGACCGGCTGAATTGGGCGGGGCTGCTTTTCGCAGCTTCCGCCTTTTTCTTTGTCCGCGTTGCCCGCCGCTGCCCTTAAGTCGCAAAGAACCGCGAATGGGCAAAAAAACAAGGCCTGTGTGCTCCGGACAGAACAGCGTCGCAAAACGGCATTCTGAAAGGAGGCGGCAAGCCTTGTCTGAAAAAGAATACGGTCAACCTTTGTCTTCCGTTTTTACCTTCTCCTGCTCCGCGCGGGGCCGCATCTGAAACAGCATGATGCACAGAGAGACGCCGATTCCTAAGAAAAGGGGATCAATCTGCTCCGGCAGAACAAACTCTCCCGCCAAAATGCAGATAGGGCCCGCAATCACCGCAGCCAGCGCGGCGGTGCCTTTGACGCGTCCGGGAAAGAAGAGCGCAAAAAGCAGGGGGGCAAAAGCCACGGCCCCTCGCAGGCCCATCGACAGGAAGCTCCAATTCAGGATAAGAGAGCCCATATTTCCAAATGTAAAAAGAAACGCGCCTCCCAAAATCGCAAAAATAACGGTCCGGGAAATTCGCAGCAGCACGTTGTCCGCCGCGTTGCGATTCATATAAACCTTATAAATATCATTGCAGATCATGGAGCTCAGCCCCAGGGCAAGGCCCGCGCCGGTGCCGACCAAAGCCACCAGCAGCGTCGCCAGCACGACGCCGCCCAAAAGGGGGGGCAGGCAGCGCAGCACAAAGGCAGGCATGGCGGACGCCGGCACGATATCGGGGGCGGCAATGCGCATATACATGCCGACGAAGATGCCCGCAACGCCAATGACGGGAGTCAGGACCCCGGCCAGCAGCGCGCCGGATTTGGCGACTCGGGCGCTCTTTGCGGAAACCAGCGACTGAACATAGGACTGGGTGGTCAGTATGCCGAACACCATGGATAACCCGGCTCCGCCGTCCTTCCAGACGCCTCTGGCAAACAGGTTAAAATATTGTTCCGGGCGAAGGGACGACCGAAGGGAATCCAGCCCCCCGGCGAGTTTTAAAGCGACGGCGCCGCAGACGATTGTGGTGACGTACAGCAGGATCGTCTTAACGATCCCAACCAGCCCGGCTCCCCAAACGCCTCCAAAGACCACATAGGCAAGCATGAGGAGAACAATCACCGCGGCGGCGGCAAGGGCGTTGACGGAACTGACTGAAGTGACCAGCGCAACGCCGGATAAAAGCTGTGAAACGATGCTCAGAAACGTTCCGACCGATATGAGGACCGTGGAAACCGTTGCCGTTCTCCGCCCGTACTCCCTGGTAAAGATCTGCGGAAGTGTGGTGATTTTACTGTTGTAAAGCGGTTTCGCAAAAAACAGGGCCAGAAGCAGAAGCCCGATCCCTCCGCCCAGGGTAAACCACCATGCGGAGAAACCATAAGTGAAAGCAAGCTGCGCCGTTCCGATCGTTGACGCGCCGCCCACAAGCGTGCCGACCAGAGAACCGGCGACGATGCCGGTCCCCGCGGAACAGCCTCCGGTGGCGAAATCGGCGGCGCTTTTGACTTTCCTGCCGGAATAGACTCCAACAGCGGTAATCAGCAGCAGCACGGCTGCGGCGCCTGCAAAATGCAGAAGGTTCATTCTGGTTGCCTCCTTACCGGCGTCAAATCATGATCCGCAGGGGATCTACCTGATGGATCAGAATTTCCAAAATTTTTTCGGAAGGCGGGACCGCCTCAACGGCGCGGGAAACATCCAGCTCAAAGCCGGTGTTTTCCTGAACTTTCTCAGGAACAACGCCGGGAAAACACTCCGACAGATACATCCGTCTGGAGACCGCGTCGAACCGCAAGACCCCCAGATCCGTAATCACCGCGCGGGGACCGCGGCCGGAATCCAGACCGGCTTCGGCCCTGCCGCCGGGCCCGTCGCCCCACCCGGGGCTGGTGATGTAATCCACGTGTTCCACAAAGCGGCGCTTCTGATGTTTCATCACGATGACCGTGTCGCAGTAAGTGGCGATCCCGTTTGCGCCTCCGGATCCGGTGAAGCGCGTCTGCGGATGCGGGTAATCCCCGATGCAGGTGGAATTCAGGTTGCCGTAGGGGTCGATCTGGGCGCCGCCGAGAAACCCGGCGGCAATCTTCCCGCGCCGGGCGGCCAGAATCTGAAATCCGAAATAGCGGTACTGCGGCCACAGGACGGAAGCCTGGTAATTGATGCGCAGGTCGGACACGCTGGTGGGAACTTCCTGAGGGCTGCCCTCAAAAAGTGCGGTTTCAAAAATCAGGTGGGCATTGGGCGCGCTGGTGTTTTTTGCCAGGGCGCCGCCGATCAGAGGAAGCCCTGTTCCGATGATATATGTCTTTCCGTCTTCAATTTGGCGGGCCAGAGCCACGGCCATCATTTGTTTCGGTGTCCAGTTCATGAAAAAAGCCCCCCTACTCAGCGTCGCTTGAGGCCCGGCACATAGCCAAGGCCGGGCTTGACGCGCAGATTGATCAGACGGCCGGCACCCAGCTTGTCCAAATAGTCCTGGTGCGCGGGGCAGTCTTCCACATATTCCCGAATAAACGAATCAAAATCCTCCTGGGAACGGCTGGCCCGATCATAGTCAAGATAGAATTGACTGTCGTAGTCATAGCAGCCGAAGCACTGGGAAGGGTGGGCGCCCGCCGGGGCCTCCACGACGGCATCCACGCAAAGGCCCGTTAAGGTGTTCCTCTCCGGGTGGCGGCGGATCTCCTCATTGCTCACAAGCTGTTCGCAGGATACGATCGTGTGTTTGGCCGCCATGGCGATGTCGGCATCCTGAAAAGGCGCGCCGACGATGCGCACGGTGCCGTCCGGGCTGGCCAGCTGAGCGTGGATCAGTGCCACGTCGATTTCAGGCGTCGGGACGCAGCACAGTTTGCTCCCCGGGTGGAAGGGGTCCTCCTGAACGACAAATTTCTCACCCGGCAGCTTGGGGTGCTTTTTTCGTTCCTCGCGGGAAATTCCCCATTTTTCCGCCAGATCGGAGCCGAGCATATTCTTAACGGGTATGTAGGACAGCCCCAGCGCCGCGCCGTGATAGATAATGGTTTGAACGTCCATGGAATAATCTTCAAAAAGGATTTTCCCGTGTTCCACGGCATCGCGGAAGCGGCGGCAGACCTGGGTATAGCCGGAATTGGCGATGTAGGAGACCATGATGATCTCCACGCAGCCCGCCCCGATCAGCATGTCGATGTCGCCGCCGGACGGCCCTCCCTCCACGTAAAGATTCCGCTTTTTCTGGCGTATCACCTCCCGGACCAGCGCGTACGGTCGGCGGTTTGTGACGAATCCGCCGACCGCAAGGCAATCGCCGTCCCGGAGGAACGACGCCACGGCCTCTTCCGCGGACATGACCTTTGAGATGCGATTCAGCATCGGTGTCTTCCTTTCCTGTTTCAAGGTTCCGGATTTCTGCCGGCGGGCAGCCCCGCAGAAAATGCTATTTCAGGTTCCGCCCCAGCGCATACCCGGTGTCAAACGCTTTATAGTTAAGAAGGAGAACCTTCTCTCCCTTCCGTCCGAAAAATTCCTTCAGGGATTGTTTGGCCCCCTCGGAAGAAACGGCCCCGGTAAAACCGGCGATCAGTCCCATGGTCAGGATGTTCGCGGTTGCAGGATTGCCCGTTTCCCTCGCGAGGGAGGAAACAGCGATCCCCCTTTCCCGGGCGGCCTGCTCCGGGTGGGGCACAATGCTGTCGGAATCATAGAGAAGGATTGCTTTTTCGCCGATCTTGCCGGAATAGCGTTCATAAGCAACCTGGGCCAGGCAGACGACCAGGTCGGGTTCCGTGACGTCCGGAAAAAAGATCTCCCGATCGCTGATAATGACATCCGATTTGGAAAAGGTGCCGCGTGTTTCCACTCCGTAATCCGAAGTGAGCGTCGCCATTTTCTGTTCCTGCAGGACGGCGGTTTCGGCAATCAGCGTGCCGCAGAGAATCATTCCCTGTCCGCCGACGCCGCTGATCGTGATCTCAGTTTGTTTCCCCATTATTTTTCCCCCTTCAGACCGTCGATCACGCGCTGATAGGCGGTGCTGTAATCTTCCTGTTCGCGGTCCTCAAAGACGCCCGTGACGAATTTTCCGCAGAGATCCTCCCGGGACATGGCCTGTGCTTTGGCGGCTGGCACCGTGCGGTCCTTGATCCACTGCATCATGGCCGGAGCGGAAGGCATTCTGTTGGACCGGCCGAAATGCGTCGGGCAGGGAGAGATCACCTCGACAAACGAGAATCCCCGGTGAAGCAGCGCCAGCTCTACCAGCCGATTGAGCTGAACCACATCGAAAACCGTGCCGCGGGCCACAAAGGGGGCCCCCGCCGCCCTGACGACCCCGCACACGTCAAAGCCTTTTTCCACGTGCCCGTACGGGGAAGTTTTCGTAATCGCGTGTTTGGGTGTCGTACCGGAATACTGGCCTCCGGTCATTCCATAATTGAGGTTGTTTACCATGATGGCGGTCACGTCGGCATTCCGCCGCGCTGCATGGATCAAATGGTTGCCGCCGATGGTGATGCCGTCTCCGTCCCCCATCAGGGCGATCACATTCAGGCCGGGGTTCGCCAGCTTGATCCCGGTGGCAAAGGCCAGCGCACGGCCGTGAGTGCCGTGAAACGTGTTGGTCCTTACATAATCGTCCGCTTTGCCCCAGCAGCCGATTCCGGTGACAACGACCGTGTTTTCCCTGCTCCACTTCTGCTTGTCAACGTTTCGCAGAAGGGACTGGAGAACAATCCCGTTTCCGCAGCCGGAACACCAGAAATGGGGCATTTTTTCTTTCAGCAAATAGTCCTGCAGCATGATTCTGAGACCTCCTCTATTTTTGCTGTAATGTCCGCCGGCTCGATCGGGCGGCCATCCACGCGATTCACGCCGACCACGGGGATACCGCGGCTGTTCCGCAGGCGTATCACGTCGATGTACTGCCCCAGATTCAGCTCCGGCACAATGACCGCCTTTGCCCGGAGCATGGCGCTCCCGATTTCCTTTTCCGCAGCCGGCCATACCGTGACCAATTGCAGGACACCCGCACGGATTCCCCGCGCGCGGGCTTTCTCCATTGCGGAAAGCGCGGCGCGGACCGTGCCTCCGTAGGCGACGACCACATACTCGGCGTCATCCATACGAAACTCCCTCGTGATGGTCAGCTCCTCCGCATGGCTCTCGATCTTCTCGCTCAGGTGGCGGATGACGCGGTCCGCGTTCCGGGGGCTGGTGCATGGGCGCCCCGCTTCGTCGTGCATGCTGCCGTTCACCTTAAAGACATATTTGCCGCCGTAGGATGCCAGAGGAGCCAGCCCGTTAGAATGGTCGTACGGGAGGTACTTCTCCGGAGCGCAGGCGGGGCCGGTGCGTTCAACAACCCGGATTTCGTCCGGATCCCGGAGCATTACCCGCTCCTTCAAGTGCCCGATGATTTCGTCCGCCAGGAAAATGACCGGCGTTCTGTAGGTCTCCGCATAATTGAACGCCGTAATCATAAGGTCGAAGCAGTCCTGTACGGAGGAAGGCGCAAGCGCAATCACGGAATGGTCACCGTGCGTTCCCCACCTCGCCTGCATGACGTCTCCCTGAGCGGGCTTCGTCGCCATGCCCGTGCTGGGTCCGGACCGCTGAACATCGATGACGACGCAGGGGATTTCTCCCATCACGGCGACGCCGAGATTTTCGGACATCAGGGACAGGCCCGGACCGCTGGTGGCCGTATAAGCCTTTTTCCCCGCGCAAACGGCGCCGATCAGCGCCGCCATGCTGCCGAGCTCGTCCTCCATCTGAATGTACAGGCCTCCGGCCCGGGGCAGGCGCGCAGCGGATGTTTCTGCGACCTCGGTCGAAGGCGTGATGGGATATCCCGCGTAAAACCTTGCTCCGGCGGCGATGGCTCCCTCTGTCATGGCCTCGTTTCCCTGCATGAATCTGAGCTTTCCCATTGTTCAACCCTCCATCTTTACTGCCATCGCAAAATCCGGGCAGCGCATTTCACAAAGCCTGCAGCCGATGCATTCTTCCGAACGGGTTGGCTCCGGATATCCATCCCCGTCTTTTTCCAGAACCTGTTTGGGGCAGAACGCGATACAGATTCCGCACTTTTTACACCATGCCTTGTTTACCGTGATGATTTTCAAAACGATCCCGTCCTTTTTCTCTGTGATTGGCTTGCTTTGACTTTAATATATTCGTATATTCATATGTGTTATTATAAACTATTGACATCCTAATGTAAAATTGATAGATTTAATTGTATCGTTCAATTTTTCCGATGGGAGATGGAGCTTATGGAATTTCGGTTTCTGCACAGTTTTCTGCGCATCGCAGAACTGGAAAGTTTTACAAAGGCGGCGGACGAGCTGGGGTATGCGCAGTCTACGGTAACGATGCAGATACAGCAGTTGGAGAGGGAAGTGGGGTTCCCTTTGTTTGAGCGGATCGGAAAGCGCGTCATACTAACGCCTTATGGGCAGCAAATGAAAGCGTATGCCAAGGAAATTCTGAAGATTGAAGCTCAAATTCAAAATTTGGGAAACGATGACACCCGTTTGCTCAGGGGGACGCTCCGGATCGGCATTGTGGAATCCATCATCAATTCGCTCCTTTTAAACATTATCAAAGAGTACTGTGCCCGTTTTCCCAAAGTATCCGTCAAGATCATTCCCGCCGTTACGGCGCAGTTGGTGGATCTGCTCCGCCACAATGAAGTGGACATCATCATGACAATGGGGGAAAACACCGGCGCCGGCGACTGTGTCTGCGCTGCGAGTCATCAGGAAAACGCGGTGTTTTTCTCCTCGCCCGGCCATCCCCTTGCCAACGGTCGCTCCGTTGCGCTGGAAGCGGTTTTTGATTACCCCATGATCCTCACCGGAGAAAATACGTTTTTACAGCAGGAGCTGAACCGGATTGCCGCTCGCTGCCATAAAAACATCATTTACAGCATACAAACGGGAAGTTCGCAGATTATTGCAAATCTGGTGCAGCAGGGGTTGGGGATTTCCTTTCTTCCGGAGTATCTGCTCCAATCGCCGTTTCTGCAAAGTAACCTTTCCATTCTGCCTGTAAAAGATTTTTCGCTGCCCTTTTACGTCCATGTCTTCTATCATAAAAACAAGTGGGTCACTCCGCAAATGCGCGGACTGGTCGCGCTGATTCAAGAATACTGGAATAAACACGATAATGCAAACTCAGAGCCGTTCAAATCCTGATATTTAACGGAAGTATAAAAATTGTCTTGACAACGTGAAAAAATTAGGTTATATTGTCAACAGTCTTTATAAAGACATATACATTATGACAACAATAATGATATGCACTTTATCTGCAGCCTGTCACACATGTTTACCCATTGACCGGTTTTTGTTGAACAAGTCGCCCCGTAAAATTTTTAAAGGGAGGTGTGGTTGTCCTGGATTCCGCCGCTGCCGTACAGAGCGGTGACCGCAGTCCGGCGTACTGCGAAACGCAGGCAGGGCCTTTGCGAACGGCGGAACGTCGCTTGCTATAATTTCTCGAGACAACGGAAACATAAAAGAAAAGGACTGTCACTGGTGTGAATGATGTGATGTATCGAAGTTAAGTTGGAGGGATAAAATTGCGCTATTTATGGTTCATCTTTGCTTACCTTGCGGTGGTTGTTATTTATGGACTTTACATCACGAAGAAAAAGGTGAAAGAAAGCAAGGACTTCGCAAACGCCGGCAAAAGCCTGCCCCTTGTCATCGTTCTCGGCACCCTGATCGCCACCTGGTTTGGCGGAGGAAGTATTACCGGGTGCGCTAATATCGTGTATTCCCGCGGCATCATCCCAGGACTGATCTATCAGTACGCGACTCCCATCGGTCTCATCGTCGTGTTCTTTCTGGCGGGCAGAATCAGGGCCACGGAGGAAACGTCCGTCGCCGGGCTGTTCACCAAGCGGTACAATAAAGTGGCGGGCATTCTGGCGGCTGTCTTTATTGTTCTCTCCTACATCGGCACCGCTTCCTATCAATTCAAAGGCGCCGGTTATATTCTGAATATCACGACCGGCATTCCCGTCCCCGTCGGCACGGCGATCGCGGCTGTCGTCATCGTGATCCTCTGCGTGTCCGGAGGCCTTACCTCCGTCGCCTACACCGATTCGATCAGCGCCTTTTTCATTTTCTTGTCCTTCATGCTGGCGATCCCCTGCCTGCTGATGAAAAGCGGCGGCTTTGCCGGTCTCACCGCCCAGATCCCCGACAGCTATTTCACCCTGGCCGGCGCTCAGAACAATGCTGCAAGCTCGTGGGGCGTTCTCATCGCCACCAGTGTCCTGGCAATGGGCGACCAGAATCTGTTCATCCGTTTTGCGGCTTCCAAGGACAGAAAAACCGCAAAGAAATCCGCCGGCCTGATGATCATCGGCTGCCTGATTCTCGGTACTTGTGTCGTTTTGATCGAATCCTACGCGATTCCTTACCTGAAGGACATCAAGCCGGACACGGCTCTGATGATGGTCGCGATGAATCTGCTGCCCTTCGGCGTCGGCGGCCTGCTGCTTTCAGCCTGCGTGGCGTTCCTGATGACGACCGGAGATTCTTATCTGCTTTCCTCCGCGACGACCTTGGACGCCGACGTGCTTGTCCCTTACTTTATTAAGAAGCCGAAGACGGACAGGCAGAATATGATCCGCCTGAGGCTGGTCGTGGTCCTGATCGGTCTTGTGGCCTATCTGCTGATCGCAAAGTTTACGGACATTCTCAGCATTATTATGTACGCTTATACCGTTTACGCCGCCGCCATCTCCCCGTCCCTGGTCGCCGCACTGCTCTGGAAGCGCGCGACGCCCGCCGGCGCCGTCACTTCCATTGCGCTGGGCGGCACCTGCGCCCTCGTCTGGGAGCTATTCCTGAAAAACACGATTGGGAACGGGCTGGATTCTTCCCTGATCGCCATTCCCGTTTCGGTCGCCGCTTTGATTGTGGTGAGCCTGCTCACCAAGCCGAAACAGGAAGCGGTACTTGAAACCAATTAAAAACTACATAAAAATTTATAATTAGGAGGAAATGAGTATGCCAGGTGTATTCATTCAGACAAATGTCGACTATTCCGAAAGCACAAAGGAGGCCGTACTTCGCAAATTCAACAAGGTAATGGTTGAGGTTGCGCACAAAAACGAAGAAGCGGTGATGGTCACCCTTCAAAAAGTAGACGGCGCGATGGGAAATTCCAATGAGCCGTTCGGATTTATCGACGTTCGCAGCATGAACGGCATCGACCACAAAACCAACAACGATGTATGCGCCGCCATGACCAAGATTATGCAGGAGGAGTTCGGAATCGATCCCCTGCGGCTTTACATCACTTTCATCCACATTCCGGAGACCTGCTGGGGCCTGATGGGGGGCATCGCTATCTGGGATTCCAAGTCCCGCGTCTGGGTCGTAAACGGCGAACCCTGCAAGTAAGCAGACCCGACTGAATACCGGCAGAAATTGAATCTGATTTTGAAAGGGGTATCCTTATGGCAAAGAAAAATATCGGCGCAGCCACGGCTGTTTCTCCCATTCCCGCGTTCATGGTAACCTGTGCGAACAAAGCAGGCGAAGCCAATATCATTACGATCTCCTACGGCGGCATCATCAACGCCAACCCTCCCATGGTGTCCATTTCCGTCCGAGACTCCCGTTATTCCTACCCCATGCTGAAGGAAACCGGTGAATTTGTGGTCAATATTCCCGGGGAAAACCTGGCGAAAGAAACCGATATCTGCGGAATACGCAGCGCCAGGAACGTCAACAAATGGGAACTTGCCCAGCTGACCCCGCAGCCTTCCTCCATCGTCAAAGCGCCCATGATTAAAGAATGCCCCGTCAATATGGAGTGTATCGTCAGACATGTCGTCGCGCTCGGCTCGCATGATATTTTTCTCGCCGAAGTTGTCGCCACCCATATCGACGAAGAGATTCTGGACGACAAGGATAAGGTCATGATTGAAAAGTTCAAGCCCTTCGCTTTCTGCTACAACTCCCAGGAGTACTGGACGCTTGATAAGCTGATCGGCCATTACGGCTGGGCCAACAAATATCTTCAGGGCAAATAGGCTCTGTCGGAGCGGAACGGGAGGAGTGGTTTGACGGAATCACTCCCCTTTTCCTTCTCAGCCAACCATATTCATTGCTGCTGAAACGTATGAGGTACGACAAATGGACAAAACGAATCACACGGAATTTTTTGAAGATATTGACCGCTGTTCCGGCCGCTATGTGGAAGAACTCTGTGATTTTCTGCGCATTCCGGGAGTAAGCTCGGATTCCGGCAGAGGCCGCGCAATGGAAGAGTCCGCCGAGTGGATACTGGAAAAGCTGCGCGCGCTTGATTTCCGCGGCGGCATTCACTTCGCCGGCGGCAGCCCGATTGTGATGGCAAGACAAGAGTACAGCCGGTCGGCGCCGACCCTTCTGATCTACGGCCATTACGACGTGCAGCCGGAGGATCCTCTCGACGAATGGAAAAGCCCGCCCTTTGAGCCGACTCTCCGGGACGGCGCCATTTACGCGAGAGGGGCCAACGATGACAAGGGGCAATTCTACACCTACCTGAAAGCATTGGAGACATACAAACGCATCCGCGGTGTCATTCCGCTGAACCTTATCGTTCTGGCGGAAGGAGAAGAGGAGATCGGCAGCAAAAGCCTGATGCATTTTCTCAATCAAAAAAAAGACCAGCTTCACAGTGATATTTTTCTCGTTTCAGACAGTTCGATGCTCTCGAAAGATATCCCCGCGGTCACCTGTGGATTCCGCGGAATTGTATCCTTTGAAATCACGCTTCAGACCATGGCGAAGGACCTGCACTCCGGGCTGTTTGGCGGAATCGCCCTGAATGCCGCCGAAGTTCTGTCGGATCTTCTGGCAAAACTGAAGGACAGCGGCAGCGGAAAAATCCTTGTTCCCGGCTTTTACGAGGACGTCCGTCCGGTCGCCGAGCAGGAGCGGCGCGCGATGGAACAGCTGAATTATGACGAGGCGGCCGTTGCGAAAAGCCTTGGAATGACAAAACTGTCCGGCGAACGCGGCTATTCGGCAATGGAACGAAAAAGCATCCGGCCTACACTGGATATCAACGGGATGTGGAGCGGCTTTACCGGGGAGGGTTCCAAAACCGTGATACCGGCCCGGGCCTCCGCCAAAATCAGCGCCAGGCTGGTGCCGGACCAGCAGCCTGATCTTATTTTTCAATGTTTCAAGGATTTTGTCGCCGGTCATCTGCCCGCAGGCGTAAAAGCCGATGTCCGCTACCTGTTCGGAGCCATGCCCGTCCTTGCGGAGATCGACGATCCCAACGTCCGCCTGGCGGCGGAATCCATCGAAGAGGGTTTCGGTGTTGCCCCCGCCTTTATTCGTTCGGGCGGTACCATTCATATCATCAGCGAAATTAAAAACACACTGAAAATCCCGTCCATGCTGATTTTGGGGTGGGGGCGCCCGGAGAACGGCTCCCATTCTCCCAACGAGCATTTTTACATCAGCGATTTTCAGAAAGCCGTCCGCAGCTTATGCGTGCTTTTCGACAAGCTGTCCGGTCATGAGGAAAAACGATAGATTGAATTTAAGGAAGATGAAATTATGGTCGAAGAACAGGTGTCCGGGGAAAAGGCCGTGGAGAATGTTCTGATCATGGCGGAAAGGCTGGCTTTCCTTCATTATGCATTTGCAAAAACGCTGGAGGATGCGCTGCCCAAGGAGACGGCGGAAACGCTGATCCGCAGCGCCATTGAGAAATACGGACAGCTTGCGGCCGAATCCGTAATGGAGAACCTTAAACAGCAGGGCCTCAAGCCAACGCTGAAAAACTTTAAGTATGGAAAAGACCTTCCCTCAATGGGATGGAAATTTGTTCCCATGGAGATGCCCGCCGATAAGCCGGAGGGAAAAATCAGCAAAATTACCTATTGCCCCATGGCGGAGGCGTGGAAAAAATTAGGTCCCGACGGCGTCCGTCTGGGCAAAAGGTACTGTCAGATCGATCAGGAAAAATACAAGGCGTACGGGAAGGGTTATAAATGCTTCCATGACCGGAATACGATGGACGGCGACGACTGCTGCGTCATCCGGGTTGAATTGAACGGCCAGGAAGAGCGCGAAAAATGAAGCGCCGTGTCTTTGCGGCGCAACTTAAAGATGGAGAATGAGAATGGAGAAGACAGATCCTTGTTATCAGGCCTACACGCAGATTCTTCACGAGGAATTGGTGCCGGCTATGGGCTGCACGGAGCCGATCGCTCTTGCCTACGGCGCGGCAAAAGCCCGCTCCGTCCTGGGTGGATTGCCGGACCGCGTGGAAGTGCTGGTCAGTGGCAACATCATTAAAAACGTAAAAAGCGTCATCGTGCCAAATACCGGCGGACTCAAAGGGATCGGGGCCGCGGTGGCGGCCGGTATCGTCGCGGGAGATGAAACGCGGCAGCTGCAGGTGCTTTCCCGCGTAACGGCGGAGCAGAAGGAACGGATCGCGGCTTTTCTGCAAGGCTGTCCCATTGATGTGAAGGCTACGAAATCCGGCCCCACATTCGACATCGGCCTGACTTTGTTCAAGGGTTCCGGCTACGTTCGTTTGCGCATTGTGGATTATCATACCAATATCGTGCTGGTAGAAAAAGACGGTGCCATCTTAAAAAAAGACGAGCTTCAGGACAAGGACACGGACAGCGGTTTGACGGATCGCTCCTGCCTCAATGTAAAAAAGATTCTGGATTACGCCGCCACCGTGGAACTGGACTGCGTGCGGGACATTTTGGAAGAGCAGATACGTTACAATATGGCCATCTCCAAGGAAGGGCTGACCCATAACTGGGGAGCCTGTATCGGCCGGGTATTACTCCAATCCAGGGACGACAGCCTGAACATCCGCTGCCGCGCCGCCGCTGCCGCCGGTTCCGACGCCCGCATGAGCGGATGCGAAATGCCGGTCGTCATCTGTTCGGGCAGCGGGAATCAGGGCATTGCCGCTTCGGTGCCCGTTATTGTCTACGCGGAAAACAAGAGCCATACGCACGAGGAAACTCTGCGCGCTTTGGTGGTCAGCAATCTGATTACCATCCACCAGAAAAGCAGCATCGGGCGGCTCAGTGCTTTCTGCGGAGCCGTAAGCGCCGGCTGCGGAGCCGGCGCAGCCATCGCATGGCTGGAAACCGGTGACTACGATGCCGTCGCACACACTCTGGTCAACGCCCTGGCGATTGTTTCCGGAATCATCTGCGACGGAGCCAAATCCTCCTGCGCCGCCAAGATTTCCACTGCGGTGGAAGCAGGATTGCTGGGATTCGAGATGTATCGAAACGAGAAACAGTTTGTTAACGGAGATGGAATCGTAGCAAATAACGTGGAAAATACCATTCGGAATGTCGGCCGGGTTGGAAGGGACGGCATGCGTGAGACGGACCAGGTGATCCTGCGCATCATGACCGGCAGATAAAACGACGTTTTTTTAAACCGAGCCGGAAAGATTTTTCCGCAGGCATAAGAAACTTACTTTGTTTAAGGGAAAACCATCAGATCAGCCTTACGGTCGGACTGAATCTTGACAAAATGCAATTATTAAGATATTATAGAATATAAATACTATAAATATATAAACAATCCGTTGTAAAGAGGGAGGGGACCTGAGCAGATTACACCCCAGAGGTCGTCTCGCGCTTGGGAATAGATATGAAGACAAATTCTCTTTATCATTGCATTTATCAGGACATCAAAGACCAGATTCTCCAGGGAAAACTGAAGCCGGGAGATCAGCTGCCCGCTGAAGCGGAGCTTGAAAAGCTTTATCGCACAAGCCGCGCCCCCGTCAGACAGGCGCTTTCCATGCTTGAACACGAGGCGTTTTTGGACCGGCGCCAGGGGCGGGGAACCTTTGTCTGCGACAGAAAGAAACAGAGCCACTGGCTGTTTTCAAGCGGTTTTGCCTCCGACATGGAACGTGATTTCGACTTCATCAGCAGCAAAGTGCTCTACATTCGGCTTGAGAAGCCGGACGATGATATCCGGCGGACTTTTGCGCTGGACGGCGATCAACAGGTCATCCACATCCATCGTCTGCGCTATTTTAAAAACGCCCCTATTTTTTTAATAGACAACTATCTGAAAGATTCTTTCAACATAGAGAAATTCAAGCGTGCAACAGACTTTTTTCTCATCAGCGAAGTTCTGGAAGCAGACTTTCAAATTTCTTTATACAAAGCGGAAGAAGAAATCCGCGCCTCCGTTGCAGACAGCCGGATTGCAAAGGAAATGGAGATTCCGAACGGATATCCGATTCTTGACATCAAACGCGTCAACTACACGGAGAATGAAAGAATTGTTTATGTCAGCAGATATAAAGTCTGCACGGACCGATGGGCTCATAGAGCGGCCTATTATTCAAAGGGCCAATGCTTCGACTGAGCTTTTGCCCGGTGCGGATGCTTTCACGGACGGTCCTGAACGGCCCGAATTCATTCCGTATGGCGTTTAAAACAAAGCCTCCTTTTGTTTTCCATGCAGCAGGTCTATCCTGCATGGAGCAAACAAAAGGAGGCTTTCTGTATCAAAAATCTTTTCTTTCCAGTAAATCAGCCGGAGAGCAAGATCCGCCGGGGCATCACGAAAAGAAACCGTCGATCGTCTTCTTCGCGGTTTCGTTTTCATCTGAAACGCACAGAATCACATATTTTCCCTTTTCTTCCAGCACCGGTTCCTTCAGCTTCGCCATCTCGGCGGGCTGATAGTCCTGAAAGCCCGCCTTCTGATCCTCGATGCGCTGCTCCGCCTTCTCCTTGACCCGGCCGGCCGCCTGCTCGTCCTTCGCCTCGAACGCGGCGACTTCCTCCGCCGTCGCACCCGTGCTTTCGTAAACGGCGGCCTTGACCAAGTCGCCGGAATCGATCCCGTAGAGCTTGACTGCCATGTCCTGATTCAGTTCGGACATCTGATCCTTGAACTTGACGGAGGAAATCAGTTCTTCCGCCACTTTCTGCACATCCGCCGCCTTTGTGCTTCCGCCGCCGTGGCAGCCCGGCAGCAACAGCAGCAGCGCCGCCGCAGCGCAGAGAATTCTCTTTTTCATTCCCGTTCCCCCGTATTCACTCCGTATGCGTTTTCAGATAATCGCACCATTTGGCACAGTACTCGGAATTCAAATGGACTCCGTCCATCGAGGCTTCCTCCGGCAGGACGCCGCCGGCTGAGATCGCCTGTGCCGCATCCAGAAAGACGACGTTTTCCTGTTTCGCGATCTTTTGAATCGCCTGATTGTAAGAGACGATTTTATTGTTATTATAGATGGAACTTTCCGCCGATTTCCGCGCGGATACCGGAAAGATCGCCTGGAGATAGATCCGCGCCTTCGGATGGTCTTTTTTCAGGTCCGCCACCATTTTTTTATAGTCGGAGACAAACGTCTGCATGCTGGACCAGCCAAGCTCGTTGACGCCGAGCATAATATAGATTTTGCCGAACGGATGCTTCGCCTGCGCCTGCATCACGGTCTCTTTTTTTCCTTTTTCTTCGATTTCATCTTTGGTGTAGACCGTGTTGACCATCAGGCCCTTGACGGCGTAGTACGTCGCGCCCGGAAGTCCGTCATAGTTTCTCAGGCCCTCCGTGCGGCTGTCGCCGATGAACAGCGCGTCCGAAAACCAGCCCTCCGGTGCCGGGGCCGAAACGGGCAGCCCGGTTCCCGAAGAGGGCGCCTCCGCCGCGGACGGCGGATCGTCAGGCGCTTTTGAAGACGGGGCCGGCTGCGACGATGCGGGGAATGCGGAAGAAGAGGGCAGGGCGCGGGAAGAAGCGGGCGGCGGAGCGGAAGAAGCGCCCGGCACCGCCGAAGCAGGACGGCCGGAACCCGCAAAGTCCTTTATCACCGCGGTGGTTCCCTCCGCCGCCGCGACCAGCAGGGAAAGAAAGCACAGACATACGGCGGCCCGCCACAGAAAAAGCTTTCTGCGTCTTCTTCTCCGGCGCAATACTTTTTCACTGATAGGCTGCATACGCGAACCGTTTCCTTTCCTGCCTTGCGTTCACCGTCACGATCTTTTTCTATTATACTCCAATCGCGCCGTCCGTAAAAGAGGAAAATTCGGGAATGACAAAAGTGTTATTCCCTGTTTACTTTTTGTAATTTTTTTGTCCTCTACCGCATCAGCCAGCAGATGGAATAATCCGACATGCGAAAGCCCAGCCTGCGGTGCAGCGCGACGGAAACCTCGTTTCCCGCCTTGATCTGCGCGTAGGGAACCGCCCCGCCCTTCAGCAGGCGGTTGGCCAGAAACGTCTCCAGCATCACGGCGATCCCCCGCCGCCGGAAGCGGGGCAAAACCTCCAGCAGCCCCATCGAGCCCTCTTCATGCATCCCGATAAAGCCCGCGGGTTCGCCCTCCACAAACGCGCCGAACATCACGCCGGCCCTCAGCCGGCCGAGAAGATATCCGTCTTCGGAAACATTCTGATAATGCTCCCTGACAAAGGGCAGAAAGCCTTCGTCCAGCCGCCGGATCAGGGCGGGACTTGCGCTTTCCTGAATCGGCTCCTTTTGAAGATATGCGGCGTTGCAGACCGGCATGCGGTGGCACAGGCCGAATTTTTCCTCCGCCGCCGCGGCGCAGCATTCCTGATGCGCCACGAACAGTTCCGAAGCGCCCAGTCCCGAGAGCATCCGCCGGGCCGTTTCCCCATCCTCCGCGCTGAGCATGTGCGTTCCGCTGTCCCGGTCATAGAGAAGGACCCCGGAGCCGGAAGCCGCCAGGACGCGCGCGCTGCCGCGCCGGACGCACCCGAGCATGTCCGCGTGCAGAACCGGGTCCTTCGTTAAATATTCCATTGCCTGATCCATTTTCTTTTCACCTCTCAAAAGATGAGCGGGAGTTTCCAGCTCCAGGTTTCCGCCTTGCGCGCATTGGCGGCAGGAACCTGTAAACTGAAGCGGGGAACCTTCGCGCAAACTTTAACCTGAATCCAAAAAATATAAAATTAGCGGGAGCGGCTTTGAACCGTCCCGCCAAAATTTCCTCCGGGCCAAACGGGCCTTTGCACCCGCCGTGCCGGAACTGTATGCCGCTCCGCGAACCGGGGGCCCCTACCGATGCAACTCGCTCCGCGGCGGGCGCAAGACGCCTCACTTGCCTACGGCAGCCACGACTGTGATCGCGCGGCCTGTTTAGCTGAACCTCTCGCACTGGGACGCTTTTTCTACGGTACGGCAAAAGCGCCGAACGGCGACAGCAGCGTCACGCTGCCGGGAGTTTCCCCCGTCCTGTCCCGCCGAAATCTTCTCCGGGCTAAAGTGGAGCGGGCCAAAGACGGACGATGTTCCCGGAAGTTCATGTCGTTGCGGCCGAGACCGCCGTAGGCGCGTGCGTGCAGACTCAGTCTGCCGCCTGGTAGACGGCGACCGCGCAGGCGACCGTTGCGCCGACCATCGGGTTGTTGCCCATGCCGATCAGGCCCATCATCTCCACGTGGGCCGGCACGGAGGAGGAACCAGCGAACTGGGCGTCGCCGTGCAGGCGGCCGAGCGAGTCGGTCAGGCCGTAGGAAGCGGGGCCCGCGCCCATGTTGTCCGGATGCAGCGTGCGGCCCGTGCCGCCGCCGGAAGCGACCGAGAAATATTTTTTGCCGTTTTCCAAAGCCCATTTTTTATAGGTGCCCGCGACCAGGTGCTGGAAGCGGACCGGGTTGGTGGAATTGCCGGTGATCGAGACGTCCACGCCCTCCAATTGCATGATCGCGACGCCCTCGCGCACGTCGTCCGCGCCGTAGCATTTCACATCCGCCCGTTCGCCGTCGGAGAACGCGCGCGTTTCCACCACGGTGAGCTTGTCGCTGAAGTAGTCGAACTGCGTCTTCACATAGGTAAAGCCGTTGATGCGGGAAATGATGTACGCCGCGTCCTTACCGAGGCCGTTCAGGATGACGCGCAGCGGCTCTTTGCGGGCGGAGTTCGCGGAACGGGCGATGCCGATCGCGCCTTCCGCCGCCGCGAAGGATTCGTGCCCGGCGAGGAAGCAGAAGCACTTCGTCTCGTCGCGCAGAAGCATCGCGCCCAGATTGCCGTGGCCGAGGCCGACTTTGCGCTGTTCCGCGACGGAGCCGGGAACCGTGAACGACTCCAGCCCGACGCCGATCTTTTCGGCGGCCTCCGCGGCGCTTTTCACGCCGGTTTTCAGGCCGATGGCGCAGCCGAGCGTATAGGCCCAAACCGCGTTGTCGAACGCGATCTGCTGAACGCCCTTGACGATTTTCTCCACGTCGATTCCCTTCGACAGGCAAAGATCGCGCGCTTCCTCGAGACCGGCAATCCCGTACTCGGCAAGACACTTCTCGATTTTGGCCATTCTTCTCTCTTTGTTCTCGAATTTTACCTCGTTAGCCATTTCGTTTGTCCTCCTCACTGGTCTCATTCTTCGCGCGGATCTATGTATTTCACCGCGCCGTCGAAGCGTCCGTACTGGCCGATATTCTTTTTATAGGCTTCGTCCGGGCTGACTCCGTGGCGGATGTCTTCCATCATTTTGCCGAGGCGGACAAACTGGTAGCCGATGACCTCGCTGTTCTCGTCCAGGGCGAGCCTGGTCACATAGCCCTCCGTCATTTCCAGGTAGCGCACGCCCTTCGGAAGCGTGCCGTACATGGTGCCGACCTGCGAGCGCAGACCCTTCCCCAGGTCTTCAAGCCCCGCGCCGACGGGCAGGCCGTCCTCGGAAAACGCCGTCTGGCTGCGGCCGTAGGCAAGCTGCTTGAACAGCTCGCGCATCGCGACGTTGATCGCGTCGCACACGAGGTCGGTGTTCAGGCATTCGAGCAGGGTCTTGCCGGGCAGGATCTCCGCGGCCATCGCGGCGGAATGCGTCATGCCGGAGCAGCCGATGGTTTCCACCAGAGCCTCCTGCACAATGCCGTCCTTCACATTCAGCGTCAGCTTGCAGGCGCCCTGCTGCGGCGCGCACCAGCCCACGCCGTGCGTCAGGCCGGACAGGTCTTTGATCTCATACGCCTTGACCCATTTCCCTTCCTCCGGGATGGGCGCGGGGCCGTGCTTCGGCCCTTTGGTTACCACACACATCTTTTCCACTTCTGCGGAATAATTCATATCGGTGCTCCTTTCGGTTCTGCATCCCCTGAAAATCTTTCCTCGCAGGACTTGCATATGCTTCTCATTATAATTGATTGTATATCTTTTATCAATATAAAATCCGAATCAATTTTTGTTTCCATTCCCTGAAGTTTTAGGCAAAAAGGCCCCGCGGACGGCTGCGGGGCCTCATAAAATTATTTATTTGAAAAGAGCTTTCGGTTTGCAAATTCCAGCAAGATATTATCAATACTTTCGAACTCGATCATGGAAATTTCGTCGAGCGGTTTTCTTATGGCATCCAGAAAGCCGCCGCTGGAAACGTCGACTGTTTTCAGAGAAAGCAGCCGATCCGTCAATGCCAAAACATATCCGGTATCCAAATTCTCCTCTTCGCAGTACCCCACGGTAATGATATGCTTTTTCAGGCATTGCCCGGTCAGCAAGTCAATCAGCGTATTCCGTTCGGGATCGAACGGCGGTTCCTGCTTCGGAGCGTCGCTTTGGGACAATCCCCTGCCTTCCCAATAGTCAAGATAGCACTCTAATTTTTTCAGATAATCCGTAGCCGTTTCAACATTCCGAACCGCCCCCAGTCTAAAAAAGCAATAGCCGCACCATCTGCCCTGGCTGTCCATTTCCCTCAGAACGAATCCTTCCTGATCCAGTGCTACGACGATGCCGGCGGAAAAGGAATCCTCGCTGCGCGTATACAATTCCACCAGGTCTTTTCTGTCTGCCGCAGTTTTCAGCTTTTCTTTGGTTTCTTCTATTTTATATTTCATAAATCACATCCATCTCGGTTTCCAATTGCTTTTCTGTTTCTTCTTTTCTGAGTTTCTACCCGGTCTGGGTTTTGTATGTTTGTCATAAGTACTTTTTCTTTTGTTTTTCGTATGTTCTTCAAAGCGATTGATCAAAGCCTTAACAACATGGTAGGGCGAATAATTAAACAACTGGCTTGCACTTGTCTTGGGTACAACTGTATGAGCCGATGCTGGTGTCGTCATACCTGCCATCTGAGAAAAGACAAGCAAAGAAATTAAAAAACATACTGCTATTTTTTTTATCCTTTTCATTATTTATCTCTCCTTTTATTTTATTATTGCTTATAATAATTATATAATGTCAATTTAAATTGTCAAGGAATATTTACTTCTGCCTGTTAAAAAGATAACTTTCCTTTTTTTCCTCACGCAACGGAGGTATAATAACAATTAGTATGTGTCCCTCCATGGGACGTTACATTTATACCTGATGAAAAGAGGATGTCAGCAATTATGAGTTTTATGGACAAAATGATTGAAAAAGCAATCAGCGATAAAAAGACGATCGTCCTTGCGGAAGGGACCGACCCGCGCGTCGTCGCGGCGGCCGCAGAGGTCATCCGGCGCAAAATCGCGAACGTGATCCTGCTCGGAAACGAACAGGAGGTCAAAAGGGCCGCGGACGGCCTGGACCTTTCGGGCGCGAAGATCATCGACCCGAAAAACACCGATCTGCACGACGATTACGCCAACACGTTTTACGAGATGCGCAAGGCCAAGGGCATGACCCCGGAAAAAGCCTCCGAAACGATGGAGGACGCGACCTATTTCGGCGTGATGCTGGTCAAAAAGGGCGTCGCGGACGGCATGGTCTCCGGCGCGTGCCACTCCACCGCGAACACGCTCCGCCCGGCGCTGCAGATCATCCGCACGGCGAAGGACGCGAAGATGGTCTCCGGCTTCTTTCTCATCAACGTGCCGAACTGCGAATACGGCGAAAACGGCACGTTCATCTTCGCGGACTGCGGCCTGAACATCAACCCGAACGCGGACGAGCTTTCCGAGATCGCCATCGCTTCCGCGAAGTCGTTCCAGTCCCTGGTCGGCGCGGAGCCGAAGGTCGCGATGCTTTCGTTCTCCAGCTACGGCAGCGGCAAGGACGCTCTGGTCGACAAGGTCGTGGAGGCGACAAAGCTCGCCAAGGAAAAAGCCCCGGACCTGATGCTGGACGGCGAACTGCAGGCGGACGCCGCGCTGGTTCCCTCCGTCGGCCAGTCGAAGGCGCCGGGCAGCAAGGTCGCGGGCCACGCGAACGTGCTTGTTTTCCCGGACCTGAACGCCGGCAACATCTGCTACAAGATGGTTGAGCGCCTCGCGAAGGCGGACGCCTACGGCCCGATCCTGCAGGGCATCGCCAGCCCGGTCAACGACCTGTCCCGCGGGTGCAAGGCCGAGGACATCGTCGGCGTGGTGGCCATCACGGCCGTTCAGGCGGCGAACCGCTGAAAGTTTTGAATCATAAAACGGCCGTCCGGAATCTTTCCGGGCGGCCGTTTCACAAAACACTTTCAGTCCCGCCACAAATGCTTTTCCATGTCGATGCGCCCGCCGGGCAGAAACGCGACGCCCTCCCGCTCCAGCAGGGCGCGCTGTGACTCAGGCCCGCCGAACACATGCTCCGGCGCGAGCTCGCCGCTCCGCCTGACGACCCGGTGACAGGGCAGTCCCGGAGGGGCGGCGTGCAGGGCATGCCCCACCAGCCGCGCCGCGCGCGGTTTCCCCGCGTAAAAGGCAACCTGCCCATAGGTCATCACCCTGCCCGCCGGGATTTCCGACACGATGCGGCAGACCCGCTGATAAAAGGATTCCGAATCCATCCTGTTTTCCTTCTTTCGCATATTGCAGCGTACCGCCGGACCATCCGGTCAGGTCGGCCCGCCTTTCGGCAATCGGTGAAACGGGCGGGACGGAGGTTAAATACTCCCGAAAGCTAAAGTCGGGAACGCCATAGGCGCGAAAAGACACTATGTGTCCGCCATAGGCGCGAAAAGACACTATGTGTCCGGACCGTCCGGCCGGGTCGGCTTGCCGGAAGCATCTGCCGCGGGAATAAAATCAGGCCGCGCGGATGCGTCGGCATTCGCGCGGCCCTTTGTCTGCGGCCCTGTTTTTCCAAACGACGGACCATGGGATGGACCGGGGAATCGAGAGGACCTCTCTGCATACACTGTGCCCACCGCACCGGCATGTCCGCGCCGTTCCCCTCTCGCCGGACCGTTCCCCGTTAAGGGCTTCGGCGAAGCGGAAAACCGGCGCTTATTTTATTACTCCTTTTCACGCGTTCTGCTCGCTTTGCACTCCCCGCCCCCGGCCCGGAAACAGGAAAGCCGCTCGCAGGGCACAAAAAAGCACCGGTACGGAAATTCTCATTCCATACACCGGCGCGCGTGAAAAGCAGGTCATTTTTTCGCCCCCGCCTTTCCCCCCCTCTGTACAAAAAAGGGAAAAAGAGGTATACTGTTACCTGCAAATGCGCGGTTTTCACCGCTGTGTATGGACCCTCGTTCCATATGCAGGGGGCGGGGTGTTCGAGCACCCTGTCCCTGCTTTGCACTTTTTATTGTGCTCTACAATTTCTATTATAATCCTCAATTTACCAAAATTCAATGAAAAAAAGGGAAAATATTGAAAGCGGTGAAAAAATGAAATTCGTCGTCACCGGTTCCGGCGGGTGCGTGTGCACTCCAAAGCCGTTGTGCCAGTGCCCCGTGTGCAGGGAGGCGCGGGAAAAGGGATTTCCTTACGCGAGATGCGGATGCAGCCTGTATCTGGAGGACATCGGCCTGCTGTTCGATACGCCGGAGGACATCAGCGCGGCGCTGAATCATGCGGATATCAAAGAAGTGAATACGATTGCGTACAGTCACTGCGACCCGGACCATACGCTCGGGATGCGCGTGATAGAACAGCTCCGGCTGGAGTGGCTGGATTATTACGACGGCGTCAAGCCGCAAAATCCATTGAGGATCGCCGCGTCTCCCGACGTCATGAAGGATATCAACGCCATTTCCAGCAAATACGGCTCGTTCTTTGGCTACTATCAGAGCATGAATCTCATCGCCGAGCAGGAAATTGCCGGATGTTTCGAACAGGGCGGTGTCAAAATTTCTTTCGTGAAGGTGCCGAAGGAGAAGGCGGTCACGGTTTTCGTCATCGAATCGGACCGTAAAAAGCTGGTTTACGCCCCGTGCGACTGCCTGCCGTTTCCCGACGAGCCGCTTTTGTACGATGCGGATGTGCTGATCCTTGGAAACACCTTCGTAGGCGACACGCTTAAAAACGGAAAACAGATTGCGAAGGACCACCCGCTGCGGGAAGAACTGTACAGCTTCGAGGATGCCCGGAGCATCAGGGAAAAAATCAGGGCAAAGCGGCTGGTGATTACACATATCGAAGAGGCCTGGGGGAAATCGCTCGACGATTATTCCGCCCTGGAAAGCAGATACCCGGATGTTTCTTTTGCCTACGACGGCCTTACCGTCACACTGTAGGGAACAGGAGCTTCAAACGACCGGAAAAAGCGCGAAAGCGCGCAGGGGGCCGCCCGTTCGGAGGGGCGGCCCCCTTTTTTACGCGGAGAACGGCCTTTTCGATCCGGCTCCGATCAATATTCCGGCGCGGAAAAGTGCTTTACAAAGCAGACAAAATCTTTCGCCGGCATTGTATTTTTTATGGCAACACGCTATAATTATCATAAATTCGGTTGGTCAATTGGATGTTGCTTTCAATTGGATTCTCAACCCCTGAAAGGAGCTGCTATTAGTGAAACAATATGAGGCGAAGCATATTCTGAACATTGCGCTTGCGGGGCACGGCGGCGCGGGAAAAACCAGTATCGCCGAGGCGATGCTGTATCTTTCCGGCGCCACCGACCGCTTGGGAAAGGTTGGTGAGGGAAATACCGTATGCGATTCCGATCCTGAGGAGATCAGGCGGAAAACGTCCGTGTTGACTTCAGTGGCTCCGCTCGAGTGGAAGAACGATAAAATCAATCTGCTGGACGCGCCCGGCCTGTTCGACTTTGAGGGCGGGCTGTGCGAGGCGGTCCGCGCGGCCGACTGCATGCTGGTCGCCGTTTCCGGCAAGGACGGCATCGCGGTCGGAACCGAAAAGGCGGCCGCCGCCGCGGACGCGCGAGGGCTTTCCAAAATCTTTTTCGTCAACGGCCTGTGCGACGAAAGCGCGGATTTCTACAAGGTGTTCGAGACCCTGAAAGCGTATTTCGGCCCGTCGGTCTGCCCTGTGGTCGTGCCGTACATCCAGAACGGAAAGGCGAACGTCTACGTCAACGTGCTGGAGTACAAGGCTTACGAATACCATGACGGGAAAGCGGTGGAAGTAAAGATGCCGGATATGGGCAGCCGCCTGGAGGGGCTGCGCACGGCGATCTACGAGGCCGTTGCGGAAACCGGCGACGACATGTTCGACAAATACTTTTCCGGCGAGAGCTTCACGCCGGAGGAAGTTATCGTCGGCATCAGCAAGGGGGTCAAGTCCGGGGCGGTTTCCCCCGTGTTCTGCGGGGACGCGGTGCTGCTCAACGGGATCGACCAGCTTTTGAACGGCCTTGTCTGGCTGGCGCCCAGCGCCGCGGAAAAGAGCGGCGAAACCGGGACGGATGAAAACGGGGACCCGGTCGAGCTGGCGGCGGATGAGAACGCCCAGCCGGCGGCGGTCGTCTTTAAAACCGTCGCGGACCCGTTCGTCGGCAAGCTGTCGTACCTCAAGGTGATTTCCGGCAGGATCTCCTCCGACGCCGGGCTGGTCAACATGACGACCGGCCAGGCGGAGCGCGTGGGCAAAACGATCCTTGTCCGCGGGAAGAAGCAGGAGGACGTGCCGTACCTTGCGGCGGGGGACATCGGCGCGGTGCCGAAGCTTTCCGCGAAAACCGGAGACACGCTCTGCTCGCCGGAGCGCAGGGTGAAACTGGAGCCGGTCGTCTACCCTTCGCCGTCGCTCTCGATGGCGGTTCTGCCCAAAGCCAAGGGAGAAGAGGACAAGGTGGCGCAGGGCATCCTCCGCCTGACCGAGGAGGACCCGACCATCCGTTTCGCGACCAACGCCGAGACGCACCAGATGATCGTCTCCGGCATGGGCGAGCAGCATCTGGACGTTCTCGCCTCCAAGCTGAAGAAGAAGTTCGGCGTGGAGATCAAGCTGGAGACGCCGCGCGTCGCCTACCGCGAAACCATCCGCAAAAAGGTGCAGGTGCAGGGCAAGTACAAGAAGCAGACCGGAGGCCACGGACAGTATGGCGACGTGTGGATCGAATTTGAGCCGTGCGAGGCCGACGGGCTGGAATTCGGGGAGCGCGTCGTCGGCGGCGCGGTGCCGAGGGGCTTTTACCCGGCGGTGGAAAAGGGCCTGCGCGAATGCATCGACCGGGGCCCGCTCGCGGGGTATCCGGTGGTCGGCCTGAGGGCGACGCTGTACGACGGCTCGTACCATCCGGTGGACTCCTCCGAAATGTCGTTCAAGATGGCGGCGGCGCTCGCGTACAAGACCGGGATGCCGAAGGCCTCCCCCGTTCTGCTGGAGCCGATCGGCACGCTTCGCTGCACCGTGCCGGACGACAACATGGGCGACATGATGGGCGAGATCAACAAGCGCCGCGGGCGCGTGCTGGGCATGGAGCCGGCGGGCGAGGGCACGCAGACCATCGAGGCGGAGGTGCCGCAGGCCGAAATGCACGACTTCACCACCTTCGTCCGGCAGGTGACGCAGGGGCGCGGCTCGTTCACGTTCGACTTCGCGCGGTATGAGGAGACGCCGCCGCAGGTCGCGCAGAAGGTGATCGACTCCGCGTCGGCGGAGCAGTCCGCGGACGCCTGACGTTCCGAAATTTTTATTTGGCGGCGACTTTCCGAAAAGCGCGCATGATTTCCGCTCCCCGGGCATATGTATTTGCCTGAGGGGGCGGATTTATGTTTGTAATTTCTGTCAAGACGAAAAAAAGAAAGATGATCGCCGTTCTGGCGGCGGTCCTTGTAGTGGTCACCGCCGCCATCGTCGCGGTAAAGCTGTTTCATTCCGGGCCTTCCGCCGACAGCGGAGGCAAAAAATACAGCCTTGCCGCTTCAACCAACGAGGACAGGATCGCCTTTTTCAAGCAGTTCGGGTGGGAAGTCAAGCCGCAGCCGATCGCCAACGGCAAGGTCACGATTCCCCAGACGTTCGACGATGTTTATACGAAGTACAACAATATCCAGCAGGAGCAGGGACTGGATCTCACTTCCTACGCGGGCAAAACCTGCGAGCAGTGGGTGTATGAGATCACGAATTTCCCGGAGCAGGAGATCATGCGGGGCACGCTGCTGATCTACGGCGGCTGTGTGGTCGGCGGAGACCTCTGCACGCCCGCGCTGGACGGCTTTATGACCGGCTTCGACGGGCAGCTCGACAGCAACGACTACGGCGCCAACGAGCCGACCCTCGGGCGGAACGACAGCGGGGCCCTGACCATGGCTCCGGCGCAGACGGCTTCCTCCAGCGTGGAGGAGGCGCAGTCGAAGGCCTCTTCGGAAATCCCGGCCAACGCCTGGCCCACCGACTAGGCAGCGTACCGCTGCATCTTCGGCCCGCCTTTCGGCAGGCTGAGCCTGCACGCGCGCCCCGCCATTCATCACGGTAAAAATTGAAAGCGTTGTCTTGCGGAAGCGGCGTGTCGCCGCTCCCTTCGACCCGCCAGTCAGAACGGAAAAAGCCGTTTGCTTAGTCTGGCGGGACAGAAGTTGGAACCTCCCGAAAGCTAACTTTGGGAACGCCGTAACGTCCTCAAAGTTTTCCCCGCTTTTCATGTAAAGAGTGAAAAACTTTCCGGCACCGCTTTTCATTGACGACGGGGACTCGGAAATTGAAGCCACAGAGTATTTCATAGGAATAATTCAACAAATTGTTGATAAAAATCGGGAGCGAAGCGCCGTTCAGGCGCTCCGCTCCCTGTTTTGCCGGCGGAATCTCTCTCACTGCGCCGGGTATGGGCTGGACTTTCCGCGTTCATACTTCTTTCACATACATTCGGAATTCCGCCGGCGGGCAACGATGACGTTGCATCCAACGGCCCACCGTTCAGCAGACAGCGAGATGATTAGCTGAGACGGGTGGGACAGAGGGAAGAAACTCCCGGCAAGCGGAAATCGCGTCCGCCGTTGGCACGTTCGTCCAATGGACCGGCGGGTCCGCGCAAGGGCTTTGCCTTTGGGAGATTCCCCAGACCGTCCTGCCAAACTGAGCCGCGAATTTTCGCCGTTCTGTCCGGCAGGCCGAAGGAAGCGGCGTCACGCCGCCCGCAAGGCAACAAAAAGCGCCGGTACGGAATTTGTCATTCCATACACCGGCGCGCGCGCAGATACAGGAGGAAAAAGAAGTGTTTCTCCTTCCTTCCCCTGTACAAAAACAGAAAAAGGAAGTATAATAAGTCCTGCAATGCGCGGTGAATTCCGTGGTATATGGAGGGTGGTTCTCCGTATGCAGGGGGTGGAGTGGTCTCAACACTTCATCCCTGCATTGCGTTTTTTATTTACCTTGCAAATCTATTATAATCCTTAATTTACCAAAATTCAACAGGTAATATTCGATTTGATATTATTTCGGTTTTTGAGTGCTTGGCGCCCGGTGACTCTTAACCCCAATTTTTTCTTTGGCCGGGGCGCGGGTGGCGATTATATGTTTGCCTTTAGCAAGTGCCTCTTAACCCAAAATTTCTTCTATTCATTTTTTCTATGTCCTCAGGCCGGACAGGCCCCGCCTTTCTGATATAGCAGAAAGGCGGCAAAGACTATGCAGGGGGACTTCAACTTCCCGCCGGGAGGGGCACCTAAACGTCCCCCTGCACCCCGGCACCTGTCATGAAGCAACAACGAATTCTTACGCAAGTGCTTCCCATTGAACGATTCCCAATCTTACGCCGTATGTAAAAAGGTAACTTTTTGAAGAATTTCAGCTTTTAGGTAAATACTTTGTGGCTTTAATTTTTCAGCCCCCGTCGTCCATGAAAAGCTGTTGTTAGAAGAACGGTGAATTAAAATAGCAAGTGCAACAGGAGGGTAGAAAGAGTCCACAAAAAGCCAAATCCATGATACAGTAGGAGTTGAAAAGACACCACTGAAGGAGAGGCTTTTTATGGACTACCACCATCTTACACCAAAAGAGCGCGCATTGATAGCCCAATTGTGGAATAACGGGATCAGTATGAGGCAGCTTGCACGCAGGTTGCAAAGGGATCCGGGCACAATCAGCCGGGAGATCAAGAGGAACCGTTCGGGACAAAAATATCTTAGCGTTCCGGCACGGGCCCGGTACCTTGAACGGCGAATGGAATGCCGCCGGAAGAGGCTGTATCAAAACCCACGTCTGACAGCTTACATATCCGAAAAGCTTGAATTGTCATGGTCGCCCGAACAAATTGCCGGAAGAATCCGGTTAGACTATCCGGATGACCGGGACATGAAAATCTCGCACAGCAGCATATATCGGTGGCTACGCGCGGACTTGCTGCCACGTTCCGTACAACTTACGATGAAACTGCGTCACTATGGCCGTCAGCATGGAGAAACTCGTGGGTACAAGGCCGGGGCGCGGGAAATCCGGGAGAGAAGCAAAGAAGCTCTAC
This sequence comes from Caproiciproducens sp. NJN-50, assembly GCF_004103755.1. NCBI lineage: Bacteria > Bacillati > Bacillota > Clostridia > Eubacteriales > Acutalibacteraceae > Caproiciproducens > Caproiciproducens sp. NJN-50. The sequence continues at coordinate 68,287 of NZ_CP035283.1, read as the reverse complement.
GCAGAAAGAGACTTGGAGACTGGGAAGCTGACACGATCGGGTTCGGACAAGCAAAACGCGCTTATTTGCTGAATGTGACCGACCGAAAAAGTCGATACTGCTGCCTGGCCGTCCTGCGCAACATCAGACGGGAAGAAGTCATGCGGGGCTTTGAGTTCTTCTTTGAAGGCGGAAAGGTTCCGCTCCGCACGGTAACGTCGGATCGAGGGATCGAATTCAACTGCCACCGTGAATTTGAGAGCCGCTTTGAAGCGTTGTATTATTACACTCGCCCAGCCTCTCCGTGGCAGAAGCCAACTGTGGAAAATACGAACGGATTGATTCGTCAGTTTTTCCCCAGAGGAACCCGTTTTACAGAACTTACCCCAGAAGCCGTGGCATTTGTCATGGAGCGTCTCAACGACCGCCCGCGTAAATGTTTGAATTGGAAAACTCCTGCTGAAGTCATTTCTTCTTATCTGTTGCACTTCACTTGACAATTCACCCAAGACCGAAAGGAGGGGCCTGCGCGGCCTGAGCGCAAGAGTAGAAGTAAGAAGAAATTAGGGTTAAGAGCCACCGAGCCTCAGGTCCGCAAAAGATCGGCCCTGTCCGGCTTGATCGCAAAAAAGGCTGAAGTCGCGACCGCCGTAGGCGCGAAAGACGCTGTGCGTCCCCGCGCGGCCCGAGCGCAAAGAAAAAGGAATAGAAAAAAGGTTAAGGGGCACCGGGCCACAGGTAAAGAAAAATTAGGATTAAGAGCCGCTTGCCGGACAAAATCAAATCTATAAAAACCGATTGAAAAACTCCGGCTCCGTCACCTCCGCAAGACTTCTGACGTATCCGTCCGCGACGGACCGCGCGTCCTCCTCCGAGAGGCCGGAGCCGGCGTCATACACGCCGACCGCGTCCATCCCGGCTGCTTTCGCCCCTCTTAGGCCCGGCAGCACGTCCTCAAAGACAAGGCAGGAGCCGGGCGAAACGCCGAGCCGTTCGGCGCAAAGGAGATAGACGTCCGGAAATCCTTTTCCCCGCACGGTCTCCGTCACGGAAGCGAACGCGCCGAAAAGTCCGTAAATGCCGTTATTCCGCAGCGACGGGCCGTACAGATCCTTCGAAAGGGCGGTCGCAACGCCCAGTGCGATCCCGCGCGCCCGCAGAAAACGCAGACACTCCCGCGCGCCGGGCTTGAGCGCGATGCGGTGCGCGTATTCCTCCGAGACCATCGCGCTCCATTCGCGGATCAGTTCCTCCGGGGTCTCGGAAAGCCGGAAACGCTCGACGGTGTAGCGCGACGCTTCCCCAAAGCTCATGGCGGAAACCGCCTCGGTATAGTCCCGCGTGAACGGAAGACCACGCCGCAGCAGAAAATCCCTGTCCACCTGTTCCCAGACTTTCATGGAGTCAAGCAGCGTGCCGTCCAGGTCAAAGATCACCGCTTTATATTTCATTTCCGTTTTCTCCTTTTCAAGCGTGGTAAGCACCCGGCCGGCGGCGCGGGAGCCTTACAAAAAAGGGAATCCGATCTGGACGTCGGATTCCCTTTTTCCTATCCTAAAATAAGATTTTGCATTTATAGCTTCTCGATTTCCTTTATCCAAAGCGCCGCGGAAGCGTCGCTCGGCATGCGCCAGTCGCCGCGCTGCGACAGCGAGACGGAGCCGATCTTCGGCCCGTCCGGCAGGGCGGAGCGCTTGAACTGATTTGTGAAAAAGCGGCGGTAGAACTCGCCCAGCCATTTTTTGACCGTCGGGCCGTCGTACTGCCCTTCGAACGCGGAAAGCGCCATGCGGTAGATCTTTCCGGGAGAGAACCCGAAGCGCATCATGTAGTAAAGGAAAAAATCGTGCAGTTCGTAAGGACCGACGATGTGTTCCGTCTTCTGGGCGATCTCGCCGTTCTGCTCGGGCGGGAGCAGCTCCGGGCTGACGGGCGTGTCCAGCACGTCTTCCAGAAGGGCGCGCAGCTCTTCCGGCCCCGTCACCGCCGCGTGGTGGACCAGGTGCCGCACCAGCGTCTTCGGGACCGAGCAGTTGACCCCGTACATCGACATGATGTCCCCGTTGTAGGTCGCCCAGCCGAGCGCCAGCTCCGACAGGTCCCCGGTGCCGATGACCAGCCCGCCGCACTGGTTCGCAAGGTCCATCAGGACCTGCGTGCGCTCGCGCGCCTGCGCGTTTTCATAGGTGACGTCCCGGTTTTCCGGGTCGTGGCCGATATCGGCGAAATGTTTCGAAACGGAGTCCCCGATCGGGATCTCCAAAAATTTCGCGTTCAGATATTCCGCAAGCCTCTGCGCGTTGCCGCGCGTGCGGCCCGTGGTGCCGAAGCCCGGCATCGTCACGGCCAGAATCCCGCGGCGGTCCATCTTCAGCAGGTCAAACGCCCGCGCGGTGACCAGCAGGGCCAGCGTGGAATCCAGCCCGCCGGAAACGCCGATCACGGCGCACTTGGACCCGGTGTGCCTGAGACGGGTCTTCAGCCCGCAGGCCTGCAGGTTCAAAATCATCTCGCAGCGGTCCGCAAGGTCGCGCACGTCGCCCGGCACGAACGGCGTCGCGGGAAATTTCCGTTCCATTTTAAATTCCGGCACGTCGAGGGAAAACGGAATCTCATGAGCTTGTCCCTCTCCGTGCCAGGTCGTCATGCGCAGCCGTTCCTGCGATAAACGTTCCAAATCCACGTCCGCCGTGGTCAGGCCGGTGGCAAACTGCTCCGACTCGGCCAGAACCGTCCCGTTTTCTGCGATGATGCTGTGCCCGGTATAGATCAGGTCGGTCGAGGATTCCCCCTCCCCCGCGTCCGCGTAACAGTAGGCGCAAGCCAGCCGCCCGGACTGCATCCGCACCAGGTCGCGGCGGTACGGGGCCTTGCCGATCACCTCGTCGCTGGCGGAAAGGTTGAAGATCACCGAAGCGCCGCTCTGCGCCAAGCGAACCGACGGCGGGCACGGCACCCACAGGTCCTCGCAGATTTCCGCGCCGACCGTGAGGCCGGCTGCGCCGCGGCAGCGGAAGACGAGGTCCGGCCCGAAGGGAACCTCCTTTCCGCAGAATGTGATCTGTCGAAAATCTTTACCTGGAGTAAAATATCTCGCCTCGTAAAACTCGGTGTAATTCGGGATGTTCTCCTTCGGCACGATCCCGAGAAGCTCCCCGCGGCAGAAAACCGCGGCGCAGTTATAAAGGTCCGGGCCCACCGCGGCCGGGAGCCCGACCAGCGTGAGCAGATCAAGCCGCTCCGAGCGGGCCAGCAGTTCCGCAAGGGCCGCTTCCGCTCCGGAGATCAGCGTCCGGTCGCGGAACAGGTCGCCGCAGGTGTAGCCCGTCAGGCAAAGCTCCGGAAACGCGGCGGCGGCGACGCCGCCGCGTTCGCATTCCCGCATCAGGTTCCACACCGATTCCAGATTATACCGGCAGTCGGCCACGCGTATCTCCGGAGTGACCGCCGCTATTTTCAGAAAACCGTCATTCATGTTTGATTCCTCCGCTGTTTGCAGCATGTCCGGTTCCAGGCACCGGCTGCGGTCCCGGTTCTTCCCTCCCGGCGAGCGGTTCCGGTTTCCTCCCGGCCCGGCGCTCCGGAGCCGCGAAAAACGCCCCGACCACGATACAGGAATAATAGGCGATCAGCCTCCACAGCAGCATCGCCTGCTGGATGACCTCCGGCGCGAAAAACATCTGGAAGAGCACAAGGAAGCTGCCCTCCGCCGCGCCCGCCGCGCCCGGCAGCGGCGTGTAGCCGGAGATCATGGTGACAAAGCTCTGCGCCGCGATCATATCGAATACCGGCGCTCCGGGATTGTGAAACGCTTTATAAATAAAAAAAGGCACCAGGAAAAGCGCCGTCAGCTGGAGGAGCGTAAAGACGTAGATTTTAATCCCAAGGGAGCGCTTTCCCTGTATCGCACGGTTGTTTTCCAGAAAAAACTGAAGCTGATCCCTGACTTTTTTTCCTGTTTCCTCCGGCTTTTTGACCACTCGCATCTTTGTCAGGACCCAGACGGCGCCATGGATGATCTTCGTGGTGAACCCCGGGCTGTAAGAAAAAAGGACCAGCGCAATGACCACCGCCGCCTGATACAGGAACCCGACGAACGCCAGCGCCATGAAACCCTGGATCTTGCTGCGGAAAAACTGATATTTCACCAGGATGACCACCAGGGAATAGACCGTCAAAGAAGTCTGGTAAACCAGGAATTTCCTCACGAGAGTGGAAACGGCCACGCCGGTCGGGATTCCCTGCCCCGCCAGGGCCATGAACTGCATGGGCTGGCCGGCGAGCGCATACGGAGTGACGGAATTGAAATACTGCCCGACCATGCTGACCCGGAACGCGCTTCCAAAGCCGTAACGGCCGCCGGAGGAATGAAAGATCAGCGTGTGAAGGACCAGGCTGTCCATCATCCAGTTAAAGACCACGCTCGCAACGGCGCAGAGGATCCAGAACAGGTTGATGGTCGGCAGGCTTTGGATCAGGACGGCCAGATTATTGCCGGAAACGCAGAAATAAATCAGCATTCCCAGCGTAAGCGCAAAAAGGAACGCCTGAAACATTTTCCGCGTTCTGGTCTTTTCTTCCGCCTTCCGCTCCGTCGGCATCCATTGCTCACCTCGTTTCCGTCTCCGGCAGGGGCTTAACGGACCGAGTAGTTTTCCTCCAGCGTTTCAGGCGAGGCAACCACTTCCGAAAAATCGCACAGCGCCGCGGAATTGGTTTTATCGGAGGTATACGTCCGCATCGCTTTTGAAATCCGCCGCATGTTCGTCATGCACCCACGCATACATTTTTTCTCGCCATGCATTTTTAATACATATAAATAGCAGCAGTTGCAGGTTTTTCTGGTCAGGGCCAGATAACTTTTTTTGTACTTTTCATACAGCCCGTTTTTCTCGAGGGAGATGCGGACCATGGCGATCGCGCGGATAAAGTCGTTGATCTTGTTCGCGTTCATGGTTGCGAGCGTGCTCATGGAATGCTGGTTATAATAGTAAAGCGGCCGGTCCAGAACGACGACGCGGTTCGCGTGCGCGAACACCTTGTTGGCGGTCGCCATATCTTCGAAGCACATGGAGGGGAAGGTGATGCCGTAATCCGTAAACAGTCTGCGGCGGTACAGCTTGTTCCAGACCAGGCTCTGGATCTGAACGTCCCGCAGCAGCTTATTCATGGCTTTCGCGCGGTTAAAGACCCCCTTGCACCGGAAAGGGTACTCAAAGAGGAAATCATTGTCGATAAAATGGTAATAATAGTAGCAGCAGGCGATATCCGCATCGTGGTCCACGCAGGCTTCGTAAAGCTCTTCCAAAAAGGTTGGCGCGACGTAATCGTCGCTGTCCACAAAGGTGAGGTATTCCCCCCGCGCTTTTTCCATGCCGGCGTTCCTTGCCAGGGACATACCGGCGTTTTTCTGATCGACGACGGTGATGTTGTCATATTTGCTTTCAAAATGGCGAAGAATTTCGGGAGAGGCATCCGTAGAGCCGTCGTTGACGGCGATGATCTCAAAATCCCGAAAAGTTTGTTCTTCCAGCGAAATCAGGCATTTGCCCACATATTTTTCAACATTGTAAACTGGTATCACAACACTGATTATCGGCGTATGCGTCTCAGTCAAATCAGTTCTTCCTTTCCAAGACAGCGTCTGCCGCGGCCGCGGCAGAGCCTGTTGTGAATTTTTAAAGCAACGGAAACGGCCGGAACGCAACGCGTGCCGCCATCCTCATTTTTGCAGATTACGGCGAAAAAGTCAAGCTGTTTTTGGACCTCCGGCCGGGACGCGCCTGCGGCGTTCCCGGTTTCAGCCCCTTTGGAATCGTCCGCCCGCGGTCCCGCCAAACAAAGCCCGGATTTTACTCTCCCGAAACGATGGGGCGAAAAAGCGGCGGGGCGTGGATGCAGCGTCACGCTGCCGGCTCGCCCTGCGTTGTGATGTCGTCGTTCGGAACAGCAGCCCCGGCGCCGGGCGTGGAAGAAGCCGGCGCGGAGGATGCGGGTGCGGAGGAAGGCTTTGAAGACGGCGGCGCGGAGGAAGCCGGTTTGGAGGAAGACGGGGAGGCGGCGGCTTTGGAGGACGGCTTGGCCGTACCGGCCAGGTCGGTCCCTTCCCCATAGGAATAGTAGGCCGGCTGCGGTTTGTAATAGGAGGAGGGAAGCTCCTCCGTTTTCACGACCGTCCCGTTTTTACGGAAGATCCTCTGGGCCGTCGCCTTGTACCCGGTGCGCGCTTTGGAGGTCAGCTTGACCTCTCCCTTTTTCAGCGAAGAATCCGGCACGTACTGTCCCTTCGCCGGGGCCGGAATGGTCTCGGTCACCTTTGACGAGACATCGATCGCATCGTAATCGTCCGGCTGATAGCCGTAAAAAGTAACCGTCAAAACCCGGTTCTTCACCGAGGTGACCAGATAAACCGGATATTTGGTCGGGTTCACGAATTTGAAATCCAGGCCGGGGTAGCTGACGGTGGCGTCCTGCCCGATCGGACAATAGCTGGAGGGCATGGAATGGTTGTGCCGCTCCGTGATTTTCATTCCGGAGCGGACCGCCGCGCCGTAGATGGTGGTGGAAGCCTGGCAGATGCCGCCGCCGTATTCCTGGATCAGTTTTCCGTTCAGGATCGCGCCGGCCGGCCGGTATCCCTGCGCCTGGCCGCACTGGCCCGCGGTGCCGAAAAAGGAGAACGCGGCGCCGGGCTGCACGCAGACGCCGTTCGCCGACAGCAGGGCTTTTGTCATGTTGTAGGTCCCGTCCGCGGAATTTTTGCTGACCGTGCTGAAAGAGCCCAGCTTTTTCATGTGGGGTTTCAGGTCCGCCAGCGTCCCGCTGAACGGGGTGGTCCCGGTCGAAAGCCGGACCGTCCCCGTTCCCCCGGAACTGATGACGGCCTGGGCATCGGCAAGCAGCTTTTCCCGGTCGACGGTTACGCCGTCCGTTCCGTCGGCAAAGGAGAACTGTTTTGTTCCCGTGTTGAATGAGGTCACGCTCGGACCCTTCGGGGCGGATTCCGCCTGGTCCGCGATTTTATCCAGCGCCGTCCGCAGGGAGGTTCCATCGATTTTCGCGGCGATGGAATAGGTTTTCGGGGAAGCTTCCAGCCCGCGCACAAGCTGAAGGCGCTGCTCCCGATCCCCGCTGCGGGCATATGAGTATGCTTCTTTCAGGATTTCGTCCGTATTGTATTGAAAGCTCAGGTCCTTTTCGGTCAGTTCCCAGGACCTGCTGCCGTCCGTGATCTGAAGCTCCACCGGCTGAGCGGCCGGAAGGACGGCCTCCACGGCGGTTTTTGCCTCGCTCATGCTCTTCCCGCCGAGATCGATCCCCTGCACCTTGATGCCGGGATAAAAAGAGTCCGTATCGATCGTTTCGGATATCTCCTTCGCGTGCCGGTATCCCGCGTAAATTCTCTGCCCCAGCACGGCGCCCGCGGCGACCAGCAAGATCAGCGCGGCGGCGACGGCCGCCTTGGCTTTCGGGCCGGTTTTTCCGAATATTCCCGGATGCCCGGCCCTGTTTTCCGCAATCATCTTCGTACCCCCTGTTTTCGGCCGCATGCGGCCGCGATTCCATTATAGCCCCCGCGCGGCCGCTCGTAAAGTCACAGTCCTGTTACCGTTTTGTTTTGCCCTTCGCCCGTCTTCCGGGGCTGAGAATGGCATCTTTTCCAAATATATGATATAATCACCTTGGTATAACCCGAAGAAAGCTTCGTATAAGATAAAATTCAGGGGTGTTTCCGTGAAACTATTAATTTTGACAGCGGCCACCGGCGGCGGGCACGTGCGCGCTTCCCGGGCCATTCAGGCTTATATTTCAGAGCATTCCTCCGGATGCGAGGTCGATGTGGTCGACGCGCTGAAAAGCATCAGCAGCGTCCTGGACAAGACCGTCTGCGACGGATATCATTTTCTCGCGACCAAAACGCCGAAAGTGTTCGGCCAGCTTTACCGCAGGACCAACGAGGACAACCTCCTGTCCAGCCTGGTGTCGCGGTTCAGCGGCGTTTTCAGCCAGAAGCTCATTCCGCTTCTGGAGGAAAAAAGACCGGACGTCATCATTTCGACGCATCCGTTCGCAACCGAGATGATTTCGCATTTGAAATGGGCGGGAGCAGTCACCGCGCCGCTGATCTGCCTGATGACCGACTACGGCCCTCACCGCGCCTGGATCGCGGACCGGGTGGACGCCTACGTGGTCGCGAACGGCGACATGATCTCGGAAATGGAGGCCATGGGCGTGCCGAAGGAAAAAATTTATCCGTTCGGCATCCCGGTGGAAAATGTTTTTTTCTCGGAGGGGGATAACGCGGCCTTTCTGAAACGCATTGGGCTGGACCAGGCTCTTCCCACGATTCTGGTGATGGCGGGGAGCTTCGGCGTGACCAATATTCTGAAAATTTACCGGCAGATCGTCCGGCTTGACATGAAATTCCAGATCATCGTCATCACCGGGCGGAACGGAAGGCTCCATGAGGAGTTTGCAAAGCTGATTCCGGAGAGCCCGAAGCCGACAAAGCTGGTATTTTTCACCGACGAAGTGGAAAATTACATGCACGCCTCGGACCTGCTGATCACCAAGCCCGGCGGACTGACCGTATCGGAAGCGCTCGCCTGCGGCATACCGCTGGCTGTTTTCGACGCGATCCCCGGCCAGGAGGAGGACAACGCCAACTTTCTCCTGACACACAATATGGCGGTAAAGCTGGAAAACGGCGACGATTGCGGGGAGACCATCCGCTCCCTGTTGGCGGACAGCCAGAAGCTGAGCGACATGCGTTCCTCTTGCAGGGGATTTGACAAGTCCCGCTCCGCCGAGAATATTCTCCGCCTGATTCAGGAGCTGTACGAACAAACGCGGCAGTGACCTTTTTCCGAAAAAAATCCCCCGGCTTTTGGAATTTCCAAAGGCCGGGGGATTTTTCACGCTAAACCAACTGGTCCAGATTGTTTCTCGTCTGCGCCGCCAGCTCCGCTTCAGGCTGTTCCGCGCCGGAAGGCTCCGGGAACAGCATCCGGTAAGACGTTTTCAGGGCCGCCATTGAAAGGACCGCACTGTCGCTCTTTCCGGAAGCGCCGTCCGCGGCTTCGCCGTTTTTCCTCACTTCGACCGGCTTCGACGAGACCCTTTTTTTGATCTGGCGGATTTCCTGCTCGATTTTCGCAATCAGCTTTTCATATCTTCTGATTTTGCTGTTGATATCAATTTGCGACATCCCGTTGTTTTTCGCTTTATCCTTATAGTCGGATTTCAGCTTCTGGACATCCTGCTCCAGCCGAACGAGTTCGGTGATCCGGTCCTGCTCTGAGCTCTGGCTGGAGTCCGGGACCAGGCTGCCCGAAGAGGCAACCGACGAGATATTTTCCACCGCCATAGACAACCCTGCCTTACTGCTTGATAATTGTATATCGGCAGTAAATCTGGGATTTTTAGGAAAAATTTGATTTTTCTCATTTTCTTCTTATTTTTGTCCGTCATTTTGCCCCCGGCATGAAACCGGCAAATCAGGGAATTCTATCAAGGCGGATTCAGGGCCGGGAAGCCGACTGAGCCAGGCAGAGCTCCTCCGGCCGGACAAAGCCGAGGCCCAGCGCCCGGCCGCGCAGAAGCAGGTAAAGCTCCGACTGAGACGCGCTGAAATAGGGCAGGATAAACAGGATCCCCACGCCGAAGCAAAGCGCCCCGAGCAGGAACCAGCCGAGAAACGACAGCCAGAACACAAAAATGGCGCCCTTCTGCCCGTCGGTCATTCTGCGGCTGATCTCCCGCGCCCGTTCGCCGGGCAGGGAGGGGTTGTCGGAAAGAAGAAACGGAACCATACTGTACTGGACCAGTTTGACAATGCCGGGAATGATGAAGAGAAAGGTCCACAGGATGATAAAAAGGCGCGTGATGAACAGGACGCCAACGCCGTTCCCGTAATTCCACTGAAAACCGCTGAACAGGGTCTCCGTGCGGGCCGGCTCAAAATGATTGCGGACAAAATACCGTGCGGCTCCGATCAGGAGCGGATGCACGATAAAAATAACATAGAATATGCAGAGCCAGCCTCCGAGCCCCTCCAGCGGGGACCAGCGGAACAGATGCCTCGCCCCGCCGTGCCAGGCCTGAGATTCAAACAGCCGCCGGAAACCGCTGTCTGCCCAGTTCAGCCATTCGGCCAGCACCGCAAAGAGGAGCGTGACCAAAAACGCTGTCCAGTACCGCCCCCGAAGCGCCACCTTTGCGTTTGATTTTAAAATCGAACGATCCCACATGAAAATCCCTCCAGTATTCCCTCTCAGGACTTTGTTTGGTACCCTGCTCTTATCATATGCGCATCATCCCCCGGTCATCCGGGCTTGCAAAAGTCATTTTACCTCAACTCCAGCGAGGATGCAATTCATAATTCACGAAAATATTTTCCAAATATTTACATTAGAAAAGGGCTGAGGTTGACACCCTGCAACTTACAAGCTATAATAGAGTTGTATGTTTCATTCGCACGGTTCTTGAGTTGTTCAAAAAGGGAGTGATAAAATGCCAAAAGTTGAAGTCAAAAATTTGTATAAAATATTCGGTTCCAACCCCAAAAAGATTATTCCGATGCTGGAGGGCGGAAAGGGAAAAGCCGAAATTTTGAAGTCAACGGGGCATGGAGTCGGCGTGAACAACGCGAATTTCAAAGTGGAAGAGGGAGAGATCTTTGTTGTCATGGGGCTTTCGGGGAGCGGAAAATCCACGCTGATCCGCTGCCTGAACCTGCTCATCCGCCCGACTTCGGGAGAAGTGCTGATCGACGGCGAAAACATCGTGGACTGCGGCAGGGACGCGCTGCTGAACATCCGCCGCAAAAAAGTCGCGATGGTCTTTCAGAATTTCGCGCTGCTGCCGCACCGGACGGTGGAAAGCAACGTGGAATTCGGGCTGGAGATTCAGGGCGTCGATTCGAAAACGCGCCGGGAAAAGGCGCTTGAGGCGCTTCGCCTGGTCGGCCTGGAGGGACACGAGGACCGCATGCCCTCGCAGCTCTCCGGCGGCATGCAGCAGCGCGTCGGCCTGGCGCGCGCCCTGGCGAACGACCCGGACATCCTTTTGATGGACGAGGCGTTCAGCGCGCTGGACCCGCTGATCCGAAAGGAGATGCAGGACGAACTGCTGGCGCTGCAGGCCAGGATGCACAAGACGATCATCTTCATCACGCACGACCTCGACGAGGCGTTGAAGCTCGGGGACAAGATCGCGATCATGAAGGACGGCGTCATCGTGCAGACCGGCACCCCGGAGGACATCCTCACGAACCCGGCCGACGACTATGTCAGGGAATTTGTGCAGGACGTCAACCGCGTCAAGGTCGTGACCGCCTCCACCATCATGAAGCGGCCGGACCCGATCGCCTACGCGAAGGACGGAGTCCGGGTCGCGGTGCGCAAGATGCGGGAGGCTTCCATCTCCAGCATTTTCGTCGTGGACCGGGAGCGCCACCTGAAGGGGATCCTTTCCATCGACAACGCGGTGGAGCTGCTCAAATCGGGAGCCCACGACCCGGAGAGCATCAAGAGCGCCATCGACACGAATGTAGCGACCGTTCCGCCGGACACATCCATCCAGGCGCTCCTTCCTCTGGTCATCAATTCCAGATACCCGATCGTGGTGGTGGACGGGGAACGGAAGGTAATGGGCATTATCATGAAAGTATCCGTTCTTTCGGGGATCCTCGGAGAGGAGAATGAAAATGATTAGACTTCCGATCGGGGACGTGGTGGAGAGGGCCATCGACTGGATGACGGCCAACTGGGCCGGATTTTTCGGCGGAATCAAAATGGTCCTGCTCTGGGTCATCACCTCTTTTGAAACGCTGTTCGGCTGGCTGCCGTTTTACGTCATGATCCTGATCCTGGCGCTGCTCGCGTGGCGCCTGGCGGGACGCGGCACCGCGATCTTTACCGCCGCCGGCCTGCTGATCGTCGTTTCGATCGGCCTGTGGACGGAGACCATGGAAACGCTCGCGCTGGTGGTGACTTCCACGCTGATCGCGCTGGTCATCGGGATCCCGCTTGGCATCTGGATGTCGCGCAGCGAAACGGTCAACCGCATCGTCAGGCCGATTCTGGACTTTATGCAGACGATGCCGGCTTTCGTGTATCTGATCCCGGCGGTCTATTTCTTCGACCTCGGCGTGGTGCCGGGCGCGGTCGCGACCGTGATCTTCGCCATGCCGCCCGCCGTCCGGCTGACCAACCTGGGAATCCGGCAGGTGCCGGGCGACGTGATCGAGGCGGCGCGCTCCTTCGGCTGCACGGGGAACCAGATGCTGTTCAAGGTGCAGATCCCGCTCGCCATGCCGACCATCCTGGCGGGGCTGAACCAGACGATCATGCTCTCGCTCTCCATGGTGGTCATCTCCTCCATGATCGGCGCCGAAGGCCTCGGCATCATCGTGCTGCAGGGTATCACCCAGCTCAAGGTGGGCGAGGGATTCGAGGGCGGGCTGGCCGTCGTCATCCTCGCCATGGTTCTGGACCGCATCACGCAGGGGCTTGGGAAGTCCAATGCCAAAAAGCTCAACGCGAAATAGCCTCATCAAAAAACGTCCTTTGGGGTTTCAGATATAAAATACAGAAAGGGGATTGAAATGAAAAAATCAATTGCAGCGGTCTTCCTAACGGGAATTCTATGCTTGGGTTTGCTGGCCGGTTGCTCGCAGCCCGGCGAGGAGAGCTCCGCGGCGGGAAGCAAAACCTCCGGCGGCGGAAAGTCGAAGCCGGTGATTCAGATCGGCTATGTGAACTGGTCCGAAGGAATCGCGATGACGAACCTGATGAACGCGATCCTGGTGGATAAAATGGGATACGAGGTCAAGCAGGTCCAAACGGACGTGGCGCCCCTGTTCGCCTCGCTGGCGAACGGCAGCACCGACGTTTTCCTGGACTGCTGGCTACCGGTCACCCACAAGGATTATATGGCGAAATACGGCTCTGAGCTAAAGGATTACGGAGTCAGCTTCGACAACGCGAAAATCGGGCTTGTCGTCCCGTCCTATGTCAAAATCAACAGCATCGAAGACTTGAACAATGCGAAATCGGATTTCGACGGAACCATCGTCGGCATCGATTCCGGCGCGGGGATCATGACGGCGACCGACAAGGCGATCAAGGAATACGGCCTCGGCTACAAGCTGATGCCGGGAAGCGGCCCGACCATGACGGCGGCGCTGAAAAAAGCCATCGACCAGAAACAGCCGATCGTCGTGACGGGCTGGCAGCCCCACTGGATGTTCGCCAAGTGGGACCTGAAGTTCCTCGACGACCCGAAAGGCGTTTACGGCAGCGCGGAGTCCATCCACAAGCTCTCCCGCAAAGGGCTTGACACGGACGCGCCGGAAGTCGCGGAATTTCTGACGAAATTCAAGATGACCAGCGACCAGCTCGGCGATCTGATGGGCGCCGTCGAGGACGCCAGTGACCCGCTTGAAGCGGCCCGCGCCTGGATGAACGACAACGAGGACACCGTCAAGGCATGGCTGCCCGCGAAATCATAACAAGGTGTAATTTTATTTTTTGTTTATACAAAGAGAAGCCGACCCGCTGCGGGACGGCTCCTCTTTTTGTCCTCAGGCCGGACGAACAGTGTCTTTCGCGCCTGCGGCGGACACATAGTGTCTTTTCGCGCCTACGGCGTTCCCGGCTTTCGCTTCGGGAGATTCCAATCTCCGTCCCGCCAAACAAGGCAGACGGATTTTTGCCGTTTTGACCGGCGGGCCGTAGGTGCAGCGGTACGCTGCTCAGCCCTTGGATACGTTCGCGAGCATCGTCATGCCGGTCATGTGCAGACTGAACCCCTTCACGTTCGGGCTGACCGCGTAGAGGATCATCGCGTGGGAGATCGGCAGCCACGGCGCCTGTTCCGCGGCATATTTCTGCGCCTGAACATAGACCGCGTTCCGGTCGGCCCCGTCCGGCATCTTTACCGCCTTTGTGATCAGGTCCGTGTAGGTTTTGTCGTTGTAGCGCGCGACGTTCATGCCCGGGTCCTGGTCGGACAGCAGATTGAGGAAATTGTCCGGGTCGCCGTTGTCGCCGATCCAGCCGCCGAAGCAGATGTCGAAATTGCCCTCCTCCTGCTTGGATTTGAACGTCGTCCAGTCGTAGGAATCAATGGTGCAGGTGATCCCGATCTTGGAAAGATACCCCTGGACCGCCTCCGCGAGCGTCTGTCCGGTCGCCGGATTGTACTGGCGGGCGCTGGAGTAGGTCGTTATGCTGATCTTTTTGATTCCGGCCGCCTGAAGCGTCTTTTTCGCCGAATCGGGATCGTAGGCTACCTGGGAGATGCTCTTGTCATAGCCCGGCATGAAGGTCGGGAGAATGGAGGTCGCCGCCTCGGAATACCCCTGATACAGGCTTTGGACCAGCTCCGGCACATTGATCGCGGCCGAAACCGCCGCCCGCAGCTTCGGGTCGTTGAACGGCGCGCGGGTGCAGTTGTACATCAGGTAGTTGATGTTCATGCCGGGAGTTTTCTCCACCTTGTCTCCGGCAGCGGTGATCTGGTCCACCACCGTGTGGTCGAAGTCGTCGATGATGTCGACTTCCCCGTTGTTCAGCGCGACGACGCGCGCGGAATTATCCTTGATGGTCTTGAAAATCACGTTTTTGCATTTGGCTTTGCCGCCCCAATAATCGTCGTTCCGCACCAGAACGATATCCTGGTCCTTATCCCATTTCACAAATTTGTAGGGACCCGTCCCGCAGGGAGTTTCGTTGACATTGTTCTTGCTGTCCTGCAGCGCCTTCGGGCTGACGAGCGGCGCCCCCAGATTCATGGCAAGATTCCGGAGGAACGGCGTGCAGGGTTCCTTCATGCCGATCTGCACCGTGCTTTCGTCGACCGCCTTGACGTCCTTGACGGAGCCGTAGACAAAGGAGGCGTAGCCCATGTCCTTTTCCACCTTCGGGGGAAGCTGGCGCTCGATGTTGAACACGACCGCGTCGGCGTTGAAATCCGTCCCGTCCTGGAACTTCACTCCCTTGCGGAGATGGAACGTGTAGGTGAGCCCGTCGTCGCTGACGTCCCAGGAGGTCGCCAGACAGGGCTCGATGTCGGTGGAATCGCTTTTGTACTTGAGCAGACCCTCGTAGATGTTGCTCATGACCTTGACCGACTGGATGTCGTCGACCAGCGCGGGGTCCAGTCCGCGCGGATCGGCGGAAGCCCCGTACAGAATCGTGTCGCCCGCCTCGCTCTTCGCGGAGGAAGCCGAGCCGCCGGAGGCGGATGAGGACGTTCCGCCGGAATTTGCCTGACCGCAGCCCGTCGCCGCCGCGGCCAGAAGGACAGCCGACAGGAGGAACGCCAAAAGCCTTTTCCTCTTTTTCATAGGTAACCTCTCCTTTTCATTCCTGTAAAAACCCGTTTGATAGCAAAAGGGTGCCCGGCAGCCAGCCGAGCACCCTTGCTCTTCCTTGCGAAGTAAATCTATAATTATAAATAATATCATGTGGGAACATTTATATAGTGCCTAAAAGCAAGTATAAAAATTACATTGTATTACATTTTTTCGCGGCGAAAGATTCGTAAACCGCTTTGCTCAGCGTTCCGATCAGGCGTTCCGCGACCGGATTTTCGTCCGATTCCTCCATGCAGCCGGTCACGAAACAGCCGAAATAGTAGGCTTGCCCGGGCAGATCGAAAATGCCCGCGTCATGCCTCAGGAAGTCGAGGCCGCCGGTCTTGTGCGCGAAGGAAACGGATTCCCCGCCGCAGAGATAGCGCAGAGCCATGGTGCAGTCCCTCTGGCGCAGCAGGATGCTTTTCGCCAGCCCGCACAGCCCCGGTGTGAGGATGGACTCCCGGAAAAGGGCGGAGTAGATGAGAAGCTGGTCCGCGGCGCTGGTGTAGTTGTTCCGGCCGGAGCGGACGGCGGCGCCATCCAGCATTTTACGCTGAAGGCCGGTCGATTTCAGCCCGAGCGAAGCGCAGAAGCCGTTGACCGCCTCCATTCCAACAACGTCGATCAGAACGTTGGTGGCGGTGTTGTCACTGTTGACGATCATCCAGGTAATCATTTCTTCCAGCGAGCATTCCCGCATCCCGGCGTCGAACACGAGGGTGTCGTCAAGGACCTCTTCCTCCGGGACCCGGACCGTCTGCGACAGGCTCAGTTTTCCATCCAGAACGAGCCGGAAAGCCGCGAGCATGATCGCCGTCTTGATCGTGCTGGCGGAAACGACCCGGTGCCCGGCCTCGATGGAGATCAGGTCCCTTCCCTCCGTCAGGTCGTGGACCAGCAGGGAGACCCGCGCGCCGGAGCGGCCGATTTCTCTCTTGCAGAATTGATTGAGCTTGTTCAGATCCAAAGCCTGCATCTTCATTTTCCGTCCTTTCTGTTTTCCGGTTATGATGCTTCCTGTCTGCCTGCGGCGGACGAGGGATTTTTTGCGCTCAGGCCGGACAGGGCCGATCTTTTGCGGACCTGAGGCTCGGTGGCTCTTAACCCTAATTTCTTCTTACTTCTACTCTTGCGCTCAGGCCGCGCAGGCCCCTCCTTTCGGTCTTGGGTGAATTGTCAAGTGAAGTGCAACAGATAAGAAGAAATGACTTCAGCAGGAGTTTTCCAATTCAAACATTTACGCGGGCGGTCGTTGAGACGCTCCATGACAAATGCCACGGCTTCTGGGGTAAGTTCTGTAAAACGGGTTCCTCTGGGGAAAAACTGACGAATCAATCCGTTCGTATTTTCCACAGTTGGCTTCTGCCACGGAGAGGCTGGGCGAGTGTAATAATACAACGCTTCAAAGCGGCTCTCAAATTCACGGTGGCAGTTGAATTCGATCCCTCGATCCGACGTTACCGTGCGGAGCGGAACCTTTCCGCCTTCAAAGAAGAACTCAAAGCCCCGCATGACTTCTTCCCGTCTGATGTTGCGCAGGACGGCCAGGCAGCAGTATCGACTTTTTCGGTCGGTCACATTCAGCAAATAAGCGCGTTTTGCTTGTCCGAACCCGATCGTGTCAGCTTCCCAGTCTCCAAGTCTCTTTCTGCGTAGAGCTTCTTTGCTTCTCTCCCGGATTTCCCGCGCCCCGGCCTTGTACCCACGAGTTTCTCCATGCTGACGGCCATAGTGACGCAGTTTCATCGTAAGTTGTACGGAACGTGGCAGCAAGTCCGCGCGTAGCCACCGATATATGCTGCTGTGCGAGATTTTCATGTCCCGGTCATCCGGATAGTCTAACCGGATTCTTCCGGCAATTTGTTCGGGCGACCATGACAATTCAAGCTTTTCGGATATGTAAGCTGTCAGACGTGGGTTTTGATACAGCCTCTTCCGGCGGCATTCCATTCGCCGTTCAAGGTACCGGGCCCGTGCCGGAACGCTAAGATATTTTTGTCCCGAACGGTTCCTCTTGATCTCCCGGCTGATTGTGCCCGGATCCCTTTGCAACCTGCGTGCAAGCTGCCTCATACTGATCCCGTTATTCCACAATTGGGCTATCAATGCGCGCTCTTTTGGTGTAAGATGGTGGTAGTCCATAAAAAGCCTCTCCTTCAGTGGTGTCTTTTCAACTCCTACTGTATCATGGATTTGGCTTTTTGTGGACTCTTTCTACCCTCCTGTTGCACTTGCTATTTTAATTCACCCTTGAACGAAAGGAGGCAAAGTTCGCACGGGGGGCAGCCTACCGCTGCATCTACGATTTACGTTCCCGAAGCGGCGAAAAACAGGGAAGCAACAATGCTTTTTAAGCCGTGCATGCCGTAGGCGCGTCCGGACCGGATGGTCCCCCTGAACCCCCCAGGAGCCGTCAAAAAGATTTTTTCTGTTCTTCTAACAACAGCTTTTCATGGACGACGGGGGCTGAAAAATTAAAGCCACAAAGTATTTACCTAAAAGCTGAAATTCTTCAAAAAGTTACCTTTTTACATACGGCGTAAGATTGGGAATCGTTCAATGGGAAGCACTTGCGTAAGAATTCGTTGTTACTTCATGACAGGTGCCGGGGTGCAGGGGGACGTTTAGGTACCCCTCCCGTTGGGAAGTTGAAGTCCCCCCCGACTCAGCCTTTGCGTACTTTCGTCTGATTACGAAAGTACGGGGCCGTCCGGCCTGAGGACAAAGAAAGATAATAGAAGAAATTTCGGTTAAGGGGCTCCGGGCCTTGGACCAACAAAAATTCATAAACAAGATCAATGAAGAGATTTATAGTTGAATTTTGGTAAATACAGGATTATAATAGGAATCGTAGAGCACAATAAAAAGTGCAAAGCAGGGACAGGGTGGTGGAACACCCCGCCCCCTGCATACGGAGAAGCAGCCTCCATACACAGCGGTAAAAACCGCGCATTTGCAGGTAATAGTATACCTCTTTTTCTTCTTTTTGTATAGAGGGGGGGAAAAAGGCGGGAGCGAAAAACAACCTGCTTTTCACGCGCGCCGGTGTATGGAATGAAAAATTTCCGTACCGGTGCTTTTTTGTGCCCTGCGGGCAACGCACCGTTGCATCTTCAGCCTGCCATACAGAACCGGCGAGAATTTGCGGCTTGGTTTGGCAGGACGGTTCAGGGAGTCTCCCAAAGGCAAAGTCCTTGCGTGCGCGCCGGTTCTCCGGACGAACGTGCCAACGAGCGGACGCGGTTTCGCCTATCGGAAGTTCCCAACCTCTGTCCCGCCAAACAAAGCGAACGGTTTTCTGCCGTTCCGATCGGCGGGCTGAAGGGAGCGGCGGCACGCCGCCCGCCGGCGGTTCTTCCCCTTGAGGGAAACGGGCCGGCTTTCTCCGCCCGGAACGGGGCCGGGCGGGAAAGCGAGTGCGAAGCGTGAAAAGAAGTTTAAAATTCGGAGCGCCCTTCCTCCATTGGCCGAAGCCCTGACGGGAACAGTCCGGCGAGGGGAGCGGCGCGGGCATGCCGGTGCATTGGGCACAGTGTATGTAAGAAAGTTCTCTATTCCCCGGTCCATCCCATGGTCCGCCAAACGGGGGCCGCCGACAGAAGGCCGCGCAAATGCTGATGCATCCGCGCGGCCTGATTTTATTCCCACAGCATACGCTTCGGCGGGCTATCTGAATCGTGGACGCACAGCGTCTTTCGCGCCCGGCGGACACATAGTGTCTTTCGCGCCTACGGCGGACACATAGTGTCTTTTCGCGCCTACGGCGTTCCCGGCTTTCGCTTTCGGGAGATTCCGACCAGCGGGCCGAAGATGCAGCGGTACGCTGCTCAGTCGATCGGGTCGTTGTTCCAAGAATACATTTTGCGCAGCTCCTTGCCGACGGACTCAAGCTGATGCTCGGCCTCGATGCGGCGGCAGGCGCTGAAATGCGCGCGTCCGTTCTTGTTTTCCGCGATCCACTTGGACGCGAACGAGCCGTCCTGGATTTCGGAGAGGACCTTCTTCATTTCCTTCTTTGTCTCGTCCGTGATGAGCCGCTTGCCGGTCTCGTAGTCGCCGAATTCCGCCGTGTCGGAGATCGAGTAGCGCATCAGCGAGAACCCGCCGCGGTAGATCAGGTCTACGATCAGCTTCATTTCATGGATACACTCGAAATAGGCGTTTTCCGGCGCGTAGCCCGCTTCGACCAGCGTCTCGAACCCGGCCTTCATCAGGGCGGTCACGCCGCCGCACAGCACGCACTGCTCGCCGAACAGGTCGGTCTCCGTCTCGATCTTGAACGTCGTCTCCATGATGGCCGCCCGCGCCGCGCCGAGTCCCGCGCCGTACGCCAGGCCGATGTCGTGCGCGTGGCCGGTGTAGTCCTGCTCCACCGCGATCAGGCACGGCACGCCCTTGCCCGCCGTGTATTCGCTGCGGACCGTGTGGCCCGGACCCTTCGGGGCGATCATGAACACGTCGATGTTCTTCGGCGGCGTGATCTGCTTAAAGTGGATGTTGAAGCCGTGCGCGAACGCGAGGGCCTTGCCCTCCGTCAGATAAGGCTCGATGTCCTTTTTATACATGTCGGCCTGTCTCTCGTCCGGAATCAGAATCATAATAATATCGGCGGCCTTGGTCGCTTCCGGCACAGTGAGGACCTTCAGCCCCGCGGCTTCCGCTTTCGCGCGGCTCTTGCTGCCTTCGTAAAGGCCTACGATGACGTCGACTCCGCTGTCGTGCAGGTTCAGCGCGTGCGCGTGGCCCTGGCTGCCATAGCCGATAATCGCGACTGTCTTTCCCTTCATCAGATTGATGTCACAGTCGGATTCATAATAGATCTTTGGCATTTTTACATTCCCCCTGGCCTTTCGGCTATAAATTTATTAAATAAAGAATAATGGCTTTGCATAGGTGTTCCGCTGTTATTCCTTATTGTTCTTTAATACCCCGGACCCTTTTTCGATTGCGATCGACCCGGCGCGCACGACCTCGCGCAGGCCGTAGGGCGTCAGCAGCTCCAGCAGGGTGCGGCTCCGCTCCTCGTCGCCGGCGAACCGCAGGGTCAGGGAGGCGGCGGCCACGTCGATCACGTCCGCGCCCATCAGCCGCGCGACGTTGAGCACCTCCGCGTGCTGCTTGGGCTTGCAGGCGACCTTGACCAGCGTCAGTTCGCTGCTGACGAACGCCCCCGGCTCCAGAACCTTCACCTTGATGACCGGGATCAGCTTGTTCAGCTGCTTTTCCACCTGCTCCACGAGATGATCGTCGCCGTCGACCAGGATGGTCATGCGGGAGATCTTAGGGTTCTGCGTCGTCCCGACGGCGAGGCTGTCGATGTTGAAGCCCCGGCGCGCGAAAAGGCTCGCCACGCGGGAAAGGACGCCCGGCTGATTCTCCACAAGAACGGAAAGAGTGTGTTTCATGCGGCTCCCCTCCCTCACAGCGTCGGCGCGCCGGGATCGACCCGGCACACCAGCAGAAACGGCCCTCTGCTTTCCAGCATTTCGCGGGCGAGGCGCTCGGCGGAACCGTTGGAGTCCGCCAGCGCCGACCGGATGCCGTAGGCCCCCGCCAGCGCGACAAAATCCGGGTTGCCCTCAAGTTCCGTCGCGGGGCAGCGCCCCCCGTAATACCTGTTCTGAAGTTCCCAAACCATCCCAAGGCGGGAATTCTGCATTAAAACGATTTTGACCTCCGCGCCGCTTTCGCAGAGCGTCGCAAGCTCGCACATCGACATCTGGAACGCCCCGTCCCCGCAGATGCAGACCACCTGCCGGTCCGGCTTGGCCAGCTTTGCCCCGACGGCCGCCGGCAGGGAATACCCCATGGTTCCCAGCCCCCCGGAGGTGAGGAACCGCCCCAGCTTCACGTTGAAGCTGGACGCCGCCCAGATCTGGTTCTGGCCCACGTCGGAAATCAGGATCGCGTTTTCCCGCATCATGGCGGAAAGCGCGCGGAAGAACGACCGCGGCTCCACAAAGCCCGTGCCGTTCTGCGGCGTGCCGTGCGGGACGAACTCCGCCTTGTCCCGCGCCAGCCGCCGCACCCACTCGCCGGTCTCCGGCGCGGCGCCCATCTGCTGCGCAAGGCTTTTCAGCACCAGGCGGACGTCCCCGACGATCGGAATATCCACATCCATGTTCTTGCCGATTTCCGCCGGGTCGACGTCGATGTGGATAATCATGGATTTTTCCGTGATTTTTTCCGGATCGTTGACCGCGCGGTCCCCGACCCTGGCCCCGCAGAGCAGGATGCAGTCCGCCGCGTGAATCGCGCGGTTGGCGTTTTCGTGCCCGTGCATGCCGATCATGCCGAAGTAGAGCGGGCTGTCCATCGGCATCACGCCGAGGCCCATCATGGTGGAAACCACCGGGATCTGATTTTCCTGCGCGAACGAGATCAGCTCTTCCCGCGCGGCGGCGCTCACGACCCCGCCGCCGCAGACGATCAGCGGCCGCTTCGACTTGCGCACCGCCTCCGCCGCGCGGCGGACCTGCACGGCGTGACCCTGCGTGCGCGGCCTGTACCCGGCGATCTCCGCCTTCTGGGGATAGTCGAACGACCCGATCTCAGCCGTCTGCACGTCCGTCGGGATATCGATCAGGACCGGGCCGGGCCTTCCTGTGGAAGCGATGTGAAACGCTTCCTTGAACACGCGCGGCAGATCGGAAACGTCCTTGACCAGATAGGAGTGCTTCGTAAACGATTCGCACGCGCCGGTGATGTCCGCTTCCTGGAACACGTCGCGTCCCAAGAGCCATTGGTTGACCTGCCCGGTGATCGCGATCAGCGGGATCGAGTCCATGTACGCGGTCGCGATCCCGGTGATCAGGTTCGTCGCGCCGGGCCCGGAGGTCGCCACGCACACGCCCGGCTTCCCGCAGGCGCGGGCGTAGCCGCTCGCGGCGTGCGCGGCGTTCTGCTCCTGCCGCACCAGAATATGGCGGATCTTCGACTGGGACAGAGAATCGTAAAAAGGGCAGATGGCCGCGCCCGGATAGCCGAATACCAGCCCGACCTGCTCGCTTTCAAGGCATCTGACCATGATTTCGGCTCCGGTGATCAAACGTACCACTCCCTTGCTTTCGTTTGAATGTATTGTTTTTCATTATAAAATGGTTTCCGACTCAAGTCAACACTTTTATCGGCTAAAGGCGAAAAGTCTCCGTGTTTTGCGCCTTTTCTCCAGGCGGGCCGCGCGCGGAACGGCAGCGCCGCCGAAGCGGCCGCACGGTGACCTGAATTTATAAAATTTTTCAGAAAAATGTGTAACAAAACGGGGGGTCCAATCGGTATATTAGTGGGATTTGAAATGAGGTGAACAGGCTATCTTCTGGGCCGATCCGGGTTTAACTGTCATCATGGCAAAAGCCGCCGCGATTCTACTTCTGGCTTGCGAGGCCGTTTGGGTGGAAAGGGCCTCCGTTTCACGGAAAAGCACACGGCCGTTTTCATTTTATCCAACATCCTCGCGATGACCAGCTGCGCGCTTTTGGTCCCGCCTCCGGAGTTTTGGTATGTGGCGGCGCTCGACGCGGCCGCTATCATGTTAAAGTACCTCATTCATCGATTCCCGTTTTTGATGCCGCCGCCCCGCAGCGCAAAAAACCGGGAAAACAGGTGTGGAAGTCAGCACACGGAAAAATAGGAAAATGGTCCGCAGCCGCTGCGCGGAACCGGGAAAGACGAAAAGTTTTTCAGAAAGAAGTGGTCCGCCTTGAAAGATTTTGCGATTTTCATGCTTTTTCTTTGGCTGCTCGTTTTGGCATTAACCAAAATATTAGAAATATATTATGAAAGAAAATCGCAGGGCCGCACCGCACAACGAATTCAATTTCTTTACTGGCTTTTTTCCGCTTTGTATTTTATCATACTCATTCTTTTCTATCTATTCTTCCTCCCTGTCGCCTGGCGGTAAATGAGGAACGCCGCAGCCGCCGGCACCGCCACGGCGCAGAGCAGCAGCACCGCTCGGCCGTAGTTCCCGCTGCCGAGCGCATGCCCGCCGAAAGAGCAGACCAGCAGCGCGGGCATGCGGGCCAGGGTGGAGATCACCAGAAAATCCGAAAATCTCTGAGGCACCAGCGCGGCGGAAAAGATGAACAGGCGTTTCGGCAGGCCGGGCACCAGAAACACGATCCAGGTCGCCCAGCCGCGCGCTTTTTCGTCCCGCAGAATCCACGGGCTTTTCCCGCGCGGAAACAAAAACTGAAAGAAACGCTCCCCGAACAGCTTGGAGAGATAAAAGACCAGCGCGGTGGAGCAGAGCACGGAGGCCGCAGTCAGAAGAAAGCCGCCCAGCGGGCCGAAAATATAGCCGGCGGCGACCGTCGTCACCTCGAGAGGGATCGGCAGGAACCCCTGAAGGACTTCGACGCCGAAAAACATCAAAACCCCCCAAAAGCCCTTTTGCTGGACGGCGGCGCGCATGAGGCCCGGGTTCGAGAGCAGAGCCGTCACCGGCCGGCACAGCGCCGCCGTCAAAAGGATGAAAAGGGCAAGCCCGGCCGCAACAACCAGAATGCCCAACAGGGTCTCCCCCCGCCGGGTGCGCGGTTTTCTGTGAATCAAAACGGTTTTCAAGCGCCCACCGCCATTCCCAAAATTTTCCTCATTTTTATGATACGTCAGAAAAGGAGGAAAATTCATGGGGAAAAGAAAATCAGGATTCAAAATTATGGCTCCGGCTTGTCTTCCGCTCCGGGAACCGCGGCGGCTCCGTCCCCGGCCATATATTCCCGGCAGTTCCGGCTGAAGGCGGTGAACAGCAGAAAAATCAGCGAACCGGCAAACGCGGCGGAAATCACCGCGCGCAGCGGGAACGCCTCGCCCAGCATCCCGCCCAGCGCCATTGCGAACGGGGTCAGCCCCTGCGTCATCATCGCCATAAAAGACATCACCTTTCCGCGCACCTCCTGCGCGGTCGAGCTCTGTACGGCGGTCATGAAGAGAACATTGATCAGCGAATTGGCAAAGCCGCCCAAAGCAACCAGCACGACCATGGGAAACAGCGAATTCTGGTTGATCCCGGCGATGAAGCCCAGATTGCTGACAAGGCATCCCGCGACGTAGGCCGGCACGATCATCCCCGGTTTCAGCGCGACCACGGAAAACAGGATGAAGCCGAGCATCGTGCCGCTCATAAAGCTGCCCGTCACCACGCCGTATCCGCCGGAACCGAGAAAGGGCGTGGCGCGGCAGAGCGGAAGGATCAGCGTGATGCCGACGAACGAGCAGAAATTGCACACCGCGGCGGCCGCCAGAATCAGCCGGAGTCCGGGCTGCCTCCAAATATAGCGAAAGCCGTCTCTCATATCTTCAAGGAAGCTGACCTTTTCGGTCCGTCTGCCGTCCGGAATGCCGACAAAACCCAGCGAGCCGCCCGAAAACAGAAAGGACAGCCCGTCGAACAGAAACAGCGCGGGCGCGCCGAGCGCCTGATACAGAAATCCGCCCGCGACGCTGCCGGCCAGGTTGGAGCCGGAGGTCACGACGGAAAAGGCGGAATTGGCGTTTGCGATCTTTTCCCTCGGAACAAGATCCGGCACGGAGGACAGGATTCCGGGCTGGAACACCGCGCCGCACAGGCTCAGGATGACCCCCGCCGCGAACACCATCCACACGGCGAGGCGGCCGCGCCAGGCCGCGGCCGCGAGCAGCAGGACGCAGGCTCCGCGAAGGATATCCATCAAAATAAACAGCCTCTTTTTATGCGAGCGGTCGATCAGAACGCCCGCGAACGGGGAGACGAGCACGCCGGGCAGCGTGGAGGCCGCCATCAGCGTTCCCATCAGCGCGGTGGAGCCCGTGGCGGCCAGCACCCAGAAGCCCAGCGCAATGCTGTAAACCGCATCGCCCGCCGTAGAGACAAGCTGTCCCTGCCAAAGGATCAAAAAGCTGGAGTTCCACATCTTTTCCCGATGTTTCACTTGACTGTCTTCCTTTCTCGAAAATCCCCTTGCGCTTCCCGCCAAAGAGTTTGCGCCGGACGCCGAAAGCCGGCGGACGGCGAAATTGACAGCGAAAAAAAGCGTAAAAGATCCCCGGCGTCCGCCGGACGTCTGATTTTTCAGCGCCCAGCCGACGTTTATTTCGTTCAAAAATTCAATTGTATTTCCGTATCTTAATCAGCGCGCCAATGCGATCTCCGGGCAAACAACAGGTTGCCTGCCGAAACCAGAAGGGAGATAAACACGCAGACTCCCAGACCCCGAATGACGATTCCGGGAATCAGCGCGGCCGCCAGCGCGACCACGATCCCGTTGACCACAAGGCTGAACAGCCCGAAGGTCACAAGGGTGAACGGCAGCGCCAGGACCTGCAGCACAGGCCGCAGAAAGATGTTCAATAACCAGAGAATGGTGGCGCAGGCGATCATGGCCGCCCATCCGCCCCAAAGGACGAAACCTCCCGGAAAAAGCCTCGCGGCCAGAAACAGCGAGACCGCGCAGACCAGCCACTTGACAAATAATCTCATATTGCTCCTACTTTCCATCAGCTTATCTCAAGAAACACCTGACCCGAACCCGGCGCCCCCCGGGTTCCTCCACGTCGACGTCGGCAAGCTCCTCCGGTCCGGTCCTGCACAGCTCTTCGGCAAACCGCCTGAGCGCGGGCAGAATATCGAAGACCGGGACCCGGTCCAGGGACCGCCGCGCGCCGGGGAACAGACGGGCGAGCGTAAGCGCGTCCTCCGCCATATCCGTCCACTGGAACAGGAGGAACAGCGGGACCGGAACGCCGAACGAAAATCCCCGTTTGTCCGGGCCGTTCCGGATTTTCACCGAAACCCACAGCAGCACCGCCGGCCTATTCGACATAAATCCTGACCTTCGAAGAACCTTCTCCTTCTCCGTCGCCGGTGTCGACATTGACGAAATCCTCATCCGCGCCGCTTTCGATCAGCTCCTCCACCTGTGAGAGGATGGAGGCGACGTCCACGCCGTTTTCTTCCAGCTCCTGCTTTGTCTTCTTCGGAATGCTGGAAAGCGCGATCGGCCCCAGGGACCGGATCAGGGAGATCGGGATGCTCACGTTGACTTTCGCTTTTCCGTTGTTTGCCTCCGCGTTGTCGACCAGAATCCGCAGCTTCTTCGGCTTGCGGCCGCGGCTGTCCTTCAGAACGACCGGCTCCGGTCCGGGCTCCGGCTCCCGGCGGCTCTCCAGCGCGTCCAGCAGGCGCTCGGCTTCCTCCGTCGTGATCGCTCCGTCGCGGAGCAGGTTCAGGATGCGGGTTTTCTCGTTTCCGTTCATGGGGATTCCTCCTGAAAAATTTGATAGGATTATTTTCCGGAAAGCAGCTTTGCCGCTTCCTCCGCCGTGATCTTTTTCTGCTCCAGCAGATCGAGGACTTCCTCCGGGTCCGGACGGTCCGGGGCGGGCGGGTCCTGGGGGAAAAGCGCCGCAAGCAGCTCTTCCAGCATGTTCTTTACCGTCGGGTATGAAACGGACAGCGTCCGCTCCACCTCTTTGATGTTGCCGCGGCACTTTAAAAAGGTGTCCAGAAACAGCTTCTGCCGCTCGTTCAGCGAACAGTACCGGCAGGGAGAAAAAACGCCCGTAATTTCCGACGAACAGTTCGGGCAGGTCAGGCGCGTGATCTGCAGCTCCGCCCCGCAGACCGAGCATTTGGTTGGCGCCGCGTATTCCATTCGATCATCTCCGCTTTTTATTTCAGTCTTATCATAGCGGCAAATCTTAATAATGTCAATATTAAAATCAATATTTTTAAGTTTATTCTTAAATTATTTAATTTTTACTATTTATATTTAAATGTGAAGGTTTTATGCGTTTGATTTTATTTTTCCCTACAATACGCTAATATGGAATCATGCCGGGGAAAAGAGGACTTTTATTTCCGCGGTCCTTTCCGCCTACCCAAAGGAGATTCCGGTTGAGGAGCTTCGGCGGTACCCGCTCCCGGAATGGGAGAGCCAGCGCTATTGTCAGGACGAGCCGGTGCCGCTGAATCCGCGCGCGGTCATGGATGGAAATTGTTCCTTACGACGGCTGCGACGTGCTGTTTCTGAGCAGGCGGGACGAACTGGCCGAATCGTTTCTGCGGGCGTTTCCCCAAGCGGTTGACCTGGCTGAAACAAATCAAAAAGCAAACGCCATGGAGCGCCGTATCACGGAGCTGCTGCACAGGGAAGCGGCGGCGGGCATTATGATTCTACAGACGGGGAAATCATCGGCAAAATCCGGGAATTGCTGGACAGAACGTAAAAAAGCCTCCGGAAAAATCCGGAGGCCTTGAGCGTTTATGCGGAACCCGGGCGGCGGGATGAATACTATAAGATTGAACCCTTTTGCCGGGCTTGATTTCTGAAAAACGGAGTGAACTTGACCTATGCTTCAACTTTTTAAGCCGGCCTGCACATGCCCGAACGCTTCAGCCGAAGGTTTCTCCGCCGCCCTGCCCTCGTTCGCGGTTTCTTCCAGCACGGTATTATCCGGCTGGACCGTCACATCGCCCTATTTCAGCAGTTCCAGCTTCAACGCCGCCAGCGGGAATTATACCGCTCCGGCCACCGGCCTCTACGCGATGCAGGCGACGGTAAATTATGTCACCAACACGGCCATCACCATTTCGCTGGGAAACGACATCAACCCTTTCTTCGTCATCCGGAGGACTTCCCCCGCCGCGGCCCAGCTGATCAGCGGATTACTACCGATTGTCAATATCAGCGTTCTGGCCCTGTCGATCAGAGGCATCCTGGGGAGCAGCGCCGTCACCCTTACCGGAGTTGTTTCCCTGACAAAGGGGGACGTGGTCAGCCTCTACTACAATTCGGACGGGATGAGCGTGGCCTTTACGCTGACAGATTCCTTTTGGTCCGCATACCGCCTTTCTTAGTCTTTTATGCCATTCAGGAACAGGCCCGGCTGCCTTACGGATTTCCGGAGGTTTTCCATGCCGCCGAAATTGCCGCGATTTCCCTTCCGTGGCCTGAAAGGTCGTTCGGCGTTTCCAGGATCAGCGGAAGATCCCGCACGGCGGGATGGCGGGCGAAGCGGAGCAGGGCGTCGAAGCCGATCCGCCCCTCGCCGATCCGCTCGTGCCGGTCCTTGCGGCTGCCGATGGGATTTTTGCTGTCGTTCAGATGAACGGCCCGCAGCCGGGAAAGGCCGACGGCGCGGTCGAATTCCCCCAGCACGCCGTCCGGGTCGCCGACGATGTCGTACCCCGCGTCGAATATATGGCAGGTGTCGAGGCAAACGCCGATCCGCTCCGAACACTCCACCCGGTCGAGAATCGCCCTCAGTTCCTCGAAACTGCGGCCGACCTCGCTCCCCTTGCCGGCCATGGTTTCAAGAAGAACCGTGGTATGCATTTCCGGCGTTAGAATTTCGTTGAGCGCGCCGGCGATCATCCGGATACCCTCCTCCGCGCCCTGCCCGCCGTGGCTGCCGGGGTGAAGATTATAGCAGTTGCCGGGTAGGCGCTCCATGCGCGCCAGATCGTCCGCCAGCACCGAACACCCGAACGCGCGGACCTTTTCGTCGGCGGAGCAGACGTTCATGGTGTACGGCGCGTGCGCGACGACCGGACCGATGTTGTTTTCCCGCATCAGCTGAAGGAACTGATTTTCATCTTTCGGGTCGAGCGCGCGGGCTCTGCCTCCGCGCGGGTTGCGCGTAAAGAACTGGAACGTGTTCGCGCCGATCGAGAGCGCGTCGCGGCACATCGAGGCGTATCCTTTCGCCGCCGAAAGGTGGCAGCCGATTTTCAGCATTTGTTTTCTCCTTATCTGAATCATATGGGACAAAGGTCCTTTTTCTTTTTGTGCTCAGGCCGGACGCGCAGCGTCTTTTGCGCCTACGGCGGTCACGACTTCAGCCTTCTTTGCGCTCGGGCCGCGCGGGCCGATCTTTTGCGGACCTGAGGCTCGGTGGCTCTTAACCCTAATTTCTTCTTACTTCTACTCTTGCGCTCGGGCCGCGGGCTGATCTTTTGCGGGCCTGAGGCTCGGTGGCTCTTAACCTTTTATTTCTTCTTATTTTCTTCTTTGCGCTCAGGCCGCGCGGGCTGATCTTTTGCGGACCTGAGGCTCGGTGGCTCTTAACCCTAATTTCTTCTTACTTCTACTCTTGCGCTCAGGCCGCGCAGGCCCCTCCTTTCGTTCAAGGGTGAATTAAAATAGCAAGTGCAACAGGAGGGTAGAAAGAGTCCACAAAAAGCCAAATCCATGATACAGTAGGAGTTGAAAAGACACCACTGAAGGAGAGGCTTTTTATGGACTACCACCATCTTACACCAAAAGAGCGCGCATTGATAGCCCAATTGTGGAATAACGGGATCAGTATGAGGCAGCTTGCACGCAGGTTGCAAAGGGATCCGGGCACAATCAGCCGGGAGATCAAGAGGAACCGTTCGGGACAAAAATATCTTAGCGTTCCGGCACGGGCCCGGTACCTTGAACGGCGAATGGAATGCCGCCGGAAGAGGCTGTATCAAAACCCACGTCTGACAGCTTACATATCCGAAAAGCTTGAATTGTCATGGTCGCCCGAACAAATTGCCGGAAGAATCCGGTTAGACTATCCGGATGACCGGGACATGAAAATCTCGCACAGCAGCATATATCGGTCGCTACGCGCGGACTTGCTGCCACGTTCCGTACAACTTACGATGAAACTGCGTCACTATGGCCGTCAGCATGGAGAAACTCGTGGGTACAAGGCCGGGGCGCGGGAAATCCGGGAGAGAAGCAAAGAAGTTCTACGCAGAAAGAGACTTGGAGACTGGGAAGCTGACACGATCGTGTTCGGACAAGCAAAACGCGTTTATTTGCTGAATGTGACCGACCGAAAAAGTCGATACTGCTGCCTGGCCGTCCTGCGCAACATCAGACGGGAAGAAGTCATGCGGGGCTTTGAGTTCTTCTTTGAAGGCGGAAAGGTTCCGCTCCGCACGGTAACGTCGGATCGAGGGATCGAATTCAACTGCCACCGTGAATTTGAGAGCCGCTTTGAAGCGTTGTATTATTACACTCGCCCAGCCTCTCCGTGGCAGAAGCCAACTGTGGAAAATACGAACGGATTGATTCGTCAGTTTTTCCCCAGAGGAACCCGTTTTACAGAACTTACCCCAGAAGCCGTGGCATTTGTCATGGAGCGTCTCAACGACCGCCCGCGTAAATGTTTGAATTGGAAAACTCCTGCTGAAGTCATTTCTTCTTATCTGTTGCACTTCACTTGACAATTCACCCGGAGCCGAAAGGAAGGGCCTGTCCGGCCTGAGGACAGAAAAAGAAAATAGAAGAAATTTTGGGTTAAGAGGCACTTGCTAAAGGCAAACATATAATCGCCACCCGCGCCCCGGCCAAAGAAAAAATAAGGTTAAGGGGAACCGGGCCATAGGCCCACAGGAATCCGGCCTGAGGACAAAAAGATAGAATAGAAAAAATTGGGGTTAAGAGGCCCGGGCGCCAAGCACTCAAAAACCGATAAAATATCAAATCAAATATTACCTGTTGAAATTTGGTAAATTAAGGATTATAATAGAATCGCAAGGTAAATAAAAAACGCAATGCAGAGGCAAGGTGTTACGAGCACCCGCCTCCTGCATACGGAGAACCACCCTCCATATACCACGGAATTCACCGCGCATTGCAGGACCTATTATACTTCCTTTTTCTGTTTTTGTACAGAGGGGGGAAGGATGATCCCCTGACCTGATTGCGCGCGCGCCGGTGTATGGAATGACAAATTCCGTACCGGCGCTTTTTGTTGCCTTGCGGGCGGCGATTGCCGCGCCCGGCCGAGGCTGAACCCCTCGGCGGCTGCGCGGCGTCACGCCGCCCGCCGACGGAATTCCGGTAAGTGTGAAGAGAAGAATGTGGACAGAAGAAAACCCGACCATCCCGGCGCAGTGAGAGAGATTCCGCCGGCAAAACAGGGAACGGAGCGCCTTACCTGATGGCGCTCCGTTCCCGATTTTTATTAACAATCCGTTGTATTCCTCAATTATAATACAAAATGAAAATATTTGCCTTTTGGCAGACAAGGACGCACAGTGTCTTTCGCGGCTCCGCCGTCCACGCTTTTCGCCTTCGGGAGATTCTTATCTCCGTCCCGCCTGTCTCAGCCCGCCTTCTTCTGTGTGCTGACCGGCGGGCCGTAGTCCGCGGCGACTCGCCGCCTTTCGCTTTCGGGAGTATCTAACCTCCGTCCCGCTAAACAAAGCGAACGGCTTTTTGCCGTTCCGACCGGCGGGCTGTAGGTGCGGCGGCACGCCGACGGGAGTTTCTTCCCGCTGTCCCGCCTGTCTCAGCCGACCGATTCACCGTTTGCTGACCGGCGGGCCGTAGTCCGCGGCGACTCGCCGCCTTTCGCTTTCGGGAGTATCTAACCTCCGTCCCGCTAAACAAAGCGAACGGCTTTTTGCCGTTCCGACCGGCGGGCTGTAGGTGCGGCGGCACGCCGACGGGAGTTTCTTCCCGCTGTCCCGCCTGTCTCAGCCGACCGATTCACCGTTTGCTGACCGGCGGGCCGTAGTCTGCGGCGACTCGCCGCTTTTATTTTCTGAAACCGGAAAAGAAATAGATTTCCTCCGTGTCTGCCGTCATATCGATTTGAAACAGCCCGGAAAATTCCGCGGCTTCTTCTTCCGCGGACCGCAGTTCCCAGGAAATGCGGCCGGTCATCTTTCCGTTGTGGCGGCCGTTGATGGCAGCCCGGCCCGTTCCGTGCGCGATCATCAGCCTTCCGCCCTTCCTCAGCATGGAGGCCATCTTTTCCGCGAGCCGCTTTTTGTCGGGGAAATGGGGGTACGCGTTGTAAATCAGAATGGTGTCGAACCCCGATTCGCGGAGCTCGAAGCAGTCCGAGGCCACCGTGCGCAGCCGCCCGTCGGAAAACTTTGCGCGCGCCCGGCCGATCATTTTCTCCGAAAGGTCCGTTCCAAGAAGAAACGCGGGATTCCTGGACAGGATTTCAGGAAACAGGACCCCCGTCCCGCAGGCGATATCCGCCACGCGGGAGCCCTCTTTTACTCCGGACAATGTCACGATCGCCGCGATCTTTTCCGGTCTGCCGCGGTCCAGGCAGTCCCATGTCTCCGCGCAGCGGTCGAAAAATTCCCTGATTTCCCCGGTCTGAGATGCTGTCTCCATCAATTCGACTAAGCCCTTTCCCTTCTAAATACGCTCGCCTTTTCCAGAGCCAGAACGATCACGGGGATAAAGACGATCTGGATGATGATTCCCGGAACGGCCTGCACGAACGAAGCGGAAAGGAAGGCGGCGAATCCGTAGGGCTTATCCGCCATTCCCAGGAAAACCGCGTTCGCGGCGCCGGAAACCACTCTTCCGCCCAGCATGGCGCAGATTAATGCGGGGTACACGTTCCAGCGCATCTTTCTG
The DNA here is from genome assembly GCF_004103755.1 of Caproiciproducens sp. NJN-50. Taxonomy (NCBI): domain Bacteria; kingdom Bacillati; phylum Bacillota; class Clostridia; order Eubacteriales; family Acutalibacteraceae; genus Caproiciproducens; species Caproiciproducens sp. NJN-50. The sequence goes on along the minus strand of NZ_CP035283.1, from coordinate 35,596 downwards.
TAAAACAGACCGGTCAGAAGGCCGTAGGCGCAAAGCTCCAGCATCATGGCGGCCGCCGTCGGGAAAATGGGCGGCATCCCGGTCAGCAGGGAGGAAAGCAGCGGCACGATCAAACCGCAGACGGCGCCGTACTGCCAGCCGAACAGCAGGCCGCAGAGCAGAACCGGAATGTGCATGGGAAGAAAGACCGAACCGGCCCCCACCATGTGGAACAGAACCGGCAGAATCAGGCCGAGGGCGATGCAGAGCGCCGCGCCGGTGAGGTTTACCGTCATTGATTTTTTCATGATTCACAACTCTTTCCTGATAAAATAAAAAATGAAACCGTGAAAAGACCGTTTCATACGGTTTCCCTTCATGGTTTCATTATGATTGCAATTATGAAATTTTACTGAAATTTTACCGATGGGCGAAAGCCTTCGTGGCTTTCTTTGTTTTTATTTTATCCCAGCAGGCGAAGAATGTCAAGACGCACAGCGTCTTTCTTGCCTGCGGCGGACCTCCGGTCGGGACGCGCCTGCGGCGGACGCACAGCGTCTTTCCCGCCTGCGGCGTTCCCGGCTTTGGTTTTGGAGAGTTGCCAACCTCCGTCCCGCCGCCGGGAGATTCCCGGAACAGTCCTACCCGGAAAAACTGAAAAATTGCTCCGTTTTCAGGGGTAGGCTGAAGAGAGCGGCGGCACGCCGCTCAGAGGAAACGCCTGAGCGGCTTGTAGAGCAGCGCGCCGACCACAAGGCAGACGGCGAAGTCGGGAAGAACGTACGAGCCGTTGTAGGCGATGGAATAAAGCCACAGGTGGCCGTGCCATTCGTCCGGCAGCCAGGAGGCGTAGGCCGTCACGCCGGAGATCACATGGCTCAAAAACCGCAGGAAGACCGCCGTGAACATCCCCGCGACGAATTTCGGGAAGCTCTTGCCGTAGATGCCCGCAAGGCCCAGGCAGGTGAACGCGAGAAGGTAGTCGAATGCGAACGACGCCGCCACCGCGACGGGAGTCAGGCCCCAGGACATCACCGCCGCGACGTCCAGCAGGAGCTGGATCACGCCGTAGGTAAATCCCGTAAGGACCCCCCATTTGAACCCGTATTTGTAGCCGATCAGCAGCACCGGCAGCATGCTGCACAGCGTCACCGACCCGCCCAGCGGCATCTGGTACACCTTGATCAGGCTCAGCACCGTTGCAAGCGCCAGCATGATCGCGCTTTCCACCAGCCGCAGGTTGGCGGCGTTCATGCCGGAATTGCTCTTTTCATTTGTCATTGCTTTTGTCCCTCCATTTTGTCCGGAATTCCGCTATGGAGAACAAAAAAACGCCCCGCGGCCTGCGCGGAGCGTGATTTTCGTTTTCCTACGCTGGCATTATCCAGATCAGGTTATGGGTTTCAGGCGTCGCTTCGCCTGCTCTCAGCCGGGAAATACCCAGCACCCCTTTTCAATTTTCAAAATCATCATACAACAGGAACCGCTATTTGTCAATCAGAAATCCGCGCAGGTCTTCCACCGTTCTGGAAAAATGCTCCCCGCCCTCGCGCTCCATTTCCTCCCGCGTGCCGAATCCGTACAGGACCCCGACAAAGTTCGTGCCCGCCCTGCGCGCGCCCGCCGCGTCGTATTTCGTGTCGCCGATCATGACGGCGCGGGACGCGGGAACGCCGAAGTGCTCCAGCGCGGGGCGGATCAGAAACTCCTTGCCGCTGCCGCGGTCGGAGTCGCTCTCCGCCGAGACATAATCAAAATGCGGCGAAAGGCCGAAATAATCCAGGATTCGCTTTGTCGGGGTCGCGGGCTTCGAGGTCACGACCGCCAGCTTTGCCCCGCCCAGCCGCAGCTCGTCCAGAAGATCGAAAATGCCGGGGTATACCTCGTTTTCAAAGGCGCCCCGCTCCGCGTAGTATCTGCGGTAGTCGCCGATCAGCTCGGCGGTCGTCTTTTCCGTCATCCGGGGAAAAAGTTCCTTCAGCATGTTGAGGAGCGGAGGACCGATGAACCGGCGCAGCACCTGCGGCCCGGGGACCGGCCAGCCGACATGCCGGAACGCTTCCCTCAGCCCGTTGGTGATCCCCGGCCCGGAGTCCGTCAGTGTGCCGTCCAGGTCGAACAGGATCAGATCACAGCGAAGGCTCATTGAGCCACCGTGTTTTTCCGCTCTTCCGCCTTCTTCATAAACCGCTCGCCCGCCACGCTGACGCGCACATGCGTCCCCGTCGCGACGACTCCCGCGTTGTCGCGCGCTTCCAGACGGAACCGGAACGTCCTTTTTTCATGCTCTTCCAGTTCGGCGGTCACCGTGACCTTGCAGCCAGGCGCCGTCGGAGCCAGATGCTCCACGGTGATTTTCGAGCCGACGGTCGTTTCGCCGTCCGAGAGATACCCCGCGGCGATCTCCATCGCCGTGTTTTCGAAAAAGGCCGCGACAATCGGCGTTGCCAATACGGGCAGAAGCCCGCTGCCCATGCGCGAGGCGAGCATTTCCTGAGAAACGGTGAATTCCTTTGTCAATCGGGTGTCCGGCATTGTAATTCCCTCCTGATGCATGATATAATAATACGATTCTTTCGCACGGCCTCTTGTTCCGGGCCGTCTCCGCTGCCATTATAACATATCCAGCGGAAGATTTCATCCTTTTCACGGGTTCAATTTTAAGACGGGGAGGCGGCCAAATGCCGGAAAAAAGCGCCGCGCCGAACGGGCGCGGCAGGATTTATTTAATGGACGAGCTCCGCGGTTTCGCCGTGTTCTGCATGGTGTTTTACCACGGCTTTTACACGTTCGGGTATCTGTTCGGAAACGACGTCGGGATTTATTTTTTCCGGTTCTTCATGCCCGCGGAACCCTTTTTCGCCGGGATGTTCCTGTTTATCTCCGGCATCGCCTCCAACCTGACGCATTCCAATTTAGCGCGCGGGACAAAGCTGCTGGCCGTCGCGCTCGGCGTGACGCTGGTCACCTGGATTTTTTTGCCGGAGGACGTCATCACGTTCGGCGTGCTGCATTTCCTCGCGGTGTGCATGATCCTGTTCGGCCTTCTCAAGCCTTATGCCGACCGCTTCCGGTTTTCGTGGGTCCCGGTCCTCGTCTGCTTTGCCCTTTATTTCCTGACGCGCGGCGTTCCGTACGGAACCCTGGGCTGCGGCCGGGGCCTCGGCATACCGCTGCCGGAGGGACTCTACGCTTCCGCCTGGCTCGCGCCGCTCGGCTTCCCCGGCCCCGGCTTTGAAAGCTCCGATTATTTCCCCATGCTGCCGTGGATTTTCGTTTTCGCGGCGGGGACCTTTGTCGGCAAGCTGGCCGGGGCGGGCAGATTCCCGGAAATCGCCTACCGCTCGCAGGTCCCCGTTCTCTCCTGGTTCGGGCGCCACGCGCTTGTGCTGTACCTGTTCCACCAGCCGGTCATCTACGGGCTGTGCCTGCTGCTCAAACAGGCCGCGTCCTATTTTTCCTGAACCTTGGGCTCCGCCGTGATCTCCACCCGGTTTCCGTCCGGGTCCAGCACGCAGCTTTCAAAGCAGCCGTCGCCGGTATGCCTGGGGCCGCTCACCACGGGAACGCCGCCTGCCCGCATCTTTTTTGTCAGATTTTCCACCGCTTCTTCCGATTCGGCGGAAAACGCGAGGTGCGCGTAGCCCGCGGTAAACTCGCCGCGCACGGATTCTTTCAGGTGTGTGCGGTGCATCAGTTCCAGCGCCGCGCCCTGCCCGAAACGGACAAAGCGGGAGGAAAAGCCTTTCTCAGGGTTTTCATACGCCGGCCCGGCCTCGCCGCCGAACCACCGGCAGTAGAAGTCTTTCAGTCTTTCCAGGTTCAGAGTGTAAATTGCCGCGTGGGTAATGGTCATACTCAGACTCCTCCGTTTTTTCCCGCCGTGTGCCCGCAAAGACGGATTTCCGGCGCCGCGCGGGAAAATCGATTTTCTATATTTTACCATATTCACTGTCCGAAAAGAACGGCTATTTCATGATTTTTGGAGGGATTCCCATGGATCCGATCACCGAACTGACCCGCCGGTTCAACTTACAGGAATGGCAGGTGAAAAACGTCGTCGAGCTGATCGACGCCGGAAACACGATTCCGTTCATCGCGCGCTACCGCAAGGAGGCGCACGGCTCGCTGGACGACCAGGTTCTGCGCGAGATCGCGGAGCGCCTCGACTACCTGCGCTCGCTGGAAAAGCGCCGGGAGGAAGTCAAAACGCTGATTGAGGAAACGGGCCTTCTGACCCCGGAAGTGACGGCGGAGCTGCAAAAGGCGGAGACGCTGGCGGAGATCGAGGATATTTACCGCCCGTTCCGACCCAAGCGCAAAACGCGCGCCTCCGTGGCGAAGGAAAAGGGGCTGGAGCCGCTCGCGGAACAGATCGGAAAGCAGGGGCCGGGCGAACCGGTCCTTCTCGCCCAATCCTATGTGAATCCCGAAAAAGGGGTCGAAACGCCGGAGGACGCGCTTGCGGGCGCGCTCGACATTCTCGCGGAGCGCGTTTCCGACAACGCGGAGATCCGCCGCCGGCTGCGCGTGGTCGCGTCGGCCCACGGCATTTTGGTTTCAAAGGCGGCAAAGCCGGAGGAAGACAGCGTTTACGCGCCGTATTATGATTTTCATGAGCCGGTGAATAAAATCGCGGGGCACCGCGTGCTGGCAGCCGACCGGGGGGAAAAGGAAGGCTTTCTGAAACTGTCCGTCGAGCTGGAACGGGCGCGGGGGCTGTCCATCGTCTTTTCCGAGTGCGTCAGGGGGGACACGCCCTGCGCCCGCGCGGTCCGCGCCGCGTGCGAAGACGCCTACGACCGGCTGATCTTCCCGTCCATCGAGCGGGAGATCCGGAACTCCCTGACGGAGGCGGCGGACGAGTCCGCGGTCAGGGTGTTCGCGGTCAACCTGCGCCAGCTGTTCCTGCAGCCGCCGGTGCGCGGCAAGGTCGCGATGGGTCTCGACCCGGGGTACCGCACGGGCTGCAAGGTCGCCGTGGTGGACGCGACCGGGCGCGTGCTCGACACCGGGGTAATCTACCCGACCCACTCGCAGGCGAAGGTGGAGGAGGCGAAGGAAACCGTGCGGCGGATGATCTTAAAACATCATGTGGAGGTCATCGCGATCGGGAACGGCACCGCGTCCCACGAGACGGAGGAATTCGCCGCCGGGGTGATCCGCGAGCTGGACGCGGGCGTTTCCTACATGGTGGTCAGCGAGGCGGGCGCGTCGGTGTATTCGGCGAGCAAGCTGGCGGCGCAGGAATTCCCGGAGTTCGACGTGACGCTGCGCAGCGCGGTCTCGATCGCGCGGCGGCTCCAGGACCCGCTGGCGGAGCTGGTCAAAATCGACCCGAAGGCGGTCGGCGTGGGGCAGTACCAGCATGACATGCCGAAAAAGATGCTGGATTCCGCGCTTTCCGGCGTGGTGGAGGACTGCGTCAACTCGGTCGGGGCCGACCTGAACACGGCCTCCCCGTCGCTCCTCGAACACATCGCCGGAATCACGCCCGCGGTTTCGAAAAACATCGTGGGGTACCGCGAGGAAAACGGCGCGTTCCGCAGCAGGAAAGAGCTGCTCAAAGTGCCGAAGCTCGGCCCGAAGGCGTTCGAGCAGTGCGCCGGATTCCTGCGCGTACCGGAAAGCGAGGACCTTCTCGACCACACCGCCGTGCACCCGGAGTCCTACGCGGCGGCAAAGGCGCTTTTGAAGCTGTGCGACTACAGCGCGGCGGAAATCAGGCGCGGCAGTTTCCCCGGCCTCACGGAAAAGGTGGAGCGGATTGGCCGGGAAAAGGCCGCTGCCGAAACCGGCGTGGGCGTGCCGACGCTGCTCGACATCGTGGCGGAGCTGCAGCGCCCGGGCCGCGACCCGCGCGACGAGCTGCCGAAGCCTCTGCTCCGCACCGACGTGATGAAGCTGGAGGATCTGAAACCCGGCATGGAACTGACCGGGACGGTGCGCAACGTGATCGACTTCGGCGCGTTTATCGACATCGGCGTGCATCAGGACGGGCTGGTTCACGTTTCCCAGATCTGCGACCGGTTCATCAAGCATCCCTCGGAGGTGCTGAAGGTCGGGGATATCGTCAAGGTATGGGTGCTGTCGGTCGACGTGAAAAAGCAGCGCATCTCCCTGACCATGCGCGGCGGCGAGTCGCCGCGGACTACGGCCCGCCGGTCAGCAAACGGTGAATCGGTCGGCTGAGACAGGCGGGACAGCGGGAAGAAATTCCCGAAGGCGAAAGGCGTGGACGGCGGAGCCGCGAAAGACGCTGTGTGTCCACCGTGGGCACGACCGGATAAATGGGAATAAAATCAGGCCGCGCGGATGCATCGGCATTCGCGCGGCCTTTGGTCTGCGGCCCCTGTTTTCCGGAGGGCGGGCCATGGGATGGACCGGGGAATCAAGTAAACTTCCTCACATACACTGTAATGCACCGGCATGGTGCGCGCCGTCTTCCCCCGCCGGACCGTTCCCCGTCAGGGGCTTCGGCAAAGCGGAAGACCGGCCTTTAACCGGCCTTTAAAATGTAAATTCCTTTTCACGCGTTCTGCTCTGCACTCCCCGCCCCCGGCCGGAAACAGGAAACCCGGCGGCGTGCCGCCGCTCCCTTCGGCCCGGACACACAGTGTCTTTCGCGCCTGCGGCTCCCAACGCTTTGGGAGCCGGGGTTTGAAAATGCGCAATGTTCCATCGGGAGAGTCCCGGAACCGTCCTGCCAAACCGAGCTGCGAATTTTCGCTGTTCTGTCCGGCAGGCTGAAGATGCAGCGGCACGCTGCCTGCAGGGCACAAAAAAGCACCGGTACGGAAATTTTCATTCCATACACCGGCGCGCGTGAAAAGCAGGTCCGTTTTTTCGTCCCCGGCTTTCCCCCCCTCTGTACAAAACAAGGGGAAAGAGGTATAATATACCTGCAAATGCGCGGTAAAAACCGCTGTGTATGGACCCTCGTTCCATATGCAGGGGGCGGGGTGTGTCAGCACCCTGTCCCTGCTTTGCACTTTTTATTGTGCCTTACAAGTCCTATTATAATCCTTAATTTACCAAAATTCAACTAAAAATCTTTCTTTAATATTTGTTTATAAATTTTTTGGCCAATGCCCCTAACCCAAAATTCATCTTAATTTATCTTTCTGTCCTCAGGCCGGATTTCTGCGGGCCTGAGGCCCGGTTCCCCTTAACCTGTTATTTCTTCTTATTTTCTCTTTTGCGCTCCGGCCGCGCGGGCCCGTACTTTCGTAATCAGACGAAAGTACGCAAAGCCTGAGTCGGGGGGAACTTCAACTTCCCAACGGGAGGGGCACCTAAACGTCCCCCCCCGACGCCCCCCGGCACCTGTCATGAAGAACAGTTTTGTTATTAAGCCAGAGTTTCCCATTGGACGTTCCAAGTTATTAGCTACGTGCGAAAAGGTAATTTTCTGAAAATTTTCGGCTTTTAGGTAAATACCCTGTGGCTTCAGCTTTTCAGCCCCCGTCGTCAATGAAAAGCTGTTGTTAGAAGAACAGAAAAAACTTCTTGACGGCTCCTGGGGGGGTCAGGGGGACCATCCGGTCCGGACGCGCCTACGGCATGCACGGCTTAAAAAGCATTGTTGCTTCCCTGTTTTTCGCCGCTCCGGGAAAGGAAAGCGTAGATGCAGCGGTACGCTGCCCCCCGTGCGAACTTTGCCTCCTTTCGGACGGAGCCGAAAGGAAGGGCCTGTGCGGCCCGAGCGCATAAGTGCGTCCCTGTCCGGCCCGAGGACAAAAGGTACCGCCGCACGTTGCGATTTTTTCCACAAGGCTTTATAATATGGTTGAAAAGAGGGGACAGGATTATGGATGAAAAAGCAGGTGAATTCATCGAATCCCTTTACCGGCGGAAAGAGACGCTGACAAAAGACGAATTCGTCCGGCTGACGGAATGGAAGGATTTTATTCCCGTGGTGGATGATGACGTCGCGCGTTTTCTCCGGCTGGTTCTGGCCATGAAGAAGCCGAAGCGGATTCTGGAAATCGGCACGAGCATCGGGTATTCCGCAACAAATATGGCGCTGGCCGCGCGGGAATACGGCGGCAGGATCATCACGCTGGAAAACGATCCGAAGGCCGCGGCACAGGCGCGGGAAAACTTTCGCCGGGCGGGAGTCGATTCCGTCGCCGCGGTCCGGGAGGGCGACGCGCTCTACCTGCTTCCGGCGCTGGGCTCCGGCTCGTTCGACCTTGTGTTCCAGGACGCGGACAAACGCCTGTATTCCCGCCTGTTGCCGGAGTGCATCCGGGTCCTGGCGCCGGGCGGCATTTTTCTCGCTGACGACGCGCTGTTCCCCGCGATGGACCTCGATGAAAAATGGCAGGATCTTGTCGCTCCCATGGAGAAGTTCGACCGGCAGGTCGCGGCCTCGCCGGAGCTTGTCAGCACGCTGCTGCCGATTGGGGACGGCCTGATCTGCGCCGTGAAAAAAGACTGAAAAAGAGAGAGGATACACAATGAAACTGGGAATCGTCGGACTGCCGAACGTCGGCAAAAGCACGCTGTTCAACGCGATTACGAACGCGGGCGCACAGGCCGCGAACTATCCGTTCTGCACCATCGAGCCAAACGTCGGCGTGGTCGCCGTTCCGGACAAGCGGCTGGATAAGCTGGCCGAACTGTACCACCCGAAAAAATACACGCCCGCCACCATCGAATTCGTGGACATCGCCGGATTGGTTCGCGGGGCGTCCAAAGGCGAAGGGCTCGGCAATAAATTCCTCGCAAATATCCGCGAATGCGACGCCATCGTCCATGTGGTGCGCTGCTTTGAGGACGACGATATCGTCCATGTGGACGGCGGCATCGACCCGAAACGCGACATCGAAACCATCAACACGGAGCTGATCCTCTCCGACCTTGAGGTGCTGGACCGGCGCATCGAGCGCACGCAGAAAATGATCAAGGCCGACAAAAAATACCAGGCGGAGCTGGACTTCTTCCGCAGGGTCAAGGGCGTTCTGAACGAGGGGAAAGCCGCCCGGACCGTGGAGTGCACGGAGGACGAGGCCGCGCTGCTCGCCTCTGTTTCGCTGCTTTCCAACAAGCAGACCATCTACGCCGCGAACATGAGCGAGGGCGATTTTTCCGATGGAATCGAGCAGAACCCGTATTTCAAAGTCGTAAAGGAGCACGCCGAAAACGAGCACGCGGGCGTTCTGCCGATCTGCGCCGAAACCGAAGCGCAGATCAGCGGCATGGAGCCGGAGGAAAAAGAGCTGTTCCTCTCCGACATGGGACTGTCCGAATCCGGCCTGGACCGCCTCATCCGCGCCTGCTACGCCCTGTTGGGGCTTATCTCCTTTCTGACCGCCGGAGAGCCGGAGGTGCGCGCGTGGACGATCAAAAAGGGAACCCTGGCTCCGCAGGCTGCCGGGAAAATCCATACGGATTTTGAACGCGGCTTCATCCGCGCCGAGGTCGTCTCCTACGACACCCTGATCTCCTGCGGATCGATGGCCGCCGCAAAGGAAAAAGGACTGGTAAGAAGTGAAGGAAAAGAATACGTCATGCAGGACGGCGACGTGGTTTTGTTCCGCTTCAATGTGTAAGCCGTGACCGGCGGAGCCGCGAAAGGCCGAACGGCCCGGGACAGCGACGTGGTTTTGTTCCGCTTCAATGTGTACCGTGACCGGCGGAGCCGCATCCCGGCTGGACGATTATCGAACCCGGTTTGGCGGAACGGAAAGTTTTCAGCCTCCGTTCCCGCCAAACGAAATTGTTCTACAGCGCTCTGAACGGCGGGCCGCGCGGCAAATATGCAGGTTCCACTAGAAAAGATTTTTCATAAAAATTAATAATAATTCCTATTATTGTATTGATTTTTCTTTCACGGCGTGATATACTAATGCCAACATCAGAAAAGAACCGGATTCGCCCGGTTAAATTTAAAGTATTAGGAGGAAATACACATGGAACTCAAAGGAAGCAAAACCGAAAAAAATCTGCTGGCGGCATTCGCCGGAGAATCACAGGCAAGAAACAAATATACTTTTTACGCGTCTCAGGCAAAAAAGGAAGGCTATGAGCAGATCGCCGGAATTTTTGAGGAGACCGCGAACAATGAGAAAGAGCACGCAAAGCTGTGGTTCAAGTGTCTGAACGGCGGCGGGATCAAGCCGACCGCGGACAATCTGCTGGACGCGGCCGCCGGGGAACATTATGAATGGACAGACATGTACAAAAATTTCGCCGACACGGCGGAAGAGGAAGGCTTTAAGGAAATTGCCGCCACGATGCGCCTGGTTGCCGGCATCGAGAAGACGCACGAGGAACGCTACGCAAAACTGACCGCAAACCTGAAAGACAACCTCGTGTTCCAGTGCGCGGAAGAAACCGTATGGGTCTGCCGCAACTGCGGTTATGTTTATGTGGGCAAAACCGCCCCGAAGGTTTGCCCGGCCTGCAAACATCCCCAGGCTTATTTTGAGCGCAGGGCTGTTAACTACTGATTGCAATTTTAAACATGTTTATAACAAATGGGAAAACGCTATTTACGCGTTTTCCCGTTTGTTATTTTAGCTGTTCTTTGGGTTCAGAGAACTTGCCGAATCACGTTATTTCCATTTACAAACAAGCTCTAGTCATCCCGCCGATACTCCAGGATCTCCCCGGGCTGGCAATCCAAAGCCCTGCAAATCGCGTTGAGCGTTGAAAAACGGATCGCGCTGATTTTACCGGTTTTCATTTTGGACAGATTGACATTTGCGATTCCCACTTTTTCGGACAGTTCCTTTAAAGAGATTTTCCGATCCGCCATCACCCGGTCCAACCTGAGAATAATCGCCATTTTCACACCCTCACAAAGTTTCGTCGGATTGCTTTTGAAGCTCGATTCCGTATTCAAAAACAAGCGAGAGGCAAAACACGACCAGGCCCAGAACAAAAATGATTCCGCCGAAGGACGTAATCAAAACCTCTTTCTGCCCGTTGGCCGCCGGACGAACGGCGTTGGAAACCGATTGAAAAATGAATTGGACCGGTTCCACCGCAATCAGCAAACCGGACGCGAGCTTCAGCTTTTTGACGTTCTCCCTCACAAAAGGGGATTTGTCTTTCAGGGTCTGTAAAAACCGGCCCATTAAAAACAAAACGGCAAGGAAAACAACGTTCGTAAACACATTTGAGAAAGTGATAATCCAGAAGCCGCCTGTTCTGTCCATCCGAGGAGCAAAGAACGTGCCGGGCAGAACAGCAGTGAGAAGGGAAAGGGCGACGGACAGGGCAATGATTGCCTGCACGATTCTTACCGCAGCCAACACGATCTTTCCGCTTTTTTAAATTTTCAGAAAGTTTTGATTCATAGAAAACACCTTCCACACTCAATTTGGTCTTAGTATAGCACGAATATTAATGATTTTCAATAATAAATTAATGTTTATCGTAAATATCAGTATTTTGAACTATATCATAGATCAAAAAAGATGTATCATAAAATAGTAAAAGAATTTTGAAAAATTCGGGAGGAATGAGAATGATGGACATCGGGAACTGCAAATATGTGGCAAGCTGCGTGTTTACCAGGGAGAAACCGGAATTAAGCGAGAAAATCCAGGAGTATTTAGAACGGCGGTTTCATATGGAAATCATACGGTGCTGCGTCCCCAACTACAAGCTGGAGGAATTTACGGCGCAGATGCCGGAATGGCTGCGTCCCCGCTGGAGGGCGACGCCGGATTTTCAGAATTTTTCCGAGGGCGACACAATGGTCTATGTCTGCCACAACTGCGCGGCCATCTTTCAGGAGACAATGCCGCAGGTGAAACGGCTCTCCCTGTGGGAGCTGATTTTACAGGACGAGGAATTCCCGTTTCCGGATTACTCGCATGAAAAAATGACAGTGCAGGATTGCTGGCGTTCGCGCGACAACCTCGCCGAGCAGAAAGCGGTCCGCGCTCTGCTTCGGAAAATGAACGTGGAGATTGTGGAGCAGGAGGAAAATTACGAAAAAACGCAGTTCTGCGGCGTTTCCCTGTACGCGCCCTCTCCGGCAAGGAATCTGAAACTGGCGCCGAAACGATTCGTTATGGACGCAAAGGGAAAATTCATTCCGCTTCCGGAGGAGGAACAGAATAGGCTGATGCAGGAGCACTGCCAAAAAATCACCACCGACCGGATTGTCGCATACTGCCATTACTGCGTCAAGGGTCTTCGTCTCGGCGGGAAACGGACCGATCATCTCGCGGGCCTGCTGTTCAATCCGTAACGGATTCCTGCTCCTCCGGCAGCCGGTACGGCTTCGGGGCGTGTTCCCGCTCCAGAAGAAGCTCCGGGATATTGACGATCATTTCACGGTAATCCAGCCGATGTTTTTGCCCGTGCAGCGTCAGGACGGCCCGGATGTAATTTTTCTTGTACCGCGCGCAGAATCGGTTCTCGCGCAGCAATTCTTCCAGGTAATGGCTCATGTACAGGACGCCGCCGCGGCTTTTGTCGCCGCAAAGCAGGGGATAGTCCGGGAATCCGGTCAGCGCGCCGTTTTCATGCGCCGCGTACTCCGGGTCATAGCTTTTAAAAAATCCGGGGACTGCCCCGTCCAGCGTGGCGTTGTAAACGATCAGTTCCGTGGGAATTCTGGTTTTCAGCACTTCCCGGTACAAAACCTTCAGGTCGGACACCATGCCTTTGACCCGTTCGCAGCCGCAGCGGAACAGCTCGTCCGGGAGGACAGCCCGCAGCGCGGCGGCTGGGTCGGGCCGGAAGGAAAGCTCGACGGAAACGCAGTACAGCATGGATTCAAGGACATTTTCGGCCGCTTCCTCCGGAACGGAACTGCTCTGTCCGGCGGTATAGCGGCTTAGCTGATCCGCCAGCGCCCAGAGCAGGCCGGCGCGAAATCGTTCCGATTCCTCCGCGCTCAATCCCGCGCGGGCCAGAAAGGATTCATTCATCTTTGTCCTCCCCGTCCCAATCGTCTTTCTCCTCTTCCGCGCCGAACAGCAGGAGCCTGCGCAGCTGTTCCAGCTCCGGTCCCTGGAACATCTCCAGCGAGCCACGGTAGCGGGATTCAAAGCAGTCGAACAGAAAATCCACCAGGTTATCGTCCGAAAAGCGGTCTTCGGTCTCATTCTTCAGCAGAAAAAACGCTTCGAGCAGTTCGTGCAGCGCCGGGGCATAATCGTATTGGTATAAATAGCGGGACCGGCTGAACGCCCGGATGATCTTTTCCAGCACGGGGGTACCGAATTCCACGCGCCCGCTCGCTTGCAGCGCGATTCGCCTCGTTTCCGCCAGCGCCAGCGCGTCCTCCCGCGACAATTCAAGCCCGAATTCCTGCGTTTCCTCATTTAATGTGAGCAGATTTTCCGCCGTCCGGGCATCGTCCAGCGCCGAAGGCCTCAAAAAAGAGGAAAGCTGAAACTCCAAAAAAATTTCTCCTTTCCTTTAAAATAGTTCTTGACATTTGGTATCTCTTGTGCTATACTATATATTGTATTAGTATGTATTATTGTGCTAAATAAAAGTATAACATGAGCCGGTATCCCTGTCAAGGGACGCCGGCTTTTTCTATTTCTTTTTTAGTTAAACGGACAAGTGAGCTCAACCTGATTCCCCTCGCTGTCCAGAAATTCCAGAACTTGATTTTTTCCGATGACCGTCGGTGCAAAGACAATCGGGCAATGCAGCTCTTCCAGCCTTTTCAAAGCCAAATCCATGTCGGTTACCTCCAGACTGGGCAGACAGCTGTTTCCCCAACTGTGCTGTTCGTTCCTTTTTTCGTTGGCAAATAATCCATACCGGAAGCCGTTGATGTCAAACACACTGTAAACCGGATCTTTTTTCGTCACCTTTTGCCCCAACAGGATTTCATAAAAACGGATCGCCCGTTCCATATCTTTTACGCAAACATAAAGGGATGTCAGATGAAATGACAAACTCATCGGTTCAACCTCCGCCAAATCCATTTTAGGGACTGTCCCTGTGCTTCACATCCGCTTTTTTCATCAGTTCGGCAACATGGCCGTCCCACATCTCCTGTTTTGTCTCGGTCATGCTGGAATGTCCGGCAACGTATTTTTGATAAAGCCTGTTTTGGATCAGGATATTGCGCTCCGTCGGCACGGCATTCTTTTCATATTGGTCCATGCTTTCATGGAGGGCGGAAGCGACGGAAGTCAGTGTATCCCACGACTCCTTCGCATTTTTCTTTTCCTCCTCCGACCCGTTTTCCATCAGGTCCTGAATCTGTCGGTCCGTCGCGCGCAGGGAATCCAGCGCGTCCCTGTCCGTGACGGTGATTCCCTCTTTTTCCGCTTCCTGCTCCAGCACTTTTGCTTTGATCAGGTCGTCTAGAACCTCTGATTCACTCTTTGAAGATTTTTGTTTCGACGGAAAAAGACGCGCCGTTATTTCTTCCATTTTTCTCGTGTCGCCAATCGCTTTGTCAAGCGTTTTTTTCAGGATCGGCTCCCCGTTGACATACGCCTCGACGGCCTCGCCCGAATCCGTTTGCCATTTCATTGCGTTCCACGGAAAACTTCCGTTTGCGGCGGCAACCGCGCAGCAGGCGGCGATCATCACGGCACTGCCGAAAACGATCGGAAGGAGGCGGCTCTTTTTCAATGAAAATCTCATTTCCTTTCCCATTCGTTTCTCTGCTCCGATTGTAGCATCCGGTCAGCGGCGTTTCAAGCGAAACCGAAAAAATCATGAAAGAGGACGGGCGATTCGCCCGTCCTCTTTCATATGAATTCTCAGCCGACGGCCTTGCCGTTCTCCAGCGCAGCAATATCTTCGGTCACCGCGTCAATATCATCCTGTGCGACAATACCGAACACCTGCCCGTTTAAAACGGCGGTGTAGCGGCGGTTGCCGCTTTGGTAGAATTCAACGGTATCCGCGCTGGAACCGTCGAAATACTGGTACTGCACCGTCAGCACCGGGCTGCCGGCCGGCTTTTCCGACGCTTCCTGCAAAATGGAGACACCGGTCAGCTTCGTAAAGAAATTCTTGTAATTCGTGTCGTAATCCAGCGATTTTCCGGCGTTGCCCGTCACTTTATACGTATAGTACGTCGTGTCTTCGGTGGACTGCTTTTCGTCCTTGGCCCGCGTGAGGTTCAGAACATTTTTGCTGCTCCCCACGGTGACCGTCAGTGACTTGACCGTTTCAACGTCCGGCGCCAGGATCGTTTTGCTTCTCAGATCATACAGGCTCTGCAGCGCCCAGGCCTCGATGCCGGAAGAGGCGGCTTTGTAAACCACGTTGATCCCGCCCAGCATCACATAATAGCCGTCCCCGTCTTTCGCCCCCGCGGTGATGGTATAATTCGCTCCGTTGACCGAAAACTGCGCAACCGCCGTCGGGCTGTCGAACCCGTACTTTTTCAGCGCCGCCGCGTCCGGATTGACGGCTTCCACCGAATCGGCCGTCAGGCTGGCAAGAGCGCTTTTCAGACTGGAAAGCTTGGTGGAATCCGCGGTGTAAGCCGAAGGGGAAGAGATCCTCAGGTCGGTCTTATAAACGGAAAACGCGACGGGCTGCGGGTAGTTCGCGCCGCTCAGCGCGATTTTGGTGAAGTTGTTTTCCCCCGAGGAGTTCGTGATGGCGAGAATATCCTTGCTGACGAAATAGCCCGCGTCCTCCAGCAGCCCCTGATCGACCGAGACGATATAGACATTTTCGGAATTCAGCCCGCACATGTAATAGGCGGAGGAATCCGTGGCCGACGTCTTGCCGATCTTATAATCATAGCTGCTGCCGTCCCGGAACTGGACCTTCACGGTCGCCTGCGGATCTTTCAGTCCAAACTCCTCCAGATTGCTGACCGTGCCGAGGTTCTTGCTCGCGACCAGGCTGAATCCGTTTTTCACGACGGATTCCGTCGCGGAGGTATTGATCGGGCAGCCGCCGAGCTCCTTGACGGTGTAGGCCGGCCCGGAATCTCCCGATGAAGCCGAAGAAGCTCCGGACGCCGCCGGCGTCTTGACAGGGATGAGAGTGTAACTTCCCTTTTCGTTTACCACGTTCATGGAAACAACATCTTCACTTTTTTTCGACACAAGCTCGATGCTGGCCGTGGATGAGGCGGAAGAGGAGGCCGCCTTGTCGTTTCCGGTCAGTTTCAGGGTAAGGAGGGCGCCGCCGAGGACGACGATGCAGACCGCGACAATGATCAAGTTTCTGATGTTGCTCCTCATGCTTACAGATGCCTCCTCTTATGATAGACCCAGATGCCGAGGACGACGATGATCAGAGGAATCAGAAACATGAATACGCCGAGCCCGAGGAAGGTGCTGACCTGGGCCGTCGCCGTGATATCCGTCGCGTTCAGCGGCTTCGCGGTGATCTGGACTTCGGAAGAGGAATCGGAGGTTCCCGTCGCGTATTTGGCAAGATCGACCATGTAGGTGCCGTTGCCGAACGCGCTGGAATTGATGATGCCGTCCGTAAAGAGCGCGGAGCTGCCGATTGCGATCACGCTGGCGTTGTAGTCCTTATCGCCGTTTTTTACCGTTTCCTGAGAAAGGGCGGCCGTGTTGCTGGACTGCTTCGGCAGATTGTCGGTCGATTTCGTGCTGTTGTCCACCAGATAGCAGGAATCGGAGCTTTTCGCGAGCGGGTAAGTCGTCTTGCCGCCCTTTGTTTCAAACAGCAGCTTGACCGGGCTGGATTGCGGCGTGATGAAATATCCGTAGTCCGGGGAACTGCCGTCGCTCGACGGTTTCAGCTGCAGACTGCTTTGAATATCTGAAAGAATGTAGATCGGATTGCTTGAAATGAACTTCGACTGATCCGATTCCACAATCACGGAAGCGGGGACCTGGATTCCCCATTCCTCCAGGAAAGTGGCAAGCTTCGGCATCTCCGCCTGGCTCGGCGCGAACGTCACCATCAGGGAACGGTCCCCCGCAAGGGTCTTGCTGCCGAGGAAATCGGAGAGCTTTTTGATCTCGTCGTCCGTATAATCCTTGGCCGGTTCGCCGAGAACGATCATCTGCGTATTGTCCGGAATCTTGTCTGTCAGGAGGCTGAAATCCTTGGTCTCAAAACTGTTGTTGTCCAGCAGCTTTTTAAAAGCGGACATGTCCTGCTTTTCCGAATGCCCCGTGTCGAAGGCCACGGTCGGCAGCTTGTCGGAAATGACCGCGTTCAGCGCGGAGACCAGCGCGCCCTCCACATTGGAGTACACCTGGGAAGAGGTGTAGTCGCTGGAGTACTGGATATTGAAAAGATCGGTGTAGGCCAGAATCCGATAGCGTTTGTCCGTTTTCACGATCACGTCGCCGGCCGCGATACTGTCGCTCTGGTATTCCGCGGCAAAGGTCGGATTTTTATCGAGGTCCACATACTGGACCGTGATTTTTGAGTTGCGCTCCGCGATTTTTGAAAGGAGGCTGCCGACCTGGCTGTACTGGATCCCCTGGTCGGAATAGATCTGGTCGCCCTCCACCTGCTGCTGTGTTGCGCAGATCGTGATATTGGTCGGAAGATCCACTTTATCCACCACTTTCAGCCCTTCGGCGGAAAGGGAGTTCGAGCCGGTCTTGGTCAGGTCCAAATTGACGGACGGGAAGCGCTGGCCGAGAATGCCGACCAGGATATTGACCAGAACGACCACGACGAGAAACCCGGCCGTGAACGCCGTGGAAATGGAGCCGTGCCGGAATTTGCTGCTTTTCATGAATTCAGAATGGCCTTTCCTGGGTTTTCCCGCCTTTTTCTTTTCTTTCTTTGATTCTTCCGCCGGGCCATCCGCTTTTTCCTCCGCCTCCGGCTTCTGCCCGGCGGCCTGTTCTTCACCCTGCGGCGCGGCGGTTTCCTCCCGGTTTTCGGTCCCGGCCTGTTCGCCTTCGGCCTTCGTGTTCCCTTCGGGGGTTTCTTCCTCCGGGAGAAGCGCGCCCGTGCGCGGGTCTTTTTCCTGATTCATCTCAATAACTCCCCCTTAACCCCATCTTTTGCTTTCCAGCTTGCGCGCGGTGAGAAACCAGAAAACCGCGATGACGCTGAGAAAGAACACGATGCTCGAAAGATTTAAAATCCCTTTGGCAAACGGCTGGTACCGGCTGTCAAACGAAATCCCCGTAATCAGACTGGAAAAAAAAGTATTGGCGACCAGACTGCTCATCTGGTTGATGACCAGAAGAAAAATCGAAACGCCGAACGTCGCGACCGCCGCGACAATCTGGCTCTGCGTCAGCGAGGAAATAAAAATCCCGATCGCGATCATGGCCGCGCCGTACAGAAGCGAACCGAAAACGGTCCCCAGGATGGTCGCCCAGTCCGGCGAGGCGAAAAACGAGATGATCACGACTGGAATCAGGCTCAGCAGCATCGCAATGGCAAACACGAGGAACGCGGCGAGAAATTTGCCGAACACGATGGCCCCCACCCCGACCGGCGCGGTGAGCAATCCCTGGTCCGTGTGGTTGCGCATCTCGTCGCTGAAGCTGCGCATGGTCAGAATCGGCAGAAGCATCATGCTCCAGATGAACAGCGTCGAATAGACCTGCGGGATATAGGACGAAGAGCCGATGCGCAGCACCTGATAGTAATAAAAGCCGAACAGGAGCAGAATGACCCCGACAAACACATACCCGATGGGGGACAGAAAATAAGATTTGAGTTCCTTCTTTGCAATTGCCTTCACTGCGCATCCCCGCCTTTCGTCAGATTATCCTGTAAATAGGCCGAGCCGGTCAGCCGCAGGAACACGTCCTCCAGCGACAGGTCGGAGCTCGTCATGGAAAGCACCGGCCAGTTCCGCTTTGCCGCCAGCGCGAACAGCGGCCTGCGCAGGTCTTCGCCTTCCTTGACTGAGATCTCATATTCCCACACGCCCGGTTCCTTTTCGCCGAAATTCCGGACGCCCTCCACAAATTTCATGCCGTTCAGGGCTTTCTCAATCTCCCCGGACGCCCCTTCCATGCGGACTGAAAGATGGTGCTCCGCCGACATGCTGTGCTCCAGCTCAAACGGCGTTCCGTCCGCGACTAGCTTGCCGCGGTTCACGACGAGAATGCGGTCCGCGACCGCCTGGATCTCCGGAAGGATGTGAGAGCTGAGGATGACAGTGTGGTTCTTTCCGAGGCCCTTGATGAGGTTCCTCACTTCGATGATCTGCTTGGGGTCCAGTCCGACGGTCGGCTCGTCCAGTATCAGAACAGGAGGGTTTCCGATCAGGGCCTGGGCAAGGCCGACGCGCTGCCGGTAGCCTTTCGAAAGGTTGCCGATCAGCCGCTTGCTGACATCCAGAATTTTCACCAGCGCGCAAATTTCACGGAGGTGCTTTTCCCGGGGCAGGGTCACTTTTTTCAGCTCATAGACGAAATTCAGGTATTCCCTTACCGTCATGTCCGGATAAAGCGGCGGCATCTCCGGCAGGTAGCCGATCAGCTTTTTTGCCTCGTTCGGCTGGTCCACCGTGTCGAACCCGCCCACCTTGACCGAGCCGGAGCTGGCGGAAAGGTAACCGGTGATGATATTCATGGCCGTCGACTTTCCGGCGCCGTTCGGGCCGAGAAAACCGATGACGGTGTTCTCCCCGACGGAAAAACTGATGTTGCTCAGGGCTATGTTCTCCCCGTAGCGTTTCGTGAGGTTTTGAACCTCAATCATCATTATGTCCCTCCTGTTGCATCATATCAAACGTACTTTTTCATTCTAGCAATCTGAAATTAGAGAAATGTAAACATTTTTTAAATTATTCCTTGTTTTTTTATAAACATTCCGTCTTTGACATCAAAACGGCGTTCCGGTATAATAACAGCATACCGGCAGCGTACCGCTGCATCTTCGCGCCTACGGCGTCCACGACTTGGAACGCATCTGATTTTCAGCGCGTAACTCGCATGTGCCCCATTATAGCTTACCGGACCATCCGGTCGGGCCGGCCCGCCAGCCGGCAGTCGGTAAAAAGCCGGCTGAGACGGGCGGAACAGAGACCGGAAACTCCCGAAAACGAAAGCCGGGATCGCCATAGGCACGGACCATCCGGTCAGGCCGGCACCAGCCGGCAGTCGGTAAAAAGCCGGCTGAGACGGGCGGGACAGAGGCCGGAAACTCCCGAAAACGAAAGCCGGGATCGCCATAGGCACGGACCATCCGGTCAGGCCGGCCGCCAGCCGGCAGTCGGTAAAAAGCCGATTGAGGCGGGCGGGACAGAGACCGGAAACTCCCGAAAACGAAAGCCGGGATCGCCATAGGTAAGAAAGACGCTGTGGTATGCTGTCAAAAACGGTCGTAATGCGATAAAAAATAAAATGGCAAGGAGACTTTGCAATGGCTGAAATCAAACCTTTCCGCGCCCTGCGCTTCGCGGACAAAGCGGGCGCTGTTTCCTCCCTGACCTGCCCGCCCTACGACATCATCAGCGAGGAGGAACGCCGGGCGCTTCTCCTGGAAAATCCCTACAACGTCATCCGCCTGGAGCTGCCGAGGGAGGGGGAAGACCCCTACGCCGAGGCGGGACAGACCCTGAAAAGCTGGATTTCAGACGGGATTCTCCGCCGCGACACCGACCCCGGCCTGTATCTTTACGAAGAGGAATTCACGGCCTATGGACAAACCAAAAAGATCAAGGGGATCGTCTGTCTTGTCAGGCTGGAGGAATTTTCAAAGGGGATCATCCTTCCGCACGAGGAAACCCTTTCCAAGGCAAAACAGGACCGTTTCAACCTGATGAGCGCGACGGGCTGCAACTTCAGCCAGATCTATTCGCTTTACAATGACGAAAGTCAAACCACCCGCGGCCGGATCGACGCGCTTTCCTCCGGGGAGCCGCGCTACGAGTTCCGCGACGGCGCCGGCGTGACCCACCGGATGTGGCTGGTCAACGATCCCGTCGCCATCCGGGCGGTCTGCGAAGACTTCGCGGACCGGAAGCTCTATATCGCGGACGGACATCACCGCTACGAAACCGCCCTCAACTACCGCAACGCCCTCCGCGGACAGGGCGAAGCGGCCGGAGGCGAAGACTATGTCATGATGATGCTGGTCGACATGGAAAACGACGGGCTGGTCGTATTCCCGACTCACCGCATGGTGCGCGGCCTGACGGAATTCAGCGCGGAGCGCCTCCTTTCTGCCTGCAAAGCCTATTTCGACGTGATTCCGCGTTCTCCGCTCGGCGAAATCTCCGCAAACCTCGACGCGCTGTACCGGCAGGGAAAAAAAGCGTTCGCCTGTTACTGCGGCGGGGAGGAGTGGACCCTGCTGATCCTGAAGGACAATTCCGTCATGGCGGAGCTTCTGCCGGAAAAAAGCGAGGCATACCGCGGGCTTGACGTCTCCGTTCTGCACTCGCTGATTCTGGAGCGTCTGCTTGGCATCGACCGGGAAAACATGGCAAACCAGAAAAACCTCGCCTACACCCGCTCGATGGAGGAGGCCGTCGCCTCCGTGCAAAAAGGCGAAAGCCGGTGCGCGTTCCTCCTGAACCCGACGCGCGTGCGGGAAATCCGCGACGTGGCCGCGGCAGGGGAAAAGATGCCTCAGAAATCCACCTATTTTTATCCAAAGCTGATCACTGGCCTTGTGATGAACCAGATCGGCTGAACGGACATTTTATCCGGAATGCGCCTGCGGCACAGACCTGCCTTTCGCGTCACGCGGAGGGCGGGCCTTTTGATTTCCGGCGGAAATTCCCGCATTTTTTTCAACAGAAAGCGAAAAAAATGTTGAAAACCTTTCGAATGATCGATGTGAAAATAAACTTATCGTCAATATCTAAAATTATAATACATATTGTATCATATTTTTCCGTTTTTCACCATTTGAATGGTCTTCAAAATCAGCACCTGGGTTTTTGCGTCCGGAATCTCGCCGTCCAGCACCATTTGTGCGGCTTTCTTCAAAGGAATTTTTTTGACTTCCAGAAACTCCCCTTCGTCGAGGCTCAGGTCCCCGCTGGATTCGATGCGGCAGGCGTAAAGGTGGATCACCTCGTTGGTGTAGCCGGGGGAGGGGTACATCCTGCCGAGATCCAGGTAGTTCCTGCCGGTTGTCCCGGTTTCCTCGCGCTGCTCGCGCTTTGCGGCCTCGAAAGGGTCCTCTCCTTTTTCGAGCTTCCCGGCAGGGGCCTCCAGAACCACCTCATGGTAGGGGTAGCGGTACTGTCGGACAAACAGCATTTCATTTTGATCCGTCAGGGCCGCGACGCTCACGCCGCCTCGGTGGTCGACACATTCGCGCGTTACGACGCGCCCGCTGATCAGCTCCGCTTTGTCCACATGGAGATCCAGGATTTTGCCGCGGTAAATGTAGTTTTGATCCAGTGTCTTTTCGGTCAGTTTCATTTTGTACCAGCCTTACAAACAGTATTTTTATAAAATCATATTTCTATATGTATTTCAAACGTTTTTGACCTGCGTTACTCTGGTTCAATTTATTTATTTCTGCGCTCAGGCCGCGCGGGTCTGTTTTTTCGGGCCTGATGCCCGGCGACTCTTAATACTAAATTTCTCTTATTTTCTTTACCTGTGGCAAGTGCCGCTTAACCGAAATTTCTTCTATCCCTTTTTCTTTGCGCTCAGGCCGCGCGGGCCCGTACTTTCGTAATCAGACGGACGCAAAGCGTCTTACACGCTACGCGGCCTTGAAAAGAAGAAACAGAGTTGTTGAATTGACCTCTCAACTTTGGTCCCCCGGTCGAAGCATCAGGAAAAACAAAGACGAAGAACTTCAACTTCCCAACGGGAGGGGCACCTAAACGTTCCCCCCAACACCCCCCGGCACCTGTCATGCAAAACGGTTCTGTTATCAGGCGAGTTCTTCTCATTGAACGTTCCCGGTTTTTAGCTGAGTGAGAAAAAATCATTTACTGAAAATTTTCGGCTTCCTTTTATATACCCTGTGGCTTCGGCTCTTCAGCCCCCGTCGTCCATGAAAAGCTGTTGTTAGAAGAACAGAAAAAATCTTTTTGACGGCTCCCGGGGGGTGTTAGGGGGACCATCCGGTCCGGACGCGCCTACGGCATACACGGCTGAAAAAGCATCGTTGCTTCCCTGTTTTTCGCCGCTCCGGGAACGTGAATCGTAGATGCAGCGGCACGCTGCCCCCACCCGTACTTTGCTTCCTTTCGGGCAGGCTGAGCCTGCATGCATGTTTTCCACTCAGAGTTCGCTGAGTGAAAACCAAAGGTGAGTGCAAGACTGCTTCTGACTACTATCCTTAGTCATGATCCGCCGTAGGCGAGTAAGACGCTGTGCGTCCCCGCGCGGCCTGAGCACAAAGAAAGAAAATTAGATGAGATTTGGGATAAGGGGAACCGGTCCATAGGCCCATAGGAATCCGGCCTTAAGATAAATTTTGGGTTAAGAGGACCGGGCCTTAAACCTAAACATAAAATATCAAGATAAAGATTACTAGTTGAATTTTGGTAAATATAGGATTATAATAGATTTGCAAGGTAAATAAAGAGTGCAATGCAGAGGCAAGGTGTCGAAAGCACCCGCCTCCTGCATACGGAGAACCAACCTCCATATACCACGGAATTCACCGCGCATTGCAGGACCTATTATACTTGCTTTTTCTGTTTTTGTACAGAGGGGGGAAGGACGATCCTCCTTTTCCTCCTGTATTTGCGCGTGCGCCGGTGTATGGAATGATCAAATTCCGTACCGGCGCTTTTTGTTGCCTTGCGGGCAACGTACCGTTGCATCTACGGCCTGCCATACAGAACAGTGAAATGTTTCGGCTTCGTTTGGCAGGACGGTCTGGGGAATCTCCCAAAGGCAAAGCCCTTGCGCGGACCCGCCGGTCCATTGGACGAACGTGCCAACGGCGGACGCGATTTCCGCTTGCCGGGAGTTTCTTCCCTCCGTCCCACCCGTCTCAGCCGACCGTTTCACAGTCAGCTGACCGGTGGGCCGTTGGGTGCGGCGTCACGCCGCCCGCCGGCGGAATGAATTTTGTGAGAGAAGAATGCGGACAAAAGAAAACCCAACCATACCCGGCGCAGTGAGAAATTCCGCCGGCAAAACAGGGAACGGAGCGTTTAGCCTGAACGGCGCTTCGCTCCCGATTTTTTTATAACAATACGTTGAATTATTTCAAGACAATACAAAGTACAAATGCTTGTCCTCAGGCCGGACACACAGTGTCTTTCGCGCCTACGGCGTTCCCGGCTTTGGCTTCCGGGAGGATTTCCACTCTGTCCCGCAAAACGAAACAAGCGGATTTTTGCCGTTCCAATCTGCGGGCCGTCCTGACCGGATGGTCCGGGCCTACGGCGTTCCCGGCTTCAGCTTTCGGGAGTATTAAACCTCCGTCCCGCCAAACAAAGCAAACAAATTTTTGCCTTTCTGAACGGCGGGGCGTAGATGCAGCGATACGCCGCTCAGCCTGTAAAAGCGTAGGAATAATTTTTATCGTAATTGTAAAGCTCGCGGTAGAGCTGCGCCGCGCGGCTGCGGTAAAAGTCCATCTCCTGAGAAGCCGCGTTGACCTCCGCCATGCTGCCTCCCGCGGAGAGAGCGCTGCTGGTGATCTTTTTCAGCGCGGCGTCTTTCCCGTCCTCCCACTTCTGCTGTTCCGCTTTCAGCTCGGCGGGCTTGCCGCTGGAATCCGCGCTCATTTTCTTTTGAAGCCCGCTCCACGCATGGTCGATTTCTTTCTGCCACAGCCCGGCGTATTTCCGCGATACGTTGACCATGTCGACGGTGGAAACAGCCTGGTCCGACTCTTTGATATAGGCTTTGTCGACCGGGTTGCCCGCGAATTTCTGGTTGAACGCCTCGCTGTCGGTCGTGATGGTCAGCACGCGTCCCGGCTGGGAATCCGCCGGCTCGTTGGGTGTTACGACGTGCCCGGAGACCGGGTCTTCGCTCGACGAATCGGGCAGGGAGGAAGCCGGGAAAGATGACAGGGAAGACGGCGAGCTTTCCGGCGTCGCGGAAGTCTGCTGGGATTTGTGGAACAGGGAGCAGCCCGGCAGCAGGACAGCCAGCGCCAATGCCCCCGCGAAAATGGATACGGGCAGATTGTGTTTCATCTGCGGTCCTCCTTTATTTTTCCTCTTCCGGACCGTTTTCCGGTTGTCCCTCTTCTTCCGATTCCTCCGAAGCGTCGTCGGAACCCTCGTCCGCGCTTCCGTCGTCCAGAGCTTCTTCCGCTTCCTCCTCGTCGTCGTGCGCGGTGCAGGCCACCGTGACGACGCGGCTGTCCTCGGTCAGGCGCATCAGCAGGACGCCCTTGCTCGGGCGCTGGCACTGGCGGATCGACTCCGCGAGAATGCGGATGATGATCCCGTCGGAGGAAATCAGAATGACATCGTCGCTGAGGCCGGCCGATTGGATCGCCGCCACATCTCCGTAGTGCTCCGTGTGGTAGTTCAGCAGCCCTTTGCCGCCGCGGAACTGGGACCGGTAATCGCTTTCCGGGGACAGGCGGCCGAATCCGGTTTCGGAAACCGTCAGCACCAGCGTGCCTGGAACCAGCACCACCATGCCGACGACGCAGTCGCCCTCCGAGAGCGAAATCGCCTTGACGCCGCGGGTCGCGCGGCCCATGGCGCGGGCGTCCTGCTCATTGAACCGGATCGCCATGCCCTGTTTTGTCGCGACAAGAAGATCGTCCCCGCCGCTCGTCATGCGGACCCAGGAAAGCTCGTCCCCCTCGTCCAGGTCGATCGCGATGACGCCGCCCTTGCGCGCGGTATCGTAGGCGGAAAGCGCCGTGCGCTTGATGATCCCGTTCCTCGTCACCATGACGAGGAAGCTCTCCTCGTCGAATTCCGGCACGCGGATCATCGAGGTGACCTTTTCCTCCTGCGCGATGGGCAGCAGGTTCGCGATATTGATTCCCTTGGAGGTTCTCGCTCCCTCCGGAATCTCATAGCATTTCAGGCGGTAGACGCGCCCGAGGTTTGTAAAGAACATCACATAATCGTGCGAACCGATCACGAACATATCCGTCGCCGCGTCTTCCTCGCGCCGCGTCATGCCGGAAACGCCGCGGCCGCCGCGCCGCTGCGTGCGGTAGATGTCCGTCTTCTGGCGCTTGACATAGCCGAAGCTGGTCATGGTCAGCATGCATTCCTCATCGGGGATCAGGTCCTCGATATCGACCTCGCCCGTGACCGCCGCGATTTCCGTGCGGCGCTCGTCGCCGAATTTGTCGCGCACGGCGGTGGCTTCCTCCCGGACGATGGCGAGCACGCGCTCCTCATGTGCGAGAATATCCTCGTAATCGGTGATTTTAACCAGCAGGGCGGCAAGCTCGTCCTCCAGCTTCTGCCGTTCGAGCCCGGTCAGGCGGCCGAGCGGCATCTGAACGATGGCCTGCGTCTGCACGTCGTCGAGGCCGAAGCGCTCGGTCAGGCGGGCGCGCGCTTCCGGAATGGCTTTGGAGGATCGGATGATGTGGATGACCTCGTCGATGTTGTCGACCGCGATTTTGAGGCCCTCCAGAATATGGGCGCGCTCCTGTGCCTTTCTCAGGTCGAACTGCGTGCGCCTGCGGACAACGTCCTCCTGGAATTTCAGGTATTCGAGCAGCAGCTCCCGAAGCGTCAGCGTCTTCGGCTCGCCGTCGACGATCGCGAGCATGTTCACGCCGAACGTGGACTGCATCTGTGTGAAGGAATAAAGCTGATTCAAAACAATCTGTGGGGAAGCGTCGCGCTTGACCGTGACGACGATATGCATTCCCTCGCGGTCGGAATGGTCCTCGATATTGGAAATGCCCTCGATCCGCTTCTCCTTCACCAGGTCGGCGATGGATTCGATCAGCCTCGCCTTGTTGACCTGGTAGGGCAGTTCGGTCACGATGATGTTGAAACGGCCGTTCTTTTCCTCCTCGATCTCCGCGCGGGCGCGCACGATGATCCGGCCCCGGCCCGTGCCATAGGCGGCGCGGATCCCGCTGCGGCCCATGATGATGCCGCCGGTCGGGAAATCCGGGCCCTTGATGCTCTGCATCAGGTCGTCCAGCGTCGCGCCGCGGTTGTCGATCAGGGTGCAGACGCCGTCGATGACCTCCCGCATGTTGTGCGGCGGGATGTTGGTCGCCATGCCGACGGCGATGCCGGTCGAGCCGTTGACCAGAAGATTCGGAAAATGGCTCGGCAAAACGACGGGTTCTTTCAGGCGGTCGTCGTAGTTCGGCTGGAAATCGACGGTTTCCTTGTCGATATCCTGAAGCATTTCCAGCGCGATCTTGCTCATGCGCGCTTCGGTGTAACGGTAAGCCGCGGGCGGGTCCCCGTCGACGGAGCCGAAGTTGCCGTGGCCGTCCACCAGCATATAGCGCATGGAAAAATCCTGCGCCAGGCGGACCAGCGCGTCGTAGACCGAAGCGTCGCCGTGCGGGTGGTAGCTGCCCAAAACGGAGCCGACGGTATCGGCGCACTTCCGGTAAGCCCGGTCCGGCATCAGGCCGTTTTGAAACATGGTGTAGAGGATTCTTCTGTGGACCGGCTTGAGCCCGTCGCGCACATCCGGAAGAGCGCGGGAAACAATGACGGACATGGAATAATCGAGAAACGATTTCTTCATTTCCTTTTCAAGGTCCACATTGACAATTCTGTTATTTTCTTCTATTTCATCCATTTCAGGGGCTTCCTCCTGCAATTTTGTTGCGTCCGGCGCTCAGCGTGCGCCGCCTGTTTACAATTTCAGCTTCTTCGGTCTGGTTCCCGCCACGATCATGGCCTGAACGTCCGGCAGAATGCGGGGTTTGATGCAGCGCACGGGGATCATCAGCATCTTTTCCGCCGCATACAGCACAAAAAGATCCTTGATCTGTACAAATCCGGCGGTTCCGTCCATCGGAATCTCCCACAGTCCGCCCTCTTGGTCAACCTCGATCCGATCCGGATAAACCGTCATTCGGACCGTATTCCCGTCTGCGGCCTCCCGCGCCCGGAGCACGTTTTTTCTGTAAGGAAAAACTCCGAGCACAATGATAACAGCCGCGCACAGAGCCGCGCAGAAATAGTAGAAACCGCGGTATGTAAAGGCGCCGGCGGCCAGAAAGAGGACCGCCAAAGCCGCCGAGCCGGACATTGCCAGAACGAAGGTCTTTCGATTTCTGTGCAGACGGCTGGAGTATCTCAGACATTCATAGACTTCCTCTTTCTTCAAAACATAGGAAAGCTCGATTCCGGTCTGCTGTTCCTCATAGGCTTCGCTCTCATCCGGCACCAGCTTGGATTCCTGAAAATCCGGCTGAGGAGGTCCGGAATCTTCCGGTTCCGGAGGTTTGGAATTTTTTTCGTTTTCAGTAGAACGGCTGGTCATCTCTGTTAAACTCCTTCTGCACATCCGCTGTTTCACATATCATGTCGGACGCATCAATCTAAAAATTTCATCTTCTCTTCAGAATTTACAATACCGCAGCGCTTCCGCAAACTTTGTCAGATATCGCGGCATCTGCGGCATCCGCCGTTTCAACGCTCCGCGTATCCACACATTTAGCTTGCGTGAACCTTTGTGTCATACATCGAGGTTCTGTACATATTTTGCGTTCTGCTCGATAAATTTCCGGCGCGGCTCTCGCTGTGGGCGGCCGCACCCTTTGCCGCTTCGCAGCATTCCCCTGACAGGGGACACGCCGCGCGGGAAATCCCGCGGCCCTGCTCAGACATCGAGGTTCTGTACATATTTCGCGTTCTGCTCGATAAATTCCCGGCGCGGCTCAACCTTATCGCCCATCAGGATGGTGAACGCCTCATCCGCGGCGGCTGCGTCCTCCACCTCCACACGCAGCATCATCCGGGTTTCCGGATTCATCGTGGTCTCCCAAAGCTGTTCCGGGTCCATTTCGCCCAGGCCTTTATACCGCTGAATATCATATCCGGAGATGAATTCCTTCATCAGCTGGTCGCGTTCTTTGTCCGTGTAGGCATAATAGTGCTTTTTTGTTTTGGTCAGGCGGTAAAGCGGCGGCTGCGCAAGGTAGACATGGCCCTCTTCCACCAGCGGCTTCATAAACCGGAAAAAGAACGTCAAAAGCAGTGTGCGGATGTGGGAACCGTCGACATCGGCATCGGCCATGATGATGATTTTGCCGTAGCGCAGTTTGTTCAGGTCGAATTCCTCACCGATGCCGCAGCCGAGCGCGGTGACGATCGGCATCAGCTTTTCGTTGCCGTAAACTTTGTCTAGCCTGGCTTTTTCCACATTCAGCATCTTTCCCCAAAGGGGAAGAATCGCCTGATACCGGCGGTCGCGCCCTCCCTTCGCGGAACCGCCCGCCGAATCGCCTTCGACGATGTAGATCTCGGTTTCATCCGGGTTCCGGCTCTGGCAGTCGGCCAGTTTGCCGGGAAGGGAAGCGTTCTCCAGCGCGGACTTGCGCCGCACCATGTCGCGCGCCTTCCGCGCAGCTTCTCGCGCGTGGGAAGCCGCCATCGCCTTGTCGAAAATCGCGCGCGCCGCGGCGGGATTCTCTTCCAGATAAACCGACAGCTTTTCCGAAACCATCGAGTTGACCAGCGTCCCGATCTCGGTGTTGCCAAGGCGCGCCTTGGTCTGGCCCTCGAACTGAGCTTCCCGCAGCTTGACGCTGATAATGACGGTAAGCCCTTCGCGGAAGTCATCGCCGGAAAGGTTCTTGTCGCTCTCTTTTAAAATATTGAATTTCCGTCCGTAATCGTTCATCACGCGCGTCAGGGCGCGGCGGAAGCCGTCCTCGTGCGTACCGCCGTCGGTCGTGTGGATATCGTTCGCGAACGAAAGCATCAGCTCGTTGTAAGAATCGTTGTACTGCATGGCGACTTCCGCCGTCGCGGATTCATCCGGCGCGATCGCGGAAAAATAAATGACGTCCGGATGGATGACCTCGACCGCTTTTTTTTTGTTGATGTATTCGACAAAGCTGCTGATTCCGCCCTCGTAGTGAAAATCGTCTTCGCGGCGGTTCTCCGGGTTCCGTTCATCCGCCAGGACAATGCGGACCCCCGCGTTTAAAAACGCCTGTTCCCTCAGCCGGGTCTGCAGCGTTTCATAATCATAAGCCGTGGTTTCCCTGAAAATTTCAGGGTCCGCCTGAAAGCGGACGCGAGTGCCGACTTTATCTGTTTTTCCCCGCTGCTCCAGCTCCGTGACCGGTTTTCCCCGCTCAAACCGCTGAAAATAGACGACCCCGTCCTTGAAAACTTCAACTTCCAGCCACTCGGAAAGCGCGTTGACGACGCTCGCGCCGACGCCGTGCAGCCCGCCGGAGACCTTGTATCCTCCTCCTCCGAATTTTCCGCCCGCGTGCAGCATAGTGTAGACAACTGTGACGGTCGGGATGCCGACCTGGTGATGGATGCCGACAGGAATGCCGCGCCCATTATCGGTGACACAGATCACGTCTCCGGGAAGGATTCCCACTTCGATTTTGTCGCAGTAGCCCGCGAGAGCTTCGTCGATCGCGTTGTCCACAATCTCGTAAACCAGATGATGCAGTCCGCGCGGCCCGGTGGAGCCGATATACATGCCGGGGCGTTTCCGGACGGCTTCCAGTCCTTCCAGAACCTGTATTTCACTTTCGTCGTATTCGCTGTTCGTCTGTGTGACCTTGCCAAACTCCAAGTTGAACCCTCCAGTTGATCTACAAATCGTATCATTTAAAATTTTCTAACGCACGGCAGCCGTCCTTATTTCTCAGCCACGTTCGCCGCAGACGCGAAAAAGGCGCTACGCATCCGGCCCGTATCGGACGGTATAGGGATTCAGAAGCCTGATTCCCGCTACCCCCGCCGCGGTCACTGCCAGAAGAAACGTCAAATTCATGGCGGGAATCGTCAGCAGAAAAAAATCGAGCCCGACCAAAAAAAACGAGGATAGGGCGTACAAAACAGCCCGGCCGGTCCGGCTGTAAATACGGAAGGTCTTACCGCAGTTCGGGCAGACCCCGCTTTTTTTATTCCGCGACTTTTTGACCTCCGGATAGAGAAATCTCGCGCCGCAATAGGGGCACAGGGGAAGTTTCAGCATTTCGGTTTCTTCTTTCTAGCGCCAATGCGCGGCGGCGCCCGTTCTTCTGTCCGGCTTGTGGACTGTGCCGGGGGGAGCCGGACGTTTCCGCACGGCGGGTTTCCTCAGGCGCACAAGAAAAACAGACATCAGATAAAACAGCAGAAACGGAAGCAGAACCAACAGAATCAGCCAGATATCCAGCGGCAGCAGTCCGACAAACCCCAATGTAAAAAAAACGCCGCTGACCAATATGGCGAGAAACGCGAACAAATAGAGAAGCCTGTCCAGCACGATATTAGAGACACCGCCGCACTTGGGACAGAGATATTCGCCCTGGGTTTTCAAAACCCAGGCGTTTGCGAGACCTATTTTATCCCCGCAGTGAGGACAGCGCGGTTTTCGAAACTTCTTCATGTGGACTCCTTTTTAAAGATTTGAAATTTCATCGGTGAATCCGGTTCGTTTTAGCAGCGTTGAAGATGAAATCTGCGTAATATAGAACGTCGTTTTATTCCCTTCTCTGCAAAGGACGAAGGATTTCGGCATTTCCATCGAAACATTCACAACATTTCCGGATTTCTGCGCCGCCGCGAGCGTGTCGCGCGTTGTTCTGGAAATCGTCGATGTCTCCATGTCAAAAATTCCGATGATATTTTTCATGAGAACTACGGTGTCCTGTCCTAAATGAAGATACATGGCGTGATTCCTTTCCCATTGGAAAAATGATCGGTCTCAGAGCGGTTGCCGGACGGAAAGCACGCCGTTTTCCATCTGAAACAGAGCTCCGCTTTTCATCAGCCGCGCCGCGCCGGGTTCACAGCATGTCAGAAAAACCTGAAATTCCGAAAGGTGGTTCAGAAGATAATCCTGCCGCTGAGAGTCCAGTTCGCTCATGACATCGTCGAGAAAAACAACCGGCCTTTCACCGTTCATGCGGTTGAGCAGTTCCGCCTCCGCCAGCTTCAGCGCGAGAACGGCGCTGCGCTTCTGTCCCTGAGAGGCGTAGGCCCGCGCGCTCATCCCGTCGACGGTAATTTCAACGTCGTCCCTGTGGGGACCGGCTCCGGTGTGCCCGTTCAAAAGGTCTTCCCGTCGGCTGTCGGAGAGCGTCTGCCGAAGATCATCCGCGCTTTTGAGATAGCGGAGCGACAAGGTTTCCCGGTCCGCGCTGATTCCGGAATAGAACCCGGCGGCGGGGGAGGCGAGTGCGTCGAGATACGCCGTCCTCTGGCGAACGATCCTTTCCCCAAACTGACAGAGCCTGTCGTCCCAGATGGACAGAGTATCCATCAGCTCCGCGTGGCGCGGAATATCTTTCAGCAGCGCATTGCGCTGGAACAGCGTGCGGTTGTAACCGGAAAGAAGCGACACATAGCCCGGTTTTATCTGGCAGAGAGCGGAATCGACGAAGCTTCTGCGCAGGGCCGGGCCGCCGCGGACCAGCGCAAGATGTTCCGGTGAAAAAACGACCGCACAGAATTTTCCGGTCAGGGCGGAACACGCTCCCTTCGGCACACCGTTGAGTTCCGCAGAGCGGCGGCCGTCCGCCACCGTGATCTGCGCGGTCTGCTCCCGCCCTTCACTGTAAAAATCCATCTTCAGCCGGGCCGACGGTTCTTCTCGGAGGACCAGCTCGGCATCCTTCGCAGAGCGGAAAGACCGCTCTCCGGTAAAAAGCCACATCGCTTCCAGGAGATTGGTTTTTCCCTGCGCGTTTTGCCCAAAAATCACATTGACTTCGCCGCAGGGATCAAATTCGCCGGCCGGGAGATTTCGGAAATTCTTCCATGAGAGCCGCTGAACTTTCACGGGGAGCATACCTCATAAACGGATTGCCCGACCTGGGCGCGGTCACCGGGCCTCATTTTTTTCCCGCGCATGGTGCAGACCTCTCCGTTTACCAGCACCTGACCGCTTTGAACGGCGTATTTGGCCTGCCCGCCGGTTTCAAAGGCTCCCGCCAGCTTTAGAAAAGAGTCGAGCCGGATAAATTCCGTCCGTATGATGATCTTTTCTTCTTTCATCCTATCGAGCCTTCATTCTCCGGTATTTTTCAGGCGGACTGGAAGCACGAGAAACAAAAACGCATTCCCTTCCCGGGGGAGAATCCGCATGGGACTGAGAGGTCCGTTCAGCTGGACACGGACCTCGTCGCATTCCGTGTTGCGCAGCGCGTCGAGAAGAAAGCGGTTGTTAAATCCCATTTCCAGCGAACTGCCTGTGATCTGTGCATCGAGTTTGTCGTTCGCGCGGCCGATTGCCGTCGAGCAGGAAACGCGGATCTCATTTTCTTCGAATATGCACCGCACCGGGCTTTTCAGCCGGTCGGTGATCAGAAGGGAAACACGTTCCACGCTGCTGATGAAACTTTGCGTCGAGACCTTCAGCTCCGTTGAGCATTCGTTTGGCACCGCGGCGCGATAATCGAGAAATTCGCCTTCCAGGAGCCGTGAAATGACTGTGTAGTTTTGAATGCTGAACAAAATGTGGCGCCTGCCGATTTGAAGTTCCACTTCGTTGTCGTCGTCGCCAAGCAGTTTTAAAACTTCTCCGAGTGTCTTGCCCGGAACGACGAAATTTGTTTTTGATTCGCATTTGATCGGTTCTTCCCTGATGGCGAGCCGGTAACCGTCGACGGAAACGAGCCGGAGGCAGTCGGTTTCCAGTTCGAACAGAGTTCCGGTGTGGATTGGTTTCGCGTCGTTTTCCGCCACGGCGAACAGGGTTTGGCGAATCATGCTACGCAGGATGCCGCTTTGTACTTTCAAGGTGTTTTCTCCGCCGACGGCCGGGAGTTCGGGGTATTCCTGAGCGGGGATTCCGACGATGGAGTATTCGGTTTCTCCGCTTTGGATGGTTGTCATTTGTTTTTCATCCGTCATGATGGTGACGGTTGCCGCCGGGAGGCGGCGGACGATTTCGCTGAGGAGTCTGGCGCTCAGGACGATGCTTCCGTTTTCTTCGGTATTGCAGTCAAAGTAAGTTGTGATGCCAAGCTCCAGATCGTAGCCGCAGAGCTGTACGGTGTTGTCCTTGGCCTGGATCAGAATTCCTTCCAGGGCAGGGATGGAAGATTTGGAGGAGACCGCCCTTTGGATATTCAACACGGCTTCGTTCAGCTTTTGCTTGTCGCAGGTTATTTTCATGATCTCACCGCTCATTTCCTTATATGAATGGATAGAAATGGATTTTTTCAGTAATAGGAGTAGTATGCGCTGAAAAGTTGAAATTATTGGAAAATCCGCATGGATACTGGTTTTTTCAGCTTTTTGTTTTTCTTTTTCTTCTGTTGGAAATTTGTTAACAGTATGTATTTTTTTTGAGGATTTAACATGCTGTTGAAAACTCTGTGGGAAATGTTGAAAAGAAGTTTAAAATCCGGAAGGGACTTTGAATTTGGAAAAGAACAGTTTTCCTCCGCTTTGTGGAATGTTGAATCGGTTCTTCACGATTCAACGGTCCCGGATGTTTTTGATGATATCCTCTGCCGTCGCCTTTATTTTAGCGTCGCGGGAAATATTTTTCTCGACCTGCTGGATTGCGTAGACGACGGTGGAGTGGTCACGCCCTCCGAATTCCTTTCCGATTGAGGTCATAGGCATCTGCGTGATTTCCCGCACGACGTACATGGCCATCTGCCTGGCGCCGGAAATGTTTGCGCTGCGTTTGGAGGAACGGATGTCGTCGCCGGTTGTCCCGAATGTACGCGCGACTTCGTCGATGATTTTCTCGACGGTGAAGGGGGTGGGCTGGTCGTTGTTGATGATGTCGCTGATGGCGGCCTGAGCCGTCTGTATGTTCATGGTTTCCCCATTTAGAAGGGAGTACGCCTTCATTTTTTTGACGGCGCCTTCCAGCTGGCGGATGTTGTTTTTCAGCCGGTTCGCAATGTATTCCACGACGTTGTCCGGCAGGGTGATCTTCAGCAATTCCGCTTTTCTTTTAATAATGGCAATCCGCGTTTCAAAATCCGGCGGCTGAATATCGGCGGTCAGGCCCCATTCGAACCGGGTCAGAAGGCGTTCCTCCAGAGTCTTGATATCCTTCGGAGGCCGGTCGGAGGTCAGGACGATCTGTTTTTTCGCCTCGTAAAGCGTATTGAAGGTGTGAAAAAATTCTTCCTGCGTGGAATCTTTGCCCGCGATAAACTGGATGTCGTCTACAAGAAGCACGTCCGCTTTCCGGTAGCGCTGATGAAATTCGCCGGTCGTGCCCCGGCGGATGGCCTCAATCAGCTCGTTGGTGAATTCGTCCCCTTTGATGTAGACGATCTTCATGGCGGGGTTGGTGTTGCCGATCTCATTGCGGATCGCGTAGAGCAGATGCGTTTTTCCAAGACCCGAGTTTCCATAGATGAAAAGAGGATTGTACAGGCTGGCCGGTTTGCTGGCGACCGCCATGGAGGCCGCGTGCGCGAATTTGTTCGACGGCCCCACAATGTAGGTGTCGAAGGTGAATTCATAGTTGTCCTCGTTCTCAGCCAGTTCCTCCTTTTTTGCGTCGCTTTCCATTTCTCCGGGGACACAGACGCGGATCTGGATCTCGCGGCTGAAAATTTGCCTGAATGCTTCTTCCAGAATTGCGTTATAATAATGGAGAACCGTCTGGCGGTGCAGTTCGTTCGGCACCCTCAGAACCGCGACCCCGTCGGTAAAATCGAGCGTGACGGGCTCAATCCTGCTGATCCAGGTGGAAAATGCGATTTCCGTTATTTTACTTTTGCAGTACTCGCAGACGAGGTTCCAAACCTCGGTGAACGATTCCAT